>CAJOCQ010000007.1 GCA_905233135.1 uncultured Selenomonadaceae bacterium | reverse complement strand
CTAGCGTTAAGCATTGTTTAGTTTTCAAGGAGCCTGCTGAAGTGAATCAGCTTGCATATAATACAACCGACTTTTGTTTTTGTCAAGCTTTTTTCCAAATTTTTTTTAAAAATTTTTTTACCGCATCACTACGCCATTTTCTGTACAAAAATTTTTAAATTTTTCTTCTGAAATTCTACTTTGAGCAAACATTTTGCCAAAATTCTGCTATATAATTTTTTATGAAAATTTCTTGAGGAGGCGATTTATTATGTCAAATGAAGGTCCTATCGTTTTAAAATCTTCCGCGCCAATTTCTACAAAAACAGCTTGGTGCAAATGGGGATATATTATTTCATTAGCTTTAACGCCTTTTGGAATTGGAATTGTAGGTTTATTGTTAATGCTTGTAATTGAGCATTGGGTTCGGAACTATCACTACGATAAAATTCGCAGATTGAATTTTAAATTTACAGGCAATGTGAATGCTGACGACATTTACAATAAACTTCAGCCCATATTAACAAAAAAATATGGTGATAAAGTTGAATTTGAAAGAGACGGCGAAACTCTTTCGGTAATATATGACGGAATTATTTATGATATAAATCTTTATGATGATGATACTTTTTGCATATGGTGGCGAAAATCTTTAACAGGGATTTTTGTATTAAATGAATGGAAAGAGTACAGGAAAATTCGCACAGGTACGATTATTGTTGCTTACGAATTGCAAAAAGCGTTTAACATTAATTAAAAAAAATTCTGCGTGGCTATTGCAATTTTTTTTAAAGCTGATATAATAAGCGGCGTTTACGGGATGTAGCACAGTTTGGTAGCGCGCATCGTTCGGGACGATGAGGTCGCAGGTTCAAGTCCTGTCATCCCGACCATATTTTTGAAATTTACAGCCTCTTCGGAGGCTTTTTTTGGTACTAAAATTATTTGGAGATGAAGCAGGTTGAAAAAAATATTGAGTGCAATTTTAATATTCGTGATTCTTTTTGTCGGCGCAGGATATTTTGTTGGAAATTATTTCGTAACATTCGCACTGAAACGCGAAAATAATCAGCCGCCGCAAGCTACGGCAAATATCGCTGACCCGAATTATAAAGCTCCGCCGCAGCCGAATTTTCAAAACGAAATTTGGACTGTTCAAAGTTTCGACAACCTGACTTTGCATGCAACATATTTTTTGCCCGAAAATCCAAGCCACCGTTGGGCAATTTTGGTACACGGTTACGGCAGGGAACAAACTTACGCCTTTGACTACGCGGAAGAATATTTGAAACACGGCTACAACGTTTTGACGCCGGATTTGCGCGCAAGCGGTACAAGCGAAGGCGTTTATTTGACAATGGGAACTTTTGAAAGTCGAGATATTGTACTTTGGGCAGAAAAAATTGTTGAACGCGACCCGCAAGCTAAAATTATTTTGCACGGCGTTTCAATGGGCGCGGCTACAGTCATGATGACGGCGGCTCTCAATCCCAAAAATGTTGTTGCAGTCGTCGAAGATTGCGGCTACACTACCGCCTATGAAATGTTTTCCGCGCAACTGCAAAAAATTTTCGGCTTGCCTGAATTTCCGATTATGAATATTGTTGACGTGGTAAGCAAAATTAAAACGGGCGTTGCAGTTTCTGACGCCGCGCCAATTATCAGCGTTGCAAATTCTAAAATTCCTACGCTTTTTATTCACGGCGATACAGATAAACTTGTCCCCTTTGAAATGCTTGACAAACTTTACAACGCCTCAACCGCGCCCGTTAAAGAAAAATTCGTCGTCAAAGGCGCAGGGCATGCTGATGCAAAAATAACAGACCCGCCGAAATATTTTCAGCGAGTCTTTGGTTTCATTGATAAATATACTGATTGAAAATTATTTTTTACTGCCTTTGATTCGCAACGAATTAAATAAAATTAAAATTAATGTAAGTGTAACGCCCGCAACTGCAAGCAACGGCGAAAACGGCACGGGCGGATTTTCCAACGCAAGCATCATTGCAAGCGGCGTCATTATCAACATTGCCAAATACGAAAGGCGCAGGTTCCACTTTATTAATTTTGCCGCGTACAGTGCAACTTCCCGCAATGTAAAAAATTTGTGCAACGAAGAAATTTCAAAATCAGGTTTAATATCGCTGTCTTCGCTAAGCGGAGTCATTCCGCCGTCATTGTAAATTATTGAAATATCAGCCGTAAGCATTGCCGCCAAATCGTTAAAATCGTTGCCAATCATTGCAACATTTAATTTTTTTGCGCGTAAAATTTGAACTTCGCGGGCTTTATCGTCGGGCGCAAGGTCAGTTCTTACAGTGTCAATTTTCATATCCTTTGCAAAATTTTTTGCGGTACGAGAATTGGCGGCGGTTAAAAGCGCGGGTTCTAATTTATTGTGCTTTAAAATCTGAATGAAACTTTTTGTTTCAGGGTTAACTTCGTCTTTAATAGCGACAATCCCGCGCGCAATTCTGCCTAAACTTACAACAAGCGGCGTTTTGCCGTGAACTGCAAGTTGGTCAATTTTCGTTAAAAGCAAATTGTTAATTGAAACGCCTTGATCTTGCAGCCATTGCGGGTTGCCTATTCTCAAAGGTTTTTTGTCCAATAAAGCTTCCGCGCCGCAACTTGGAAATTCTTGGAACGCGCTGACATTCATAATTTTTAAGCCGCGTCCGAGCGCAGTTTTATAAATCAGCTTGCCTATCGAATGTTCGGAATATTGTTCGATTGACGCCGCGTAGGATAACAATTCGTTTTGCGTCATACCGTCGGGAAATAAGTCCATTATAAAATATTCGCCGTTTGTCAAAAATCTGTTCATCGGCATTGCAACGGTATTAACTTCGGCAAGCCTTGTAAGCGCGTCTTTGTTGTAAACTTTTATTTCGCTGCGGTCGAGAACACCTTTTGCTAATTGAAACACCGCTACTTCAGAAAACCATAAACAAATTGGGAAAAGTGCTATAAAAACTGATAAGCCCGTTAAAATTGCAACTTCTTCGCCGCGCAGGAAAAATGTATAAACCGAAAATATACTCGTTGCCAGCGCGTCAAGCAATAAAAAAATTTTTATTCTCATTCAATACCACCCGTCAAAAAATTTTTGTACATTATAGCATTTCACTCTGAAAGTTGCATAAATTTTTCTGTTGACAAAATTTAAATCGTTGATTATAATTCGGTTTGTAACGTTCCTCGGTAGCTCAGTCGGTAGAGCACCTGACTGTTAATCAGGGAGTCACTGGTTCGAGTCCAGTCCGGGGAGCCATTTTTTTTTGCGAAAATTTCAAGGGCGCGGCTTCGTGCCCTTTTTTCAGTGGTGATAAAATGATTGACTCAAGAATTAAAGCAGTTCTAAATTTTGTAGAAAAAAACAGCCGCGTTGCTGACGTTGGAGCGGATCACGGCTATTTATCGATTGAACTTATAAAGAGCGGGCGGGCGTCATTCGTCATTGCAAGCGATTTAAATGCAGGTCCGCTTGACGCCGCAAAAAAAAATATCGCCGCCGCCGGCTTAAATGATTCTATCGAAGTAAGGCTCGGCGACGGCTTAAAAGTCCTGCGCGAAGGCGAAGTTGATACAATTTGCGTGGCGGGAATGGGCGGCGCGTTAATTGCCGAAATTTTGAACGATTCGCCGCAAATTTTAAAATCTGCGCGACAATTAATTTTGCAACCGATGAACGCTACAGAAAAAATTTTATCGTGGCTAAAAAATAATTCGTGGTACGCGGCAGATATTGACTTAGCGGAAGTTGGCGGCATTATCTACGAAATAATCAGCGCGGTAAAAAATCCTGCGCAAATTTCCGCCGTTACGAAAAAAGAAACTTCGCCGCTACTAAAAAAATTTACAGAACAAAAAATTTCAAAGTTGCAACGTATTCTTGACGAAATGTCAAAAAGCCCCGCCGCCGTTGCCTCTGAAAAATTTCTACAAATTCAAAAAGAAATTCAAGCGTTGCAACAAAAATAAATTTGCTTACAACAAATTCTTTGAGTAGTATTCAATTTCCTTATGATAATCGGTAATGACATTTTCGCCGCGTTCAAGCGCAATTAAACCCGTGCGAATAACTTCCAAAATTCCATAGGGTGCAAGCAGGCGCAGAAAAGCTGTAACTTTTTCGTCGTTGCCTGTAATTTCAAAAATTAAATTCGTCGGCTGAACGTCGATAACGTGGGCGCGGAAAAGTTCAGCCATTTTCAAAACGTCAAGGCGGTTTGTATCGTCCGCTTTAACTTTAATCATAGTCATACCGCGCGTAACGGCGTTTGCAGAATCAAGGCGTTGCACCGCGCGAACAACGGGCATTTTTTCAAGTTGCCTTATCATTTGGTCAATTAAATTTGCGTCGCCGTGAACAACAACTGTAATTCTTGAAAATTCGGGCGATTGTGTCACGCCGACTGAAAGACTGTCAATGTTAAATTCGCGGCGGCTGAACATTCCCGCCACGCGCACAAGTACGCCCGGTTGATTTTCTACGTATACTGACAAAACGTGCTTCATAAAAAAACTCCTTTCAATAAGTAAAAAAATTATACCGCCGCGCGGGGAAAAGTTTCAACAAAAATATTTTTGGCTATAAAATTATTTTGCAGAAGCTGTTTTTTCTCTGTCTTCGCGCAGAAATTCTTGTCCGAAAAATGCCGCGTCCAAAATCGTAACATCAACGGTTGTCATTCCCGAAGTATTCATTGACAGCAAATGCCCTTGCGCGTCGCAAATTATTTCTTCCAACAAAACGCGCGTTGCAGGCGGTTTAGATTCTTTTATGGGTTTTGTATGAATCAGCGGTACGATTATAAATTTGCTGCCGGATTTTTTTGCCGCGTCAATATATTCTTTGACGCTGTAGGAAAAATCGGCGGCTTTTTTTATTGTCTCAAAATTCGGCTCTGCAAATGTAGCGTTTGTAAATCTTGATTCGTAGCCGTCGCGCAGAATTGACTTGATATAATTTTCTTCTGCAGGCTCAAAACTTTTCCTAACAATTTTAATTGGCGCAATGTACACGGGCGTTTCAATTTTATTTTGAGTATGCAATTTCAAATTTGCGTCATAAAAATTTCTCAACGCTCTGTCCAAATAACCCGCCATTGAATGACTATTCTGCGTGGAAGTTTCAATTTCTTTGTATTTTATAACTTCGCCGAAATGCACATAGCCGAAAATTTTTAAAGCAGCGTCGATAGGGTCGCTGTCCATTACAACGCGCGTTAAATTAATTTTGTCTTTGAAAAAGTTGGCAAATTCTCTGTTGCCGACGGCGGGGGCACCGAATGTTACAACTTTAATATTTTTCATATTTGCTCCCGCGTCTGCAAGCCGCGCCGCTATCAACATTGAAATTGCGCCGCCTAAACTGTGTCCCGTAAAATAAATTTTTTCATTTGGATGATTTTTAATGTATTCAACTAAAAATTCTAAATTACCTTCAGATAAAGCCGCGTCAGCATAATCACGAAAACCGTTATGCACTACAATTTTTTCGTCAGCATTGAAAGGCACTGAAGTAAATTTACTGTCAATCAAAAGGTCATTTAAATCTTCTGTACCCGTTATAAAAAAAACATTGGTAACATTGCCCGCCGCGTCTTCGTTGCGCATAAAGTGAATTTTGACATTAATTTTTTTTGAATGATTTTCAATCTTATCAGGTTTCCAGCCGCGCGCCTCAAAAAATCTGCGCGATAAATCCCCTGTTTCGTCATTGTACGCCGCCATTGCACTCATTGCGCAAATTAAATTTTCCCTTGCAGGTTCAAATTCTGCCGCGCGTACAATTCCAAAATTTAAATTCAGCAACAGTAAAATTAATATAAGCAGAAAATTTTTCATTTTCCTGACCTCCAATTTGTAAATTAATTGTTGGGGCTTGTTGAAATGGCAACTTGTCATAAAATAATTAAAAATTTCTAATACGCTCAAAAATTTTTAAACTATAAGAAAATCTTTTGAAAGATATTTTCTACTTTCCTAACCTCCGCCTTTTAAAATTTCGATATAAAATACGAAAGGATTTAAAACGCAAATTTATTAAAGGAGAAATTTATATGACTGCACAAGACGTTATAAAACAATTTATGGCAGCATTGACCAAGCAAAATTACAGTACGGGAACTATGGCACTTGATGAAGCCGTGAAGTCAAGCTCTCGCTTCAACGGTATTCAAGATGCATTAGATAATTTTTATGCTGACCAAAATGCAGCGCAACGCTACGCTATAAAAACTATTCTTGGCGATAATTATAAAGAAGAATATGACGGCAAGCAACTGGAAGATTTAATTGAAATGGCGGAAACTGATACAGAACTCGCCGCCGCGCTAAATGCAACTGCAAATTATTCAAGTACGCCGCGCTATTACGGTACAACAAATTATTTTACCGCAATAGAAAGAATCAGAATGTTGACTGCAGAAACTTTTATGAAAGATTATTGCGGCGTTGAACTTGAAAGATATTTTTTCCCGTATAACGGCTATGCAACGTATTACAGAAATTATACAACGGGCAATGTTGACACGGGCGCAATTACCGGCTCGGACGCAGGCGGCGATACTGAAAAAGATTCTGATACAGTTGTTCCCGAAATTGGCAACAAGTATACCGCCAAAGACAACGCGCCGCAAATTATCAGCACCGGCACAAATGATTGGATTGTTGCAGGTTCAAGTTACGGCGATACAATTACTTCAAGCGGTACAGATTCTGTTGACGCGGCGAGCGGCGCAGATGTTATTTACGTCGAAGGCGAAAATTCTACCGTCAAAACGGGCGCGGAAGATAACGCCGCAGATTCTGTTACAATCAGCGAAAATGTACAAAAATTTAACGTACAAAGTTTTGACGAATTTGATATTTTAAACATTGAAGGCGATTTTGTTTTAGGCAACGCAAGTTTAAGTTCTGATGACGTTGTTACAGTTACTGATTCAACAGGCAACAGAATTTTTACTGTAAGCGATTGGACAAACGCGAAAAACGCCTCCGTTACTGCAAACGGCGAAACTTTTAAATTCGGTAATTGGTTAAGTAATTTTATCGACTATGAAGAAGTTGAAAGTACTAACACCGCCGTAACTTCAAACTCAACTTTAACGCCGTATGTTGTCAATCTTGAAAACGTTACGGGACTTAGCGGAAGTTTTTCTGTTTCTTCAGCGTCAGGCGAAACTTTTTATACCCCCGATACAAGAAAAGGCGAAGCCGGTACAATTTCCAGCGAATTTCCCGATATTACAACTTTTTCAACGCGCGGCTTGACTGTCGAACTTTGGGGCGAATCTACAAGCTCCACGCCTTCAAAAACAGGCATTACAACTTTGACGCTCGATACAATGAGCAACGCGCAGAAAAATGTTTTTGCCGCGCTTTATAAATGGTGGATGAAGGAAGGCTTGAAACTTATTGAAGAATCCTTCGATATGAGTTTCACCGACGAACAAATTGCAGGCTCCAATATAAAAGTATTTTTCTATACCGCCGCAAATGACGACACTTTGGCTTTTGTCAGAAATCACGGCAGCGGCAAAGATTTGGAACTCGGAATTAATATGGCGCATTTTGCAAATATTTCTTCTGAAGACGAAAACGGCACAGTTACAAAAACAAGCGGCAGTAATTCAGTTACTTACAATTTGGACAGAACCATAGCGCACGAATTGACGCACGCAATTATGGCGGCGTATATTCCCAATTTCAGCAAACTGCCGCAATTTATTAACGAAGGGCTTGCAGAATTGGTTCACGGTATCGACGACGAACGCGGCAGCCGTATTTGGGATTTGGCGGGCGGCGCAACCGATACTTCAAGAATTACTACAGCGTTGGATTTGACTGATACGGGAACAGGCGAAGGCGACGCTTACGCGGGCGGTTATTTATTCCTGCGCTACTTCGCCAAGCAAGCCGCCGCGCAAACTGAATCAAATATCGTATTAGGCGACGCCGCCGCTGTAAGAGTTGACCTTTCGGGCGAAAACGAAATTTACTACGCAAATTTAACTGACAGTTCAACAATGGAAACTGCAACAACCGTTGCAACCGAAGAAAATTACAGCGTTGGCGCGGCTGATACTTATTCTTATACAACTGATGACGGTACAGATCAACAAATTCATACTTATACACTCGGCGCGGGTATTGTCCAACAAATTTATTCAACTGATGACGATTGGGAATTTGCCGAATTTGGCGACAGCAATACTTTAATTGCGGGCGCAGGTTCAGATTCTGTTTCAGTAAGCGGCAACGGAAATATTCTTTCTTTAAGCGGCGGAAATAATTTCGCGTCATTGGAAGGCAGCAGTTACAATGTCGTTACTGCAACAAGAGGCAACGATACTGTTTACGCTTACATCGGAGATTATAATTATATTAATGTTGGCGACGCCGATAATTTTGTTTCGTTAAACGGCGGCATAAACAATACAATTACTGCTACCAACGGCAACGATACTGTTTCTGTAAGTTACGGCGGATACGATTTGATTAACGCGGGCGACGGCAATAATGTCATTACAATTTATGACTGTGTATATAATATTATAAATACAGGCGAAGGCACGGACAGCATTTTGGCGAACGGCGCAGCTAACACAATTACTACGGGCGCGGGCAACGATACAATTTTTATGAGCAATTACTCAAGCAACGCTACAATCAATTCTTACAATTACGTTGACGCAGGCACGGGCGACGATTCTATTTATGCTTACGGGCATTATCAAACGCTTATTGGCGGCAGCGGCAATGATACTATTTGGGCTAACGGTACTAATCAAAGTATTTCAGGCGGCGCAGGCGAAGATTTATTTATTTTTAGAACTGCAAGCGATAACATTACAATTACTGATTTCAGCATTGAAGATAACGACAGAATTTTATTGCTGTACCATACTGACTCCGCAACTTATACTACAAGCTCGGGGATTATTTCTTTGGGCAATGTCGATATTTATCTGGAAAATGTTACAGATATTGTTGACTTCTTGGATATGACGATTTACCAAGATTCTTACATTGGTCCTTTGAACAAATACAGCTTGAAGGGCTTAATGGGCGCAAAAGTTTTTGATTGGTCTGACGGCGAATATTATTTCTTGATTGAAAACGAAGTTCTTTCGATTTATGACGGCGCGTTGGCTTATGACGGCACAATTTTGCAGGACGGCAAAAAATACGCAAAAGTTACTGTTGCAAACAATCAAATTACTTTTGAGGCTGAAGAAAATTTGCGCGTTGAAATTGACGCGCCCGCTACAAGTACTTATGGTTTAAACATAGGGCAAAGCAGTTATATTTTCAGCGGCGCGGTTAAACTTTTCAATATGCCCTCTCAAGAACTTACTTCGATGGCTTACACGGGCAATTTTATTGTCAACAGCTCAATGTATTATTTCGACGGCAACGACGATACAACAAAATATATTTTGCATTCGGGCGCGGCTGAAACTGATTATGTTAATGTTACTATTGGCGGCGACAATTTGGTTATTTCAAATCTTGCCGCAGGTAACAAAGTTTTTTTGGTGTACGGAAATTATTTGGAAGTTTACACCGCCGACAGCAGCTACATTATCAAGGAAACTATAAGCGATACTTTGGACGAAGAAACAGGCGAAGTTGCTTCCGAAGAAGTTCATACCTATCAAGCAGGCTACACTACAGGCGATATTGTCAGCGCAAGATACAGAACCGTTAATCATTATATCAGCGATTACGTAAATAAAGTTGTTTACCTTTACGCGGGCACGGCGGAACTTAACGGGCTTAAATTTACCATTGTTTACGCGGGCGACGACGGCATTACAATAATTTATGACGAAAACGGCGAAAACCTTGTAGGAATTTCGGGCTTTGACGCGGGCGAAAGTTTTTCCATTGACGACGAAACTTTCACGCTTACTAACGGGCAAATTATTCGTGCAAGCGATAAACAACATTACAACGGCGACGTAAGCAAATTCCTTGCAAATTACAACAAAGAAGTTTATTGGGGACCTTTCACCGGCTGGAAAATCGAAGACGATATTGCAAATTATTATTCCGCAGACGAAATTGTTATTACAATCGGCGGCTTGAATACGGATTCGGTTGCAGCGGTTGACGGCGAAATTGACGGCATTACCATTGAAGATAATTATGTTAAGTTTTCGCCGGATTTGCTTGCAGGTTCTGAAGTTGAATATGACAGCACGGGCTATATTTTGCAACTTCAAAAAACTTACGGCAGAAAAGCTCCCGTTGTCCTTACGACACTTTTGGGCGGTTCTGTTGACGATACAATTTCTGTCAGCAATGCAACGCTTAACAATACCTACGCCGTTACAGATTCTGTTGCAGGAAATTCTTATACTGCGTACGGTACAATTTCGATAAACGGCGCGGCGGGCAATGATTTAATTTCTGTAAGCGAAGTTACACTCCAAGATAATTCAAATATCGAAATTACGGGCGGCGAAGGCGACGATTCAATTTCTGTTGCGTCAATTACTTTCGATAAGGCGAACAGTTTCAAAATTTCTGCAAACGCAGGCAACGACGAAATTTCTTTAAGCGATACCGCAATTAACAATGATGTTGAAATAGCGGCGGGCGCGGATGACGATAAAATTTCTGTACAAAATGTTTCGCAAGCGGCGAATTTAAATATAATTTCCGACGAAGGCAACGACGAAATTTTAATTAGCAACTTTACGAAAACTGACGGCGCGTTGACTGTTTCTGCGGGCGAAGGCAACGATACAATTTCTGTTGATACAGTTACAGTTACTGACGCGGGCGAATTTAACATTGGCGGCGACGCGGGCGAAGATTTAATTTCTGTTACAAACGTTACACAAAGCGGCGGCGGTAATTCCTTCAGCGTAAGCGGCGGCGAAGGCAACGATACTATTTCGCTTGAAAACTTTGAAATAAATAACGGCGTTTGGGAAGTAAGCGGCAATGACGGCGACGATATTATTTCGCTCAATGAAATTGTTGCAAACAGCGGCGACTTTGACATTAATGCCGGCAGCGGCTCGGCGGTTATTTCTGTAAGCAATGTTGAATTGAACGGTTACGGCGATTTCAACATTTACGCGCTTGAAAGTCAAAATACAATCTCCGCAGAAAATGTTGCAGTCAATGACGACCAAGAATTTAATATTTTAACAGGCGCGGAAGACGATAATATTTCTGTTACAAGCAGTACGGGCATTCATATTTCTACAGGCGACGGCAGAGACAGCTTGCATTTCGGCGGCGATGTTGTTGCAAATGTCAGCGATTTTTCAAAGCACGATGTTATTATTGTCGATGAAGAAGTTGAGAACGCAACTTTCAACAACGGCGTTTTGACGCTCGGCACAAATGTTATTACACTCCAAAATGTTACTGACGGCAACATTGAAAATTATGTTGCCGCAAAAGTTCAAAACGGCACTGTTACAACAACTTTGGGCGATATGTTGGGAATTATTTATTGGAAAGTTGAAAACGGCACTGCAACTTACGGCGACTTGGCAACAATTACAGGCTTGAGTTCCGGCGCAAATTCTGACGATATTTTCTCAAGCGGTACAACAGTTACAATTTCTGCAAACGCCCTTTCGAATAAAACTGTTTCAATTACTGACGGTTTTACTTTGCAAATTGATACAGATGTTGCAACGCCCGAAGAAACCGATTCTGAATGGACAATTTCAAACGGCACTGCAACTTATAAAACAGGTGGAACAAGCGCGGGTTACGTTGTCGAAGATAATAAAATTGTTTATAAAAATGCAACGCAGGGCGGCACTTTGGCGACAATTCGCGGCTTGAGTCCTGCGGCAACGCTTGACGATATTTCTTTGAGTGATACAACAATTACAATTTCTGCAAACGCAATTTCAACTACCACAATTACTCTTACGGGCGATTATACTTTGGCGTTGGCTGAAGATGTTGTGACGCCTGAAGAAACTCCTACAAGTTGGCAAATTGCAAACGGCACTGCAAGATATATCGGCAACGGCTTAACCGCAGGCTACGTTGTCAAAAATAATCAAATTGTTTATCAAAATGCAACTTCGGGCAAAACTTTATTTACTGTCAGCGGCTTAAGCAGTACAGCTACCGAAGATGATATTTCTTTTGACGGTACAACGGTTACAATTTCTGCGAACGCTTTTTCAAATAAAACCGTTTCAATTACGGGTAATTATACTTTGGCGTTGGCTGAAGATGTTACAACGCCTGAAGCAACTGCTACAAGTTGGCAAATTTCAAACGGCACTGCGCGATATTACGGCGCAGGTACAAGCGCAGGTTACGCTGTCGAAAATAATAAAATTGTTTACAAAACTGCAACTTCGGGCAGGCTTTTAACTACAATCAGCGGCTTAAGTGCAGATGCTACTGAAGATGATATTTCTGTCAGCGATACAACAGTTACAATTTCTGCAAACGCCCTTTCAAATAAAACTGTCTCAATTACGGGCGATTATACTTTGGCACTTGCAAAAGATGTCACGACGCCAAAGGCAACTGCAACAAGTTGGGAAGTTTCAAACGGCACTGCGAAATATTACAGCGCAGGTACAAGCGCGGGCTATGCTGTCGAAGATAATAAAATTGTTTATAAAGAGTCAACGCAGGGCGAAGTTTTGGCAACCGTTACGGGCTTGAGTACAGATGCTACTGTTTCAGATATTTCTTTGAAAGGTACAACAGTTACAATTTCCGCAAATGCTCTTGATCAAAATAAAACTGTTGAAATTTCTGACGGCTATAATTTGGCTCTTGCGTCGAATGTCACAAAGCCGAAAATTTCAACTGCGGCAAGTTGGAGCGTTGAAAACGGCACTGCAAATTATATCGGCGCGGATTATTCCGCAGGTTATGTTCTTGAAGATAACAAAATTGTTTATCAAGCTGAAACTGCAGGCGAAACTTTAATTACTGTCGAAGGTTTAAGCACTTCTGCAACCGCCAAAAATCTTTCGCTCAACGGCACAACAGTTACAGTTTCTGCAAACGCCCTTGACAAAGATAACACCGTTACAATTAATGACGGCTATACTTTGGCACTCGGCGCAAATGTTACTGTTCCAAAAACGGCGTCAACTGTAGGCGGCTGGAGCGTTTCAAAGGGCACTGCAACTTATAAAGGCGCAGGCTTAACCGCAGGTTACGTTGTCGAAAATAATCAAATTGTTTATCAGGCGGCAACCGAAGGCGACACTTTAATTACTGTCGAAGGTTTAAGTACAGCGGCAAATTCAAGCCACATTTCTTTAAACGGTACAACAGTTACAATTTCTGCAAACGCTCTTAACAAAAATAATACAGTTACAATTCCTGACGGTTACACTTTGGCACTCGGCGAAAATGTTGCTGTTCCTACAGAAACTTCTTCCGATGCAACTTGGACTGTTTCAAAAGGCACTGCAACTTATACGGGCGCGGGCTTAACTGCAGGTTACGTCATCGAAGATAACAAAATTGTTTATCAAGCTGAAACTGCAGGTGAAACTTTAATTAAAATTACAGGCTTGAGTACAACTGCAACCGCCAAAAATATTTCACTTAACAAAAAAGTTGTTACCATTGCCGCAAATGCTCTTAACAAAAATAATACCGTTGAAATTGAAGGCGACGGTTACACTTTGGCTCTTGCCTCGAATGTTACAACTGCAACTGAAACCGCCGAAGGCTGGACAATTTCAAACGGCACTGCAAGTTATAACACCGCCTCAAATACCGCAGGCTATACAGTTTCTGACAATAAAATTTATTATCTCAACAAAGTTAATGGAGAAAATTTGGTTAGCGTTACGGGCTTGAAAAAGACTGCAACCGCCAAAAATCTTTCGCTTGCAGAAAATGTTGTAAGCGTTGCGGCGGCGGCTGTCGATAAAAAATCTTCTGTTACTGTAAGTGATGGTTACGAATTGATTTTGGGCAAAGGAACTTATTCAAGCGTCAGCGTTGTCGGCGGCAACAATTCCGATTCAATTACCAACAACGGCAACGGCGTTTTAATCAGCACGAGCGCAGGCAACGACTTTATCACGCTCGGCAACGCCTCTTCAAAGAATACCATTAACGCAGGCAAGGGCAATGATTCAATCACTTCAACGAAAGGCAAAAATATTTATACCTACGCAAGCGGCGACGGCGACGACACAATTACAGGCTTTACCAAAAATGACACGTTGAAAATTACTTCAGGCAGTATCGAAAGTTGGAGCATTGACGATTCAGATTTAACTTTCAAAGTCGGCAGCGGCTCAATCACTATCAAAGACGGCGCGGGAATGGAAATTAATATTGCTGATTCAAACAGTACAAAGGCAACCGCGCAAATTTTCGACGCCGGCTTGGCTTACAATACAAAGAAAACTGCCGTAACACTTGCCGCAGATTATGAAGGCACTTTCGACGCGGCAAGCACCGTTGTATCGATTGACGGCTCGGCGGCTGATTCTGTTGCAATTAACGGCAACACCAAAGCCAACAAAATTATCGGCGGCAACGGCGCAGATACTCTTTACGGCGGAAAAGGCGCAGATACTTTGACAGGCGGCGCAGGCAATGACGTTTTCATTTACGGGCAAGTTAAGAGCGAAGGCAACGATATTATCACTGACTACGCCGAAGGCGATAAAATTTCGCTCAGCAGTGCAACTTCAATTACAAGCGTTTCTGTTAAAAGTTCAAAGAGTTCTTCGGACGTTGTATTTAAATTCGGCACTGCAAGTTTGACGCTCAAAGACGCGGGCGGCAAGAAAGTTACAACAGTTGATTCACTCGGCAACGAAGAAACTTTAATTTATGAAAGCGGCAAAACTTATGACGCAGATAAAACTTCTGTAACTTTGACGGGCTCAAGTTTCAAAGGTTCACTTGACAGCGGAATTATTACGGCGGACGGCTCGGATTTGAAGGGCGCGGCAAGCATTTTGGGCAATGCAAGCAACAATGTAATTATCGGCGGCAAGGGCGCAGATAAATTAAACGGCAACAGCGGCAATGATTCAATCGACGGCGGCAAAGGCAACGATACACTTTGGGGCGGCGCAGGCAATGACACTTTGACAGGCGGCGACGGTACAGACGTTTATATTTATGAAAGCGGCAACGATTTAATCACTGACTACGCGGCGGGCGAAAAAATTTCTCTCAACGCCTCAATTACAGGTTTTGCTGTCGAAGAAAACAACGTCATTTTGGGAACTGCCAACGGCTCAATTACTGTTGCTGACAGCGCGGGCGAAAAAATTACAACCGTTGTTAAAATCGGTTCAAAAACTACTACAGAAACTTACATTTACGGCAACGGCTATGTTTACAACAAAAATCAAACTGCAGTAACGCTCGATTCAAGCTACGAAGGAACTTACAGCGCGTCAATTTCTTCTGTTGTATCTATTGACGGCGCGGCGGCTGATTCAATTCAAATTATCGGCAACGCAAAAGCCAACAAAATTATCGGCGGCGAAGGCGCAGATACTTTGCACGGCGGCAAGGGCAACGATACTTTGACGGGCGGCAAAGGCAACGATATTTTCATTTACGGCAAGAGCGAAGGCAACGACGTTATCACCGACTACGCCGAAGGCGATAAAATTTCTGTCAATGCGTCAATTTCAAGCGTTTCTGTAAGCAGTGCAAAAAATCCTGACGTTGTTTTGAAATTCGGCTCGGCGTCATTAAAACTCAAAAACGCGGGCGGCAAGAAAGTTACAACGATTGATTCACTTGGCGCGGAGTCAACTTTCATTTACGAAAACGGCAAAACTTACGACGAAAATAAATCAAATGTAACTTTAACTTCGGCGTTTAAAGGTACGCTTGACAGCGGAATTATTACGGCGGACGGCTCGGGCGTTTCAGCCGCAATGAAAATTGTTGCAAACGCCAACAATAATATTATTATCGGCGGCAAGGGCGCGGATTCTTTGAGCGGACTTGCAGGCAATGATTCACTTGACGGCGGCAGCGGCAACGATACTTTGAACGGCGGCGCGGGCAATGACACTTTGACGGGCGGCGCAGGTACAGACGTTTTCATTTTTGAAGGCGGCAACGATACTATCACTGACTACACGGCGGGTGAAAAAATTTCTCTCAAATCTGCAATTACCGCTTGGACTGTTGACAGCAATAAAAACGTTACCTTTGAAACGGCTGAAGGCTCAATCACTGTTACAAACGGCAAAGGCAAGAAAATTACAACGGTTGTCGGCAAAACTGCAACAACTGAAACTTATTCAAAGAGCGGTTCCGCTTCTGCAAAGACGCTCGATTTGCTGTACGATAACAACTTTATGACTGACGAAAATAATTTGGACGATATTACCGAAGCGAAATATTCTGTTACTGATATTGATACAGGCAACAAATACGAAATTGCAAAAGTTCAAGATTTGCTTACTTTCCATAAAGATAAATAAATTTTAAAATCTGCGCGAAAAAAATTAACGCCGTTGCAAACAGCGGCGTTTTTTTTATTGTAAGAAAAAATTTTTTTGCAAAATAAAAAAATCCCTCCTAATCTTACAGGAAGGATTTTTTTAATCTAAAGTTGAAGAACGTTTAACCGAAGAATTTTTCAAATGCCTGTCAATGGTTGATAGTCCGCGATAAACCGTGCCAATATCAATAGCTTCAGTGCGGCTTGCAACGTACCTTTCAAGCTTGCGTTTGACACGTTGGAGCGCGTTATCAATCGATTTAACGTGGCGGTTCAAACTTACTGCAATTTCTTGGTAGGATTTGCCGTCAAGATACGCCATCAGAACTTGCCATTCAAGGTCGCTTAAAATTTCTTCCATTTTCTTTTCAATAGCCAAAAATTCTTCGCGGCTTATAACCAATTCTTCAGGGTCGGCAACCTTCACGCCCGAAATTACGTCCAATAAAGTCCTGTCTGAATCCTCGTCATAAATCGGTTTATTCAAAGAAACGTAAGAATTTAACGGGATATGTTTTTGGCGCGTCGCAGTTTTAATTGCAGTAATAATTTGCCGCGTAACGCACAATTCGGCGAAGGCGTGAAATGAAGAAAGTTTATCGCTTTTAAAATCTCGCACGGCTTTATAAAACCCAATCATACCTTCTTGAATAATATCTTCACGGTCTGCGCCAATCAAAAAATAAGAACGCGCCTTTGCGCGGACAAAACTTCTGTACCGATGAATTAAATAATCTAACGCCGCAGCATTAACATTTTCTTTAATTTCGGCAATCAATTCTTCGTCCGTCAAAGACTCGTATTTGCTGTATTCGTCGTTGGTTTCGGTATTTTCGTTGTTATCGACTTCGCAAATATTTTCTGTATCTGTATTCATTTGATGCCCTCCATCAATCTGAAAAGATTATAAACCACGCGGCGCGGCAAGTCAAATTTTTTACTTTTGAGACTGTTGAAAAATGCGCCGCTAATCGTACTTAAAAAGCCGCCCGCTTATGCACTCTTCTAACACATTTGCGCCCGTCTTACTTTGTTGAACTGATTGGGCGTTTGCAATTTCTGCAACCAATGGTGCGCTAGCGGGCGGCGATTCTTTCTTTTAGGTGGCTTTTCTTTCTTCTAAAGAAAGAAAAACCACATTTAAAATTTAAGATAAAAAATTTTTTCCAATACACTTTTTGGGAAATATGAAATTTTTTTGAAAGTTGCAGGGAAAATTTTTATGGTATAGAATATTAACATAGGTAACTTTGATTAAAGTTTTTCGAGGAGGTCTTCCCTAATGGCAGAAGAAAGAGATTTGGTAAAAAACGAAACCGGGCTTGGTACCATTAAAATTGCTGATGAAGTTGTTAGCATTATCGCCGGCTTGGCGGCAACCGAAATTGACGGTATTGCAGGTATGAGCGGCGGCTTGGTCGGCGGAATTGCCGAAATGCTCGGGCGCAAAAACTTTTCCAAAGGCGTAAGAGTTGAAGTTGGCGAACGTGAAGCGGCTATCGATTTGTACATTATCGTTAAATACGGCGTACGCATTCCCGACGTTGCACTTTCTGCGCAAGAAAACATTAAACGCGCTATCGAAAATATGACGGGGCTTTCAGTCGTTGAAGTCAATGTACACGTTCAAGGCGTCAACTTCCCTGAAGAAGAAGAAACAGCCGTTGAAGAAGTTCGCGTTCACTAATTCAAAAATTTCAAAGGCAATTTTATTAAGGCGGGAGGTGTAAAAGTTTATGGGCATAATCAGTCGCCTGTTATTGCTTTTGTACGTTCTCGCAGTAATGGTGGCGTTGGTTGTAAGTGCAGGAGTTTTCCTGCACTTTATCCCGACGCAAATTTGGCAAGCTTACTTAAATTGGTTTCTTACCAGACAGGAAACTTTGATAGTTATCGGCGTAATGTTTTTGGCGAGTCTTTGCCTTTTGAGCGTTGCACTTTCAAGGAAAAAAAGCAGCGTCGTAAATTTGAGCGGCGATGTTGAACTCCAAAAAGGCACAGTAAAAGAAGTCGCAGTTGCAGTTCCCGCAATAATCAGCGTAGTTGAACGCGCAACAATGACAGTAAACGGCGTGAGGCAAGTTGAGGCGAAAGTTCAAAACAAAGGCGGAGATAATCCTGTTAAAGTGCAACTTGATATTGTTTTGAGTCAAGGATATTCTGCGCCGCAAATCAGCGCGGAAGTTAAAGACGCTGTAAATAAAGCGTTGGAAACGGCTTTACAAGTTACGAATGTGCCGGTTGATGTGAAAGTTACCGAAGTTACTCATGCAGTAATTGAGCGCGAAAAGCGCGTTATTTAGGTGTTATTATGCTGAATAAAATTAAAAGTTTAAAAAATTTTTTTGGAAACACTTTTAAAGTTACGCGGTCGGGCGAAGAATTTTTGTTGCGTGAAACTGATTATGGAACTGTACACGTTGAAACGGATATAATTCGGCGGATTGTCGAGCGCGTAAAAATTGAAGGCTTGCACGAAATTCAAAGCGTATCAGTCGAAGTACCAAACGAACACGCGCCTTTAAAAATCAATGTTGAAGTTGTCATTGTGCAAAATTACCCCGCGCCGTTATTGGGCGCAATGTTGCGTTATACCGTGAATCAAACACTGCGCGAACTTTTGGAAATTCAAGACGCAATTATTGAAGTAAGAATTGCGCAGATAAATCAAAATTTGCCTGAAAAGAAAAAGCGTCGTGTAAGGTAGGCGGTGAAAATAATAATGTGGGGAGAAGTAAAAAAACTTTTAAAGCAGGCGTTTGAAACTTATCCTACGCGAAAACTCGGCTTTATAGGCGGCGTAATTTGCGGCGTAGCAATTTTAATTTTTGGCGTCTTCAATACATTGTTTGCTTTTTTCTGCGGAATTATCGGCTTGTATATCGGCTCGCGTTTTGAAGAGGGCGATGACTTGATTGATAAAACGCTGAAGGCGTTAGAAAATTCCGTTCCCGAACGTTTCAAATATTGGAAATATTTTAACTAGAGAGTTGAAAAAAATGAGTCGTACACTTGCACGCGAAACGGCTTTCAGGGCTTTGTTTCAGTTGGATTTTAATCACGGGGAAATTGACGAAAAAGAAATTTATGAAGGGCTTGCTATCGGTACCGCTATTGACGCGGCAGGCGAATTTAACGAAAAAGACGATTTAGATAAAAATAATTTACTGTACGTCAGTCAAACGGTTAAAAATGTAAGCGCGCACCTTGCGGAAATTGACGAAATTATAAAATCTTACTTAAAAAAAAATTGGACGCTTTCAAGATTGGCAGCGGCAGACAGAAATATTTTACGGCTAGCCGTATATGAATTAAAATTCGCCGAAGATAAAATTCCTGTAGGCGTTGCAATAAATGAAGCTGTGAAACTTGCGAAAAAGTACGGCACAGACGATTCAGGGCGATTCGTCAACGGCGTTCTCGACGCAATAGCAAATTGAAATTTTATCAGCCGGACGCCAAAGTCCGGTTTTTTTGTTGTTAGGGATTGGTTTTTTATTTTAGAAATTTTTGTTTTTTAGATGTACTTTCTTTTTCCAAAGCAAAAAAGAAAGTACCAAAGAAAAGTGCTTTTTAACAGCAAGCTTAGTCGGAGACCCGCTGAAATCGCGTCACGCGATTTGCGCGGGAAGGGCGCACGTCCTGTGCGCCGACAATTTTTTCTTTGTAAATTTTAAAAGCAATCCTTAATGTCAAGGTTAGGAAGTTTTGTTTTATGTTTATGGAATTATGGAAAAAACGGGCGGCTCTAGTCGAAAAAAATTTGTCAGTCGAATTGAAAAAAAATCCCGCGCTTGAAGATAAACTCGCGCAGGCTATGCAATACAGTTTAATGAGCGGCGGCAAAAGACTACGCCCGATTTTATTAATGGCGGCGGCGGACGCAGTTTCAGGCAGCGGCGAAAAATTTTTGACCGTTGCAAGTGCGATTGAAATGATTCATACATATTCGCTGATTCACGACGATTTGCCCGCAATGGATAACGATGACTACAGGCGCGGCAAGCTTACAAATCATAAAGTTTTTGGCGAGGCAACCGCAATTTTGGCGGGCGACGCGCTTTTAACTTTGGCGTTTGAAGTTATGACGCGCCAAGAAAATATTTCGCCCGAAATTTTGTTAAAAGTTATGCAAGAAATGAGCATTGCGGCGGGCGCGGCGGGAATGGTCGGCGGGCAGTCGATTGACCTTGAATCCGAAGACAAAAAAATTTCTATGTCAACGCTGCAAAAAATGCATATGGCTAAAACCGGCGCACTTTTTAAGGCGGCTATTCGCAGCGGCGCAATTTTGGCGGGCGCAAATTCGGAGCAACTTGACGCCCTTACAATTTATGCCGAAAAATTTGGGCTTGCTTTTCAAATTACGGACGATATTTTGGACGTTATCGGCGACGAAAAAAATTTGGGTAAACCCGTCGGCAGCGACGAAAAAAATAATAAATCTACCTATGTAACTTTGACTTCGATTGAGACGGCGAAAAATCTTGCGCAAAAAGCCGTTGATGATGCAGTTGACGCGCTGAAAAATTTTAGCGCGGAAGCTGATTTTCTGCGCGAACTTGTAAAATTTTTGCTCGGGCGGAATAAATAATGCTGGAAAGTTTGAACTTGCCGACAGATATTCGCAAATTGCGGCTGTCAGAATTAAAAATATTGGCGTCGGAAATTCGGCACTTGATTTTAGATACAGTGTCGGAAAACGGCGGGCACCTTGCGCCGAGTTTGGGAACGGTTGAACTAACTTTGGCGTTGTATTCGGTTTTCAATTTTGACAAAGATAAAATCGTTTGGGACGTCGGACACCAAGCCTACACGCACAAAATTTTGACGGGGCGGCTTGAAACATTTCATACATTGCGGAAATTTGGCGGGATAACGGGATTTCCCAAGCGCAGTGAATCGCCGTATGATTTTTTTGGCGTCGGGCATTCGTCAACTTCAATCAGCGCGGCGTTGGGGCTTTTAATCGCCGAAGAAGTTCAGGGCAAAAACGGAAAAGTTATAGCGGTTATCGGCGACGGCGCGTTGACGGGCGGCGAGGCGTTCGAGGCGTTGAATCACGCTGGGCAACTTAAGAAAAAATTAATTGTCATTCTAAACGATAACGAAATGTCCATTGCAAAAAATGTCGGCGCGTTGTCTGAATATCTTTCTGAAGTTCGCCTTAATCCGCAGTATCGTCGCGTAAAAAAAGATTTTGAGGAATTTATAAAAAATCTTCCAATTTCGGATATTGGCGACAAAATTTTGACGGCGGCGCATTCTGTTCGCTACGGTTTAAAATCTGCAATAGTGCCGGGAAATATTTTTGAGGCGTTGGGTTTTACGTACATTGGTCCTATTGACGGGCACGATATAAAAACAATGCAGGATATTTTTTCGCGCGTTGCGGAATTGGAAGAGCCGATTTTAATTCACGTGCATACAACGAAGGGCAAAGGTTACAAGCCCGCCGAAAATTCGCCCGAAAAATTTCACGGCGTCGGCAAGTTCAACAAGGACACGGGCGAAATTTTTAAAAAGCCCGCACCGCCGACTTATACAGAAATTTTCAGCAAGGCTTTAATTGATTGCGCTAAGGTCAACAAAAAAATTGTTGCAATAACGGCGGCAATGCCTTCAGGTACAGGTTTAAAAAATTTTGCGAAAGAATTTCCTGACAGATTTTTTGACGTTGGAATAGCTGAAGAACACGCGGTAACATTGGCGGCGGGAATGGCGGCGGGAGGCTTGCGTCCAGTTGTTGCGGTTTATTCTACTTTCATTCAACGCGCCTATGATCAAATTTTGCATGACATTTGCCTACAAAATTTGCCCGTTATTTTTTGCCTTGACAGGGCGGGGCTTGTCGGCGAAGACGGAGCGACTCATCACGGCGCGTTTGATATGGCTTTTTTGCGCACAATTCCCAACATTAACATTTTGGCTCCGAAGAATGAAAACGAATTGCGCCAAATGATTTTTGCCGCGTTCAGTCAAGAAACTCCCGTTGCTATACGTTATCCGCGCGGCAGCGGCGGCGGCGGCGCAGTTGAAGAAATTCCGCAAAATTTAGATTGGGGAAAATCCGAATACCTTTTGAAAAATGATAACGCCGAAATTTCAATTTTCGCTGTCGGCAGTATGGTTAGCGTTGCTGTTGAAGTCGCGCAGATTTTAAATTTTCCTGTCAACGTGATTAACGCGCGTTTTGTAAAGCCGCTTGATAAAGAAATTTTGGCGGCTGAAACTAATTCAAAGTTTTTTGTTACGATTGAGGAAGGGACTTTGAGTGGAGGCTACGGCGCGGCGGTTGCAGAATTCTTGGCTGACGAAAATATTTCGACGCCTCTTTTAAGATTCGGTATCAAAGATAAATTTGTTGAACACGGCGCACGCGCGGAACTTTTGAAACTTTGCGGCTTGACTGCAGAAAAAATTGCAGAAAAAATTAAACTATTCGGCGGTTGTTAAAATTTTTAACGCCGCCTTTTTTGTTGTAATAATTTTAAATTAATTTGCAGGGAAAAGTTACACCGCGCCGAAAAATTATTAAAAACTTTTTGAGGTACGAAATGGACAGGGAAGAAATTTTCAAGAATACGCTTGAGGAAATGCGCACGGCGATTAACACGCGCGATTTTTCAACGATGACAAAATATGTTGACGTGGAAAAATTTTTGAACGAAGGCTACGAAGAAGTTACTGACGAATTGGCTAAAAACTGCGCGAAGTTTCACGAACTTTACCCGCAAGATTTATTTTTTAAATTCGGATCGAGCGTTTTAAGGTTTTATAATTCAAAGTTTAAAGGCGTACATTTGGGATTTGTAACGCGCGTCATGAAGGCTTACTTTGACAAAAATTTGACGCCGCCGAAAAGTTTTACAGCCGCGCCAATAGATTTTTGCGCCGTTGAACTTTCAAAAATGCTCAAAGCTTTAACTTCCAACGTCAAAAAAATTACCGTCGAAAAAAAACGCGCCGTTGCCGAAGTTGAAATTTTCGGCGACAATTCCTACTACGGAAAAATTTGGGGCAGTTTGAATTTTCAATTTGAATTTGTCGAGGCTGAAGAAAATCTTTGGCGGCTGAAACGAATTATTAATGTTCGGGAATTGGTCGCGCCGGTTTTAGATATGGCTGAAAGATTTTGGCCGCACGAATGGGATTTAGGGATTAAGCTATGAGCAAGGAAAGAATTGACGTTTTACTGACAGAAAAAAATTTGTGCGAGAGCCGCGCCCGCGCCAAGTCTTTAATTATGATGGGCAAAATTTTAGTCAACGGGCAAAAAATCGACAAAGCCGGCACAATGGTTGCCGCTGATTCTGAAATTAAAATTCTCGGCGAAGATATGCCCTTTGTAAGCAGAGGCGGCTTCAAACTTCAAAAAGCCCTTGAAGTTTTTAACTTGCAACTTGAAAATAAAATTGCGGCAGATATTGGCGCGTCAACGGGCGGCTTTACTGATTGTATGCTCCAGCACGGCGCAAAAAAAGTTTACGCCATTGACGTCGGATACGGGCAACTTGCGTGGAAACTTCGCAACGACAGCCGCGTTGTAAATATGGAGCGCACAAATATTCGCAACGTTGAAAAATTGCCTGACATTTTAGATTTTGCCTCGATTGACGTTGCATTTATTTCGCTTGATAAGGTTCTCCCCGTTACCTTTGAATTGCTGAATGATACGGGCGAAGTTGCCGCATTAATAAAACCGCAATTTGAGGCGGGGCGTGAAAACGTCGGCAAAAAAGGCGTCGTCAAAGATAAAAAAATTCATTCGGCGGTTATCGAATACGTTTTAAATTTTGCAAAGGATTTGGGATTTAAAATTTGCGGACTGGATTTTTCTCCAATCAAAGGTCCCGAAGGCAACATTGAATATCTTGCTTACCTTTCAAAAAATCCCGCCGCGCAAGAAATTATTTTTGCCGAAAAAATTTTTTCAACCGTCGAAACTGCGCACGAAATTTTAAATGCAAAAAAATCTGTCGATATTGCCGACTCTCAACCTTTCAAAGAATAATTAAGTATTATTGCCTGTTACCTTTATTTTTGTAACAAAAAAGCCGTCATTGCGACGGCTTAATTTATTTTTGCAGGTATATTTTTAAAATGCTTGCAAATTCTTCAAGATATTTTTTTTGCGACTCGACGCGCCAAAATGCATAGTACTTTCTGAAAAACTGCGCGCCGTTATAAAAAATTGGTACGTACTTAAAAATTTTTGACGCGGGCGGCGCGTGATTAAATTCAACGGGAAAATAGCCGTTATTTGACGACGCCAATAAATGCGCCTCCTGCAAATTTTCCGCAAAAATAAATTCGCTCTTCACGCCGAAATATTCCCTGAAAAATAATTCTTCGTTGTACTTTTGCCCAGCCGAAGAAATTATTATTATCGGCGTGTTTTTTAAATCTTCCGCCGTCAAAAATTCCAACTGCGCCAACGGATTATTCAGCGGCAATTCTGCATAAAATTTAGCTTCCGCCAAAAAATAATTCACGTACTGCGCCGAAGGTTTTCGCCGCAAATCGTTAATCACTATGTCAGCTTTGCCCTTCCGCAAAAATTCATAAAGTTCCTCGTGCGTTCCGCTCAAAAGATTTATCGAAACTTCAGGGTACTTTGAATTAAATTCTTGAATTGTTTCCTGCAGGAAAAAGCCGGGAAAATGTTTCAAATAACCAATCGTCAATTCGTACTCAACGCCCTTTGCAATGCGCGTTGTTTCACTGCAAAGTCGCTCAAAGTCATTGACAAGCACCAAACTTTTTTTGTAAAAATATTCGCCGACTGGAGTCAAAGAAAATTTTCTGCCTTCACGCTTTAAAAGTTGCACGCCCAATTCTTTTTCCAACGCTTGAATTTGTTGCGAAATTGCAGATTGCGAAATGAAACATTCTTCCGCCGCCTTTGTAAAACTTTGGCAACGTACAACCGCCTGAAAATATTTTATCTGCCGAATCATTTTGCACTGTGTCCGCCAAAAATTTCAAAAGTCATTGTGTCCAATTTCGCGTCAATGTCAGCAATTTCTTTTTCTGTCAGCAAAATATTTCCCGCGCCGAAATTTTCTTTCAGGCGTGAAAGCTTTCTGCTGCCGGGAATTGGAATTATAAACGGCTTTTTGTTAATCATCCACGCAAGCGAAATTTGCGCGGGCGTTGCATTTTTTTCTGCTGCAAGATTTTTCAACAATTCTAAAACTGCCTGCGCCTTTTGCATTCCGCTTTCAGTGAATTGCGGCATATCCTTACGATAATCTCCCGCTTCAGTAAATTTTGTATCTTTGGTAACTGCGCCCGTTAAAAGTCCGTTCGCCATTGGCGAAAACGCTACGAAAGTAATTTTCAATTCTTCGCAGACGGGAAAAATATTTTCGTGCCAACGCGCCGCCATTGAGTAGCGATTTTGAATAGCGGTAACGGGGCAAATTTTATGTGCGCGGCGCAGATATTCTTCATTGGTTTCAGAAATTCCCCACGCCTTAATTTTTCCCGCTTTAATTAAATCCGCCATAACTTCAGCAACTTCTTCGGGCGAAATTTTCGGGTCAATCCTGTGCTGATAATATAAATCTATTGCGTCAATGTTCAGGCGTTTCAAAGAGCCGTCAACTGCGCGGCGAATATTTTTAGGGCTGCTGTCAAGTTTTAAAGTTTTATCTGCGTTGTGTTCGACGCCAAATTTTGTGGCGATAACAACTTTATCTCGAATCTCTTTCAACGCTTCGCCGACAAGTTCTTCGTTATATGAAATTGTGCCGTCAACATTTTCGCCCGTGTAACATTCCGCCGTGTCAAAAAAATTGTAGCCGATGTCAAACGCCGCGCGAATTGTTTTAACTGCTTCAGATTTTTCAACTGCCGCGCCGTAAGCGTGAGAAAAACCCATACAGCCCAAGCCGACGGGATTTACAGAAAAATTCGTTTTGCCGAGTTTTCTTTGTTGCATTGTACAACCTCCAAAATTATTTATTTAAGTTTTTGGACTTCAGCCAATTTTCAATAGCGTTTGCAACTTCCAAATTATTTAAATCCGCCATAAGAAAATGAGTGTTGCCGAAAATTCCAATGTCAGGCAAGTAAACAAATTCCACGTCGCCGCCGTATTTTTTCATAACCTGCGCCCAATTTCTTGCAAGATTTAAGCGCGTGCGCCAATTATCGAATCCCCAATTTTCAACAGGCGTATCACCTGCAGGAATGTTATCGCCGAAATATACAACGATTGGAATTTTTGTAAGTTTCATAAAATCCGCCATTGAAACGGGCGTACCTGCGGCAGGAAACGGGCTTGTAGTTTTTTCAACGGCGGGAAGTTCATTTTCAGGAAAAGGAAAAGTGCCCGGCTCCAGCGCAATAACCGCTTTAACTTTGTCAGATTGAATAGCGGTTGACCAGCCGGGCCCGCCGCCCGCCGAATGTGTCATTAAAATCCCGTCGCCCGCTTTTTCCATAACTGCAACCATTGCGGCAGTTATAATTTCGTTGGAAGGATAGGCGGCAGTGTCGGGCGTCATTTGCATAAAAAATTGTTTCTGCGCCTCTTCGCCGCGCGGAAATGAAACATTATCGTAATAATTGGGATATACGCCCATTCTGAAATTGCAATACCATAATTGGTCGTCGGGCGTTGCAGAAATATTTCCTGCAACGGTTGCACGCCCTGCGCGCCCTCTGCGCGGCTGGTCAACTACGAAAGTTTTAAAACCGCGTTCAAGAAAAATATTTTGGAAACCGTCGCGTCCGTCGGGCGTAGTTTCCCAACTTTTGCCGCTTTGCCCGTAGCCGTGCAGAAATACCATTGACAAATTTTTTGCTTTTTTGGGAATTTGATAAAAGCAGTAGGCGTGGTCGCCGTGCAAAGTATTGCCCGACAAATCTTTAAAATCGTTGAAGCCGTTGTAAGTTCCCGCCGCCGTGATAACTTTTCCGCCCGCCATAAAACTGCCCTGTTCAATAATTGTAACGGGTTTCATTGCAAAGGCGGTTGCAGTAAAAAGACTCGCCGCCGTCATTGCCGCCAAAAATTTTTTCATAAGAATTTCTCCTTGAATTTATTTGAGTTTTTGAAATTCCGAATTGTCAACAGGTTCCAGCCATTCTGTAGTTACGCCCTTGACTTGTTGCATTAAAGCGATATGTTGGAAACTTGAATTGGGCGCGGCTCCGTGCCAATGCTTGACGCCTGCAGGAATTGTTGCAGTTTGCCCCGGTAAAAGTTCCTTCGGTTCTTGTCCCCAAATTTGATAATAGCCGCGCCCCGACGCCGCAATTAATACTTGGCAAGTTTTATGGTGTATGTGCCAAAAAGTATGTGCGCCGTGCGCAAAAGTTACGTTGAAGACGGGGAGATTTTTATCAGTCGAAAGGTTAGAAAGGTAACTTTTCCCCGTGAAAAATTTTGAATAGGCGTCGTTAGTTTCGCCGATTGGTTGAACTGCGCCGCCGTGCCTTGCAAGTTCTTTTGTAATTGAAATTTCTTCCTGCGCCGTTACGGGAGCCGCAAAAGTTGTTGCAGAAAAAATCGACGCGCCCAAAATTGCCGCCGTCAAAATTTTTGTAATTTGCATTAAAAAAATCCTTTCTAAAAAAATAACTCCTACAGAAAATTTTGTAAGAGTTAAAAAATTTTTAAGCTCAAATATTTTCCTTCGCCCACGCGGAAACTTCAGCTTCAGAATTTTGGGCGTTTGCGCCGCGAATTGCCAAACCGTTTGCAACGGTAGAATTTGGACAAGCTTTTTTAATTTGCCCCATAGTGCTGCCTAAGCCGCTGCCTTCGTGCGTCATAAAGGGAATAATTTTTTTGCCGGCGAAATTATATTTTTCCAAAAAAGTAAAAACAGCCATAACCGGTTGTCCCCACCAACAAGGACTCCCTAAAAAAATTGTGTCGTATTCGTCAATGCTCGGCAAATATTTCTTGAGTTCGGGACGCGCCTTTTGCCGAATTTCTTCCTTTGCAACGTTGGTGCATTCGGTGTAATCGACGGGATAATTTTTAACAGTGTCAATCTCAAAAAGTTCGCCGCCAACCGCCTTTTGAATAAATTCAGCAACAATTTCAGTATTGCCCTTCGCAAGATTTTTAATTGAGCCGTTGACATAATTTTGACCTTTGCGGGAATAGTACGCAATTAAAATTTTCGCCATAAATTTTTACGCCTCCAAAATTTTAAAATGCGCCGGTTTTAATGTGCGGAACGTAAGGAGCTTCCAACTTTTTAATAATTTCTTCGTCCAATTTAATATCAAGCGCGGAAACTGCCTCTTCAATGTGTTTTACTGAAGTTGTGCCGACAATCGGCGCGGTAATATAATCTTTGCTGAGCATCCACGCAAGCGCAGTTTGCGCCATTGAATAGCCAATTTCTTTTGAAACTTTTTCGAGGTTATCAACAACAACTTTATCAACGTCGTTTGTTTTATTCCAGACCATTGGCGAAACTTCGTCGATAGAATTTCTTGCAGTTTTAGTGCCCCAAGGGTGCGCACAACGTCCGCCCGCCAAAGGCGACCAAGGAACAACCGCCATTTTTCTGTCTTTGCAAAGCGGCATAATTTCTCTTTCTTCTTCGCGGTAAATTAAATTATATTGAGGTTGAAGTGACACAAATTTTGTCCAGTTGTGATTTTCGGCAATGTTTTGCATTCTTTCGAGTTGCCACGCAAAAATTGTTGACGCGCCGATATAACGCGCCTTGCCCGCTTTTACTACATCGTGCAACGCTTCCATAATTTCTTCCATTGGCGTTTCAGTGTCGAGCCTGTGAATTTGATAAACGTCAACATAATCCATTTGCAAGCGTTTCAAACTGTGGTCAATTTCCGCCATAATATTTTTACGGGAGCAACCTTTGCCGTTGGGGCGTCCGATTCTCATTTCAAAATTTACTTTTGTTGCAACAACAATTTCATCACGGTCAAGCCCAAAATCTTTAATAAAGCGTCCGGTAATTTCTTCACTGGAGCCCATTTGATAAACGTTCGCCGTATCAAAATAATTAATTCCGAGTTCGACGGCTTTTTTAAACATATCTTTGCCTTCGTCGTAAGTTTTCGCCCACGGAAAAACGCCGTTTTCTTTGCCGGGTTTACCGAAACTCATCATACCGAGACAAATTTTTGAAACGTCCATACCGGTATTGCCAAATTTTACATACTGCATTTAAAATACCTCCAATTTATTTTAAACCTAAAGATTGAAAAAGCCCCATCATACCCTGCGCGGCAACGTCTTTAATAATTTTGCCGTCGTCATTGAAATAATAAAAATTCATACAGCTGAAAGAAAATTTTTTGCCGCTTGGCGGGAAATTCATAAATTCGCCGTCGTGCGTACCGGAACAAATCCAGCTTACTGCAACTTTATTTTCTTCAACCGCAGTATCGACAATTTCCCAATGAATATCAGAAAAACTTTTGCGCATAAATTCGACAACCGACAAATAGCCCGCGCCGCCGTAAAGTTTTTCATCAGAAATTAAGCTTGCAAATTCCGCCTTGGCGTCAATCAATTCTTCAGCCAAATTTTTATCGCAGGTATTGATACAAGTTTGAAAACGTTCCATAGTTTTTTTGTTACGTTCAATTTTATTCATTGTACAACTCTCCTAAATAAATTTAATCACTCGCGCAGGGTTGCCGACTGCAACGGCGTTATCGGGAATATCTTTTGTAACAACTGACGCCGTGCCTATAATTGCATTTTCGCCAATCGTTACGCCCGGCAGAATATTTACCCGCGCGCCAATCCAAGCATTTTTCTTAATCAAAATTTCTTTAGTCATAATGATGCGAATATTTTTCGGCTCGTGGTTGACTGTAAAAAGCCCGACTTCAGGCGCAATCATTACGCCGTCTTCAATCGTAACTGTACCGACTGACATTACCGTTAAATTGTGGTTGACGAAAACATTTTTGCCTAAAAAAACTCTGCAAGCCGCGTCAATTTGAAAGGGCGGCGTTAAAAAAGTATTTTCGGGCAAATTGCCGTTAAACAATTCTTTTTCAAGTTGCAAAATTTTTTCTGTATCGACAGGATCTGCAGCGTTAATCAAATGGCAAATGTGCGCACAACGTGCAAATTCTGTATGTGCCTCGCGTTTATAATCTTCGTCCAAAATGTGGTAGTGCTTGCCTTCGCGCAGGTTTTCAAAAACATTCATATTATCGCCTCAATGAGTTTTTTTCAAATATTGTAAATCGCCGTACCAATAACTTGCAGTGGTGCCGCCGTCAATGAGAAAATCTGCGCCGCTGATAAATTTTCCTCTGCTTGACATTAAAAATTCTGCCAAATCGCCGACTTCATCGGGCGTACCTGCGCGCCCTGCAGGACTTGCCTTAAGCATATTTCGATAACCTTCGCCGCGCGGACCTTTCAATTCGTCAGCGGCAAGCGGCGTAATAATTATTCCGGGACTGATTGAATTAACAGTTGCGCCGCGTTTGCCCCAACGTGTAGCCTCGTACATTACGCGCAAAACATTACAACGCTTTGAATATTGGTACGCCTTCAAAGTGTCTGTAATTGCTTTAAGAAAATCAAGTTCCAAAAGTTTTTCGGTCGGCGAAGTTGCAAGCGCGGTATTTTGTTCTTCAGGAATTGCGCCGAGCCTGTGTCCGCTTTGCGAAGAAATTATAACGCCCGAGCCGCCGTCAGAAATTATTTTTCCAAATTCTTCAAGCAAAACCGCCGTCCCGTACAAATCAACTTTCAAAATTGCAGAAACGGGAGCTTGCGAAGGCGAAACGCCCGCCGCGTTAATCAAATTTTTAACCGCGCCGAATTTTTGCGCGTGTTCAACCAAATTTAAAATTGAATCGCGGCTTGAAATGTCAACTGCAACCGTTGAAGTTTCAAAGCCCGCGTTTTCCAAAATTTCAGCCGCCTTGTTCGCCGCCTCAATTTTTAAATCGCCCAAAACCACGTGCTTGCCTGCGCCGACGCGCCGCGCTATTGCCTGCCCTATGCTGCCGCTGCCTATCAGCACTGCAACTTCTTTCATTTTGTTACCTCCTTAATAAGTTGACGCTCTGCCAAAAATCAAAATCCAACTGCCGCCGCGCTTTTCAACGTCAAATGCAAGTTGCAAATTCCAAGTATGCTTATTGCCGCCGAAAACTGCCGCTTCAACTTTCGACTGCCCGATTAATTTTCCCGCGCCTGTATCGACAAAAATATTTTCTGCGCGCGCCGAAAAATAATTTAATTCGCCGTCACGTACGCAGCGCAAATATTCTTTTTTCGGCTGTTGCATTCCTGTCATATGTACCAAAATAAATTCGTCCGCGTGAATTTTTTCCAGCGTCGAAATATCTTTTGCCAACAATGCTTGCCACATTTCGTTATACAAATCTTTTAATTGCTGTTCGTCCGTGTATGGTACGCTCATTGAAAATTTTTCCTCCGCAGAAATTTTTTCAAAAAAAAGCAGCCCCGCCGCTAAAATTAATACGGCGGCGACTGCAAAAGGAAGTTTTTTAGTCAATTTCAATAATTTCATATTGCGGGTTGCCGAGCTTAGCTTCAGCCATTGCAGAAAGTTGGCGCAGTCCTGCGCGAGTTTCAATTCTTTCTTTCAAATCGTGGCTGTCGTGCGCGGCGTAAACCATATCCGCGCAAGCTTGGTCAACCGCCAAAATATCTGTGCTTGCACAAATTCCAATGTCAGCCATTGTAGGCTCGGCGGCTGTAACGCCCGCGCAGTCACAATCAACACTCATTCGCCGCATTACATTTATAAAAATAATATTTTTGCCGAAGTGGTTGCAAGTAGCGTTTGCACTGTCGCACATAAGCTCCATAAAGTATTCTTTCATAGGCCATTCAAGATAATTTGAGGGAACATTATTCGGGTCAACGCCGTGAACTTGCGCCTTGCCCAAATGCCCGCTTGCGTTGCCGATACCGATATTTTTCATTGAGCCGCCGAATCCGCCCATTGCGTGACCTTTGAAGTGCGTCAAAACTATCAGCGAATCATAATCCGCCAAATGTGCGCCCATTGCAACTTCTTTCAAATGGAAACCGTTTTTGACGGGGAAATTAACAACTTTATCGTCTTCGTCCATAATATCAACGTCGCAGAAAGTCCAGCCGTTTACCTTTAAAGTTTCGCGGTGCCCTTCAGTAGTGAATCTGTCGCCGTGATAAAGCGTGTTGCATTCAACGATTTTTGAATTGGGAATTTGCGCCTGAAAAGCTTTTACCATATCACGCGGCAAAATATTCGGTCCGTGCTGTTCGCCCGTATGAAGTTTAATTGCAACTTTGCCGAAAATATTTTCATTAATCAGCTTGTAAAGTTTAATAAGGTGTTCGGCGTCAATTTTTTTAGTGAAATAAACTTTCGCCGCCGAGCCTGTATAATTTGTGCCTGTAACATTTTTGCTGCCGATAACGGGAGCTTGAATAATTTCCGCCATTTTTTAACCTTCCCTTCAAAATTTTCTGTTGACATTTTAAGAAAAATTTTTAATTGATTCAATATTTTTTTGGCAAAATAAAATAAGTTTTTCTAATTTCAAATTAAAATATTGACTGCAAAAATAAATAATTATAAAATCGAAAAAAAGCAGAGGAGCTGAAAAAATGAAAATTACGATTGGCAGCGATCACGGCGCGGTTGAACTCAAGGACGCCGTTAAAAAAGTTTTGGCAGAATTTGACGTTGAAATTAATGACGTTGGCACTTTCGGCAATGACGCGGCAGATTATCCCGATATTGCCGAAAAAGTTTGCGCGGAAGTTGTCAGCGGCAACGCTGAACGCGGAATTGTTCTTTGCGGCACGGGCATTGGAATTTCTATAGCCGCCAACAAAATTAAAGGTATTCGTTGCGCCCTTTGCAATGACGTTTTTTCGGCGAAGATGAGCCGCGAACATAACAACGCAAATGTTTTGGCAATGGGTGGGCGCGTTTTGGGGATTGGCGTAGCAGGCGAAATTGTGCGCGCGTGGTTGACTACTGATTTTTCAGGCGATGAAAGGCACAACCGCCGAATTGCAAAAATTTCTGCGCTTGAAAGTTAGCGCGTGTTGATAAATTTTTATTTGATAATTTATAAAAATAAAAAAAGCGGCTGAATTTGCCGCCATTCAGTCAATAACTTCAATCAAAAAACTTACAGGTCTGAAGCCGTCATTGCAGGAAATCATGACGGCTTTTTTGTTTTTCATCCAGCCGTTATAAAAATTTTCCGCGCCGTGCGAAAGTCCCCTGACAAAACTTGACATACTTTCCCAAGCACTTTGACACAAGCCCTCAGGTTTTTCCCAACCGTCCGAAATAAAAATTTGCCTAACTTCCATATCGCAGGGATTTTCCAAAGGGTTTTCGTATTTTTCGATTAAATCCGCGTGCGAAATTTTTTTCATTACGGTAATTTTAATTTTATTCATTTGCCCGCCAAAAGTCTGTCATACAGCATAGTTTTTTGAATTGGTTCGGAATTGCCGCCCAAAACGTCAACTATTTTGTACGCAAAAGGCATTACAGTTCCCGCGCCGCGACTTGTAATTAAATTGCCGTCCTGCACAACCAATTTATCGTCAATATAATTTGCGTCAGTGAACATTGCCTTTAATTCGTCGGAAGGGAATGAAGTTAAAGTTTTGCCCGCGCTTACGCCCGCTGATTTTAAAACCATCGGCGCGGCGCAAATTGCAGCAACAAATTTTTTGTCATTGCCGATAAAATTTTTGACGATATTTAAAACGCGCTTATCTTTTGAAAGAGTGGTTGAGCCCGGTTGCCCGCCCGGCAAAATTACCATATCGTATTCGGACAAATTATTTTCGCCCAAAATTTTGTCCGCCTTGACTGTAATTTTTCGGCTGCTTGTTACAAATTCTTCTGCAAGCGAAAACGAATCAATTTCAATTCCTGCGCGTCGCAAAATGTCAATCGTAACAAGTGCCTCCGCCTCTTCAAAGCCGTTCGCCAATAATATTGCTACTTTCATTTGAAAAATTCCTCCTTCAAATTTTGACAAGCCAAATAATTCAGCCGCAAATATTCTTCTTCGCTGTAAGTTTCGGCGAAATATTTTTTATATCCTTTTTCGACATTGCAAAAATCTGGGCGGTTATCGTAAATCGTGCAAAGATTGTTTGAAGTGTTTAAAAATTTGCAAACGCCGTCGCCTCTGTCAAGATTTTTTGAAAATTCACTGCGCCGAATATTTCTGCAACACAAGCCGCAACAATCGCATTTAAATTTTTCCAAAATCTGCGCCTTCATTTCTTTTTGAAAAAATTTTTACATATTTGAATTTCCTGACACCTGACACCTAATCCCTGACACCTGAATTTGCCCGCTTACTTTCCAAAATATTTTCCACCGCGTCAAATAAAATTTGCTTATCGAGTTTGTTTGAATTGGTGTACGAGGCTTTATACCTTGCCTTCAGCGCGGCATTTGTAACGTTGCCGTCGGGGACAAGGCGCGCGGCTTTGAAGGCGGCGTTAAGTACCGCGTTAGAAATATCACTGCCGCTTAAACCTTCAAATTTCCCTGCAAGTTCGTCAATGTCAAGATTTTCAAACTGCTCCGCAAATTCGGCGGGAATGTACATTTGCCAAAGTTTTTTCCTGCATTCAAAATCAGGCAGTTCAAATTTGACGTGTACCGAAATTCGGCGCATAAACGCGGGGTCAAAGTTTGAAATAAAATTCGTGGCGAAAATTATAAAATCTTGATATTCGTTCATCAGCATAAGCATAACGGAGCGCGTTTGATTCACGCTGACGTCAACGGCTTGTGTCATATTTGTAACGCGCTTGCTCAAAATTGCGTCCGCTTCATCGAAAAATAAAATGCTGCCCGAATTTTTCGCCGCCTCAAAAACTTTGCGAATATTTTTAGGCGTTTCGCCAACGTACTTTGATTCAATATCCGCGTAGTTGACGATTAAAATTTTTTTGCCGAGCTTTTTAGCTATAGCGTGCGCCGCCATAGTTTTACCCGTACCCGGTGCGCCGTATAAATTTATTCCGACGCGCTTTGAATATTTGTGCGTTTTGTTAAAGCCCCATATGTCAAAAACCAACTGCGAATTTTCGGCGTAGGTTGCAACGTCCAAAATTTGGTCTTTGGTGGCTTGCGTCAAAATAATATCGTCCAAAGAATAGCGCGGCTCTTCGGGTATGAAAATATTTTCTTCCTCAACTTTTTTGGTTTTGGTTTCGCCTTTCAACGGCATAAAATCACCTCTTTTTAAAGGTTAGGGATTTTTTAATATAAAATCAGCGTATACAATTTTAGCATTTATTGACTAATTCAACAAGATTTGATATAAAACAACGGCGAAGTTATAATTAAGGAGCTGAAAGAAATTGATATTGGAGCGGCTTGAAAAATTGCCCGTCGGTTCATTTCATTACAAATTGCTAATCGTTACGGGCTTGGGCTGGTTGTTTGACTCAATGGACACGGGATTAATATCATTTGTATTGCCCGTTTTGGCGAAAGAATGGGGCTTGACGCCGGAACAAGTCGGCTGGATTGGCAGCATTGGATTAATAGGAATGGCACTCGGCGCGGTACTTGCAGGAACTATTGCTGACAGATTGGGGCGCAAAAAAGTTTTCGCGGCAACTGTAATTTTGTACAGCGTATCAACTGGACTTTGCGCGGTGGCTTGGAGTTACGAAAGTTTATTATTCTTTAGGTTTTTGGTAGGATTCGGCTTGGGCGGCGAATTGCCCGTTGCAGCAACTTTAATGAGCGAATACGCGCCCGCACATTTGCGCGGCAGATTTATTGTATTGCTTGAAAGTTTTTGGGGATTGGGCTGGCTAGTGGCGGCTTGCATTTCCTATTTGTTAATTCCCGAATTTGGCTGGAAAATTGCATTTTGGATAGGCGCAATTCCTGCGGTTTACGTTTTCTTAATCCGCCTGCATATGCCTGAATCGATACGCTATTTAATTTCCAAAAACAAAATCGACGAGGCAAAAGAAATAATTTTGACGCTTGAGAAAAAATTGGACGTTGCAAGCGAACCTTTCGCCGAAAAATTAAGCGCGGCAGAATTGGGCACTGAACATACAGCGCAACCAAAATTTTCCACATTATGGACGCCGCAATTTCGCACAAGAACAATTATGTTATGGCTTGCGTGGTTCGGAATAGTTTACAGCTACTACGGAATTTTTATGTGGCTGCCTTCGATAGTCTTCGCGCAGGGCTTCGCGGTTGTAAAAAGTTTTGAATACGTTTTGGTAATGACGCTCGCGCAGTTGCCGGGCTATTACGCGGCGGCGTGGCTTGTTGACATAATCGGCAGAAAATATACTTTGTCATTGTTCCTGTTACTTTCTGGCGTATGCAGTTACTTTTTCGGCAACGCGGCAGAACCTACAACTTTATTAATGTGGGGCGCGGCAATGAGTTTCTTCAATTTGGGCGCGTGGGGCGTCATTTACACATATACGCCAGAGATGTACCCGACTTCGATAAGAGCGTTAGGCTCGGGTTGGGCGGCAGGATTCGGCAGAATCGGCGGAATGTTGGCTCCAATGTTGGTAGGCGTACTTTTGGCGAACGGCGCGCCAATGCATATAATTTTTGCAATGTTCGCGTCGGTGTTTGTAATAATTTCGATAGTTGTATTGAGTTTGGGAATTGAAAGTAAACAAAAATCACTTGAAGAAATTGACAACATTTCGGGCACCCCTTCCCAAGTTAGGGGATAAAGACTAAAGACTAGGGATTAGTGAAATAAAATTTTTTAAAAATTAAAGGAGTTAAAACAATGAAAGCAAAAATTGCACCGTCGATACTTTCGGCGGATTTCGCACATTTGGCGGACGAATTAAAAAAAGTTGAGGCGGCGGGCGCAGAATATCTGCATATTGACGTTATGGACGGAACTTTTGTTCCCGAAATAACGATTGGCGCGGGCGTCGTAAAATCTTTAAGAAAAATTTCTGATATAGTTTTTGACGTGCATTTAATGGTTGAACACCCTGAAACGCAAATAAAATCTTTTGCAGATGCGGGCGCAGATATTATAACTTTCCACGTCGAAGCGGCGAAACATCCGCACAGAATTTTACAGCAGATTCACGAACTCGGCTGCAAGGCGGGCGTTGCTCTGAATCCCGGTACTTCCCTTTCAATGGTTGAAGAACTTGTTGAAGACGCCGATATGATTTTGGTTATGACGGTAAATCCCGGATACGCGGGGCAAAAATTTATTGATTCAATGTTGGGCAAAATTCATATGCTTTATCATATGGTTGCAGAAATGGAGACTGAATGCGATATTCAAGTTGACGGCGGGATTAACGCTGAAACTTCCGTGCTTGTACGTGAAGCCGGCGCAAATATTTTGGTTGCAGGCAGTGCGATTTTCGGCGCGGCTGACATTGCACAAGCCGTTAAAGATATTCGCGGCAATGAAATTCATCACCATCACCACCACGAAGAGGAGGATTAAATTTTTGAAAAATTTAGTTATGGGAACAGGCAACGGCTATGATTGGTATACCTTTGAACCGTTTGTTAATTCATTCTTGAAAAATTCTTCCGAAAATACAGATTTAGTTTTATTTGTCAGCAACATTTCAAGATTTACTGAAAATAAGCTGAACGGGGGGGGGGCGCGTAAAGCTCGAACCTTTTCCTGAAAAAATAAAAGGTGCCGCTCCTGCTGTAAATCGTTGGAAATTATTTTTAGATTATGTCAACAAGCACGGTTCAGATTACAATCAAATTTTAATATCAGATACTCGTGACGTAATTTTTCAAGACGACGTATTCAAATATTTTACAAAATATAATCATTATCTCGGAAATACTATTGAAGGCGATAATATTCGCGGAGAAAAAGCCGGAATCTATATCAATTATATATGGATTAATGAGGTTTTCGGAAAATCTGAAGCTGATAAATTGGCGGATAAACCGATAATTTGTTGCGGTACCGTTATTGGAACACCTGAAGAAATAAAAATTTATATTGAAAAACTTTGGCAATATAAAGGAAACCATAAAACTCACGGCGTAGATCAAGCAACTCATCAATACATTTTTTATAATAATCTTTTGCCGATTGAAAATTTAATAGAAATTGACTGCACTACAGGCGCAATATTTACTTCATATCTTTTTAACGTTTTAAATCCAATTCAAGTAAAAAATAATATGATTTTGCGCGGAGATGGCGGAGTTCCTGCGGTTGTTCACCAGTACGACAGGCACCAGCAATTAGTTCAGCTCGTCGATAATCTTTACCGTGAAAAAATTTTTCAAGCGGACGAAAATTTTACAGATATTCAAAGTGCGCTTGACCAAGTTTTTTGTTTAGTGCAACGTCAAAATTGGAGCACAGCTACAAAATTTTTTATTGATTATGTTTTCTACGCAGAAGATTTAAATTCTTACAGCGAAAAACTTTTAAAGCTTGCACAATTCATTTTGCAACGCTACAACCCCGACGCAGAAATTTTATTTTCGGCGGCTCAAACAACTTTGGCTATTGCCTTTAGCTCGAATATTGATATTAATCAAATGGAAAAAATTTATAATTTATTTATACAGGCTGAAAATTTTAAATGCGTTAATTCGTCGTTTAAATTTTTCGTCAAAAGTATGCTGATTAATTTTACAGATGTTTTGTACAGGAATAACCAACAAATTTTAGCAAGGGAATATATTAAGCGTTTAGCAGATTGGAGGGATTAAATGATTTTTGACAGTCATACACATACAAAATTTTCTGCAGATTCGGAAATGGACGCCGCCGCCGCAATTAACCGCGCAGAAAGTTTAGGGCTCGGAATAATTTTCACTGAACACTATGATTATAAATTACCGGGCGAAGTCGATTTTACTTTTGACGCGGCAGAATATTTTAACGAATACAAAAAATTTCGCAGTGATAAAGTTAAGCTCGGCGTTGAAGTCGGCTTGCGTAAATCTGCGCGAGAGGCTAACAAAAATTTTTTGGCGCTTGGGAATTTTGATTTAATAATTGGCTCAATTCACGTTGTCGAAGATATTGACATTTACAACCAAAAATATTTTGAAGGCAAGGATAAATTGACTGCGTATCGAAAATATTTTAATGTAATGGCTGAAGAAGCCGCCGCAGAAAATTTTGACGTGTTGGGGCACATTGATTATATTTGCCGCGTTGCGCCCTATGAAAACGCCGAAATTGAATACGAAATTTTTAGGCGGGAAATTGACGAAGTTTTAAAAATTTTGGTTGAGCGTAAAAAAATTTTGGAACTCAACACAAGGCGGCTAAAAAGTAAAATCGCTTTAAATGGGCTTGAGGCGGTCTACAAGCGTTACAAAGATTTGGGCGGGGAATTTATCACGATTGGCTCTGACGCCCACGCTGTGGACGCTGTAGGCGCAAATTTCGACGTTACTTTAAACTTTGTCGAAAGTTTAGGATTAAAAATCTTTAGCCCTTAAAATCGAAGGGAGCTTTTTCAATGGATTATCTGTTAGTAATGTTGGCTACGGTTGCGGTAATATTCGGCGGCAAGGCGTTTTGGGATTGGAAAAAAAATAGAACTCCCCAACTCGATTTAGAAGAGCTTGAGGAGGACAGGGCGGAATATCTGCAGGAAAATTTTGACAAGGCTATGGACGATTTTAAATATATCGAAGAGGCGCGCAAAAATATTTCTGACAGAGAAGTTTCAACGCAACTTGCAAAAATGCAGCGCGTTGCCAAAAAACTTTTGGCTAATCTTGAAAAAAATCCCGAAAGAATCCCGCTTGCCTACAAGTTTATTGATTATTATCAAGACCGCGCGGTTAAAATCGTCAAGCAGTACCAAGAATTGGAAGAAACTGAACTTTCAACCGAGCGCGTGCGCGATTTAAAGTACAAAATGAAAACTACGCTTGCCGCGCTTGATGGTGCCTACGCCGACCAATTTGAACACGTTTTGAACGACCAAATAATTTCTGCGGACGCCGAATTGAAAGTTATGCAACAACAACTTGACGCCGAAGGAATTAAAAAAAAGACTGTCGATGTTGGCGAAGTTGACGAATACGGCAACGTTAGGATTGATAAAGATTTATTAAACCAACCGCTCGGCGGCGTCGAAATAAAAAATTTGCCCGTCGGTTCTGTGCCGAGTGTACGAAGTCCGCGCGGGCGGCGGCGCAGTTATGAAATTGACAGCATGCAAACTTTTCCCGAAAATGAACGCCCGCAAATTATCCAGCGAAAATTGATACAATCTGCGCTTGCAATATTTTTGGGCTCGCTCGGTGCGCACAAATTTTATCAGGGCAAAACTTTGCAGGGCGTGCTATACCTTTTGCTTTTCTGGACAACTTTGCCGACGTGGATTAGTTTTATTGAAGGTATTCGCTATTTATTTATGCCCGTTGAAGATTTTTATGAGCAGTACATTAAGGACGACAAAAATTGGCGCAGATAAAAAAAGACGCCGGAATTAATTTTCCGACGTTTTTTTATTTTGCAGAAAAATTTTTTAGTCAAGAATCAAAGATTTATTTTGAAGAATCTGCAAACCGGGCGCACAAGCTCCGCAGTCGCAGAATTTCGCACCGCTTGCCTTGAGTTCGTCCGCGTGCGCCGCAAAACCTTTTGCGCCTTCGCCGAAAATTTTGGCGGCGGTTTCAGAATGTGCGAACGCAACGAGCGAATCAATATCTGTAACATCGCCTTCGAGTTCGGCAATAAGTTTTTGGGCGGCTTCCTTTTCGCCCGCAGTTCCAACTGCGTCAAGCCATTCTTGCCCAATTTTTTTAAGCGGCGCACAACAACTCGGCGCGGCAATCATTTTTTTTGCGAGTTCAATAATATCGCCTTTTTTCAAGTGAAACACTCCTTAAAATTATTTTTGGTTAGAATATTTTTTTATAAGCTCGGTATATTTGTGGCTGCGGGCGTCCAATTCATCGGCTTCAGATTTGAATTGCGCTTTAACATTTTCGCTTAAATCTTTGACAATATTTTCTGAAGATAAAATCAGCCCTGCAACCACCGAACGCCCAAATTGAATTTCTGCCGCCTTAACTTCGGGATTTTGTGGCAGTGTATTTGAGTTGGCGTCGTGCATTATAATTTGTGCGAGTTCGGAAATATTTTTTTCAACATAGGCGTTTTGCTCTTCGGTTGACATTGTGACATATTGGCGAAATTCGGGCTCTTTTTCCTGCAACTTTGAATTAATTTTGTTCGCAAGAAAACCGAATCCCAAAACCACAATCAACGCCAAAACGCCCGCGCCTATTAAAATTTTTTTCAGCATTTTTTACACCTTAAGATTAATTTTCCGGTGGAAGATATTTATCTAAATAAGTTTTAAATTTTTCGGCGCGGCTGTTTCCTTCGTCAGCTTCAGCTTTCAATTTGTTATGAACGTCCGCGCTTAAATCCTTTAAAATATTTTCGTTTTTCAAAATTAATTCTGCAATCATCGAACGCCCCATATTAACTGCGGCTTGAAGTGCTTCTGGATCCGCCTTTATTTGTTCAAATGCGGCTTTAGCCTGTTCTTCCCTTGTGCTGTAATCCGTTACGGCACCAAAAAATTCAAAAAAATTTTTTTCAACATAGGCGTTTTGTTCTTCGGTAGTCATTGTGACATATTGGCGAAATTCGGGCTCTTTTTCTGCAATTTTAGTTTCAATTTTATTTTCCAAAAACTTCATTCCGCCAATTCCCAAAATTGCCAACAAAACTATCAAAATTCCGATAAATATTAAAATCTTTTTCAACATAATTTGTCAAACTCCTTTAACTTGCTTGATTTTTCGTCAAAGATTTTTTAGCAACGGCAAGCATTAATTTAATTCGGTTGAGCTGATTAACTTCGGAAGAGCCGGCGTCGCAGTCAATCGCCACGATATTTGCGCCGTCGTAACTTTCGCGCAGATTGTGCATAACGCCTTTGCCTGTAATGTGATTGGGCAGGCAGCCGAAAGGTTGAAGGCAAACAATATTGTTGACGCCCTCCTCAATCAGCTTGACCATTTCGCCCGTTAAAAACCAACCTTCGCCCGCCATATTTCCAATAGAAACGTGACGGCTTGCAAGCGCGGCAGTTTCTTTAATCGAATAGGGCGCGCGGAAATGAACTGAATCCTTCAGCGCGTTTTTCATAGGGTGGCGGAAAAATTCCATAAACTTAATAAACATTTCGCCAAAGATTTTATTTTTGCGACTGCCGCCCAAAAGTTTTTGCCGTGAAATTTCGTCGTACGCAGAATATAAGAAAAAGTCCAACAAGTCAGGCATTACAACTTCTGCGCCTTCCGCCGCCAAAATTTTTTCCAGCTGATTATTTGCAACGGGGTGATATTTAACCAAAATTTCGCCGACAATTCCAACTTTCGGCTTTTCCAAAGTTTCGTCAATCTGAATCGAATCAAACTGCGCGACGAATTTTTTAACATTGCGCCGAAAACTAAAATAATTGCCGTTGACTAAATCCGCCTTCGCAAGCGTCATACATTCTTTAAAAAGTTTGTCAGTTTCACCGCGCCGAATTTCATAAGGGCGCATTCTGTTTGAAACATTCATTAATAAATCGCCGTAAATCGCCGCTTTAATCGTGTCCATCAAACAATCATTGCTCAAAACAAAATCGTCAGTTTCAAGTCCGTAACAGGCGAAAACGGGAACTTGCCCGAATCCCGCAAATTTCAACGCACGGCGCAAAACTGAAATATAATTCGTGGCTCGACACGCGCCGCAAGTTTGAAAAAGCACTATTGAAGTATTATCCGCGTCGTAATCGCCCGACTTCAACGCGCTAATCAACTGCCCAATAACCACAATCGCAGGGTAGCACATATCGTTATTGACGTACCTCAAGCCTAAATCTATTGCGGCTTTGTCAGGCAACGGCGGAATTTCCACGCGGTAGCCGTATTTATTTAACACGGCTTGAATTAATTCAAAGTGAATCGGTGCCATTTGCGGAGCCAAAATCGTATGAGTTTTTTTGCAATCGGCAGTAAAACGCGGGCGCGGTTGCAATTTAATTTCTTGGTAAGCAACGGGGATTTTTCTTTTCAACGCGGCAAGCAGTGAACGTAAGCGAATACGCGCCGCGCCCAAATTTGAAACTTCGTCAAGCTTAATCATTGTGTAAATTCTGCCGTGACTTTCCAAAATTTCCTTAACCTGTTCCGTCGTCAAGGCGTCAAGACCGCAGCCAAACGAACTCAACTGAATCAGTGTAATATTTTGGTGTTCGGTTGCGAAGTGCGCGGCGTGATACAGGCGCGCGTGGTAGCTCCACTGATTGACAAGCGAAATTTCATTTGACTTTGTAGGCAGGTGTGAAATCATATCTTCGGAAATTATCGGCAGGTTATAGGATTGAATCATTTCTGAAATACCGTGATTAATTTCCGGGTCAATGTGGTAAGGTCTGCCTACCAGCAAAATTGCCTGTTCGCCCGTGCGTTCAATGCGCTTTAAAATTTCTTCGCCGAATTTTTTAACGTCATTGCGGTAATTTTCAAGTTCAGATTCTGCCGCGTCAACTGCCGCCGAAATTTCTTTTTCGGAAATATTTTCAGATTTTAATTCTTCGGCAAGGCGTTTTTTAAGTTTCTTCATATCGTGGACGGGCAAAAACGGCTGAATAAATTTAATATTTTTTTCGCGCAGAATATCCATATTGCCGCGAATATTTTCGGGATAACTTGCAACGATAGGGCAGTTGTAAAAATTATCGGAGCGCGTGTCGAAATTGTACGGTTCGCAGGGATAAAAAATTTTTTCAACGCCGCGCTGAATTAAATCCATAATGTGCCCGTGCGCCAACTTCGCAGGGTAGCAAAGTGAATCGCTCGGAATTGTCGCCATTCCCTTATAAAAAAGTTCGGCGTTGGATTTGCCCGAAAGTTCGACGCGGTAGCCAAGTTTTGTAAAAAACGTGTACCAAAAAGGATAATCTTCATAAATATTTAAAACGCGCGGTATTCCAATCACGCCTCGCGCAGGATTTTCAAGCGGCTTGTAGTCGAAAACTCTTTTGTACTTGTAAGCGTAAGCGTTGGGAATTTCTTCAGAAGTTTTAGGCTTGCCGCCAATTCCGCGTTCGCAACGGTTGCCTGTAAAATATTTGCCGCCGTCAGGAAATTTTTGCATAGTTATCAAACAATTATTGCCGCAACGCCCGCAGCGGTAGGACTTTGTTACAACTTCAAAATTGGTAAGTTCAGCCGCGCTTAAAATTTTTGAAGTTTCGCCGTTGTCACTTTCAAGAGCAAGAATCGCCGCGCCGTACGCTCCCATTAATCCCGCAATGTCGGGGCGAATAACTTTCTTGTTTAAAATTTCTTCAATCGCCCTCAAAACCGCGTCATTGTAAAAAGTGCCGCCCTGTACAACAATATTTTCGCCCAAATCTTCAACGTTGCGAAGTTGCATAACTTTAAACAGCGCGTTTTTAATTACTGAAAGTGCAATGCCCGCCGAAATATCGCTGACGCTTGCGCCTTCCTTTTGCGCCTGTTTAACTTTCGAGTTCATAAAAACTGTACAGCGCGTCCCCAAATCAACGGGCGCGTTTGAAGTCAACGCCTTTTTGGCAAATTCGCCGACTTCCATATTTAAACCCTGCGCGAAATTTTGAATGAAACTGCCGCAACCCGCGCTGCAAGCCTCATTCAAAGTTATATTTCCAATCGTGCTGTCCTTGACGAAAAAGCATTTCATATCCTGCCCGCCAATATCAAGTACGAAAGAAACTTCAGGGCAAAATTCCTGCGCGGCGCAAAGGTGCGCGAATGTTTCAACTTCGGAGCCGTCCGCGTGCAACGCCGCTTTAACAATTTGTTCGCCGTAACCTGTAGTAAAAACTTTTGCAATTTCGGCAGTTGCAGGAATATTTTTATAAAGTTCCTGAATTTGACTGACGACAGTTTTTAAGGGCGAGCCGCCGTTCGATTTATAATCGGTGTAAAGGACTTCACGATTTTTGCCAATCGCGCAGATTTTGGTTGTAGTTGAGCCCGCGTCAATTCCAAGAAAAATTTTTCCAACATAATTTTTTAAATCGCCGCGCTTGACTTTTGCCGAATCGTGGCGCGTACGAAAATTTTTATAATCGTCATTGTTTTTGAAAAGGGCGTGCAAATTACTTTTGACTTTTGCCTCTTCCCTGCTGCTTTTAATAGATTCTTCCAATTCTTCAATAGAAAAATCTTTGGCGTCTTCAGAAAGAGCCGCGCCCGCCGCTACAAAAAAATTTCCGTCATCGGTATTGACAACTTGCTCGGGCGAAAGTTTCAGCGTTTCAATAAAACGCTTTTTCAATTCCGGCAGAAAGTGCAAAGGTCCGCCCAAAAACGCTACAACGCCTTCAACAGGTCTGCCCTGCGCGAGGTTTCCAATCGTCTGATTAACAACCGCTTGAAAAATCGATAGCGCAATATCAGCTTTTTTTGCGCCGTCATTCATCAATGCTTGAATGTCAGTTTTTGCGAAAACGCCGCACCTTGAAGCGATTGTATAAATTTGTTTGCCCTTTTCGGCGAGAGAATTTAAGCCGAGCGCGTCGGTTGAAAGCAAGCTTGCCATATGGTCAATAAATGAACCCGTGCCGCCCGCGCAAACGCCGTTCATTCGCACTTCGGGTGCGCCTTTCAAATAAATAATTTTTGCGTCTTCGCCGCCGAGTTCAATAACCGTATCAGTTTTTGGAATAAATTTTTCAACCGCAGTTTGACAAGCAATAACTTCTTGCACAAATGGCAGGGAAATTTTTTTTGCAATTCCCATACCCGCCGAGCCCGCCAATGCAATTTTAAATTTCGTTTCGCCAACGATATTTTTCAGCGTCGATAAAGTATTTGTAAGCGCAGTACCAATTTCTGAAAAGTGCCGCGAATAGTCTTTATGAATTATTTTTTCTTTGCCGTCCATGACAACATATTTAATAGTCGTGGAGCCGATGTCAATTCCGACTTTCATAAATTTTTCACCTCAATATAATTTTATAATTCTGCGTTATTATTGTCAATTTTTTTACAGGCAAACAAAAAAACTCCCGCCGCGCGGCAGGAGTTACAAAAAAATTTTTTTATCAAAACGCTACAGCTTTTTTTATTCCGAAGACAAATAAGCGGAATAAATAAATTTCGTGGTATCGTACGCCAATTCAAAACCCGCCTTAGGTTCACGATTGTAATAAACACTTTCGACAAAATACCGCATTTCGTCAACGTAGCCGCGAATTATTTCATCTGCCAAAAAAGGTTTATTCCAGCCCAATTTGCTCGGCAACATTTCAGAAATATAAACGTCCTGCAAATTGTCTTCGTCCAAAAAATAAGTGCTCATTAAATCTGACATAGTTATTTGACAATTAATCGCCGCGTCGTTGCAATAAAGTTCGATATAATTTTTACTGCCGCCCAAAAGTGTATCAGTTGCCAAAATAACAGCCTTCGTGCCGTCCGAAAAAGTTATAACCGCAATTCCGCAATCTTCAACGTCATTCGGGCGCGCGGCAATGTGCCTGTGTTCATATTCTGAAAGGCGCGGCGTAATTTGGCTCATATCCGCCAAAACTTCTGTAACAAAAATTTTTTCGTTGCGTGCAAGTGCTTATTGTTGTTTAAGCCATAAAATTGCCGACAGCGGATGACTTCCGACGCGCATAAAAGTTCCGCCGCCGTTTTTATCCCATTCGCCCGCAACGTGCGAACTGGAGCCTTTTAAACTTTCTTCGCCTTTTGCAAAAAGAATTTTACTTTTTTTCTGTGCAAAATTTCAGCCGCCTTGATAACTGCAGGCGCGTAAACAAAATTTTCTGCGTACATAAATTTTTTATCGGAATGTGAAACAATATTTTTCAGCTGTTCAAGTTTTTCAAGAACTTTAGAATACATTTTAGCTTTTGAAACTTTTCTTGTTGAGCAATTTTTAAAATTAAATCTTTGTCTGAAAAATCCGCCAATATATGTTTATCGGAAAATCTTTCGCCCGGCAAGTCGTTGACATTTCCCGTAACTGTCACATCAAAGCCCAATTTTATCAACGCCTTCATTAATCATAAATCATTATGAGTGGCGCACAGCAATAAAGCTTTCTTCATATTTTTTTATTAACCTCCTTTGTTTTATTTTTCAAAAAAAATTTTACACAATAAAAAAATTCCCCGTCAAATTTAGGGAATTGAATTTTTTCTGAAAATGTTATATAGTTAAAAAAATTTGGGACGTGGTGATTTTATGAATTATCGAGAAAAATATTTTGCAGCGAACAAATCAGATCACGGTTGGTACACCTGCGCGAAATGCGGCAAAAAATTTCACAAGGCTGATATTGACATTGACCACATTATCCCGCAAAAATACGGCGGCAGCGATGAACTTTATAATTTGCAATGTATGTGCAAGCATTGCAACCGCTCCAAGCAGGCTAAGTTAAAGGGCGTGCCGAGTAATTTCGTCAAGCATAATCTTAAACGCGCCGCCAACAAAGTTTTGGATAATCTCAAAAAAAAATTAAAATAAAAAAACTCCCGCTTGAGAATTTTTAAAATTCCGGCAGGAGTTTTTTACTATTAACTGCTAACTATTAAGTATCATTGTTCTTTGAGGAATTTTTCTGCGCCGTCATTCATTTTGATAAAGCCCATACCTGCAAGCGCAGTTTTCTTTTCAATGGATTTAGCCGCCGAATGCGCCGCAACGAGTTTATCGGTATTTGAGAAAATAGCCTTTGTTACGTTGTAGCCTGTTTTATCGTCCATTTTGTCAGTTGCAACAAGAATTGCCATTACGCTGACAGCGGGTACTTCGTTTTCAAAGCCTTGATAAATTCCGCCGGGAATAACTGTCCTTGTGTAGAAAGGATAATCGATAGTAAGCGCGGTAATTTTTTCTTCGTCAAGCGGGATAAGTCGAATTTTTCTTTGCGAGGCAACGTCTTGAATTGAGGCGGTAGGATAACCTGCAGTTACGCAAGCAACATCAACAGTGCCGTTTTTTAAAGCGTTCGCGCCTTCAGCGAAGGATAAAAATTGCTCTTCAATGTCATCGTAAGTTAAACCGTATGCTTGAAGAATTTGTTTAACGTTTGCTTCAACGCCGCTGCCTGCCGCGCCGACTGCAACTCTTTTGCCCTTCAAATCAGCTATTGACATAATTCCAGAATCAACCAAAGTTACAAATTGGCAAGTTTCGGGATAAAGCGAAGCAACGCCGCGCAGATTTTCAACCTTTTTGCCGTCGAACATATTTAAACCGTTTACGGCGTAATAGGTAATGTCATTTTGGACAATCGCCATTTCAACTTGCCCGTCTTGCAACATATTGATATTGGCAACTGAAGCCCCCGTACTTTGCGCGCTTGCATTGACGCCTTGAACGTCTTTGTTGACAATTTCGGCAATAGCTCCGCCAATCGGGTAATAAGTTCCCGCAGTGCCGCCCGTTGCAATGTTTAAAAAGTTTTCACTTTGGTCGCTGTTAGTGCCGCAACCTGCAACGCCTACAGCCATTGCCACTGCAAGCCCCGCCGTCAAAATGCTTTTAAAAATTTTTGGCAACTTCATTATTAACACTCCTTAAAAATTTTTTAAAATTATATCATATTTTCTATAGTCGCAACAATAATTTTTTTATTTCTCAAAATGCTTATTTTTATATAAATTCTTTCGTTCTTTTTTAACATTCTGTAGAAAATTTGCAAGCGAAATTTATAAATGTTAAAATGCATTTCCATTTGAGGTGGTAAAATGCTGACTGCTGAAATTTGCGTAAATCTTGCCGCGAAAAATATTTTTCAAGTTTATACTTACGTCGTGCCGCAAAAATTTTCTTTCCTGAAAAAAGGTTGGCGCGTCATAGTACCATTTGGCGCAAAAATTGTTGACGGCTTTATTATGGAAGTCAAAGACACGGACAAAAAATTTGACTTTGAGCTGAAAGAAATTTTTGACGTTGTAGATAATGAAATTTGGTTTACGCCTCCAATGTTCGCAATGGCAAGTTGGATAGCGGATTTTTATTTATGCCCGCTCTCGCAGGCAATGGCACTTTTTATGGCGGGCACTCACAGCAAAAAAATTCCGCCGAAAACCGAAATTTTTATAAAGCCTGCAGAAATTTTTTCTGAAACAAAACTTACAAAGACGCAAGAAAATTTTTTGCAGAATCTGCGCGAACGCGGCGAAATTCCGTTAAAAGAAATTAAAAGTTCTTCCATAATAAAAAAATTGCTGGAAAAAAATTTAATCGTCAAGGAAAGTCGCCGAATCCTGCGCGACAGTTACGCAAATGTTGACGCCGTACAAAAAAATATTACGCTTACTGCCGAACAAAAAAAAGCAGTTGACACGGTACAACTTTTTATAAAATCGAAAATGCACGCGGGCTTTTTACTGCACGGCGTAACGGGCAGCGGCAAAACGCAGGTTTATATTGAACTTACAAAAATTGCGCGGCAACTCGGCAGAAGTGCTTTAATTTTGGTGCCGGAAATTTCTTTGACGGGGCAAATTGTCAAAAGTTTCAAAGCGCACTTTTCGGAAGTTACGGTTATTCACAGCGGCTTGAGTATCGCCGAGCGCAATGATATTTTTTATAAAATTCGCAAGGGCGAAGTTGGAATTGTAATTGGAGCGCGCTCCGCGCTTTTTACGCCGCTTGACAATATCGGCTTGATTGTTGTTGACGAAGAACAGGACAGCTCCTACAAGCAGGACGCGCCGCCTTTCTACCACGCAAAAATTATCGCGGAACAGTTCGCCAAAATTCAAAACGCGGTAATAATTTTCGGCAGTGCTACGCCGAGCTTTGAAACTTATTACCGCGCAAAAAGCGGCAAGCTTTTTTATCTTGAATTTTCGCACAGGATTTCAAATAATCCTTTGCCGCAGGTTGAATGCGTTGATATGCGCGTTGAATTAAAAGCCGGCAATAAAAGTGTTTTAAGTTTTGCGCTGAAAAATTTGTTGGAAGAAACTTTGAAAAATCAGCAGCAGGCAATTTTACTTTTGAACAAGCGCGGCTATTCAACTTTTGTAATGTGCAGGGATTGCGGCGAAACTGTTCGATGTCCAGAATGCGGGCTCCCTATGCATTATCACATTACCGACAAAACTTTGAAATGTCATTACTGCGAAGTTGAAAAAATTCCGCCGAAAATTTGTCCGAAGTGCGGCAGCAAGCGAATTAAATATTTCGGCACGGGTACACAAAAGCTTGAGGAAATTTTAAGCGAGGAATTGCCGCAAGCGAAAATTTTGCGAATGGACAGAGACACTACCGCCAAAAAATTTGCGTATGATGAAATTTTAGAATCATTTCGGCGCGGCGATTTTGATATTTTGTTTGGTACAAAAATGGTTGCGAAAGGGCACGATATTCCGAACGTCACGGCGGTTGGAATTTTGAGCGCGGATTCTGTTTTAAATTTTCCCGACTTTCGCGCGGCTGAAGAGTGTTTTGACTTGATAACGCAAGCGGCAGGGCGCGCAGGGCGCGGCGATTTGCCGGGAAAAGTCATTGTACAAACTTACAACACTGAAGCCGACGCAGTTAAATTCGCCTGCCAACAAGATTTTAAATCTTTTTACGACGCCGAAATTTCAAAGCGTGAATTTTTATTTTTCCCGCCGTTTTCGCGCCTCGTCAAATTAATTTTCACGTCGAAGAACAAAGAAAAAATTTTTGACGCGGCAGAAAGAATCGTCAACAGTTTCAAGTTGGAAGTTGCAACAAATTCTGCAACGCGGCAAGAAATTTTTGGACCAATCCCGGCGGCGATTGAAAATTTGCGCGGCGAATTTAGATTTGTCGTACTGATAAAGACTGCGGATTTGGAAATTGTGCGCGGCTTTTTGCGCCTACACAATTTGCAAATTTCGCCGAATGTTCAAATTGATTTTGACCCGCTTACCACAAATTAAAAATTTAAATTAAATTAAAATGTAAAATACAAATTTGCCCTAATTTATAAAACAGTGCTATAATTGGCGCGTTATATTTTGGAAAGGAGAATTTATTTTGGAAGAAAAAATTATCCCTGATGTAGAATTTTTTGCGCAGGAAATTAATAAAGAATTAAAAGAAAGTTTACCTGTGCAACGCGCAAAACTTACCGAGCGTTTAATTAATTTTTCGCCCGAAAAAATTTCTGAATTGCATTTGCAGGATTGGTACGGAGCGTATTGGAAAATTTTAGATTTTGTGCAGTACATAAACGAGCCGCCGCAGAATCGAGAAAATTTGGCAAAACAATTAATCGAAGTTGCCAACCGTGAACAAAATCCCGTAAAGCGTCAATATATTGCATTTGCGCTTTTGATTTGCGGCAAAATTAAAGAATTTAACGCGCTTATCAACAAAAATCTTTGGTCAAAAAATCTGCGCGAGGACTTCGATACATTTTTTAATTTTAATAAGTTGACGGGGCTTGCCGCAGATTTGCGAATAAGAGCGAACGTCCGCCGCAACCAACAAATTAAAAATTTCCTGTTCAACAAATACGCCGACTTAATAAAAAAATACGCAGATTCAAAAGTTAATGACAAAACTTGCCCGAAAGTTTCGCCCAAACATTATCAAATTTATTTTTGTTGGTTGCAGGGCGAAGAAAATCTCCCGCCCGTTATTCAATGTTGCTACAACAGCTTGAAATTTAACGCGGGCAAATACAAAATCGTTTTCATTGACGAAAAAAATTTTGCAGATTATGTTACATTGCCTGAACATATTTTAAAAAAATTTTCCGAAGGCAAAATTTCGCGTGCGCATTTTTCAGATATTATCAGAATAAATTTGCTGGAACAATATGGCGGCTTATGGCTTGATTCAACTGTTTTGGTTACAGAACCGCTGGAAAATTACAAAGAATTTTGGAAAATGCCTTTCTATACGCAAAAATTTTTCCAAGAAAAAAGCAGCTTCTGCCCTTACATTACAACGCCTTCTTACGGCAGATGGGCGGGCTTTATTCAAGGCGCGGCGATTTTGCATAACCCGCTTTTCGCCTTTATGAAGGAATTTTACAACGAATATTGGCGGGATTACGATGACGTTATAGATTATGTTTTAATGGATTATATGATTGATATGGCGTATGAAAATATTCCCGTAGTTAAAAAATTTCTTGACGATGTGCCGATTAACAATAACCGCGTTTGGAGTTTGCTCAAGATTTTAAATTTGCCCTATTCGCAATATCCCTACGAAAAAATTTTTAAGGGCAATTTTTTAAATAAATTGAATTGGAAGGCGAATATAGATTTGCAAGCTCCCGGTACGGTGTTCGATGCAATAAAAAAACGTTACGGCGTCCAATAAAAATTTTTGAAGGGAGCGTTTGTTTTGGCAGAAAAAATTATCCCCGATTTAGAAACTTTCGGGCAAGAAATTATTCAAGAAACCGAAGCCGATTTTTCGGAGCAATTCATTCTGATAACCAATCGCTTGCTTAATTTTCCGCCTGAAAAAATTTCTGAACTTCATTTGCAAGATTGGTACACCGAATATTGGAAACTGGCATATATTTTTCAATATTTGAACGTGCCGCCCGAACAAGTTAAAAATATGTGCTTGTAAATTAAGCAATTCGCAGACGCTCATAAAAATCCGATTCAGCAACAATATTTTGCATTGACGTTTCTTTTGTTCGGCGATGTTGAAAATTTTCAAGCGCGCGTCAATCAAGATTTATGGTCGCAGAATCTGCGCGAAGACTTTGAAAAGTTTAACAGCTTTAATAAGCTGAAAAATTTAAATTTAAACACGCGCGCCAACATTCGCCGCAATTTACATATTAAAAATTTCCTGCAAGAAAAATATTCCGCCGTTTCAATCAAAAATACAAATTGCCCGAAAGTTGCGCCGAAGGATTTTAAAATTTGGTACTGTTGGTTTCAGGGCGAAGAAAATTTAATTCCACTCGCCCGCGTCTGTTACGAAATTTGAAAAAGAACGCCGGCTCCTACAAAATTTGCTTTATCGACGAAAATAATTTTTCTGATTATGTTACACTTCCAGAATATGTAATTGAAAAGTTCAAGGGGGGAGTATAACAAGAACGCATTTTTCAGATATTATCAGAGTAAATTTGTTAGAGAAATTCGGCGGCTTGTGGCTTGACGCTACAGTTTTAGTTACCAAGCCGCTTGAAAATTATAAACGCTTTTTGAAAATGGATTTTTTCACGCAAAGATTTTACAAGGAAAAAGACAATTTCGGTATGTGCGCTTTTCTTGCGTCTTACGGCAGATGGGCGGGCTTTATTCAAGGCACGGCGATTTTGCATAATCCGCTTTTTGCCTTTGCGAAAAAACTTTTTAACGAGTATTGGCAGGAATTTAACGAACTGATTGAATATCTGTTGTTGGATTATACTATTGACATTGCGTACGATAACATTCCATTCGTCAAAAAGGAAATGGATGAATTGCCAGTCAACAATATTTTTGTGCTGGATTTGTTTGAAAGGTTGAATCTGCCCTACAAAGATTTTCAGTACGATAAATTTTTAAAAGATACTTTCTTATTCAAGTTGGGTTATAAAATCCCGCTGGATTTGCAGAAAAAAGATTCTGTTTTCAGGGACATTCAAAAACGCTACGCGCCGAATACAATCGGGCAATTTTAGAAAAAATTTTTTTGGGAGAGTGATAAAATGGCAATGACGATTAGCGAAAAAATAATTGCGCGGCACGCGGGCTTGGCAGAAGTCGAAGCGGGGCAACTTGTCATTTGTGATTTAGATTTGGTTATGGCAAATGACGTAACGGGCCCGCCTTCAATCAAAGAATTTGAAAAAATCGGCAAGCCCGTTTTTAACGCAAATAAAATTGCGTTAATCCCCGACCACTTCCAACCCGCAAAAGATATTAAAAGCTCCGAACTTGCAAAAATTATGCGCGACTTCGCCAAAAAAAATAAAATTAAACATTACTACGAGGCGGGGCGCGTAGGGATTGAACACGTTATCTTGCCTGAATTTGGAATTGTTGCACCGGGTATGTTAATCATTGGTGCGGATTCTCATACTTGCACTTACGGCGCGGTTAATGCTTTTTCAACGGGCGTAGGTACAACTGATTTGGCTGTTGGACTTGCGACGGGCAAAGCGTGGTTTAAAGTTCCCGAAAGTATCAACGTTAAACTGACTGGCAAAAAGCCGAAAAATATCAGCGGCAAGGACGTTATTTTAACATTGATTGGAAAAATTGGCGTTGACGGCGCGTTATATAAAACTTTGGAATTCAGCGGCGAAGGCGTCAAAGAACTTACAATGACTGACAGGCTGACAATTTCAAATATGGCGATTGAGGCGGGCGGCAAGGCGGGAATTTTCCCCTTTGACGAAATTACGCAATTTTATATTGGTTGCCGCGTGAATTATCCCTACACGCCGACCAACGCCGACGAAGGCGCGAAATATTGTCAAACTGTAGAAATTAATTTGAGCGAATTAAAACCTGTCGTAGCGTTGCCGCATTTGCCAGAAAATGTTAAAGCGGTCGACGAACTCGGCGAAATAAAAATTAATCAAGTTGTAATTGGTTCTTGCACGAACGGGCGGCTTGAAGATTTACAAATTGCGGCGGGGATTTTGAAGGGTAGAAAAATTCATCCCGACGTGCGCTGCATAGTCATTCCCGGCAGTCAAGAAATTTACAAGGAAGCGATTCGTTGCAAGTGGATTGATATTTTTATTGACGCGGGCTGCGTGGTAAGTTGTCCTACTTGCGGACCGTGTTTAGGCGGCTATATGGGAATTTTGGCGGCGGGCGAACGTTGCGTTTCAACTACCAACAGGAATTTTAGAGGGCGTATGGGACACGTTGACAGCGAAGTTTATTTGGCGGGTCCGTACGTTGCAGCTTGCTCTGCAGTTTTAGGCAAAATTGGAGTGATTTAAATGAAAGTTGAAGGCAAAGTTTGGCGTTACGGCGATAACATTGATACTGATGTTATCATACCCGCGCGCTATTTGAATACATTTGACCCGGCGGAATTGGCGAAACATTGTATGGTTGACATTGACGAAACATTTGCGGCGAATGTCAAGGCGGGCGATATAATGGTTGGCGGAAAAAATTTCGGCTGCGGTTCAAGCCGCGAGCATGCTCCCGTTGCAATTAAGGCAAGCGGCATCCCCGTTGTAATTGCGGCGTCCTTCGCAAGAATTTTTTATCGTAACGGAATAAATATCGGCTTGCCGCTTTTGGAAATTGGCGACGCGGTAGAAAAAATCTCCGCCAATGATATTTTGAAAATCGATACTGATACAGGCACTATTGAAAATGTTACAACGGGCGAAACTTTTAAAGCGCACCCGTTGCCGCCCTTCGTACAGGGAATAGCGCAGACCGGCGGCTTAATTAATTTCGTCAAGGAAAAAGGCACTTTATCTGCGTAAAAAATTTTTTGTAAGCTCGGCTGAAAGGTCGAGCTTTTTTGTTTCTGAAAATTTAATTAGAAAAATTGACGCGCCAATTTGCAAATGTTAAAATTTCCAAGAATATTTCGGAAAAGTTAATTTTGTTATTTTTTGAAAAGAGCGTTTGAGATGCAGGCGTTAAATTTTGAAATTCAACATTTGGCAACGTATTTGACTTCGGGCAATGATACAATCAACAACAGGCGGTATCACTGCACAAGTTACGGCGGCTGCAACGATACTTTAAGCGGTTATTTATCAAATGATTCTTGATTGTCAAATACAGACGGTGCAAGTAATTTCTTAACCAATTACTGCGAAATTAATTTAAGATACGGGCACAATCAGCGGCGCGGACGCGAGCGACACTGCCACTAAAACTGCAAATTCAATCGTTCCCGAAAACGGCAGCTTGATTATATGTTCCTGCGCTATCTTGCCAAACAAGCTTCAGAAAATGCCTCTGCCGCAAATTCAAACAATATGGAAGGAACTATTTCAAACAGTAACAAAGCCTCAAGCAAAAATGTTACAACTCAACGGCCGCCTAACAATTAACGGTGCAGTTTTGACAGCTGACAAAAATTTTGATGACAATATGATTGACTTGAAGAGCTATTCTTCAACAGTTACGAAAGTTAATGCCTCCGCCGTTACAAATGACATTATGATTATCGTCAACACGGCGGTAAATTCAATCAGCGCGGGCAAAGGCACAAATACTGTTTCAGGCAATATTGGTAACGATGCAATTTCAAGCGGCTATGCAATGATACCTTGACGGGCGACGCGGGCAATAATATTTTGGTTCACATTGCAAACGGCTATTATATTACCGACTACACGCCCGGCGCAGATAAAATTCAAATCAGCAACGGCGAAATTGCCGACTCTTCAATTTCAGGTTCTGATATTATTTTGTAAACTTCCAACTGCTTTATCACTGTCAAAGGCGGAAAATACAAACAAATTAACGTTATTGATTCCGACGGCGAATTTTTGCAAATGACGAAAGTATTTCTGTCAAGGGCGCAACTTTAACTGCAACAAGTTCTTTTAAAGGTAAAGAAATTGACCTTGCAGATTATGTCGACGTAACCAAAGTAAACGCGGCAGCATTTAAACTTATTCCGGGACGCTCGATTTGCTTACGATAACAACTTTATGACTGACGATACAAATTTGGATTCAATCACCGAACAAAAATTCGCAGTTATCGAAATTTAAAATTATACAATAAAAATCTCGCGCAAGATTCAACATTCTTAACTTACGGAGAAAATAAAAAATAAAATTTAAATCTGCGCGAAAGGCGCAAAAAAATTGCCCGTCGAAAAACTCGGCGGGCTTTTTTATTTGCAAAAAAAACGCGGCAACTGCCAAATTAAATTTAGCGTGCCGTGTTCTTTTTTTATTTTTATGAAATTATTTTGCGACAGAAACTGCAGCAGGTTTTTCAACTGCATAAACGCTGATTTTGCGTTGGAATTTGCCTTTGCGTTCAAAAGCAACCTTGCCGTCAATTTTTGCGTAGAGAGTATCATCATTACCGCGCCCGACATTCAAGCCTGCGTGAAAATGAGTGCCGCGTTGACGAACCAAAATACTTCCTGCAGTAACAACGGTGCCTGCTTGTTCCTTGACGCCCAAGCGTTTGGATTCGCTGTCGCGCCCGTTACGAGTGGAGCTGACGCCCTTTTTATGTGCGAAAAGTTGTAAATCAAATTGCAACATTAAAATTCACCTCTATTCAATAACTTTGAGAGCTTGCGGAGCTAATTTTTCAATTTCGCGCAGACCTATAAGCATTGTTTGAAAGACGGCTTCAGTTAAATCATCGGGCGGCGTTTTTAACTTTAACATTAAACGCCCGCTGGAAGATTCGCCTTCAATATCGCGGTTCAAATGTTGGACAATACAAAGGTAGGCGGACTGCGTAACGGTAGAAACTCCCGCGCAGTAAATATCCTGACCGTGCGGTGCGGTGTTGGCGTGCCCGTCAATCAAAAAGCCGGTAATTCTGCCACCTTCGTGCCTGTAAATCTCCGCGTTAATCATAAATCAGCCCTCGATTTTTTCGATTTTAACTTTGGTAAACGGTTGGCGATGCCCTGCGCGGCGGCGGTAATTTGTTTTATGTTTGTATTTGAAGATACGAATTTTGGGACCTTTACCGTTTTTGACAACGGTTGCAGTAACTTTTGCGCCTTCGATAACGGGTTTACCGACTTTGACGTTTTCGCCGTCGAAAATCCCCAAAACTTCCTCAAAAGTTACGGAAGAATTTTCTTCGACTTCCAATTTTTCAACAATAATTTCGTCGCCTTCAGAAACTTTGTATTGTTTGCCGCCTGTTTTAATAATAGCATACATTAAAATAAACACCTCCAAAAAAGATGAACTCGCCGATTTCGGCACCGGAACTTTCCGAATTTCGAACCTTATTCGAGCGGTAAATTTTACTTCAGCAAAATATTATGAAGTAACGGGTTGAAGAATATCATAAAAAATTTTCGCTGTCAATATTTTTAAGATTCAACATTTAAAACCGATTTAAAAGCGTCAAATTTCAACGCTACGTTGCCTCCAACATATTTTTGGTATAAAAGTATACCCCTGCAAAATTTCTAAAATAAGCCGCAAAAAAAGACTAAGGAAAAATTTTTAATCCTTAGTCTCTAATTATTATAAAATCCGCGCAATATGGAAAGTGCCGCGCTCAATTTCCTTTCTGTGACAGTGCGGGCATTCGTTGGCAATAATCCCCGTGTAGCCGCAAACAGGGTCGCGGTCAACAGGATGATTGATTGAAAAATAGCCCATATTTGCGTCGTGCATAGCGCGGACAATCGCTTCAAATGCCGAAAGATTTTTTGTAGGGTCGCCGTCCATTTCGATATATGCAATATGTCCCGCGTTGCAAAGGGCGTGGTACGGTGCCTCAATCTGAATTTTTTTATGCGCGGTAATTGGGAAGTAAACAGGTACGTGACTTGAATTAGTCATATAATCGCGGCTTGTGACGCCTTTAATAATTCCGTACTGTTTACGATTGGCGCGCTGGAATTGCCCGGCGGTAGATTCTGCGGGCGTGCCAAAAGTTGTCCAATTTCTTTTTTCAAGCTTGGTATATTCATCGGTACGTTCGCGCAGGTGTTTAACAATCTTCAAGCCGAGTTCTTGAGCCTTTTCGCTTTGCCCGTGATGTTCGCCGATTAACGCAACCAAACATTCTGCAAGCCCGCAAAAACCGATTGAGTAGGAGGCGTGCTTTAAAACTTCCTTAATTTTATCTGTTGGTTTAAGTTTATCTGAATCCATCCAAACGCCTTGTCCCATTAAAAACGGGAAATTATAAACGTGCTTTTCTTCAATGGTTTTAAGGCGGAACAATAAATAATCGTGGCAAATTGTAATATATTTGTCGTAAAGCTTGAAAAATTCGTCAATGCTGCCCTTCGCCTCAAGTGCAAGTTTCGGCAAGTTAATTGTTACGAAAGAAAAATTGCCGCGCGAGCCGGATTGTTCCGCGCCGTTTACATTTGACATAACGCGCGTACGGCACCCCATCGTTGCAACGTAGCTGTTATAATCGCCCGGTTTGTAATATTGCAGATTATACGGCGCGTCAAGATTTACAAAATTTGGGAAAAGTCTTTTTGCGCTGACGCGGCAAGCTTGCCGAAATAAATCATAATTTTTATCGCCAACATTATAATTAACTCCCGCTTTAAGTTGGAAAACAGAAATTGGAAAAATTGGAGTTTCGCCGTTGCCGAGCCCTGCTTCTATTGCGTTAAGAACTTCGCGCGTTGCAAGGCGTCCTTCTGCGCTTGTATCCATTCCATAATTTATTGAGCTGAAGGGAACTTGCGCTCCTGCGCGGCTGTGCAAAGTGTTAAAATTATGAATCAACGCCTCCATAGCTTGATGAGTTTCCTCTTCAACGTCCTTGCAAGCTTGACGATAAATTTTTTCTGCCAATTTTTTTGAACCTACAACCGTAGTTAAATTTTCAACGGCTGCAATATTATCACCTTCCGAATAAGTACAAATATTAAAATCAATATCGGCGGCGGGGGTAATGTCGCAAAATTCGCAAGCCCGCAAAAGTTCCGCCTTTATGATTTTTTTAAAAGATTTCCTGACGCCTTCGGCCATAGCATAATCAAAAGCGTTTATGCTTTGCCCGCCCGTTCAGAAATTTCTGAGCCGACTATATCTCCGTCTCAAGTGTTCAAAAATGAGACGCTCCATTTTCGCGGCGCGTGCCAATAGTGCCGCTACGATACTCGGTTATTTTCGATTAATCAGTTGATAAAGCTGAAACCCTTATGCGGTCGATATCCTTTCTCTAGTCTGTTGACCTGTTTTTGTAAAAAACGTGGCACAGGATTATTCAAATACGGCGTTCATTGTAGTTGGATAGTGGTATAGTTGGATAGTGGAATAGTAAAAACTATCAAACTATTACACTATCACACTACAAAATATTTGACCTTCCCTGTTAGCCTCCAAAAGGAGACACCCGCCGGCAAGCGGTTAAAGGAGAGTTTGTGCATTTGCATCACTGCAAAAGTGTCCCGCTATGAAACATATCATTTTGATTGCTTTGTATTGCGATACACGCTAAAGAAGCATACGAACGAATTGAATTTGGCTCGCGCAGGAAACCGTGTCCCGTCGAAAAGCCGCCGTGAAAAAGTTTCAACAAATCAATTTGACAGCAATTCAAAGTTATTAAACTGAAATCTTTGTCCTAATTCTGACTATATCATAATCTCAAAGAGACTTCGGGCACTTCGGAATTTGGAATTTCGCCAAAAACCTACTCTACTTGCTTTTCAGCTTTCGATAGTCGATTAACTTTACTTTTTTTAAAAGTCTTAGCACAGGATTCTCTAAAAAAGCATTCCCTGTCAGCCTTGCCGCAAATTGCCATTTCCTGCAATTCCGCCAAAAAAGCGTCGGCAAGACACCTCAAATTTTTGAGTTCACCCGATTTTCCATAACGTGTCGCCACGTTACGCCACAACTTTTTCATGGATATGAATCCAGTTTTCTTTGTCTGCTGTTGCAAATTCTTCAGGCAAAACGTAATTATCAACAAAATGCTTTGCGCCTTCCGCGCCGAGTTTTAACATTATCCCCATTGAAGCATCGGTGTTAATGTTGGCGTTATCGCGTTTCAAGTCAACGCTTACAGAATCCGCAAAGAAAATATCTTTGTAAGTGTCCATTAACTTTTTCTGCGCAATTCTGCGTTGAGAATGTTTTTGGCGGTAAACTATAAATTGTTTCGCCACATCAAAAAAGCCGTTCGCCATTAAAGCCTTCTCCACTTCGTCCTGAATTTCTTCGACGCTGATACTTTCGCGCTCCGAAATTTCAAGTTCAACTGCATTTGCAACTTTTTCAATGTCAGCTTGCCGCAATTTGTCAGCCGCCGTTGTAGCGTCGTTATTTGCGCCGGCTATTGCATTAAAAATTTTTTCTCGGTCGTACTCAACGGGATTTCCCGAACGCTTTATAACCGTTTTCAGTTTCATTTTCGTAACTCTCCTTTCTAAAAAATTTTCCAGTTAATATCGTGGCTTGCATATTTTATCAAAGTAAAAATTTTATTGGTAGTCTTGACATTTACAAGAAATTATGAAACCGCTATAATATCAGCAAAGGTAAAAAAAATTTTTTTTGGAGGGCAAAAAATGGACAGCAAGGTTTTATTTAACATTCAGTACGGGCTTTTTGTTTTGAGTTCAAAAAATGAAACGAAGGATAACGCTTGCATTATTAACACCGTTACGCAAGTTACGGCGAATCCCGAGCGAATTTCAATCGCCGTAAACAAACTCAACTACACGCACGATTTAATAGCGGCGTCAAAAAAATTTACCGTGTCGATTATCAGCGAAGCGGCGAATTTTGAACTCTTTAAACATTTCGGTTTTCAAAGCGGCAAAAATGTTGACAAGTTCGCAAATTTCGACAAAGTTCAACGCACCGAAAACGGCACACTTGCAATTACCGAAGGCACAAATTCTTTTATCAGCGGCAATGTAATTAATTCGGTTGACGCAGGCACGCATACAATTTTTATTGCTGATGTTGTCGATATGGCGAAATTTAATGACATTCCGTCAACAACTTACAATTACTATCAGAAAAATATTAAGCCGAAACCCGCGCCCGTCGGAAAAACTGATGACGGCAAAACTATTTGGCGTTGCACAATTTGCGGTTATGAATACGTTGGCGAAGAATTGCCCGCAGATTTTATTTGCCCGATTTGTAAACACCCCGCAAGCGATTTTGAAAAAATTGTTCCCGTCAAAAAATCTGATAAAAAATCTCTTGCCGGTACAAAAACTGAAAAGAATCTGCGCGAGGCGTTTGCAGGCGAATCTCAAGCGCGCAATAAATATACTTATTACGCCTCCGTTGCAAAGAAAAACGGCTACGAACAAATTGCAGCACTTTTCTTGAAAACCGCCGAAAACGAAAAAGAACACGCTAAACTTTGGTTTAAGGCGTTGGGCGAATTGGGAACCACTGAAGAAAATCTTTTGCACGCGGCTGAAGGCGAAAATTTTGAGTGGACAGATATGTATGCAAGAATGGCGCGCGAAGCCGATGAGGAAGGCTTTACCGAATTGGCGGAACAGTTCAGGGGCGTTGCCGCTATCGAAAAACACCACGAAGAACGTTACCGCAAACTTTTGAAAAATGTTGAAATGCAAAGCGTCTTCAAAAAGGCGGGCGTTCAAATTTGGGAATGCAGAAATTGCGGGCATATTGTTGTTGGAACTGCCGCGCCAGATATTTGCCCTGTTTGCAATCACCCGCAAAGTTATTTTGAAATTAACGCGGAAAATTATTAAGGGATATAGGGATAAAGGGATATAGGGAACCAGTGCAAATCCCTCTTCACTGGAACCCTTGAACCCTAAAAACCGACTGAAAGGAGATTTTAAATGGCTCAAAATAAAGTATATGCTTTTCTCGGTCCGCACAGTTCGGGCAAATCCTCAATGGTCTCTCAACTTATTTCAATGGGCTTGCATTATATCCCGTCTGTTACAACAAAATTTTTTGACGACAGGTACGCCTACAAGCGCAAACTCTTTAACATTATGAAACCCGACGCTTATGAACAAGAAAAATTAATCGTCAACAGCCAATATCAAGGCAGCGCGTTCGGCTTGCGAAAAACTGACGTGCTAGACTCTTACCAACAGCACAAAATTAGTATTATGATGATGATGAATTCTGACGGCATTAAACAGTTGACGAAATTTATTAATCAAGACTTGGTAACAATTTTTTTGATGATTAACGAAGAAGTTTTTATCGAACGAATGTTGCGCGCGGGTTGCTCCAATGACGAAATTAAATATTATGTCGAATACGCCGACAGCAACAAAGAATTTGAACAGTGGAAGGACGTTAATTTTGTTGTAAAAAATACGGCGTCGCCGCGCGTTGCGTTGGAACAAATTTTGGCGATTATGGGATTGGTTACGCTGATTCCGCAAGCTGATTTTGATAACGCCGTTAAATAGGTGTTAGGGATTAGGTGTTAGGGAAATAAAAAAAGCCGTCCAAAAGCAACTGCTACGACTTGTCGCAGTTGCAGGACGGCAATTTTTATTGCGGAAAAAATTTTTATACATTAAATCTAAAGTAAGTAACGTCGCCGTCTTGCATAATATATTCTTTGCCTTCGAGGCGAACCAATCCCTTATCGCGGGCGGCGGTAACAGAGCCGAGCTTTACCAAATCGTTGTAGTTTACAATTTCTGCGCGAATAAAGCCGCGTTCAATATCGCTGTGAATTTTGCCTGCGGCTTTAACTGCGGGCGTACCTTTTTTTATCGTCCACGCGCGGCACTCGTCGGGACCTGCCGTTAAAAATGTCATAAGCCCCAACAAGTCAAACGCCGCGTGAATTAATCTTTCAAGCCCGCTGTTTTTCAATCCTATATCAGCCAAAAATTCCTTTGCCTCTTCGTCGTCGAGTTCGGCAATTTCGGATTCAACTTTTGCGCAGATAACCACAACCTGCGCGCCTTCGCTTTTCGCAAGTTCGATAACTTTTTTAACGTGCGGATTTTCGGAATAATCGGCGGCTTCGTCTTCAGAAACATTTGCAACATATAAATTCGGCTTGAGCGTCAACAAATTTGTTTCGCGTATCAAAAAAATTTCTTCGTCAGTCAATTCGACACTTCGCGCAGGTTTTGCCGCGTCAAGTGCCGTTTTTATTTTGTTAAGAATTTCTGTTTCAAGCTTGGCTTCTTTGTTGCCTGATTTCAAAACGCGCGTCAAGCGTTCCAATCTTTTGTCAATAATTTCCAAATCTGCTAAACAAAGTTCAGTTTGAATTGTATCAATATCGCGCAACGGGTCAATCGTGTTTGCAACGTGCGTAATATTTTCGTCTTCAAAACAGCGTACAACGTGCGCTATTGCGTCAACTTGGCGAATGTGCTCCAAAAATTTATTGCCGAGTCCTTCGCCCTTCGATGCACCTTTGACAAGTCCCGCAATGTCAACAAATCGAACTGTAGCGGGCGTAGTTTTTTTTGAGTTGTACATTTTTGTTAAAACGTTCAGCCTTTCGTCAGGAACTGCAACAATTCCAACATTCGGCTCAATCGTACAAAAAGGATAATTCGCCGCCTCCGCGCCTGCTTTTGTAATTGCGTTAAAAAGTGTTGACTTGCCGACATTCGGCAGCCCTACTATTCCAACTTCCAAGTTAAAATCTCCCTTCGGTCGATTTTAGGGTTCCAAGGTTCCAGGGAACAGGAATTAGTGATTTTCACTATAACTCTAAAATCTTTAATAATCAAAATATTTTAAGTAACTGCCTTTAATTTGTCAAACTTCCCTAACACCTAATGCCTAGCACCTAACACCTAAAATTGACAGTAAGGCGGCGCAGTGATAAAATTTTAGCGCAGATATTGTTTTTGGTTTTTAATCGATGAGGTGTAATAGTAAAATGGGAAAAACACTGGTAATACTCGGCAGTTCGTGGGGCGATGAAGGCAAAGGCAAATTTGTTGACTACTACGCGCAAAAGGCAGACGTAATTTCAAGAGTTGCGGGCGGCTCCAACGCCGGGCATACTTTGAGCATTGATAATGTTGAATATAAATTGCGGCTTGTACCTTCGGGGATTTTGTGCAAGGATAAACTTTGCGTGATTGGTAACGGCGTTGTAGTAGACCCGAAAGTTTTGCTTGAGGAAATGGATTCACTTTCTGCGCGAGGGATTGACGTTTCAAAAATTCGCCTGTCAAATCGTGCGCACGTTGTTTTGCCGTATCATCAAATGTTGGATAAACTTTCCGAACAATCACGCGGCGATAAAAAAATTGGTACGACGGGGCGCGGAATTTCGCCCTGCTACATTGATAAAGCTGACAGAATCGGCATTCGCGTTTGTGATTTTATTGACAGGGAAGAATTTGCGGCGAAGTTGAAAATTGCACTTGAACAAAAAAATATTATTCTGCAAAAAATTTACAATCAGCCGCCTTTGAACTATGAAGAGATTCTGCGCGAATATGAAGGTTACGCTGACAGGTTGCGCCCGTATGTTTGCGACACGATAACTTTGCTTAACGAAGAGCTTGACGCGGGCAAAAAAATTCTCTTTGAAGGCGCACAGGCTACAATGCTTGACATAGACTACGGAACTTATCCTTACGTTACGGCGAGTCATCCTGTTGCAGGCGGCGTTTGCGTCGGCGCGGGAATTGCGCCGAAAAAAATTAATACGGTTATCGGCGTCGTTAAAGCTTATACAACGCGCGTCGGCGAAGGTCCTTTTCCAACTGAACAGCTTAATGAAATTGGCGAACGTTTACGCAAGGAAGGGCACGAATTTGGAACTGTGACGGGGCGTCCGCGCCGTACGGGTTGGCTTGACGCTTGCGTTGTAAAATATGCGGGGCAAATTTCGGGGATTGATTATTTGGGCGTTACCAAAATGGATATTTTTGACACTTTCGACGAAATTAAAATGTGCGTTGCTTACAAACTCAACGGCAAAATTATTAATGAAATTCCTGCAAGTTTAAAAGTTTTCGCGCAGGTTGAGCCGGTTTATGAAACTTTTGAAGGCTGGAAATGCGATACTTCAAAAATTCGCAACTATGCAGATTTGCCCGCCAACGCCAAAAAATATCTTGAACGTATGGCTGAAGTTACAGGTACGAAAATTGGAATTATTTCAGTTGGTCCCAACAGAGACCAAACTATTGTTGTTGACGACAGCATTTTTTAAAATTTAAATTAGCAAAAAAATTAGCCGCTTGAATCAGCGGCTTTTTTAGTTTGAAAAATTTTTAGTTAAAACATACGCGGAGGTCTGCCCATACCGCCGCCGCGATTTCCACTTTGCGTGGAAGTTTTCGCCGCTTGATATGTAACAGAAATATCATCGCCCGCTTTAAGTTTATCAGTTGTAACTTGAACGTATTCTTCGCCGTACATTCCGACAGTTAAATAAACTTTTTCGGCGGTATCTTTGCCGCGCTCGTCCTTTGTAATTTTTTCAACGTAGGAGCCTTGCGCGTCAGTTTTAATTGCTTCGATTGGAACGCAAAGGGCGTTTTGCGCCTGTCCAACGATAATATCAAGGCGCGCAGTCATTGCCGGCAACAATAAATTCTTCGGGTCGGGCGCGTGGAAAGTCACATAGTAATAAATTACAGAATTTGAACTGCTACTGCTTGAATTTGAATTGCTGGAATTGCTTGAATCCCAAGAATTATTTGTATCAGTTTGAGAAATTTTGTTGACGGTTGCAGAAAATTTTTCGTCAGGGAAGGCGTCAACCGTAAAATTTGCGCGTTCGCCAACTCTGATACTGCCAATATCAGTTTCGTCAACTTTTGCCTTAACAAGCTTTTCGCTTAAATCTGCAATTCGCAAAATAACTGTAGGGTTGCTGTTGCCTTGAACAGCCATACTTCCCGCCGAAATTGGTTCACCGACAACCACGCCGTCCATTGGCGCAGTTATGACAGTTTCATTGACATTTGATTCAGCTTTTTCAAGTTCGGATTTTGCGCGGTCGTAATTATATTGCGCTTCTTCGAGTTCTTCTTTAGATTTTGCGCCGATGTTATAAAGGCGTTCGATACGTTTTAATTTCTGCGCGTAATTTGTCAATGTAAATTGCGCTTGGTCGCGCGTAGCTTCAAAATCGCGCCCGTCCAAAATTGCTACAACTTGCCCTGCTGTAACTTGCTGATTTTCTTCGACGAGAATTTCTTTAACGCGCGCGGTAATTTTGCTGGAGACTTCGACGCTGTTTTTTGGTTGAATCGTACCTGTTGCAGAAACGGTTTTTGTTAAATCCATTCGCACAACTTTTTCAGTTTCGTAAGTTGGAGCGGCTGCCTCTTCGACTGTATCAGAATAAAATTTATAGCCGACTGCCGCGCCGATTATCAAAGCGGCGGCAATCAAAATTTTCCATTTCAAAAATAACACCACCTATTTAAGAATAGGCATAATTATAACTGATAACCGCGCCGATATTCAACCAAAATTTAAATTATGCGAAATGTTATCATAGCGTCCAAATTTATTTCTGCAACGTCGCAAATTTCCCCGCGAAAAAAAGTTTGAATTTTATAAAACGCCAAACATTTTTTTACATAATCGATAAAATCTTTTGAACGCCGCTTATAACCGTACGTCGCAAGCAAAGTGCGCAATTTCATTCGGGAATAATTTTTTTCGTCGATATACAAAATTTTTATACGGAGCGTCTTGAAAAATAAATTAAAATTAAAATTATCTGCCACGAAATTTTCAGCCGCCAACAAGCCGCCGCAGTCTTTTTTTATCGCCGAAAATTCTTTATCGAAAGTTACTTTGTCGTAAATGTAACCTTCCCAATACCGAATATCAAGAAGCCATTGGCGATAATTATTTTTATAGTCCTGCGCGAGGAGAAAATTTTCTTGGTAAAAAATTTTTCTGATTAATTCGGCGGAACTTTTTACAGTCAATTCAAAGTCATTAATTATGCAAGCTACATCAAGCGCGGTATAAAATAATTCGTTCATACGCTGTCACTTTTTTTGGCATTGCAGGAGCGGCAAAGAATTTGCAAATTTTCCGGGACAGTCAAGCCGCCGTTATTCAACGCCTTTATGTGATCAACCTGCAAAAATCTTTTGTCAGAAAAAATTTTCCCGCAAATTGCGCACTTGTAGCCGCCGTCAACTTTTGCCTTGTTGAAAGTTTCTTCGCGCAGATTTTTTGCAAGCGCGGGATTAACTTTTTCAATTTCGTAAAGCGGCAACTTTTCCAAAATTTTTTTGTCGTAAGTAATGTTATTTTCTTGCAAGCCGTAAATTTCGGGGTCAGAAATTTTCGCAAGTTCAATATCAACCATACGCCGAAAATATATTTTCTTGCCGAAAAAAAGTCTCAAAATATTATCGTCGCCGTTTTCCCAAATTTCATTGAGGTAAGCGGTTTTCTTTTTTTCGCCAAAATCTTCTTCCCAAATTTTTTGCGCAATTTTCGCAACGTCCAATTTTTCTCTGTCGATACTTTCAAAAGTATAAAAATTGGGGCGTTCGCCCTTCTGCGCGAAATATTTTAAAATGTGTTGAATATCCCGCGCGTCATATGGCGGAATCATTTCAGCGTTAAAAAATTTTTCTCTGCAAGTTTCAACCAAATTATTTAAAGTTTCTTCAGGCAAATATTCTTCAGCAGAATTTAATTCTGTAAAATTCGGCAACGCCGCCAAAAAATTTTCGTAGGCGTTTTTGGTGCTATCGTAAACCATAACTTGATATGAAAAATCTATGCCGTCTTCGTTGATGTATTGAAAGGCGTACATTCCGAGCGGTATCCTTTGAATAAAAGGCACGGCTTCCAATTTTGTTGTGTCAATGTTATTGTTCATAATCGCCGCAAATTCTTCAATTTTCGCAATGGAAATTAAACGAATTACGCGCTGCTGATATTCAAAATCTTTATCATCGAAATCATTTGCGCCGGTAAAAAGCGTGTCGGGATTTACCCAAGCAATTTTATCGTTCCAATTATCGACGAATGAAACAATATAAGCGGTTGCAGTACCTTTGGCAAGTTCACCGCGCAGAGCCCGCCCAACCATTTGTGTCATTAAAACTGTTGAAACCGTCGGGCGCGTCAAAAAAACTGTTTTTGTCTGCGGCAAGTCAACGCCTTCAGTTAAAATATTTACATTAACAAGAACTTGAATATTGCCCGCGCGGTAGGATTCAATTTTTCTTTCGTTATCTTCGCGGCTCAAAGTTACGCCCGTTGCACTGTCTTTAATGCTTGAAACAATGTATTCTGCTTTAATTCCTGCGTCATTAAAAAGTTTCGTTAAAGCAATGGCGTGATTTATGCTGACAACAAAAATTATAGTTTGCCCGTATTCGGCGGCTTTTTTCTTGAAAGTTTCGACAATCAATTTATTTCTGACCGCGCTTTTTGCAATTTTTTCTGAAACGTCATCGGGCAGTTGGTCAAGGTGTTGAATACTTTCCAACGCTTTCAAACCTAAATCTGCGCCGTAATCTTCGTCAGTGAAATAAGTTTCAAATTTTGGCGTTGATAAAATTCGGGCGTTGATTAAATCTTTTAAGCCGATTTGATAAACAATGCCGACATCATTTTTAACAGATTGACCTGCACGAGTGCCGTCAGTAAAAATTTTTGACAAAAGCCCTTGCTCACTTTCAGCAGTGCGAAAAGGCGTAGCAGTCAAGCCGATAAGTTTTAAATTTTTTACACGGTTTTTAACGTAGTCGATAACTTTTCTGTAAGTTTTGGCGGTGGAATGGTGCGCCTCGTCAATGACAAAAAAAATTTCGTTTTCGCCCGCCAGCCAATTATCAAGTCGATTCAGATTGCGCCCGATACTGTCTTTGCTGATTATCAAAAGGTTATCTGAAGGCTTAATGTCAATCGTGCGTTCGTGCGAAGACGCGCCGGAAATAATTCTGTAGTTGAATGACGAAATATGCGGCGTTTGAGTAGCGAAAGCGTATTTTTGAAAAGACTCCGCAGCCTGTTCCAAAAGTAATTGGCGATGTGCAAGCCAAAGAATTTTTTTGCCTTTGTCGAGTGCATTTTGTAAAAGCCACGTTGACGCGGTGTAAGTTTTACCGCCGCCCGTCGGCAGTACAAGGAGTGTACTGTACGCCGAAAAATTTTTATTTAAATTGTCAAGTGCTTTAATTGCGGCACGTTGATGAATATAAGGCAGGCGCGGATTTTCGCCGATTTTCGGCTTAACCGTGCCTGCCGCCTTTGTTTCAATATAATCTGCATTCATTAAAATTTCTCCGTTGAAAAAATTTAGTGAAGAGCACCCAAAGTGTCGCCTATGGCGTGCGATAAATCGAATTTATATCTTGCAACGTCATAAGTTGCGCTGACGTGATTTTTTTTCGCCGTTACAAGTGAAACTTCAGAATCTAAAACGTCCAATAAAATCCCTTCGCCCGCGCGGTAGCGTTCAACAGAAATTTTGCGTTCTTCTTCGGCAAGTTCGACAGCTTTTTTTGTAGTGCGAAGACGAGTTAAAGCGATTTTCAAATTTTTGTACGCGGTAACAACTTCTTCGTAAACAGAATTTGCGTCATTTTTCATTTTTAGTTCAAATTGTTCCAATTCGATTTCGGCTTTTTTAATTTCGTTTTCTGTAACGTGACTGTCGAAAATATTCCAGCTTGCAGAAATACCTGCAGAGGCGTCGGGCTTAGCGCGTCCCGAGCCGCGACTTGCCCCAATTCCCGCGCCGACTTCCGCCGAAAGAGTAGGGCGTCTGCCGGAGCGTGCAACTTCAAGCGCATATTCGCCTTGCTCGATTCTCAAGGCGTCAGCTTGTAAATCTGCGCGATTATCGTTCGCCTGTTCGAGGTAACTTTCAATTTCGTTGACGTCAAGCGAAGTTGCAACGTGTTCGACGGACAAAGTTGAAATTGTATCAATAGCCATAAGCGTTGCCAAATTTGTTAAAGAGACTTCGTAAGCGGCGTGAGATTTTGCGGTGTCTTGTTGAGCGTTGGAAGTTTCAACCTGCGCACGCAGTAAATCAATTTTCGCCTTTGAGCCTGCGTCAAACATTGCGCCGATATTTTTTTCGTGGTCGGCGTAATTTTGTTCGGTCTGCAAATAAACCTGCGTATTTTCGTAATTTTCCAGTGCGTCAATATAAGCTTTTGCAACGCTGTAAATTAAATCTTCCTGCGCCTGCCGATATTCCAACTTTGAAATGTCAATCCCGACTTTTGCGGATTCGATTTGCGATTCAAGCTTATTGCCCGAATACAAAGGTATTGCCCCGCGCAGTCTTGCATTAATGCTTTCAGTATCTGATTGTCCTTCGGTTTTTGCGGCGTTGGCGTTGCTGCTTGCAGTTATTGTAAGTCCTTTGCTGCCCTGCGCAATTTTAAAATTTTTCTCTGCAAGTTCGATGGAGCGGCTTGTATTTTGGAGACCGGGATTATTTTCCAGCGCAATTCTTGCTGCTTCTTCCAAAGTTACCGCGCTTGCAGTCGTCGGTAGTGTTAATAGCAGCAATGCCGTTAAAAATTTTTTCATAATATTTCCCCCGCAAAATGGTTTTCCGTTTTTATTTTAAAAATTTTTTTTATTTATTTAAATGTACTTTCTTTCTTTTTGGAAAAAGAAAAAAAGTACCAAAGAAAGAAAAACTCCCCGCCCGTCAGGGCCGCTCGGTTCCGATACGCCCTTAGTAACTCGCGGCCCCCTTTGGGGCCTCTACTTTTTCTAACGCTCCAACATTACCGCGCGCTGCGGCTGAGAGACGGGCGGGTTTCTCAATACCTGACACCTAGCACCTATTTAATTTCGTTCAAAAGTTTTTCCATTGCCGTTTTATATTCGCCCTCAAATTTTTCGCCCGTCGAGTACTCAAAAAAATCTGCGAATTGTTCCAACACTGAAATTTCTTCGCGCAGATTTAAAGCGTTGGCGTTTTCAATTTCCCGTTCAAGATTTACAAATTTTATACTCAAAAGATTCGGGAAGGCAGCATTGCGCAATTTATCCATCGCGTTAAGGACGTGGTTTTTGTCTGTCAAATTGGCGTGGATATAATCTTCACTTCGCGCAGATTTCAGCAACTCGTCAAAGTTTCCTTCGACAACTCGAACATCGCGGCGCGGAATTAAATTTATATGATTAAAAAAAGTTTCACCGCCCGCGCCAATTTCAAAAATTGTTACGCCCTTTGAATAATTTACTTCGTCGAAAGAATATTTTAATAATGAGCCGCTGTAACGCACAATGTAGCCGCTTTTCTTCATAGTTTGCGGCTTGTGCAAATGTCCCAACGCCGTATAGTTGTACGCAGAAAAATTCGCCGCGCTGACATTTTCAACCGCCCCTACAAATTTTCTTTCCGATTCCGAAACTGCGCCGCCCGTAACGAACAAATGTGCAACTGCAACACTGCGTTTATTTGCCGGAATATTTTTCCGCGCCTCCGCAATGTAAATTTTATTGGCGGCGTCCGCGTCAATTTTTTCTTCGGCGTCGATTTTATTTTCAATTTCTGCAGGTTCAAAAAACGGTATCAGAGAAAAATACACTTCGCCAAATTTATCATTCAGAATAATATTTTTTGGATTATCATTCGGCTTTGTTTCAATAAAAAAGTTGGAACGCGCAAAAATTCTGCTGCCGAAATTCAGCCGCGCCGCGCCGTCGTGATTTCCCGAAATGCTAAGCACGGGAATTTTTTTCTCCACAATCTTAAAAATAATTTCGTCAAACAAATTTACCGCGTCAACCGGCGGAATACTTCTGTCATAAATATCGCCCGCAATTATTATGGCGTCGGGCTTTTCCGCGTCAATCAATTTCAAAAATTCCTGCAAGATATAATTTTGGTCGTCAATCAAAGGCTGATTCTTTAAACTTTTGCCCAAATGCCAATCCGCCGTATGAATTACTTTCAACTTCATCGCCCCCTTCAATTATTTTCAGATTTTCTTCATTTTATCACGTCATAAAAAAATTGGCAATTAGTTTATGCTATTCGACTTTTAAAAATTTTTGTGTTATACTGCAAAAAAATTTTTTATTGAATGGAGCTTTTTTAATGAGAGAATTGCTTGAAGTACTTGAAAAAAATTCAAGGGTTTCAGTCAGCGAGCTTGCCTCAATGTTGCAGAAATCCGAATACGAAATTGAAAAAGAAATTGCCCGCCTTGAGCGCGAAAAAATAATTTTGTCGTACGGTGCGCTGATAAATTGGGAACGTTACGGCGATGATACAGTTACTGCGGTTATTGAAATTAATTTGACGCCTCAGCGCGAAGTTGGTTTTGACGCAATAGCCGAAAGAATTTACCGCTTTGACGAAGTGCGCACTGTTTACCTTATGAGCGGCAATTTTGATTTGCTTGTTATCATTGAGGGGAAATCTTTGAAAGACGTTGCAAATTTCGTAGCAACACGCCTTTCAACAATCGAAGGCGTAACTCAAACACGTAGTCATTTTATGTTGAAGCCGTACAAAAAAGACGGCGTTATTATTGACGACGAAGAACAGGATAGAAGGCTGGTGGTTTCGCCGTGAATTGGAGCGACAAACTTTCAAATTCTGTTCAATCAATCGCGCCAAGTGGTATCAGAAAATTTTTTGACATAGCGGCGCAAATGAAGGACGTTATTTCATTGGGCGTAGGGGAACCGGATTTTGTTACCCCTTGGACAATTCGTGAAAGTTGCGTTTACGGCTTGGAGCGCGGCTACACCAGCTACACCGCCAATCGTGGTATGCCTGAACTTCGCGCAGAAATTGCCAACCATTTCAAAAAGCGTTACAACCTTGACTACAACAGCGATAAAGAAGTTTTGGTTACAGTCGGCGTAAGCGAGGCAATGGATTTAGCGATTAGGGCGGTTACAAATCCCGGCGATGAAATTTTAATTCCCGAGCCGTGTTATGTTTCTTATCAAGCTTGTACAACTTTGGCGGGCGGTGTACCTGTTTCAGTTCCTGCGAAAATCGAAAATGAATTTAGAATCACGCCCGAAGAATTGGAACCTTACATAACGCCGAAAACAAAAATTTTGCTGATAGGTTATCCCAACAATCCTACGGGCGCAATTATGGAACGCGCAGATTTATTAAAAATTGCGGACTTCGCCGAAAAGCACGATTTGATAGTTATCAGCGACGAAATTTACGGCGATTTGACTTATAACGGCGTACACGAATGTTTTGCCGCGTTGCCGAAAATGAAAGACCGTACGATTTTATTGAACGGCTTCAGCAAGGCTTATGCAATGACGGGCTGGCGAATTGGTTACGCGCTCGGCAATGCTGATTTTATTGGCGCAATGACTAAAATTCATCAGTACACTATGCTTTGTGCTCCGATAACTGCGCAAATGGCGGCGATTGAGGCTTTAAAGCGCGGCGAAAAATATATGAAGAAAATGGTTGCCGAATATGACAGGCGCAGGAAATTAATTTTTGACGGCTTGAAAAAATTGGGGCTGGAAAGTTTTGAGCCGCGCGGCGCGTTTTACATTTTCCCTAACATTACTTCAACGGGTTTAACTGCCGAAGAATTCGCTGAAAAATTAATAATGGCTGAACACGTTGCACTTGTACCGGGTACGGCGTTCGGTAAAAGCGGCGCGGGACACGTTCGTTGCTCCTACGCTACAAGCATTGAAAAAATTTCTGAGGCGTTAAATCGTATCGAACATTTTTTAACTAAATTAAAATAATTTTCTAAAATAAAAATAAAAAAGGCGGTCAAGGATGACCGCCCCTGCCGCGCCCGAAGCGCAAGGATGCGCTTCCAGCGCGGCGAGCTTGCAATGCGATGAGTAAGAGCATTGCTCCTTTGGTACTTTCCTTTGGCGGCTCAAAAGAAAGTACATTTAAAATAAATCCTATTATTTAAAATTTTTAACAAAGTTGAAAAAATAATCGACAAACTTAACAAAGGAGGCAATCATTATGTTAAAAAAGTTTTCCAAAAAAGTAACCGCAGGAATTACTGCGGCGGCGTTGGGTTTATCTTTAACTTTTTACGCGCCCGCAACTGCTGAAGCGGGACCTGATTGGGTTGGCGTGCTAGGCACAGCTATTTCTGCAAGTCAAGCCTACAGTCAAATGAATCAACAATTCAAAGCCTTGAACGATACCGAAGAAGGAAGAGAGCAACTTTACCAACAGTACCGCGAAAAAGAAGGCGTCTGTACAGATTACGCAATTAACGCACGTATGGACAGAATTATGGAGAATTTAACAAACGCCGTCGCGCAGGTTGATCCTTCAATTCACGAAAAACCTTACAAATATTTTGTTTCCAACAATAAAGAACTAAATGCTTTTTGCTCGTTGGGGCACGTTATGGTTGTAAATCTTGGCGCGTTTAATTATCTTTCTACTGATGACGAAATAGCGGCGATTGTCGGACACGAAATGGGACACGGGCAAAAAAATCACGTTGTTAAGGGAAATAAAAGTGCACTTAACAAAGCGGTTATTGCACAAATAGGCTCGGCGGCTCTCAACACCAATGCAATTACTTCCGCGTTAATTTCAGTTACTGCCAACAATTCCATTCAACACGGTAACAAAAAACTTGAAACTGAAGCCGACAATTTAGCTTGGGAATATATGTTGAACACGGATTACAATTTGGGCGCAACCGCCGCAGTTATGCAAAGACTTTCTGAACTTTACGGCGGCAAGGAAAGAAATAAATTTGAGGCTATTTTAAATCCCTCCAATCACCCGAATACAGATAAACGCCGCGATAATTACGTTAAAAAACTTTACGAATACAGCGGCAAACACGCTACCGCAAAAGACGGCGTTGTTACAATCAACGGCAAAACTTTTACAACTGTTGCGGCTGCAAATTCAATGTCTTCACCTGAACGCTCTTATTTTGTTTTGGGAAATTTGGCGAAAGCGTATCATAACGGCAAAAATTCTGCAACCGCTACTGTTTACAACGGCACTGTTTACCTTGACGACCAACCGATTATGACACCCGCCGCAGGCGACGAGGACGCCTATACTTTGGCTGAAAGATTGAACGAAATTAAATAAGGATTAAGGATTAAGGATTAAGGATTAAGGGATAAGGATTTTTTATGCGGAAAAAATTTCTTGCAAAAACTTTGGCGGCAGTTTTAAGCGCGGGGATTTTAACAGCGGCTGTACCGATTTTTGACAATATTAATTTTTGCGAGGCAAGGATTATGGAAGAAAAAATTGCTCCAATGTACGATTTAACTTTTGACGCTTCAAAGGGCGTTGAAAAATCTTTAATGTGCAACGGCAAAGAAATTGATTTTATTGCCTACGAAAATATTGTTTATGTCAAAAATCCCAAAAACGCCGAATCTCAAAAACTTAGTATTTACATTCCTGCGGCGTATTTGCACGGCGGAGTGATTAACGGCTATGCTGCGAAAACTGCGCCAATTTTTATGCCGAACGGCGTCGGCGGCTATATGCCCGGCAACATTCAAGTTCCTACAGAATCTGATACTTTTACCAAAAAACCAAACGCTTCACTTGTTGCACTTTCGCGCGGCTTGGTAGTAGTTTCGCCTGCAATTCGCGGGCGCACAACTATAACTGACGGCGAATACGTTGGAAAAGCTCCCGCGCTGATTGTCGATTATAAAGCCGCCGTTCGCTACATTCGCCACAATATTAACAGAATCCCCGCCGGCAAAATTGACAAAATTATTTCAAACGGCACTTCGGCGGGCGGCGCACTTTCTGCCGCGTTGGGAATTACAGGCAACGCGCCCGAATTTGAACCTTACCTTGAAGAAATTGGCGCGGCTGACGCAAGCGACGAAATTTTTGCGGCAAGCGTTTATTGCCCTATTACCAATCTTGAAAACGCCGATAAAGCGTACGAATGGATTTTTTACGGCGAAAATAAATATTATCCCGCAATGTGGCAACTGCAAGATATTCAAGCGCGGCGCGGCGATAAAAAAATTAAAGTCTATTCAAACAGCGCAAATAATCCTACAGCGTCAACTTCCGCAGTCGATATGACTAAAGACGAAATTAAAATTTCTAAAATCCTGCGCGACGCCTTTCCAAATTATTTAAATAGTTTAAATCTGCGCGACGAAACGGGAAAACTTTTGACGCTCGATAAAAACGGCAACGGCTCTTTCAAAGATTATATCAAGCGCAAATATATTGAATCCGCGCAGGACGCCTTGAATTTGGGAATTGATTTAAGCGGCGTTACTTGGGTAAAAATTAAAAACGGTAAAGTTGTTGACGTCGATTTGAAAAAATATCCCGCCGCCGCAACTCGTATGAAAGCCGCGCCCGCCTTTGATAAAATTGATTTAAGCTCGGCTGAAAATGACGAATTTGCTACAGAAAAAAATTCGCCGCGACACTTCAACGAAATTGTTCAGAAAAATTTCGGAGGCGAAATGGCTGACGCTGATTTAATTAAAATTATGAATCCGCTGAATTTTATCGGGCGCGCTGATGTTACAACGGCTGAACATTTTCGTATTCGTCATGGCGCAGTTGACAGAGATACGGCGTTAGCAATTCCCGCAATTCTTGCGTTAAAACTTCAAAACAGCGGCGTTGACGTGAATTTTTTCAGCCCTTGGGGAAGAGGGCACGCGGGCGATTATGACTTGGAACAACTTTTTGATTGGATTGACAGCATTTGCAAATAAATTGACAACTGAATATTTTTGGGAGCTTGTAAACAGGCTGAGAGGAAGTTTGGAACTTCGACCGCTATACCTGATTCGGATAATGCCGACGTAGGAAATTTTATAAAAAAAAGGCGAAATTTTCCGCGCGGAATTTTTCGCCAATTTTTTTTGGAGTGATTAATTTGTTAGAAAATATTTTTACAGTTTTAGAAAATCCCGCCGTGTCATTTGCACTGTTGGGAGTTTTACTGCTGATATTTTTCGGCTTGTACGCAAGAAAAATAAAACTTACCACGCGCACATTAATAAATATGTCGCTGATGATTGCACTTGCAATTTTATTAAGTCAAATTCGGTTGTACCACTTCCCGCAAGGCGGCTCGATAAATTTGGGCGGAATGTTGCCGCTTTTATTAATTTCGTTCAGATACGGCGCGGGCGTCGGAACATTGGCGGGATTTATTTTCGGCTTAATTACTATAATTCAAGACCCGTTCATAGTGCACCCCGTGCAAGTTTTGTTTGATTATCCGCTCCCGTATATGGCGGTTGGCTTAGCAGGAATTTTCAGGGAAAAAATTTTTTGGGGAACAATTTTAGCATTTGCGGGAAAATTTATTTGTCATTTTATATCGGGAATAATATTTTTTGCGTCGTATGCGCCTGAAGGAACTTCGGCAATAATTTATTCACTGACAGTCAACGGATTGCTGATATTGCCGAATTTAATAATTTGCCTTATACTTTTAAAAATTTTGCCCGTCAAAAGATTATTGGCGGCGATGCATTCAGATAATTAAGGCGGTGTTAATGTGTACGATTTTAAAAAATTTCTTGACGCGCAAGAAGAGGATTATAAAATTGCGCTTGCCGAAATTAAACGCGGGCGCAAAACTTCTCATTGGATATGGTATATTTTCCCGCAATTAAAAGCGTTGGGACGGAGCGGGCGTGCGTAATTTTACGGCATTGAAAATCTTGACGAGGCAAAAGAATATTTGCAAAATGAAATTCTGCGTGCGCGTTTGTTGGAAATAAGCAGCGCGTTGTTGCAACTTGAAAATAATGACATTCAATATATTATGGGCAGTTCGATTGACAAATTGAAATTGCAGTCGTCAATGACGCTGTTTCATTTGGCGGAGCCGAATTGCGAAATTTTTATTAATGTGCTTGAAAAATATTTCGGTGGAGAATCAGATAAAACAACGGTTGATTTGTGCAAAGTCGATTGAAAAATTTTTCTACAAAAAAAGACACCTTCGCGCAGGAGGTGTCTTTTTTTATTTTGCAAAAATTTCTAAGTCTTTAAATATATTCGCCTGCAGTGATACGGAAAATACTTCCCGTCATCATTGCGGAATTGTCAGACATTAAATAACTCAACGCGGCTAAATAATCTTGATATTCCAACATTCTGCCCATTGGAAGAATTGAGGCGGCGCGTTTTTTTAGTTGTTCGACTGATTCGCCTTGAGAATTGCGCAAAGCAACTTCGCCTTCGGTAGGCGTCCAGCCGAGCGTCAAATAGTTGCAACGTATATGTTCGCTTGCGTAATTGTGCGCAATGTGTTCCATAAGCGTAAGCAGAACGCCCTTTGAACAAGCATAAGCGGCTCTGTCTTTTTGCCCGCCCCAAGCGTGCGCCGAACCCGTCAAAACTATTGAGCCGCCGTTTTTGCCGTTAAGCCGCATATATTTTATTGCCTGCTGACAGCAGAAAAAACACGCTTTAAAATTCACCGTCATAACGTCGTCAAAAGTTTCTTCGTCGCAAGTATCCAGCGGCGAAACGGGCGTAATTCCCGCATAATTAAAAAATCCGTCAATGTGTTTATATTTTTCGTACGCTTTTTCAAAAAGATTTTTGCAATTTTCCACGTTATGCAATTCGGTATAAACAAAAAGCCCGTCGCCAAGATTTTTTAAAACTTCTTCCGCTGCAACTTTATCCTTGTCGCCAATAACTACAGCCGCGCCGCAACGTGAAAATTCTTCAGCCGCCGCGCGTCCTACGCCTTTTGTACCGCCCGAAATTACAATAACCTTTCCATTTAAATCTGCACTGACCATAAAAATTTCAACTCCTTAATTTAATTTGACAGCGCACGCAGGGCATTTAACACCGCAATTACCATAACGCCGACATCTGCGAAAATTGCGAACCACATATTGGCAACGCCCGCCGCGCCGAGTATCAGGCACAATAATTTTATCCCAACGGCGAAATAAATATTTTCCTTGACAATCGACAAAGTTTTTTTGGCAATGTCAATAGCCTTGTAAATTTTCAGCGGGTCGTCATCCATTAAAACAACGTCCGCCGCCTCAATCGCCGCGTCCGCGCCCATTGCGCCCATTGCAATTCCAATATCTGCGCGCGCCAAAACAGGCGCGTCGTTAATCCCGTCCCCTACAAATGCAACCGCAAAAGATTTTTCCGCCAAAATTTTTTCAAGGTGTTCAACTTTCTGCGCGGGCAAAAGTTCGCTGTAAAATTCTTTAATCCCCAAATCGCCTGCAATTTTTTCTGCAACTTTTTTAATATCGCCCGTCAACATTACAATTCGATTGACGCCGCTTGCATAAAGTTTTTCTACAGCTTTTTTGGCGTGCGGTTTAAGTTTGTCTGCAACAATGATATGCCCTGCGTAATTGCCGTTTAAAGCCACGTGAATAATTGTACCGACGCGGCTGCAAGGTTTCCACGCCGCGCCAATTTTTTCCATAAGTTTTTCGTTGCCTACGTGAATAACATTGCCGTTGACTTCTGCGCGAATCCCCAAGCCCGCCAACTCTTCGACGTTCTCAACCGTGCAGCCGTCATTTTCCGCAGGATAAGCTTTTTTCAAAGAAGTTGCTATCGGGTGCGTTGAATATTTTTCGACGTGCGCCGAATAGTGCAAAAGTTGCCGAGCCTCCGTAGGATTTTCCGAAATGCAATTTGTGCTGATAGGGTGTACCGCGTCAACTTCAAAAATCCCGCGCGTCAATGTTCCCGTTTTATCCATTACAACTGTACGAACTTTTGAAAGTGTTTCCAAAAAATTTGAGCCCTTAATTAAAATTCCTGCGCGAGACGCGCCGCCCAATCCCGCAAAAAATGTAAGCGGTATGCTGATAACCAACGCGCAAGGACAACTGATAACCAAAAATATTAACGCGCGGTAAAGCCACGTTGAAAAATCGCCCGTCACGATTGAAGGAATTATAAAAAGTGCAACCGCCGCGCCTACAACTGCAGGCGTGTAAATTCTTGCAAACTTCGTAATAAAATTTTCGGATTTAGATTTTCTGGAGCTTGCATTTTCTACAAGGTCAAGAATTTTTGATGCGGTAGAATCTTCAAAAAGTTTCGTGGTGCGAACTTTCAAAACGCCGTTAATATTTATGCAACCGCTAATGACTTCATCGCCAACATTAACATTGCGCGGCAGACTTTCGCCAGTCAACGCGCTTGTATTAAGCGTCGAATTTCCCTCAACTATCACGCCGTCGATTGGAATTTTTTCGCCCGCTTGAATAATTATTTCTGTACCAATTTCAACTTCGGAAGGGTCAATTTGTTCAAGCTTGCCGAGATTTTCAACGTTGGCGTAATCGGGGCGAATGTCCATTAAATCAGAAATATTTTGGCGACTTTTGCCAATGGCGTAACTTTGGAACCATTCGCCAATTTGATAAAAAAGCATAACTGCAACGGCTTCGGTATAATCGCCGCTGCCGCTGTACACCGCCAAAATTATTGCGCCGAGCGTTGCAACCGTCATTAAAAAATTTTCGTCAAGGGCGCGCAAATTTTTTATACCCTGCGCCGCCTTTAGTAAAATATCGTAGCCAACGATTAGATACGGCACCATATACAGGCAAAAACGCGCCGCTCCTTCGACTTCGACAAAGTGTAACGCTGTCATTAAAATTGCGGCGGCAATTATTCTGAAAAGATTTTTTCTTTGCTTACGGTTCATTAAATTACCTTCCCAAAAATTTTTTAACGGCGTCAAAAAATTTTCAACGCCGCTAATTTTTTTATAGATATAATTTTTAGCTTAAAAATAAATTTCGCAGTCAGGCTCGATTTTTCTGCAAGTTTCAAGAACGCGCGGCATAACTTCTTTGGCGTCCGCGCCGTCTTCAAATTCGACTTGCATTTTCAGCGTCATAAAATTTACAACTGCGTTTTTAACGCCCTGAGTTTTTTTCGTTGCCTCTTCCATTAAATTTGCGCAGTTGGCGCAGTCAACTTCGATTTTGTAATTTTTCTTCATTCCAAAAACCTCCTAAAATAAATTTGTCTATAAATTTTTTAAGCCTTTGGGAGTTCGCAACATTCTTTCGTCTATGCTGTCGAAACCTGCGAATGGCTCAGACAATCTTTTTTCAGTCATTTCAACATACTCAGGATTTATATCAATTCCAATGCAATTTCTGTTGAGTTGTTGACAAACACGAATTGCAGTACCGCTGCCCATAAACGGGTCTAAAACTAAATCGCCTTCATTTGACGACGCCAAAATTATTCTTTCAAATAGAGCTTCAGGTTTTTGTGTAGGATGATTTTTTCTGTTTTTGTGGCAATAATGAGTATGAGAAAATTCCCAAACGTTTCCGGGATTTGCGCCGCGCATATTGTTTACGGCGCGGTAAAATTTTTGCGGTACTCTGATATTATCCAAGTTGAAAGTAAAAATTTTTGCGTGTTTGGTAAAAAATAAAATATCATCGTGACGCGGCGAAAAACCTTTAACTTTGCCAATTCCTTGAGTGTAAAACCACGTTATCCACGAATTGAAAAAAAGTTTAAATTCTTGTTCCAACATTACATAAAGATAAGAAATATAACGTGTTCCCATAAAAACATAAATTGAACCGTCAGCAGTAAGCAGGCGCACTGCCTCGCGCAGCCAATTTCTTGAAAAATCCATATACTCATTGAAAGATAAATTATCTTGAAAGACGCCGTAATTTTTATTCAAATTATACGGCGGGTCGGTAACTATCAAATTGACGCTTGCAGTTGGGAGTTTTGCCATTTCAGATACAGCATCGCCGCAAATAATTTTCAATTCTTTATCCATTGATTTTTCTTCGCTTCCCTGTAAAAATCCTCAAAAGTTCGCCGCTTGCTGCTTAAATATTTTTTATCCAAAAGTTGGCACATTTCCCAAGTTGTACGGTACTGATAATTTACATAATGAATATCTTTAATTTGAATTTGCCCCGTACCTAAGGCTGGGTTGTAACTCAAATCTTCGTCGCTGATAAATTTTAAATCGTAAGCATTATAGCTTACAATTTCCATAATTCCGTCAATCAATCCCGTTGCAGAATTTCTTTCTGAATAAACTTTATGCTTTATAGAAAGAACGATAAACATAAAATCCGGATTTTTTACATAAGCTGTTCTTATTCGAGAAAATGAAGTTATATTGGGACTTCTGCCGCTTTTTGGAATATCATCTGAAGTTGCCTTGACGTCAACATTTCCCGTGATAATTTGTGCGTTTTTTCTAAATTGTAAAATTATATCAGCCATTCCGAGTCTTTCTTGCGCCTCAACATTAATCAAATTATAAGCATTATTTAAATTGTCACGTATTCCCGAAAAAACTTCTACAGCCCACGCCTCAATCATAGGACCTGCAATTTTATTAATATTTTCCAACGGCAAGCCTAATTTTAAATTTGTATTGAGTATAATTTTGTTATCACCGATATTTTTTCTTTCGTCAAGAATTGAAGTTATTTTGCTTATTACAAAATTTGAATCGTTGGTATACGTTTCAGATTCTACAGGAATTTTGAACATTAAATCTTCATAATTAATTTGAATCACTCCTTGAAAATTTTTATCAGTGTAGCACTTTGAATTGAATTTATCAAATTTTGCGCTAAAATATCTGCGGAGGTAATTTCAATGATAATTTATATGACTGAAGGCGGAAAATATTTTCCCGTGAACGCCGAAAAGCCGCGCGGCTTGTACATTAATTTAACTAATCGTTGCAACAATGATTGTCCTTTTTGCCTGCGCCAAAAAAAAGTTATGACGCCCGAAAATTCACTATGGCTTGAACGTGAACCGACTGTTGACGAAGTTAAAAAAGAACTTGCCGCCGCGCCGCTTGACATTGTAACAGAAATTGTTTTTTGCGGCTTCGGCGAACCTACCATAAGGCTTGACGCACTTTTGGAACTTTTGAAATATATAAAAAAAATTCGCCCGCAAATTCCAACGCGCCTAAACACTAACGGGCTCGGCAACTTGGAACACGGGCGAAACATTGAACAGGATTTTAAAAATATTTTAGATACTGCTTCAATCAGCTTGAACGCGGCAACGGCTGAACGTTATCTGCAAATTACGCGCTCCAAATTCGGCTTGCAAGCTTTTGGCGCAATGTTGACTTTCGCAGAAAACATTAAAAATTTTGTGCCGCGCGTTGTTTTAACGATTGTTGACAAAGTTACGCCGCCCGCCGAAATTGAGCAGTGCAAAAAAATTTGCGAAGTGCGCGGCTTAACTTTGCGCGTCCGCCCTTACGAAGATAATTAAAGACTAAGGGTTAGGGATTTTTCCACTATTCCCTAGAGATTGTTGATAAAATATTTTTGGGAAAATAATTTTAATAAATGTTCTTTCTTTTGTGCCAACAAAATTTTATTAATTTGCCAACAGTCCCTATTCCCTAGTCTTTAGTCTTTATTTTCGCGCAGGTTTCAATAAAAAAAGCCGCCTTGCGACGGCTTAATTTTTTTGCTTAAAATTTTTTTGGCGGATAATTATTTTTTTCGGGATTATTCATAACTGCGGGGTTGCCCGCTGCAACCGCGTAATCTAATTCTTCATCTGTCATACGTTCTGTAAAAATTTCCTGCGATAAAGATTTAAAGCCCTTTAAATTATCTTGACGATGTTTTTGCAAAAGTGTTTCAAGTAAACTTTCTCGAACCTTGCTGAACTTTGAAAAATCCACCGCCGCCAATTCTCTGTCTAAATAATCATTAGTCATTTCAAACAACTCCTTAAAATTTTCTTTCTGCTATATTATACGCCGCAAAATTAAAATTATGACAGCCTGAAAAAAATTTTTTTGCAAAATAAAATGCCCGACTTTTCAGCCGAGCTACGATCAGTTAGTGTTATTTTTTAGAAAGGGCGTCTTTTAAGACTGTCCCTAGACTAGCATTTTTAAATTTTTTACGATGAACTTTCATATTTTTTTCAGTTTCATTTTAACAGATTTTTATTGAAAGTCAAGCGGCAGGGTCAAGAAAATTTTTTAAATTTGCTTTTGCGCGTTTAAGGACAACACTAACGTGATTTGGCGTCATATCCAAAACTTCAGCAATTTTGCGCGGCGGATAATTGAGCCAATAAGTCATTTCTATAATTTTTCTTTCGCGTTCGGAGAGCTTTTCGAGAGCGCGGCGAATTTGAATTTCTCTTTCAGATTGCAAAAAAATATTTTCGGGTTCTTGAAATTCGGGCGCAGCGGGGTCAAATTCTTCGTCAAATTCTTCTTCGTGTTCTGTGCGACGGTAATTGGAACGCCAAAACATTTTTAATTCGTTTTCGGCGATACGATAAAGCCACGTCGAAAAAGCCGCTCTTTTGGAATTGTATTCTTTAAGGTGTTCATACATTTTTAGAAAAGTGTTGCTGACAATTTCGTCTGCAATATCGGCGTTGGCAGTTTTAGCCAAAAGAAATTTGTACACGCGCGGGAAAAAATGATTGTAAAGTTCGGTAAAAGCGTTTTCGTCGGTTATGGATTCAACCGCCAAGTTATTCCAGTAAGCCATACTTTTTTCCATAAATCTACCTCATTTCACAGAAAAATTTTCGCCGCCAATAAATTTTTTCCTGCAACAAAAAACCGCCGAATTTTCGACGGTAATTTTTTTTATGTTTAAATTATTAAATTTATAAATGTACTTTCTTTTTCCGAAGCAAAAATTTTTTTAAATGTGGTTTTTCTTTTTTTGTAAAAAAAGAAAAGCCACCTAAAAGAAAAAAACTCGCCGCCCGTCAGGGCCGCTCGGTTTCTGTACGCACTTAGTAACAGGCGGTCCCCTTTGGGACCTCTAATTTTTCTGACGCATCTGAGTTACCGCGCGCGGCGGCTTTAGTGACGGGCGGTTTTTTCAGTTCCCTAAAACCTAAAACCTGAAACCTGATACCTGAAACCTAAAATTTAAGCCATTTGACGTTGTACAAGTGTATAAAAAATTCCGCCCTTTGCAACGAGTTCATCAAAAGTGCCGCTTTCAACAATTCGCCCGCTGTCCATAACAATAATTCTGTCGCAGTTGCGAATAGTCGAAAGGCGGTGCGCCACGATAATTCTTGTAGCTTTTAAACTTTCAAGGCTTTTAGTAACAATAGCTTGAGTGCGGTTGTCAAGCGCGGAGGTTGCCTCGTCGAAAATCAAGATTGACGGGTTATTGGCAAGGGCGCGCGCAATTAAAATTCTTTGGCGTTGCCCGCCTGAAATATTGCTTGAACCTTCGGAAATGACCGTCTGCATACCCATCGGCATCATTGAAATATCATCTGCAATTCCTGCCATTTGCGCCGCGCGCCAAGCGTCGTCTTGCGTCAAATTGCTTGTCCCTACTATGTTTGTAAAAATGTCACCCGTCATTAATTGCCCGTTCTGCAACACTACTCCCAACTGCCGCCTTATCGACGGTAAATTCACTTCCCCCATTTCGTAACTGTCGTAAAAAATACTTCCCTTTTGCGCCTTTTCAAAGCCCAGCAGTAATCTCACCAACGTACTCTTTCCGCTTCCGCTTTTTCCCACTATCGCTAAATTTTCCCCTGCTCTCACTTTAAAACTTATCCCGTGTAATACTTCTACACCGTTTTCGTAGCTGAATTTCACGTCCCTAAACTCTATCGCTCCGCTTAACGGCCCCGCTTCCGTCTTTTCTGTGTACGCTTCTGGCTTCTCTTCCAAGATCGGCTTCATATTCTCCAACTGCGGTTGTATCGCAAAATATTGTCCTACCAATGGGATAAAACCATTCAGCGTCCCGTTAAACGCCGTAAACGCCGCGCTAAACGCTATGAATTGCGCGTACGTTATACCTTGCACCCGCTGCCCATTCACTATCTCTTCCATTCCGTACACCGCAAAATAGTATAACGCCATATTTAAGATAAACGGTTGGATGCTACCTATTATACCATTGTAATTCGCTTGCCAGCGCAACGCTAAATTCCATTTCCACGTCTCTCCAAATACTTCGCTCCATAACCAGTACGCCGTCTTTTCCGCACCGTGCTCTTTGAACTTCCCCAGTCCCGCAAATATCTGTTGCACTCGCCCAGCTTCTGCGTTCGTCGCTTTTATCAATTCCCGCTGGTAACTCAACACTCGCCTATATATAAACGCCGTGATTATGCAATATATCAACCACACTACTACCGCTACCGCCGTCAGCTTTATGCTGTAGTAGCACATTAAAAACAGGCTCCAAAATGAAAACAGCAGCGAAAAGACTGACGCTATAAATTCAGGACTTACTAAGCCTTTGATAACACCTAAGCCGCCCATTCTTGAAGCTAATTCGCCCGCCGTAAATTTTCTGAAAAAATCTGTAGGCAATCTTAAAAGACGCCCCCAAAGTGCCGCCTCTGCCGACATATCGATTCGCGTTGTTATTCTCATTACTGCTATTGTTCGTACAATTCCCAAACTTGCCATTGTGAAGGAAGTTATTAACGTTACCTGCGTAACAGTTGCCAATCCTTGTCTGTCTAAAATTGGGATTATATCAGCAAAAATTGTTTCAGTAACAATGGGCATAACGAGCGGGATTAAGCCGCTGAAGACGCCGATTAACAAAACTGTTTTATAATCTACTTTCCAACATTGCCGAATGATATATTTTAATAAATCTAAAATTTTCATTTTCGGCAAAGTGAAACCGCCGTAACACATTAAAGCGTTCTTGTTTAAGTCCTGCGCGAGTGCATCGTCAATATCAAATTCGCCTTCGACTGTAACAACTTTGTAAGATTCGGGATTTTTTGGAATAAAAGCAGCGAGGTGTTCTTTATATTCGCCGATAAAAACGCCGCTGTCATTTTTGTACCAATCAGGCTCCAATTCGATTTTGCGCCAAAACATTCCGCCCCTTTCAAGCAGGCGTTCAATAATTTTTTGCTTGGTTAATTTTCGCGAAACTTCAACAGAAATATTAATATTATCTTGCGGCATAGAAAGAGCCTTTGCAACTTGACGCACAATGAAAGTTACTTCTTCGACTTTGCCTGAATTTGCGGGAACTGTAAATTGTTCGCCGATTAAGTTGCTTATTCCCGTTTCAACCAAAAAATTTTCATTGGTGTTGCGAAGTTTAAGCCGCCGTTCAAATCTTTTGTCAGCCGCTTTAAGGCGCGTCCCCAAAAGCATTGATAATATTCCCTGATTGTCTCGAAAAGTTTCAAAAAGCGGCGCGTCATTAAAAATTGTTCTTTCTTGCCACTTTATTAAAGTGTCGTCGCCTTTAAGCAGTAAAAGTTCAATCCATTCAATTTTTACTAATTCCGAAAACCAATTTAACATCAATTCGCGCAGTTTTTCTTCAGCAAACTCATTCCAATTAAAAAATTCCAATTCGCTGTCTTCAACTGCGTAAACTTCAAATTCAATCTCTTTAAAATCGTCAAGCGAAGGAAAAACCGCGCCGCCCGCTTTAAGTTCAATTAAAAATTCTCTGCGGGAAGAGCCAAGCGCGTACACTTCCAAAGAGCCGCGCGTAAGTATAGAAAAAGTATAGTATTCATTAAAAATAAAGCGTTCGCCCGCGTGCAAAGTCTTATTCATCAGTATCACGCTCCTGTATCAGCGAAAAATAATATCCGCGTGAGTCGATAAGTTGTTGGTGAGTACCGCGTTCAATAATCCTGCCGCGTTGAAGAACAATAATTTCATCAGCGTCGCGAATAGTGCTAAGGCGGTGAGCAACAATTAAACAGCTGCAACCGCGCCTGCGAATGTTTTGAAGAATGTTTAATTCAGTAACAGGGTCAAGAGCACTGGTAGCCTCGTCAAGAATGAGAAGTGAAGGATTAACAGCCAAGGCGCGAGCAATCTCTAAACGTTGGCGTTGACCGCCACTAAAATTAAAGCCGCCTTCAGAAACAGTAGAATCAAAGCCTTTATCAAGCGCGGTAATGTCGTCAAAAATACAGGCGTCCTTAGCGGCTTGAATAATGTCAGCCTTCGGTATGGAATCGTCAAAGAGCGAAATGTTGTGATTGACATCGCCGCTAAATAAGAAAATATCTTGGTCAACGGCAGCAATACTATTATGAAAAGCAGTAGGATCATAATCAGTACGAGGTCTGCCGTCAAAAAGGATGTCGCCCGCCCAAATGTTATATAAACCGGTAACAAGCTTGGCAACAGTACTCTTGCCGCTGCCGCTGGCACCAACAATAGCTACCCAACGACCCGGCTTGAGGTGTAAATTGAAGTCGGTAATGAGCGGCTTGTCCAACGGGGAATAGCCGAAAGTAATGTCTTTGAGTTGAAGTTCGCCCTTTAAATGAGAGTTAAAGTCGGCGGTAGAATTAGTCTTTTCGGCAGGGAAGTTAAGAACGTCATTAAGGCGTTGCATCTGCATTTCAGTAGATTGCAAGGTGGAGCCTAAGCCCAAAAGAGCATTGACAGGAGCTTGGAAAGAGCCCATAAGCGATTGAAAAGCCATAAACATACCGGCAGTAAGCGCGCCGTCCATAATGGAAAAGCCGCCAAGCGTCATAATCAGCGCGCCGTTAATGCCGCCAAGAAGAGTAGGAATGATAGTAGCAGTCATAGACCATAGCGCGGCGTCTTGCGAAGCGGCAAGCACTTTGGTTTTGTAGCCCGCCCACTTCGCAAAAAAATCCGCTTCCGCGCCAGTAGCCTTAATAGTCTCAATCATAGAAAGCCCATTCATAGTAACGCCGTAACATTTGCCCGCGTCTTGCTGAATCTTCATATTTAAATCAGTCAAATGTCGGCGCAGTGCAAAAAATACTACAAGATCCAGCGCACTGAACGCTACGCCGATTAATGTTAAAGTAACGTCATATTGCAACAGCAACAATAAATAAAATACGGCAACCAATAAATCTAAAACTGCAGTTGCGGCAGGTCCCGAAAGTACGCCTGCAACAGATTCATTGAAAGTTACGCGGCTTGCAACTTCCGCCGCGTAGCGTTGCTGGAAAAATTGCATTGGCAGTTTTAACAAATGCCAAAAAAAACTTGACGAATCCGCAAGCGTCAATTTGCGTTGCCACCGCGTCAAAATTACCGCCTGCAAAAATGACATTACCCCGCAAACTATAAACGATACCGTCATTGCCAACATAAAATTAAAAAACCAATCGGGGTGCTTTTTCGTCAAAATATCGTCCATAAAAATTTGAGTGAAGACAGGCGACGCCAAGCCGGGAATTATCATACCCAAATTTAAAAGCAAAATAAAAACCAGCGCGGGCTTATCGTGCAAAAGTTTTTTGGCAACTTCTTTAAAAACGTTGAAGCGTGCGCCTTCCTTTTTAAAATTTTCGCCCGGTACAATATTCAAAGCAACGCCCGTATACGAAGTGCGAAAATCTTTCCATTGAACAGTGCGCCTGCCTGTAGCGGGGTCATTCAAATAAACCGTGTCGCCTTTAATCCCTTCAAGGACAACGAAATGATTAAATTCCCAGTGAATAATCAGCGGGAAAATATTAAGTTCTTTAATTCTGTCGGCGGAAAATTTATAGCCGTTGGCTTGGCAGCCGCGATGACGCGCGGCGCGTAAAATAAAACTAGCCTTAGAGCCGTCACGGCTTACGCCGCATTCAATTCTTACAGTTTCGAGCGGGAGCCATAAACCGTAATGAGCAAAAATCATAGAAAGAGAAGCTGCGCCGCATTCAGTAGCCTCCATTTGTAAAATAGTAGGAACCTTGACGCGGTATTTGTTTTTGAAAAAATTTAATATAAAATCAAGCATAATTATCTGCTCCTAAGCCATTGAGAAAATTTGTAGAAAACTTTCTGAATGGGCGGCTTGCGTTCAACAATAATGGAAGCAGAGCAAAAAGTACCGGGCGAAACAGGCTTATGTTCGCCAACAACAGAAGTCCAAAGGTAACCGCTGGGGGAATCAGCGTCCTTGACAAGGTCAAAAGCCACTTCCATAACCGCGCCGTTAAGCTGCTGAAGAACAAAAGAAGCAAGCTGCTGGTTACCAAGATGTTGGGAAATGCCCTGCGCAGAAATAGGATAATCGGAAATACTGCGCACAACGCCAAGAAGCGAGCCGCTTTGAGAAGTATCAACGCCATTGGGAGCAATTTGAATGGTCATACCGGGTTCAACGCGCTTGGCATTGTCAAGAGAAATGTACAATAAGCCGGAAAGTTCGTCAATGTTATGAGTAATGCGGACGCTGCAAATAGGATTTCCGGCAGGAACAATAGAACCCTCGTCCACCATAACTTCAGAAATAACGCCGTCAAAATCACTGAAAACATTTTCAGCAACGGCAAGTTGATATTCTTTGGAATTAAGTTGGTAGGCGCGGTTAAAAGCATCGCGGTCGGAAGAAGCAAGCTCAACGCCGTATTTGGCAAGGGAAGTATCGGCGGCTTGGTCAGCTTGCACCAATTGAGCAATAAGAGTGCCGCGTTTAACGACAGTGCCGGGCTTAACGAAAAGCTTGGCAATTTTGCCGGTAGCAACGTGCGAAATATTCTGCAAGCCTGCCGAATCCATAATTAAGCCGACGCCCTGCGCCTTGGTAGTGAACGCGCCGAAAATCGACCAAAGTACAACCGAAAAAAGCAGTACAAGAATAGCAATTAAAGCAAGCCAAGTAACAGGGGTGGTAATTTTTAACATAGTATCGAGCTTTTCGGGCGAACGTAATTTGTCCAAAGCCTCTTTTGAAAAAATAGAATCACTTTGCAAGAGAATCACCGCCTAAAGAAACAGAAACATTTAAACCATCGGAAAGATTATCGCGCGGGGAAGTAACAACAATTTCGCCTTCGCGCAAGCCTGCAGTAACTTCAATAAAAGAGCCGTCATTGGCACCGGTAGAAACAGCGCGGCGGAAAATTTTATCATTTTCAACAACAAAAACCTGATTGTCAAGCACGGCAGAAATCGGAACAGTTAAAGCGTAAAGCGGCTTGTTGCGAACAAGTTGAACGGAATTATAAGACTGCTGTTCAAGGATACCTGCGGAATTATCGACTTTGAAAATAATTTTGCGCAAGGAAGCGGGCTGATTAAGAGGAGGCGAAATATCGGCAATAGCGGCGGGGAAAATTTGCTCATCGCCCAAATTGCCGGGGGCAAAATCAGTATCGTAAGCCTTAGTAAAATTGGAATTGTGGAACTTGAGGTTGAAAATATCGCCGATTTGAATATTTTGAAGGGAAACATTAAAAGTTGTAGAAAAGTAAAGAGTAGAAAAATCGCCGACAAGAGCCACGGGCGTACCTGCGGTAACGAAAGAACCGATTTGTTTATAAAGGATTAAAATTTGACCGTCAATGGGCGAAGTAACGTTTTGCCTGTCAGATTGCACAAGATATTGAGCCTTATTAGCCTGCGCCTCGTTAAGAGCGGCCTGCGCGGCTTCGAAATTAAGTCTGGCTTCATCGTACTTTTCAAGAGAAGTAGCGTTTTTATCCTTAAGGCGTTGGTAACGGTTGAAAGAATTATTAGCCTGAAAGAGTTGAGCCTGCGCGCGTGCAATGGCGGCGTCAGCGGCTTTAATTTTAATGGGAATATCTTCATTAACGATTTGGAAAAGAATTTGTCCTTGTCGTACGGGGGAATTTTTTTGAACAAAGGCGGCGTCAATCCTGCCGTCGATAAGAGCAACGGCGTCGGCAACATCGTTGGAAGTAAGATTAACGGTGCTAAGGTTGAAAGCGGGGAAAATATTGCGGTTTTTGGCAAGAGCGGCGTTGACGGGAACGGCGCGAGTAGCCATCCTGGTAGCAATTTGTTGTTCGCCGGCTTTATTTAAATAAGTGCCGTAAGCGATAAGTGCGCCTGCGCAGATAAGTATAAGAACGAGGGCGATAATATATAATTTTTTCAAAGGAAATCTCCTTTCGCAATAAAATTTTAGAATGGTGTTGAAATATTATTGAAAGTGGAACCTCTTTCAGGAAAAGATTGGTGAGGCGATGAAATGTTATTGAAAGTGGAGCCTCTTTCAGAAAAAGATGTATGACGCGATGAAATATTATTGAAAGTGGAGCCTCTTTTAGCAAAAAGATTGGTGAGGCGTTGAAATGTTATTGAAAGTGGAGCCTCTTTCAGAGAAAGATTTATGACGCGATGAAATGTTATTGAAAGTGGAGCCTCTTTCAGAGAAAGATTTATGACGTGTTGAAATGTTATTGAAAGTGGAGCCTCTTTCAGGAAAAGATTGGTGACGCGATGAAATGTTATTGAAAGGCGAGCCTCTTTCAGAGAAAGATTGGTGAGGCGATGAAATATTATTGAAAGGCGAGCCTCTTTCAGAGAAAGATTGGTGACGCGATGAAATATTATTGAGAAGCTGTATTCACAAGCGTTTAAGAAGGGTGTGAATATGTGAGATTTTAATCATAGCCTCTTGCGAAGAAATTGTTTTCTCCAAATCTTTGTCA
>CAJOCQ010000006.1 GCA_905233135.1 uncultured Selenomonadaceae bacterium | reverse complement strand
GCAACGCGTTACGACAAATTGGCGGATTGCTTTTTGAATTTTGTGTATCTTGCCGCTTCTGTTATCCACTTTTAATTTACCAACAACCCCTAGTGAAAAGAAAACCCCGCCCGTCACTAAAGCCGCAGCTTGCGGTAATCTTGGCGCGTCGGAAAAAGTTTGCGCCCCAAAGGGGGCATCCTGTCACTAAGTGCGTACTTGAACCGAGCGGCCCTGACGGGCGGGAAAAAAGCACTTTTCTTTGGTTCTTTCTTTTTTGCTTTGGAAAAAGAAAGAACATATAAAATTTTAAAAATTAAATAAAAAACCGCCGCAGAATAAAACACGTATTCAAAAAAGGAATAACTGCAACTTTTCACGAATAAACAAAAAAGTTCAAAAGGCGGTGAAGAAATTGCTTTATGCTATGATTGATGTCGGCTCAAATACAATCAGAATGGCTATTTACGAAATTGACGGCGACCGCGTGGAAATGCTTATGAAGCGCAAAAATCCCGTCGGGCTTGCGTCGTACGTCAAAGACGGCTATATGACGCGCGCGGGGATTGACAAAGTTATTGAAGTCATTTCGGATTACAGATATTTTTTGGACGAATTGGGAATAAACCGCGTTACCGCTTTTACAACGGCGGCTCTTCGCAATTCCATTAACGGCTACAATGCAGTTGAAGAAATTTCCTACCGCACGGGGACGAATATTCATTTGATGAGCGGCAATGACGAGGCAACTTTTGACTTTATCGGTGCAACGCACGATTTGCCAGACGACAGCGGCTTATTGATTGACATCGGCGGCGGCAGTACCGAAATTGTTTACTTTGAAAAACACGAAATTAAAGTTAAAGTCAGCTTGCCTATAGGTTCTTTGAGTTTTCATACGCGCTACACGGGGATTCATATTTTGCCGAGCGCGGCTGAATGCGAAGAAATGTACGCGGAAGCAGAAGCTACAATCAGCGCGGTTGAAGAATTTCGCTACGTTTCGCACGCGCAAATTTGCGGTATCGGCGGCACTTTCAAGGGCGCAATGGCTCTTTATAACGCTATGTACGGGATGCCGCGAAAAAATATGCGAATGGACGTACGCAGGATTCATGACATTTTGCAACATTTTCAACGCGACCACGAGCTGATTGTTCCCGACAAAATTTTATTAATGAAAAATGTTTCCGAACGTATGCATACATTTATGCCGGGCTTGGTAATTGCCGACGTACTTGCTAAACGTTTCGGCAGCAACCAAATTATTTACAGCGATTCGGGCGTTAGGGAAGGTTACATTTATTCAAAGATTTTAAACAACGAAGATTTTTAGGGAAGTAAAATTAAAATGACTATTGCAGAAGCAGCAAAGGCACGCGGGATTGAATATCTTGTTCATTTCACGCAAATTGAAAATTTGCCTTGCATTGTCAATCAACGGGGGGCTGAAGTCCCGCGCTCTTCTTGATTTAATCGGAATTTTTTACAGTTATAATGATGAACAGCGGCTCGACGGTTTCAATAATGCAATTTCTCTTTCGGTAACTTTTCCGAATTACAGAATGTTTTACAAGTACCGCAGAAATTCCGATAATTATTGCGTGATTCTTCTCAATGCCGAAAAAATTTTGGGCAATTTGGATTTAGCTTTTCATCATACCAACGCGGCAAGCAATGCTGTTAGAAATATTCTGCTTGAACAAAGAAAAACTCTTGCCGCTTTTAACGAAATGTTTTATGAACCGACAGGCAGTTCACGTTTGGAACGCAGATTGGCGGATAACGAAACTACCGACCCGCAAGCCGAAATTCTTTGCTTTGATTCAATTCCTTTGCATTATTTTGACAAAATTATTTTCGACAATTACAAAAATTTACAGGAAAATTCTTACCTTTTCACGGGAACTAATATTTCTTGTATCGTAGACAGGGATTATTTTGCTCCGCGCCACGATTGGGAATTTTGGACACTTCGGAGCTATTCTATAAATATTGACGATGAGGACTGGTAAAATTATTATGGCTAACAGACCTGTTTACATTGCACTTGAAAATTTCCCGTACGTTCAGCGCGTAGACGTGGAATTTAAATTTTATCCCGGTTTTTCTGCAAAGCAAAAAATTTTGAGTATTCGCAGTTTGCACGCGGCTTTTAAAAATTTATCCCCTGAAAAATCTGTATTGGAAATTTCCTCAAAAAGTGAAGATTTAATCGGCGTAAAATTAAGCGCGTTTAATTTGCAAGTTAAAACCAACAAAGCCGATAAAACTTTTTCTGTAGAAAGTGCCTTTCAAAGCAGTAAGGTTTTTGAGTACGGCGGACCTTTTAAAGATTTGCTGTATAAATCTTCACGCGAAGCGAAAACTGATTCCCGCTTAAAAAACAGCGGCACGCTTAAAGAATTTCAATTTTTCAAAAGAACATTTCCGCTTGAGCCGAAAACTTATTTTTATAATTGGCTGTACATACACGCTTTAAGTCTTCAAAATGAACTTGCCGAAAAAATTTTAAATTATGATGCTTTTACCGATATTGAATTTAATCCAAAAAAATCTGTTAACTGTCAAGCCGAAGCCGCTGCAATTTTTGTAGGTTTAAATCGAGCAGGTTTACTTTCTGCCGCCTTTGAATCTGAAGAAAATTTTTTAAAAATTATTTATCAAGGTAAATTAAAATAAATCTTTCAAGGCGAAAATTTATAAAATTAACCGGCTTAACCGTCAGCAGTTTTTTAATTTTTCCACAATTTATTGAAGGAGGAAATTTAATGGCAACACCGCACAATTCGGCGGAAATAGGAGATATTGCCGAAAGAGTTTTATTGCCGGGCGACCCCGTCCGCGCAAAAATTATTGCAAAAAATTTTTTAAGTGACGTTAAACAGTACAATGAAGTTCGTAATATGTACGGCTTCACGGGCAAATATAAAGGCGTCCCCGTTTCAATTCAGGGTACGGGGATGGGTATTCCTTCCTTTGCAATTTATGTAAGTGAATTAATAAACGTTTACGGCGCAAAAAAATTAATCCGCGTCGGCACTTGCGGCGGTATGCACCCGAATTTAAATCTGCGCGAAGTTTTTATTGCAAGTGGAGCGTCAACTGATTCTTCAATTGTTGAAAAAACATTCGGCGGCGCAATTAATTTTTCACTGATTGCAGATTTTGATTTATTGAGCCGCGCGGTTGCCAACGCAAGAAATTTAAATATCCCCGTCAAAGTCGGCAACGTCATTTCCGGTGACAGATTTTACAACGATTATAACGACAAAGACGGCGTTTATTCGGCGAACGGATTGACGCTTAACGAAAAAATGATTCAGTATGGAATTATGGCGATTGAAATGGAAACTGCCGCGCTTTATTTATTGGCGGCGGGCGCGCAGCTTCAATCATTGGCAATTTTCACTGTAAGCGACCATATCATAAGAGACGAACACGCAACAGCGGCAGAACGTGAAACTGATTTTAACGATATGGTAAAAATTGCGCTTGAGACGGTAATTCAAAAATGACGAAAATTAAAAAGACTAACGCCGCGCGAATTTTGGACAAGCTGAAAATTCCCTACGAAATAAAAACTTACGAAGTTGACGAAGAAGATTTATCGGCGGTACACGTTGCAGAAACAGCGGGAATTGATATTTCAACCGTTTTTAAAACTTTGGTAACGCGCGGCGACAAAACGGGAATTTTAATGGCGGTTATCAACGGCAACGACGAAATTAATTTAAAACATTTGGCGAAGGCTAGCGGCAATAAATCTGTTGAAATGATTGCCTTGAAAGAACTTTTGCCTTTAACGGGCTATGTACGCGGCGGTTGTTCGCCGCTCGGCGCAAAAAAAGATTATCCTGTTTTTTTGGACAGTAAAGCTTTGACGCACGAAAAAATTTCAATCAGCGCAGGGCAACGCGGTATGCAATTAATTCTTTCGGCGCAGGATTTAATTAAAGCAACAAACGCCACTGTTGCAGATTTGGTCGATTAGATTGATAGTGAAAAAAGACGCGGCAATTTTTGAGCCGCTTTTTTATTTACAAATTTTTTTGACTTTGCTAAAATTTTAATGTGTAGTATAAAAAATTTTTGAGGAGGTTTTAACGTGGCTTATTTGGGAGAAGAAATTAAAAAACTCGGCTTCGGGCTTATGCGCCTACCGAAAAAAAATGACGTTATCGACGTCGAACAAGTTAAGCAAATGGTAGATATGTTTTTGGCGAAAGGTTTTACGTACTTTGACACGGCGTGGGCTTATGCAGGCAGCGAAGATGCAATTCGCCAAGCGTTGGTTGAACGTTATCCGCGTGAAAAATTTCAACTTGCAACAAAAAACGCGGCGTGGATTAACTGCAAAACTCGTGAAGACGCAATCGCGCAATTTGAAACTTCTTTGAAACAGACGGGCGCAGGATATTTTGATTTTTACTTATTGCACAATTTGGGCGAACACCGCACGGAATATTTTGAGCGTTTCGATTTGTGGAATTTTGTACTTGAACAAAAAGCCGCAGGAAAAATTAAACACGTCGGCTTTTCTTTCCATTCCACGCCCGAAGAATTGGACGAAATTTTGAACAAACACCCCGAAGCCGAATTTGTACAGTTGCAAATTAATTATGCCGATTGGGAAAACCCCGCTATTCAATCGCGCGGCGTTTATGAAGTCGCAAGAAAACATAACAAGCCCGTTGTAATTATGGAACCCGTCAAAGGCGGAATGTTGGCTAATCCGCCCGACGCAGTTGCTGAAGTTTTCAAAAAAGCCAATCCCAACGCTTCCCTTGCAAGTTGGGCTATTCGTTTTGCGGCAAGCCTCGACGGCGTTATTACTGTCCTTTCAGGTATGAGCAACCTTGAACAAATGGAAAATAATACTTCCTATATGGAAAATTTTAAAAAGCTTGACGAATCCGAAAAAGCTACCGTTGCAGAGGCGCGGCGCGTTTTGTCAGAAATTCCAATTATCCCCTGTACAACCTGCAACTACTGCGCGAAAGTTTGTCCGCAAAATATCGGAATTTCCGGCTCCTTTACAGCAATGAATATGTACACGCTGTACCGCGACCTTGCTACTGCAAAACAACAAGAAAATTGGCTTGTCAAAATGCACGGCAAAGAATCTGCAAGTAATTGCATTAAGTGCGGCGCGTGCGAAGAAGTTTGCCCGCAACATATCAAAATTAGAAAAGAACTTGTAAACGTTGCCAAAACTTTTGGCGTATAAATTTTTAAATAAAATTTGCAAGTGCGCTGTAAAATTCGGCGCACTTTTTTTATTGACACGGCTAAAAATATTTGCTATAAAAAATTCAAAATTCGACGCGGAGGCAAATATGATAAAAAACGATATAAGCTTAAAAAAATTAACCGAAGTCATCGGCGACACTAAAACTATAAAACTAACGGGAAAAGTTGTGCAAGTTGTCGGCTTGGTAATTGAAACGAGCGGCCCCGCCGTAAGCGTCGGCGAACTTTGCTACATTTACCCCAAAACGCCGAATGCTAAACCAATTCCCGCTGAAGTTGTCGGTTTTCGTGAAGGAAAAGTTATGTTAATGCCCGTCGGCGAAATGCAAGGCGTTGGTCCCGGCTGCGAAGTTGTAGCCGCGCAAACAACATTGCGAGTAAGAGTCGGCGAAGAACTTTTGGGGCGCGTACTTGACGGCTTGGGGAATCCAATGGACGGCTTGCCGCCAATCAGTTCCAAAACTGAATACCCCTTGCAAGCACCGCCACCGCCGCCTTTGACGCGCCCGCGCATTCACGAAAATTTATATGTCGGCGTTCGCGCAGTTGACGGTTTAATTACAATGGGCAGCGGGCAAAGAATTGGAATTATGGCGGGCTCGGGCGTTGGAAAATCTACGCTCCTTTCAATGATTGCGCGTAACACTGAAGCTGATATTTCAGTTATTGCGCTTGTCGGCGAACGCGGGCGCGAAGTGCGAGATTTTATCGAACGTGATTTGGGCGAAGAAGGCTTAAAGCGCGCGGTTGTAGTTGTTGCAACTTCAGACCAGCCCGCGCTTGTCAGAATCAAGGGCGCAATGACTGCAACGGCTATTGCGGAATATTTTCGGGACAACGGGCATAAAGTTATTTTAATGATGGATTCTGTAACGCGCTTTGCAATGGCGCAACGTGAAGTTGGTTTAACGATTGGCGAACCGCCTGCAACGCGCGGCTATACGCCTTCAGTCTTTGCACTTTTACCGCGCCTTCTTGAACGCGCAGGCACAAGCGATACAGGTTCTATCACGGGAATTTATACAGTTTTGGTTGACGGCGACGATATGAACGAACCTATTGCTGACGCCGTGCGCTCGATTCTTGACGGGCACATAGTTTTAGACAGGAACATTGCCGCGCAAAATCATTTTCCCGCTATTGACGTTTTGGGAAGTGTAAGCCGCGTAATGAATGAAGTTGTAACGCCCGAACATTTGCAAGCCGCGCAGAATATGCGCGCGCTTATGGCAACTTACAGGGACGCTGAAGATTTAATTCATATCGGCGCGTACGTCAAAGGCTCCAGCAAACGAATTGATGCCGCTATTGCAAAAATTGACGCTATTAACGGTTTCCTTTGTCAGGGAATTTTTGAAGTTGATACTTACGAAGTTACAAAGAAAAAACTTGTTGCAATTTCGGGGCAACCTTTGGCGGCAGGCTGATTAGGTTTTAGGTGTCAGGTTTTAGGGGTTAAAATTTTCTTTGGAAGTTTTAAAATCGATTAAGAGAGCACGCCTTCAAAGAAACCGCGCAAGGCGTCAAATTTCGCCGCTACGCCCCCTTCAAACTCTTTTTAGTATAAATGTATACCCCTTGCAAAAAATCTAAAATTTGGCGATTTGGCAGGTTTACGGCAAATGCTATGAAAAAATTTAAATTCCAACTCGAAACGCTTTTAAACGTTACGCGCAGAAAAAAAGATGAAGCCGAAATGGCTTTTGCGGAAGTTTCGCGCAGGCTCGAGGAACACCGCGCGCACTTGCAGGAATTGTTGCACGAACTGCAGGAAGTTCAAACAGAATACGCCGAAATGACGGGCGAAGGTAAAACCGTCACGGTCGGCGTTATTGTTACGTACAATAATTTTTTTAATTGGAAGCGCGAACAAATCGAACAGCAACAACAATTAATTTTGAAAACAATGCAGGAGCGTCAACAAAAATTAAAAAAACTTATGGAAGTTATGACCTACTTAAAAAGTATCGAACAACTCAAAGAAAAACGCCTGCGCGAATACAATGCGGCGGCACTCGCCGAAGAACAAAAATTTCTTGACGAACTCGGCACGCAATTACATTTTCGGCAGGCTTAATTTTATTTTCTTCGCACGAAATATTTTTGGCAGGAAAATTTTTTCGGCGGCAGAATTAGCATTTAGTGTACGAAAGGAGAAATTTTAATGAGCAGTCTTGACGGAATAGAAAGAATTTCCGCGTTGAGTCGAATTGCCGAAATTCAGCAACGCATTAAAGATATTGAAAACCAATTCGGCGGCAAAATTCACGGCGCAGATTTTCAAACAGTCCTTGAAAAAGAAATGGCGAAACAACCTGACATTTTAAAAAATATCAAGCCGATTGAAGAATTTTTGGCAGAAAATAAACTCCCGCCCGTCAATGAAAACGCCGCCGTCAATGCAAAAAAAGTTTCAGCAGCTTTAACTGAAAGAAATGCAGTCGAAACTTTTGAATTACCCGAAGAAGATTCAGGCGTTTATCAAACAGAATTGGTTAAAAGTGCCTCAAGCCGCCGCAATGAAAATTCTTCAAGCAATTCAACTGAAGAAATGATTGAACGCGCCGCACGAAAATTCGGCGTTGAAAGTGATCTTGTAAAAGCCGTTGCAACAGCTGAATCGAATTTGAATCAGGGCGCAATTTCAAGCGTTGGAGCTATCGGCGTAATGCAACTTATGCCTGAAACTGCGGCAAGTCTCGGCGTTGACCCCTACGACAAAAAACAAAATATTGAAGGCGGCGTAAAATATCTGCGCCAAATGTTGGATAAATTTAACGGCAATGTCAGCCACGCCGTCGCCGCGTACAACGCAGGACCAGGCGCAGTTAAAAAATATGGCGGCGTTCCGCCTTACAGTGAAACTCAAAATTACGTCGGGCGCGTTTTGGATTTTTACGCTAACTAGAAAGGCGGTACGATATGGCTAAGAAAAAAACTCTCTTTCAGAAAATCCGCAACTTTTTTTTGATATTATTCGTATTATTATTTTTGGCAGGCGGCGGCTTATTCGCCGCAATACATTTTGAAGTTTTGGATCGCGCGGTAGTGGACGAAAAGCTCCAATGGGCAAATGAAAAAGTCGGTTTGTACAAATTGCCGCTTGTAGGTTACGGCGGGATATTTGAATATTTTGAAGTTCCTGAAGGCGTTGTTTGGCCGCCGCCCGAACCTGAACCAGAACCTGAAACGCCGCCCGAGTCAACTACAGTTGCAACTAACAGACCCGCGCCGCCGCCCGCCGCCGAGCCGAAAAAATCTAAAGAAGTCAAAGTTTCTCAAAAAGATTTGGAAGAACAGGCGAAGGTGCGCGAAGCCGCCGAGAAAAAACGTATTTCAAAACTTGCAAGAATTTATGACAATATGAAGCCCGAAGAAGCCGCTAAAGCTCTTGACAGCGTGAATATTGATACGGTTGTTTTGATTTTGCAGAAAATGGACGAAAGTAACGCCGGCAAAGTTTTGGCGAAAATGGAATCCAGTCAAGCCGCGCAAATTACGCAAATGTTAATGGACGGCGATAGACGACGCTTATAAAATTTAAAAGGACTTGAAAAAATTCAAGCCCTTTATTTTTTTTGTCAAAATTTCTTATATCTTATTTAACTTGACAATAAATTTTATTTTTTGTAAAAATTATTGCTATTCCCTATTCAAAGAAAATGTGATAAACTTTTTGCGCTTTAATTTTATTGGAGGTAATAACGTGGAAGAAAAAAATTTTGACAACGAAAATTTATTCGACACCGAATCTAATGAAGAAATAGAAATTCATTCAGATATTGAAAACGCACAAGTCAGCGCGGTTGAAGGCGAATATGACGCCAATCAAATTCAAATTTTGGAAGGACTTGAAGCTGTTCGCCTTCGTCCGGGAATGTACATCGGCTCGACTTCTGAACGCGGCTTGCATCATTTGGTTTACGAAGTTGTTGACAATTCCATTGACGAGGCGTTGGCGGGTTTTTGCACTGAAATTAATGTGACGATTGAAAGCGACAATTCAATTACAGTTTCAGATAACGGGCGCGGTATTCCCGTCGATATGCACGAAAGCGGCAAGCCTGCAGTTGAAGTTGTTTTGACAGTTTTACACGCGGGCGGCAAATTCGGCGGCGACGGTTACAAAGTCAGCGGCGGCTTGCACGGCGTCGGCGTTTCTGTCGTCAATGCTCTTTCAAAATCTATGGAAGTTGAAGTTAAACGCGACGGCAAAATTTCCCGCATAACTTTTTCACGCGGCAACACCGTTGAACCGTTGAAAGTTATCGGCGCGGCTGAAAATACAGGGACAACCGTACATTTTGTGCCCGATGACGAAATTTTTACCGTTACAAATTTTAACTACGATACTTTGAAATATCGCCTGCGCGAACTTGCATTTTTGAACAGCGGAATTACAATCACGTTGAAAGATAAACGTCCCGAAGGCAGGGAACATATTTTCCATTTTGAAGGCGGTATCAGCGAATTTGTAGCCTACCTCAACCGCAAAAAAGTTAAAATTAATACCGAGCCGATTTATTTTAACGGCAAGCGCGATGACGCAGTTGTTGAAATTGCGCTGCAGTACAATGACAGCTACCAAGAAAATATTTTCAGTTACGTCAACAATATCAACACCGAAGAAGGCGGTACACATTTGGCGGGCTTTAAAACCGCTTTAACGCGCGTTGCAGTCGACTTTGCAAAAAAATTAAATTTGGTAAAAAGCACTGACGCGCCGCTGGATGGAAATGACGTGCGCGAAGGTTTAACCGCCGTAATAAGCGTCAAGTTGCACAATCCCCAATTTGAAGGGCAAACTAAAACTAAACTCGGCAACACTGAAATTCGTTCGCTTGTAAGTTCAATTACTGTTGAGGGCTTGAGTGAATTTTTTACAGACAATCCCGCGCTTACAAAACAAATTTTGGAAAAGGCAGTAATGGCGGCACGCGCCCGTGAAGCGGCAAGAAAAGCGCGCGAACTTACGCGCCGTAAAAATGCATTGGAAGTTTCAAGCTTGCCGGGCAAATTGGCTGATTGTTCGGTTAGAGACCCCGATAAAGCCGAAATTTATATTGTCGAGGGCGACAGCGCGGGCGGCTCCGCCAAGCAAGGCAGAGACAGACGCTTTCAGGCAATTTTACCTTTGCGCGGCAAAATTTTAAATGTTGAAAAAACGCGCCTTGATAAAATTTTTGCCAACGCCGAAATTCGCACGATGATAACCGCTTTTGGTACGGGAATCAGCGACGACTTCGATATTTCAAAACGCCGCTACAGCAAAATTATAATTATGACAGATGCCGACGTTGACGGTGCGCACATTCGCACATTGCTTTTAACATTCTTTTACAGATATATGAAACCGCTGATTGAGCGCGGGCACGTTTATATAGCGCAACCGCCTTTGTATCAAGTTCGCAAGGGCAAAAATCATTGGTACACTTACAGCGATGACGCTTTAACAAAAAAGCTTGACGAAATCGGGCGCGAAGGCGTAACCGTGCAACGTTACAAAGGCTTGGGCGAAATGAATCCCGAACAACTTTGGGAAACGACAATGGATCCTGCGGCACGTACAATGTTAAGGGTTGACATTGAAGACGCGGCGGAGGCGGATGAACTTTTTACAATTTTAATGGGCGACCAAGTTGCGCCGCGCCGCCAATTTATCGAAGAAAACGCTTTGCTGGTAAAAAATCTTGACATTTAATTAGAAAAAATAAAGAGAGGCGCACAGGACGTGCGCCTCGTACCCTCGCGCAGGACGCGCGGCAAATTCTGACTAATAAGCTAAAAACTGCAACCTGTTAACGGTTGTAATATTCGCCCGTCTCTCAGCCGCAGCTTGACCTTTTTTACGAGCGTAGAAAAAAGTAGAGGCCCCCAAGGGGGCCGTCTGTTACTAAGTGCGTACTGGAAACCGAGCGGCCCTGACGGGCGATAAAAAGCACTTTTTCTTTGGTTCTTTCTTTTTTTGCTTTGGAAAAAAGAAAGAACATTTAAACTAAATGAAATATAAAAAATTTTTTAATATCCTAAGAGCAAAAACAAAAAATGTTAAAAGAAAACAAACAGGCACTTGCCGAAGGTTTTCGGGACGGAATACCGATAGGGCTCGGCTACTTCGTAGTTTCATTTACGCTTGGAATAATGGCGCGGCACGTCGGTTTAACGCCGTTTCAAGGATTTTTGACAAGTTTATTAAATAACGCCTCTGCCGGCGAATACGTAGGATTTGCATTAATTGCCGTGCACGCGCCGTACGTTGAAGTTGCAATAATGACATTCATTGCAAACGCAAGATATTTATTAATGAGTGCGGTTGTCAGCCAAAAAATTTCGCCGAAGACGCCGTTTTATCACAGAATTTTTGTCGGCTTCGATATGACGGACGAAATTTTTGGAATAACGATAGCGCGTAAAGGTTGGCTGAATCCATTTTATAATTATGGCGCAATGTTGACTGCGCTGCCCGGCTGGTCAATCGGTACGGCGTTGGGAATTGTTGCAGGAAATATTTTGCCTTCTTCCGCAGTCAGTGCGCTGAGCGTTGCCTTGTACGGAATGTTCGTAGCTATAATAATTCCGCCTGCGCGAAAAGATAAAATCGTTGCGGGGTGCGTTGCAATAAGTTTTGCAGCAAGCTTTTTGGCAGAAACTTTTTTAAGCGGAATAATTTCGGCGGGCACGCGGACAATTTTTTTGACGCTTATAATTTCGGGCGCGGCGGCAATTTTATTTCCCGTCAAGGAGCAAAATAAATGACAAACGAAATTTACATTTATATTTTGATAATGAGCGCGGTAACTTTGGCGATACGAATTTTGCCGCTGACTTTAATTCGTACAGAAATTAAAAATGTCAAAGTGCGCTCCTTCCTGTACTATGTGCCGTACGTAACATTGGCGGTAATGACATTCCCCGCAATAATTCACGCTACGCAGTCGGAAATTTCGGGCGCGGCGGCGTTGGTATTCGGAATAGCGGCGGCTTTTTTCGGCGCATCTTTGTTCCAAGTGGCGGTTTTATGTTGCGCGATTGTCTTTGTCAGCGAATTATTTTTAATTTGAGGTGAAAAATGAAAGATAAAGAATTTGACGATTTATTAGATAAATTTATTGACGCCTGTAAAGAAAAAAATTTTAAAAGCGTAGTAATGATTGGCGACAAAAATTGCCAACTGATAAAAACCGGTGCGCACGCAAATTATTTTGAGGCAGTGACTTTAATCAGCTATTGGTTTAAACATTTTCAGGATAGAACAAAAATTCCTGCAATCAGTATGCTTATTTTTTTGGCGATAACATCTGCTATCGGCACTTTAAAACCTGAATTTGAAGGAAAAATTTCAGACCTCGACGCCGAAACTTTAACTCAAGTCGGGCAATTCGTTAAAGAAGTTGTAGATATTTATATTTCACACGCCCTGCTTGAAAAGAAACAAACTTTTGAAGAAATTTCGCCAATATTACAGTAAAAAATTTTGATTTGAGGTTTTAAAATGGACGATAAAGAATTGGAAAAAATGATTGAAACTTTTGTAAAAAAATGTAAAGCGAAAAAATGTCAGGGAATGGCAATAATTGCGCCGAGCGAAGGTCAACCGAAAATCGGGCTCGCTACAGATTATTTAAAAGCAGTGTCATTAATCAGAAATATTTTTCAGCGGCTGCAAGATTCAACGGGAATTCCTTCAACGCTTACAGTTACACATTTGGCGTTGTCAATGGCGGCGTTGGACGTTGACAAAAATAAAAAAGAAAATGCCGAAAAAGTTGACATTGAAACGCTTGAAGAGGCGGCAAAAGTCGTACGCCAACTCATTGACTTTGAATTGGATAAAGCGCGCAAAGTTAATCTTTAAAATGAGGTGCGAATATGGAAAACAAAGATTTGAAAAAAATTATTGACGACTTTTTGAATTACTGCGAAGAAAAAAATTTTCGCGGTGTAATTGCGGCGTCAGACAAAAATTATCAAAATAACCTTGCGGCCAGTTACGCAGATAATTTTGACGTAACTTTTTTGTTGAGAAATTTTTTGCTTAACTTCCAAGAAAAAACAGGTACGCCTGCAACCGCGATTGCAACTCACGTAGCATTGGCAATGGCGGTTGTGGATATTGCAAACGCAAGCAAGGAGCCGATTGAAAAAGTTGACGGCGAAATTTTGGAACAGGCAATAGTTATTGTGCAAGATTGTATGGAAAAGGAATTGGAACAAACGCGCCTTGAAGATGCGAAAGGATAATTGATTTTCAATGGATATGCAATATTTGCTGTGGTTGCAGGAACTGCGCGAAAGTTACGGCGGCTTAGAATTTTTCTTGACGCTGATAACAAAAATTCCTACAAGCTCGCTTTCTGCAATAATACCGGGAATTTTATTTTGGTGTATCAGCCGTCGCGCAGGATTATTTTTAATTGCGGTAATGTCATTCGGGCGGCTTATCAACGTTTTAATTAAAGATACTTTCTGCGTGTATCGCCCGTGGATTTTAGATTCAGAAATAAATCCCGCAGGCGATGCAATGAAAAAAGCAAGCAGTTATTCAATGCCTTCAGGACATACGCAATTTACAACGGCAATTTACGGCGGGATTGCGTACATTTACAGAAAAAAATATCCGCTGTTAATAATCCCCTGCGCACTGATAATTTTGGCGGTTGCATTTTCGAGAAACTTTTTGGGTGTACATACGCCGCAAGATGTTTTGGTTGCGATAGTTGAAACTTTGGCGGTAATATTTTTGGCGGACAAACTTTTTGACAGAATGGACCGCGATAAAATTTTTGAACAAAATGCATTTGTTGCAGGAATAATTTTTTGCGTCATTTCGGCAATTTACATTTTGGCGAAATCGTATCCAATAGATTATCTTGACGGAAAAATTATAGTATCTGCGACGGCGGCGAAGTTGGATTCGATGGACAGTATCGGCGGCACTTTAGGATTTTTGATTGGCGCGGCGTTGGAGCAAAAATTTATAAATTTCAATACCAATGTTGATATTGGCGTGAAAATTCGACGGGCAATTATTGGTTGCGCGGTCGGCGGCGCGGCAATGGTTTTATTGTTGCTGATAAAATTAACCGGCTTTAAATTTTTCTATGAATTTTGCAAAGGTTTTCTGCCGTTCATTACGATAACATTTCTTGCACCGTACGCCTTTAATTACCTTGAAAAAAATACTCGTTTCAAATTTAAAAAATTGGGCAATAGTTTTAGGCAGTAGGCAAGGAGGGGCGCACAGGACGTGCGCCCCGTAAAAAGTCGCGCAGGATGCGCGGCACTTGCTACTTTACAAGCCTGAAAGTGCAACTCGTTAATGCTGGTAATACGCCCGTCTCCCAGCCGCAGCTTACTATTTTTTAGAAGCGTAGGAAAAAGTTTGCGCCCCCAAAAGGGGCTCACTGACTACGAGCGTTATTGAAACCGAGCGGCCTGACGGGCGATAAAAGCACTTTTTCTTTGGTTCTTTCTTTTTTTGCTTTGGAAAAAAGAAAGAACATTTTAAAATTAAAATTTAAAATAAATTAAAAACCTTGAGCCCTGAAAAAGAGGTGTTTAATCGTGGCAGGCAAAAGAGAAGTCAACAAAAATCAAAATCGTCAAACCATATTAAACGCGGCAATGAATCAATTCAAAATGCGCGGCTTTGCGCATACTTCGGTTGCTGACATTACCAACAATTCAAATTTGGGAGTCGGCACTTTTTACAATTATTTCAACTCAAAAGAAGAAGTTTTAATGTCAATCGTGAAGGAACTTTTCACGGAAGTTGAAGAGCGCGTAGATTTAATGGCGCAAAAAAATTCATCGTCATTGGAACTGTTGGAATTTTGCGCAATGAGTACCGCGCGGCTTATCGACGAAAACAGATTTATATTGCCGCTTTTGGCGAGCGCGGTTAAACATTCAGACAAGCCCGAACAGTTGCCGAAAAATCTTTCGCCCGATTTTAAAAGAATCTTTGAAGAAATAATCGAACGCGGGCAAAATTTGGGCGAAATTCGCCAAGATATTTCGGTTGATTTAATTTCGGAAATGTTCCATTCAATCTACCAAGCGGCGGCTTTCAGCAAGTTACCGATTCCATTTCAAGAAAATATCAGGCTGAAAGTTAAAATTCTGCTCGACGGTATAAAAAAATATAATTCGTGATTTTTTTTGCGTTGTTTGTTATAATTCAGCGGCAAAAAATTTTTTAATTAAAGGAGAGAGTTTGTTGACAGAAAATGTATTTGACACTTTGAAAGAACGCGGCTTCATTGCGCAATGCACGGACGAAGCCGAAGTTAGAAAAATGCTCGGCGAAAAATCCGTAACGTTTTACATTGGCTTTGACCCGACGGCTGACAGTTTGCACGCGGGACATTTTATAGCGTTAATGGTAATGGCGCATATGCAACGCGCAGGACACCGCCCCATTGCATTAGTTGGCGGCGGCACGGGCACGATTGGCGACCCTTCGGGGCGTTCGGATTTGCGCAAAGTTTTAACTGACGAAATGATTGAGCATAACTGCGAATGTTTCAAAAAACAAATTGCGCGTTTCATTGATTTTAGCGACGGCAAGGCGTTAATGGTTAATAACGGCGATTGGCTGCGCAAGCTCGGCTATATTGAACTCCTGCGCGAAGTCGGCGCAAATTTTACCGTAAACAGAATGCTTGCCGCCGAATGTTACAAGCAACGTTGGGAAAAAGGCTTAACTTTTCTTGAGTTTAATTATATGGTTATGCAGGCGTACGATTTTTATAAATTAAATTCCGAATACAACTGCGAAATGCAATTAGGCGGCGATGACCAATGGTCGAACATAATTGCAGGCGTGGAACTTGTTCGCCGCAAAACAGGCAGAAATGTTTTCGGCTTGACGAACAAACTTTTGACGAAAAGCGACGGTACAAAAATGGGCAAAACTGCGGGCGGCGCGTTATGGCTTGACGCAGAAAAAGTTTCGCCTTATGATTTCTATCAATATTGGCGCAATGTTGACGACGCCGACGTTAAAACTTGCCTTTCGCTTTTAACATTCTTGCCGATGGACGAAGTAAACCGCTTAAGCGCGTTGAAAGATTCTGAAATTAATGAGGCGAAAAAAATTCTTGCGTACGAAGTTACAAAACTTGTACACGGCAAGGAGAATGCTGACGCCGCCGCAAAATCAGCCGCCGAAATTTTCGCAGGGCAAAGTTCAGAAAATATTCCGAGCATTGAAGTCGCTGACGCAGTTGGCAAAAAATTGCTTGATGTTTTAGCCGCCGCAAAAGTTATTGAATCGAAGGCTGAAGGTCGCCGCCTTATTTCTCAAAACGGCTTGACTTTGAACGACGAAAAAATTTCTGACGTGGATTATATTTTGGCAGAAAAAGATTTCCCCGCTGTCATTCGCAAGGGCAAAAAGAAATTTTACAAATTGACAAATGCAAATTAAAATTGTTGACGGCACAAAACATTTAGCTGAAGTAAAAAATTTAATCATTGAGTACACAAAATTTTTGGCTCGGGATTTATCATTTCAAAATTTAAATTCCGAACTTGCAGACCTTGCCGAAAAATATTCGCCGCCTGCAGGGCGTTTACTTTGTGCGCAGATTGACACGGGCGAAATTATCGGCTGCGTTGCCTACCACCGCCATAACGCCGCGCGTTGCGAAATGAAAAGACTTTTTGTAAAAGAAAATTTCAGGCATCTTCGCGCAGGAGTTTTACTCGTTGAAAAAATTCTTGACGTCGCAAAAAATGACGGCTGCAAGGAAATTGTTTTGGATACGATTAAACCTTTGCAAAGTGCTATTCGGCTTTATAAAAAATTCGATTTTTTTGAAATTCCGCCGTACTATGAAAATCCTATGCACGACGTGATTTATTTTAAAAAAATTTTGTAAATCTAAGATTTTCGTATATGTTATTTAACGAAGGGAGATAAATTTATGTCAGGACATTCAAAATGGGCAAATATTAAAAGAAAGAAAGGCGCAAATGACGCAATACGCGGCGCAATGACAACAAAAATCAGCCGTGAAATTACAATCGCCGTAAAAATGGGCGGCGCAGATCCGACGGGCAATATGCGCCTTAAACTTGCTCTTTCAAAGGCGCGTGCCAACAACATTACCAAAGATAACATCAACCGTGCAATTCAAAAAGGGCTCGGCTCTTCCGATACTTCCAACTATGAAGAAATTACTTATGAAGGATACGGACCCGGCGGCTCCGCGCTTATGCTGGATATTTTGACAGACAATCGCAACCGCACGGCGGCGGCAGTTCGTCACATTTTTTCTAAACACGGCGGAAATTTGGGCGAAACGGGCTGCGTCGGCTGGATGTTCAAGAAAAAAGCAATTTTTGTTGTTGACAAAGAAACTTTCGACGATGAAGACGCTTTAATGGAAATTGTTATGGAAGCGGGCGCGGAAGATATGGAAGCGGACGACGAATCATTTGAAATAACAGCCGCGCCTGAAGATTTTGACGCAATAGAAAAAGCGTTGGCTGAAAAGGGAATTGAAACTGCCTCCGCCGAAATTACTCAAGTTCCTGATACAACGGTTAAACTTTCTGCGAATGATACAGAAAAAATGCAGAAACTCCTTGACGCGCTGGACGAAGACGACGACGTTCAAAACGTTTACGGCAATTACGAATTTGCAGACGAGTAGTAGTTGAATAGTTTGATAGTTGGATAGTGTTATAGTAAAACTACTATAATAAATTGAGGTAAAAATGTTAGCGTTGGGAATTGACCCGGGAACTGCAATTTGCGGTTACGGCTTGGTTGAACAATTTCAAGGACGGTTAATCCCGAAAAGTTACGGCGCAATAACAACAAGCCCGCAAGCGCGTATGCAAGACCGCCTTTTGAAAATTTATATGGAACTTGATATAATCATAAAAAAATTTCAGCCGCAAGTTATGGGCGTGGAAAAATTATTTTTCGGCAAAAATTCAACAACCGCAATTCCCGTAGGACAAGCGCGGGGAATAGTTTTACTTTGCGCGGCGCAAAACAATTTAGACCTTGTGGAAATGACGCCCAACGAAGTTAAAATGTCAATCACGGGATACGGCGGCGCAACTAAGGAACAAGTTATTTATATGGTAACGAAAATATTAAACTTAGCCGAGCCGCCCAAGCCCGACGACGTTGCAGACGCGCTCGCAATAGCAATAGGCGCGGCGTACGAGGCAAACTCTTTACAGCGGAGAAATTTTTTATGATTGGTTATCTTAGCGGCAAAATTAAATTTATTTTCGGCGAAGAAATAATTTTGGACGTTGGCGGCGTAGGCTACAGAATTTCTGTTAATCCTGCGGGATTAGAAGTTGGCGCGGCGGCTGAATTTTTTATTCATACGGCTGTCAGGGAAGACGCAATTAATTTATACGGCTTTAAAAATCGTGAGGCTTTTGAACTTTTTGAAAATCTGTTGACAGTCAGCGGCATCGGTGCGAAATCTGCGCTTGCCATTGTTTCAAAAATTTCTGTTGCAGAATTTGCGGCGGCGGTTGCAAGTCAAGATTTAAATGCGCTTACAAAATTGCCGGGCGTCGGTAAAAAATCCGCGCAAAGAATTTTGCTCGAACTCAAAGACAAATTTAAAAATTTACAACTTGAAAACGTCGCGCAGGATTTTTCGCCTGTACAAATTAAATCAAGCGCACTTGACGAGGCAACGGAGGCACTTTCGGCGTTAGGCTACACTTCGGCGGAAATTTCAACCGTCTTAAAACGCGCACCCAAAAATTCTTCAACCGAACAGTTAATAAAATTTGCGCTGAAAGAGTTGAACAGGTTCTAAAACGGGGGTGAAAAAATGTTAAATGCATTGGAGGCAATTCGCCCAAAAAAAAGATTGTTTCTGGGATTTTTGCTAATCACGGAATTTTTGATAGCTTTGGCGTTGTACGGAATTTGGAAAATTGCCTATTTGGGATTGGAAAATATTTCCGAATACCTGCCTGCGATAGTCGGCGCGTTTTTAATTTTCATTTCAACATTTTCATTCGGCGCGGTCTGCAATATGATTTTAGCTGTAAAGGGATTGCCGACACTGAAACTTTTACACAAATACACTTTTGCAATTATCAAATTTTTATTTCCAATGGCAGTAAGAATCGGAAAAATTTTTGGGATAAAGCGGCGGCAGTTGGAAGGCTCCTTCATTGCAGTAAGCAATTTAATTTTTATGAAAAGCCGAATAAAAGTTCCCGCGAAAAAACTTTTGGTACTTTCGCCGCATTGTCTGCAGCTTGCAACTTGCCCGCATAAAATTACGCGCGACCCGAATAATTGTAAACGTTGCGGCAAATGCAACATTGGCGATTTAATGAAACTTTCTGAAGAAATGGGCTTTGTATTTTTCGTTGCAACGGGCGGCACTTTGGCGCGTCAAGTGGTAATAGAAAACCGCCCTCAAGCCGTGCTTGCTATTGCTTGCGAACGCGACTTGATGAGCGGTATTCAAGATGTTTACCCGTTGCCGGCGGTCGGCGTGTTGAACATTCGCCCGAACGGACCTTGTTACAACACCCGCGTTGATATGGACGAAGTTAAAAAAACTTTGAGCCAAATTATTTCTGATTAAAGGTCTGAAACTTTTATTTCTTGAATTTCTCCATTTTTATTGCGGCAGATAACTTTTTCAATCTGCGCGTTTTTAATCATACGGCGGCAAAGAAGGCAAGGTTCACCTGAAGCAAAACTGTTGTCTTCAACATTAATTCCAACGATATAAATTGCGGCGTCCTTCATTTTCAGAGGGTCGCCGTTAATTATTGCATTTTGTTCGGCGTGCACTGCAACGCAAAGTTCGTAGCGTTCGCCCTTCGGAATATGCAGGCGTTCACGTTCGCAAATTCCCGTATCAATGCAATTTTTTTCGCCGCGCGGCGCACCGTTGTAACCTGTGCTGACAATAATTTTATCTTTGACGATAATTGCGCCGTAACGCCGCCTTAAACAAGTTGAACGCTTGCCAACTTCCTGCGCAATATTCAAAAAGTATTCGTCCCAATCGGGGCGTTTATTTTTTTCCAATTTTTTCACTCTCCTAAAAATTTTTCAGCAAATGCGCGGTACCAATTCGCCAACGGGCAAATCTACAATTCGCAAACCGCCAATATTTGTATGAAGTCCGACTTTGCCTGAAAATTTTTCTGTAACTTCGCCAATTTCGGCGGCGTTTTTTCCGCAGTCAAAATTTTTCATAGCGGCAAGAATTTTTTCTGCAGAATTTTTTGGAACAACTGCAATAATTTTCCCTTCGTTGGCAAGTTCGAGCGCGTCAAATCCCAAAATGTCACAAACGCTTTGAACTTCTGTACGCACGGGAATTTTATTTTCTTCCAAAATAATTCCGACATTCGCCGCCGCCGCAATTTCGTTTAAAACTGCCGCAATTCCGCCGCGTGTAGCGTCGCGCAGCATTGCAATTTTCGGCTCGACTTTCAACATTTCAAAAATCATTTTGTTCAAAGGTGCGCAGTCAGATTTAATATTTTCGGGCAATTCCAAGCCGTGCCTTTCAGATAAAATTGTTGCCGCGTGGTCGCCGATTGTTCCCGAAATTAAAATTTTCATTCCCGCTTGAACATTTTTTGCGGAAATATCAACGCCTTCAATAATTTCACCAATGCCCGCCGTGTTGATAAAAATCCCGTCAGCTTGATCCTTGCCGACAACTTTTGTATCGCCCGTAACAATTTTAACGCCCGCTTCATTCGCCGCCGCCGCCATTGAATTTACAATTTTTTTCAAGGCGTCGAAGTCAAAGCCTTCCTCGATAATTGCGCCGACAGAAATATATTTCGGAACTGCGCCCGTAACCGCCAAATCGTTTACCGTGCCGCAAATTGACAGCTTGCCGATATTGCCGCCGCGAAAAAATAACGGGCGTATAACGTAGCTGTCAGTTGTCATTGCAAGTTTGCCGATTTTTGCGCCGTCGTGCAATTCGTTCAAATATTCGTTGTCGAAGGCGGGCAAAATTATTTCTTTGATTAAATCAGCGGAAAATTTGCCGCCCGCACCGTGCGCCATTGTTATTTTTTTGCTCAAAAAATTTTTCCTCCAATTTAATTTTTGTTGTGTTTTAATCTTTGGCTGACTTGGTTATAAATTATCATTGTAAAAATTCCCGTACCTCCAATTATATTTCCAACTCCCGTCGGGATTAAAAATCTGAAAAAATAGTCCGTAAAACTCGCGTCGCCGTCAATAACTGCAAATGCCATTTCACAAGAACCTACTACCACGTGCGAAAAATCCCCCAACGCTATAAAATATACGAAAAATGTTATTGTAATAAATCTGAAATTTTTTGTTTGAGGAGCCGTCCAAACAAGCGCGGCTATTATTATTCCCGCCGGTATTCCGTGAAATATGTTATCTATCGCAGGAAGAGTTGTCATATCGTCTGCAATTATGTGCAATGCAGCTTGAATTTCAGGCGAAACTGCATAATCACAAGCAAAAAACAACGCCGCTATTGTCGTACCTACTATATTAAAAAAGAATACTATGCTCCAAAGTCGAATTACTTTTAAAAGTCTTTGAAAAGAAAATTCACTGAAAAGCGGTATCATTGTTGTAATTGGGTTTTCAGTAAAAAGTTGCATTCTTCCCAGTATTACTATTAAAAAACCTACCGTGTAACCTAAACTTGAAACAATCGGCGCGAATTGTGAATCGCCCATGTGCATATTAAAAACTGCGCGAAAGAAAAACGAAAATGAAACAAAAATTCCTGCCGCCAATCCTGAAAAGATCAATGCTCTAAGTGGGCGTACTAATTCTTCTTCGCCTTCCTGCCGAATAATTTCAAAAATTATGTACGGAGGCATTGATTCATTTTGGTGCAATATTCTCCGTTCTGTCGGCGGCAATTCGTCTACAAAGTTTTTTTCTTTCAATTAAAAAAACCTCCCGTCAAAAATTTTTTGTTAAAATTTTAATGTGCCGTATTTGTACCACGCCGCGCAAACGCCCTCAACCGAAATCATACAGGGACCGATCGCGTGCAACGGTTGGCAAGCTTTACCGAAAAGTTTACATTCTGTCGGCTTGCAAACGCCGCGCAAAACTTCACCGCACCTGCAGGCGGTATTTTTTTTGACAGATTTAATTTCAAGCGGCATAATTTTTTCAATGTCAAAATCTGAAAATTCGTCACGCACTCTCAAGCCGCTTTTTGGAATTGTACCCAAGCCGCGCCAATCTGCATCAACAGTTTCGTAAACCTGCGCGAGGATATTTTGGGCGGAAATATTTCCTTCAGCTTTGACGACGCTTTTATATTCATTGGAAATTTCGGTGCGCCCTTCGTCAATCTGTTTCAACAAATTTATTATCGCCAACAAAATTTCTTCCGCCTCAAATCCTGCAACAACTGCAGGAATTTTTAAAAACTCAAAAATTTTTGTGCCCGTTACAACTGCCACATGACCCGGCAATAAAAAGCCGTCAACTTTAACTTCGGAATCTGCCAATAACATTTTCAGAGCGGGCGGTACCAATTTTTGCGCAGATAAAAAAAATAAATTTTTTAAGCCCGCCTTTCGCGCAGATAAAATTGTTGCCGCCGCAGTAGGCGCGGTTGTTTCAAATCCTACCGCCAAAAATATTACACGTCGCGCAGGATTTTCAGCCGCAATTTTTAAACAGTCCAGCGGCGAATAAATTATTTTGACATCTGCGCCCGCCGCCGCTTCTTCAGCCAAAGTCGAATTTGAGCCGGGCACTTTCAACATATCGCCGAAAGTTGCAACGGTAACATTTTTAATTTTTGAATAAGCAACCGCTTTATCAATAAAATCATCGTTGGTAACACAAACAGGGCAACCCGGACCTGAAACCAATTCGACATTCGGCGGCAAAATATTTCTGATACCTGCGCGAAAAATTGCAACTGTATGAGTGCCGCAAACTTCCATAAAGCGCAAATTTTTTTTGCCTTCGGCAAGCTTATTAATTTTTTCAATCAAACTCATAATGAAAACACCGTACGCGGTGCGCCGTTCATTTCCGCTATTAAAGCGTCGCGGATTTTAATTTCTTCCTCGTCAACAATCTGCATTGCGAAGCCCGCGTGCACCAAAACATAATCACCAACTTTCGCTTCAGGCAACAACATTAAACTTGCCGAGCGTTTCACGCCCGCGCGTTCGACTGTCGCCAAATTTTCTTTAATTTCTATAACCTTTGCAGGAAATGCTAAACACATTTATTTTGCCTCCCAAAAAATTCTCAATTAAAAATTCAATGTCAAAAATTAAAATCCTGCCGCGTCAAGCTTGCAAGCTTTTTGCATACGAATTATAATATTTTAGTTTATGAAAGGAGAATTTTATTTGACGAATGAAAATTTAGCCGCCGAAATATTAAAAAATTTGGGCGGCGCAGAAAATATTCAAAGCGCAGCAAATTGTATGACGCGGCTTCGGGCGCAGGTTTTGGACAAAACTAAAATTGCGGTTGACGCAATAAAAAATTTGGAGGACGTAAGCGGCGTGTATGACGCGGGCGCAGAATTTCAAATTATTTTGGGACCCGGCAAAGCTACGAATGTTACAAACGCCTTAAACGAAATTTTGAGCAAAAACAAAAAGCCGCAAATTGGCGACGGTAAAGCGTTGCACGAAGAATTTAGAGCGAAAAATGCTACACCCGCTAAACTTTTCCTGAAAAAAATTGCAGGAATATTTTTTCCATTAATACCCGGCTTTATAGCTTGCGGCTTGATAACGGGCGTAATTGGCGTAACTTTAAAAATTTCGCCTGAACTCGTTGACGCGCCGATGATAAAATTGCTGTCAGTTTTCGGCAACGCGGTTTTTTGGGGAATGAATTTATTTGTAGGGTACAACGCGGGAAAAGTTTTTGGCGGTACGCCGATTTTAGGAGGCGTGCTTGCGGCAATTATGACGCACCCCGCGCTTGCAAATGTTGAAATTGGCGGAGAAAATTTATTGCCCGGACGCGGCGGAATAATTTCAGTAGTTTTAGTTGCGGCGTTCGCGGCGTGGCTTGAAAAGAAATTGCATAAATTTATACCCGAAATGTTCGACTTATTTTTAACGCCGCTTGTAACAGTTTTAGTTGCAGGAATGGCGGCAATATTTGTTTTGCAACCGATAGGCGGCGCAATTTCGGAAAACATTGGCGCGGCGGCAACAACAGCGATACATTCGGGCGGCGCGGCTGTAGGATTTATTTTGGCGGGCTTATGGCTGCCTTTGGTAATGTTCGGTGTACACCAAGCAATGACGCCGATTCACGTTGAATTAATTTCGCAATACGGCTATACAATTTTGTTACCAATTTTGGCAATGGCAGGCGCGGGACAAGTCGGCGCGGCGGCGGCTGTCTACTTCAAAACAAAAAATAAATTTCTCAAAAAAACTATAGCATCAGCGTTGCCTGTAGGAATGATGGGCGTCGGCGAGCCGCTGATTTACGGCGTAACATTTCCGCTCGGCAAACCGTTTATAGGCGCGTGTATTGGCGGCGCAGTCGGCGGCGCGGTTCAAGCAAATTTTGAAGTTGGAGCGGCGACTTTGGGAATTTCGGGCTTGCCACTCGCTGCAACCACAAACAACATTGCGGTTTATTTGATTGGCGTTGTTGTAGCGTACGTTGCAGGATTTATTGCAACTTGGATTTTGGGATTTGACGACCCGCCGGAAGATTAAAGACTGGTGAATAAAGACTAAGACTTAGTGAAGGAATTAGAGGAAAAATCCCTAGTCTTTAGGCTTTATCCATTAGTCTTTAAAAAATTTCGACGAAGGAGAAATTTTTATGATTAGATTTATAGACGCGGGCGAAAGTCACGGGGCGCGGCTTGCAGGAATTTTGGAAGGAATACCCGCAGGTTTAAAAATTGACAGCGAATTTATAAACAGCGAACTTGCAAGGCGACAGAGCGGCTACGGGCGCGGCGCACGTATGAAAATTGAAACCGATAAAATTATTTTAAGTTCGGGCGTAAGATTCGGCGAAACTTTGGGCAGTCCGATAACTTTGATTGTCGAAAATAAAGATTTTGCAAATTGGCAAGAAAAAATGAGCGCGGAAGGTTTACCCTGCGGCGAAAAAGTTACAAACGCAAGACCGGGACACGCCGATTTGACGGGCGCGGCAAAGTACGGCAAAAACGATGTGCGAGATATTTTGGAACGCTCCAGCGCACGTGAAACTACAATGCGCGTTGCGGCGGGTGCAGTTTGTAAAATTTTCCTGCGCGAATGCGGTATAAATATTTCAAGCAAGGTTTTAAATGAAGCCGAAATTATAAAAAAAATCGACGCGGCGAAAAGCAACGGCGATACTGTAGGCGGCGTTTTTGAAATTAAAATAACGGGCGCACCTGCAGGGCTCGGCAGTTACATTCAATGGGATAAAAAAATTGACGCGAAATTTGCGGCGGCTGTAATGTCGATTCAAGCGATTAAAGCGGTTGAAATTGGCGACGGGTGGGCGAACGCTCAAAAATTCGGCAGCGAAGTCCACGACGAAATTTTCATTGACGACAATAAAAAAATTTACCGCAAAACAAACCGCGCAGGCGGAATTGAAGGCGGTATGACGAACGGCGAACCGATTATAATTCGCGCGGCAATGAAACCAATTCCGACTTTAATGAAGCCGCTCCGCACTGTTGACATTGCCACAAAAACTCCAACAACTGCCAGCAAGGAGCGCAGTGACACTTGTGCAATTTTTGCGGCGGCGGTTGTAGGCGAGGCAATGGCGGCTATTGTTACGGCTGATTCTGTTGTTGAAAAATTCGGCGGAGATTTTTTACAGGATACTTTGAACAATTTGAAAAATTACCGCGAACGAATTTTGAAAAATTACGGGCTTTAATTTTATTTACGAATATTTATACTAAAAACATATTAACCCCTGCGTAACGGCAAAATTTGATGCTTTAAAATCGAAATTTGCAGTTGCTGAACAAAAAACTTCGCGCAGGACGCGCGGCACTTGCTATTTTTTACGCTGAAAATTGCAACCAGCTAATGTAATCTCCGCCCGTCACTAAAGCCGCAGCTTGCGGTAATGCTGATGCGTAGGAAAAAGTTGAGGCCCCAAAGGGGGGCCATCTGTTACTAAGTGCGTACAGAACCCGAGCGGCCCTGACGGGCGGTAAAAGCACTTTTCTTTGGTTCTTTCTTTTTTGCTTTGGAAAAAGAAAGAACATTTAAGATAAAAAAATTTGCTAAAAAAACTTAAAAGGCTTGAATATGAGAGAAAATATAATTCTGATAGGCTTTATGGGCGTGGGCAAAACAAGTTTGGGAAAATTGCTTGCGTCGAAATTGGGGCGTGCGTTCGTTGATTTGGACGAAAAAATTGAACACGACGCCAAAATGTCAATCCCCAAAATTTTTGAAATTTACGGCGAAAAACATTTCAGGGAACTTGAAAAAGCCGCCGTTAAAGAAGTAAGCGCACGCCGAAATATTGTCATTGCAACGGGCGGCGGCACTGTCAAAGACGCAGAAAATTTACAGCTTCTGAAAGATTCTGGAATAATAATTTGCTTGACTACCGACCCTGAAGAAATTTTCAGGCGCACCGAAAAACGCGGAGAACGCCCCGTACTTGACGACGGCGGCAATGAACGCCTCGAAACTATCAAAAAACTTTTGGCAGAGCGGGAAGAATTTTATTCTCAAGCAGATTGTAAAATTGATACAACAGATTGGTCGCCGCTCCAAATCGTCAACAAAATTTGCGAAAAAGTAAAAATGCAGAGGTAATTTCTATGGAAAAATTAAAAGTCGAACTCGGCGAAAACAGCTACAATATTTTTATCGGCGAAAATCTTTTCGATGACGTCGCTAAATTTGTAATGGATTCTGATTTCTCGAAAAAAATTCTTGTTGTTACTGACGAAAATATTTTTAAGATTCACGGAAACAATCTGCGCGAAATTTTCAGCCGCTACGAAGATATTAATTTTGAAATTGAAGTAATTCCGCCCGGCGAAACTTCCAAAATTTTTTACGAAGTTGAAAATTTGTACACCTGCGCTATTGAATCCAACCTTGACAGAAAATCTGTTGTAATTGCTTTGGGCGGCGGAGTTGTCGGGGATTTGGCTGGATTCGTTGCCGCAACTTTTCTGCGCGGCGTCAATTTTATTCAAGTGCCGACAACTTTGCTCGCGCAGGTTGATTCTTCAGTTGGCGGGAAAACCGCTATTAATCACAGGCTCGGAAAAAATTTAATCGGCGCGTTTTATCAGCCAAAGGCGGTTTTTATTGACGTTACAACGCTTAAAACTTTGCCTGAACGCGAAATTAAAGCGGGGCTCGGCGAAGTCGTCAAATACGGCGTCATTTGCGATACAAATTTTTTTAATTATCTTGAAAAAAATATCGAAGGAATTTTAGGCGGCAACGTTGAAGTTTTAAAGCACATTATAAAACGCTCGTGCGAAATTAAAGCCGCAGTTGTCAGCCGCGACGAAAAAGAATCGGGCTTGCGCAAAATTTTAAATTTCGGGCATACAATAGCGCACGCTATCGAAGAGGAAACAGGCTATACCAGATATTCGCACGGCGAGGCGGTTGCAATAGGTATGATTGGCGCGGCGTCAATCAGTCAAGCGTTGGGTTATGTTGACGCTGAAAAAGTTGACCGCCTTAAAAATCTTATTGAAAATTTCGGAATGTACACGCATTGCAAATATTGCAACGTCGAAGGAGTTTACAACGCCCTTTTCCGTGATAAAAAAGTTATAGGCGGCAAATTGAATTGGGTACTGATGAAGGATTTCGGCAAGGTTGAAATTTATGATAATGTTCCGGAAAAAATTATTAAAGAGGCATTAACAAAAATTATTTGCTAAAGGAGGTTGAAGATTTTGCCGCTCATAAATATAAAAGATGATTTTGATTTGGAAAAAATTACAGAAAGCGGGCAATGTTTCCGCCCAAAAGAAGTTTCGCCCGGCGTTTTCAGATTCATTACGCTTGACCACGTTATTGACATTGAAAAAGTTGAAGAAGGTACATTTAAAATAAGTTGCAGTAACGCCGAATGGGATATTATTTGGAGCAAGTATTTTGACATTGAAACAAATTACGCCGAAATTCGCCAACAAATTTTAGATTTTGGAAACGGTAAACCTTGCGGCGAATATTTGAATAAAGCTATTGAATACAGCAAGGGTATTAGAATTTTGCGGCAAGACCCTTTTGAAACTTTGATTAGTTTTATAATCAGTCAACGTAAAAATATTCCGGCGATTCGTACGATTGTAGAATTGCTCTGCGACACTTTCGGCGATGACCTTGTTTTAACTGACGGCTCGACGGTTAAAGCTTTTCCGAAAGTTGATGACCTTTGCAAAGTTTCGGCGTTTGAACTTTCAAGATTTTCTTTAGGTTATCGTAGTGCTTATGTGCATGACGCCTTGCAAAAAGTTAAGGGCTTGACGATTGCGCTTGACGATTTATATTCAAACAACGACGACGATTTAATTGACACTTTGAAAACTATTAAAGGCGTTGGCGATAAAGTTGCGGCGTGCGTTGCGCTGTATGCTTATCATCGTTTTGCCGCAGTTCCGATTGACGTTTGGATTAAGCGCGCCATTCAAGAAGATTTCAAGGGCGAAAATGTTTTTGTTGAGTTTGGAAGTTTGGCGGGAGTTTTGCAACAGTACATTTTTTATTACAAGCGTTTTGGTGCGAAGGAATTAATTTACTGAAAAAATTAGCCGCCGAAAATTTATGGCGGCTTTTTTAATTTTATTATAGCTTGTTAAAAATTTTTAATTTGTGAAGATACAGCATTTCTTTCTTTTTGAAAAAAAGAAAGAAACGCTTAAGCAAAGAAAGAAAAACTTTGAACCGCGAGTACCGCCATCACGGCGGTAAATTCGCGGCGGTGCGCGTCCGTGCGCACCGTGTTGCACCTTCGTTCAACGTTATAAAAATTTTAATTTATAGATAATTACATTTGCTAAAAAGCCTCGATTTTTTTGATTGGAAGAAGGATTTATTTTATAATGACAATAAAAAAATTAGCCGCCGTAATTTTTGCAGCGACGTTTTTAATTAATTCGGCGGCGGCGGCAAGCGTACAACCTTTTGAACTCGAAGAAGAAAAAGTTGAAGAAACACCGCCCAAAATTGTTGAAAAACCTGAAACTGTTGAAGTTAATGAACCATTTGAGCCGCCAACGGTTGAAACTGCAGACGAAGGCTTAGAATTTTTGGTTTATCACAAAAACGGCGTTATGGCGTTCGCAATAATTGCCGCGCACGAAAAATACACATTGCGCCCGATTATTGCCAAAAATCAGATTCACGGGCGAGCCACCGTTTCTCAAATGACAAAAAATCTTGACGATATTGCAATTATCAACGCAAGCTATTTTATGACGAACGGAAGTTTGATAGGCGTTACAAAAATTGACGGCGAAATTGTCGGCGTTGACGATTTTTACCGCTCGGCGATTGGGATTTATGAAGACGGCGCGGCGATTTTCGGGCGCGTACGTTACAGCGGCGAAATTGATTTTTACGGCGATAAAATTCCTATTAACGGCGTGAATTGCGAACGCGGCGCAGATTCTCTGGTACTTTTCAATGAATATTTCGGCAAGACTACGAGCACAAATAATTTTGGCGTTGAAATTGCGGTTGAGGACGGCGTCATTACGAATATTTTTCACAGCGGCAATAACAAGATACCGGCGGGCGGTTATATAATTAGTGCCAACGGCGCGGCGGCTGAATTTTTTAAATCCGCGCAGATTGATGACGAAATTAAAATTAACCAAAAAATTTTGAGCGAATACGGCAATTTTAATGAAATTCCGAATATTGTCGGAGCGGGTCCGCGCCTTGTAATGGACGGGAAAATTTTTGTAACTGCGGCAGAGGAAAAATTTCCTGCAGATATTCGCGTTGGACGTGCGCCGCGTTCAGCCGTCGGCGTGACTGAATACGGCGATTATATTTTGGCGGTAGTTGACGGCAGGCAGGCGCACAGCAAGGGTTGCACTTTGCAGGAATGGGCGGAAATTTTGCTGAATGAATTTGGCGCAGTCAATGCAATAAATTTGGACGGCGGCGGCTCAAGTGCGCTTGTTGTAAAAGATTTTTTGGTTAATAAGCCGAGCGACGGCAAAGAAAGAGCGGTCGGCAACGCCTTAGCAATTTTGCCAAAATAAAAATAAAGACTAGGGAAATTTTCACTAATCCCTAGCCCCTATTCCCTAAAAAAATCTGCCGCAAGGTAGATTTTTTTATTTGCAATGTCGATTTTTTTTATAACGCTTTTCAGCGCGGGAATTAAAATTTCAGTTTCGCCCAAAACTTGAAAGACATCGTTACTGCCGGTCTTGAGAACATTTTCAACCTTGCCGATAATTTTTTCGCCGTCGAAAACTTCGCAGCCGATAATATCGAAGGTATAAAATTCGCCGTCCTCAAGCGGCGCGGCTTCTGCGCGTGGAACTTTTAAAAATTTATTCGTCAAAGTTTTTGCAACTTCGCGGCTGTCGATATTTTCAAACTTAATAAAAATTTCGCCGCCGATATGTTGAACTTTTTCGACTTGAAACATTTTGCCGCCGACTTCGATTTTTTCAAGGTTATCAAAACGCCCTTCAAAATCTGTAAGCGGGATAATTTTCAAAGTGCCGTCAAGCCCGCGCGCCTTGCCGATTTTGCCGATAATAATTTTATCCTCTGATTGCAATAATTTTGTCATCCTCAATCAAAACTTCGACGTTCATAATTTCGCGCATATTGTCGCCGACTTTCAATTCAACTTGGCGTTCAAGCGTACCCTGCGTAATTTCCGCGCCGATTTGAAGTTTTTCGATAGTTTCACGGCGCATATTTGCTTCAGCAATTCTTTGGCGGCGTTGATTAATTTCGTTGCCGAAAAATTGTTGAATCCTTGCCGCGTTGTCGGGGTTGTTATCGAGTTCGCGCTTGCGGTCAATTTCAATCTGTTTAATTTCGAGTTCCATTTGTTCAGCGGTTTTAGTGAAATCGCCAATCAAACGTTCTTTAAGTTTTTCGGTAAGTTTCGCCTTAATGGTTACGGGAACTTTAATTGAAATACTGTCCATAAAATTTTAACCTCCTTAAAATTACGGCAAATATAATACCAAAAAATTTCTTCGACTGCAATAAAAACTTGTGCTATAATTTTAAAAAATATTGGAGGCAATTTTATGAAGGCAATTTTATTTTTAATGATAATTTTGATTTTGGGAATAAATTCGACTGCGGCGGCTGAAGAAAGAATTTCAACAATTTCAGTAAGCGGCGAAGGCGTCGTTGAAGTTGCGCCTGACAGAGCAACAATTTCAGTTGGCGTTGTTACGCGCGATAAAAACGCGGCGAAAGTTCAAAACGATAACGCCCGCATTGCAAGCGAAATTATTAAATCAGTTGCCGCGCTCGGCATCGACAAAAAAAATATTCGCACGGGCAATTATTCTTTCCACCAATATTACAGGCAGGAAAACAACAAGCGTGTTGCTGACGGCTACGAAGCGAACAACACCGTTACAATTATTGTTGACGATTTAAATTTGGTCGGCAAAGTTATTGATAATTCATTGGCGCACGGCGCAAATAATATTGATTCGTTGCAATTCGGAATTAAAAACAAGGGCAATTTGCAAAACGAGGCTATAAGGCTTGCAGTTCGTGACGCGCGGGCGAAGGCTGAAGTTGTCGCCGCAGAATTGGGCAAAACTATTATTGGCGTTAAAAATGTTTCTGTGAATTACGGCACAATTTCCGCGCCGCGTGCAAACAAAATGTTTATGGCTGCCGCCGAAATGGATATGGCTGTTGAAACGCCGATTGAATCAGGAACTTTGAGTTGTTCGGCTAGCGTCAACGTTGAATTTGAAATGAGCAAATGAAAAAACCGTACTTAAATTCAATCGAATATATACGCGGCGTCTCAATGCTCGGCGTTGTAGCAATTCACATTGGCGCACAATATTTAATGAATCCTACGCCGAATATAAATCTGATAGCAATTTTTGAAATCGTCTCGCGGTTCAGCGTGCCGATTTTCTTTTTTATTTCGGCGTTCGGACTTTTTTACAAAATCGATTTAAGCGAAAAATTTGACTACGGAAAATTTTTGCGGCGGCGATTTAAAGCGGTGCTGTTGCCGTATTTAATGTGGTCAGTGTTTTACATTTTGCACGATAATTTTTTTTACGGGAGCGGAATACCTGCGCCGTCGTACGCGGCAGAAATTTTATTTTTCGGGCTTGCGAAGTACCAATTATATTTTTTGGTAATATTAATTTGGTTTTATTTGTTAATGCCGCTCTGGATAAAAATCATAAAAAGCTTGACGCCGCTAAAATTCGCCGTAATATTTTTATTGCAGATAGGATTTAATTATTTTTCAAGTTACAGCGTTGAACTTTTCCAATTTACACAATCTTTGCCGGAAGGTTCAATTTTAAAAATGTTCCTGCAATGGCGGCTGAATTATTTAATTTTGCATTACGTATTTATATTTTTGTTGGGCGGAATATTGGCGGTACATTCGCAGAAATTTTTTGAATGGTTGGCTAAAAATAAAAAAATCGTCAGCGCGGTATTTTTAGCGGCGTTGACTTTGCATTTGGGATATTTTTATTTTTTGGTGTACGCGGAAAAATTTGATTTAATGTCGGCGGTAAACACGGCGCACCAACTTTCACCGACGGGATTTTTGTATACCATAGCCGCGTCAATATTTTTGTTTATGCTCTTTGAAAATTTTTCGTTCAATGAAACAGCTCGCGCAGGTTTAAGCTTGTTGGGGAAAAATTCCTACTTTGTATATTTATTCCACCCGTTGGCAATAGCGTATTTAGATTTGGGATTGAAAAAATTAGGGCTTGTAATGACGGCGGCGAATGCAATAATTTTGTACGTGTTGACGGTTTTAATTTCGCTAGGCGCGGGCTATGTTTTAATGCCTTTGCGGCAAAAATAAAGCGGCTTTACAAATTTGCAACAAGATAATATAATAGCGGCGATGTCGGGAACGGCAGGCGGTTGCATCACTTCCGTAAAGGGGGTGAGGCTATGCGTCGTATCGTCAAGATTATCGTTCGCGTTATCGTTATCGCGGGCGTCATTCTCTTGGTACTTAGCAAAACAGCCGCCTAAAGTTCGGGGGAACTCCAGCGGCTTAAACACCTATTCGTATTAACAGTTTAAATTTTCCGAGCAACCGTTTGCCCAAGATGTCCTAAAATTGTCCCCGTAAAGATACGGGGCTTTTTTAGTTACTGAAATTATAATTCGTAAAAATTTAACTGTCAATAACACCGAAAGAAATTGAGCTATATTTTCCGCCCGCCGCAATTTTAAAACCGAGCCGCGCAAATTCGCCGCTGCGCGAATTTTCCTTCATAACGACGCAACGCCGCGCTATCCTTGCCGCTTCCTTGACAGAATCAATTTCAAGCGGGCGGTTATCTGCAAGCGGGCGAATTGGATTTATTCCCGAACTTTTGTTAATTGCGTGCCTGAACATCGGGTCAAAATAAACCACGTCAAAAGAATTTTCTGCGCAATTTTTCAAGTAGTCAACATAATTTGCAGTAACAACTTCAACGCGGCGCATTGCGTCAATCACGGGCGGCGTATCGTCAACAAAATTTTTCATACCGTAGCGAACAATTTCTGCAAGCACGGGATTAATTTCCAACGCCGTAACTTTGCCTTCAATTCCGACTGCAAAACTTTCAACGATTGAATCACTGCCGAGCCCCAACGTACAATCTAAAATTTTATCGCCGCTTTTAATTTTCGCCGCGTCAATTAACCTGTCGCCTTCGCCTTGCCGCAAATTTTTTATCCGCAAATGTGCGGTATTCGGGTGAAAAAATAATTCACCGTCATTGGTTACGATAACGGGAAAATTTTTTCTAATCAATAAAATATTTTCGACGCGGTAAATTTCTTTTAAAGTTTCCAAAGAAAAGTCGGTGCGCGGTACAAATTTTAAATTCAATTTTTCGGCGAACTTTTCAGCCAAAATTTCTGAATCGCCTTTAGGTTTTCGCGCGGTTGTTACAATAAAATTTTCCATAAAACCTCCAAAATAAAATTGACAGGGCGCGGCAACTTTATTAAACTAATTGAAAGTTATCAGCGCGGGAGGTGCCGGCAATGAGTGAACAGGAAGATAAACAACTGGAAATGGCGCGCCGCCTTCAACAAATGACGCAGCTTACAAAAAAAAATGAACAGGACGATAATCAACGCAAATTAGCAGGGCAATTTATGCAAATGCTGGAAGTTACGCGCAAAATCGAAAACGACGCCAAGCAAAAAGAAATTGCTGCGCAATTCGCCCAAATGATGCAGCAAACGCGCTCCTTTGATTCGGAAAGGGAACGCTTGCAAAAAGCAGGCGAAAATGCAATTTCTGACGCCTTCGCCAAAATGATTCATATGACGCACCGCCTCGAAGAAGAAAATAAAAACCAATTTGAATTTCCCCCTGACGTCGATATTAATCATTTTCCAAGCGCGGGCGATAAATTTTTTCATTCGCTTATACAAAAACTTCCCAAAAGAATCCAACGCTTTCCACAAGCATTCCGCCGCAATCCGCGCGCCGTCATAAAATATTTTCTTGCAATGGCACTCGGGCGCGTTTTGGCAATTACTCTTTACGTCATAGCGGCGTTTATTCCTGCCTTGCCTTTGCCCGAATCGGTAACGGGCGTTGTCGGTAGAGCCCCGGCTGCGGTAGGTACTGCCTTAACAACAATGCGCGGCGCGGTTGTCGAATTCAGCCCGCAGGCAATTATGGCAATGGTTGCCTCAATCCCAACTGACATTAATAAATTGCTACAGAAAGTCGGCGAATTTTTCCAATATTACGGGCGTCGCGCAGGACTTTTTATTTGTAAGGCTGTACGTCATCCGAAATGGGCGGCTAAAGAAATTTGGGCGTTTTTTCATCAAAGAGGACCGCTACTTTTGCGGCTCGGCAAAGGCGCACTCGGCGTTGCTTTTTCTTTCTTCGTTATAAAAATGGCAATGGTTTTTTTACTGCCGCTTTTCGGCGGAATTGCAATAACTGTTTTAGGCTTTAAAATTTCAATAATTTTGGTTGTCGTCGTGCGAATGGCAATAAGTACCGGCAGCGAAGTTTTGGGCAGAATTTTAGGGCAAAAATTTATTGTTATGACAAAATATTTGTACAACCACCCCGAAGAAATTATTAAAATGGCGCGGCTTTTAATGGAAGAATGGATGAAAAATTGGGTTAAAGAAAACCAACAATCGCTCGGAATGAAAAATTGGATTCAAGAAAATCGCGAAAGATGGGCTAAGGAAGATAAAGAAAAAAAATGAACGAATTTTTGATAGGCTTGCAATTTTTGACGCGAATAAACATTGTCAAGCAAACAGTTTGGACTGAAGAAAGTTTCGGCAAATCAGTAAAATATTTCCCGCTTGTCGGCGCGGTACTGGGCATTTGCTACGCAGTACCGCTTTTTATTTTTGTTTACGTAACGAACGGCGAATTTTCGATTTTTACGGGCGCGTTGGGATTTTTTTTGAATGTAATTTTAACGGGCGGGATTCACTGCGACGGGTTAATGGATTCGGCAGACGGCTTATTTTCAGGGCGCGAAAAAGATAAAACGCTGGAAATTATGAAAGATTCTCGCGCAGGAGCATTCGGCGTTGTAACTTTGGTAACTGTTGCCGCGTTGCAAATTTCGGCGTTGGCGGAGCTTGCGAAAAATTTTTCAATGTTGCTTTTTATTGCAGTGTACGCCGCGCCGACAATAGGGCGGCTTGCAATGGTTTTGGCAATTTCAATTTTTCCGTACGCGCGCCCCGAAGGACTGGGCAAAGCTTTTTCAAAGTACGCCACGCCGAAAACTTTTTTTGTTGCGTTGCTTGAAACAATTTTTTTATTGTTGCCGCTGTTTTTATTAAAAATTGAAATTTTTTTGGCGGCGATAATTTCTTTAATTGCAGCGATAATTTTTGCGCTGTACTTCGGCAAATTTGTAAAATTAAAACTCGGCGGCTTGACAGGCGATATTTACGGTGCGGTTGAATTTTTGGCTGAAGTTTTGACGCTGATAATTTTTTTGTTCGCAGGATTGTATATTTAAAGTAAAAAAATTTTTATTTAAACAAAGTTAAACCTGCAAAACAAGTCGCCAAGCCCGCCGCTACGCTCAATAAAATATTCGCCGCCGCCAAAATTATTTGCCCGCCTTGCAACAAATTTAAAGTTTCTGCGGAAAATGTTGAAAAAGTCGTAAATCCGCCCAAAAATCCTACCGCCGCAAAAAGTCTTACATTTTCCAAACTTGCTCGCCCCGCAATTATTCCTACAACCAAGCCCATTAAAAAACTTCCCAAAATATTTGCCGCAAATGTGCCGAGCGGAAAATTTCCCAACTTGCCCGCTAAATTTACCGTTACAAAATATCTTGCCATTGCGCCCAATCCGCCGCCTATAAACACCAATAAAAATTTCATAAAGTAACCTCTTCGCCCAAAATAATTTGAAGTTCCTCAAGCGTGGTTAAACCTGCGCGAACTTTTTCCAAGCCGTCAACCGCCAAAATTTTTAAGCCGTTTGCAAGTGCCGCATTGTGAATTTTTTCTAAATCTTTGCTGTATAAAATTAATTCGCTGATATTTTTATCGACGGTTAAAATTTCGTGCAGAGCAATTCGCCCAAAAAATCCCGTGCCGCCGCATTTTTCGCAACCTGCAGGCTTATATATTTTTTCTGCACCGATTTTTTTATTTTCAAAATCTGTTGCAGTAACCAATTTTTTGCAGTGCGGACAAAGTCGCCTGACTAATCTTTGAGCAACTACGCCGCGCAATGTTGACGCCAATAAATACGGCTCGACGCCCATTTCAATCATTCTGAAAACCGCGCTGCAAGAGTCTTTGGCGTGCAACGTTGTAAAAATTAAATGCCCCGTCAACGCCGCGCGTACTGCAATTTGTGAAGTTTCGGCGTCGCGTGCTTCGCCTACCATCATACAGTTGCAATCCATTCGCAGCATTGCACGCAAGCCCGCCGCAAATGTCAAGCCCGCCTTTTCGTTGACTTGTACTTGACTTACGCCCGAAATATGTTGCTCGATTGGATCTTCAAGCGTCATTATTGCGCGTGCTGAAGTGTTTAATTCGCGCAGTGCCGCGTAAAGTGTCGTTGATTTGCCTGAGTTCATTGGTCCCGTTAGAATTATCATTCCCGAAGTTGCCGCTATCATTCGTCGAAAAATTTTTTCGTTTTCTGCGGTAAATCCCAAATCTGACAAATTGTGCAAATTTCGCGCAGAATCTAAAAGCCGAATCGTTAAACTTTCTGCGCCGAATGAAGGCATTGACGCCACGCGCATTTCAATTTCGCCGAATTTTATTGCGCCGTCAAGCGGCGAAAACGCCGCCGTTGTATCCATTTTTGCCAAAATTTTTATCCTTGAACTGATTGCTGCTGCAAATTTTATCGGTAAAGGCTCGTGAAATTCTTGGAGGCGTCCGTCAATCCTGTAACGTATTCTCAAAAAATCTTCAAGCGGTTCAATGTGTAAATCTGTTGCCCGCATTTCTACCGCAAAATTTAATATTAAATCGACAAGTTGAATAATTGACTGCGAATTGCCGCCGAAATTGTGTCCTGCCTGATGTATCAGCTTATGAAGTTTTTCCCTAAAATTTTCCAATATTTCCACCTCGAAAAAATTTTTTATTATAAATTATTTGAAAAGTAAAAACCTTGCCGCCCAAGTGTGGGCGGCTTTCCCGCGTATGCAATGCAATGAGAAAGAGCATTGCTCCACGTGACGCGATTTCAGCGGGTCTCCTGCTAAGCTTACTGTTAAAAGCAATTTTCTTTGGTACTTTCTTTTTTGCTTTGGAAAAAGAAAATACATTTAAGAATAAAACAATTTCTAAATAAATGAAAAACAGTTTAAAAAAATTTTACTGCAAAAAGCGCGTTGAATCAAATTAAAACCTGTTATATAATTTCAGAAAAAATTGCGGAGGAATTTTATTGAATGTAATGATAACCGCAGTAGCGGCATTTCTGATTGACGCGCTGATTGGCGACCCGCGCAGTAAATTTCATCCCGTCGTTTTAATGGGAAAATTAATAGTAGTGCTTGAATATTTTTTGCGGCGGGAATTCGACACTTCCACGAAAAAAATTTTGAAAGGCGGCTTGTTGGTTTCTATTGTAGTTTTGACAAGTTACGGAGTTGGCGCGTTAATTTCGATAATGGCGGGAATGGCGGGCAGTTTGACTGCGAAAATTTTTATTGAGGCGTTGGTATTAAGTTTTATGATAACGCCGCGCTCATTGGCTGAAGCGGGCAGGGAAATTTATTCTTTGTTAAGTGCGGAAAATTTACAGCAGGCGCGTTACAAAGTCGGCTGGATTGTCGGGCGCGATACGCAAAATTTAAACGAAGCAGAAATTACGCGCGCAACTGTTGAAACAATTTCAGAAAATACTGTTGACGGAATAATTTCGCCGCTGTTTTATTTTGCAATAGGCGGGTTGCCGCTTGCCGTTGCGTACCGCGCGGTTAATACAATGGATTCAATGCTCGGCTACAAAAACGAAAGATATTTGTACTTTGGCAGAATTGCGGCGCGGCTTGATGACGTGGCGAATTTTATTCCTGCGCGAATTACCGCAATTTTATTTTTAATGTCCGCGCTGATTTTAGATTTAGATTTTAAAAATGCGTGGAAAATTTTGGTGCGCGACGCGGATAAACACCCGAGCCTCAACGGCGGCTACGCTGAAGCGACGGTTGCAGGCGCGTTGAATGTCAGGCTCGGCGGCTTTAATTCATATTTCGGCGTGCAACATTTCCGCGCGTATATGGGCGACCCGAATGAATCTTTGCAAGCCGCGCACATTTTGGCGGCAATTCGTATGATGTACACTGCCACAATTATTTTTTTGTGTTTAAGCGTTGCAATATAAATTTTTGGAGGTAAAAATGGAAGAACAACAACAACCGCGCCGCAAAAGAAAACGTTCATTCAAAAATATTATAAAATTTTTTAAAATAGTAACAGGACTTATTTTAGTTTTTATAATTTCGTTTTTCGTAACATTGGCAATTCGGGCGTCAGACGATACGGTGGAAATTGAAGAAAAATTTTCAAGAGTAAAAAATCCAGCCGTGCAAAATTACAAAGAAACAAGTTTAGGCGAAAAAATCGACAGGCTCAATAACATTGAAAGTGCCGTCGCCGCCAAACGCAGAAAAATGAATCGCTACGTTTTGCTGATTGATATTCCTAAACCATTGCGGCAAGCGGTTATAGCCGTCGAAGATAAAAGATTTTATGACCACAGCGGCTTTGACATTGAAAGTATAGCGCGTGCAACGATGGTAAATGTTGAGGCGGGCGAAATTGCAGAGGGCGGCTCGACTATTACCCAACAACTTGCAAAAAATCTTTTTCTGTCGCAGGAACGTTCTTTCACGCGCAAAGTTGAGGAATTGTTTTTGGCAATAAATATGGAGCGTCATTTTGACAAAAATAAAATTTTGGAAATGTATTTGAATACGATTTATTTCGGCTCGAATTTTTACGGCGTGTATGACGCGGCAAAAGGTTATTTCGGCAAGGAGCCAAAAGATTTAAGCGTTGCAGAATGTGCGATGCTTGCGGGCGTTCCAAACGCGCCTTCGGTTTATTCGCCGTACGTAAATTTTCAGCTTGCGAAAAAGCGGCAGCTTGTAGTTATTGACGCAATGGTTCGCGCACACTTTTTGACGAAAACTGAAGCCGAAAAAGCGCGCGTTGAAGAAATTGTTTTGGTGGAAGGTTTTTATTAATTTTTTTATTTTATTTTAGAAAAAATTTGACAGAAAAAATTTTCCGTGATACACTGCGCAAAATTATTACAGAAAAATTTTCCGGCAAAGGAAGTTCCTGATTTTTTAACCGCCTAATAAGCGGTGTAGCCTTTACTTCCCGCCGAAAAATAAAGACAATTTCAAGTTATTTCTTAAAAAAATTAATACGAAAATATTTTAGGCAAAGGAAGTTCCTGCTGTTTGAATAACGCTCAATTTTTACTTCCCGCCGAGAAACAGGGGTGGTTTTTACCGCTCCTTGTTTCTTTTAAAATGAGACTTTTTTATGAAAACTGACAAAGAAATTTTTAGCTTCGTGCAAGCCACGTTGAATTTGTTTAAAGCCGTCCCCAATCTCGAAAACGAAAAATTTTCAAACTACACTTTGAACAACGCCCGCAATCTTGCCAACGGTTTTTTTATCACTGAAAGGGCGTTTCAAGTTTGCCCGTGCGTCGCCGGCAAAAATCTTTTCAGCTACATTAAAAATAAATTCGGATATGATATTTTTGAACTGAATCAGGGCTTTTATAAATCTTTTAAAACTGTTACGGAACTTTCGCCCCAGCAAATTTTGGTTAATAAGCTCCTGCATTATTTTTCAACTTACGGTATGGAAGAACTCGGAATTTTTGAGCGGCAACTTGTTTATATTCCTAATGACGCGCTTGAACTTCCAACAGATTTTAAGCCGCTGAAAATTACAGTTATTGACGTAATGGATAACGCTGAAATTACAACTCGTACAAAAATTTTGATTCAAAGCGGTGCGGCTCTTTCCGCCGAAACTTTGGAAAGTCTCCTTGAAATTGTAACGTTCTTAAAAATTGAGTTGGACGTTGACGAAATTAAAAACAAAGAATTTGCTATGCAACTTTGCAAAAGTTTAAACATTGTGCCGAAAAATCCCGTACAATTTCTGCGCTACTTGATTTACATTGCAAGCGGTTCAACTTTGCTGATTAAGGACGCTGAAACTGTTGACGCGCTGAAAAATTCTTCCGTCAACTTCGACGAAATTTTTTCGCAGTATATTAAAACTAACGGCGCAGAAAAACTTGCAAGCATTTTTCACAGGTTTAAGCCGCTCTGGTTGTCTTTCAAAAGTCATTCAAAATATTTAAAAACTACGATAAATAAAATTCGCAAGCTTGCCGATAAGTATCACAAGCCCGCGCCGCCAAAACTTTTGGAGACTTTGACTTCTGCGCGAAATGTTGACGTTGCCGCGCTTAAAGTTGAACTTTCAAAAATTACAACGTACAAAAAAATTTCGCTTGCAAACAGTATTCTTTATCGCCTTGCCGCGCCGCAAAATATTATGTATCACATTCGCAACGGCAAAAATTTTGTTGACGAATATTCGGGCGGGATTAATTTCGACGCGCAAAAAATTTTAAAAATTATTCTTGATTCTGTTGTTGAAGATATTGCGCCGAATGTTGCAGGCAAAAAAATTTTTATTCCCGAAAATTTTAATTATGCCGCGCCCGTCAGCGAAAAAAATTTTGTTGGAAATATTCCCTGCGGCTCGTCATATACTTTTTCTGAAAAATCTGTTGTCGTCGGCGTGCATTGGTTTAACATTTTGGTAAACGCGGAAGAATGGCGCGTTGATTTGGACCTTCATTTAAATTCTCAAAAAATTGATATTGGCTGGCAAAATGATTTTAACGCCGAAAATTTTATTAACACGCAGGAAGAAAAAATAATTTTTAGCGGCGATATGACTGACGCGCCAATTTCAAGCGGCGGTGCAACGGAGGCGTATTTTGTCGGCGAAACTTTGACTGACGATTTAATAACTGTCAATCTGAATTATTTCAACCGCCAAGAAAATACTTCCGTGCCGTTCAAACTGATTTTGGCTGACGTCAATCAAGAAAAAATTGACAGAAAATATTTGCTTGACGCGCGGGAAATTGCTTTTTGCGTGCCGAGTGAAATTGCCGTAGGGCAAATGCTTATTGGTTACCTTGCCGCCAATGAAAACGGAGAAAAAATTTTTTATTTCCATTCGGGGAAAATGGGCGACAGCCGCGTTGCAAGAAGTGGCGAATTGACGGCGCGCGCAATTTCCGCAATGACTACAACTTTAAAATCTTGCTTGAGTTTGAAGGAAATTTTGGCAAGATCCGGCGCAATTTTTGAAAATGTTGACGCCGAAAACTGCGATATAAATTTAAATCCCGCCGAAGTTACCAAAGATATTTTGCTGAATCTGTTTGCAAAATGACAAAAAAATTTGCCCGCTTTTTTGGCGGGCTTTTTTAGTGCTAAAAATTTTTTATGATTTTAATATTTAAAATGTACTTTCTTTTGAGCCGCCAAAAGAAAGTACCAAAGAAAAGCTCGCCGCCCGCTAGCGCACCATTTGTTATAGAAATTGCAAACGCCCAAGCAGTTCAACAAAGTAAGAAGGGCGCAAAAGTGTTAGAAGAGTGCATAAGCGGGCGGCTTTTTCAAATCTCTAGTGCCTCTTGCCTTGTGCCTAAAATTGCGTAGAAATTTTTTATTTTGCGGGAGCAATTCGTTCTTTGAAAATTTTGTACGTCCAGCCTTGATAAATTAAAACTATCGGCACAAGTACAACGGCGGCAACCGTCATTATTGACAAAGTGTAAGGCGTTGACGCCGCGTTATAAATCGTCAAGCTCCATTCGGGATTTAAACTCGACACCATAAGGCGCGGGAATAACGCCACGAACAGCCCAATTACCGTTACGGCGATTGTTACTGAAGTTGTAACGAACGCCGCCATTTTTTTGTCCTCCTTGACGAATGACCAGCCCGCCGACAACATTCCCATTGCCGCCGCAAAAATTATTACGCCGCTTGCCTTCGTCATCACGTCAGTATCAAATACTGATAAAATTACAAAACACAAATACGAAGTCCACGCCGCTACACACAACGCTCGCGCGTCTTTTTTCAGCGCAAATAAAATTCTTTCGTCAGCAAGTTTTATGCTTAAAAAATTTGCGCCGTGAAACATAAAAAGCGATACGAAAAATAATCCTGCAACGATTGAGTACGGGCTCAACAAGTCAAAAAAATTTCCCGTGTAATGCATTTGCGAATTTAGCGGCAAGCCTTGCAACAAATCAGCCATTGCCACGCCCCATAAAAACGCCGGGACAAAACTTCCGAAAATTATTGCGCCGTCCCAAAAATTTATCCAACTTGCATTTTGAAACTTGCCGCGCAATTCAAACGCCACGCCGCGCATTATCAACGCCAACAACATTAAAAATAACGCAAGGTAAAATGTGCTAAACATTGACGCATAAAAGTGCGGGAACGCCGCAAAACTCGCGCCGCCCGCCGTTATCATCCAAACTTCATTGGCGTCCCAAACAGGTCCTATTGCTTTTATAAATTGCGTGCGCTCTTCGCGCGTTCGCCCTGTCATTAACATTCCAACGCCGTAATCGAAGCCTTCCAAAATAAAAAATCCCGTGAAAAGTACCGCTATCAATATAAACCAAATCAAATTTAAATCCATTCCGAGTCGCCCCCTTTGCAAAAAATTTTTTTAAATTTTTACTCGTACATTAAAGGATCTTCGCCGAAATCATTCGGTCCGTCAGTGCCTTTCTTGCATAACAACATAAAAACTGCAACCAAATTGATTATCGGTATAAAACTAAGCAAATACCACCAGCCCGAGTGATTCATATCGTGCCAACGCCGAATTGTCAGCATTATCCCCGAAATAGCGAACGGCCAACTAAGTATAGCAAGTAAATTTTCAAGTCCTTCTGAATCGTTCTCTACCATTTCAAAAAAAACTAAAATTGCACCTGTGACAAAAGCAAACAAAAAATTTGCCAGCACAAGTTTCAACGAACGAAAAATGTAACGCTTGCGATTTAATCTGCCTTGATAGGAAAAATATTTTGCTTGTAAAGTACCTTCATTCATTAATTTTCAATCTCCTCTGTTATTTTTGTGCGGTTGATAAATTTTACCGCTGTAAACACCGCTAGAATTGCCAAGAACAGGTATATAAGCGTGAAGCCTATCAAAGTTGCCCAAACGTCCCACGGCGTCAAATTCGGGCTTACAGCGGCTGCTGTGCGTTGCAAGCCGACAACTATCCAAGGTTGCCGCCCCGCCTCCATTATGTACCAGCCGACAGAATTTGCTATGAACGGCACCGGCAAAAGTAACGGCAAAAATTTAAAGCAACACGCAAATTCTCTGATTCTTTCGCGGAAGAAAAACGAAATTACGCCCATTACAAAAACTACAAAAAGCATAAAGCCGCCCGCGCCGACCATTATTCTGAAACTCCAAAACATTCCTTTAACATCGGGAATATAATTCCCCGCGCCGTATTCTTCCTGCAATTCTTTTTGCAGTTGGTTAATCCCCTTGACTTCGCCGCTGAAAGAATTGTACAGCATAAAACTAAAAAGTTTCGGTATTACAATTTCAGAATCATTGCGCCGCGCCGCTTGATTAATATCAGCTACAACTGCGAAGGGCGCGGGGTCTTCAGTTTCCCAAAGTGCCTCAATCGCAGAAAGTTTCATAGGGTTGCCCTGCGCCAAATATTGAGTATGAAAATGCCCGCTGCCCATTACGCCCAATAATCCGAAAAATGTAAAAAGTACTGCGCGACGCAACGTCCGTACAAACATTTCACGCGAAATTTCGTCCGTTGCAATTTTCCACGCGCTTACAACTATAACTAAAAATCCCGCCGTTGAAATTCCTGCAAAAAAGCTGTGGAAGTATTCGCCGAAAACGTACGGATTGGTTATCAATTCAAAAATGCTCGTCATAACCGCGCGCCCGCCTTCAATTTCGTAACCAACGGGATGCTGCATAAATGCATTGGCGACCAAAATCCAAAACGCCGAAAGGTTACTGCCGAACGCTACAAGCCAAATGCACGCGCAATGCATTTTTTCGCTCAATTTTTCCCAACCGAATATCCAAATTCCAATAAATGTTGACTCAAGAAAAAACGCCGTCAACGCCTCCAACGCAAGCGGCGCGCCGAATATATCGCCCATAAATCTTGAGTATTCCGACCAATTCATTCCGAAATGAAATTCTTGCACAATGCCTGTTACTACGCCCATTGCGAAGTTGATTAAAAATATTGTACCGAAAAATTTTACAAGCTTTTTAAGTTTAATTCGTTCTTCGTAGCTGCCGCTGTTTACGTACCACGTTTCAAGCAACGCCACGAAAATTGACAAGCCCAAAGTTATCGGTACAAACAAAAAGTGGTAAACCGTCGTTATTGCGAATTGCAACCTTGATAAAATTAAAGCGTCCATAGTATATCCCTTCTTTCGTAAAAAATTTTTTGTAACAAAAAACGGAGTTTTGGTTAAAAGCGAAAATTTTGGCGCAATGAATAAAATCAGTTTTATAAAATTTCTGCCCTTAATTAAAACTCCGTCGTTTGAAAATTTTAAATTCGCCTGTTATAAATTTTATGAAGCCTTAACGGCAGCTTGTATATCTTTTAAAGCGGTTGAAAGGCGTTTTAAAGAAGTTTCACGCCCCAACAAATATAAAATTTCAACCGTGCCGCCGGGCGTTACTTTTTGCCCTGAAAGTGCAATTCTCAAAGGCCACATAATCGTCCCGGTTTTCAATCCGGAGTTTTCGATATAGGCGGAAATTTTTTCGTTCAAAGTTTCAAGCGTCCAATTTTCGACGCCTTCCAAAATTTTTATTGCGGGTTCAATAATTTCTGCGGATTTTTCAAGATTAACTTTATTGCGCTTGTTAATAAATAATTCGGCGTCGAAGGGCGGCATTTCCATTAAAAATTTAATCATTGCGGGAATTTCGCTAAATTTTGTGACGCGCGTTTTTAATAAGCTTGAAAGGTAAACTTTTTTTGCAGAAAGATTTTCGTTAAGTTCGCCAAAAAATTTATCTGCGGCGCGGGCAAATTCTTCGTCCGTCATAGCTTTAAAATATTCGCCGCTCATCCAATCAAGTTTGTTGTAGTCGAAAACAGCGGGCGATTTACTCAAGCCGTCGAGACTAAATTTTTCAATCAGCTCTTCCATAGAAAAAATTTCTTGATTAGTTTTCGGATTCCAGCCCAAAAGCGCAACGTAATTTGTAATGACTTCGGGCAAGTAGCCCATTTCAACCAAATCATTAAAACTTGTTGCGCCGTGCCGCTTGCTGAGTTTAGAAATTGTGCCGTCTTCAGCTTTGCCCATAACCGGTGCAAGGTGTATGAATGTTGGCAGTTCCCAACCGAAAAATTGATATAACAAAACGTGTTTCGGCGTCGAAGTTATAAATTCCGTGCCGCGTATAATGTGCGAAATTTCCATTAAATGGTCGTCAATGACATTTGCAAAATTGTAAGTCGGCATACCGTCGCTCTTTAATAAAACTTGGTCTTCGAGTTCGGAATTTGCGATTGTAATATTGCCGTGCAACACGTCAAAGAAAGTTGTTTCGCCCGTAAGCGGCATTTTTTGGCGGATAACATACGGCTTGCCCTGCGCGAGGTTTTCTTTAATTTCGGCGTCAGATAAATTGCGGCAATGACGATTATAACCGCCAAATTTTTTATCGTCAGAATTATTTTCTTCTTCGTGATTGACGCAAAAGCAACGGTAAGCATAGCCTTTTTCAACGAGTTCTTCGGCGTACTTTTTATAAAGTTCCATTCTTTCGCTTTGAACGTAGGGGGCGAAATTGCCGCCGTGATGTGGTCCCTCATCGGGGATAATTTTCGCCGCCGCCAAAGTTCTTTCAATAAATTCCACTGCGTCGGGAACATAGCGCGCGCGGTCAGTGTCTTCAATTCTCAAAATAAAATCCCCGTGTTGAGATTTTGCGAAAAGGTAAGCGTATAAAGCTGTGCGCAAATTTCCAATATGCATATAACCTGTCGGACTTGGTGCAAAACGTGTACGAATTTTTTTCAAATTTTACAACTGCCTTTCTGTTTTCTGGATTGTATTTACAAATTTAAATTTTTTTTTTAACAAGTCGGCATTTCTTTCTTTTTGTAAAAAGAAAGAAACGCCTGGCAAAGAAAGAAAAACTCTCGCCCCGCAGAAGTCGCATCCTGCGACTTATTGCGGGCGGCGCACGTCCTGTGTGCCGTGCCCTAGAAAGCGCGTGCTTTTTTAGGTTGCACTTTCAAGCGTAGAAAATAGAAATTGCCGCGCATCCTGCGCGAGTGGTGGCGGCTCACATCACGTTCGCCGCTTTTTTTATTTGTGTAATTTACCAACAATGTTTAATTCTTCAATGAATCTTTCAAAAAACCGCAAAGGGCGCGGAACATTATCAGCGAAGACATTGCGCCCGGGTCTTCAAAGCCAATGCTTTTTTCGCCGAAATAACTTGCTCTGCCCTTTCGCGCAGGAATTGTTTTTGTATATTCAACGCCGTCGCGCGCCGCGTCTCTTGCTTCAGTCAAAATTTCTTCAAAAGTCTTGCCGACAGTATTTTCAGCCTTGAAAGAATCGTGAATCGGAATCAGAACATCAAGCATAGTTTTGTCGCCTTTGTCTGAACGCCCGCGCCGCTTAATTCCTGCAACCATTGCGCCAAAAACTTTTTCCAAAGTTGGCGCGTCGAGTTTTGAATTTTCGTCAACAACTTTTGCGGCTTCCAAAAATCCCGTGCCGTAAAGTGGTCCCGCAGTGCCGCCGACATTCATTAAAACCGCGTCGCCTATTGCCTGCAAAACTTCTTGAATATTCGCCGAATCGTCGAGTTCGTCAAGAGCTTCTTCAGCCGCCTTTGCGCCGCGCGCCATATTCAAGCCGTGATCCCCGTCGCCAATTTTCGCGTCCAACTGCGATAAATATTCTTTATCCTGCAAAAGTGCCTTGATAACCGCGCCTGCCGCGTCTTTTATCATTTCGTTCACTTCCTTAAAAATTTTAAAATTATTTGTAATGATAACACATATTTTAAAACTGTGCTATAATAACTTTGAGAAAATTAGTTTGGAGATGTGTTTTCAGATGGGACAAGACATTGGAATTAAAGATATGCGCGCATTTTTTGCAATAGTCGAAGAAGGAAATATCAGCCACGCCGCGCAGCGTTTGGACGTTGCACAGCCCGCCTTGAGTCGTCAAATGAAACGCCTTGAAGAAAAATTGAACGTGAAACTTTTTGAGCGCGGCTCGCGCAGGATTCGCCTTACTGACGCGGGGCGCGTGCTTTACGGGCGTGTTGAAAATATTCTCGGTATGGTTGACGGTACGGTTCGTGAAATTACCGAGATTGGCACGGGCGCGAAGGGCTCCATTCGCATTGGCACAATTACAACTTCGGGCGCAATGATTCTGCCCGATTTAATTTCGGAATTTCATAAAGTTTACCCCAACATAACTTTTGAAATTTGGGAGGCGGAAGGTGCGCGGATTCTGGAACTTTTGGACAGTCATTTAATTGAAATTGCAATTACGCGCACGCAAGTTGACAATTTGGCGTATGAACTTTTGGTGTTGCCGAATGAGCCGCTTGTTGTTGTTATGAATAAAAATAACCCTTGCGGCGTCAACGAAGATTTTATTAAATTCGCCGAGTTGCAAAATCAAACAATGATAATTCCTTTGCGCTGGAAATCTATTTTTGAGGCGAATTGCAAAAAAATCGGATTTGAGCCCAATATTATTTGCGTTTCTGACAGCGTAGTTCAAGATTTAATGATGGTCAAGAAAAATCTGGGCGTGGCACTCATTCCAATTTCAAGCCGCGAACTTTTGACGGACGGCGATTTGATTTACAAAAAAATTGTTGAACCCGAAATGAAAACTCATACCGTTATTTCTTGGCTGAAAAATCAAACGCTCTCGACTTCCTGCACGAATTTTATTGATATGTTTAAAAAAATGTATTTGAAGGGCAAATGAAATGCAATTTGAAAATTTGAAAGCGGGCTTAAAAAATTCCGTCGCGCAGGTTGTAACAGAAAAAGATACAGCGGTTGCGGTAGGTTCGGGAAGTTTACAAGTTTTGGCAACGCCGAAATTAATTGCGCTCGTCGAAAAGGCGGCGGCAGATTTGGCAGAAAAAGTTTTGCCGCCTGAATTTACAAGCGTAGGAACATTAATAAATTTTGAACATACCGCGCCAACGCCCGTAAATTTAAAATATTGGGCAGAAGTTGAAATTTCGGAAATTGACGGGCGCAAAATAATTTTTGAAGTTGCAACCTTTGACGAGCGCGGCGAAATTGGGCGCGGGCGGCACGAACGTTTTATTGTCAACCGTGAAAAATTTCAAGCTAAAGCAAATTCAAAAATTAAAATGTATTGAAAAATAAAAAATTTTGTTGCCAAAAAGCGGCATTAAAGGAAACAGGATACAGGGATTAGGGGACAGTGGTTAAAGATTCAATACACTGTTCCCTAGAATCTGTTTCCTAAATTCTTTCTCACGCAGAAAGAAAGAAAATTATTTAAACTGCAAAAAAAATTTATAAACACGTTAATAAAAAATACATTATACTTTAAAAAAAATTTGACAAAGAAAAATTTTTGTGTTATTATTCCCTAGCCTTGAATAAGGCAAACTTGGAGTGGTACTCAAGTCGGTGAAGAGGACGGTTTGCTAAACCGTTAGGGTCGAAAGGTCGCGGAGGTTCGAGTCCTCTCCACTCCGCCATAATTTTGAATATTCTGCAGTGAACGTTAAAATATTGAAGCCTTCCCAAAAGGAAGGCTTTTTTGCGTTACAGAATAAAAAGGCGGCGAACGTGATGTGAGCCGCCACTCGCGCAGGACGCGCGGCAATTTCTAGTTTGCTGAATTAAAACTGCAACCCGTTAAGGGTGGTAATACGCCCGTCACTAAAGCCGCAGCTTGACCTTTTTTACGAGCGTAGGAAAAAGTTTGCGCCCCCAAAAGGGGCTCACTGACTAAGAGCGTACTTGAACCGAGCGGCCCTGACGGGCGAAAGAAAGCACTTTTCTTTGGTTCTTTCTTTTTTGCTTTGGAAAAAGAAAGAACATAAAAAAATTATTTGGAAAATAAAAAAAATCGAGGACTCCCAAAATTTGAGAATCCCCGATAAATTTTTTTGCACTAAAATTTTATTTCCAAGAAATGGAGCCGTCATCAGCTTTTCTTGCGTAATAACTTTTATCTGCAAATTGGAAACGCGCACCTTCCAAATTGCTTGAACTTTCAACAGTTAAATTGCTGCCGTCGGTAAGTTCGATTGAAATTGAATTGTCGCCGCTGAAATTAGCCGCCGCCAAATCGTCAAAAGTAATATCCTTCATTAAGATTTTATCAATATTTTTATCGAAGTTTTGAACAGTATCTTCGCCGCCGTTTTGCGAGAAAATGAAAGTATCGCGGGCGTCACTGCCAATAAGCGTATCGTTGCTTGCGTCTTCGCCGCCCCAAAGGCTTGCATTTTGTCCGCCCGAAGTCAAAACGTTATCCAAATAATTTCCGTAAACAATGACGCGCCCTTTTGCGCCTGTAGCGTCAACATCTTTAATGCCGTAATATCTTTTGCCCTGCGAGCCGTCAATATAAATTTCAGCCGTCGAAGTGGAACTGTCGACAATCAATTTATCGTTTTTGTGCGTAACATCGCCGTAATAAAAATCAACTTCGCTGTTGTAGATAAATTCGTTGCCTTGTTTGTTATCCGACAAGCCGAATTTTGCAATATGTTCCGTGCCGTCAAGTTGTATTCTCAACATATTATCAGTGCTTACTTCGTCAATAAGGGTTATACTTGTTTCAGAATCAATAGCGGCAGAAATTTTATTTGCGGTAACATTAATTGAACTTGTGCCCGTGCTGTTGCTTTTAAAATTCCAACCGCTGATTGAAATAACGTCCGAAGAATTTTTGAGGAAATCAGCTTTTTTGCCTTGATAGTAGCCGAAATTGGAAATAGAATCGTTGCCGTCGCCCGCGCCGAATAAAATTTTATGCCCTGCAGTTGAAGTATCTGCGCCGCCAGAATAAATAAAATCGTTGCCGCCGCCGAGTGAAACAGTCTTGGTTGCATATTTTGACGCCGCGCCGCCCAAAGTTACGTACTCTTCGCCATCGTTGCCAATTAATGTAGATTTACTGTTATTGTTAAAAGCTAAATAGCGGAAATTTCCGGCTGTATTTTTGCTGTCCTGAACAAAAGCTATAATTTTTGTTACGCCTTCGCCGAAAGTAAGCGTTGCGCGGTCACCTGTTGCATAATAACCATCTGCGCAATCATCGTTATTTTCTATAACGCCGTTTGCTTTATTGTTTACAACGGTAACCTTGTACAAATTATTTTTATCTGTACCGGCAAGCAAATTAAATTTATCGGTACTTGCGCCGTCTTCATTCATAAGGACAAGCGCGGATTCAGAATTTGCAACGTAAAGGTTGCCTTTTTCGGTAACAGTGAAAGTCAGCGAATTAATATCTGTAAAAATTTTATTGTTGGCTTTATCGAAGCCGTAGCTCCAATTATAAATTTCTTTTGAGTCTTTTGTATTATCGGACATATTAACAGCCGCGCCGCGTTCGTTGCCTTTTGCGGCAGTCAAAAAGATTCTGTCTTTGCCGCCGCCGCCTTCTACAACGTCATTACCGCCCGCAAAAATTCTGTCAACTCTTGCAGTGCCTGTAATAGTGTCTGCGCGGTTATTATAATCTGCAACCATAACAACGCCGCTGTCAGTTGCAAAAACGCCGTCAGCATTTAAATCGCCGCCGTATTTGTCAGCCCACATTAATTTATATTTATGTTCCATTGAAGCGTCAGTGAAGAGAGCTTGATTTTCGCCGCCGCTCAAAGTAATTTGGTTGCCGCCCGAAATTGCAACTGCGCCTTCTTTAAAGTCAAACATATTTGAAGAAATTGTTTGGTCTTTGGAAAGATTGGTGGCAACAATAACATCGCCGTCAGAAATGCTGTAATCTGTAACGGTGTAGCCGCCGCTGTTCGCCGCGTCGTTTGAATCAAAGAAATAATCTTTGCCCGCGCCGCCCGTTACAATATCGTTTTTGCCGGCAAGAATTGAATCATTGCCCGCGCCGCCGTTGAGTGTAGATTTTGCGCCTGCATTGTAAATATAATTATTGCCGTCGCCCGCTTGAACTGAACTTGCCGCGCGCAGATTTTCGCCAAGAATAATATAACTTGTCTTGTCATTGCCGCTGCCGACAATCGAATGACGAACAAAAGAAGTTCCATTGCCCGTACCGACTGCAACCATAGTATTTTTTGTACTGCCGCTGACGTCGATAATTGAAGAATAAATGCTGTCGCCTTCGGGTTCTGCAATAATAATATCTTCAGCAAGCGAAGATTCCAATTTAACGTGGCGCAAATCGTCCGTATCGCCGAGCGTTGTAGTTGAATCTAATTGTTTTTCGGTGTTGACAGAAATATTAATTCCGCCTTCAACAGAAGTTGCAGTAGGCGTTGTATCGCTTGCGTTATCGTAATGTGCAACTTGCGAATTTGCAATAACTGAAGGAACACCTGTACCAATATTTGAATAAACGTCAACTGCGGGAATAGAATTTTCTTTAGCGGCGGCGGCGTCAACTATACCTGTACGCGCGGCTCTTTGATCAACAACGCTTGCGTTTTCTGCTGAAACGTCGCCGTATTCGTTAATTGTAATGTAGCCTGTATCTTCGTTGACAGTCACGGCAGATTTACCATTAACTCTGTAAGTGCCTTTTGTTGCAGTAATGGTTGTATCTGTAGTAATGCCGTCAATTTTAATTGTGCCGTTTGAATTAAATTCGAGCGTTGCAGTATCGCCCGTAAAATCGCTGCCCTTAACAGAAATGCTTGTATCGTTGACAGTCAAAACATAATCGGTATTTGCGTCAACGTTGGAGGCGTCATAAGTAACTTTGAAAATTTTATCGGTAGCAGTTGTAAGCGTATCGCCGACAGTCAAATTAACTGCTGTAAGGTCAGAATTTTTCATTTTGAAATTTGCGTTATCGGTTGTACTTAAAGTAATAGCTTCGCCGTTCAAAGTAGCTTTGCCGCTTGCAAGTTCAAATGAAGTTACACCGCCGCCGACGTTGATATTATCGCCGTTGCCCGCCGTAACATTCAAGCCGTTACTTTCGACAGTTGCAACGAAATCTTTTTTGGTTGTTACGGTATATTTTGAATTAATTTTGAAAGAATCGTCGCCGCTTACGGTAACAGCCGCGCCTTCGTCAACATTTGAAATTGCGGAAATGCCGCCGTCTTCGAGTTTAACTTCAACGCCTTCCGCGTCATTTTGCAAAGAAATATTTGCGCCGTTGACTTTTGCGGAAATATCATTGGAGCCTTGATTGAGCGTCAAATTTTTATCAGCCGCGCCGTCGATTGTAACGGCGTTATCGTAATCTGAAGAAATTGAAAGGTTGCCTTTGGAAGTGTTATAAGAAAAAGTATCGCCGTCATTTAAATTTAAATTCCAATCGTCAACAGAAACTTTGCCTGCGGTCAAATTTGCGGCAGAAATATCTTTGCCTGAAGTTGAAATGTTACTGCCGTTGAGTGCGTCCATACCGCCAAGAACCGCGCCGTTAATTTCCACGTTGTCAACTGCGGCGTTTTCTGCGGTAATTTCAAAAGTTGCATCGTTGGAAGAATTAACACTTAAAAATTCGCCTTTCTTGCTTTTTACGGCAGAAATAATTTCGCCGGCAGAAATTGCAACGCCGCCGAAATTTACAGCGTTATTTGCGGCAACATTCCACGTTTGATTTTCGTCGATACTGTTTAAAGTAACGTTGCCGTCTGCTTCAATTTCGACAGAATTTTGATTTTCGGCAGTCAAAGTAACGGCGGCGTTATCTGCAAAAGTAGCGTCGATATTTGCGCCGTTAATTTCCTGCGCGAGGGAATTTTCATTAATATTTTCGAGTTCAACGGAGCCTGAAACGCCGCTTAAATTTAAAGTGTTGCCGTTGGCAGAAAGTTGGACAGCGTCGCCGCTTTCAAAATTTTTAATATCTGCAATGCCGTCGAGCGAAAGGTTATCGGAACTTTCACCGCCGCCCCTGATCCAAGAGCCGCTTGAAATGGTAGTAATTGCGCTTTCAATTTCGCTTGAAGTGATTGACGCGGCGTAAGAAGGGCGGTTTGAAATGCTTTTGCTGAAAGAATAAGTTTCAGTTTCATCACTGCCGCTGACATTTACAACGCCGTTATCTGCGCCGAGCGTTGCAGAATCAGGCAAAGCGAAAATTTGTAAATTGAAATTCAAGGAGTTTTCCTTAATCATCATTATGCCTCCGAAAAAATTTTTTATTTAAACATTTGAGAATAATTTACTGTACATTGACAGATATTTATACCAAAAATTCAATATATCGTCAAGTTTAAGGGATTGGCGGGGGTTCTTTAAAAAATTTTAAAATTTTTTAAGTTTAAATTTTTCTATTTAAATATTTAAATGTACTTTCTTTCTTTTTCCTAACACCTGACACCTAAAACCTGACACCTGCAACCTAATTTAGCAGCTGACTTTTTCAATTTCGGCGGCAATTTTGTTACAGATTTTTTCAAGTTGCAATTTGTTGGGACCTTCAGCCATAACGCGCACCAAAGGTTCAGTGCCGCTTGCACGTACTAAAATTCGCCCGCTTGCCGCAAGTTCAGTTTCACCTTCGGTAATTGCGCGTTTGACGGCGTCAGCATTTTTGTAAGCGTCTTTATTTTTGACGCGGATATTAATCAGCACTTGCGGAAAAGTTGTCATCATTTTGTTAAGTTCAGCGGCAGATTTTTTAGATTTTTTCATAGCGGTAAGAACTTGCAGGGCGGTAATCAAGCCATCGCCGGTTGTCGAATAATCTGTAAAAATAATGTGCCCTGATTGTTCGCCGCCGAGTTTGTAGCCGTTGGCGCGCATATTTTCCAAAACATACCTGTCTCCAACTGCGGTAATTTCATAACGCCCGCCTAAACTTTCAATAGCCTGCCGAAAACCAATATTCGCCATAACTGTTGTAACAACGGTGTTATTCGGCAACGCGCCAACGTCCATCATTAATTTTGCGCACATTATCAAAATATGGTCGCCGTCAATCAAATTTCCCTCTTCGTCGATACAGAGGCAGCGGTCGGCGTCGCCGTCATGCGCTATTCCTATATCAGCTTTTTTGCGCAAAACTTCAAGCCGTAAATTTTCAATATGAGTGGAGCCGCAATCGTCATTGATATTAATCCCGTTGGGTTTATCGCCCATTAAAATAACTTCCGCGCCCAATTTTTTCAACACTGCGGGCATAGCTTCATAAGCCGCGCCGTTTGCACAATCCAGCGCAATTTTCATACCGTCGAAACGTTCTGAAGTTGTACTAACCACAAAATCAATATAATCTTTCAAAAGATCGTGGCGTTGTTCAACGTCGCCGATTTTTGCACCGGTAGGCTTTTCAAATTTATCATCAGATTCAATTTGGCGGACGATAGTTTCAATTTCGTCTTCAACAGAGTCAGGAAGTTTGTAGCCGTCGCCGCCGAAAAATTTTATCCCGTTATCGTAAAAAGGATTATGAGACGCAGAAATAACAATTCCCGCCGCCGCGTCAATTTTTTTAACAAGGTAGGCAACGGCGGGCGTTGGAATAATTCCCGCCAAAACTGCGCGCCCGCCTGCAGAACAAATTCCCGCAGTTAAAGCCGCCTCGAACATTTCGCCCGAAATTCTTGTATCGCGCCCAATTAAAATTTTTGGCTTATCTTCCGAACGCTTGCCGAAATATAAAGTTGCGGCGCGCCCCAATCTGTAAGCCAATTCAGGTTGCAGGGCGGTATTTGCTTCGCCGCGAACGCCGTCCGTTCCAAATAATCTTGACATTGAAAAAACTTCCTTTCAGTCAGTTTTTTAGGTGTCAGGTATCAGGTTTTAGGAATTTTTCCCTAATCTCTAATCCCTAACCCCTAACCCCTATTCCCTAATTCCTTTAAATCATCACAAGTCATTCTGCAATTAGGATAATTACTGCAACCCCAAAATTCGCCGTTTTTGCCGTTACGTTTAACCATAACGCCGCTTTTACAGCGCGGGCAATGTACAGCGTCCTTTGCAGGTTGAATTAATTTTCGTGATTCAAAATCGGGATCGCCGTTTTTATCTTCGCAAGTCATTTTGCAATCAGGATAATTGCTGCAACTCCAAAATTCGCCATTTTTGCCGTTGCGTTTGACCATAACGCCGCTTTTACAGCGCGGGCAATGTACAGCGTTCTTTGCAGGTTGAATTAATTTTCGTGATTCAAAATCGGGCTTGCCGTTTTTATCTTCGCAAGTCATTTTGCAAGTTGGGTAATTACTGCAACCCCAAAATTCGCCGTTCTTGCCGTTACGTTTAACCATAACGCCGCTTTTACAGCGCGGGCAAATTGTAACGCCTTCAGGCGGTTTAATCTTCGCAGTAACAGCTTTTTTGCAAAGTGTTTTTGTAAATTGCACTTGCCCAGCCAAAAAATCTTCGAGCGTGCCTTCGCCTTCGCTCATTGAATGAAGTTTATCTTCCCAAATTGCGGTTGCGTCGGGAAAAGTTATTTCGTCAGGCAACAAGTCAATCAACATAAAAGCTTTTTCGGTAGGTTGCAAAGTTTTTTTAGTTTTGAATGACAAAAAGCCGCGTGTAATTAAATCGTCGATAATCTGCGCGCGCGTTGCCTCCGTACCAATCCCGTAAACGTCCTTGAGCTGTTGTTGAACTTCGGGATTTTTGACGTATTTATGAATATCTTTCATACCTTGAACAAGGCTTGAGGCGGTAAAGCGCGGCGGCGGCTCGGTAGTACTTTTTTTTAATTCGGAATTTTTATAAGTAACAGAATCGCCCTTTGCAACTTTGGGCAAAGTTTGAGCAACTTCGTCATCGGATTTAGTTTTTGCGGCGACGTAAAATTTGCGCCAACCAATTTCTTTAATGATTTTGCCACGCGCAGAAAATTTTTCTTTCTTGTAGGAAACTTCAATAACTGTTTCGTCGTACACGTGCACGGGATAAAATTGCACGGCGTAATTTTTGGCAATGAGTTTATAAATATTCATTTCAACGATATTCAAGCCGCCTGTAACGGGTTTTGTTGTCGGGATAATTGCGTGGTGCGCGGAAATTTTTGAATTGTTCCAGGCGCGGCTTTTAATTTTCGGGTCGGCGTTATCTGCAAGATTTTTCAAATTTTCGTCTGAAGTTTTTTGCAAGTTGAAGAGAATTTTTTTAGCGTCAGAAAATTGAGTTGTAGGCAAGAATTGACAATCCGAGCGCGGATAAGTTGTTAATTTTTTTTCGTACAAAGACTGCGCGGCGTCAAGAACTTGTTGGGGCGTGTAGCTGAAAAGTTTTCCTGCTGCAATTTGCAAAGTTGACAGCGAAAACGGCAAAGGTTGAGATTCTTTTTTTTCTGAAGTTTTGCAGGAATAAATTTTACCGTCAAGCGGCGGCGTTGAAAAATTTTTAAGGCAAGTTTCAGCAAAATCTTTGTTAATCAATCTGCCTTCGCTGTCGAAAAATTTCAGATTATCGCTTTTCGGTTTCCATTTAGCAACGAAAGTGCCGTTGACGTGCTGAAACTGTACAAAAATATTAAAAAAATCTTTAGGCTTGAAATTTACAATTTCCCTTTCGCGGCGCACAACAAGTGCAAGCGTCGGAGTCTTAACTCTGCCAATCGGGAAAACTTCATCACGCCCTGCGCGACGCGCGGCTAGCGTGTAAGCGCGTGAAAGATTCATACCAATCAGCCAATCAGCGCGGGCGCGTGCAAGCGCGGATTGTTTCAAGTTAAAAAATTCGGCGTTATCGCGCAGGTTTTCATTGGCGCGTTTAATGCTTGTTTCGTCGAGAGCGTTCAGCAAGATTCTTTTGACGGGCTTTTTGTTGCCGACAAAATCTAAAACTTCGTCAACCAAAAGTTGCCCTTCTCTGTCTGGGTCGCCCGCGTGAATAATTTCGTCCGCGCGTTGAATCAAATTTTTTACAACGTTGAATTGAGCGGCGGTTTTCGGGTCAACTTCCAACTTCCAAATTTTGGGAACAATCGGCAAATCTTCTGTGCGCCACGATTTATATTTAGCGTCGTAACCTTCGGGCTCAACTTGCCGCAAAACGTGTCCTACAAGCCAAGTTACAACGCCGTTTTCAGTTTGAATAAAGCCGTTGCCGCGCTTAGGATTTTTTAAAACGGCGGCAATTTCACGCGCCATTGACGGCTTTTCGGCTATGTACAATTTCAATTTATCACTTCCTGTTTAGGTGTTAGGGAATTGAAAATTTTTTAAACCAAAAAACATTTCCCTAAAAATTCTACTCTTGCAGGTAAAACCCTTTAAAAAGTAAAAATTTCTTGACAGAAAATTATTTGAGTGGTATATTATCTGCGCTTACGGAAAGTTGTCCGAGTTGGTCGAAGGAGCACGACTGGAAATCGTGTAGGCGTTGATAGCGTCTCGAGGGTTCGAATCCCTCACTTTCCGCCATTTTTTTTGAAAAAGTTTCGGCTGTGAACGCAAGAACTTGATTCTTCCGAACATTTACACCCGTACTGACAATCTCGCCAGGGCATACGCAGCAACGAGAGTCCATTGTAGCGCGGTAGGCTTCGGAGTCAGGGGTCAGGTTTTTGCGTTGACATCCGAGCTTTTTTAGTTTGCAAAAATGTATTCATAATCCCAAAAATTGACGCGGTTTTTGATTTTCAATATAATAAATGCTGTACAAAATTTTGGGAGGTATGACAAAAAATGGATTTATCGCAACTGCTGACAGATATTAACGATTTTGTTTGGGGACCAATAATGCTTGCGTTGTTGGTCGGTACAGGCATTTTTTTAACAATCCGCTTAAAATTTTTGCCGTGGCGAAATTTAATTTACGCGATAAAAATGATAACGCAGAAAAAAACCGAACACGAAGGCGACTTATCGCCCTTTCAATCTTTAATGACGGCACTTTCTGCAACAGTAGGCACGGGAAATATTGTAGGCGTTGCAACCGCAATGGTACTCGGCGGACCCGGTGCTATTGTATGGATGTGGATAAGCGCGGCGTTCGGACTTTCTACAAAGTACGGCGAATCAGTTTTGGCTGTTAAATATCGTGAAACAAATTCCGTCGGCGAAATGGCGGGCGGGCCAATGTACGCAATGAAAAACGGTATAGGCGGCACATTCGGCAAAGTTATGGCGGCGGCGTTTGCATTTTTCGCCGTTTGCGCGTCATTCGGAATTGGCAATATGACGCAAGCCAATTCAATCAGCGCGGCGTTTGAATCGACTTTCGGTTGGGAAAGTTGGATAACGGGAATTATTTTAGTTGTAGCGTCATTGGCGGTTTTAATGCGCGGCGTTCATTCAATCGGCGCGGTTTCAAGTTTTATCGTACCGAGTATGGCTTTTTTCTACCTGATTTTCACAACGATAATAATAATTGTGAATTTTGAAAATATACCTAGCGGGCTTGCAATAATGTTTCAAATGGCTTTTTCAACTGACGCGGTAGCGGGCGGCGTCGGCGGCTCCATAGTTGCCTCAATGCTTACTGCAATGCGTTGGGGCGTAGCGCGCGGCGTTTTTTCAAATGAAGCGGGCTTAGGTTCTGCGCCTATAGCGGCGGCGGCGGCGCGTACCGACCACGCCTCAAGGCAAGGCTACGTTAATATGACGGGAACATTTTTTGACACAATGATAATTTGTATGCTTACGGGCTTGGTTATTGCAAGTTCGGGCGTTTTGGGAATTACAGATCCTGAAACGGGCAAAGTGGTTTCAGGTGCGCAGTTGACTATTGCCGCCTTTACCACTGTTTACGGCGAAGGCGCAAAATATATTGTGTCGATTGCACTTGCACTTTTTGCATATTCGACTATTTTAGGTTGGGAATATTACGGCGAAAAATCTTTAGAATATCTTGTAAGCAACCGCGCCGTTATTTATGCGTACAGATTTATTTTCAGCTGCATAACTTTCATTGGAGCGACTCAAACGCTCGACGTTGTTTGGAATTTTTCGGACACTATGAACGGCTTAATGGCTATTCCGAATCTTTTATGTTTGCTGATTCTCAACGGCAAAATTGCTGAAGAATGTTTCCACTATCAGAAAGAAATTATTGCAAAGGGAAAATAAAACTTGAAAAAAATTTTTCCGCGTGATAATATTTTGGCGTGAAATAAAAAATAAACGGTTTGCAGGAAATCCGAAAATGTCACAGGCGTAAAAAATCCCCAAGTAACCTTTGGCAGAGGTCTTGGGGATTGCGTCTACTTGGAGACGCTAAATATTGTTACCGCCAATTTTTAAAGAGCTTTTTAATCCAACCTACTGCGAATTCGGAAAGGATTTTAGCTCCTGTCAATTCAAGGACGGTCTGAAGGAAATCCCACACTGTTAACACCTCCTCTCTGTCACCAGATTGGAAGCGGTAACGGTGTTATTTTATTTCAGCGAAAAAACTTTGTCAAACTTGACGCTTTTACAAAAATTTTCCGCAGAGCTGAAAAGCTCGGCGGATTTTTTTTATTTACAAACAAAATTAAAGCCGGTACAATGCCAAATTTTTATTGACGAACAATTTTAAAGCCGGTACAATTCGCCTAAAATGAATAAAATATGAAAGTTTTTAAAGGCGGCGTATCGAAGTGGACAGATTAACTCCCGAACAAAGGCGAAAAAATATACAACACGTAAAAAGCAAAGATTCAAAGATTGAATTGAAATTGCGCCGCGCACTTTGGCGGGCGGGTTTTCGCTACAGAAAAAATGTTCGTGAAATTTTCGGCTGCCCCGATATTGTTTTTAAGCGTTTGAAAATTGCAATTTTCTGCGACAGTGAATTTTGGCACGGCTACGATTGGAAAAACCGCAAGCACGATTTTAAAAGCCGCCAAGAATTTTGGATACCGAAAATTGAAAGAAATATCCTGCGCGACAAAGAAGTTACCGAAAAATTAACGGCGGACGGCTGGACAGTTTTAAGATTTTTCGGCAACGAAATTAAAAAGAATCTTGAAAGTTGCGTCGAAAAAATTTCTGCAACGGTAGCGTTGAAAAAATTGGAGGCGCAAAAATGCCGCCGTACAAAATGATTGAACTTTTTGCGGGAATCGGCGGCATTCGTTTAGGATTTGAGCGCGCCTTCGGTAATGAAGTGGAAACTGTTTTTGTAAGCGAAATTGACAAATACGCCGTGCAAACTTACAGAAAAAATTTTGATACGCCCGCTAAAATTTTCGGCGATATTAGAGACATTGACGAAAAAAATATTCCCGCCTTTGATATATGTTTGGCGGGTTTTCCCTGCCAAGCTTTTTCCATTGCCGGCAAGAAACAAGGATTTAACGATGATTATTACGGCGAATATCGCGGCACGCTCTTTAGGGAAGTTGTGCGCGTTTGTGATTTTCACAAGCCGAAAATTATTTTTTGCGAAAATGTCAAAGGGCTTGTCATTCACGATAAGGGGCGCACTTTCAAAACTATTTGTGATGCTTTTGAAAAACGAGGATACAAACTTCACTACAAAATTTTGAACAGCAAAAATTTCGGGCTCGCGCAAAATCGTGAAAGAATTTATATTGTTTGCTTCAGAAATGACATTGACGACTCAAATTTTAAATTTCCAGAACCAACAAATAAAAAAGTTACGCTTGCAGAAATTTTGGAAGAGGCTCCTATTCTCGCAAAATATTATTTGAGTGAAACTTATGTAAAAATTAGGAGGCGTAAATTATGGATAAAAAATTATGGACGCGCGAGGAAGAAATTATTGTTTTCAACTTGTATTGCAAAATTCCGTTTCAAAGTTCTTCAAAGAATCATCCTGAAGTTATACGAATTGCGGAAATTATCGGGCGTTCGCCAAGTGCCGTCAATATGAAAATCGGCAACTTCGGAAGTTTTGACGAAACTTTGAAGGCAAAAGGAATTGTCGGCTTGACTAACGCAAGCAAGCTTGACGCGCAGATTTGGCAAGAATTTAATAACCGTTGGGACGAATTGGCTTTTGAAAGTGAACGCTTGATTCAACAATTTCAAAATAAAAATAACACCGCCGAAATTGAAAATATTCCTGCGGGCAAAGAAAAAATCGTTGCAGTGCGTCAACGTGTCAATCAAAATTTTTTTCGTCGCGCAGTGCTTGCCTCTTACAAAAATGCTTGTTGCATAACGGGCTTGAATAATCCTGAACTTTTAATTGCGAGTCACATAAAAGCTTGGGCGGCAAGCAATGAAGTTGAAAAAACTAATCCCTGCAACGGGCTTTGTTTAAACGCTCTGCACGATAAAGCTTTTGACAAAGGTTTTATTACCGTCAAGCCGAATTATCAGATAGAAATTTCTGCAGATATTACGGATATTTATAACGGCGCGGCGGTTGAAAATTTTTTCAAAGTTTATGATAAAAAATTTATTACTGCACCTGAAAAATTTGCGCCTGCAAAAGAATTTTTGATTTATCATAATGACGTTGTTTTTGAAAATTGGAGGTAACATTTTGAAAGAATTGACGCGCCAACAGTACATTGAAAATATTTGCAATTACGAAAAACTTTATTTGATAATAGTTGAAGGAGAAAAAATTTTTCTTCGCGCAGATATTGAAGACGCCGAAAATTTGCGAATTGAAATGTTGCACGCTGAATTGAATCCTGCGCTAAAATTTCTTGACGCCGAGCAAGCGGGCAGGGAAAATTATTGCGGCAAAATATATTTTATCGAATACGAAAATAGCGAAATTGCCGCCAAAAACATTTTGACAGATTTTTTGGAATTGGCGGGCGATGCAATTTTTATACTTTACGAAAATGATGACTTGAAAAATTTTTTAAAAAATTATCCTGACAAATATATTTTTTTGAGAATGTAAAAATTTCTTTGCGCTTGCGTCCTTCCAAAATTTGGGACGGCTTGGACGAGGCGAACGGCGGCTATATTATCGTCAAAGAAAGCGGCGAAGTTTTGGCGTATCATTTGCACAACCGCGACAGTTTTGAAACGTATCTGCTTAACAATACGCGGCTTGAAACGCCCTCCAGCGGCAGACATAATTTCGGAAAAATTTATAGCGCAGGCGACAGAAAATTTATAAATTTAAACTTGCAAATTCGGTTTATTTAAAAATTGCAACAAAAAAACCTCAAAACTATCTGCCAAAGATAAGTTTGAGGTTAATTTTTTTAAGCAACACAATTCATAGAAAGTTCAATGAGTTTGTTGGCAATTTTGGCTTTTTGAAGAACTTCTTCAGTAATTTGTTCGCCTTCTTCGATAATGACGTTGCCGTTATCGGCAATGATAGTTTTGACAGCTTTTTTGCCGAGCAATGGCATTTTGCCTGCAGATTTTTTTGGCGCGGGCTTTTCGGCGGGGGCGGCTTTTTGCTGATTAGCCATAGCGCGTTTAAGAGCCGCCTTTAAAGCCTCTGCTTGATTGGTGCCGCTCATTTGGTCTTGCTTAGGTTCGGGGACAGGCGGCGCGGGTTCAGGTTCAAAATCTTTTAAATCGGGTTCTTCAAATTCTTCTTCTTCAGGTTCTTCTTCAGGTTCTTCTTCGACAGGTGCAACTTCTGAAGCTACAGGATTTTCTTCAGCGGGTTTCACTTCTTCAACTGCAGGCGCGGGCGTTTCAACGGGCGGAATTTCTTCGACAGGTTTAATTTCTTCAACAGGCGGCGGCGTTGTTTCGACTGGTTTAATTTCTTCAACAGGTTTTACAACTTCGACAGGTTTTTCAACGGGAATTTCGGCGGGCTTAACTTCGGGGATTGGTTGAACAGCGGGCGGAGTTTTTTTTACGCCGTCGGGGTCAATAACTGTAACCTGTTTGCCGAAAATCGAAATGTTATCTGCCAAAACTTCAGTAACGGAGCCGTCATTTTTGCGAATTTCGCATTTTTCGATTCTGCCGTTATCGCCGACAAAAATTTCACAAATTTTGCCCTGAATAGTGCCTGTTTTAGTAATAGCCTTTGTGCCGAGAATTTTAATATTTTCGTCAAGCATAGCTTCATAATCGCCGACTTGACTAAGTTTCAAAATTTTATCGCTGTGCAAAATTGTAATTGCGTCGTCGCCAATGGCAATAATCGAGGCGTAGGGGATAAGTTTAACGCCGCGATACCATTCTTCGTCTTCGATTGTAATTGCTGCAATCATACCGTTTTTGGCGTCAATTACCAAAGTTTTGCTCATTCCGAGTTCGCGCCCTTCGGTTATGCTGATAATCGGCAAGCTCAAAATATCTGCGCTTTTCTTCATTTTCTAACCTCCAAAAATCTGTTCAAAGCCGTAACAGCCGCCGCCGCTACGAAAATTAATATAAACAATTTTAAAAAATATGTTTTATCTGCTGCGCTTGAAAATTGCGCCGCCGCAAAGTCAACTGCAAATGCAAGTACCGCACAACTTGCAAGCGGTATGTACGAAATTTTTTTGCCGAAATATTTTGCGATTTCGTGTATCAAAATTATTGCTACAAGCATAATGCTCGGCACTATCAATAAAAATACCAAGTCTGTAACTTCCTTTGTTGAGATTAATATTTTTTAAGTTTTAAATGTACTTTCTTTTTTCCAAAGCAAAAAAAGAAAGTACCAAAGAAAAAGTGCTTTTTTTCGCCCGTCAGTGCCGCTCGGGTACTGGACGCACTTAATAACAGGTGGCCCCCTTTGGGGCCTCAACTTTTTCCGACGCTCCAACTTTACCGCGTGCTGCGGCTGAGAGACGGGCGGATATTACATTAGCGAGTTGCAATTTTCGGCTTAATAGTTAGAAATTGCCGCGCGTCCTGCGCGAGTTTTTGGCGGCTTCGCATCACGCTCAGCCGCTTTTTCCGTTTTAATAAAAAAGCTTGCTTGAAATTCAAAACTTCGACGCACTGAAAAAAAATCCTGCCCTGCATTGAAAAACGCTATTCAACGTGGTATAATTCGCCCGCTAAAGGAAGGTGAAAAATATGTCTGAGCTGAAAAAAATCGGCTTTATCGGTACGGGGATAATGGGCGCGGCTATGGCAGGTCATTTAATGGACGCGGGCTTTGAAGTCAGCGTTTATAACCGCACAAAGTCTAAGGCGCAAAAATTAATTGAACGCGGCGCACGTTGGTGCGAGACTGCGGGCGATTGCGCCAAAGGTCAAGACGTTGTTATAACTATCGTCGGTTATCCCAAAGACGTTGAGCAAGTTTATCTGTCAGAAGGCGGGATTGTCGATTCTGCAAAGGCGGGCGCGTTTCTTGTCGATATGACGACTTCTTCGCCGATTGTTGCCGAAAAGATTTATAACGCGGCGAAGGCTAAAAATTTGAACGCGGTTGACGCGCCTGTTACGGGCGGCGATACCGGCGCAAAAAACGCCACGCTTACAATTTTTGTCGGCGGCGATGAAAATTCTTTCGACGCGTTGAAACCTGTTTTTGAAGTTTTGGGCAAAAATATTGTCTACGAAGGCTCGGCGGGCGCAGGGCAAAAAACTAAAATTGCAAATCAAATTGCACTTGCGGGCGCACTTGCAGGTGCGGCTGAAGCGTTCGCTTATGCAAAGGCGGCGGGGCTCGACGTTGAAAAAGTTTACGCGGCTATTTCAAAAGGTTCTGCGTCAAGTATTCAAATGACGGATATTTTAAGCAGAGGACTTTTGAATAATAATTTCAATCCCGGCTTTATGGTTAAACATTTGGCGAAGGATTTAGCTATTGGTAACGAAACTGCTACAAGTTACGGGCAAGCTTTGCCGATTTTGGGAATTGTCTTGCACGAATTGCGCAAACTTGAAAAAGACGGCAACGGCGCGGAAGGTACGCAAGCAATTTTGAAATATTACGGCGTTGCAAGCGAGGAGACGTAAATAATGAACGGCACAGCTTTTATTACCGGCGCAAATAAGGGTATTGGTTTTTCTGTTGCCAAAGAATTATTGCAAAAAAATTTTCGCGTGATTGTAGGGGCGCGGGATTTGAATCGCGGTACAGACGCTGTAAAAATTTTGTCAGAATTTGGCGAAGTTCACTTACAAATTATTGATATGGCTGATTTAAAAAGCGTTGACGCCGCCGCAGAAAAAGTTGCTCAAAATTTCGGCGAATTAAATATTTTGGTAAACAACGCGGGAATTGCGGGCGATATGCATAAAACGGCGTGGGATTTTTCGGCGCAGGAGTTAATTGAAGTGTATATGGTTGATTTTATCGGCGCGTTTGAAGTAACGAAAAAATTATTGCCGTTGCTGGAAAAAAATTCCGGTAAAATCGTAAATATCACAATGCCTACGAATGCTACAAAATATTTTCATCCGTTGGCGTATCAAGCGGCGAAGGCTCCAATGAACATTATGATTGACAATTTCGGCTTTGAATTTGCGCAAAAAAATATGAAGGCGCAGATTTTCGGAATTATGCCGGGCGTTGTTTCGACGGCTTTAAATAATTTTATTCAAGTGCCGGGCGTCAAAACTCCCGAACAATCAGCCAAACAAATTATCAAATTTATTGTAGACGATAAAAATTATAATGGTAAAATTATTGACGTGGATAATTAATTTTGGAGGTTTTAAACTGTGTTTGATGAATTTAAAAAATTTGTAATGCGCGGTAACGTTGTCGATATGGCAACGGGCGTAATTATCGGCGCGGCGTTCGGTAAAATTGTTTCTTCATTCACTTCAGATATTTTAATGCCGCCGCTGGGACTTATGCTCGGCAAAATTGACTTTTCAAATTTATACATAAATCTTTCTGGCGTTGAATATGAATCATTCGCGGCGGCGAAGGAGGCGGGCGCGCCCGTCATTGCATACGGCGTTTTCTTGAATACTTGCCTTGACTTTTTAATTATGGCAGCTGCAATTTTTATTCTTATTAAATGGGTAAATAAAATTATGCCGGCACCTAAACCCGCTCCAACTAAAGAGCCGCGCAAATGCCCCTATTGCCGCGAAGTTGTTGCTGACGACGCTACAAAGTGTCCTCATTGCGCTTCAGATATTGCAGGCAAATAGTTACTGAAAATATTTTTGGAAAAAAATTAACCGCTGTAAATTTGCAGCGGTTTTTTTAGTTTATAAATTCTTCGAGCGTTTTATAAAGTTTGTCGGGGTCAACGGGCTTGCTTAAATGTGCATTCATACCCGCTTGCAAACTTCGCTGAACGTCTTCATCAAAGGCGTTGGCTGTAATTGCGATAATTGGAACAGTTTTTGCGTCTTCCCTGTCGAGTGCGCGAATTGCCTCCGTTGCCTGCAAGCCGTCCATTACGGGCATTCTAATATCCATTAAAACTGCGTCGTAATAATGCAGCGGCGACTTTTCAAAAAGTTCCACTGTAATTTTGCCGTTTTCGCCGTGATCCACGTGCATTTCTTTCATACTCAAAATTTCTTTCATAATTTCGGCGTTAATAAACATATCTTCCGCCAATAAAATTTTTTTGCCTGTTAAATCTGCGGGCGGTTTTTCGTCGACGAGTGTCAGGCGTTTTTGTTCGATAGCGTGACTAAATTCTGAAAGTATGCTTGACGCAAAAAGCGGCTTCGCCATAAATTTGTCAACGCCCGCCTCAAGTGCCTCTTCTATCACGTCGTCCCAATTATACGCCGTCAAAATTATTATTGTTGATTCGTTGCCGCTGATTTTGCGAATTTGCCGCGTAACTTCTATACCGTTTTGCACGGGCATTTTTAAATCTATCAGCAAAATATCATAGGCTTCACGTCGCGCAGATTTTAATTTTATCATTTCGAGAGCCGCCGCGCCGCTTGGTGCGGTATCTGCCGCAATTCCTACTTCCTGCAAAACTAATTGCGCGTGCTCGCAAGCAATTTTATCATCGTCAATAATCAAAACTTTTAAATCACCGGGATTAATAGAAATTTCCTGTTTGATTTCAGAAATTTTTTCGGAATTGCGCAGGGTAATATTAACGGTAAATTCGGAGCCGACGCCTTTTTGAGATTTTACGGAAATTTTGCCGTTCATCATTTCGATAATATTTTTTGTTATCGGCATACCTAAGCCTGTGCCGCCGTAAGCGTTCGCAGTTGTTGAATCTTCTTGGCTGAATACGTCGAAAATGTGCGGCAAATATTTTTCTTCCATACCAATACCCGTATCTTTGATAACAAAGCGCAACGTAGATTTATTTGAAAACTGCGCGATTTTTTCAACGGTAAAATTAATATTGCCGCCGCGCGGCGTGAATTTAATTGCATTGCCCAAAATATTTATCAGCACTTGCTTAAGTTTCATAATGTCGCCAATATAAAAATCGTCAACCTTGCCGAGAATGTTGCAGTTGTAATGCAAGCCCTTTTCTGCACATTGACTGCTTACCATTGCGTTAATTTGCTCAATCATTGCGCCGAAAGAAAATTCTTCATTTTTAAGAATCATTCTGCCGCTTTCAATTCGGCTCATATCCAAAATATCATTAATCAAATTAAGCAAATGCTTGGCACTGTCGCCGATTTTTCGCAGGTGCGAACGAGTCCGCGCAGATAAATTCGGCTCTTTCAATGCAATGCTGTCAAGACCGATAATTGCATTCATAGGCGTTCTAATTTCGTGGCTGATTGAAGAAAGAAACGCCGTTTTGGCAATGCTTGCTTGGTTAGCGGTATCAAGCGCGGATTTAAGCTGCGAATTTAACATAATTTGTTCGCGCTGAATTTTTGTAGTATCAGATTTCAGCAAAACATAAAACTTTGCCTCTTTATCAACGGCGTAAAAAACAAAACGCTTGTAAAAAATTTCCGCACCAATCAAGCAGGAAATATTAACTTCGTAGGGACTTTTTTTAGAAAGTTCACGCTCAATACTTTCAAGGCTCAGTGCGTCAAGATTTTTTTTAATATCGTCTTCGGTGCCGCAAATGACGGGTTTAACTTGCTTTTCAATGTACGCGGAATAATCGCCCGAAAGTTCTTTAGGAAAAATACTGCCGCGCGTGATTCTTGCCGCGTCGCCGATAACTACGCCGTAAATTCCGTCAACAAGATAAGTTATCATATCGTACTGTTCAACCAAAACTTGGCGCAGGACAGCGTTATTAACCATTTCAGAATTATAATCACGCTCGGTTGCAAACGCCATAATATCTCCGCTCTGCGGATTTTGGCTAAGTGTAACTTTGTATTCGACGAAACATTTTCTGCCGCTCGGGCGTTGGCTGAATAAAATTTCTGTAATTGAAGTTTCGCCGCGTTCAAAACTTTTTAAAAGATTTTTGGTACTGAAACGCTTTAAAAATTTTTTTCTGTCGCGTTCAAGCGGAAAAGCTTTAACGCGCTCGGAAATATTTTCAGAAATACTTTTGCCTTGAATATCGACAGAATATTTTTCGCGCCCGTGCCGCTCCTCAACAATATCTTGAGTAAGATTAAGGCGCAAAGTCACAAGCCTGTCACTGGAAAGAGTTTCCAATTCGGCGCGCGCGGATTCGTAAAGCGTCTGCGCCTGCTTTTCATTTTTCTTTATGTCAGTAATATCAAAATAATTGCAAAAGGCGTACCAAACGCCGTCCTCTTCGACAAAAGAATAATGCACATTAACCCAAATCCAATTTCCTTGAACAGTGCGCTTGCGAATATCAAGGCTGTTAGTTCCGGTTTTAGTTTTGTGGTTGCGGAAAAGGTATGCAACTTTGGAGCGGTCGTCGCGGTGAATACTTTCCATATTGCCGCCGCTTTCCAGCTTGATACATTCTTCTTCAGTGCCTTCCATCATTTTTGTATATTCTTGCGAACACCATATAGGAAAATATCTGCCGTCATTTTCAACGCGCATTAATACAGCGTTTGTATCAAGTGAGCGAATTAATTTTTCATAGAAACTGCTTTTAAAGTCCAGCATAGCTTGCACCCTTTGTAGTGGAATAGTTGGATATTAAAAACTATCCCACTATCAAACTATCCCACTATCCCACCATTGCCAAAAGTTTGTTGCGAAGTTCCAAAATAGGCTTGTACATTGTGATATAATCTTCAGCTTTGCTTGCGCGCAAAAGTTCGGTCATTTCTGCAAGCGGCGTATAAATAGGCGTAAGAGCCAAGTTGCCAAGTACGCCCTTGAGTGCGTGCGCCGCCTCAAATGCTTCGTCGAGTTGATTATTTTCCAACGCCGCGCCGAGCTTGTCGAATTGGTCGCTTGCAAGTCCCATTTTTATCATTTTGAAATAAAATTTTTCGTTGTTCATACAGCGCGTTAAGCCTTCTTTGGTGTTTACTCCAAATTCATTGAGTGTTTCAATCGTCAGCATTTAAAAACTTCCTTTCAGTCAGTTTTTAGGGTTCCAAGGTTCCAGTGAAAAGGGTTTTTCACTAATCCCTAATCCTTGGTGCCTTGGTTCCCTTAAAACCTATTCCCTAAATTTTAAAACGTGTTATAATAAAATTAAAATACGACAGTACAAAATAACTTGCAATATTTTAGCAGTAAATTTAAAGAATGTAAAGAAAGGAAGTGAGGGCGCGGATAATTACAACAATCTATCACGCGCTGACTTTATGAAGAAAATATTAATCGTTGATGATATGATTGTTTCATTAATGATGACAGAAAATATGTTGGCTGACCAATATGAAACTTTTTGCGCGTCTTCAGGCAAGGAAGCCATTGAAATTTTTAGAAAAGAAAAGCCGGATATGGTTTTATCAGATTTGCGAATGCCGGGAATGAGCGGCTATGAATTACAACTTGCCTTGCAGGAAGAATATCATAAAATTATACCGTTTATGTTTATGACGGCAGACCCCAGCGAAGAAACAGAATCTAAAGGCTTTGACAACGGCGCAATGGATTTTATCAGAAAACCTTTTCGCCCCGACGTTTTGCTCCGACGCATTGCCAACATTATGCAAACTGTCGAACAAATTCAAGGACTCAAAAAAGATGCCGAAACCGATAAATTAACAGGCTTGTTAAATAAAGCGTCGTCCGAAAAAGATTTGGCTGAACTTTGCAAAACTGCAACGGGCGCACTTTTAATGGTTGACTTGGACAGCTTTAAACTTGTAAATGATATTCACGGGCATTCAATGGGCGATAAAGTTTTAATAACTTTTGCTGATATTTTGCGCAGCGCGGTTCGTTCTTCGGATTTAATTGGGCGAATGGGCGGCGATGAATTTATTGCTTTTTGTCAAGGCGTCCACGAAGAAAACGCCATTGCGCAAAAGGCGAAATTTATTAACGAAAGAATCACTGACGCCGCAAAAAAACTTATGGGCGAAAATATGAATATTCCGCTCGGCGCGTCAATAGGCGCGGTTTTTGTTCCAATGCACGGCACGGATTTTTCTGACCTTTACAAAAAAGCAGACAAGGCTTTATATATCGTCAAGCAAAACGGCAAGCACGGCTACAGCATTTTTACCGAAGGCAACGCCGAAAATGAAACTGCTGAAGTTGTTGCAAGCCTCGCGCAGGTTGAAATGATTTTGGGCGAAAGAAATCCCGAAGATGGCGCGTTTGTTTTGCCGTTTGAAAATTTCCGCACGATTTACAGATTTTTGAAACGTACGCGCGGCTTTTACAGCAAAACAACTTGCCTTGTAGTTTTTACAATGAAACGCCACAAGGAAGGCGGAGATTTTACGCCCGCACAAGCCAATGAAAAATTTCTTGAAACGTTGCAAAAAACTTTTCGGCAAGGCGACGTTATTTCCAAAAACGGCAACAGCCAAATTCTTGTACTTTTGACGAACACCAACGCGCAACGCGATATTGACAGCGCAATAGGGCGCGTTATCAAAAAATGGGAAGTCGGCGAATGCGGCAATTATTTTTGGTTCGACCACGAATGGACGGTTATAAATCGTTAGTTTAAAAATTTTTTCAAGGAGGTGTTAAAAATGGCAGAATTAGAAAACCGCGTCAGCAATATTGAAACTAAATTAGATATGTTTATTGAAGAAATGCGGGATTTAAAAAAAGAAATACGCCAACAAAATGAAATGCGCGCCGCTGAAATTCGTGAAATGAGCAAAAAGCATGACGCAGATATGAAGGAAATGCGCCAAAATCACGAGGCTGATATGAAAGAAATGCGCCAAAATCACGAGGCTGATATGAAGGAAATGCGCCAAAAACAAGAAGCGGATATGAAAGAAATTCGCAACAGCTTGGACGGAATGGGCAAACACGTTCGCAATATTTCAATCGCCGCTATTGTCGGTATCGGCGCAATTTCTGCATCTGTTATCGGCTTTTTTATTACTACACTTTTAAAATAAATTGCAATGAAGTTTTTTTTAGAAAGGATTTTTTAATTGCGGCGTTGAATAATGTTGCAGAAAAAATTAGAGGGGGAAGTTATTTTGGCAGATTTAGAAAATGATAAATCATATGAAAGACTGAGAAAGTCTATCGATGAAATTGTTCACATTACAAATACTGTTTACGACGCGGTTGCAGCCGTTTCAAAAAGCGCGGGCACTCTTGCAACCGTCGGGCAGGAAGCTATTAAGCAGGCGAAATTCTTGCAAGAAAAAAATGACGATACCGTTAAAGTTATCGACTTCATTACAAACATTGCAGGACAAACAAACTTGCTCGGCTTGAACGCGGCTATTGAAGCGGCGCGCGCAGGCGAACAAGGACGCGGTTTCGCCGTCGTTGCTGAAGAAGTTCGCAAGCTCGCTGAACAATCCCGCGAAGCTACCGAAAAAATTCAGCAAACTCTTAACCAAATGAACGTTGCCGTTGAAGAAATTTCAAAAACTATCGAACATACCGGCAAAGTCAGCGAAGAACAAGCTACTTCTACCGCTGAAATTCTTTCAAATCTTGAACGCGCCAAAAAATCTATCGAAGGGCTTCAAGATTATATTGACGCAATGAAATAATTGAATATTGCAAGCGCAAAAAAAGTTGCCGTTGCAATGAGTGGCGGATTTTACAGCTCATTGACAGCGGCTCTTTTAATTCAACGGGGCTTTGAAGTTTGCAGTTAAAATTTTTTCACGCAGATTTTTTAAGGAGTAAAATTTTTAATGGAAGGCAAGAAAAAAATTGCCGTTGCAATGAGTGGCGGCGTTGACAGTTCTTTGACGGCGGCTCTTTTGATTCAACGGGGCTTTGAAGTTTTCGGCGTTACTATGTGGCTTGAAACTGATGAATTTAACTCGCGCAGTTGTTGCAGTTCGGCTGAAATTCGTGATGCAAAAATTGTTGCCGCGCAGTTGGGAATTAAGCATTACGTTGCAGACTTCAGAGAAATTTTTCGCGCAGAAATTGAAAATTATTTCGTCGAAGAATATTTAAAAGGGCGCACTCCTAATCCTTGCGTACTTTGCAACAAAAAAATTAAATTCGGCAAGCTGTTTGACTTCGCCCAAGAACTCGGCGCGGATTTTCTTGCAACGGGGCATTACGCAAGAATTATTTTTGAGGACGGCAGATTTAAACTTAAAAAAGGCGTTGATTTGAAAAAAGACCAATCGTACGTGCTTTACAATTTGACGCCTGAAAAACTTTCAAAAATAATTCTGCCGCTCGGCGAATTTTCAAAAGTTGAAACGCGCGCCCTTGCCGAAAAATTAAATTTAATTTCCGCGCACAAAAAAGACAGTCAAGAAATTTGTTTTGTACCAAATGACGATTATAAAACTTTCATTGCCGCTCGCGCAGAAGATGCGGACGCACTGCAGGCGGGCGAAATTGTCGATACTGCAGGAAAAATTTTGGGGCATCATAACGGCGTTGCAAATTATACAATCGGGCAGAGGAAGGGCTTGGGAATTGCGGCGGAAAATCCTTTGTATGTTGTAAAGTTGGACGTTGCAAAAAGGCGCGTGATTGTCGGCGGCAACGCTGAAACTTTTTCCAAAAGTTTGACGGCGGAAAATGTGCATTGGATTTACGCGCCGAATTTTCCCGCTCGCCTTCAATGCAAAATTCGCTACGGTCCGCGCGTTACTGATTGTACGGTTGAAAATGTTGGCGAAGTTTTAAAAGTAAATTTCGACGAGCCGCAACGCGCCGTTACTGCGGGGCAATCTGTAGTTTTTTATGACGGCGAAGAAGTTTTGGGCGGCGGCGTTATTAGTGGTGTAGTACTGTAGTGTTATAGTAGTGTAGGAAAAATTTTAACGAAGGGAGAGCTTGACTAATGGCTATGCACGTAATTGAAGAGGCTCGGCGTTGCTTGCAATGTAAAAAGCCGCTGTGCCGTTTGAAAGGTTGTCCTATTCAAACAAATATTCCCGAAATGATACGCCTTTTTCTTGACGGCAAAACGCAAGAAGCGGGCAAAATGCTTTTCGATAATAATCCGTTGTCAATAGTTTGTTCGCTTGTTTGCGACCACGAAAACCAATGCGAAGGCAACTGCATTCAAGGCAAGCGCAAAGAAGGCGCGGCTATTCAAATTCCGAATATCGAGCAATATATTTCTGATTCGTATTTTGACAGAGCAACGATTGAACGCCTGCCCGACACGGGGCAAAGGGTTGCAATTATCGGCGCGGGTCCCGCAGGTATTACCATTGCCATAAAACTTGCAGCAAAAGGGCACAGAATAACTATTTTTGAACGTATGGATAAAATTGGCGGAATGATGCGTTATGGTATTCCCGCCTTCCGCTTGCCGCGCAAAATTCTTGACAGGTATGCTGCAAAACTGCGCGAAATGGGGATTCACTTCCGCCCGAATACTTCAATAGGCGGCGCGTTGCATTTGGACGATTTATTCAATGACGGCTACGACGCAATTTTTATTGGTACGGGCGTTTGGCGTCCGAACCGCACACACTGTAAGGGCGAATCTTTGGGCAATGTACATTTCGCCGTTGATTATCTGCAGAATCCCGAAGCGTACGATTTAGGCGACACGGTTGCAATTATCGGCGCGGGCAATTCCGCAATCGACGTTGCAAGAACGGTTGTAAGAATGGGCAGTCGTCACGTTACGCTGTACGCGCGCCGCCAAAGAATTGCTGCAAGCAAAAGAGAATTGGACTACGCCGCAGTTGACGGGATTGAAATTCAACAGGGTATGGCTATAAAAGAATTTACTGAAGAAGGTCCAATCTTGACGCCGCGAATTTATGACGAAGACGGCAATTTAATTCGTGAAGAAGAGCCGGTTTTAATGCCCGCCGACAGTACGATTATTGCAATCAGTCAAGGTCCAAAAGATAAAATTGTTAATACTTCGCAAGATTTGAAAGTTAATGAAAAGGGCTTGATAGTTGTTGACGAGAGCGGGCGCACTTCAATCGACGGTGTTTTTGCAAGCGGCGATGTTGTTGCAGGTTCAAAAAATGTTGTGCTTGCAGTTTACTATTCAAAGCAGGTTGCAATTACCATTGACGAATATTTGAAAGCTAAACGCGCTTAAAATTTACAAAAAAAATCAGCGGCTTAACTGAAAAGTTGAGCCGCTTTTTTGATATTTTATTTATAAAATTATTGATTCAAAATGCATTTTATTTCGGAAATGCGCCCATTGCGCGTCACAAATTCCAGTGCGCGCTTATTATCTTTGCTTGAATATTTATAAATAACTGCGCCGTTATCTCCGTTTTCAACAGAAGTTGCTTCGCCGTAAGCTTCGGCAATGGAATTTTCAGCCATACCAACTGCAACCTGCGCGGGCGTGTAAATTCCGTCGTACATTGTCGAAACTTCTTTAACAACGTCATCGACAACTTTTAAATCTACGCCGTTAGAAAATTGCACAATCTGATTTTCAAAAGAAATTGGTTCGCCGTACATTGCGGTAACGGTTTCATAATTAATACCGGGAACAATTCCGTCAAGCGCGGCAACAGTTTTTTCGCCCGTACCGTTTTTAATATTGGTCATTGCGGTTTTTGCGTCGTCAATCATTGCTTGAACGTCATTTACGGCGTTATTTACTGTTTCAGCGGCATTTTCTTGAACTTCGGTAGCAGTTTGCTGAACTTGTTCGACAGCCTCGCTTGCGTTTTGCTGAACTTCTGCGGCGGGTTTATCATTTTTCCCGCAACCTGCAGAAATCAGCATTGCGGCTACTGCCAATAACGCCAATGTTTTTTTCATGGTAATTACCTCCAAAAAAAATTTTGAATTGCGTTCGAGCGGTTATATTAGCAGAAATTTTTATATTAATCAAGATTTATTGTTTGCCATTTGATTTGCCAACGCCCAACCGGCAGATTCAAGCATTATCACGCTTATTGACGGTGCGACAGTTTGCCCGAGTACGGGGATAAATTTTGAAACTTCTTTTGCAATGGATTTTATCGGCTGTTGCAGGGCAGTTTGTTTAATTGCGTTAATAGCCATAGCCTGTGCAACATTTTCGGTAATGGAACTGCCGAAAACCGCCGCGAGAGCCATTGCCATTGTAGTCATTGTGACAGTATCGACTGCAACTCCGAGACCCGGAATTGGTACAAGGTTGCCTGCTGCGGCGGCTATTGCGTGCGAATGAATTATTTTTTGGCATTTAGATTTTTCTTCGTCAGTCATTGGCATAAAATTTCACCTGCCAACTTTTCAAAATTTCCAGTGCTTTATCTGCGAAGATTAGAAGAAGTTTTTGCATTTGCGGAGTTAAATTAATTCCCGCGTCGAGGCTGAAAGGTTGTGCGCCCAAAAGTTCAACGCAGGGAATTTTTTTACCCGTAATTTCAAGCATTGTTAAAATATCTTGAATACCAATTTCGTGCGCGGAAATTTTTTGCGTGAAGTACTTTAAAATTTCGCCGCCGTGCAAGTGAAAAGTTGTACCCGCCGCCGCGCCGCCGTCTATTGAATCTATTATCAAAAGTTTCTGCGTTCCAATTATAAAATGTTGCAACTCAACGCCCAATGTCCCGCCGTCAATCAAATTTACATTTTCGGGGAATTTATAATTTCCGCGCAGGTACTCAACAACTTTTACGCCAAAACCTTCGTCGCTTAAAATCGTGTTGCCAATTCCAAGAACCGTAATTTCTTTTACAAAAAGACTTTCCAACTACATCACCTCAATAATTGCTTTCAAAGATTTTTTCAATTCCGGAATATCTTCAGTTAAAATTTGCCACATAACATCAAATCGAACACTTTCATAATCGTGAGCGTGAATATTACGAAGAGCTTTTATTTGACGCCAAGCAATTTCTGAATGTTGGTTTTTAAAATCTTCAGTAAGCTGCGTTGTCAATTCGCCAATTTGAATTATGCAAGCACTGCAAGTCATTTGAAATGAAAAATCCGAATTAAAAGCCTCAAATGTATTTCCAAATCTTATTATTACATTTTCAATAGAATCACAATAATTAATCATTTTTTGGATAACGATTTTATCAGTATCACGCGGTCTCCTCGTCATACAATAACACCTCGTCATTTTTTATTTCTGCCAAAAATTCTTTGTCAGAACTCCCCGTCATTACAACGTCAATATGACATTGAAAAATATCTTCCAAATCAAGCACAAAACCAAAATATTGGAGCCCGCGAATTTTGCCCTTGTCAATCAAAAAATCAACGTCACTTTCAGCATCAGCTTCACCGCGCGCGTAGGATCCGAAAAGCCACAATTTTTTGACGCCGTATTTTTTTGCAACGGGAATAACTTTTTCTTGAATTTCTTCGATAGTAAAACGCGGCTTGCTCATAATTTTACCTCGTCAATTTTTTCCAAAATCCAGTTGCAAAATTCGTCAAGCCCCGCACCGTTAATGCAGGAAGTTTCAAAAATTTTTATAGCGGGGTGAATAGTCGATAAATCTTCGCGGGCATTTGCAAGGTTGAAATTTGTATAGGGCAACAAGTCAATTTTATTCAGCAGAGTAACGGCGGATTCTTTGAAAATCAGCGGGTATTTCAGCGGCTTGTCATCGCCTTCAGTGATTGAAAGTACGACGGCTTTAAAATTTTCGCCGACGTCAAATTCTGCGGGGCAAACTAAATTTCCGACGTTTTCTACAATCAACAAATTAATTTCGTCAAGGTTCAAAGATTCGGCGGCGCGTTTAACCATAGCCGCGTCAAGGTGGCAGCCGCCCGCCGTGTTAATCTGTATGACGGGAATATTTTGGCGTTCAATCCTTTCTGCGTCCTTCGCGGTAAATAAATCGCCTTCGATAACTGCAACGTTAATTTTTTCTGCAAGTTTCGAGAGAATTTTTTCAAGCAGAGAAGTTTTGCCGCTGCCGGGCGAGCCCATTAAATTTATTGCCAAAATTTTTTTGTCGTGAAAGAGTCGTCGATTTTCGGCGGCTATTTTATCATTTTCGCCCAAAATATTTTTCATAACTTGTACTTGCATTTTTTACACCTCAAAATTTTTTAATAAAAAAAGCACGCGGCAAAAATTTTACTGCGTGCTTGCAATTTTTTCAACAAATTAATTTAAGCGCGGATTCAATTTAAAATTCTGTTTGCAAGTTCTGAAAAATTGCAACGTGCAAACTGCCGCCAAAATTAATCCCGCAACATTGGCAATAATCGCCGAAAGTTGAAAACCTTCGGGAGCCTGAATTATATATGCAACCGTGTTTAGCGTCATAAAAATTGCGGGTATCAGCGAAACAAAAAACGCCTGCCCTTCAAATTTTTTGCTCATATAAACTGCGCCCATCCAAAGTACAATCGTTGCAACAGATTGATTGACCCAAGCAAAATAACGCCAAACAGAATTATAATCCAGTTGAGTAATAATCCCAACGGCAATTATCATCGGTATTGCGAAGATTAAACGATTTTTGATTTTCGATTGAGCCAAATCCATCCAATCTGCAAGAATTAACCTGGAACTTCTCAACGCGGTATCGCCTGAAGTTATCGGGCAAATTATAACGCCAATCATTGCAAGTGCCATACCAACGCCGCCGCCCATAAATCCTTCGCAAATTTTATAGACGACGCCGCCCGCGCCGTTTGCAGTCATTGCCGCAAAAAGATTATCCGTGCCGTGAAAGAATGTTACAGCCGCCGCCGCCCAAATTAACGCTATAATTCCTTCAGCAACCATTGCGCCATAAAATATCGGGCGCGCCAAATGTTCATTCGTCAAGCAACGAGACATTATTGGAGACTGCGTGGCGTGAAAGCCGCTGATTGCGCCGCAAGCTACCGTTACAAACATAAAGGGGAATATTGGCATTGCGTCGCCTTTAGGGTGTAAGTTGGCAAGTTGCAATTCAGGCATTGCCTCTCCGCTTGTCAATAACATTCCGCCCATTACTCCGACTGCCATTAATATAAAACATATTCCGAAAATTGGATATAAAGCACCAATGATTTTATCTACAGGTAACAGCGTTGCAAGAAAATAATATATCAGAATCAGGAAAATTAAAGTTTGCAACGGTATCCCCGTCAACATTTCCAAAAGTCCTGCAGGTCCTACAGTGAAAACTGCGCTGAGCAGAACAAGCAACGCAACCATAAATACGCGCATAAAATTTAAAACGCCCGTGCCTAAATATTTTCCTACAACTTCAGTTATACTTTTGCCGCCTTCGCGCAGGCTTATCATTCCGCTCAAATAATCGTGGACGCCGCCCGCAAATATCGTACCGAGCACAATCCACAAATAAACGCTCGTCCCCCAAATTGCACCGCCTATTGCGCCGAAAATTGGTCCGAGCCCCGCAATGTTTAAAAGTTGTATCAAAAATACTTTCCACGTCGGCAACGGCATAAAGTCCACGCCGTCCCTTTTTGTTATTGCAGGCGTTGGAGCATTCGTCGGCTTAAAAAATTTTTCTACTATACTGCCGTAAATAAAAAAGCCCAAAATTAACGCCAACAGCGAAATTAAAAATGCTGTCATAAAAAATCACCTCGCGCAAATTATATCACGTTGCAGAAAAAATTTTTAGTTAAATTTAAATATAAAAACAAAAAAACGCGGCTAAAATTTAACCGCGTTTTTTTAATGTCCCTAATTTAATCGAGTATTTAAATTAAATTTGAAATTCGGTCTGCAAGTTTTGAAAAATTGTAAAGTGCAAATTACCGCCAAAATCAACGCTGTAATATTTCCGATGATTGGTGAAAGTTGCAAGCCTTCGGGAGCTTGGATAATATATGTTGTTGAAACGAATGTCATAAAAATTGCCGGTATTAACGCGATAAAAAATGAACGATTTGCAAATTTTTTAGTCATATAAACCGCACCTGTCCAAAGTACAATAGCTGCAAGGGATTGATTCAGCCACCCGACATAACGCCAAAGTACTTCAAAATTAAATTGCATTATCAAACCCGAAATTAAAATTAATGGAATTGAAACAACCAAACGTTTTTGTAATTTTTCTTGAGGAAAATTTATCCAATCTGCCAAAATTAATCTTGCACTTCTCAACGCGGTATCGCCTGAAGTTATCGGGCAAATTATAACGCCAATCATTGCAAGTACCATACCAACGCCGCCGCCCATAAATCCTTCGCAAATTTTGTAAACAACGCCGCTCGCGCCGTTCGCATTCATTGCCGCAAAAAGATTATCCGTGCCGTGAAAGAAAGTTACAGCCGCCGCCGCCCAAATTAATGCAATAATTCCTTCAGCAACCATTGCGCCGTAAAATACGGAGCGTGCCAAATATTCATTCTTCAAACAACGCGCCATCATTGGAGACTGCGTGGCGTGAAAGCCGCTGATTGCGCCGCAAGCTACAGTTACAAACATTAAAGGACATATCGGCATTTCGTCGCCTTTTGGGTGTAAATTTGCAAGTTGCAATTCAGGCATTGCCGCACTGCTTGTCAATAACATTCCGCCCATTACGCCGACTGCCATTAATATAAAACATATTCCAAACAGCGGGTAAATCTTGCCAATTACTTTATCTATCGGCAAGAGCGTTGCCAAAAAGAAATACAGCAAAATTATTACAATCAATACAGGTATTGAAATTCCTGTCAACATTTCCAAAAGTCCTGCAGATCCTACCGTGAAAACTACACATACTAAAATCATTAACGCAATCATAAACACGCGCATAAAATTTAATACGCCCGCGCCCAAATATTTGCCTGCAACTTCAGTAATACTTTTACCGCCTTCGCGCAGGCTTATCATTCCGCTTAAATAATCGTGGACGCCGCCCGCAAATATCGTACCTAGCACAATCCACAAATAAACGCTTGTTCCCCAAATTGCGCCGCCTATTGCACCGAAAATTGGTCCGAGCCCCGCAATGTTTAAAAGCTGTATCAAAAATACTTTCCACGTCGGCAAAGGTATAAAATCCACGCCGTCCCTTTTCGCTATTGCGGGAGTCGGAGCATTCGTCGGCTTGAAAAATTTTTCTACTATACTGCCGTAAATGAAAAATCCCGATATTAACGCCAACAGCGCAATTAAAAATGTTGTCATAAAAGTTCACCTCGCGCAGATTATAGCATATTGCAGAAAAAATTTATTCAAGCGGCAAAATTTCCGCGTATCTAAAAATTGCTTTAAGTTCTTCTTTACTCCAATTTGAAATATTTATGTAGACGCACTGAAGTTTTTCGCATTTGACAAAAGACGCCTTGCCAATTTCTTTTACACTGTCGGGAATGTGATTTTCTGTTAAATTATTACAGCCAAAAAAAGCTTCACTTCCAATTTTTGTTACAGGCAAGCCGTTAATTTCTGCAGGAATTTCAACAACGCTTTCAGAACCCATATATATTCCAATAGTGACACCATAAATAAAATCGTTTAAATCAGTCATAAAAAAATCACCTCGCGCAGATTATATCATTTTGTAGAAAAAATTTCTGTTTGCAGTTATAATTGCGGCGGAGGTGTTGAAATGAAAATTTTATTTGTATGCAGCGGCAACACGGGGCGTTCACCAATGGCTGAATTTGTTTTCAAAAAACTTGTTGACGGCGATAAAAATTTTGAAATTGAATCAGCCGCGTCAAAACCTGTAAGCGGCGGCGAACTTCACGAAGGTATAGCCGCAAAACTGCGCGAGGAAAATATTCCCTACACAAAACACATTGCGCGGCAAATTACCGTTGAAGATTATCAAAAGTTCGACAAAATAATTTGTATGGACGCGGGCAATATCGAACAGGTTAAAAATATTTGCGGCGGCGATTCTCAAAACAAAATTAAATTGTTGCTGTCATATTGCGGCGAAGAAAAAGATATTCCTTGGGACAAAAACGGCTTCGCAAAAACTTATGAAGATATTCTGCGCGGCTGTCAAGCTTTGTTAAAATCTGTAAAAATTTAAAGGCGCGGCAGGATTTTTTTTCGGCGCGGCTAATAAATTGCAAGTAGTATTCTTAACAAATTGCAGGAGGGATTAAAGTTGAGAGAGTTAGACGTAAAAGTTATAACTGAAAATGTCGCCGAAATGTGCAAAGAGGCGGCGTACTACCTGCCCGAAGATGTTTACAACGGGCTTAAGCGCGGGCGTGAAACCGAAAAATCTGAAGTCGGTAAAATCGTCCTTGACCAAATTATTAAAAATGCCGAAATTGCAAAGGCTGAAGACCGCCCCTATTGCCAAGATACGGGTATGACGATTGTTTTTGTAAAACTTGGACAAGATTTACACATTGTCGGCGGCGACTTCAACGAGGCAATTAACGCAGGTATTGCAAAAGGTTACACTGAAGGCTATTTGAGAAAATCAGTTGTAGGTGAGCCGCTTTTTAATCGCGTCAACACCAAAAACAACACGCCAGGCGTTATCTATACCGAAATTGTTCCCGGCGATAAATTGGAAATTACCATTGCCCCAAAAGGTTTTGGTTCCGAAAATAAATCAGGCGTCAAAATGCTTGTACCTGCTGACGGCGTGCGCGGCGTCAAAAAAGCCGTTATGGAAATTATTTTACACGCGAGTATGAATCCTTGTCCGCCAATGGTTGTCGGCGTAGGTATCGGCGGCACAATGGACAGAGCCGCGCTCCTTTCCAAAAAAGCTTTAACACGTTCTATTGACCAAAGAAACCCAATGCCCGAATATGCTAAACTTGAAGAGGAACTTTTGGAACTGATTAACTCAACGGGAATTGGACCGCAACTCGGCGGCACTACTTCCGCGCTTGCCGTAAACGTTGAATGGGGACCTACGCACATTGCGGGCTTGCCCGTTGCAGTTACCATTTGCTGTCACGCAATGCGCCATTCTCATAGGATTTTATAATTAGGAAACAGGATACAGGAAGAAGGACAAAGGGAATTGAAAAACTTTTTCCTTTAAACTTTTTCCTTTTTCCTAAAAATCGACCGAAGGGAGATTTTTAAATTGGCTGAAAGTATAAGAATAACAACGCCTTTTACAGAAGAAATGTCACGCAAACTTAAAGCGGGCGACAGCGTTTTAATAACGGGAACAATAATAAGCGCACGCGACGCCGCACATAAAGCAATGACTGAAGCACTTGCACGCGGCGAAAAATTGCCCGTCGATTGGCACAACCAAATTGTTTACTATCTCGGACCTACACCCGCTAAGCCCGGCGACCCAATCGGCTCTTGCGGTCCTACTACTTCAGGCAGAATGGACGCCTATACGCCAACGATGCTGGATCAAGGTATTAAGGGAATGGTTGGCAAAGGCTCCCGCACGCCCGAAGTTGTTGAGGCTATGAAACGTAACGGTGCAACTTATTTTGCGGCAGTTGGCGGCGCGGCGGCTTTAATTGCAAAATCTGTTAAAAAATATACAGTGCTTGCTTATCCCGAATTGGGACCTGAAGCGGTTGCTGCGTTGGAAGTTGTTGATTTTCCTGCTATCGTTGTCATTGACTGCGAAGGCAATAATTTTTATGAGATTGGGCAAAAACCTTTCCGCAATTTCGATATGAATAAAATTTAGTGTTCCAAGGTTCCAGGGATAAGGGAAAAGTGGTTTTCACTAATCCCTAATCCTTGGTGCCTTGGTTCCCTATAAAAACAAGGAGGGCAAAAATGCACACCACATTTTATTTACGGCGTCTGCATTCACTTTGCGGCTTATTGTGTCTCGGGTTTTTCATTATTGAACATATGATAACAAACTCAATAGCAATGGCGGGACCCGAAATTTTTAACGGCGTTATGGGGATGGTTGAAGAAATTCCCAAGCCGATTTTCTACAGCATTGAAATTGGAATGTACGCTTTACCGATTTTATTTCACGGCATTTATGGTATTTACATTGCACTTCAAGCGAACAATAACCCGCAACGTTTCGGATACCTTCGCAACTGGAATTTTACATTGCAACGTTGGACTGCGTGGTTTTTGGTAGTATTTTTAATTTGGCACGTCGGCTACCTTCGCATTTACATTAAAGGCATTACGGGCACGCCAATTTCTTTTGAACTTCTTCAAAATATGTTCCAAAATCCAATCGTGGCGATACTTTATATTTTGGGAATGTGGGCGGCAATTTTCCACTTCTGCAACGGTATTGCAACCTTCTGCATGACGTGGGGTATTACCAAAGGACCGCGCTCTCAAAATGTTATCTGCGCAATCAGTATGATGCTTTGCGCGGGCTTGTGCCTTTTGACAGTTGCATTTATGTCAAGTTATTTCGTTTATTGAGGTGAGTAGAATATGGCTAAAGATATGAGCAAAAAGAAAATTGCAATAGTCGGCGGCGGTATTTCAGGGCTGCTCGCCACAATCAAAGTTTGCGAATTGGGCGGCGAAGTCGATTTATTTTCCTACTGCCCCGTTAAACGTTCGCACTCACTCTGCGCGCAGGGCGGAATTAACGCCTGTATGGATACAAAGGGCGAACACGACAGCATTTACGAACATTTTGATGACACTGTTTACGGCGGAGACTTTTTGGCTGATCAAATCGCCGTCAAGGGTATGGTTGAAGCCGCGCCGAAATTAATTAAAATGTTTGACAGAATGGGCGTACCTTTCACGCGCACTTCTGAAGGCGTTTTAGATTTACGCAATTTCGGCGGACAAAAACATAAACGTACTTGTTTTGCAGGTTCAACAACAGGGCAGCAGATTTTATACGCGCTTGACGAACAAGTAAGACGTTGGGAAGTTAAAGGCTCCGTCAACAAATACGAATTTTGGGAATTTATCAAGATTATCAAAAACAAAGAGGGAATTTGTCGCGGGCTTATCGCGCAGAATATGAATACAATGGAAATTCGCGCGTTTACTGCTGATACAGTCATTTTGGCAACGGGCGGACCCGGACAAGTTTTCGGGCGTTGCACTGCGTCAACAATCTGTAACGGCTCGGCGGTTTCTGCAGTTTATCAACAGGGCGCGGAAATTGCCAACCCCGAATTTATTCAAATTCATCCTACCGCAATTCCCGGCAGTGATAAAAATCGCTTAATGAGTGAAGCTTGTCGCGGCGAAGGCGGGCGCGTTTGGGTTTACAAGGACGGCAAGCCTTGGTACTTTTTGGAGGAAATGTACCCTGCGTACGGTAATTTAGTTCCGCGTGACGTTGCAAGCCGCGCAATTTTCAAAGTTTGCGTACATATGGGCTTGGGTATTAACGGCGAAAACCGCGTTTATTTAGATTTATCGCACATTGACAGCGGCTACCTTGAAAGAAAACTCGGCGGTATTTTGGAAATGTACAGCGAATTTGTCGGACAAGATCCGCGTAAAGTTCCTATGGAAATTTTCCCGAGCGTTCACTATTCAATGGGCGGAATTTGGGTTGACAGGTTGCACAATACAAATATTCCCGGCTTAATGGCGTCGGGCGAATGTGACTACCAATATCACGGCGCAAACCGTTTAGGCGCAAATTCACTTTTAAGCGCGGCGTACAGCGGCACTATTTCAGGACCCGAAGCTATGAAATGGGCGAAGACAGGCAACAAGGGCAGTGATTTAACCGCTGAAGAAATTGAAGCCGCCCGCCGCGAAGTGCAAAATGAATATGATAAAATTTTGACAATGAACGGCTCCGAAAATGCGCACAAGCTCCACCACGAAATGGGCGATTTAATGTACAAGTACGTTGCTATTGAACGCGATAACAACGGCTTGGATACTTGCCTTGTTGAACTTAAAAAGATTCTCAAGCGTTGGGACGATATCGGAATTACCGACCATTCGCCCGTTGCAAATCAAGAGGCTATGTTTGTTCGTCAACTGCGCAATATGATTCTTTATGCAATGGCAATTACAAAAGGCGCACGTATGAGAGACGAATCACGCGGTGCGCACGCTAAAATTGTTCTCGAAAACGGCAAGCGCAAAACTGACGAAAACGGCGACTTAGTTTTTATGGGGCGCGACGATGAAAAATTTATGCGCGTTACTATCGTAAACTATGACCAAAAAACCGAAGAGCCAATTATCAGTTACAGAGACTTTGACCACTCATTGATTAAGCCGCGTCTGCGCAGCTATAAATAGGTGTTAGGTTTTAGGTGTCAGGTGTTAGGAAAATTTTCTGAAACCTGACACCTGTTACCTGATACCTAAAAACGACCGAAGGGAGTTTTTAAAATTGCCTGATAAAGTAAGATTTATAATTGAGCGGCAGGACGGTCCGAACGAAAAACCCTACAATCAAGAATTTGACGTTGAATACAGACCCGGCTTGAATGTTGTTGCCGCCTTAATGGAAATTCAAAAAAATCCCGTCACTGTTGACGGTAAAAAAGTTGCGCCCGTAACTTGGGAATGTAATTGCCTTGAAAAAGTTTGCGGCGCGTGTATGATGGTTATTAACGGCAAGGCTCGGCAGGCTTGTTGCGCACTTGTTGACGAAATTAAACAGCCGATACATTTGCAACCTGCGCGAACTTTTCCTGTTATTCGTGACTTGCTGATTGACAGAAGCGTAATGTTTGAAAGTTTGAAAAAAATTCAGGGTTGGGTTGAACTTGACGGCTCTTGGGACGTTAAGGACGCGCCGATTCAAAATCCCTACACTGCGCAAGTTGCCTACGAAATTTCCCACTGTATGACTTGCGGCTGTTGCCTTGAGGCTTGCCCGAATGTTGGTCCGCAGTCAGATTTCATTGGCCCTGCACCGACTGTTCAAGCGTACTTGTTTAATTTGCACCCGCTCGGAAAATTCGACGCGCCCAAACGTTTGAACGCGCTTATGGAAAAGGGCGGAATTACAAGCTGCGGCAACAGTCAAAACTGCGTGGAAGTTTGCCCGAAATCTATCAAGCTTACAACTTACCTCGCGCAGCTTAACCGCGATGTTAATAAACAAGCTCTCAGAAATATTTTCAATTTCTAAAATTAATTTTGAAACTAAAAAAGCCCGCCTTTGGAGCGGGTTTATTTTTTTCCAAAAAATCAAATAAAATAGGGCGCACACGGACGTGCGCCCCCTGCCGCGCCCGAAGCGCAGGATGCGATTCCAGCGCGGCGATTCTTTCTTTCTACTAAAGAAAGAAAGAATATTTATTTTAAATTAACATTCCCATTTATTAAAAATTTATTTTTTTGGAACCGTAACAGTTTCAGGCTTTACAACTCTGAAATAAAAATGTCTTTCGTCATCGGGCGCAGTCAAAAGTTTCACTATTGCTCCCGGCAAAACTTCATTCCAAATTGCATCGGGCAAAGAAATTTCAATATGCCCGTTGGTATAGCCGTTTTTGGCTTCGGGAACTTCCGCCAAAATCCGCGTCAACGAATCTTTCAAATTAATATTCGTCAAGCCGTCCTTTCTGCACGCCAAATATAATTTCGGCAAAGATTCAGCTTGACTTTCAATAATCAGCTTGCAATTTTTCGCCTGCGTTTTGGTGCTGAAAAGCCCGAAACTTTTTCCCCATTCCAGCCAATAGGAAATTTCGGAGCGCGGGCGATTGTCCAAAGTCAAAGTACTCGGTTCAGAATAAACCGTCGAGCCGCCCTTCAATTTGTATTCCGCAATGACGGTAATATAAAGTTCGCGGTGCGGCAAGTGCGTTTGAGTTATCAAATTATCCTGCATATATTTTGAAGCGTAAATCCTGTTCATATGGCGGTTTTTGGCGTCGTCAACCGTTGCAAATAATTCGTCGTCTTCGTCGCTTTTAACTTTGTAATGAATCATATAAACATTCGGCGGCAATTTCTGCAACACCAATTTTAAATCGTTGGAAATAATTTGCGTTTTATCCTTGTCAATTTCGCAAGGCTCGGCGTTGGTAACAGTCAAAATTTCGCTGACAACGCCCAAATCGTGCGTTGCACTGATAACCGCAATTTTCATTAAATCCGCCGTCAATTCAAATTCGCAGACCAAATCCGAACTCTCGGCGCGTTTCATCACCAAGCCGCTGCCCAAAAGTTCGTCAATTTTATTCAAGTCAAAAACTTTTCCCGCCGAAATTGCAACTTTGTTATCGTCAACAATTTCCTTAAACCAAATTTCAAAATCACCCGTCGATTGCCAATTAAATCTTACGCGCTCTTCAAAAACTTTGTGTTCAAGATTTTTAACGGGGCGCGGCGGAATTTCAGGCAACAAATTTACAGTTACGCCTTCGCTGTACTTCAGCGAACGCTCCGACTTCCAAACTTTGTTAAAATTATCCTTATTGACTTCGTTAATAAATTGCTGAATGCTTGAAACCGTATCCTCCGCCGAATAGTAAACGCACTGCAGGCGGTATTGATACTGCTTGCGATTTTTAACAAGCCTGTCAACGAACGGCGACTCAACGCAATCAGCAATGACAACATTATTGCCTTCGCTGTCAGTGCGCAAAATTCGCACGCCCAAACAATTATCAGAGGGCAGTTGCCACATAAATTTACAATGCCCGTCTTCAGTCTTGGCAATTAATTTATTTTCGGCAATGTTGCTGTAGTGAACGACCGTACAATTTGCCGCCTCTGAAACAGAACCTAAACGCACTGCAAAAACCGCGTAGCCGTACAAAACGCCGGGAAAAATATTCCCGTCCTCAAATTCGATTCTGTCAGTATTTGCAACGATAATTTCGCCGTCGTGATAATTTTTCGGCACGCCGTCAACTTTGCGAATCAGCGTATAAACAACGCCCAAATCGCTGTCGGGTTGCCAATGCAATTTACAAACTAAATTTGACGCCTGCGCCGCCAAACTTGTTGACTTCGATTTTACGGAAATTTTATTAACAATGGAATTTGCAGGAAGATTATTTTTTGATTCGGTCTCAATGATAACCGCGCTAATGCTCAAAGGTTTTTTCGGCTTAATCAATCTCAATCTGTCGAGCGCGGGCTTATAATCTTTAATACGGCGCAAAATTTCCATACAATCACTAACCGCCGTATCGGGATGAGTATTCAGGCTTGGAAGTTTCGCCTGCGCCCAACGTGCAAGCTCGCGCTTTTTAAAATCGGCGGCAATTCGATTCATACGCCATTCAATTTTAGTAAGGTCGGGAGATTCAGGCTTAACAATTTTTGCCTTTGAAAGGTTGTCGATAACGCCCGCAAAAATTTTATCCGCGCTGCCTTCAAAAGATTTTGCATTTCTTTCGATAAGGTCAAGCATAGCGTTGGCGCGGTCAAGGTAGTAACCATATTTGCGAAGTTCGCTGAAAGAAAAATCGCAGTTGGTGCAATGGTCGGCGTAGGAGGGCATACGCTTGCCGCATTTCGGGCATTCGACATAAAAATTTTCGCCGCAAACTCGGCAAGTTGAACGCTCCGCCTCTTCGCGCGTGCGAAAACTTTCAAACGCGCCGCAATTCGTACAAGTCAAGCTGAAAAAATTTTCGTACACATCATTAACCGACTCGTACGGGTCTTTGATTAAACCTGCGGCTTTATTGTAAAGAGCCGCGCTAAGTTCATAATTTAACAGATTGGGAAAAGCGCGGCGAATACGATTTATGCAATTATCGGCAAAAAATTTATCGCGCTTGAAAATTTCGGGCGCAACTTTTAACTTGTTGAAAAAGCCGTTGAGACTTTCAATTTTCAGCGAATGGTCATATTTAAAGCGGTTATCGTCCGAATTAAAAATTTGCGTCTGCGCCAAATTTAAAAGAGCTTTTATCGAACGCCACGCGGGGATTGGCGCGGCAACTTTTTTTGCTTCATTCTCAAAAATTTCGCGCAGTTCGTCGGTATCGCGGCGTTTATAAAAATCTGCGGAAGGCTCAATTTTATTTTCAAGATAATAAGCCAATTCGTAAAAATTATGAACTTGCGAAGACCACGAATAATTTTTTTCATCGGGGACAGTTTGAAAATCCGCAAAATTTTTCCGCAAATCAGCCATAATCGAATCGGAAATAAAATAGCCGTTCAAAATGTTTGTGACAGATTTTTCAGTTTTGACGGGCTTAATTTCAAAGCCCTGTTCGCGGTAGGTTGCCTCAATGGTTGCAACGCTCAATTTCAGTTTGTCCTTAATCTGCCGAATTTGCGAATTATTAACCTGCAAAGTTCCCGAAGTGTCGCCGCGTTCAATGTCAATGTAAAGGCGCAATTCTTCAACGCGCTTTTGCTTCAAAGATTCCGCCTCGTGTTGACGCAGCCGCGCGTTTTCGATTGTCTGCAAAATGTAATTATCCATAGCCAATTCGGCTTTAATTTCTTCGGCGCGGTTCGGGTCAACTGTTGTATTCAATTCGGCGTTGAGGCGTTTTTCCCAATTTTCATAAGCCGCACGAATTTTTTTCAGATTATCCGGCGGGTCAAATTCCAAGCCGAGCATTTCAAAAATATTTTTATTAGCCAAAAAAATCCTCTCCCGCGCAAATTATAGCATTATTTTATTTTTTAGGGAATAAATTTTATTTTTTTAAGTTTAAGTTTAAGTTTTTTTATATTTTAAATGTACTTTCTTTTTTCCGAAAAAAATTTTTTGTAAATGTGGTTTTTCTTTCTTTAGGAAGAAAGAAAAGCCACCTAAAAGAAAGAAACTTTACCGCCCGTCAGGGCCGCTCGGTTTCTGTACGCACGTAGTAACAGGCGGCCCCCTTTGGGGCCTCAACTTTTTCCTACGCTCCAACATTGGTACGCGCTGCGGCTTTAGTGACGGGCGGATATTACCGGCATTAACCGGTTGCAGTTTTCGACTTAATAAATAGAAATTGCCGCGCATCCTGCGCAGTTTATGGCGGCTCACGTCACGTTCGCCGCTTTTCTTACATAATAAAAAAAGCCGCTTTACTAAGGCGGCAAAATCTGCGCGAAAAATTTTTATAAACTTTCACGAAGAGTTTGAAATTCGCTTTTTAAGCGTTTACGGCGTCTGCCGATTTTTTCTTTGAAGGCGTCCATTTTATCGTGGCATTCGCGTTCTTTTTCCATTTCGTCAAGTTTTTCGTTAATATCCATTGCGTCTTCAACTTCAACTGCAACCTGCGCGGCGTCCTTTTTAAGAATTGTGGTTTTATATTTCTCAAATTCTTTTTCAAAAGAGCCGTCTTGATTTTCCTGCACGAGCGCAATTAAAGCAATTTCGCCGTCCTGAATACCTCTGCCGACGTTTTCAAGCTCCGTCATAGCCTCTTTAATGCAGCTTGAAACAATTTTGTTGCTGATAAAGCCGCCTGCCGCGCCGCCCAAAACTACGCCCAAAGGTCCGCCTATTGCGCCGACAACCATTCCGAGCAAGCCGCCTAACGCCGTACTTGTTACGCGGCAACGGGCATCGCAACCCTCGCAAATATTTAATTTGCCTTCGGATTTTTCAACTAAAACCATTCGCGGAATTACATAATTTTTTTTATCGTTAATGTGCGCTTTCATTTCGTCGAATGCTTGATAAGCTTCGCTTTGTTCTTCAAATATTACTGCAAAAAAATTTTCGTTGGAAGTTTCACCGCTTATAATTTCTTGAGAAACTTGCATTTTAAAATTTCCTCCTTTGCTTGTATTATTCATAAGCAATTTAGTTTAACAAGCAAAATTATTTCAGTCAAGCGGCAATTCAATAATTTTATATAACAATTCAATGATTTTATATAACAAAAACTTATTAAGCAACAAAAAAAGCCCGCCTTTTCGGCAGGCAAAAATTTTATTTCAATCTGCGGAAATTCTAAGCTGATGAACCGCGCTGTTGTCAACGTCAATATCGGATTCGGTGCGCAGGAAAGTTTCAAATACTTCATTAGTTTTAGTATTGACTGCCTCGACGTGAACGCCGCTTGCGTCAACTTTAAAAGTAACTTTGATTGGCGTATTGCGCGCAGTTTCGGGCGGCAAGTTTACAACCAATTCGCCCAAAAGTTTAACGGCATTTGCGGGGTCGGTAGCTTGGGGGTTGCCGTCTTCGTCGACGCTCGGAATTAAAGTATCTTCGGTTGACATATTTTCAAAGGCGCGAAGTCTTACGCGCTCCTGATTATCTTCGAGCGGGTAATAAGTTTTTGAAAAAACGGCGGGCATTTTTTCGCCAATCTTAATAAAATTTTCAAGCACGTATTTATGCTTACTGCCTTTGGTATCCATAACGCCTGGACCGAAAGAGCGGGGCGTTTGATCTTCGACGGCGAATTTTGCGGTAAGTTGTTCGGCGTGAGCAGTTGTATCTGAAGAAGTTTCGCCGCTTGCTGAAGTGTCGCCTTCAGTAATTGCGCCTTCTTCAACAACAAGCATACTTGCATAAATTGCCGCGCCCTTTGCAACGGCTTGGTCGGGGTCGTGTTGCTGAACTTTGCCGGGAAATCTTGCCTCGACAGCATTTTGAATCATCGGCATATAAGTTGAGCCGCCTACCAATAAAACTGTATCGACTTCGACGCCGGGCACTTTTTGCAAAGTTGATTCAACAAAATTCATAGTTTGAGCGACTTTATCGGCAGTCATATTTTCAAAATCTGTGCGTTTGACAGTAATTTCAGTGCGGGATCCGCTGACGTCGATACGCACTTTTGCACTTTGTTTTTTGCTAAGTTTACGTTTGACTTCTTCGACTTTACTGCGAATATCTTGGCGCGTTTCAGCCTCAATATCTTGGGGCGTCAAGCCGTTTTCTTCGCAGCAAGCGTTGAGAATATATTCAAAGAGTTTATCGTCCCAATCTTTGCCGCCGAGCCTGTCATCGCCGCCCGTTGCAAGCACATTAATTTTTTGAACGTCTTTGCCCTGTTCATTGCGCGTCATTGACATTTTAACCAGCGTAACATCGAAAGTGCCGCCGCCCAAATCGTAAACTAAAATTGTTCTGTCTTCTTGAAATTGGCGTGCGCAGTAACTTAAAGCCGCCGCCGTCGGTTCATTAATCAAGCTTAAAACGTGCAAGCCTGCAAGTTCGCCTGCTTGTTTAGTTGCAGAGCGTTCTTCCAAGCCGAAATACGCGGGAACAGTTATAACAACGTCTTCGATAGTGTTACCTTGCGCCTCGACAAGATTTTTTAAGCGTGTCAAGATTAACGCGCTGATTTCAACGGGTGTATAAGTTTTGCCGTCAAATTCGTAAGTGCGGTTATCGTGCTTGCCAATTTCGCGCTTGACGAATTGAACGACGCGGTCGCCGTCAGTTTCGATATTTTCTTTGGCGGCTTGTCCAACTACTACGTTATTTTCGTTTTCAAAAAATACTACCGACGCTACCATATTTGAATCGTCTTCGTTATTGCGGATAACTTCGGGGTTGCCGTTTGAATCGAGCCGCGCTATGCAAGAATAAGTTGTTCCTAAATCTATTCCGTAAGTACTCATTTTACAAAAATCTCCTCCAAATTTTGTACTGGTCGTTGTTATTAAATTTTATTTTTTTAAAGTACTTTCTTTTTTTCCGAAGCAAAAAAAAGAAAGTACCAAAGAAAAAAGTGCTTTAAACCGCGTGCTTAGTAGTAGACCCGCTGAAATCGCGTCACGCGATTTGCGCGGGAAGACCGCCCATCCTTGGGCGGCGATATTTTATTTTTTCTGTTCAAAATTCGCCGTATTTTTAATTTTAAGGCGTGCTTAAATTTTGGATAAGGTTTATGTATTAAAAAAATTTTCAACGCCGCGCTACGGGCAAATTTGACGCCTTTAAATCGATTTTAATCAGTGTTGCTTGAATTATTTTCAGGCTTATCTTCAAAAGTCGGGTCGAAAACAAAAACGTCAACAAATTCCCTGTACAGCGGTCGCCCGTTACGTACAACTCCTGCGCGACGGCTTTTTGCAATGGTGTTATGATTTTCCTTGATGTTGGTTGAAATGGTGTTAATAATTTTTGTGATAAGCGGGCGGCGCGGTTCGCCAACTTTCGAGCTGAAAATTTCTGCGCCGTAATCCGCCAAAATGTCTTCCATTTCTTCAAACATAAGTTGCAAGGTGCGCCGCGTATTCGCCGAAATTGTTTCGTCATTTAAAACAGTGCGGTATTCCACGCAAATTGCCGCAAGTGATTTTAAAATTGGCGTGAACTGTTCGCCGCGCTGTTGCTTTTTCATTTCTTCAATTTCCGCGTACATTCCCTGTCGCACTTGATTTTGAAAGTTGACATTTTCGCGCAGGACTTGATTTAAAAGGCGGGAATTTCTTTCCTGCTTTTCAAAAATTTCGTTAATCAGTTCCACCAATTTATTTAAATCGACGTAGGACGCGTCGTAACTTTCATTTTTAAAATCTGTCTGCGAATTCATAAACTCGCCTCCTTTTTCGCAATAAAAAATAAATTCGTTAATCGCCGCGTTGTTCCTGCATTATAAGCTGTTCAGAAAATGAATCGTTGCAGGGTCATCTTCCAAAATGTAAGCGAAGGCGCGGCGGTACATTTTCCCCGCAATGAAAGGGCTGTCGCAACTTGCAACGCTTACTATAATTGTTGAATTTTGCGGCAATTCGCCCGAATCGTTGTCAGTGTATTTGCTGCCGCTTGAATATGTGCGAATAAATTTTTTAATATGTTGCTTCTGCGCCCAAACTTCAATTTTTAAATTTTTAAATTTGTCAGAAGTTGCAGCTGTATTAAAAATGTTGTAAGGTTGCCCTTGTTCAAGCGCAGGGAGATTTTTCGACGCCTCAATTAAATAACTGTCAGCCAAATTTTGTAATTCGTGTTCAGCTTGAAAGTTGGTAATTCCGCGCGCGTAATTCGCCTCAAATTCGTGGATACCTTTAATAAAAATTGCGGCAACCAATAACAGGCAAAGTCCGACGATTGTAAAAAAGCCGCGCTCATTCATAAAATTTTTTCCCCGCAATAAATTATTTCTTCGCAAGCGGGCATATAAACCGCCGTTGTAAATTCAACCTTTTGTTCACGATTGGCACTTTGCATTTCAAAAGTTATGTGCAGAATTTTCTTGGACAGAAATTCTTTGGAAAATTTCATTTGTGTAACAAAGGTATTGCCATAAAAATTTCCGCCGACAATGGGATTATAACTATTTTCATTCTCTCTACGTTTAAAATAAACGTGAAATAACAAGTCATCAATATTGCTTCCCGCATTATCTACAACATAAATTCGGGGGTCTAAAACTCTTTTGTAATATTCAATATGTTCGCCGTCAATACCCATTCCTTCTTTGGTGTTAGTTAAAGAATCGCACATAAAAAAAATATTTTCCAAATTAGAATTTATGCCTGCGGCAGATTTTTTTATTTCGACAGAATAGGCGGCGCGGGCGTCTTGCGTTATTCTGTCAATAATTTCCTGCGCCTCTGTTTCCAGAACATAATCTGCAACTTGTTCACGCGCAATTTTCCAACTGTTTAACGTCAAAGTTCCGAGCGCGTACAACAACAAAATTAAAAGCGGCAACGCCATTACAAATTCCGCCAAAATAAAGCCGCGCTGATTCAGTTTAAATTTCATCTGGAAAAACCTTTTTGCATTTGCTATACTAATTGCCGCCTGAAATAATTTTTGTCGATTCAAAATTTTCTGTTTCGCCATTGACAGTCCAAGTAACTTTGACGGTGTATTTATTGCCGGCTTGAGTGTACGAAACATTAAAAATAATCGGCGCGGCGTATTTGCTCATACCGTTATAACTTTTTTTATCTTCGGCGGGAATATTGCCGCCGCCTTCAAGCATTGCAAATTGTTCGTTGGCAAGATTTACCGCCGTAAAGTAAAGCGTTGAATTGCGCTGTTGCACTTTTGCATTTGCGGTTAAAATTATCTGCGCCATTATTGCTACAATCAGCGTTAAAAAAATTGCGCTCAAAAACATAAAGCCGCGTTGATTATTTAACATAAGTACCGCGCCAACGTCCTACACTGTCAAATTTAATCTGTGCAGAATTTCCATATTTTGAAGTTAAAGTAATGGTATTGCTGCCGCTGGAATAACGACTCGGATTATTAAAAGTAATTTTATCCATTAGGTCGCCGTTTTTAAATTCAAAATTTACATTGTTAATAAATTTGTGACGATAATAAACGGACGAAGTTACGGCGGGGCGCCTAATTTGATAACGGTTTCTGAAATTAGCATTACCATACTTTCTGCTGTAAAGCCAAAATTCAATTTGTCCGTTGCCTGTGTTTTTGAAAGTATTAAAAATTCCGTCGTCAATCATTGAGGATTTGCCGATTGAACGCGCAAAATTTAAATCGCTGTAAAGGTGTTTCAATTCGTAGTCAAGAGCAACTTTATCAAGGATACGCGCCATTTTCGGAACGGCAACAGTTGAAAAAATTGCAATTATCCCGATGACTAAAATAATTTCCAAAGTGGCAAAGCCGTTTTGATTTTTGTTCATAGCATTTGCAGTATATCAGAAAAAATTCATAAAGTAAAGGAGGCAGACGCCGTGAAAATTGTTATAGCGATTGACAGTTTCAAGGGCAGTTTGACAAGTTTGGAGGCGGGGCGCGCGGCAGAAATTGGAATAAAAAACGCCGCGCCCAATGCCGAAATAAAAATTTATCCTTTGGCGGACGGCGGCGAAGGCACTTGCAAAACTTTAACCGAAGGGCTCGGCGGCGAAATTAAGCGCGTCAAAGTAAGCGGCGCACTCGGTAAAAGAATCGACGCCGAATTTGGAAAAATTGGAGACTTGGTAATTATCGAAATGGCGGCGGCGGCGGGGCTTGCACAAGTTCCGCAAAATTTGAGAAACCCGTTGCGCACTACAACTTTTGGCGTTGGTGAAATGATTCTTGCCGCCCTGCGCGAAGGTTGCAGAAATTTTATAATTGGGATTGGCGGCAGTGCAACCAATGACTGCGGCTTGGGGATGCTTACGGCGTTGGGATTTAATTTCGGTACAGGAATTTTCGGGCGAGACTTGGCGCGTGCAAGAAAAATTGAAAGTGACAAAGTGCCGCCTGAAATTTTCGACTGCACATTTAAAATTGCCTGCGACGTCAAAAACCCTTTGACGGGCGAAAACGGTTGCTCGGCTGTTTACGCGCCGCAAAAAGGCGCAGACGAAAAAATTGTTGCGCAAATGGACGATTGGATTAAAAATTTTGCTGAACTTACTTTTCAAAGTTTGAACATTGAAAAAAAATCTGTTGCAGGCGACGGCGCGGCGGGCGGCTTAGGTTTTGCCTTCAGAACTTTTTTAAAGGGAGAACTTGTGCCGGGCGTTGAATTGGTTTTAGAAACTTTGAAAATTGCCGACGATTTAAAGGACGCCGATATTTTGCTAACGGGCGAAGGCAACATTGACGAGCAAACTTTGCAGGGCAAAGCTCCCGCAGGTGTTGCGAAACTTGCAAAAAATCTTAACAAAAAAATAAAAGTTATAGCGATTGGCGGCGGCGTCAAAAATATTTCTGCAAGTGAAAATATTGACGCGGTTTTTTCAATCCTGCGCGAGCCAATGACTTTAGAAAGTGCAATGCAAAAATCGACGGCGCAAAAAAATATTTCGGCAACCGTTGAAAATATTATTAGGGTTCTAGGGATATAGGGAACCAAGGCACCAGTGTAAAATCACTAAACCCTAATCCCTGGAACCTTGGAACCCTAATTTCGACCGAAGGGAGAAATTTTTATGTCAATCTTAGTATGCGGCGGCGCGGGCTATATCGGTGCACATACAGTTTATAAATTAATCGAGGCGGGCGAAAGTGTTATTATCGTTGACAACCTGCAAACGGGACACCGCAAAGCAATTAATCCAGCCGCCAAATTTTACGAAGGCGATATAAGAAATTCTACAACGCTTGAAAAAATTTTTACAGAAAATAAAATTGAAGCCGTGATACATTTTGCGGCAAATTCGCTTGTCGGCGAGAGTGTTCAAAATCCGCTCAAATATTTTAACAACAATGTTTACGGTATGCAGATTTTACTGGAGGCAATGGAAAAATTCGGCGCAGATAAAATTGTTTTCAGCTCGACTGCTGCAACTTACGGCGAACCCGAAAAAATTCCAATCCTTGAAACCGATAAAACCGCGCCAACCAATCCTTACGGCGAATCAAAATTAATTATGGAAAAAATGATTAAATGGATAAAAAATCTGCGCTACGTTTCGTTGAGATATTTTAACGCGGCGGGCGCACTTGAAAGCGGCGAAATTGGCGAAGACCACCACCCCGAAACTCATTTAATTCCGCTGATTTTGCAAGTACCTTTAGGCAAGCGTGACCACATTACAATTTTTGGCGAAGATTATCCTACGCCCGACGGCACTTGCATAAGGGATTACATTCACGTTTTAGATTTGGCGGACGCGCACATTTTGGCGTTAAATTATTTGCGGGCGGGCGGCAATTCAGATATTTTCAATTTGGGCAACGGCAAAGGTTTTTCTGTCAAAGAAATTATTTCCTCCGCTGAAAAAGTTGTCGGTAAAAAAATTAAAACCGAAATTGGCGCGCGGCGCGCAGGAGACCCCGCGCAGTTAATTGCCTCCAGTGATAAAGCAAGAAAAATTTTGCATTGGACGCCGCAATTTGCCGACGTTGAAAAAATAATTGAAACGGCGTGGACTTGGCACAAAAATAACCCCAACGGCTACGAAGATTGAAGGAATTTTAATGAGCGAATATTTGACACTCGGTGCAGTTTTACTTTTAAGCATTGTCGGACAAAATATGACGGTAGTTTATGCGGCGGTAATAGTTTTGGCGATAAAAATTTTCGCGCAGGTCAGCGGCTCGCCAATAATTTTAGATTATTTTGGCAGTCACGGCTTAAACTTCGGAATAATAATTTTGACGGCGGCAATTTTGGTACCGATAGCAAACGGCACCGTTACAATTTCAACGATGATTGATTCTTTCAAAACGCCGATAGGAATTGTAGCAGTAACAGCGGGATTGTTGGCGGCAATTTCGGGCGGAGCGGGCGTACCGTTAATGCAAGAAAATCCCAACGTTATCCCTGCGTTAATTGTCGGCACAATGGCGGGCGTATTTTTTTTCAAAGGAATTGCAGTAGGACCATTGATAGCGGCCGGCTTTACATATTTTGTAATGGCGTTGTTGCAACATTTCAAGTGAAAAAAGAGGCGCACAGGACGTGCGCCTCGTACCCTGCGCAGGATGCGCCGCGCCGGTGCAACTCGCCCGTTCACGCCTTTTTTTGTCGCCTACTAAACTTAGTGCAACTAAAATAAAACGCGGCGAAGAATTAAACTTACTGCAACGCTCGACGCGAAAAAAGTTGAACGGGCGCAATTTAGGTAAAAGCACTTTTTCTTTGGTTCTTTCTTTTTTTGCTTCGGAAAAAAGAAAGAACATTTAAAATTTAAAAAATCTTAAACTTAAAAATTAAAAAATTTTTACTAAAACGCCGCGAAGTGCTAAAATAAAAACAAAAACATTGAGGAAACTCCATTGAACGCACATATATTTATTGACGCAGACAACATAAAGCCGGAAGTTGGTTTTCAGGCTATTGAAAATTTCAGCCGCAAGTATTTTATTTCGGGCGTGGAAATTATCGGCAATGAATTAAACCTTTCAAGCAAGTATCTTGAGGCGGGCGACCGCTATAACATTAAAAATTGTTTTTACGGCAAAAATTCCGCCGATACTTGGCTCTGTACCGAAATTGCAAAAACTATTTTTCAAAATCCCGAACTTGACGCGGTAATTATAATTTCCAGCGACAGAGATTTTTTGGCGGCCATTAAACTTGTTACCGACCAAAATAAAAAAGTTATCCTTGTTTCCGACGGCAACGGGCATAAAAATTTAAAGGCGTTGCTTTTTGACCTAAAGATTAATCCCGCGCTTGTCGAATTGATTGACTTCAAAAACGATTTAGCCGCCGAATCAAAAAAGCCCGCTGTTAAAATTTCGGCAGAAAAAATTTCACCTGCGCCCGCGTCGCCTGTCAACGTTAAAGAAACTTTCAAAGATTTACTCCCGCCAAATCTGCAATCCTTCCTTGAAAAGAACGAAAACAAAGTTAAAATTATTTCAATTATGCACGCGGAAATTTTTACCGACGTGCCGTTTATCGACGGTATGAACATTTCAACTTTCACAAATATTTTGGTTGCAATGCACGTGGCTTACGACGGCAAAATTGTTAAAAAAATTATTTCCGAAAACCCCTTGAGAAGTGCCTACCAAAAAGTTTTTTTCGACGCCAATAAAAAACTCCCGCCGCCCAAAAATCCCTTCGAGACGGTTTTCAAATACCTTGACGCGCACGCCGCCGAAATGCAAAATATTTCGCTGAAATTCGGTGAAAATTCTTTTGAAGTGCCTTTCGTCGACGGTATCAATTTTTCTACCTTTACGAATATTTTACTTGCGCTGAAAGTTATTCCCGACGGTAAATCATTTGAAAAAATTTTGGCTGAAAATCCCCTAAAACTCGAAAACAATCAGCTTTTCTTCGACGCCGAAAATTTTCAAATTCTAAAGTACCTCGAAGAACACGCCGACCAAGTGCAAAATATTTCGCTGAAATTCGGCGAAAATTCCTTTGAAG
>CAJOCQ010000005.1 GCA_905233135.1 uncultured Selenomonadaceae bacterium | reverse complement strand
CAGCAGCCCGAATAAGCTGCCGTTTTCAAACAATCTTTCTATCGCCGTCGGATCTACGCCCGGTACGGGTATGTGCGTGCCCATCCGAAATACCGCAAACATTACCAAAGTAAATATGATACGTTGCCGCAATTCGGGGATTTTTACGATATTTGAGAGTGCGTCAAGCACTTCAAATCACCTCAGTTTTACCGCCTGCCGCCTCAATTTTCTGTACAGCAGTTTTGGTAAAGCCCTGCGCTCTGACAGTCAATTTTTTCTTCAATTCGCCGTTGCCCAAAATTCTGATACCGTCATAAACATTTTTCAAAATGCCTTCTTCGACGAGTGCAACTGCGTCAACTTCCGCGCCGTCGTCAAAACGGTTTAAAGTTTCAACGTTTACTTCGGCAAAAGTTTTAGCCCAAATATTTTTGAAACCGCGTTTAGGAAGGCGACGATAAATTGGCATTTGCCCGCCTTCAAAGCCGGGACGTACGCCGCCGCCGCTGCGTGCATTTTGTCCTTTATGACCGCGACAAGAAGTTTTGCCTCTGCCGCTGCCGGTGCCGCGCCCTACGCGAACTTCTTTTTTGCGTGAACCTTCTGCAGGTTTAAGTTCATTTAATTTCATTTTATACCCCTCATTATAAAGACTAAGGATTAAGGAATAAGGACTAGGGATTAAAAATCCTTAGCCCTTAGCCCTTAGTCATTAACCCTTATTATTCAGCAATTTCTTCAACTTTAACCAAATGTTTTACCTTGAAAAGTTGCCCGCGAATTGTCGGCGCGTCTTCAAATTCCTTGCAAGAATTAATTTTGCGAAGACCGAGCGCACGTACTGTCTTCCTTTGTGTTTCGGGATAACCGATAAGGCTTCTGGTTAAAGTAACTTTCAATTTAGCCATAAATCAGCCCTCCTACACAAAAAGCTCTTTGACGGTTTTACCGCGCAAATTTGCAACATTTTCGGCGCGTTTCAACATTTTTAAACCTTCCAAAGTTGCACGAACCATATTATTCGGATTGGAAGAACCTAAAGATTTTGTAAGAATGTCATGAACGCCTGCAAGTTCCAAAACCGCACGCGCAGGACCGCCCGCAATGACGCCTGTACCTTTTGAAGCAGGACGTAACATAACGCGCCCCGCGCCGAAAACTCCAACTACGCCGTGCGGAATTGAACGCTCTTTTAAAGCAACTTCAACCAAATTCTTTTTAGCGTCGTCAATGCCTTTACGAATAGCTTCAGGAACTTCAGCCGCCTTGCCGAGTCCTACGCCAACTTTTCCATTTTTATTACCGACAACAACAAGCGCGCTGAATGAAAAGCGGCGACCGCCTTTAACAACTTTTGCAACACGATTTATAAAAACAACTTTTTCTTCAAATTCGGGAGTTTCATTTTCGATTCTGTCGTTTCTTCTGTCGTCTCTGTCATTTCTTGGCAATGTGTAAACCTCCTTTGCTTAGAATTTTAAACCGGCTTCACGCGCCGCCTCTGCAAGTGCTTTGACGCGCCCGTGATAAATATAGCCGCCACGATCAAATACAACTTCAGTAATGCCTTTATCAAGAGCTTTTTTGGCAATAGCCGCGCCAACTTTTTTTGCGCCTTCGATATTGCCGCCGCTGCCCTCAAATCCTTTTTCAACGGAACTTGCCGCAGTGAGTGTAACGCCCTTTTCGTCGTCAATAATCTGTACGTAGATATGGGCGAGACTGCGGAAAACATCGTGAATGTGATTGCGGACGCGCATATGACGCTTTTGCCGCAATTTATTTTTATCTGCCTTAAGAAGCATACATAGACTCTCCTTTCATAGTAGGTTTTAGGAAAATTTCCTAATGCCTATTTCTTGCCGCCGGCTTTACCTTCCTTGCGGCGGATATGTTCGCCTGCGTACTTAATGCCTTTGCCCTTGTAGGGTTCAGGTACGCGCCACTTGCGAATATTGGCGGCAACCGCGCCGACCAATTCTTTGTCCGCACCGTGAACAGTAATAGTAGTAGCAGTGGGCGCGTCAAGCGTGATACCTGCGGGCGGCTCGATAATGACGGGGTGGGAATAGCCGAGAGCAAGGTTTAAATTTTTGCCCTGCTTGGCGGCGCGGTACCCAACGCCGACAATTTCAAGATTTTTGGTAAAGCCGTCAGTAACGCCGACAACCATATTATGAATAAGAGTACGGGAAAGCCCGTGTAAACTTCTGTGCGTTTTATCATCGGAAGGGCGAACAACCGTTAAAATATTGCCCTCGATGTTAATTTTCATATCCTGATTAATCCTGCGGGAAAGTTCGCCCTTAGGACCTTTGACTTGCACCAAATTAGAATCGTCGACTTTAACGGTAACGCCGGCGGGAATTGTAATTGGTGCTCTACCAATACGTGACATAACAGCACCCCTTTACCAAACGTAAGCGAGAACTTCGCCGCCTAAGCCGACTTTACGCGCCTGTTTATCGCTCATAATGCCCTTAGAAGTGGAAATAATAGCAATACCGAGCCCGCCAAGAACTCTGGGAAGTTCCTTTCTGCGGGAATATTGACGCAAGCCGGGCTTAGAAATGCGCTGAATGCCCGTAATAACTTTTTCACGTTCCGCGCCGTATTTCAAAAAGACCGTGAGAATGCCTTGTTTATTATCCTGCGCGAAGGTATAATCTTTAATAAAACCTTCCTGCTTGAGGACTTCCGCAATAGCGGTTTTAATCTTCGAGCCGGGAATTTCAACTTTGTCATGATAGACAGAATTAGCATTGCGAATGCGCGTAAGCATATCAGCAATAGGATCAGTCATTGCCATAAGTAACCGATATCCTCCTTTTTAGTGTAGTGAAGTACTTCGACTTAACGCTACGCGTTAGAAATCGGAGCTTCCTGCTTCGGCGACCACTGCCAGAGGTCTTATGTGATCTCCACAGGCGTAAGTTCCCGCACTTCCTGCGGTACATATAAGTTGCCGTGCCGAACCTGCGACACTTTCTGCAACATCATTAGCTTATCAGAATAGGCGAGAATCGTCAGGGAGCGATTCATCCCACCACTTATAGAAGTGGGGGATTTCTCGCGGATTTTGGTTAAATTTTGCCCCATAAGTACGCGGGAGGTTTCTTGAAAATTGTTGGAAACAAGCCGCGTTTACGCTTACCAACTGGATTTGGTGATGCCGGGAATTGCGCCGGCGTAAGATTGTTCACGGAAACAAATACGGCACATATCAAATTTTCTCATATAGCCGTGCGGACGCCCGCAAATTTTGCAACGATTATATCTGCGGGTAGAATATTTGGGTTCTTTGGACCATTTTTCGATTAAAGCTTTTTTAGCCATTTAGTAAACACCTTCCATTAAGCATTAGCGAACGGCATACCCATAAGCGAAAGAAATTCTCTAGCTTCTTCATCAGTTTTAGCCGTTGTAACAATGATAATATCCATACCGCGAATTTTATCAATTTTATCGTACTCAATTTCAGGGAAAATTAATTGTTCCTTAACGCCGATAGCGTAGTTGCCGCGCCCGTCGAAAGAATTTCTGTTGACGCCGCGAAAGTCACGAACGCGCGGCAAGGCAACATTCATAAATTTGTCAAGAAATTCATACATACGTTGCCCGCGCAAAGTAACTTTGCAACCAATAGCCATACCCTTACGCAATTTCCAAGCGGCTAAAGATTTTTTTGCGCGAGTAACAACGGGCTTTTGACCTGTAATGGTGGAAAGGTCATTAACGGCAGAATCAATAGCCTTGCTGTTGCCGACAGCGTCGCCGCAAGCAATGTTGATAACGATTTTATCAAGCTTGGGAACTTGCATAACGTTCTTGTAGGAAAATTTTTGAGTAAGAGCGGCAATGACTTCGGATTTGTATTTATCAAGAAGACGATTCAAAATAAAACCTCCTTTCTATTGAATAACTTCGCCGCACTTTTTGCAGACGCGGGAATTTTTGCCGTCAACAATTTTATGAGCAATACGAGTAGGTTTGTTGCAAGCGGGGCAAATAACTTGAACTTTGCAAACGTCAAGGGGCATTTCTTTTTGAATGATACCGCCTTGAGGGGATTTTAAGCCGGGCTTGGTATGACGTTTAACCTTGTTGACATCTTCGACGATAACTTGACGCTTTTTAGGTAAGGAAGAAATAATTTTGCCTTGCTTGCCTTTATCTTTACCTGAAAGAACAACGACAGTATCGCCTTTTTTAACGTGTAACTTAGCAGTTGACAAAATCTTCACCTCCTATAAAACTTCAGGTGCAAGAGAAATAATTTTCATAAAATCGGCTTCGCGGAGTTCGCGTGCAACGGGTCCAAAAATACGAGTGCCGCGCGGGGTTTTATCGTCTTTGATAAGAACGGCGGCGTTTTCGTCGAAGCGAATATAAGAACCGTCGGGGCGGCGAAGACCCTTTTTGGAGCGAACAACGACAGCTTTAACAACGTCGCCTTTTTTGACTTGACCGCCGGGCGCGGCAGTTTTAACGCTTGCAACGATAATATCGCCAATGTTGGCGTAGCGGCGGAAAGAGCCGCCGAGTACGCGAATGCACATTAAATCTTTTGCGCCGGTGTTGTCAGCAACGTTTAACATAGTTTGCTGTTGAATCAAAGTAAAATCTCCTTTCAGTAGATTTTAGGGAACCAATGTTCCGGTGAAGAGAGAATAGTGATTTTTCGCTATATCCCTAATCATTTGAACCCTATAACCCTATTTAGCCTTCTCAACGATAGAAACAAGCCGCCAACGTTTGTGCTTAGAAAGCGGGCGGGTTTCCATAATTTGGACGCGGTCGCCGATATGAGCCTCTTCGTTTTCATCGTGAACAAGAAATTTAATGGTACGTTTGACGGATTTTTTGTAAAGCTTATGTTGGACGAGTTCTTCAATGGCAACGGTAATAGTTTTATTCATTTTATCAGAAACAACTTTACCGATACGGGTTTTGCGTTCATTGCGTTTAACAGATTCACTCAAGGTATAACCTCCTTTCATTTATTTGTTTCAATCCACGTTTCAATCCACACACTTTTTACAGTGCGATTGTCATCCTTGACAGTAATTACTCCCTACGCACTTGTGCGAAATAATCTTTTAGCCCTTTAATGCATTTTCACTGATAATAGTTTTGACGCGGGCGATAGATTTTTTGACGTCCCTAATTTTCATCGGGTTTTCGAGTTGCCCAGTCGCGTGTTGAAAGCGGAGGTTAAAGAGTTCTTCTTTCAAAGATTTAAGTTTATCAAGTTGTTCGTCGTTTGAAAGGTCACGAATTTCATTGACTTTCATTTAGAGTCACCGCCTTCAATTTGAGTAGCAGCGGCTTCTTCAGCGGCTTTTTCTGCTTCAAAGGCATTATGAGCGGCGCGCTTGGCGTCGTCGAGGGATTCATTGACAACTTCAACGTAAACGTCGCCTTGATGATGAGTATCAATAAATTTAGTTTTGATAGGCAATTTGTGTCCTGCAAGTCTCATAGCTTCAGCGGCGACTTCGCGCGGGACGCCCGCCATTTCAAAAAGCACTCTGCCCGGTTTAACAACAGCAACCCAATATTCGGGCGAACCTTTGCCTGAACCCATACGAGTTTCAGCGGGCTTAGCGGTAACAGGTTTATCAGGGAAAATCTTAATCCAGACTTGCCCGCCGCGGCGAATGTAACGAGTCATAGCGATACGTGCGGCCTCAATTTGACGATTGGTAATCCACGCGGGTTCAAGAGCAACCAAGCCGAATTGACCATGAGCAACTGTGTTGCCTTTGTTGGCTTTACCCTTCATTCTGCCGCGAAATTGTTTACGATATTTAACACGTTTAGGCATTAACATTATTCGTCACCGCCTTCCTCAACAGGTTGAACGTTGGTAACTTTCTTTTCGGGAAGAATTTCGCCTTTAAAAATCCAAACTTTGATACCGATTCTGCCGTAAGTGGTGTTAGCTTCAGCAAAGCCGTAATCGATGTCAGCGCGAAGAGTATGAAGCGGAATAGAGCCTTCGCGGTAGGATTCGGAGCGAGCAATTTCTGCGCCGCCGAGACGACCGCTGCACATAATTTTAATACCTTTTGCGCCGAGTCTCATAGTGCGCCCGACAGATTGTTTCATAGCGCGGCGGAAGGCGATACGCCTTTCAAGTTGCGCGGCGATATTTTCAGCAACCAAAGTTGCGTCAAGATCGGGCTGACGAATTTCAGCAATATTAATATCTAAACGTTTATCAGTAATTTTTTTGAGGCGGTTTTTAATATCTTCGATACCTGCGCCGCCGCGTCCGATAACCATACCGGGTTTAGCGGTATGAATAGTAAGTTTGAGACGATTTTTGGAACGTTCGGTTTCGATACGAGAAACGCTTGATTGAAAGAGTTGCTTTTTGAGTTCACGGCGAATTTTGATGTCCTCGTGAAGGTTTTTGGCAAAATCTCTGTCAGCGTACCATTTAGCGTCCCAAGTTTTGACGATACCGAGCCTGATTCCGTGCGGATGAACCTTTTGACCCAAACTGTTTCCCTCCTTTATTTCAATCCACGCGCATTTATAGCGCGATGTCATCCTTGACAGTAATTACTCCCTACGCACTTATTGCTAAGTGCGACACATAGCCGATTAATTTTATTCAGCCGGTTTTTCACTGACGATAACGGTTATGTGCGACGTATGCTTCAGTATGCTAAATGCCTGCCCGCGTGAACGGGGATGAACGCGCTTCATAGTAGGACCTTGATCCACGAAACATTTTGCAACAACAAGGTTATCGGCGTCCATATCAAAATTATTTTCAGCATTTGCAATAGCGGAGCGAAGTACTTTATTAAGCAAAACTGCGCCGCGTTTAGGTGTGAATTTCAAAATAGCAAGTGCGTCAGTAACGCTTTTGCCGCGAATTAAATCGGCAACGATACGAACTTTGCGCGGAGCGATTCTTACATATTTAGCAACGGATTTAACTTCTTTATTATCAGCCACAATACAACCTCCTTTCTTTATCAGGGTTCAAAGGTTCCAGAGAATAGGGAATAGTGATTTTTCCCTTTATCCCTAATCCTTGACTCCTTGGTTCTTTATTTAAGCTTAGTTTTGCGCTCTTCCCCCGCGTGTCCTTTAAATGTGCGAGTAGGGGCAAATTCGCCGAGCTTGTGTCCGACCATATCTTCAGTAATGTAAACGGGGACGTGTTTTCTGCCGTCGTGAACGGCGATAGTATGAGTAATAAACGCAGGAAGAATTGTTGAAGCGCGCGACCAGGTACGAATAACTTTTTTATCATTGGCGGCGTTGAGAGCCTCAATTTTCTTTAAAAGTTTTTCTTCAACGAACGGTCCTTTTTTAACAGAACGTGACAAATTAATTTCCTCCCTTCGCTATTACTTACGACGACGCACAATAAGTTTATCGGAAGCTTTTTTATGACGAGTTTTGGTACCCATAGCGCATTTGCCCCATTTGGTAACAGGATTTTTGCGGCCGACGGGTGAGCGACCTTCGCCGCCGCCGTGCGGATGGTCAACAGGATTCATAACAACGCCGCGGTTAGCGGGACGAATACCCATCCAGCGGGAGCGACCTGCTTTACCGATAGAAATATTTTCGTGGTCAAGGTTGCCGACTTGTCCGATAGAGGCGCGGCAATTAATATGAATTTTGCGAACTTCGCCTGAAGGCATTCTGATAGTAGCATAATCGCCTTCTTTAGCCATAAGTTGAGCGGCCGCGCCTGCAGAGCGAACCATTTGTCCGCCCTTGCCAATTTTCATTTCAATATTATGAATTAAAGTACCGACAGGAATATTTTTAAGGGGGAGCGCGTTGCCAACTTTAATATCAGCATCGGGACCTGATTCAACTTTATCGCCGACCTTCAAGCCGTTAGGCGCAATGATATAGCGTTTTTCGCCGTCAGCATAATTGAGAAGTGCAATTCTTGCACTGCGGTTGGGATCGTATTCAATCGTAGCAACAGTTGCGGGGATACCGTCTTTGTTACGTTTGAAGTCAATGATTCTGTAGCGGCGTTTATGTCCGCCGCCTTGATGCCGTACCGTTAATTTTCCCTGTTGGTTGCGTCCGCCGTGACTTTTCAGCGGTGCAAGCAAGGATTTTTCCGGCTTGTCTGTCGTAATTTCTTCAAATGTTGAAACCGTCATAAAACGGCGTCCGGCAGAATACGGCTTAAATGATTTAATTCCCACCTTTTTACCTCCTTGATTTATTTTAATAGAAATTTTGGCGTCAACTGACAACCACAATTAGTGATTTTAGCATAACGCCAAATTTCTAGCAATATTTAAATTAAATTTTTTTTCTTGAGCATTTGTTAATCAGAAAATTTGATGTCAACGAAAAACAGCCGCCAATATTAAAATTATTGCAATGACTCCCAAAATTACCTTGAAATATTTAATAATGAACGCTACAACAAGCAGGACGATTGTAACTTCAACCACCGCTTCAGGCGAGCCGAAAATTTCAACAAGTTTATCCCAAAAGGCATTGCCGAAAACAAACATTAACAGAGCTTTTATCATAACACCAAATTTCTAACAATATTTAAGTTAAAATTTTTTAGCGCGTTAATGAAAAATTTTTCGGCGTCAGATAAAAAGTATAAACAAAACAATCGAAACAGTGAAGAGCCCAACTATAAAATATTTGAAGAATTTGACGATTAAAGCTACAGCCAAAATTTCGATTGTCATGCAAATAATTTCGTCAGTCGAGCCGAAAAAATCCACAAGTTTATCCCAAAAAGCATTGCCGAATATAAAAAGCAACAACGCCTTTGCAGTAACGCCGAATTTTTCAAAAAGCTTACGCGCTGAAGAACTCGATTGTTTCACCTTTGGCAAGTTTTACGATAGCTTTTTTGTAGCTTGCAGTTTTGCCGACGCTGCGTCCCATACGTTTTTTCTTGCCTTTAACATTTACCGTGTTGACATTTTCAACTTTGACGTTAAAAACTTCCTTGACGGCGTCTGCAATTTGAATTTTATTTGCGCGTTTGTCAACTACGAAAACGTATTTGCCTTCAGTCATTAAATCGGTTGTACGCTCGGTAATAAGCGGGCGTATCAAAATATCTCTCGCTTCCATTAAACGTAAACCTCCTCAATTTTTGCAACGGCGGATTTTGTGATAAAAACTTTTTCGCAGTTCAAAATATCGTAAACGTTGAGTTGCAACGCGCTGATAACATTTGCGTTTTGAAGGTTGTTTGAAGAGCGCATAACGTTTTCAATCAATTCTTCGGTAATGAAAAGAGCTTTGCATTTGTCAACGCCGAAAGTTTTTTGGAACTCGACAAAGTTTTTGGTTTTCGGAACTTCAAAATTTAAATCGTCAAGCACAATCAAATTTTCGCTTTTAACTTTATCGCTTAAAACGCACTTTAAAGCAAGGCGGCGTTGTTTACGCGGCATTGTAAAAGCGTAAGTGCGGGGGTGCGGTCCAAAGATTGTGCCGCCGCCGCGCCAAAGAGGACTTCTGCGCGAACCTGCGCGAGCGCGTCCTGTGCCTTTTTGTCTCCAAGGCTTACGCCCGCCGCCGCGAACCATTCCGCGAGTTTTGGTAGCGTGCGTGCCTAAACGCCACGACGCCATTTGCATTACAACGACTTGATGAACAAGCCCTGCATTCATTTCAACTTCAAAAATATCTGCGCTTAAATCAATATCGCCGACTTTTGAATTTTTCATATCATAAACTGCTAATGTTGGCATTTTCAATCGTCCTCCTTTCTTATCTGTGCTTTCTTGTAGCTTTAACGGTTTCACGAACGATAACAAAACCTTTTTTAGGTCCGGGAATTGCGCCCTTAATTAGCAAAAGATTTCTGTTAGTGTCAACTTTAACGATTTTCAAGCGTTGAATGGTTGTACGAACGCCGCCCATTCTGCCGGGAAGTTTTTTACCTTTGATAACACGTCCGCCTGGTCCTGAAAGCATTGCGCCTGTTGAACCGGGTTCTCTGTGAGATTTTGAACCGTGTCCCATTGGTCCGCGTGCGAAATGGTGGCGTTTAATTCCGCCTGCAAAGCCTTTACCCTTTGAAGTACCGATAACGTCAACCAAATCCCCTTCAGCGAAAATATCAACGCCGATAACGTCGCCAATTTTATATTCGGATTCAGCAGCAAGGCGAACTTCACGAATATATTTGACAGCTTTAACGCCGAATTTTTTAAATTGTCCCGCCATAGGTTTATTGACTTTCTTTTCTTTAATTTCGCCAAAGCCGATTTGAACGCTGTTATAGCCGTCCGTATCAACAGTTTTGTTGCGAATGACAATATTATTTCCACTTTCAACGACAGTTACGGGAATAACTTTGCCGTCTTCGGTAAAAATTTGCGTCATACCTAATTTAATTCCCAAAATTGTTTTAGCCAATGTCTACACCCCCTCAATTAACCTTGAGTTCAATTTCGACACCGGCAGGAAGGTCGAGGCGAACAAGCGCATCAATCGCCTTTTGCGTCGGTTGAAGAATATCAATCAAACGTTTGTGAGTTCTCATTTCAAATTGTTCGCGTGAATCTTTGTTGACGTGCGGCGAACGAAGAATTGTATAAATATTTTTTTCCGTTGGAAGCGGAACAGGACCTGAAACCATTGCGCCATTTTTGCGTGCAGTTTCAACGATTTTTGCCGCACTCTGATCCAATGACTTGTGGTCATAAGCCTTTAAGCGAATGCGCAATTTTTTTTGTTTTTGTTGTGGCAATTTAAATCCTCCTTAAAAGTATAACAGTTCCCTTGACAAAACGAATTGCCGAATTTCGCCAAGCAATCTGCTATAGCTCGGAAAATAGGGGCTAGAGTTTTTCGCCCTAACCCCTGCAAATGCGATGAGTAAGAGCAGTCGCTCCTACTGCTGTATTTTTTATTTCCGAAAAAAATTATTCGTTAATTTCGATAACGCGACCTGATCCTACTGTATGACCGCCTTCACGAATAGCGAAGAGCAAGCCTTTTTCAATAGCAATCGGGGTAATGAGTTCAACGTCCATTTCGATGTGGTCGCCGGGCATGCACATTTCAGCAGCATTGCCGTTGGTGTCTTTCAAGTTGCCGACTACGCCTGTAACGTCAGTTGTACGGAAGTAGAATTGCGGGCGATAGTTTGCAAAGAAAGGAGTATGACGGCCGCCTTCATCTTTGGTAAGAACGTAAACTTGAGCTTTGAATTTTGTATGCGGATGAATTGTACCGGGTTTAGCAAGAACTTGACCGCGTTCAATTTCTTTTCTGTCAACGCCGCGAAGAAGTACGCCGACGTTATCGCCTGCAACTGCACTGTCAAGCAATTTGCGGAACATTTCAATACCTGTAGCAACAGTCTTTCTGGGTTCTTCACGAAGTCCGACGATTTCAACGGGATCGTTGAGTTTCAATTCGCCGCGTTCAACACGCCCTGTAGCAACTGTGCCGCGTCCTGTGATTGTGAAAACGTCTTCAACAGGCATTAAGAAAGGTTTATCTTTATCGCGTTCAGGTGTAGGAATGTAGCTGTCAACAGCGTCAAGAAGTTCCATAATTTTTGCTTCTTGTTCTTTGTTGCCTTCGAGAGCTTGAAGAGCTGAACCTGCAATAATCGGAATATCATCACCGGGGAATTCGTATTTGCTCAAAAGTTCACGAACTTCCATTTCAACGAGTTCCAACAATTCAGGGTCGTCGACTTGGTCAACTTTGTTAAGGAAAACAACGATTGCAGGAACGCCAACTTGACGTGCAAGCAAGATATGTTCACGAGTTTGCGGCATAGGACCGTCTGAAGCAGCAACAACCAAAATTGCGCCGTCCATTTGCGCTGCGCCGGTGATCATATTTTTAATATAGTCAGCGTGACCGGGGCAGTCAACGTGCGCGTAATGACGTTTGTCAGTTTCGTATTCAACGTGCGCAGTGTTGATAGTAATACCGCGTTCGCGTTCTTCAGGAGCCTTATCAATGTTTTCGTAGGATTCGTATTTTGCATAGCCCTTTTGTGAAAGAACTTTTGTAATAGCGGCTGTTAAAGTAGTTTTGCCGTGGTCAATATGTCCGATAGTACCAATATTAACGTGTGGTTTACTACGGTCAAATTTTTGTTTTGCCAAATTAAACACTCCTTATTTTTGCTTTCTTTCAATCCACGCACCTTCAAAAGTGCGACAATAAATTAAATTTTAATATAAGACACGCTTAAAAAAAGTAAACGCGCCTTTTATAAACTCAAGCGTTTTTAGTTGTCAAGGAAAAATGCCCAGTCTTTAGGCTTTATTCCCGAACCCCTATTATTCGCCTTTGTTTCTCGCAACAATAGCATCTGCAATAGTTTTTGGCACTTCGTCATAGTAGGCAACTTCCATAGAATAATTGCCGCGCCCTTGCGTTTTAGAGCGTAACTCTGTAGCGTAGCCAAACATTTCAGAAAGCGGCACAAAGCCGTGAATGACTTGCAAGCCGCCGCGCGGTTCCATACCGTCAATTCTGCCGCGCCGCGCGTTCAAGTCGCCGATAACATCGCCCATATAACTTTCAGGGACTGTAACTTCAACTTTTACGTACGGTTCAAGCAGTACCGGCTTAGCCTTTTCAGCCGCTGCCTTAAAAGCAATGGAGCCTGCAATTTTGAAAGCCGCCTCGCTTGAGTCAACCTCATGGAAACTGCCGTCATAAACAACGGCTTTAACGTCAACCATCGGATAACCTGCCAAAACACCGTTTTCCATAGCCTGTTTGACGCCCGCTTCAATAGGATTAATATACTCTTTGGGAATTACGCCGCCGACGATTTTACTTTCAAATTCAAAACCTTTGCCGACTTCATTCGGGAAAATTTCAATCCAGCAATGCCCGTATTGTCCGTGTCCGCCGCTTTGGCGAATGAATTTACCTTCAGCCTTAGCACTTTTGCGGATTGTTTCACGGTAGGCAACTTGCGGCTCGCCAACTTTGCAATCGACTTTAAATTCTCTCAGCATTCTGTCAACGATAATTTGCAAGTGCAATTCGCCCATTCCTGAAATAATCGTTTGTCCTGTTTCAGCGTCAGTGCGAACTTTGAAAGTAGGATCTTCTTCAGCAAGTTTTTGAAGTGCAATTCCCATTTTATCTTGGTCATTTTTAGTTGAAGGTTCAACTGCAACCGAAATAACGGGGTCGGGAAATTCCATTGATTCAAGAATAATTTGCTTGCCTTCGTCGCAGAGCGTATCGCCCGTTGTAGTGTCTTTTAAACCTACAGCCGCCGCAATATCGCCGCTGTAAACCGTGTCAATTTCTTTGCGGTTATTGGCGTGCATTTGTAAAATTCTGCCGATACGTTCTTTTTTGCCTTTGGTTGAATTGTAAACGTAGGAGCCGGATTTTAAAACGCCGCTGTAAACGCGGAAAAATGCAAGTTTACCGACATAAGGGTCAGTCATAATTTTAAAAGCAAGTGCGGCGAAAGGTTCTTCGTCGCTTGCAGGTCTTGAATCTTCTTCGCCTTCGGGCGTCAAGCCTTGAATTGCAGGAATATCGGTAGGCGCGGGCATATAATCAACAATAGCATCTAAAAGCGGTTGCACGCCGCGATTTTTATATGAAGTGCCGCAAGTAACGGGCGTCATTTTACAATCAATCGTAGCCTTGCGAATTACGCTTTTAATTTCGTCAACAGTAACATCTTCGCCGCCGAGATATTTTTCCATAAAATCGTCATCTTGTTCCGCGCAAGCTTCCAAAAGTTTGTCTCTGTAATCCCGCGCCATATCGAGCATATCGTCAGGAATATCAACTTCTGCAGAAACTTTGCCCAAGTCGTCTTCGTAAACAATAGCTTCCATTTTGACAAGGTCAATAATTCCTTTGAAAGTATCTTCCGCGCCGATTGGCAACTGAATTGCAATAGCGTTTGTATGGAGTCTGTCGCGCATCATTTGAATAACGTTGTAAAAATCTGCGCCTGTAATATCCATTTTGTTGACGTAAGCCATACGCGGTACATTGTACCTTTCAGCCTGCCGCCAAACGGTTTCAGTTTGAGGTTCAACGCCGCCGCGTGCAGTTAAAATTGCCAACGCGCCGTCTAAAACTCTCAAAGACCTTTCAACTTCAACCGTGAAATCAACGTGTCCGGGCGTGTCGATAATGTTAATTCTGTGATTTTTCCAGAAACAAGTTGTAGCCGCTGAAGTGATAGTGATACCGCGTTCTTGTTCCTGAACCATCCAGTCCATAGTAGCCGCGCCGTCGTGAACTTCGCCGATTTTGTGATTAATACCCGTGTAAAAAAGTATGCGCTCTGTTGTCGTCGTTTTGCCGGCGTCAATGTGCGCCATAATTCCTATGTTGCGAGTTTTTTCTAATGAAAACTCTCTGTTAGACACTTTAAATTTTCCTCTCTCGTAGAAACTAGAAAAAATCCCAATTCTACGATTTTACCAGCGATAATGAGCAAATGCCTTGTTGGCTTCTGCCATTTTATGAGTATCTTCTTTTTTCTTGATAGCCGCGCCGACATTGTTAGCCGCGTCCATTAACTCGGCAGAAAGGCGCGCGTCCATAGTTTTTTCGCCGCGCAGTCTTGCATAATTTACAAGCCAGCGAATCCCTAAAGTTTGTCTTCTTTCGGGGCGAACTTCAACCGGAACTTGATAGTTTGCACCGCCAACGCGGCGAGCGCGAACTTCCAACACCGGCATAACGTTTTTCAGTGCCGTTTCAAAAATTTCCAGCGGATCTTTACCGGTTTTTTCTCTGATAGCTTCAAATGCATCATAAACTACACGCTGCGCGACGGATTTTTTGCCGCTGAGCATAACTTTATTAATGAATTTTGTAACTGTCTTTGAATGATAAACCGGATCCGGCAGAACGTCACGTTTCGGCACAGAACCTTTTCTTGGCATTATCCATTCTCCTTTAACAAGGAAATAGAAATTAACAATTCCTTAAATCCTGTTTCCTATTTCTTCTTCGGTTTAGCTTTCTTTGCGCCGTATTTTGAACGGGATTGATTCCTATCCTGAACGCCTGCGGTATCGAGTGAACCGCGAATAATATGATAACGAACACCCGGCAAATCCTTAACACGACCGCCGCGAATTAAAACGACGCTATGTTCTTGTAAATTATGACCAATACCGGGAATGTATGCAGTAACTTCTATACTGTTAGTCAAGCGAACACGCGCAACCTTACGCAAAGCTGAATTAGGTTTTTTGGGCGTTGTGGTATAAACGCGCGTGCAAACTCCGCGTTTTTGCGGGCACTCTTTTAAAGCCGGTGCAGTAGATTTGTAGACAACGCTTTCACGGCTTTTTCTAACTAACTGATTGATTGTTGGCACACATTCCACCTCCTTTCGATACTAAAACAAATAATCCTTCAAAACGCAGGGAATATTATCATTGAAAAAAATAACTGTCAAACCGCATTCTGACGCCATAAAATTTTACAAGTTGTCTTGTGGCAAAATTAAAACTTTACAAAAACCCTATGTAAAATTGCCAAAAATCTTTTGAAAAAATTTTTTTATGGGATTAAATCTCCTTCAAAAATGCAACGTAGCCTTTTTTAGTTTCGTACACGTCAACTTTTGAAACGGCTTCCCAAGGCGCGTGCATTGAAAGAACTGCAACGCCGCTGTCAATGACTTCCATACCGTACGCTGCCATAATATATGCAATAGTGCCGCCGCCGCCCAAATCGACTTTGCCGAGTTCGGAAAATTGGTAGCCGACGTTATTTTTGTCGAGGATAGCGCGTAACTTTCCTACAAATTCGGCGTTAGCTTCACTTGCTCCGCTCTTGCCGCGTGAACCTGTAAATTTATTGAAGACCATACCTTTGCCGAGATATGCAACATTTTTCTTATCGTAAGCGGCGGCGTAAAGTGCGTCGTACGCGCTGGAAACGTCCGAACTTAACATAAATGAATTTTGCAACGCGCGGCGCAGTCCCAATTCTGTATATTGCCCGCAAAGGTTCATAACTTCAGCAAGTGCATTTTCAAAGAATTTAGACTTCATACCCGTTGCGCCGTAACTGCCAATTTCTTCCTTGTCAACCAAAAGGCAGCAAGCAGTTTTGTCAAGATTTAAATTCGCAATTTCAAGCATTGCAACAAGCGAAGTAAACGAGCAAACTCTGTCGTCATGCCCGTAAGCGAGCACCATACTTTTATCAAAGCCGAGTTCACGCGCGCGCCCTGCCGGTACAAGTGCCAATTCTGCAGAAAGAAAATCTTCAGGTTCAATATTGTAATTGTCTTTGAGAATTTTTAAAACGCCCGCCTTGACTGATTCTTTTTCCTTTTCATCCTTCAGCGGATAATTTCCAACAAGAATATCTAAATTTTCGCCTTCAACAACTTTTGTGGCGTCTTTCTTCATTTGTTCCTGCGAAAGATGAATTAATAAATCTGTTACGCAAAAAACGGGGTCGGCGGGATTTTCGCCAATATTAATTTTTATTGTCGAGCCGTCCTTTTTAATAACGACGCCGTGCATTGCAAGCGGCAGGGTTACCCATTGATATTTTTTAATACCGCCGTAGTAATGAGTGTCGAGGTAAGCCAAGCCGCCGTCTTCGTACAAAGGATTTTGTTTAACGTCAAGGCGGCAAGTGTCAATGTGCGCACCGAGAATTTTTAAGCCGTTTTGAATAGGTTCACTGCCAATTTGAAACAGCACCAAAGATTTATTCATAAAAGCATAATAAACTTTATCGCCGGCGTTGAGGCGTTGGCGGTTGCTGATAACTTCGCGCAGATTTTTATAACCGCACTTTTCCGCCTGTTCAATGGCAAATTCGACACTTTCACGCTCGGTCTTGCAACAGCTCAAAAAATCGATATAGTTTTTGTTGAGTTCTTCGAGAGCATTTTTATCTTCTTCGGTGTACTTGCTGAAAATCGAAGGCTTTTTTTCTTTGTCTGACATTTTAAAACTTCCTTTCAAAAAAATTCGCCTGTTATGATAGTTAAAATATTTTGGAGTGTCAAATTTTTAATTGGTTGGTAAATTTTTTAAATGTTTAATTTATAAATGTACTTTCTTTCTTTAGAAGAAAGAAACTACGAAAGAAAGAATCGCCGCGCTGGAAACGCATCCCTGCGTTTCGGGCGCGGCAAGTGGCGCACGTCCGTGTGTGCCTTTTTTTACTTTAATAAATTTGCTTAATTTATCAATAGAATCTAATTGTTGGCAGAAATGTATTCGCTCCATTGCAAGCCAATTTCTTCGCGTTGGACGCCGCGCACGTAGTTATAAAATTTAATCAGCGAATCTGCGCGAAGGTTATTCGCTTGAACGTAATAATTTTTAGGGTCGCCTTTGCTGCGCTTGAGTAAATCGCTTCCGCCCTTTGCCGCGTGACGGCTGCAAATTTCTTCCAAAGATTTTTCGGGATTTTTCAAAATGTCATACATAACGCTAAAAGTTGTAGTGCGCCCGTGCCCGGCTTGGCAATGGAAATGCACCAAATCATTTTCCTTTAAATTCGCAACGAAAATTATAAAATCGTCAACAACTTCAGGCGCGGGGAAAAGCATATCTGTTGCAGTAAAGCGCACATATTTTAAGCCGAGTGCTTCAGCCGCTTCACGTTCGGTAATTGCCGAATCGACAAAAATATTTTTCGGCTTGAAAAGTTTTTTGTCTTCGTTGCCCAAAGGCAGTAAATCCACTTGACGCCCGAGCATATCTGTCAACAATTCGGCTTCGATATTTTCAATTTGATTGCGCGGCTTGAAAAAGTTTCCAAGATTTTTTTCAACATAAAAACTTACAGGGTAGCCGTTAAAAAAACCGTGAGACTCTTCGCGCAGGTCAACGATATAAATATTTCCGTCGCCCGCCAATTTATTTTTCAATTCGTTTGAAAGTACAACTAAACTTTCCATTGAAGGTTGCCCGCTTGCCGAAATATTTAAATCGTCAAAAGTTCTGAAGTTGCGCGGCAATTCATTTAAAATTTCGCCGTCAAGCCGCCAAATTCCCTCCGCAGAAACTTTCGCAGTTAAAAATATCGCCGCTATAAAAATTGCAACGCTTAAATAAAATTTTTTCATAAAAATACCTCAATCCACAAATTTTTTTGCAGTCAAAATTTTACCGTCAGTTGTAAATTTTATCAAGCCGTCCCTGTCAGTGCGATAAATTTGGGCGTTAATTTTTTCAAGTCTTTCTAAAACTTCTGCGCGAGGGTGTCCAAAATTATTTCCATAGCCGACGCAGATAACAGCAACTTTAGGATTAACCGCCTTTAAAAATTCTTCACTTGAACTTGTTTTGCTGCCGTGATGCCCGACCTTTAAAACAGTGCTTGACACGTCAATATTTTCCCTTAACATATCAGCTTCAATGTCTTTAACTAAATCGCCGGTTATCAAAAATTTAATATCGCCGTAAGTAATTTTGTAGATGTTAGAAATTTCGTTGCCGCTGCCGACTTTCGGCGCGTAAAGTATCTCAACAGTTACGCCGTCAATATTAAAAACTTCGCCGCTTTCTCCTGCGCGAATGTTATTTAAAAATTTTTCACTGATACCGAACACCGCCGCATATTCGGATTTTCCCTCGTTCGCAGTGATAATTTCACGGACGGGCATTTTTTTTATAATTGAACCTGCGCCGCCGCTGTGGTCTTCGTGCGCGTGCGTTAAAAAAATTGTATCGACTGCAAAAATATTTTCGTGTTTAAGATAGGGAATAACCACGCGCCCGCCTATGTCAAAAGTTTTTTCGCGGACGCCGCCTGCGTCAAAGATTAAACATTTTCTATTCGGCGTAATGACAACGCAACAATCGCCTTGTCCTACGTCAACAAAGCTAACTTCTAAATCGCCGCCCGCCTTGAAAAAATTTACCGCCAATAAAACTATCAGCAACAATAAAATTTCCGCGCGCCGAAATATCAACGCCAAATAATAAATTGCGCCCGCCGCTATTCCCAACGTTGGAACTTGTACCGCGCTGAAAGGCAGGCTTGCAAAAGCTTTGTTTATTCCTGCGCCCGCGCCGAAAATTATCGATTCTGCAACAAAAAATATTTTCCCCAAAAAAGGAATTACCAACGCTATTAAACCGCCCAAAAGTCCGCCGACTATTACAAATTCCAACAGCGGCATTACAAACACATTTGCCAAAACAGAACTCAACGACACTTGATTAAAATACCAAATGACTATCGGCAGGCTTGCAATTTGCGCAGAAATTGTCATTGCGGCAGGCGTTGATACCCAACGCGGCAATTCACGCATTAAAATTCTTAAGCGCGGTGCAATGTACATCAGCCCCGCCGTTGCAGTGAAGCTAAGCTGAAAACTTATATCAAAAATTAACAGCGGCTGATTGATTAACATTGCAAGCGCGGTTAGCGTTAAAAATCTTGCGCTGACTGTTTCATATTGCGCCGCCGTTCCAATGAAAACCAAAATTCCCATAATTGCCGAGCGTACGACTTGCGGCAACATTCCGCTTAAAAGCGTGTAAGTTCCAATTACAAAAATTCCTATAATGACAGTTGGAAGGCGCGGAATTTTTAATATTAAACAAAGTGCCGCAGTTGCCGCCGCCAACATACTCATATGCGAGCCGCTGACTGACAGAATATGCACAATCCCTGTCGTTACAAATTCTTCGACAAGTTCGGGATTCAAGCCCGCGTATCCGCCGAAAAGCATTGCGAAAATTGCCGCCGCGTCATCGCTCGACATTACGCCCGCCATTGATTCTTTGTAATGTTCACGAATTGCCGCAACTAACCGCAAAAATTTTATCCAAAGGTTACCTTCAACCTGTTCAATTTCGACGCCGCCTTTGCTTGCCGACATTCGCGCAGTTATACCGTCAGATTTTAGGCGCGTTGCAGTGTCGATTTGACCGGGATTTTTATAATTGGTTATAAATTTTATTTTGCCTTCCGCCGAAATTTTATCGCCTATTCGCGCAGGTTTTAAATTTTCGTCAGGCTTGTAGTATGAAGTTAAAATCATTGCGCCGCTTGCAGGATTTTTGCCCGCGCGTTCGACTTCAATAATAAATCTTTGTTGCGTTGTATCGTTGGGGAAAATTTTTATTTGCGGCTCGTCTCGAATTGTGCCGACAATTTTTAGCGTTTGCCCTTCAAATTTTGAAATATCGTCCGCAGGTAAATTATCGACGGCGTAAAATCTCAATGCGCCAATTATAAAAAAAATTATCGCCGCAAGAATTTTTGAAACTGTTGCAGAATCTTTTTTCCACGTTGCAATTATCACGCCCGCCGAAATGCTCGCGCAGATTCCCAAAAAAATTTTCAATGACGGCGAAAAATTTTCAATAAAAATAATGCCTGCAACCATTGCGGCTAACAGGCAATTTAACATTGTGTTTGTTACTTTGATTTTCATTTTCTTTACAACTCAAAAATAATTTGTTATACTTCACGAAGTGCCTTAAACGGTAGGCGGTTGCATCACTCTCCGAAAGGAGGTGATAGCTTATGCGTATTATCAAGATTATCGTCCGCGTGATTGTCATCGCCGGAGCAATTCTCGTCGCATTAAGCGGAACAGCCGCCTAAGCTCGGCAAAGCTCAAACGGCTGAAGAACAATCCCAAATAATTTAATCTATCTACTTGAGCAACCGCTTACTTGGTGCTCTGAAAATGTCCCCGTAAAGATACGGGGCTTTTTTAGTTTCCAAAAAAAATTATACCTTCAAAAAATAAATTCGTCAACTTCAAACTTTGCATTACAAAAATTTTTTAAGCAAAAGTTATCAAGCTTTTAGTTGGATCCCGTTTCATATCCAACGTTGCCATTAAAATATTTGACATAGTGGAATTGCAACGCAAAAATTCTTCCTTGCTAAAATTTTTGAAAACAGGCGGCACCCAAGAATTATGCAATATCAGCATATCCGTAGGCACGTCTTCAATATGTTTTTGTTGTCTGAAATAATAGTTCTGAAAAGCCGCTATACGTTTATTAATATCTTCCTGACGCGGTGATTTTAAAACTTCTTCGCTCAAAGTCCACGTTTCAGGCAAATTTAAATTTGAATCTACAATTTTTACTTCTTCGGGATGAGTTTTGGGATAATCATTTATCATATTGCCCAAAACATAATCCCAAGTAACTTCGGTTTGCGGCGTAAGATTGCGAATTTGTTTTTTTACAAAATCAAGCCATACGCGCATACATTCAGAATGAGCTACCGAATTTATATAGCAAGTGAAATAGCTTTTTGTTTTAGGATTTCCCCAAAAGCTTATTTGATAATTATACTCTCTCAAAAAATATTTTCTTGCTGATTTATTTAAAAGAATCGTGTCGGCGTCAAGCCAAATCCCGCCAATTTTTTCAATCAATGCTATTCTTACGGCGTCAGAAATTAACATAAAACTAAATCTGCCGGAAAGTAAATTTTTTCCGTAAATATCAATATCAATATAATTTTTAACGTTACTAAAATCTAAAATTGTAATTTCGGCTTCAGGCAAAAATTTTTTCCAAGTTTCAATACAAAGTTGAATATAGTACGGCATACGGTCTCTCGGTTCCCAAAAAGTATAAATTTGCATTGCACTCCCCTCCTTTCCATATCATAATGGGGGGGAGACGGGATGTCAAGAAAGATTTTCGTAGCGTAGCAGGAAAAATTAATTTATAATCTGTCAAAAAGGAGTTTTGCAAATGAAATTTGTATCGTGGAATGTAAACGGCTTGCGCGCCTGCCTCAAAAAAAATTTTATGGAAAGTTTTAAAAATCTTGACGCAGATATTTTCGCCCTGCAAGAAACGCGAATGTTGCGCGAACAGGCAATTATTGAATTGAACGGCTACTTGCAATTTTGGAACAGCGCGGAAAAAAAAGGTTACAGCGGCACGGCAATTTTTACGCGCGTTAAGCCAATTTCTGCAAAATATGGATTGAATATCGATGAACACGACCACGAAGGGCGCATTATAACTTTGGAATTTGAAAAATTTTATTTCGTCAACACATACACGCCAAATTCGCGCAGGGAACTTGAACGCCTTGAATATCGTTTGCGTTGGGAAAATGATTTTCGCTCTTATGTTAAAAATCTTGCCGCCGTTAAACCAGTGATAATTTGCGGCGATTTAAACGTTGCACATACAGAAATTGATTTAAAAAACCCCGCGTCGAATCATCAAAGCGCAGGGTTTACCGACGCCGAGCGCGGCAAATTTTCCGAACTTTTAAGCGTGGGCTTTATTGACACTTTCAGATTTATTTACCCCGACAGGAAAAATATTTATTCGTGGTGGTCGAACTTTCGCAGGGCGCGTGAAAATAATTCGGGGTGGCGCATTGATTATTTTTTGGTTTCAGAAAATCTTGCAGATAAAATTTCCGCCGCGTCGATTGAAGATAAAATTTTTGGCAGTGACCATTGCCCCGTTACTTTGACTTTGGAAAATTTTTAGCCGAAATTTTTATTGTTCAACTGCCGCCATATAAAATTCTTCCAATTCCTTGACATATGCTTTTGCGTCCATTAACGGCGAATTTTTCATAACTTCGCGCAGATTTTCACGCAAATTTTTTAATAAATCCTTATCGGCAGCAAGTGCAACCGCGCGGCTTATATATTCTTCAAAAGTCGCCGCCGCCAATTTTTCAAGCGCAATATTTTTTAAAATGCTCAAGCCGAATCTTGTACTGTGCCGCTCGCCGTACAAAGTTACGACCGGCACGCCCATATATAACGCCTCGCAAGTCGTCAAGCCGCCGTTATAGGGAAATGTGTCCAGCGCAATATCAATTTCGTTGTACTCTTCCAGATAATCCGCCGAAAAGCCGCGCATTTCCACGCGCTTAAGATTTATTCCAAGATTTTTTAACCGCGCAGAAACAAAATTTTTTCCTTCGTCTGTATCAAAAATTTTATGCTTGAGAATTAATTTAGACTCAGGCACGGCGTCAAGAATTTTTTTCCACGCCGTCAACATTGAATCAGTTACCTTGCTGAAATTATTGAAGCAGCCGAAAGTTACAAAGCCGTTTGAAAGACAAGGAGGATTTTTCGGCGCAGGAAAATTCTTTAGCGGCGTGTAGCAAAAATGACTGTTCGTCATACAAACAAAATTTTCAGTGAAATAATTTTGCATTGCGTCAATATTCGCCGCGCAAGTTTCATCACTCAAAAAATAATCCACGCAATTTAAGCCGGTACTGTTCATATAACCAATCCCCGAAATTTGCACGGGCGCAGGCTTGTACGCAAGAATTGGCAGGCGGTTATTGCTCGTATGCCCCGACAAGTCAAACAGAATGTCAATTTCATCTGCGCGAATAAGTCTTGCCGCATTATAGTCATTGAAATCTGAAATATCTTGCCAACATTCGACGGCGTTTTTTATTTGCGCCGTTACGGCGTCAAAATCTTTTCCCGTGCTGTAGCAGTAAATTTCAAAATTATTTTTATCGTGTTCCAAAATCAACGCGGACGCCCAATGCATAACGGGATGATTTTTAAAATCGGCAGAAAGATAACCTATGCGCAATTTTTTATGATTGTAAAAAATGTTTTCATAGGGCTGAATGTCGGCAAGATTTTTTCTGTATTCGGCGTAAAGTTTTTCAAAATCTGCCGCCGTGAAATTTTCAACGTCATTTGCGGCGAAAATTGCGTTTGAAATTTCCGTACAAATTGCGCTCTGTTCTTCGTGCAAGTGCGCAGATTTCATAAAATAATCTATCGCTTCTGCAGATTTGCCCAAATTTCGCAACGCAGAACCTTTCATACTGTAGGCGTCAACCGCCAAATCTTTTTCCTCAAAAATATCAATAACTTTAAAAAATTTTTCCAGCATTTCAATTTCCGACAAATATAATTTTTGATCGCGGCGAATGTACGCCTCCAATAAAATTGCTTTTTCCCAATTCGGCGCAATTTTGTTAAACTTTGTAAGCGTTTTGAGAGCTGCTTTGTAATTTTTGTTTCTGTATTCAGCCAATGCCGCCGCGTAAATTTCCAATGGTTGCATTCTAATTTCTCCTATAATAAAAAATCTGTAAAAACTACGTTGCCGAATTTCATTCCGCGCGGCGTCAAAAAAATTCGCCCGCTCGAAATTTTCAGCAACCCCAACTTTAAATTTTTTTCGATAACCGCGCCGTAAATTTCATAAATATCTGCGCCGAAATTTTTATAAAATTTTTCAACGCTTAAACCTTCCGCAGTCCTTAAACCCAAAAAGCAAAATTCTTCCATTGCCGCCTTTGGCGAAACAATTTCTTCAATCAAAGAAACATTTTCGCCCGCGCGGATTTTTTTTATATAAGTTGCAACGTCACAAATATTTGAAGTGCGCATTTCGCCGTTGTAAGAATGTGCGCCCGCACCGTAGCCGAAATATTTTTTGCCCGTCCAATAGCCGAGATTGTGACGGCTTTCAAAATTTTTTTTGGCGAAGTTTGAAATTTCATAGCGGCGAAAATCCAAGCGCGGCAAAGTTTCTGTTATGTAATCGTACATTTCGCCGTCATTATCGGGCAAAATTAATTTTCCTGCGGCGTACTGCTTGCCGAAATTTGTACCCTCTTCAATTTCCAAGCCGTAAATTGAAATGTGTTGCACGTCCTGCGCGACGGCAATTTTAACGGCGTTTTGAACATCTGCAAGAGTTTGGCGCGGCAAGCCGTACATTAAATCGACGCTGACATTATCAAAAAATTTTTTTGCAGTTTGAATTGTTTCAAGCGCGGTTTTTGAATCGTGAATCCTGCCCAAAATTTTCAGTAAATCGTCATTGAAACTTTGCACGCCCAAACTTAAGCGGTTAAATCCCAATTCGCGCAGATTCTTTAAATAAATTTCGTCAACAGTGCCGGGATTTGCCTCAATGGTAATTTCTGCCGCGTCAGAAATTTTCAGCTCGTCAAGAATTTTTTCAAGTTGCGAAATTTTTAAAAGCGTTGGAGTGCCTCCGCCAAAATATAGCGTAGAAAAATTTTTAACGGCAGAATTTTTTATTTCTGAAATCAGCGCGTCAACGTACGCGGAAATTTCTTCGCCGTTTGAAACTTTGGAATTGAAGGCGCAATAATTGCATTTGCGCACGCAAAAAGGAATGTGTATGTAAATCATTTTTTCACCGGGACAAAAATTCGCCCGTGTTTTTCATCTGAACCTGGAAAGTCGTATTCGTAAAGCAAGCGATAATTTTCCTTGTCCTGCGAAATCATCAAATAGGGTATAAGGTCTTCAGTCGTTATAAAAATGTGCGTAAAGTTGTAGCGCGAAAAAAATTTCCTGTGATCCAATTCGCCGTTATGAAATTTAAAATACTCAACGATAATATCTTCTTTGTGATTGTTTGACAGAGCGAAAATTTCGGGGCGCGCGTCAATATAATTTTTAATCCCGCGAAATTCAAAGTAGCCGCCGCTGGTAAAGCCTGTCCATAAAATTATATCTTCGGCGCGGTTTTTGGTCAGTAAAAAATCTGCCGCCGCTTTGTAAGGTTCGTAATGTTGCACTGGCATTGAAAAAATTTTCCACGTGAAGAAAAATATTATCTGCAAAGTAGCAAGCGCAATTAACGGCTTGCGCCGCAATATAAAAATTTCTTCGCTGAATAATTTGCCTTCATTGCGATAAAAAAATATAAAGCATATCAAAAAAATTATCGACAGCGCAAAAATTATTTTCGTCAACAAGTGCAATTCCAAAATGGAATTTTCCGCCTTTGCACAGATAAAATAAATTTCGGGAATGCAGAGCAAAAACAGCGGGATAAATAATTTGTGCCGCAAATTGAAAATTTTGTCGAAGGGGTGCCAATCTTTGGCGGCGTACGCAAGAGATAACGTTGATATTGTAAAAAATAAAAATAAATTTCTAAGCGCGTACAACCCCAAAATCATTATCCCGAATGTCATAAAAAAATATCGCCACGGTAATTTTTTTTTCGTAAACAGAACAATCAGCAACGCGCACATTGAAAAAATTACAAATCCGAACGGACTTTTTATACTCGCCGGCGCAAGTTCAAGTATTCCCGAGTGAATTTCGGGATTGTACGAAACAAAAAGAAAACTTATCGCCTCAAAGCCGTAAGGATTGATAAATCCCGCCAAAAAAATTCCCGCCGCTGCAAGTATCAGCGGCAAAAACGGCGTGGAAATATCTTTGAAATTTAAAATGAAACTTTCGGCAATAAACGGCAAAACTAAAATTAAAAGCATTATCCATAACGCCGCGTGCAGATTTATTAAAATTATCGACAGCAAAGGCAACGCGCAGAGCGTCCAAATTTTTCTTTCACGGAAATATTTTTCCAATAAAAAAATTTCAATCAGAAAAAGCAGCGTCGAAAAAATTTGCGGGCGCGTTGTAATAAATGTCGGCGAAATTAAACCGCTTACAAAAACTGAAAGCAACACCGAAACTTTTTTGTTGCCGCCGCTGATATAAAGGCAAAGGCGGTAGTACACGAACATTAAAATAAATCCGACAATCCACGTTAAAGCTATTACGCCGTTCGCGCCGAAATTGGCAAAAACTTTCCAAAAAATAACCGCCGTCAGCCATTGTTCCATAACGTAATGTAAACCTTCGTGCATTGTTGCAAATTCTTCGTGCGGAATTGTTCCCGTTTCAACAACGTACCGCCCGCAATTCAAAATAAACCAAACATCGTTATTTAAATCCCAAGTATTTTTTAAAATTACGATGCTGCAGGCAAGCATTATGAGCAAGCCGCTCGCGCCGAACTTTCCAATTTTTTCTGCCAAAATTTCTACTCCTTAAATTTTGCTAAATTTGCCATAAACGCCCTTTAAAAATTTTTCCAATAAAATATCAAAAAGAAATTTTAAAGGCGCGTAGCGTTAAAATTTGACGCTTTAAAATCGAAATTAAACCTCATCGTTGACTGTCAAAACAGCCATAAAAGCTTCTTGCGGCAATTCGACACTGCCAACGGCTTTCATACGCTTTTTGCCTTCCTTTTGCTTTTCCAAAAGTTTGCGCTTGCGTGAAACGTCGCCGCCGTAACATTTCGCCAAAACATCTTTACGCCGCGCCTTAACAGTTTCACGCGCAATAATCCGCCCGCCTATTGCCGCTTGAACGGGAATATCAAAAAGTTGTTCGGGGATAATTCTTTTTAATTTTAAAGCTAAAGTTCTGCCGACTTTCGCCGAGCGCGTGCGGTGTACAATGGAGCTTAGCGCGTCAACAACATCGCCGTTCAATAAAATATCCAGCTTGACTAAATCAGATTCCGCGTAACTTGACGGCTCATAATCAAGGCTTGCATAGCCGCGCGTCATTGATTTCAGTTTATCGAAAAAGTCATAAATAATTTCGTTCAGCGGAATTTCGTACGTTATCATAACGCGCGTTTTGTCAATATAATCCATACTTTTATAAATGCCGCGCTTGTCCCTGCAAAGTTCCATAACCGCGCCGATATAATCACTCGGCACAATTACAGTTGCCTTGACGATTGGTTCTTCAATGGATTTAATTTCTGTTGTCGGCGGAAGGGCGGCGGGATTGTCAATCGTCAAAATTTCGCCGTTAGTTTTATTAACTTTATAAACAACACTTGGCGCGGTTGTCACAAGTTTTAAATTGTATTCGCGTTCAAGGCGTTCCTGTATAACGTCCATATGCAACAATCCCAAAAAGCCGCAACGAAAACCAAAACCTAAGGCGGCTGAAGTTTCAGGCTCATAAACTAACGCGGCGTCATTGAGTTGCAATTTTTCCAACGCCTCTTTCAAATTATCGTAGTCAACACTTTCTGTAGGGTACAAGCCGCAAAAAACCATTGGCACGGGCGCGCGGTAACCTTCCAACGCTCGCGCAGGATTTTCTGAAGTTGTAACGGTGTCGCCAACGCGCACATCTCGAACATCTTTCAAACTGCCGCAAATGTAGCCGACTTCGCCCGCCGTCAATTCTGCAACCTCATTCATTGCGGGCGAAAAAATTCCAATTTCCGTACAGTCAAATTCTTTGCCCGTTGCAATAAGTTTCAGCTTATCGCCCTTTTTAATTTTGCCGTTCATCAAGCGGACGTGCGCAACCGCGCCCTTGTAAGAATCAAAGTAAGAATCGAAAATCAACGCCTGTAACGGCTTGCTTGAATCACTTTCAGGCGGCGGAATTTTTTTAACAATCGCCTCAAGAATATTTTCTACGCCTTCGCCTGTTTTCGCACTGCAAGTAACGGCGTCTGAAGCGTCAAGCCCAATCGCCTCTTCAATTTCAGTTTTGGCGCGTTCAATATCCGCGCTCGGCAAGTCAATTTTATTTATGACGGGGATAATTTCCAAATCGTGGTCAAGTGCAAGATAAACATTTGAAAGAGTTTGCGCCTCGACGCCTTGAGTTGCATCGACTACCAACAACGCGCCTTCGCAAGCGGCAAGACTGCGCGAAACTTCGTAGGTAAAATCGACGTGCCCGGGCGTGTCAATCAAATTTAAAATGTATTCGTTGCCGTCCTGCGCGACGTACTTAAGGCGGACAGTCTGCGCCTTGATAGTAATGCCGCGTTCCCTTTCCAATTCCATATTATCCAAAAGTTGTTCCGACATATCCCGCTTTTCAACGGTGCCTGTCATTTCAATTAATCTGTCGGCAAGCGTGCTTTTGCCGTGATCTATGTGCGCTATGATTGAAAAATTTCTTATTCTGCTTTTCAAAAAAAATCTTCCCTTCAGTTGTTAATTAGTTTAAAATTATACTACAAAATTTTTGTGTTAGGAATTGAAATTTTATGGCAAAAAAATTGCTACGCAATTTTAGGTGTCAGGTGTTAGGGAAAAGAAAAACCCACCCGTCACTAAAGCCGCAGAATCCGGCGGGAAGTTTTTCTTTCTTTGGTACTTTTCAAAAAAAAGAAAGTACATTTAAAAATTTAAAATATTAAAATTTAAAATATTAAAATTTAAAAATTTTGGAGTCGAATAATTATGTATGAAACAACTACCGCCGAAGTTATGACTAAAGGTATGAATTGCCTTGTTGAAAATTTGGGAATTATTGACGCTGAAAGATTTATTTCTAACTTGCTGAAAGAACAATCTGATTACACCGAATGGCGCAGAAAATTTTTTGCAAATATGGATTTGGAAACTTTTTTAAATGAAGCCGTCGAATACGGCAAAAAGCATCCCTTTCGCGGGGAAAAATAATTTTTGGGAGTGATTAAATTGGAAAATAAAATTGAAATGGAAAATACCGAAGAAAAATTGGAACGCCCGCGCATAATCGTTGTTACGGGAATGAGCGGCAGCGGCAAAACTCAAGCTTGCCGTTGCCTTGAGGATTTGGGCTATTTTTGCGTTGACAACTTGCCGCCTGTTTTTATTCCAAAATTTGTTGAATTATGTTCGCACGCCTCAAGCCACGTTACAAAAGTTGTTTTTGTGGTCGATACGCGCAGCAGAGAATTTTTTGATAAATTGGTTAGTATTTTGGAAGATATGGACAAAAAAAATCTTGAGTACGAAATGCTTTTTATGGACGCAAGCGACGACGCAATTATAAGACGCTACAAGGAAACGCGCCGCCGCCACCCAATGGCTCCTTCGTCAAGAATTTCTGACGGCGTTGCAAAAGAACGTTCAAGGCTTGAAAGTGTACGCGGCAAGGCAACTTATTTAATCGATACTTCCAATATGTCAAAGGCAGAACTGCGCGACAAAATTAAATTGCTTTTCGGCAAAACTGAAGGCAGTACAATGAATATTTCTGTACTGTCATTCGGCTTTAAATACGGTATGCCGCTGGACGCCGATATAGTTTTGGACGTTAGATTTTTGCCCAATCCTTTTTATATTGAATCATTGAAACATAAAAGCGGCTCCGTTGCCGCCGTTGCAGAATATATTGCAGAAAAACCCGTCACGCAAGAATTTTTAAAGCGGCTTGATAATCTTGTTGAATTTTTGGTGCCGCAATATGTCAAGGAGGGCAAAAGCCAACTTGTAATTGCGGTAGGTTGTACGGGCGGAATGCATCGCAGCGTTTTTATTGCAAAACATATTTTTGAATTAATTTCAAACAACGGCTACACGGTAAATTTGGAACACCGCGACTTAATGAAAAATGACGTTTGGGAAGTTTGAGGCGCAAAATGGTACATCTTATAAAATGGCTTTATCCCGGTATGAAAATGAAACGTTGGCTGTTGCTTTTTGCAATAGGCGTTTTGCTTGTAAGTTTTGGCGCGGCGTTGGCTTTAAACTATGAATACTTGGGGCGCGCAGAAGAGGCAATTTTCCAATTCGTCTATACGCACGTCGGAAGTTATCAATACGGCTTAACAATTACGATAGGAATTTTTATAATAATAATCGGCGCGTTGTTAATGCTGTACGCCACGCGGTCAATAATTCGCTCAATAATTGCCGTGTTAATTCCTGACAGAACAGAAAGAATTGTCGATATGATTTTTCAAGAAAGAAAATTGGGCAAGGGGCCTGTTGTAACGGTAATTGGCGGCGGGCACGGGCTTTCAGTTTTATTGCGCGGGATAAAATCAGCAACCAGCAATATTTCAGCGGTTGTAACGGTTGCAGATGACGGCGGCAGCAGCGGACGCCTGCGCGAAGAATTGGGGATAATTCCGCCGGGCGATTTAAGAAATTGCCTTGTAGCGTTGGCAGATACTGAACCGCTTATGGAAAAATTATTTCAGTACAGATTCAAAGGCGAAACAACTTTGGCGGGACATAGTTTCGGCAATTTGTTTATTGCGGCAATGAATGAAGTTACAGGCGATATGGAAACCGCGCTGAAAGAATCATCAAAAGTTTTGGCGGTAAAAGGGCGCGTCATTCCCGCAAGCAAGGAATATGTTCGACTTGACGCAATTATGACTGACGGTACAGTTGTTGAAGGTGAATCACAAATCCCCGAAGCGCACAAAAAAATTCGCCGCGTTGAACTTTTTCCAAAAAAAGTTTCGGCAGTGCCCGCCGCGCTTGAGGCGATTGAAAATGCCGACGCAATTATTTTAGGTCCGGGCAGTTTGTATACTTCGATAATGCCGAATTTGTTGGTTGAAGGCGTTGCAAAGGCGTTGAAAAATTCTAAGGCAATAAAAATTTATATCTGCAACGTAATGACGCAGCCGGGCGAAACTGATAATTATTCGGCGTCCGAACACGCAAAGGCAATTTTGGAACATACGGGGCGCGGCGCGATTGATTATGTATTGGTAAATTCTGCGCCCGTACCTGAAAAATTTTGCGAAGAAATTGGCGCAACACCCGTTGAAGTTGACGAAGATAAAATTAACGCGCTCGGTTGCGGCTTGATTAAGGCGGATTTAATCAGCGATACTGACGCAGGCAGGCACGACCCCGATAAACTTTGTAAAGCTGTTTTAAAAATTATTTACGATATGAGCCCAAAGTTTAAAGGTTAGGGCGTGTTGAAAAATTTTTCTATTTTAAATTTTAAATGTACTTTTTTTATTTTTGTAAAAAAAAGAGCACCGCACGCCTTGCAACCAAAGAAAGAAAAACTTCTCGCCCGTCAGTGCCGTTTATGTCAATTACGCTCTTAATAACTGGTAGCCCCCTTTGGGGCCTCTACTTTTTACTACGCATCAGCATTACCGCGAGCGGCGGCTTTAGTGACGGGCGGGTTTTACAACCTTTTATTTTTTTACATATCAAAATAAAAAAGACTAGAGAAAAAATCCCCAGTCTTTAGGCTTTATCCATTAGCCCTTATTTATGGCGAATAACTTCAGTTTCAATGTAGTCAATGCAACCTGAAATTGGAAGCGCGGGCTTGCGAATCCTTATAACAACTTCGTCAACATTTTTAACTTTTTCCAGCAAACTGTCAGCAATTTTTATACCAAGATGCGACATAACTTGAAAGCGTTGAGTTTCCATAAAACTTTTAATAATTTCGTAAACTCGCGCAGTATTAATACCTTCTTCAAACTCATTTAAATCCGCCGAGTTTTCGTCCATTTTCAATTCGGCGTCGAGGTAAAATTTTTGCCCCTGTTCGCGTTCATACTCGTAATAGCCGTGATAGCCGTAAAACATCATATTTGTAATTCTGACTTTAACCATAAAATCACCCCGCCAAAAATTTTTAAAAACTTTAGGCGAATTGTACCATAGAAAAATTAAAAAGGAAAGAAGAATAATTTTGGAAGTTGGAACTTTTTTTTACTTCTTGGCAGCGTCGATACTTTTGACGATTGCGCCGGGACCTGACATTTTATATTTGCTGACCAAGAGCCTTGCAAGCGGCGCGAAGTGCGGAATAATTTTGGCGGCAGGTTTGGTTAGCGGAATAGTTTTCCATACGTTTTTGGTAATGGCGGGCGTTGCGGCAATAATTCAAAATTCGGCTTTGGCAATGACGGCTTTAAAAATTTTCGGCGCGGCGTACTTGTTATTTTTAGCTTACAAATCTTTCAAGGCGGCGAAACGCGGCGCGAAACTTTCAATGAAAAAATCTGACGGCGAAAATAATTTTTTTGCGCTGTACAGGCGCGGCGTCTTAATGAATGTTTTGAACCCGAAAGTTTTATTATTTTTCTTGGCGTTCTTGCCGCAATTTGTAAATCTTTCAACGGGCAATGCAAGCTTGCAGATAATTTTATTGGGCGTAACATTTGCGGCGCAGGCGTTTATAATTTTTTCGGTGGTAGCATTCGGCGCGGGCAAAGTGCGAAAAATTCTTTTGCAGAAAAACAACCTCGCGCAGATTTTAAATTTTGTTGAGGCGGCGGTACTTGCAATAATCGCCGTGACGCTTTTATTTTTTTGAGGAGGCAATTTGATTGAAAAAAATCATAGCAATTTTGGCTGTAACAATTTTTGTAATATTGGCGGCAGCTCCTGCGTTGGCGTCAACATATTTGGCAAATACAAAGTCAAGAATTTTTCATTACTACGACTGCCCGACAATCAAACACCATAACGCCGCGCATTTTATCCCGTACGAATCAAGACAAGCTTGCACTGACGACGGCTACAGACCTTGCAGAAAATGTAATCCGTAAAATTTTTCCTGATTGACAAAAATTTTTGCGTCAATGATAATGTAAAAAATTTTGCGAAGGGAGAAAAAATTTTGGAAGCACAAGAATTAAGCCTTGCCGAATTTATTGGCGACAAAAAAACTTTCATAATTCCGATTTATCAAAGAAATTACGATTGGCGCAAAGAACATTGCTTGCAACTTTTTGAAGATATAAAAAATATTGTCGCAAGCGGCAAGCCGCATTTTTTGGGGACGGTTGTATATCAAAAACAAAAGGAAGGAATTTTTAGCGATTTCGTGATTGTCGACGGGCAACAACGAATTACAAGCGTTATTTTGCTTGCAAAGGCAATATGTGAATTTTCGGATTCTGAAGATATTTCCGAAGACCTGCGCTCAAAATTTATAAAACATTCATTGGGCGAAATGAAAAACAAATGCAAATTGCGCCCCAACGAATACGACAGAGAAATTTTTGAAAAGCTTATGGACGGCGTTGAACTTGACGAAAAAGAAAAAATTTCTGTCCTGTACCAAAATTATTGCATTTTCCAAAAAGAAATTTCAGATTCAAAATTGACGGCTCAACAACTTTATGACGCAATTTATAAATTAAAAATCGTGCGAATACTTCTTCACGACGAAAAGCCGCAGGAAATTTTTGAGTCCCTAAATTCCACCGGCAAAGATTTAACTGAAACCGAATTGATAAGAAATTATTTGCTTATGGAATTAAATTCTGACGTGCAAGAAAATCTGTACCAAAAATATTGGCTGCCGATTGAAAAAATGTTGCGCAATTCCGAGATATTTGAAAAATTTATGTTCCAATATTTAGTTTCGCGACGCAAATCTATTACAGATATGCAGGGCAAAAAAAATATTCACATTTCCAAAAATGCGCTGTATCCTACTTTCAAAAAATATTTCGATAACACTTACAGCGGCAGCAAAAATGATAAGACCGAAGATTTTTTGGCTGATATGTACGATTACGCCGAATTTTACAGCCGCTTACTTTCGCTGGAAAATGAAGACTTTGAAAATTTGTCCGCGCTTGAGAAAAAATTCTACGAATTGCGCTACCTTGTCGGCGCGTCAAGTTCACCGATTATTTTAATGGATTTAAATGACAAGTACGAAAAATTTTATTTCGACGAATATACTTTTTTGCAAATTGTTGACGCGCTGATTTCGCTGATGTTTCGTGCAAAAGTTTGTAAAAAAAATGGCGCAGATTCTGCGCAAAATTACGGCAATATTATTTCACGTTTTGAAAAAGATAAAAATTATAACGTTGATTCTTTTTGGAAAGCAATTACCGAAGGCAACGGCAAATATACTTGCCCGAACGATGAGCAATTCAAAGAGGCTCTCGAAAATCCTGCATTGAAACTTTCGCTAAAAGACACTTGCAAATATCTTTTGTACAAGCTGGAAAAAAATGCTGCCAACGCGCAAAATTTGCCGCGCTATGAAAATTCGCACCTCCATTACGTTATGCCGGAAAAACTTTCTCAAACGTGGATAAAATACCTTGAGTCAAAAAACGATTTGAAAAACCACGCCGCCTATTTAAACTCGTTGGGAAATTTAATACTTAATTGCAACCCCAAAAAAGACGATTCGTCATTCTTTGAAAAACGCGCAGATTCTTCAGATTCAAATTTTTATTATACAAAGTCGCTGAAATATTTTTTGGATTGGACTTCAAGGCAAATTTTTAATCGCTCAAAAACTTTGGCGGAGCGCGCTTTGCAAGTTTGGGAAGTTCCCGCACAATACGCTAAATCCATTTCAATTAAAATCAACAATTATAACCTTGACGATAATTTTGAAGATTGTAAAGGCAAAAAACCCGCAAGCCTTGTAATTGACGGCGAAGAAATTCCAAATGTCAAACATTGGTATGAAGTCCTGCGCGAAGTTTTAAATTACCTTTACGAAAAAGACAAAAAAATTTTTATTCAAGCCGCCGCCGAATATATTTCAACCAACGCCGAAAATTTCGCTACTCCTATGCAAATTAGCGGTAATTTTTATACTGAAATTAAACGCGATGCAAAAACTTTATTGAATCGAATTAAAACTATCGTGGAAAATTTTGACAGCTTGAGCGGCGAAAATATCAAGGACAGCATTTATTTCACGCTGAAAGATTAATTTCTAACCAAATTTTAATCTTTTTCCAATGACTTTTAAAATTTTTCTTGTTATAATTTCTGCAACAAGAAAATTAAAGGAGTTGTAAGAAATGAAAGCGAAAACCTTAGCAATGACGGCAATAATTTGCGGGGCGTCGTTTTTGGGAATAAATTTCACGTCGGTTTATGCCGCGTCTTTAGATACAGTTACAAATATTGAAAGCAGTATGCAAACAGAACAATTAAGCAAAAAAGTTCGTGACAGAAACCGCGCAATAGGTATAGTTTTGGGAATTGCCGCAATAGCCGCAATAGCAAACAATAACAAACACCGCGACGACAATTACGAGCGCGGCAGTCAACGCGGCAGAAGCGGCGGGCGTCACGACAGAAATACTCCGCCGCCTCCGCCAATGCCTTATCATCACCACAGATAATTTTAACTCAGATAAAATTTGAAAATTCCCCAACTGCAGGGGAATTTTTTTTTGCGTCGAAAATTTATCATTCTAAATATTTATGAAAGGTCTTAGGTTAATGACAGAAGAAAAATTAAATCGTGGCTTGAAAAATCGACACTTGCAAATGATTGCACTTGGTACAGCGGTAGGCACGGGGCTTTTTTACGGCTCAACTTCAACCATTGCGCTTGCAGGACCTGCAGTAACGCTAAGTTATTTAATTGCGGGGATAATAATTTTTTTGGTAGTGCGAATGCTCGGCGAAATGTCAGTTGAAGAGCCTGTATCAGGTTCATTCAGCTACTACGCCAATAAATATTGGGGGCAATTTCCCGGCTTTTTGGCAGGCTGGAATTATTGGTTTTTGTACGTTTTAGTAAGTATGGCGGAGCTTACGGCGGTAGGAATTTATTTGCAATATTGGTTCCCCGATTTGCCGCAATGGCTCGGCGCGTTTATCTGCCTTGTAATAATCACGGCGGTAAATTTGATAACTGTCAGCGCGTACGGCGAAATTGAATTTTGGATGTCGCTGATAAAAATTTCTGCAATAATTTTTATGATAGTTTTGGGCGGCTATTTAATTTTTACTGACGCGCGCCCATTCCCTGAAAATTTCAGCAACCTTTGGGCGCACGGCGGATTTTTCCCCAACGGCGTTTTGGGAATGATTATAGCTATTGCGCCCGTAATGTTCAGCTTCGGCGGGATTGAATTAATTGGTATAACGGCGGGCGAAACTGAAAACCCAACTAAAACAATTCCGCGCGCAATTAATCAAGTCATTTACAGGATTTTAATTTTTTACGTAGGTACAATGTTTGTACTAATGAGTTTATGGGCGTGGAATGAAGTCGGCACTAAGGCGAGTCCTTTCGTACAGATTTTTGAAAATGTCGGCGTAATGACTGCCGCGCACATTTTAAATTTTGTTGTTTTAACTGCGGCGGTTTCAGTTTACAATTCGGCTATTTATTCAAATTCCAGAATGCTTTTCAGCCTTGCGGAAAATTCGGAAGCTCCAAGATTTTTGACGAAACTTTCAAGCCGCAAAGTTCCAACGAATGGAATTTTAATTTCTTCGGGGATAACTTTAATTGCGGTAATTTTAAATTATGCGTTGCCGAGCAAAGTTTTTATGTATTTAATGTCAGTTGTAACGGGCGCGGTTGTAATAAGTTGGGCGTTGATAGTTTTGACGCACTTAAAATTTCGCAAGCACTGCAACGCCGTCGGTATCGTGCCAAAATTTAAATCGTTCTTTTACCCGTTCGCAGATTATCTTTGCTTGGCGTTTTTGGCGGGCGTAATTGCTTTAATGGCAACTATGGAAGAAATGCGGCTTGCCGTAATTTTAATGCCGATTTGGCTCGGCGTAATTTGGGCTTTCTACAAGTACAAGCATTGAATTTTTTTTAGTTTAAATAATTTAAATTTTGAATGTGGTTTTTCTTTTTTTGTAAAAAAAGAAAAGCCACCTAAAAGAAAAAAACTTCCCGCCCGTCAGTGCCGCTCGGTTTCTGTACGCCCTTAGTAACTGGCGGCCCCCTTTGGGGCCTCAACTTTTTCCAACGCTTCAAGTTTACCGTGCTCTGCGGCTGAGAGACGGGCGGAAGTTCGCTTAGCGTTATAGTGTTACAGTGTCAATTTAGCAAATTAAAAATTGCCGCGCATCCTGCGCGGTTTTGCGTAGCAAAAGCGTGCTCTCCTCGCGAATGGCGGCTCAAGCAAATTTTCTTACTCATCAAATTTGCAACGTTCGCCGCCTTTTTATTTTTTCAAAAAAAATAGCCGCCTAAAATTGGCGGCTTTTTTAGTTTGTCATTTTAAATATCAACTTATTTTTTTCGGCGAAACAATAATATAACGGTGCGGGTCTTCACCCGCGCTGTGCGTTTCGACTTTGGGATTATTTTGCAAGGCAGTATGAATAACTTTGCGCTCGGTGCGGCTCATTGGTTCCAATTTAACGTCCTGCCTTGTACGAATTGCACGTTCTGCAACGCTTTTTGCAAGTTTAGTTAAAGCCGCTGCGCGACGGTTGCGATAATTTTCCACGTCCAGAACGAAATAAATTTTTTCTGCGCCGTTGTAAACATTGGCGGTTAAATTCGTCAAATATTGCAGGGCGTCCAAAGTTTGCCCGTGCTTGCCGATTAGTACGCCCAAATTTTTCCCCGCCAAATCTAAAACAATTTCCGAATCATTTTCAACGGCGGTAACGGTAATTTCGATTTGCATTGCGGCGAAAACTTCCGCCAAAAAACTTTTTGCTCTTGCGATAACTTCCTCTTTATCGACGGGCGGAATTTCTTCAGCAGTTTCAATTTCTGAAGTTTCAACTTCGGCAGGCGGAATTTCTTCGACGGTTTTAATTTCTTCGGCGGGTTCGGTTTTAGTTTCCTCAAGTACGGGTTCAATTTTTTCTGCGATATTTTCTTCAACGTGCGCTTCGATATTTGCAACAGGTTCTTGAATTTCGGTTTTAACTTCGGCGGGAATTTCTTTTAGTTTAACTTGAATTTTGGCGGGCTTTGCGCCGAATCCCAAAAAGCCCTTTGAAGGTTTTTCTAAAATTTCATACTCAACATCTTCGGCAGCCACGCCTAGTTTTTCCAACGCCGCGCTTAGTGCGTCCTCCACAGTCTTACCTGTTGTCTCAATCATTTTAATCATCGTTAGCTTTCCCCTTTTCAGAATTTGCATCTATATTCCGGTAAATTAAGAGTTGTTGAACAATTTGAACTACGTTTTGGGTTGCCCAATAAAGTACAAGTCCTGCCGGGAGATTTAAGCTTATAAATCCCATAAACAGCGGGAAGAAGATCATCATTATTTTTGTTTGTTGGTTAGATTCGACGGTTGAAATTTTTTGCATTAAAAAAGTTGTGCCGGCTGCAATCAGCGGCAAAATATAAAGCGGGTCCGTTTCAGATAAATTCGGCACCCATAAAAACGAAGGCGCGTCGCCGCCGTAATCGAAACTGAAAAAAGTATAATACAACGCCATTAAAATTGGCATTTGAATAAGCATTGGCAGGCAACCTGCAAAGGGATTGACGCCCGCCTCTTGATAAAGTTGCAACATTTTTTGTTGCAGGAGCTGCGGGTTATCTTTGTATTTTTCCTGCAACTTTTTCATTTTGGGCGCAATGGTTTGCATACCCTTCAAAGATTGAAATTGCTTTTTTGTAAGCGGGTACAAAATTATTTTTATGATAACTGTTAAAATTATAATAGCGAGTCCGTAACTGCCGACGCCGAATTTTTCCAGCATTGAATAAAGCGCGGTTAAAACTGTCGTGAATAAATCTGTTATCGGCGAAAATATACTCATCAAGAAAAAAGGTTCTTCCAAAACTTCACTTCCTTTTTTTAGGTGGCAGGCGGCAGGTGTCAGGTATTAGTAATTTTCCCTAAAACCTGACACCTGTTCCCTGATACCTGATACCTAATTATGGCACGGGGTCATAGCCGCCTTTATTGAAAGGGTGGCAGCGCAAAATTCTTTTTATCGCTAAAAAAGTGCCGCGTTTCCAGCCGTATTTTTGCAGAGCCTCAAGCGCGTAAGCTGAACAAGTCGGGAAAAATCTGCAACAGGGCGGTTTCAGCGGCGACAACCATTTTTGATAGAATTTGACTGCGGCAATTAAAAATTTCGTCATTGCTAATCAATCCAAATTTTGGCGCGTTTGCAAATATCTTTCAAAGATTTAATTGCAACTTCGCACTTAGCCTCGACAAGATTTTTTCTGCCGACAAGAATTATAGCGCAATTTTTTTTAATATTGTGCTGATTTAATCTGTACGCTTCGCGCAGGATTCTTTTGACGCGGTTACGAATGACGGCGCAGCCTAATTTTTTTCCGGCGGCAAATCCGACTTTGCCGTTTAAATTTTCATCTTCCAAAATGTAAATGACCATTTCACGATTGGCAAGCGAATGCCCCTTTGAATGGACTTTGTTAAATTCGTTTTTGCCGCGCAAAATTTTATTTCTGCCGAGTTCAAACATAAAAACCTCCGCGTAATAAGAAAAAAAGGCCACTGTATAAAGTGACCTGCCGCGCCTTCTATGCAGTAAGCAATTTCCTGCCGCGTTGACGACGCCTTTTAATGACAAGACGACCGCCTTTAGTCTTCATACGTTCACGGAAGCCGTGAGTTTTTTTGCGCCAACGTGAATTGGGTTGAAATGTTCTCTTCAAACAGGACACCTCCTGATAAATATCAAAAATACACCGTTGCTAAATGACAACACTAAAGATTATAGCGGTGCGCGCGTTTACTGTCAAGAAAATTATTTTTATATATTACGCACTATTTTTATTTTTTTGCGAATTTGTTATAATTTAATATAAGGTATTGGATAAATTTTTTGACAACCAAAAACTATAGAAATAAAATAATTCAGCGTACAAAATTTTGAATAGGAGTGGTAAATTTGATAACGCCCGAACTTTTGGCAAGAATCAACGAATTGGCGCGCAAAAAGCGCACGGTAGGACTTTCAGAGGAAGAACTCGCCGAACAAAAAAAATTGTATGATATTTATTTGGAGGCAATTCGCGGGCAAGTTACAGACTTACTCGACCACATAGAATTTGCAGACGCGCCGACAACCAAGCCGGTAAAAAAAAAGAAAAAAATTTTAAAACAACAAACAATTAATTTGGAGCGTGTTATACATTGAGCGAAAATTTTAACGTAGGATTTATCGGCGGCGGTGCGCTTGCCGAATCCGTCATTAAGGGCATTTCAAAAAAACTTTTTTTGCCTCAAAATATTTTTGTTGCAGAAAAAATTCCTGCGCGACGTGAATATTTAGCAGAAAAATATTCTGTACACGTTGACGAAAATTTTTCAACCTTCGCCGAAAAAATTTCGCTGTTAATTCTTGCAGTCAAGCCGAAAGATTTAAATTCTGCGCTTGCCGAAATTCAAAAAAGTATCACGCCTGCAACTTTGTTAATGTCAGTGGTTGCAGGTTGCAAACTTTCCACGCTTGAAAATTCTTTGCCGAATCAGGCAATTATCCGCGTTATGCCGAATGTTGCAGTTTTGGTTGAAGAAGGAATGATGGCTTACAGCGGCGGCAAAAATGCAACCGCCGAAAATCTTGCACTTGCAAAAAAATTTTGGTCGGCTATCGGGCGCACTGTCGAAGTTGACGAAAAATTAATGGACGCCGTAACGGGTTTAAGCGGCTCGGGTCCCGCGTACGCCTTTTTAATGATTGACGCGCTTGCAGACGGCGGAGTTGCAGCGGGTTTGCCGCGCAATTACGCTATTGAACTTGCCGCACAAACTTTACTCGGCGCGGCGAAAATGGTGCTTGAAACGGGCGAGCACCCTGACGTCCTGCGCGATAAAGTTACAAGCCCCGCAGGTACCACGATTGAAGGAATTAGAATTTTGGAACGCAATAATTTTAGAAGTGCGTTGATTGAGGCGGTTATTGCCGCTTCGGAAAAATCTAGAAATTTAGGATAAAGTTTAAAGGAAAAAGGAAAAAGTTTTTCAATTCCCTTGCAACTGCGATGAGTAAGAGCAGTTGCTCCTTCCTACTGTTTCCTGTTTCCTAAAATTTCGACGAAGGAGAAATTTTTATGAGCGCAAAAATTTTATACGGAAAAGATTTCGCCGCGCAAATTAAAGAATCTGCGCGAGCTGAAGTAGAAAAACTTAAAAATAATTTTAACTTGACGCCGGGACTTGCAGTAATAATCGTCGGCGAAAATCCCGCCTCTCAAGTTTACGTACGTAACAAACACAAAACTTGCGAAGAACTCGGAATAAAATCTGAAGTTGTTGAAATGCCCGCGTCAACTTCCAAAGACGAACTTTTAAAAAAAATTGACGAACTCAACGCAGATAAAAGCATTAACGGAATTTTGGTACAGTTGCCGCTGCCTGACGCAATTAAAAACCATTCCGAAGAAATTTTAAATAGAATCGACCCGCTGAAAGATGTTGACGGCTTCCACCCCGTGAACGTCGGCAAATTGGTTACAGGTTCGCCCGCGCTTGTTCCCTGCACGCCCGCAGGTTGCATTGAAATGCTTGACTTGGCGGGAATTGAAATTGACGGCAAACGCGCAGTAATTATCGGCAGAAGTAATATCGTCGGTAAACCAATGTTGCATTTGCTTATGGCGAAAAATGCAACCGTTACAGTTTGTCATTCACATACAAAAAATCTTGCCGAAGTTACGCGCGAAGCTGATATTTTGGTTGCCGCAATGGGCAAGCCGAAATTTGTAACTGCTGATATGATTAAAGCGGGCGCGGTTGTTATCGACGTTGGGATAAATCGAATTGCGCCGAAAAAATTAGTCGGTGATGTTGACTTTGACGCGGCGGCAGAAATTGCAAGCGCAATAACTCCCGTACCGGGCGGCGTCGGACTTTTAACGGTTGCAATGCTTATGAAAAATGTTGTAACTGCCGCCAAGTTGCAAATTGGAGCTTAAAAAATGTTTTTAATGGTTACAGGCGGAATTTTGGCGTTGATACTTTGTTTGGGTTTAATCAGCGTCAATTTTTTGTGGACGGGCGAAAACAAAACGCGCCTGTTGAAAATTTTGGCGGGCGCGGATTTAATTTTAATTTTAATGTTTTTTCTCGGCTTTATGTTGAGGAATAAAATCCCGAATGCGGCAGTTGAAAAGTTGGGAAGTTTCGCTACAGTTTTTTTGTTGACGCAATTAATTTGCGGTGGGCTTGTAATAATTGCGCTGATTGTTCGCGCACTTTACAGAAAATTTCACAAGCCGACGCCCTACAATCCCGAACGCCGCCGCGCGTTAAAGTACAGTTTGGTTTATCCTGCAATGTCTTTGGCTGTTGCACTTTACGGCAATAAAATTGAGCGAATGGAAATTGTTGACAGATTTTTTGACATTCCGATAAAGCATTTACCGCCCGAACTTCAAAATTTTACCGTCGCGCAGATTTCGGACGTACATTTGGGCGCGTACTTTTCGCTTGAAAGATTGGAAAAACTTTTGGAAAGAATAGCCGTTGCAAAGCCTGACATTTTGGCGATAACGGGCGATATTTTTGACGACGTAAATTTAAATGACGCGGCGATTAAACTTGTTGACAGCTACTGCGACAAATTCAAGCACGGAATTTATTATTGTCACGGCAACCACGAACATTTCAGGGGCATTCAAAAAATTTCCGAGCAACTTTCAAAAACTAAAATTCATTGGCTGGTAAATGAATCTGCGCACGTTACAGAAAATTTGTATGTTTTGGGCGTAGATTATCCGCCGGCGGCTCCAGTTATGAAAAGCGGCGGGCGCGGCAAGCAGGACGAACTTTTTTACAGTCAAATGAAAGAATATCTTGAAAAAGCACTTGCGGGCGTTCCCTACAATGCAACGGTAATTTTATTGGCGCACCACCCCGAATTTTTCGACGCGGCAACGCAAAAAAATATTCCGCTGACATTGACGGGGCATACGCACGGCTCACAAGTTTGGGGCTTGCACCTTTTGGAAGTTTTTAAATATACGCGCGGAATGTATCAACACGACGACTGCTACTGCTACGTTAATTCGGGTTGCGGCAGTTGGTTTTGTTTCAGATTGTTGACGCCGCCCGAAGCTGCCTATTTTAAATTGATAAATAAAGTTTAAAGTAGGCAAGAGGCAGTAGGGATTTGAAATAGTTTAAAGTAGGCAAGAGGCAGTAGGGATTTGAAATTTTTGCAAAAAGAAATAACATTTAATATAAAAAATTTAAACTAAAAAATTTTAAGGAGTAAACAAAATGACAGAAAAAATTTTTCTGATGCTGATAGCGTTAATTTTTTTCATAGGCACAAAAACTACATACGCGGCGGGAATTGAAGTTACAGATTCCCGCGCCACGCCCGATTATTGGATAAACCGCGCCACCGACGGCAATAACATTCTTTTTACCGAAAGTCAAATTGAAAGAATTAACGCAGAAATGTTGGCACGTGATGACTATTCTTCAGATTTGGCGAATTATCCCGAAACAATTTTGGGCAAAGATTTAGCGGCAAGAATTTTAAAAGCAAGCGACGATGTTAATTTAATTGGCAGTGATTCGATTATGGCGAACAGGGATTTAAATTCGCTGAACTACGACGCAAATATAAATGTTCGCTACGCCGTGACGGTTGAGCGCGTAAACGTTCGTATTTTGCCGCAAGGTTTAACCGGCAGCAAGTACGATGAAATTCAAGGTACAGCCCTTGACCCCGCCGAAGCTGTTGCAGTTTTATGGGACAGCAGAGACGGCAGATTTTGTTTTATTCAGGCAAGATATTATTTCGGTTGGGTAACTAAAAATTCTTTGGCTTTTACCGACCGCGCAACTTGGCTGACTTACGTACAACCCGCAGATTTTCTCATTGTTACAACCAATAAAAAATTCGTCAATGTCAACGGCAAAATTATTCTCTTCCAAATGGGCGCAAAAATTCCGCTCGAAAGTTCCGCAATAGAAAATAATTCTTGGACGGTGCGCCTTCCTGTTATTGAAAATGACGAACTCAAAGAAGTTTCTGTAAAAATTTTAAATGACGGCAAGGTTAATGAAGGTTTCCTGCCCTGCACAAAAAATAATTTCGTGCGTCAAAGTTTTAAATTTTTGGGCGACGTTTACGGCTGGGGCGGCTTAGATAACAGCGTTGACTGTTCAGCGTTTGTTCAAGATGTTTACCGCAGTATGGGCTTTAACATTCCGCGCGACGCCGACAGGCAAAATAACTGTATGCCAATTTTTTCCGTGTTCAATAATGTAACTTACGCCGAACGCGCAGATATTGCACGCCGCGCTCCAACAGGCGCACTTTTGCTGAAAAAAGGACACGTTATGATGAAACTCGGCAACGACGATAACGGCACGCCGCTTGTTATTCACGCGGCAAGCAGTTATTACAGCGGCGGGCAAAAAATTTATGTCAGAAAAGTTTTGGTTACTGATTTGAGTTACCAAAATGCTTACGGCAATTCAAGCTTGGAAACTTTAATTGGAATTACTTATCCTAAATAAGGATTAAGGATTAAGGACTAAGAATTAGGGATTAGAAAAATTTTGCTAATCCCTTTTTGTTTTTGTTGGAAAAAATTCGCGCAGGACACCTACGCTTGTAACTTGTAGAAACCCGCCCGTCACTAAAGCCGCAGCTTGTCCTTTTTTACGAGCGTGGGAAAAAGTAGAGGTCCCAAAGGGAGCCGCCTGTTACTAAGTGCGTACTTGAACCGAGCGGCCCTGACGGGCGGCAAGTTTTTCTTTCTTTGGTACTTTTTTTCTTTTTTCAAAAAGAAAGAAAGTACATTTAAAAAATTTTAAACCAAAAAAATCTTAAAAGGAGAAACTTGCAATGAAGAACAACTTTTGGCTGGATATATTCCTATTTATCAGTGGACTAATTTGTATAAGCACGGGAATAATTTTAGATTTCCACTTATTGGCGATAACAGATTTTGAATTTTTACATACACTGTTGAACATTCACATTTACAGCGGTTATTGTTTTGCGGCGGGAATACTTTTGCATATTGCGTGGCACTTGAATTGGTTTAAGGTTGCAACAAAACAATTATTTTTAAAAAATAAGCAGGAAAAAAATTAAAAAACGGGTATTTATCAAATAATAATTAGAATTTAGAGGACGATTTTTTTGCCGTTTTATTGTCAGACCTCTAAGCTCTAAAAGAGAACGAAGGGGGTTTTTCATATGCAACACTCGATGTCAATTCGAGAAAAAATGTTTTTCGTGTTTATCCTGTTGATACTAACTTTTATTGCAACGGGAATTTATTCGGCGACAACGCTTTCTTCAATCAATGAGGGCGCGCTGAGAATCGCAACCGAACACTTGCAAGGCGTCATTTCAACTTCAGAATCAAGCCGCTCAATGAGTGACTACAGGCAGGGCGAATTTGCAGTTATCGACGCTACAACTTTGCCCGGCAGAATCTACGCCGCGCAGTCCAGCCAAAAACTTGCTGACCAAATCGATATTACTTTTGATTATATTGAACCGAACCTTGAAGGCGACGTTGCAACCCAATTCGCAGATATGCGCAATATATGGAATCAGTACAAAGAAAATTCAAAAAGAGTTATCGATTTGGCGAAACAGGGCAATACTTCAGAAGCTGCAAGAGTCCTTGAAAGTTCCAGCGACAAGTACAATTATATTCAATCTAAACTTAACAAAATTCTCGACAACCGCAAAGATTTTATCCACGCGGAAGTTGTTGAATCCGAATCAAGCTATAATCAAGCACGTTTTATTTTAATTTTTGCAATTATCGGCGTTGTAGCTTTTTCAATCGTTATGGCAGTTATTTTGAGCCGCGCAATTTTGAGCTCGATTGATTATCTTTCTGAAGTTTCAAAGGAAATGGCAGCCGGCAATTTGACTGTTGAGGCAGTGCCGAAAAATGATGACGAATTTGGGCAATTAACCGCAATTTTCGCTGATACAATTAAACAACTTCGCCAACTTGTTGCAAGGATTCAACGTAATGCAAATGACGCCTCCAACTTCGCTATTCAACTTAACAAAAACGCTTCGCAAAGTTCCGAAATTACGCAAAGAGTTTCAGCGTCAATTAACAACGTTGCAGAAAGTATGGATACTCAAGGCGTCGAAATTGCGCAGTCAACAGAAGATATGCGCACCTTCGCACAATTACTTCAAACTTTTGCAAGCAAGGCTAATTCTTCAGTGCGCAGTGCGCAAAATGTTGCAGAAATTGCACAAACAGGGCGCACGGCAGTAAGCGGCGCAGTCAATCAAATGTCAGCCGTTGCAGAAAGTGTTGAAAAATCCGCCGAAGTCATTAAACAACTTGCTGAACGTTCAACGCAAATTGGAAATATCAGCGCAACTATCGCGGGCATTGCGGAACAAACAAATTTGCTTGCGTTGAATGCGGCTATTGAAGCGGCGCGCGCAGGTAACGCAGGGCGCGGCTTTGCAGTCGTTGCAGATGAAGTCAGAAAACTTGCAGAAAGTTCCAGCGAAGCCGCGTCGCAAATCGGCGGCTTAATCAATACCATTCAATCCGAAATGGGACAAGCTTTAAAGCAAATGGAACAGGGCAACGAAGAAGTTGAAAACGGAAAAGTTGTTGTTGCAGAAGCGGGCGATTCTTTCCAAAATATCACGGACGCTATTACAAAACTTACTAAAGACGCCGAAGAAATTCAGCGTGACGCGCAAAACGCCTCTACAAGCGTTGCAAAACTCGTTGAAACTATGGACGAATTGAACCGCTCCAGCGAAGATGTCAGCGTTGAAACTGAATCTGTTCGTATGGCTACCGAAGAGCAAACAACTTCCATTGAAGAAGTTGCAAATGCAAGCCAAAGACTTTCTTACCTTGCAAAAGAACTTACCGCTTCAACTGCCAAATTTAAAATCTGAAAGCAGGTGATTTAATTGAAACATATAAAATTTTTGTGCTTGACGTTGCTTTTAATTTTTGCGGCAACTTTAAGCGGTTGCGGCTCCAATCAACCAAAAGCAAAAAGCGTTGCAGTTTGTTTCCCGAATACTACTTCAAGTTGGCAACGTAACGGCGATTCACTTCAAAAACTTTTGGAAGAGGAAGGCTTTACCGTCAACGTTCAATTTTCTGCAACTATCGAAGAACAGCAGAAACAAGTTAAAGATGTCATTGGAAAAAATCCCGATTGTATAGTTATTGGCGCGATTGACTCCGCCGCGTTCGTTGAAGTGCTTGAAAATGCCAAAAAGAAAAATATTCCCGTCATTGGTTTTGACAGGATACTTTCAAACACTGACGCAATAAGTTATTACGCAAGTTTTGACAACGGCGCGATTGGCGACGGAATGGGCGAATATATTGCAGCGGCGTTGAATTTGAAAAACGGCGGCGGACCTTTCAACATTGAATTTTTCGCAGGCGGACCTTCGGATAACAACGCGCATATTTTCTTTGAAAACACAATGAAAATTTTGGAACCATATTTGAAGAGCGGGCAACTTGTTTGCCGTTCGGGACAAACTACATTTGACCAAGTTGCAGTTGCAGATTGGAACTCCGCCAACGCTCGCCCGCGTATTCAAGAGCTTATGAGCAAATATTACACTGACGCGCCGCTCCAAGTTGTTCTTAGCCCGAATGACGATATTGCAGGCGTAATTCTTGACGAAATTGGAAAAGCAGGAAAACCCTACCCGATTATTTCGGGGCTTGACGGCGACCCCGCAGCCTTTGAACGTATCAAAAACGGGCAACAAACTTTCACTATTGCAAAAGACCCCGACGTTTTAACGGCGAAATGTGTTCGTATGATTAAGGCGGTTGTTGAAGGTACGCAACCCGATATTAACGACGTTACCAACTACAACAACGGCGTTAAGGTTGTGCCTTCGTATCTTTGCACGCCGATGATTATTGATAAAACTAACGTAAATTCAATGGCGGCAAAATAGATTTTAGGTGCCGGGTTTTAGGGATTAGGGATTTTTTCCCTAGTCCTTTTTTTGTTTTAAAATAACAATTCCCTAATCCCTAGTGCCTAAAATTTTGCAAACTAAAAAGAGCCAACGCCGAGTTCGGCATTGACTCTCAAAAAGTTTTTGCTTAAAAATTTAAAATTATTCGATACCTGCGCCGTCAAGAGCAGCACGTACTGATTTAGCGGCAGCGTGCATTTTTTCGAGTTCTTCGTCAGTAAGATGAATTTCAAATACTCTCATTAAGCCGTCAGCGCAAACCATACGCGGCATTGAAAGTGCAACGTTTTTAATTCCGTATTCGCCGTTCATGATAGCGGAGCAGGGCAAAATTGTATGTTCGTCATAAAGGACGGATTTAACGAAACGAACAGCCGCCATAGCAACGCCGGTATTTGTGTAACCTTTTTTGTTAATGACGTCGTAAGCAACGTTAATGAGTTCTTGTTCGACAGCTTGTTTGTCAAGCGGTTCTTGATGGTGGAAATATTCATCGAGTTTTTCAAGCGGGAAACCTGCGCAGCCGGTGGTTGACCAAGCAACAAAAGCGGAGTTGCCGTGTTCGCCGAGTACATAGCCGTTGATATTTTTGGGGTCAACTTCATATTTATTAGCAAGGATACGGCGGAAGCGGTAAGTTTCAAGCATTGTGCCTGTACCGAGAATCAAATTGCGCGGATAGCCGATTTCGTCTGCAATTTTGCTGACAACATAAGTTGCAACGTCAAGCGGATTCGTAATAAGAATGATAACGGCTTCTTTGGTATGTTCAGCAACTGCGCGGAAAACGCTATTCATAATTTTTGCGTTGGTGCCGGCAAGTTTCAAGCGGTCGGGAGTTTCGCCGGGACGAATTGAAGGACCTGCGCAAATGATAACAATGTTAGCGTCTTTGCACGCGCTGTAGTCAGCGGTTGCGCGGAATTTAATATTTGTGCTGTAAACGCAAGCTGTAGCGTGGCTTGAATCTGTAGCTTCGCCCCAAGCTTTATCTTGGTTAAGGTCAATTAAAATAATTTCCGATGCAAGTTGAAAATCTGCAAGTTTGTTGACGACTGCCGAACCAACATTTGAAGTACCGACAACAACGATTTTTCTGCGATTGCCCATTTAAAAATTCCTCCTCAAATTAAAAAAACTTCGTGGAGCTTGCGCCCCGTAACTGTTACAAAGTTTAAAACTTTTGCCGTTATTAGTCAAGATATTTTCTGAAATTTTTTAATTTATAAAGTTGAAAATTATCAACAAAAAAAAGCACGGCTTAAATTGCCGCGCCGAAAATAAATTATAAATTTTAAAGCGGGAAGAAAATTAATCCTTCGTCCTGCAGATTGTCTCTTAATTTGCCCATAAATTTTTTGCCGGGATCTGATTTTGAAGAAGAATAACCTGCAACTTTTTCGATATACAAGCCGCTTTCACGCGCGGCAGTTTGTTGGTAATGCCCGAAAACATATTTAATTGCGGGATATTTTGCGCGCAGGTAGCGAATCAATTCAAGATTAGATTCAAGTTGCGCCTGCGTCAAATCTTCGACATGGCGAACGCCGCCGACATTTTCAATACCTATTGCGCACCAATTATAGCCGATAATGTGCCGCGCCAAATAATTTTCAGGCATAATCTGATAAATTGTGCCGTCCTTGTCAACTATGAATTGAGAAGAAACATTGACAGTACCGCTGCCGTCGTTGCGCGCGTCATCATAAAAAGTACAATATGCTGAAGTCCAAGTATCGCCCGCCGTCCAATGTATTACAACTGCTTGAGGCTCAATCCGCGTTATTGACATTCCGTAATGACGCTCGGCATATTCGCGCGTCAATCTTTCTCGATTTTCGCCCCAAGGAACAAATTTTTCTACAATGACGGGTTTGAGTTCTTCATAATTTTCAGCCGCCGCGCAGATTGAAAAGTTAAAAATCATTACGCTAAAAATTAGCGCGCTTAAAAAAATTTTTTTCCGCAACTTCAAAACTCCTTTAAATTAATTATTGGCAACGTGCCGCGCAAAATTTTTCATACTGTTGATAACTGTTTTTTCGCCTGCAAAATTTTCAGTCATCATAACCAAAATAATATCGCCGTTGTTGGAGCCGTAAATAATCCCGCCTTCGTCAAACAAGCCGTTCAACGCGCCCGTTTTGTGCGCAATTTTCAAATTAGGCAATGCAGTATTCAAGCATTCGGTATCAGTTTGTCCGAGCAAAAATTCTATCATAACGTCGTCACATTCGGGACTGACGCACCGGTGATTATAAATTTTCGTGAAAATATTGCCCAAATCCTTTACTGAAGAATAATTTTCTCTGCCGCTGAAGTCCATCATTTTTCTTTGAAGAATCGTATCATTATAATTTTTTTCTTTAATGTAATCGTTGATAGTTTGCATACCTATCAAATCAATAATCATATTTGTAGCGGTGTTATCGCTTTCGGTTATCATAAGTTTTAAAACCGTGCGCAATGAAAGTTGACTGCCGTCAGCGTAGCCGCCCAAAACTCCCGCGCCGCCAACTTTATCGTACGAGTGCAAAGTTAAATTTTGGTCAAGTGATAAATTGCCGTCCTTAACCATTTCCATTGCGGTTGCCAAAATAAAAACTTTTATCATACTTGCACTACGCCATTTTTGATTGTTGTAAATGTAGGGTGTAGAAGTTTTTTGCGGGTACAAAATATAAATTGAGTATTGGCTGCCGTCGTTTAAATAACTTGAAATTGCGCTCGGAATACCGCTGTAAATATTTTCAGCCGCGCGCGCAGAATTTAAATTTATAATGTTGAAAATAAAAAAAGCCGTCAGCAATGCGCCGAAAAATTTTTTGTTCATTAGAATCCTCCTAAAAATAAAAGCGCGACAATCATCGCGCAGAAAAAATTTTACACTAAAAAATTTTTACCAATTATTGACAACGTATCTGTAAATATTTGCGGCAACAGGAGATGCGCCGCCGTTTGCGTAGCCTTCATAGCCTTCGGAATTTCTGTAGTAGGGGCTGCCGTTGCGCGGGAAAAAATAATAATCTAAATAGTCATAACCTGCGCGAACTCTGCAGTTGAAAGTATACGGGCGATAACTTTTAATTACAATGGTATGAGTAAGCAAATAAACGCTGGAGCCGTCGCTGTAATTGCCAACATAAACTTCGGCGGCGTCAGCTTGGCTTTGCCCGCTTACCAAAATTAAAGCCGCCACCAAAATCATCACCGAAAAAATTTTCTTGACCATTGTTAAAACCTCCCCAAAAATTTTTATTATTTATTCTATTCCCGCAGTAGTATTCCTTGTTAAATTGTTAAAAGCAAATTAAAATTCAATTAAAATCAGATTAAAAATTCTGCGCGGTAAATCGTTTGAAATTCGGCGCGGCGAAGTTGTATAATTGCAAAAAAATTTTAAGGAGCAAAACATTTTGAAAGTTGAATTGTCATTCTTTGAAATTGAAGAATCTTTGGGCGGACAGCAAATTTGGTTTCCGTCATATATGATGCGGCTCGGCGGTTGTGCAACCGTTACTGCTTGCGATTGTTGCATTTATTTTGAACTGTATAAAAATTTGCACGGGATTTATCCCTTCGACGCCAAAAATATTTCAAAGGCAGACTACATAAATTTTGCCGCCGAAATGAAAAAATATTTGTGCCCGCGTTGGCACGGGATTGACACTTTAAATTTGTACATTGAGCAATTTGAAAAATTTCTGTGCGACGCGGGCGAAACTAAATTAAAATTATCAGCTTGGGACGGCGACAAAGATTTTAAATCGACGCACTTAATTTTGAAATATCAGCTTGATAACGGTTTTCCAATTCCTTTTTTAATGTTGGAGCATATCAATCCAACTGTAAAAAAATATACGTGGCATTGGTTTTTGTTGACGGGCTGCGAAATTAACGGCGAAGATTTTTATGTTAAAGTTACTTCGTACGGCGTGGCGAAATGGTTTAACTTTGATTTTTTATGGTACACGGGATTTAGGCGCAAAGGCGGATTGATTGTTTTTTCAGGGATATAAGGAAAAAGGGAGCCAGGGCACCAGTGCAAAAATCACTAATCCCTCTTCCCTGGAACCCTGGAACCCTAAAATTTCGACCGAAGGGAGAAATTTTCTTGGTAAGACAAAAACATTTTACGATACCTGCAATGATAGGCTTTATAACATTTATGAATATGTACCCGCCGTTTGCAACGGATATGTACCTCCCCGCACTGCCTGAAATGGGAAAATATTTCGGCGCAAGTGAATTTTTGGTCGGCTTGACGCTTACAATTTTTTTCTTAATGTTCGCAGTAAGTATGGTAATTTTCGGACCTTTGAGCGACAAGTACGGGCGAAAACCAATTTTAATATTCGGCACGGGAATTTTTACGGCGGCTTCAATAGCCTGCGCGACGGCACCGAACATTTACATATTGCTTGCAGGCAGATTTTTTGAAGGCGTGGGCGCGGGCGCAATTATCACAGTTGCAACTGCAATTATCAAGGATTCATTTCGCGGCGCGTTAATGTCAAAAATTTTGGTAATAACTCAAGTGCTGATGGTTTTAGGACCAATGGCGGCTCCTTTGGCGGGCGGCTTTTTGTTAAGATTCACTGATTGGCACGGCGCGTTTTACGTCCTAACAATAATTGGCGCAATAAATTTGGCATTGGCGTTTTTGTTTACAGAAACATTGCCGCCCGAAAAAAGATATAAGGGCGAAGTTTTTGACTCGTTGTTATTGCTGAAACAAATTGCGCGGCAAAAATCTTTTATGTTGCCGCTGATAATGTTTTCACTGTTAATGGCACCGTTTATGGCTTATTTGAGCGTTTCGTCATTCGTGTACATTGAAAATTTCGGATTGACTGCGCAAGAATACAGTTATTTTTTTGCGGCGAACGCGGCGGCGTCTGCACTCGGACCGATTTTCTATTTGAAGCTGAAAAATTTAATGTCGAACGAACGGCTTACAGAATTTGCATTTCTTGTAACGATAGCAAGCGGCTTGTTAATAATTTTTCCCGGTCATTGGAGCGCGTGGGCGTTTTTGTTTTCCTTCCTGCCGTTTACGATAATTGAAACAGTAGTGCGCCCGTTTTCAATGGAAATTTTATTAAACCGCGCCAAAGAAAATGTCGGCACGGCGTCCTCAATGTTGAACTTTGTACCGAATCTTTTTGGAAGTTTAGGGATGATGTTGGGGACTTTGCCTTGGGGCGATTTTGTAACGGGGCTCGGCGTGATAATTTTAGGCGCGGCGGCTTTATCAATTTTTATGTTCCGATTTGTAAGCGATAAGTTATAAGGAAGAAGGAAGAAGGACTAAGGGGGATTGAAAAAATTTTTTCCCTTTAATCTTTGCACTTTGTCCTAATTTCTAAAAAAAAGGCGGCGTAAATTGCCGCTTTTTTAATTTGTGTTATAATAGAAAAAATTTTTTCGCAAGGAGGTATAATTTTGTTTGATAAAAAAACTGTCATTTCAACGCGCTTTTGGTCGGTGTTCGTGGCGTCAACGGCTTCAATGATAAGCGCATATATCTTAACATTGACAGATAATATTGTTGCAGGGCAATTTGTCGGCGATGACGCGGTTGCCGCAATGACTTTAATTTTGCCGGTATTTACAATGATTTTGTTCATAGCGTATTTAATTTCGGACGGGCTATGTATGATGATTTCATATGCTCAGGGCAATAACGACAGGGAAGAAGTTGACAGGCTTTTCAGTTTGATGATAATTCTTGCAGTCGGTTCGGGTATAATATTTTTTGCGGCGTTATATTTCCTGCGCGAAGAGCTTTTAAGTTTTTGGGAAATTTCGCCGCACTTGAAATTTTACGCGGAAGAATATTACAGCGGAATAATTTTTTTGGCGTTGCTGAATATCATAAACATTTCTATATACACGTTCTTTTTTACTGACGGAATGGAGCGGGCTTGCCTTGTAGCGTCGGGCGCGGCGTTTGTTGTCAATGTAATTTTGGATATTGTTCTCTGCCAATATATAGGCGTGCGCGGTATTGGGATTGCAACAACTCTTGGAACTTTGGCGAGTATTTTGTTACAGCTTTACTATTTGACGGGCGGGCGCAGTCAAGTGCATTTCAAATGGTACTGGAACTTGAAAAAAACTTGGCAGGGCATTGTTTACAGTTTTTATCATACGGTGGACACGCTTTGCATTTCAATTTTGCCAGTCCTTATGTCAATGGAAGTTATAAATTATTTCGGCGAAGAAAAATTAATTGTGGTAACTGTTGCAGTAAATTTGATGACGCTGATACTTGGGATTTACACGGGGCTTATTGATTGTATGCAGCCGATGACTTGCCAATATCACGCAGAAAATAATTTGCACAGCGTAATTAAGACAATGCGCCTTGTAATGTCTGCAACCGTTACAATAAGTTTGATAATGACATTTGCGGGAATGATTTTCGCAGATTTTCTGCCGATAATGTTCGGCGTGACTGATGAAAATTTAGCGGACGAAGTTGCAGTTGCAATGCGGTACTTTTTGCCGTTCACGGTTTTTTTGGGCTGTACTCAAATGCTCGGCAACTATTACATTTATATTGAAAAAATGAATTACGGCGCGTTCATAAAAATTTTGTTGCTGTTAATATTGCCTGTTGCCGCAATGTTTTTCAGCGGAAATTTTGCGCTTACAATTTTGGGGCGTTTTACAATGAATATTTTTTGGTTAAGCATAGGCAGTTCATTTTTGGCGGCGTACCTGATAAATTATTTTTGGTTGAAAGGTCGCGCAGGACTTTTAATGATTGACCCAAAAAATTTAAGCCGCCAACTTTCATATGATATTAACGCAACTGTTGAAGAAGTTACGGCGTTGACTCAAAAAATTGACGAAGATTTAACGCGGCGCGGCGTTGACGCTAAAACTAAAAACAAAATTGTTTTGTGCGTCGAAGAATTTGGCAGGCACGCGACGGAGCGCGTCAAAGAAAATATTTTTCAGCTGGAAATTGCAATTTTACTCAACGATAAAATTACTTTAATAATTCGGGATAACGGCGAACCTTACGATATTATAAAAACTGCGCAGGAAGGAAAATTTGACTTCAGAGAATTTTTTATTGACGGCGTAACTGAAAATTTAATTACACGCAATTACATTTCAAACGGTGACGAAAACCGCGTAACCTTGCAATTTTAAGGAGGAAATAAAAATGGAAGACAACTACAACGACAGAATTATTAATGACGCCTTAAGGACGCGCGGCTATTATCCGCTGCGCCCAATGCAACTTTGGATGGTTGATTCTCAATTTTATAAAACGAAATCTACAATGATGAATATTGGCGCATTATTTAAATTGTCGCCGAAGATTGATTTAAACCGCTTCGCGCAGGCTATAAACGACACTTTAAATAACTATGACATTTTCCGCTGCAGATTGGTTTTTCACCCTGAAACCAATGATATTTGCCAACGTTTCGACGGCGAAATTATCCCCGCCAAAATTGAAAAACTTTCTGACGAAGAATTTGAACGCCGCAAAAAAACTTTAATGCAACCCTACGAATTATTTAATAAGCCGCTGTACAGAATTTATTTGTTTGAGACGCCGACTGCAAAATATTTGTATTGTGATTTTTACCACGCAATTTTGGACGGCACGGCAATATGTATACTTTTTGTCAAAGAAGTAGATTTACGTTATAAAGGCAAAAAAATTTCTCGTACGCCTGTAAGTTACGCGGATTATATTTTGGAAGATATGAAAATTTCCAAAGAAGAATTTGACGCGGGCAGTAAATATTGGCTTGATATTCTTGATAAATTTGACGAAAACAAACATTATTTCCCCGCTGATTTGCTTGATGGCAATAACGAAAAAATTGCAACTTTAGAAACTGATTGGAAAAGCGGCAGCATTATTATCCCCGTCAAAAATATTACAGAAAAATATTTTTTGGCAACAAAGAAAAAAGAATTTAATTTCTTTCTTGCAGCGACTATGCTTGCAATAGCAAAATTGGCAGGCTCAAAAAGTTCAATAATGGACTGGGTACACAACGGACGCTACACAATGCAAGAACTCCGCTTAATGGGCGCAATGCTTGAACAATATCCTATTTGTTGCGAATTTGAAGAAAATATGAGCGTTGAAAATTTATTTAAATCCATTGACGAAAAAGTTAATACCGGCTTTAAATATCGCAAAAGTTTAAGCACGGCTTACAACAGCGAAAAAGATATTTGCCCGACTTTTGCTTTTCAGAAAAAGACACTCGGCGCACTTAATAATTTAACTTTAGGTGGTTATCCTGCAGAAAATATTGAAATTCCCCTCAATGAATGGTCAGTCTCCGAAAATGCTTTAGATGTTGAAGTTAATCTTACCGACGAAGGAACTTATTTAATTGAATACAGCTACGACGCAAGCATTTATTCTGAAAACGCAATTAAAAATTTCGCCGCCGTGATTGACGAAATTATTTTGCAGTTGCAAGACGAAAATATTTTAATTTCTGATATTTTATAGGAGTCTTTTAAAATGGAAAATAACGGTTATTACCCGCTGCGCGCTATTCAGCGTTGGCTGGTTAATTCGCACTTCAATAGAGCTAAATCTACAATGATGAATATTCGCGTTTGTTTCAAGTTGCCGCAGGATTTTGATTTGGAACGCCTCGCGCAGTGTATCAACGACAGTTTAAAAAGTTATGATATGGCGCGTTGCCGTTTCGTAATTAATCCCGAAACTAATGAACTTTGCCAACGTTTTGACGGTGAAATTTCTTTTGTCTTTGTTGAAAAAGTTTCTGACGAAGAATTTGAACAGCGCAAAAAATATTTTACCGTACCCTTTGAAATTATGAATAAGCCGCTGTACCGAATGTACATTTTTGAAACGCCGACTGCGAAATATTTTTATGGCGACGGCTACCACGCAATTTTGGACGGTATGGCGTGGCAAATGCTTTTTTGGCGTGAAGTTGATATGCGCTACAAGGGCAAAAAAATTACCCGCACGCCTTTAAAGTATTCTGATTATATTTTGGAAGAAGCGAAAATTTTGCAGGGCGATTTGAGCGAAGGCTATAACTTTTTTTACGAAATGCTGAAGGACTTCGACCCGAAAAAACATTTGCCGCCGATTGATGTTGCCGAAAATGTTCCAAAGTTGGAGCAGGAAACAGTTACATTAAATTTGCAAAATATCAACTCAGAATTTTTTCACGGCAAGAAACATACCGAACATATTTTCTTTCTTGCCGCGTCAATGTTGACGCTTGCTAAAATTTCGGGCGCGAAAAGTTCGGTAATGAGTTGGCTGCATAACGGACGCTACAATGCGCAGGAACGCCGATTGGTTGGTGTTATGATTGAACAATTTCCGATAAGCTGGAATTTTGAGAAAGATATTACCGTTGAAGAATTTTTGGAAGGGCTTGCAGAAAAAATTAATTTGAGTTTCAATTATCATCACAGCTTGGGCAAAATTTATGAAAGCGGCTTGCAGGACGATTGCGCAACTTTTATTTTTCAGAAAAAAATTTATTCGCTGTCGGTTGCAGGGCAAGAATTTGAGCCGGTAGAAATGCCGCAGAATGAATTTGCCGCCGTTGAAAATTCGCTTGACATTGAAGTTAATCTGACTGACGAGGGGAATTATTATTTGTTCTTGGACTGCGACGCAAGCAGATATTCTGAAGCCGCTATGAAAAATTTCGCAGATACTTTTCATAAAATTGTTTTGCAGTTGCAGGACGAAAATATTTTAATTTCAAAGATTTGGTGAAGAATTTTTATGGATAAAATTACAATTATTGTGCCCTGTTACAACGAAGAGGCGGGAATAGATTTTTTTTACCCCGAAGTTCAAAAACACGTTGAAAAAATTCCCGACTGCGAATTTAATTATTTGTTTATAAATGACGGAAGCCGCGATAATACATTGGAAAAACTGCGCACACTTGCGAAAAAATACCCAAATGTTTCCTATTTGAGTTTTTCCCGAAATTTCGGCAAAGAATCCGCAATGATGGCGGGGATTGACTACGCGGAAGGCGACGCGGTAATTATTATGGACGCAGATTTACAACACCCCGCGTCAAAAATTCCCGAAATGGTAAATTATTGGCGGCAAGGTTACGATGACGTTTGCGGCAAAAGAATTGACAGGGCGGGCGAAACTTTTATAAAACGTACCTGCGCAAATATTTTTTATGCAATTATGAAAAAGTTCAGTACTTCCTACGAATTGCAAAGAAATGTTGGCGACTTTCGATTATTGGATAAACGCTGCGTTGAGGCGTTACGGTTAATGCGCGAAAACCAACGTTTTACAAAGGGTCTCTTTACTTGGGTAGGCTACAAGAAAATTGAAATTCCGTTTGAAGTGCAGGAGCGTGTTGCAGGGACAACAACCTGGAATTACGTTGCACTTTTCAACTTGGCAATAAAGGGAATGACGAGCTTTACAACCGCGCCGTTGCATTTGATGACATTTTTGGGAATGACGGTTTCATTTGGCGCAATGGCGTATATGGTTTTTGTAATTTTAATGGCGTTGATTTACGGCGAACCTGTTGCAGGTTATCCGACTTTAATGACAGTGATTTTATTTTTGGGCGGTATGCAACTTTTGGCGTTGGGGATAATCGGCGAATATTTGAGCCAAATTTTTCACGAAACTAAAAACCGCCCGATTTATCTGATTGACGAATTTAACGGCGAAAAAATGATTTACCGGCACGGCGTGTACACTGAACGAGATATTGGCAAGCGGTAATAGTTTTTTTTACGTAATCTTTTTAAGATTAAATTTTTCTAATAAATGTTCTTTCTTTTTCCGAAGCAAAAAAGAAAGAACCAAAGAAAAGTGCTTTTATCGCCCGTCAGTGCCGCTCGGATACTGTACGCACGTAGTAACAGGTGGCCCCCTTTGGGGCCTCTACTTTTTTCCACGCTCCAACAAAAGGCAAGGCTGCGGCTTAGTGACGGGCGGAAGTTACAAGCATTAACAGGTTGCACTTTTCTTTCAGCAAACAGCAAGTGCCGCGCGTCCTGCGCGAGGTGTTACGGGGCGCACGTCCTGTGCGCCCCCTTTACTAATCCCTAAAAAAGGTGTCTTTTGAAAAACAACTACATAAAAAAATTTTAAGGAGTACCCAATGAACCGCAGAACTTTTATTCGCAACGGCTTAATCGGCGCGGCAGGCTTGGCGGCGTTAAGCGGCGGCGGAATTTTTTATTATGTCAATCGCCCTGAATTTGGGAAGTTGCCGAGCGGCAACAGATTAGAAAAAATTTTAAATTCGCCGCATTATTTTACAGACCATTTTGAATGCTTGACGCCCGTCCAAGTTATGTCTGAAGATGACGCCGAAAAAGAAAACAGAATCGTTGCAACGTTGAAATTTGTATTCGGTGATAAAACGGGCTTGACGCCGCCGCATCCAATTCCAAGCGTCAAAACAAATTTAAAAGAATTACCGCAAGATTTAGATTGCGCAGTTTGGATGGGACATTCAACGATTTACTTACAGCTTGCAGGGAAAAGAATTTTGCTTGACCCCGTTTTCAGTTCGTACGCTTCGCCGATATTTTTTATAAATCGCGCCTTTGAAGGCAGCAACATTTATACGGCTGAAGATTTTCCCGAAATTGATATTTTGGCGATAACTCACGACCATTGGGACCATTTGGATTATCCTTCGGTTATGGCTTTGAAGCCGAAAATTAAAGCTGTACTTTGTCCTTTGGGCGTCGGCGAACATTTGGAGCATTGGGGATTTTCGCCTGAAAAAATTATCGAAGAAGATTGGGATTCCGAAATTGAAATTGGCAACGAATTGACGGCGCACATTTTGACGAGTCAGCATTTTTCGGGGCGAATGTTGAAACCTAATCCAACCGAATGGTGCGCGTTTGCATTTATCACGCCGCGCAGAAAAATTTTTTGCAGCGGCGACGGCGGCTACAGCAACCACTTCAAAAAAATTGGCGAAGCCTTTAAAAGTTTCGACTTCGCTTTTTTGGAAAACGGGCAATATAACAAGGCGTGGCACGCTATTCACTGCTTGCCGAATGAAACTGCATCCGCCGCCGAAGATATTCACGCGCAAAACGTCATACCGATTCACGGCGGAAAATTTGCATTGGCGCGGCACGAATGGAACGCGCCCTACAAAGATTTGACCGCTGAAAGTTCCAATAAAAGCTATAAACTTTTAACGCCGAAAATTGGCGAATTGATTGACTTCACAAAAGAACAAAATTTTTCGGAATGGTTTAACCAAATTTAAAATTGCAAAAATTTAAACCCCGCCTCAAACGCTCAAAAATCGATTTTAAGGCGGGGTTAATTTTTTTAATATAAAACTATACAAACAGGTTCAAAAACTTTGCTGCGCGGCTTACAGCGCGTTAAATTTCGATAATATTTCCGTCATCGTTCAACGGTTCAAGCAAAAGGAAAAACGCGCTCAAATCGACGTGGAAAATAACTTTGTATTCGTCCTCTTCGTCTTCGGATTCATTGCCTTTGAATTTGTTGCTGTACAAAAGCGAAACGGCGTGGCAATAATCATTAACTTGATCGTTGTACACGTCAATTTTTTTGCTGCAAATTGCCTCTTGAAATTTAAAAACCGTACCGGCGGGAAAATATCCCTCAATGTAAACTTTCGCCGGCAAATAAAAATTATCTTCAACAAAAGGAATAGGAACCTTTGAGCGGAAAAATTTTCCCTCAAATTCAAGTGCCTTTATCATAAAAATCCCCCTCAAAAGTTAAACGAAAGTTTTTTGGGCGCGGCTGTTTCTTCGATTGTCAAAAGGCGAGAAAAGCCCGTCATATCCAAAACTTCGCGTACGTCACGATTGACATTGATAATTTTGAAATTGCCCTGCGGTATGTTCATACGTTTTTGGAACTTTAACAAAATGCGCAGCCCCGCCGACGCAATATAATCCAACTTCGCAAAATCCAGTGTCAAATCTTTGACGCCCTCAAGCATTTTTGAAATTTCCTTGTCGAGTTGAATTGCAGTTACGGCGTCAAGTCTGCCCTTCAGCTGTACAGTTAATTTTTCGCCATCGCGTTGTTGCTTGATTTCCATAAAAATTTCTCCTTAATTTTATTTTAGCGTTATAGAAATTTTATATTTTTAACAAGTCGACATTTTAGGAAACAGTAAACAGTTGACAGGGGACAGTGTATTGAATCTGTATTCCCTGTGTCGTGTTTCCTGTATACTGTTTCCTTTATTTCCAATTTTTTGATAATGTACACCGTCAATTTATTTTAGGGACTAAAATCAATTTTAATAATGGAACTGCGCGGCACAACTGCACCGGGCGGTATACTTTGAGAAATTGCAAAGCCCGAACCGCTTGTTTCAATAGAAAGTCCCGTATCACTTGCAAGCCGTGCCGCCTGCCTTATACTTTTGCCGTAAAAATCAGGTACAACAACTTCTGCGCTGTCTTGTGAATCTTCATAATTTTCTTCTTCAGCGGCAGGCGCGGGCGTTTCAACTTTTGGCGGCGTGTAGGTTGTAATTGCGGAAGAGCCCGAGCTGTCGCCTTCACCAACGTCAGCAGAAATTTCTTCTTCTTCATTTGTCGGCGCGTCGCTCGGCTCAATTCTCAAATATCTGAAAACTTGTGAAAAAATTCTGCCTGCAACGGGCGCGGCAATTTGCCCGCCGTAAAACACGCCCGAAGGATCGTCAATCATTACCAAAAGTGCAATTCGCGGATTTTCAACGGGACCGAAGCCGCAAAATGACGCAATATAACTGCCTTCCGCGTATCCTGTACCGTCTGCTCTGATTTTCTGCGCAGTTCCTGTTTTTCCTGCAACGCGGTAGCCGCGCACTTTTGCTTTTTGCCCGCCGCCCGTCGCTACAACTTGCTCCAATAATCCTACCAAAGTTTTATCGGTTGCGGGGTCAATCGTTTTTCGCAAGGGTTCAACTTGCGTTTCTGAATAAATTGTACCGTTGGCATTTTTGATACTTTTGACAATGTGCGGTTTCAATAACAAGCCGTCATTTGCAACGGCACTCATTGCGCGTACAAGTTGCAGCGGCGTAACCGCTATACTTTGCCCGATAGCCATTGTTGCAATATCTGAATCAACCATTTCATCAGGCGAATATAAAAGCCCTGCCTCTTCGCCCGGCAATTCAATTCCCGTAACGTCACCGAAGCCGAAAAGGTGCGCGTACTTAACAAGCCTTTCGCCGCCGAGTTCCAAGCCTATCAGCGCAAAGCCCGTATTCAAAGATTGTTTAACAACGTCCGCAAATGTTACAGTGCCGAAACTTGCTCCATTCCAATTTTGAATACGCATTCCGCTAACCATAACGTAGCCGGGGTCAACAAAAATTTGATTCGGTGAAACAATTCCCTCTTGCAACGCCGCACCCGCCGTTATAGTTTTAAAAGTAGAACCCGGCTCGTACACAAAAGAAACTGCGCGATTTTTCCAAACTTCATCGTCATAATCCCAAAAACGATTGGGATTGTAAGTCGGGCGGCTGGCCATTGCCAAAATTTCGCCCGTTTTAGGATCTATTGCAACGCAGGTAACGGCAACGGGTTTATTTTCAGCCATTGCGCGGTCAAGTTCTTGTTCAACTATAAACTGAATTGCGCTGTCAATCGTAAGCTGAATAGTTTTGCACCTGTCGCCTTGATAGCCGTGCCTGTCAAAAATTGATTCCAAAATTGGTCTTTCGCGCGTGTCAGTATACAAAAAAGATTCGGTAACTTCACCTTTAATGTACTTGTCAAAAGCCTGTTCGATACCGTCCAAGCCCTTATCGTCAGTGCCGACAAATCCCAAAACATTCGCCGCCAAAACATCATTCGGGTAATAGCGTTTTGCCTCGTCAAGGAAATTTAAGCAAGTGCTGTATTCTTTTTCCTTAATCATTGCGCGAATAGCTTCATATTCGGATTGGTCAAGCCGCCTTTTTACCCAAACAAAGCCGCCGCCAACGTCAATAAGTTTCAAAATATCGTCTTCAGTTTTGCCGACAAGCGGAGCCAAATCCTTTGCAAGCTGCGCTTTTTTTTCGGGGTCAACGTTATTCGGGTCAATGAACAGCGACTTTGTCATAGTGCTTGCCGCCAATTCTCTGCCGTTTCTGTCAAGAATTGCGCCGCGCGGCGATTGAACCAAATAATCTTGCCCGACTTGATAGCGCATTCTTTCAGAAAGTTCCGTACCCTGTACAAGTTGCAACCAACCGTAGCGAAAAATTATTATTAAAATTGCGACGAGCATTGCGGCGACAAGTTTTATTATATTTAGTTGCAGTTTTAATCGTTTTTTGTCCATCAGTCATTCACTGATTAACTACTCTGTTAGAATTTCTCAAAAGGGCGTCTTTGAGTTTTCCTTCGATTGCAACGAGTTCCTTTTCGGCGGCGGCGCGTTTGGCTCTGCCTTCCTGCTGAATCCTAACCGTTTCTTCAATCGTGGAAATTAAATCTTCGTTGACTTTTTTAACTGTGTCAATATCGACAATGCCGCGTTCATTTTCTTTGGCGGTGTCAATAGTATTTTGTTTAAGCATTTCGGCGTTACGGCGCAATAAATCATTTGTAGCATCGCTAACCGCACGTTGCATTTGAATAACTTCCTGTTGCCGCGTAAGACCCAACGCTATAACCATTTGATTTTTCCAAAGCGGAATTGTATGATAAATTGCAGATTGAACGCGGTCAATTAAAACTCTGTCGTTGTTTTGAATGAGGCGAATTTGCGGCGCAGTTTGAATTGCAATAGTTTTTGAGAGTTTAAGGTCGTGAATTTTCTTTTCAAATCTGTCAACGCTCTGTTCAAAATCTGCAACAACTTGAACCGCCATAGGGTCATTTTTCTGCGCGGCTTGCGTTTTAAGTTTTGGCAAAGTAACATTGCGCATTTCGTCAACTTTTTCTTCTCCTGCGCGAATGTATAACTGCAAATCTTTAAAGTAGTTTAAATTTTTTTCGTACAGCGTATCGAACATAACAACGTCTTCCATAAGTTTAACTTTGGAGCGTTCGAGCCCGGCTTGAATTTTTTCAACTTGCGTGGAAAGTTTTTCGTAGCCTTGCATAATATTTTCGCCCTTATCGACGAGCGAGCCGAGAATAGGAATTTTGCTGACGAAAGATTTTTTTTCGCCAACATCGAAGCCCTTAACTTTTGCAACCAAATTGTTTAAGAGTTCGCCGACTTCGCCTGAATCTTTTGCACGAACTTTAGCCAAAATGCTGTCCGAAAACTGCGCGATTTCTTTTTGAGCGGGCGCACCGAAAGTAAGCGGCGTTGACGAATCCATTAAATTAATACCGTCTTTGATAGCTTGAACTTTTTGCTTTTCGGCGGGCGTCAAAGTTTCGACTTGTTGAGTAACTTTAACAATTTCAACTTCGGGCTTAACTTCAGTAACAGCGGTAGTGTCTTCGCTTGAACTTGCGGCTTTTTGCGCCATTAAATCATCAAGATTTATATCAGCCATAGTAAAAATCCTCCATAATATTTTCAAAAACTGCTTTTAATTATAAAAAAATACGGCTTTAAAATCAACATATTTTTTTCAGAAAACTTTTTTTAGGCAGTAGGCAAGAATGATTTGTTATCCCTACTGCCTCTTGCCTTTTGCCTTAAATTTTTTTGCTTTTAAAAAAAGAAAGTACATTTAAGAATAAAAATAATTTAAAATTTTTAAAGAAAACCTCGCACTCCAAAAAGATTGACTAAAATTTGGCGGTTTTATATAATTGCAACGTTATTTAAAAGGAAGGTGTTATATTTGCCTGTAATGGAATATTTGGAGCGCAACGCTGAACTTTACGGCGAAGAAGTTGCACTTGTGGAATTAAATCCGCTTGAGGCGGACAATCAACGCAGGACTTGGAAAGAATTTAATTTGATTGAATCGAATCGTTTTGCGCCGTTTCGCAGGGAAATAACTTGGAGCGTATTTGACGAAAAGGCGAATCGTTGTGCAAATTTTTTGATTGAGCGCGGCGTACGCAAGGGCGATAAAGTTGCAATAATTATGTACAACTGCCTTGAATGGTTGCCGATTTATTTTGGAATTTTGAAGACGGGCGCAATAGCTGTACCGTTTAATTTTCGCTACACCGCCGAAGAAATTTTGTACTGCGCGGAATTGGCTGAAGTTGACGTGATAATTTTCGGCAGTGAATTTATCGGAAGAATTGAAGCCAACGCAGAAAGACTTTCGCGCGGCAGGCTGTTAATTTATGTCGGTGATAATTGCCCGAGTTTTGCTGAAAGTTATCATTTAATGGCGGCGAATTGTTCAAGCCACAAGCCGCACGTTGAAGAAATTACTGACGAAGATTTTGGCGCAATTTATTTTTCAAGCGGCACAACGGGATTTCCAAAGGCAATTTTGCACAAACATTTGAGCTTGACGCAAGCCGCGCAAATGGAACAGAAACACCATTTGACGGGGCGCGAAGATTGCTTTTTATGCATACCGCCGCTTTATCATACAGGCGCAAAATTTCATTGGATGGGCTCGCTGGTTGCAGGCTCTCGCGCAGTGCTTTTAAAAGGCACCAAGCCTGAAATTATTCTTGACGCCGTTTCAAAAGAAAAATGTACAATCGTTTGGCTTTTAGTTCCTTGGGCGCAGGATATAGTTGACGCGCTCGACAGGGGCGATTTAAAGTTATCTGATTACGAAATTTCGCAGTGGCGACTTATGCACATTGGCGCACAACCTGTACCGCCTTCACTTATTCGCCGCTGGAAAAAATATTTCCCCAATCACGAATACGACACAAATTACGGCTTGAGTGAATCGACGGGTCCCGGCTGCGTACATTTGGGGCTTGAAAATATTTCCAAAGTCGGCGCAATAGGCGTGCCTGGTTATCGTTGGCAATGCAAAATTATTGACGAAAACGGCGCGGAAGTTAAACGCGGCGAAGTTGGCGAACTTTGCGTTAAAGGTCCCGGCGTTATGACTTGCTACTATAACGACGAAAAAGCAACCGCTGAAGTTCTGCGCGACGGTTGGTTATTAACAGGGGATATGGCGCAACAGGACGAAGACGGCTTTTACTTTTTGGTTGACAGGAAAAAAGATGTTATAGTTTCAGGCGGCGAAAATATTTACCCCGTGCAGATTGAAGATTTTCTGCACAAATTCGACAAGGTTAAAGACGTTGCAGTTATAGGGCTTGCTGACAGGCGGCTCGGCGAAATTTCAGCGGCTATTATCGAAGTTAAGGACGGTATGACTTGCACCGAAGAAGAAATAAATAATTTCTGCGCGGAATTGCCGCGTTACAAACGCCCGAAAAAAATAATTTTTGCAGATGTGCCGCGCAATGCTACAGGCAAAATCGAAAAGCCCGTCCTGCGTAAACGTTACGGCGCAGATAAACTTGTTGCACAAGAAAACCGCAGTTAATTTATAAATTAAAAAAATAAAAAGCCCGACTTATGACGGGCAATTTTCTTATAAATTACCAAAAAATAATTTTTGCAGATGTGCCGCGCAATGCTACGGATTACGGCGCAGGAAAACCGCAGTTAAGATTAGACAAATTTTAATTTATATTGTAAAATCCTTCCGACTTTACCGCTGTAAAGTAAATTTTTAACGGGAGGATTTTTTTTATGGATGAAAAAACTTTTTTGGAAAAAATGACTGATCTTTTGGACGTCGAAGAAGAACCCAAACTCGATGACGAATTGGCAAATTTTGAAAATTGGGATTCACTCGGCTACATTACTTTTTTGTCAATGGCTAACAAAGTTTCAAAAGAACGCATTGCGCCAGTAACCGTTCAAGACGCAAAAACTCTCAATGATTTGTTCGCACTCGTTAAGAAAGGCTAAAAATGATTTTAAAAAATACTCCAATCAAAATTGAAGGCGTAGCGGCTACCATTTCGCAAAATATTATTCCCATTGTTGAATACTGCGAAGGTCTCGCCACTGAAAAAAAACTGCGCCGCATTATCAAAGAAACGGGTTTTGAAAGTTTAAGCATTGCCGATAATGAAACTTGTACTTCCGATATGTGCTTTCAGGCGGCGGAAAATCTTTTCAACAACGGCGGCTTCAACAAGGACGATATTAAGGCGTTAATTTTTATTTCGCAAATGCCCGATTATCAGCTCCCTGCAACCGCGTACATTTTGCAGGACAGATTAAAACTTGGCAAAAATCTTGTTGCCTTTGATATAAATCTTGGCTGTCAAGGTTTTGTTTACGGCTTGTACGTTGCTTCTTCGTTGCTTACATCCATAGGGGGGGGGTATCAAAACGCCAAAGTTTTAATTTGTTGCGGCGATGTCAGACCGCGCAATGAAAAGGCGCAAAATATTAATACAGGTGTTCTTTTCGGCGACGCCGGAGCCTGCGCGATTGTCAGCAAGAATTCAGCAGAAAATTTTACACTGTTTAACATTGACAGTTACGGTGAACGTTGGGATAAACTTGTTGACAGAAAACACGGCGTCAGACATTTTAAAGAAGTTTTGACAGGCAAAGCCGAACGCGGCGATTGTTACATTGTTGAAGAAATGGACGGCGCGGCAATAATGGATTTCACGCTCTTTGAAGTTGTTGACAACATTAAAGGGCTTATTTGTGCTGCCCAAATTTCTAAGGAAGAAATTGGCGCGTACCTTTTCCACCAACCGCAAAAAATGTTGGTTAATGATATGGCAGAAAAACTCGGCTTAAATCCTGAAATTGTAATTCAAAACGCGCAACATATAGGAAATACACTTGCTGCAACAATTCCTTTGCTTTTAACTGAAATTGGCGCAGATTGGAACAACCGCGCCAACAAAAAAGTTTTAATGTCGGGCTTCGGTGTCGGTTTATCCGTTGCCTCGACTATTCTTAATTTGGATAATTTAAAAGTTATGGAGACTGAAAAATATGGGCGAAGTAACATTTAATTTTGCGGGGAAAAATTTTGCAGTAGTCGGCGCGTCAAGCGGAATCGGTAAACAAGTTACGCTTGAACTTTTGCAGGCGGGCGCAAATGTTTTGGCGGTTGCGCGCAGAAAAGATTTAATGGACGAAATTTATAAAGATTATCCCAACCAAATTACAACTGCAAAACTTGACGTTACAAATTATGACGGCTGGAACGATATTTTAAAAAATTTCGTAGCCGAAAAAGGCAAATTCAACGGCTCTGTTTATTGCGCGGGAATTTCTGCAGATACCGCTTTGAAAGTAATTGAATTTGAAGACTTGCAAAAAGTTATGTCAATAAATTTTTTCGGCGCGGTTATGTTTATGAAAAATTTTATTCGCGCAGGAATAACAAGCGCGGGTTCTTCAAATGTTTGGATTGCGTCAGTTGCCGCGCATATCGGTACAAGAGGTTTAGTTTGTTATGAAGCGTCAAAGGGCGCAATGGTTTCTGCTAAGCGTTCCATTGCTTGCGAAATTGCCAATAAACAACACCGCTTAAACACTGTCAGCCCCGCGTGGATTGAAACTCCTATGACTGAAAATCTCAATGAAGCATTTAACAAGCCGAAAATTCCTTCTGAAAGATATATTTTACGGCGTTTCGGCAAGCCCGAAGATATAAGCGGAATGGTTTTATTTTTGCTTAGTGAGCGTTCAACTTGGATAACGGGCGCAGATATTATTATTGACGGCGGAGCCCTAGGCGGGGGGGGGGTATGAATTATGAAATGCGTTAATGCTGTTTGGGATTTCAGAAATTTAGGCGTTAAAACTGTTAAATTTGAAATTGAAAAAAATGACGTGTTGGAAAATTGTTTAACGCAGATTGAAGAATTTAGACTTGAACACGAAGCAAAATATGTTGTTATAAAATCAAATATGCGTTATCAAGGCGTCAGCATTTTCTTTCAAAACGCAGGGTTTACTTTGATTAACAATGAGATTGTTTTAAAATTGACGCGCGAAGATGTCTTGAAAGTTATTGAAAAATACAAGGATTTTTGCGACGATGTATCCTACAAATTAGCTGATGAAGCTGATATGCAGCTGATTTATTCCGAGCTTGAAAAGGGAATTTTCAAAGTCAGCGACTATGTTGCGTTAGATCCGTTTTTCAGTAAAGAACAAAAAAAACGCCGTTTTATTTTTTATGTAAAAGATGTAATAGCTCAAGGAGCCGAAGTATTTTTAACTTTTTATAAAGATAAACCGTTGGGATTTTTTATCCAAAAATTAATCGGCAATAAAAAAAGCGATGACAAGTTGGGCTGCGTTTTCAATGAAGCTGAAGCAAATCATCAAGGCGGTTTGAGTACTTTGGCGCGTTGCAAACATTTTATAGACAGCGGCTTGGAAAATGAAATATCGGAAGTTTCTTTGACGAATTTAAATGTTTTGCGTCTTACGCTTGAATTTGGCAGAAAAATTACGGGCGCAAAAAATGTTTTAATAAAGCATTACGAATAAAAATTTTTTCGGCGGGCAAATCAGCCCGCTTTTTTATTTTGCAATTCAAGCAGTTTCAGATATTTCATCTGCGTGTTGAAAAAATGATTCGCGCAAGTATAAAAACCGTACCAGCCGTCCAAGAAGCCCGCCTTCAAAAAAAACATTTTAAAAAAACCCGCGCTTGCGTGCAGAAACGCGCCCGCCTTTGAAGTTCTTTTGCCGTTTTTGAAAGCCGCCTCCGCCCAAATTGTGCTGTACAGTTGAGATTTTTTTTGCCACGCAGTCCAGCTGCTGTAAGTGTAATGTTCCAGATAACCTTGCAAAGTTTTAATTTCGCAGTGACAATCGGGGCGTTCGTGAACCTTGCCGATCCATTGCACTTTTTCGCGCGGGAACATTCTCAAAACAAAATCAGGTTGTAAAACGCCGTGATTGAAAGTAACGCCGAAAATTGTAGTTTTCCTTTGCACTTTGTACTGAAAATTAAAATTGTCCTGCGCGAGGATTTTTTTTATATGTTCAACGGTTTTTGGCGTCAATCTTTCGTCAGCGTCAATATAGAAAATAAAATCCGCCGAAGTTTTATCGAGTGCAAAATTTCTCTGCGCGGCAAAATCATTATCCCAAGCGCGGTAAAAAACTTTTGCGCCATTCTTTTCGGCAAGCTCAACTGTTTTATCGGTGCTGCCCGAATCAATAATTAAAATTTCGTCCGTGCATTGGCGGGCATTTTTTATCACGTCAACGATATTGCTTTCTTCGTTTTTCGTCAAAATAATAATTGCAAGCGTCATTAAATTTTCTCCTAAAAGTTTTTAAAAATTTTATAACGCGGAAAAAAATTTGTAAACAAATTGCGGCGCAATTTTAGGTGTCAGGTTTCAGGTTTCAGGTGTCAGGAAAAAGAAATAAAGTACATTCAAAAATTTAAACTTTAGAAATAAAAAAAGACTCCGCGAAAATTGCGGAGCCCGTAGAAAAAATTTTTTGAAATTACGCCATAAGCCCAATAGCGTAACCTGCAATACCGATAATAAAAAGTCCAACGATAATTGTTAAAGCGTTGACGCCTTTTTTGAGAAGGTACATACAAGCAAAAGTCATCAACAGCGGAACGATACTCGGCATTAAGCTGTCAAGAATAGATTGCAAAGTTGTAACAACGTGTTCGCCGGCTGAATTGTCATATTCGGAAATAACGAGCGGCATATTGACGGTTGTCCATTTTGCAACGAGTGCGCCCATAACCAACAAACCGAGAACTGACGCGCCTTCGGTAAGGAAGTGCATTTGGTTGCCGCCGATATTTTCAACCAACGCTGTACCTTGAGAGTAACCGTATTGTACGCCGTACCAGTGCGTTGCAAGACGAATAGCATTAAAACCAATGAAGAAAATCATAGGACCAATCAAAGAGCCTGTAAGCGCAACGCCCGCGCCGAGTGCTGCAAGAACAGGGCGAATTGTTCCCCAGAATATTGGGTCACCGACGCCCGCCAAAGGTCCAATCAAACCGACTTTAACGCCTGAAAGTGTCGCTTCGCTGATATCTGCGCCGTTAGCTTTTTTCTCTTCCATTGCGCCGATAATACCCATAATGGCCGCCGCAACAAATGGTTGAGTGTTAAAAAATTCGAGGTGGCGTCTTAAAGCTTTTTTGAGTTCGTCGCCTTCGTAAACTCTTTTCAAAATAGGAATCATTGAAACGCAGAAACCTATTGCCTGCATACGCTCAAAGTTGAAGGAGCCAAGCAAGAAATTAGAACGCACAAACACCCAGAATAAATCGTCTTTAGTAACTTTTTTTTCTGCCATTGTGTTCGCCTCCTTACATTAAATCAGAATCGTCGATATCGTCGCCTTCGACAGCACCGCCGCCGCCGCCGGTTTTAGCCGCTTCTTCGATATTAATATTTTGTTGCATTGTTTGAATATGGAAGTAAGCGCAAATAGCACCGATAGCACCGAAACCGATGAGGTTAATATCAGTGAAGACTGCGAGGAGGAAACCTAAGAAGAAGTAAACCATAAGCTTGCTTGCGTCCATAAGGTTGATAACCATTGCGTAACCTACAACAACGATAAAGCCGCCGGCGACTTGCAAGCCGCGTGTAATAACTTCAGGGATTGAATTAAGGGCGTTATTGACAGTGTCAGTACCTGCAACCATATAAATTGCAACTGAAGGAAGCGCAACGCGCAAGCCCTGCAAAAGTAAGCCTGCAATGTGACACATTTCAATACCGCGACAATTTCCGTCTTCGGCGTATTTATCCGCCAAATGTTGGAAGAAAACCGTAATAGTACGAACGAAAATAGTTAAAACCTGCCCTGCTGCTGCGAGCGGAACAGCTAATGCGATACCTGCACCAATGCTTTGATGTCCTACTATAACCAAAATTGTTGAAACGACGGAAGCCAACGCCGCGTCAGGAGCCATTGCCGCGCCGACGTTCATCCAGCCGAGAGCCATCATTTCAAGTGTACCGCCGAGAATAATTCCTGTTGTCATATCGCCTAAAACTGCGCCTGTCATTGTACAAGCTATAACGGGACGGTGGAATTGCGCTTCGTCTACGACTGATGCAAAACCGGTTATCATTGCTACGATGAACAACAATACTAGTGTCATAGCGAATAACACCTCTTTCTTAAAAAATATGAAATTTTAAAAGAACCTGTTTTAAGGGCTAAGGATTTATCCCTATTGCCCTTGAATAAAAAAAGCCGAATCGATGATTTTACGCGGCAAAATGCAGGCGCGGAAAATTCCAACGCCCGCACTGCCGAATAAATTTTCGTCTTACCAAAGACCTTTTGCCTTCAACGCGTCTACAACGTCAACTTTTGTATCGTTGGCAAGTTTGCGCATTTCTACTTCAATACCCATATTGACGAGTTCCTTTAAAGATTCGACGTCTTTTGGGCTGACACCTACAGCCTGCGAAATCATTGTATCGCCGTCTTTGAAAGTTTTGCCGCCAAGATTTACGGATTTGAAGGGAATGCCGCCCTTAACTGCGCGAACAACGTCAGTAGGATTCGTGAACAAGAACAAAGTTTTGAAGCTGTCATATTTGGGATTTTTATAAGCTTCGCAAGCTTTGTCAACTGAAACAACGTAGCCTTTCAGTCCCGGAGGAACAACTTGCAACAAAAGTTTTTTGCGGAGTTCGTCTTTAGCAACTTCGTCGCTAACGCACATAATGCGGTTGCAACCCGTAACCTTTGACCAAACTGTTGCTACTTGACCATGAATCAGACGATCATCGATTCGGCAAAAAGCAATTTCCATACAAATACCACCTTTCAAGAATACAAAAAACATTAACATTCGACGCCTTGATTATATATCACGGCAATTTTTTTAGCAATAGTCATAACAAAAATAACGTAAATAAATTTTTCTGAATAATATAGTTTTTCAAATAAAAATAAATCCCGCTTGCCTCTTACTTCTTGCCTCACTATGCTATAATTATGAGGGGTGATATTTTGAAAAATGAAGAAACAATCAGCGCAATAGCAACTGCGCTTGGCACGGCGGGAATTGGCGTTATCAGAATGAGCGGCGAAAATTCCATTGACATTGCGGACAAAATTTTTGATAAAGATTTAAAAACTGCGCGAGACCGCAGCATAATTTTCGGGCACGTGAAAAACGCGGCGGGCGAAATTATTGACGAGGCAATTATTTTAATTATGCGCGCGCCAAAATCTTACACCAAAGAAAATGTTGTCGAGATTCAATGTCACGGCGGCGCGGCGGCACTGCGCGAAGTTTTGAGCAGAACTTTTGAGGCGGGCGCACGTCCTGCCGAGCGCGGCGAATTTACCAAACGCGCCTTTCTTAACGGCAGATTGGATTTAACGCAGGCGCAGGCGGTTTTAGATGTTATTCAGGCGAAAACTTCTACCGCCTTAAGCATCGCGCAGAATCAACTTTCAGGCAAAACTTCAAAAAAAATTCATTCCATACGCCAAAATATTTTGGAAGTGTTGGCTCACATTGAAGCGTTGATAGATTTCCCCGAAGATGACATTGACGCAATTTTTATTAATGACATTGATAAAAAAATTGCCGCGCAGATTGACGAAATTAAAATTTTCCTCGATAACCAAAAAAGCGGGCGAATCCTGCGCGAAGGCTTGGAAACTGCAATTATTGGCAAGCCGAATGTTGGTAAATCAAGTTTGTTAAATTTTTTGGCGGAAAGTGAACGCGCCATTGTTACTGATATACCCGGCACAACGCGCGACAGCATTGAAGAATTTGTAAATATCGGCGGCGTCCCGCTGAAAATTATCGACACGGCGGGTATCAGAAATTCTGATAATCCCGTTGAAAAGATCGGGATTGAACGCGCGCGGGATTGTGCAAGCCGCGCTGAATTAATTTTTGCACTTTTCGACGGGTCAAGGGAACTTTCAAGCGAAGACGCCGAAATTTTAAAGCTGATTGAAAACCGCAATGCAATTATTTTGGTTAATAAAGCTGACTTGCCGCAAGTTATCGACACTTCGCAATTTGAAAATTTTATTCCAATTTCGATAAAGAAAAATTTGGGCGTGGAAAAATTTATGGCGGCAATTTCAGAAAAAGTCGGCAACGTCAACGCCGAAATGAATTTTGTTCGAGATGAACGCGAAGCTGATTTATTGCGCCGCGCCGTGAAAAATCTTGAGGAGGCGCGTTTTACTCTCCAAAAAAATATCGGCATTGATTTTATTTCAATAGATTTAAGGGCGGCGTTGGAACTTTTGAGCGAACTTACGGGCGAAAGTGTTACTGAAGACGTTATCGACGAAATTTTTTCCAAGTTCTGTATTGGTAAATAAAAAAAGTCCGAGCCCTTTTTAAGAGTTCGGATTATTTTTTTTATTTGACAAGATTTATTTTTCAGATTTTTTATTAGGGTTTACTATATCATCTACAGCCCCTGATTTTACTAAAATTTCTCCGCCAGTTTTTGCAACTTGTGAAGCAGCAGCTGCTCCAACAACTCCACCTACAACGGCACCCGCAGTTCCTGCTGCCGCCGCGCCTAAAGCTACGGGCGCAGCCACAACGGCAACCGCCGCTCCTGCGGTAACTTTTAATATATCTCCCAATAAGCCCATAATTATCAACCTCCAAATTATTTTTTATGTTTTTCCTTCCACGCCGCAATATATCCGACACGTTGTGCCTCCGAAATATCTTTGTCTTTGAGTGATTCCAACAATTCGGCGTAACTCATATCTTTAGAATCACGGCGCACTTGGTCGGCTTCAACTGACTTGCTTAATGTGTCTTTAACCAAATCTTTAGCAATTTGCTTTAAAGCATTTTTGGCGGCAGGCAACGCCACGTTTTTTAATGAATCTTTAGCAACCGGTACAGCCACTTCTTTAGCAACATCCAAATTTTCTTTAATAGCCGCCTTAACTGCTTTGCTTCCAACTTTTGCGGTGGCTTTGCCAATAGTTTTCAACAAGCCCAAAAATTATCAACTCTTCCTTTTAAAAAATTTTTAATCTTCCGGTCCGAAAATAAGACCAAGAACACCGCACGCAACCACTAAAGGAGCAGCAGCTGCAGCACCTACACCGGCTACAGCCGCGCCCGCCAACACGCCTGCAGTAGCACCGGATGTTGACGGCTTTACAGTAGTTTTTTTTACTTTATGTTCGTTACCGTCTTTGTCGATGTATTTGTATTCTTAAGTTATATGTTCAGATCTTATATCCATCATAATTATCCTCTCCTCTTAAAAAATCCGAACTCATTAAAAGCTCGGATTCTTTGTCAATTATAAATATCAGTTATTCATTCTTGATTTTAAAACCGATGCATAACCGATTCGTTCTGCTTGCGACTTGGAATTTTTATAAGCGTCTAACAATTCGGCATCTTCCATACCTGCGCCTTTTTGTTGATATTTATAAGCGTCTGCCATATTATTAGCCGCATTTTTTAATATTTCTTTGGCTAATGCTCCGCTAATTTTTAAAACGCCCTTGCCAATCGGTACAACCACTTCTTCAGCAATAGCGACTGCAGCCCCGACAGCCCCTGCACCAACAACTACGGGCGCAGCTGCCACACAAACCGCGCCTTTTGCAACGCCCTTTACAACACTACCTACAAATCCAAACAATCCCATAAATATCAGCAACCTTTCAAAAGAATTTTTTGTAATACTGATAATAACACAGAAATTTTTGTTTGTGGTATTCACTTAGAACACCGGACTAAATTTTTTTTTGTTGAATATAAAATTTCTGTAGTCAGTCAAAAAAATTACAACATAGCCTTTGTTGCTGAAATTTTCGCCGTTCCAAAAACAGAAAAGCGGCTCGCCGTTTTCACGTAGCCAAATTTCAACTTCAAAGCTGCCGTTAAAGCAGGCAAGCCCGCCTATAGGAATTTCAAAATTTTTGGAAGTACCGGCTGGAATGACGGCGGGGAAAACTTTTTCTGATTTTTGCGCACCCTTCAAATTCGCCGTAACAGAAATATTCAACGGCGCGGCAGATTTATTTTCAAGATTCAGATTGACTGAAAAATTTTGCGGCAGGTAAAAATTTTCGCCGTCATTTTTCCACGCCTGCCAAATGTCAGACGAAATTTCGCCATTGCCGGATTTATAAGTTTTGCCGTTCAAAGTCAGCGTACAAATTCTGTTGAGGCGCGGGTCTCTGACTTCCTCCGTATCTTCCGAAGTTTTTACTTCCGAAGTTTTTACTTCCAAAGTTTGACGCGCGGGATTTATCGACACGTTAATATTTTCGGGAATTTTAATTTCAGACCATTCAACTTTTTTTGAAGTTTCGCGCGGCGTAAATTTTTCGAGTGTAGATTTTTCTTTTTGCGGCTTAATTTCCTCAACAGTTTCAGTGCGCGTGGAAATTTCTTCTTCAGCGAAAAAATTTTGTGCCAACGTAAAAATTGAAAAAGCAGTCGCGCAGGTTGCAGTTACATTTACTGCAACTTTTTTTATTTTGTGGCGCAAAAAATTTCTGTCAATGTCAGTTAAAATTTCTTCGACTTTTTGATAACGGTTTTTCGGGTCCATTTCGGTACACTTCGCCAAAATTTTTTTCAAATAGCCGTCGTAATTTTCGCCCAAAATTTTTTGAATGGTTACGCCCAAAGAATAAATATCGCTGCGCGCGTCAGTTTGCCCGAAACCGAATTGTTCGGGCGGCGCGTAGCCCTTCGTTCCCAAAAAATCTGTATCGTTTTCCTTGTTTGCCTTTTCAATGCGCGAAATGCTGAAGTCAATCAATTTGACAGTTTCATTTTCTGTCAGCATAACGTTTGAAGGTTTAATGTCACGGTGAATAATTTTTTGCGCGTGCAGAATTTTTAAACATTCGCAAAGTTGCTGTAACACTCGCGCAGATTTTTTTTCGTCAAGCCCGTTGTTGTACGTCAAATAATCTAACAGCGTGCGCCCCTTTATAAATTCTTCAACGATAAACAATTTGCCGCCAAATTCTACAGTCTGATAAATTTCAGGCAGGTACAAACTTTTAATATTGCTCAAACGCCTGTAAACTTCGGCGGCTTTTAAATCCCGCTCTTTCAGTACGTAAAAATTTTTTCCAACTTTATCATAGACAAGCGAAACTTTGCCGCTCTTGTCGTCTTTCAAAATGTCAACTTCATCGTACAAAAATTGCAAGGGATTCATTTTGCGCTTTACCTTTCTAAATTTTTTTTGTAATATCTTACCACAGGAGGGAATAAAAATGTATGAAAAAGATACCGACAAACTTTTTGAAGAATTAAAAATTAAACCCGACGCAGAAAAATTTATCGCGCAGAATCAAAACGAATTAACAATGTCACTGCACGAATATTTAGCAAAACTGCTGCAGGAAAAACATTTGGAAAAAAAAGATATTGTAAAAACCATAAACAAAGACGACAAGCATATTTATCATATTTTTGACGGTTCGAGAAATCCTTCGCGGGAAAAACTTTTGACAATTTCCCGCGCAATGCAATTAAATTTGGACGAGACGCAATACCTTTTGCGTTACGGCGGCTTCGGAATTTTATACCCGCGCAATAAATGGGACGCGGTAGTTATTGCGGCTATTGAAAAAAATTTGTCGATTCAAAAAACCAATGAACTTTTGCAAACGTTGGGCTTGCCGTTCCTCAACGAATACAAAGAAAAAAAGAAAAATGAAGGCGACGGGAAGGAGCTTTAAAATTGTTTGTAGCCGGAAAATATGAAGTTATAGTAATCGGCGCGGGACACGCGGGAATAGAGGCGGCGTTGGCGGCGGCTCGGCTCGGCTGTAAAACTTTGCTTACAACTTTATCACTGGAAAATTTGGCAATGATGCCCTGTAATCCTTCAATCGGCGGCAGTGCAAAAGGGCATTTGGTTAGGGAAGTTGACGCGCTCGGCGGCGAAATGGGAATTATTGCAGATAAAACTTGCATACAATTTCGCACGCTGAACACGGGTAAAGGCTTTGCGGTACAAGCTCTGCGCGCGCAGGCTGACAAAAAAATTTATCAAGCCGCTATGAAAAATGTTTGCGAAAATACGCCGAATCTTGATTTAAAGCAGTTGCTGATAGAAAATATTTTGGTTGAAGAAAATAAAATTGTCGGCGTAACTTGCGAAACGGGCGAAACTTTTTTAAGCGACGCGGTAATTTTGGCAAGCGGCACTTATTTAAGCGGGCGAATTATTATCGGCGAAAGTATTTTTGACGGCGGACCCAACGGGCAACGCGCCGCCACTAAACTTTCAACCGCGCTAAAAAATTTGGGCGTTAAACTTATGCGCTTTAAAACGGGTACTCCTGCGCGAGTTGACGCAAGAACTTTAGATTTTTCAAAAATGGAAATTCAACGCGGCGATGAAGGTATGCAAAATTTTTCTTTTATGACGGACGCACCCGCCAATAATCAAATTTGCTGTTACCTTACCTACACCAACGAACGCACGCACGAAATTTTGAGAAAAAATTTGCACCGCGCCCCAATGGCTAACGGGATTATTGAGGGAATTGGTCCGCGCTATTGCCCTTCTATTGAATCGAAAATTATTCGCTTCCCCGACAAGGAACGCCACCAACTTTTTTTGGAGCCTGAAGGCTTGAATACCAATGAATATTACGTGCAGGGAATGTCAACAAGTATGCCCGCTGATGTGCAGATTGAATTTTTGCATACAATTCCCGGCTTGGAAAATGCCAAAATTATGCGACACGGTTACGCTATTGAGTACGATTGCATTGACCCGTTGCAACTTAAACCTACGCTTGAATTTAAAAATATTGCAGGCTTTTTTTCGGCGGGACAATCCAACGGCAGCAGCGGCTATGAAGAGGCGGCGGCGCAGGGAATTATGGCGGGGATTAACGCGGCGGCTCTTGTGAAAAATTTTGCGCCGCTGATTCTTAAACGCTCTGAAAGTTATATCGGCGTGTTGATTGATGACCTTGTTACAAAGGGCACGCTTGAACCTTACAGAATGATGACTTCTCGCGCAGAATACCGCCTGTTATTGAGGCAAGATAACGCTGATTTAAGATTGACTCCCTACGCTATAAAAATTGGCTTGGCAAGCCCTGAACGTATTAAAAAATTTGAAAGTAAGCTTGCCGAAATTGACGCCGCCAATAAATTTTTGGCTGAAACAAAAATTACGCCGAGCGCGGAAATTAATCAGAAACTTTCAAGCGTCGGTATTGGCGAAATTAAAACTTCAATGCAACTTGCAGAATTAATGCGTCGCCCAAATGTTACCTACGAAAAACTTTCAACAATTTTTGACTTGCCGAAAATTTCAAGCTTCGCCGCGTCGCAGGTTGAAATTTCTTTGTTTTACGAAGGCTACATTAAAAAGCAAAGTGAACTTGCAGAAAAACTTGACAGGCTGGAAAATAAAATTATCCCCGCCGACATTGATTATAATTCAATGCAAAATTTGCGCGTGGAGGCGCGGGAAAAACTTTCAGAAATTCGCCCGCGTTCGATTGGGCAAGCGTCAAGAATTTCAGGCGTTTCGCCCGCCGATATTTCGGTTTTAATTGTTTGGCTTGAAACTTTGAAATAGAAAATGAAATATGAGGGCGCACAGGACGTGCGCCCGCCCGTCACGCCCGAAGCGCAGGATGCGCTTCCAGCGTGACTAGCCTTTCTTTTGGTACTTTTCTTTCTGCAATGAGAAAGAAAAGTACATTTCAAATAGAAAATTTTTTAAAACACTAAAAACCAACCCGCCCGTTAAAAACGGCTTGAAACTTTTATATAAACTAAATATAATAAAAAAAAGGTCTAGGATTAGGAAAAATTCCCTAACACCTAAAACCTAAAACCTAGCACCTAAAAAACGACCGAAGGGAGTTTTTGTGCAATGGATATTTCAGTAGGTGAATCTTGCGGCGTTTTCGGAATGTACAACCTTGACGGCGAAGACGTTGCGCCGACAATTTATTATGGCTTGTACGCCCTGCAACATCGCGGGCAAGAAAGCGCGGGTATTGCCGTTACAGATACTTTTGACGGCAAAGATAAAGTTCTCTGCCAAAAAGATTTGGGGCGCGTCAATCAAGTTTTCAACGAAAATAATTTAATGACTTTGAATGGAAATTTGGGCGTAGGACACGTTCGCTACTCGACGGCGGGCGGCTCCACCCGTGAAAATGCTCAACCGCTTGTTTTGGCTTATATCAAAGGGACGCTGATGCTTGCACATAACGGCAATTTGGTTAATACGCCGCAACTTCGCCGCGAATTGGCTAAAAGCGGCGCAATTTTTCAAACTACCACTGATACTGAAACTATCGCCTACCACATTGCACGCGAAAGAGTCCACGCCCGCTCCGTTCAAGATGCAACCGTTAAAGCGTTGAAAAAAGTTCAAGGCTCGTACTGTTTGGTTATCGCAAGTCCAAGAAAATTAATCGGTGCGCGTGACCCGTTCGGATTCCGCCCGCTTGTTATCGGCAAGCTTGACAATTCTTATATCATAACTTCCGAAACTTGCGCCCTTGATACCGTTGGCGCAAAATTTGTGCGTGACGTTTTGCCGGGCGAAGTTGTGACGATTTTACCCAACGGCGAAATTAAATCTGATATGACTTTGGCTATTGACAAAGATAAAACCGCGCGTTGCGTTTTTGAATATATTTATTTTTGCCGCCCTGATACAACTTTTGACGGTATGAGCGTTACAAAGTCCAGAATTATTGCGGGAAGACTTTTGGCGCAAACTCATCCCGTTGACGCAGATTTAGTTGTTGGCGTGCCTGAATCGGGCAATATGGCGGCTGTCGGTTATTCAATGGAGTCGGGCATTCCTTACGGTATTGCTTTTACAAAAAATACTTATGTCGGGCGAACTTTCATTAAGCCGAAACAGTCAACGCGAATTAAAAGCGTTCAAGTTAAATTAAGTGTCCTGCGCGACGTTGTTGCAGGCAAGCGAATTATAATGATTGACGATTCTATTGTCAGGGGGACGACAAGCAACCAAATTGTTACAATGCTGCGCGACGCGGGCGCAAAAGAAATTCATATGCGCGTTTCAAGCCCGCCGTTTTATCACCCGTGCTATTTTGGAATTGACATTCCGAGCGAAAATCAGTTAATCGCCAATAACCGCACTGTTGAGGAAATTTGTCAACATATCGGCGCGGATTCATTGGGCTATTTGCCGCTTGAATGTTTAGGCGAAATGGCGGGCGGCTTGCCAATTTGTACAGCTTGTTTCAGCGGGGATTATCCTATTGCGCCGCCTGTCGAAGATATTCGCGGCGAATTTGATAAGTAGGTTCTAGGTTCTAGGTGTTAGGTTTTAGGGATTTTTTCCTAACACCTAACACCTAACACCTAAAATCGACCGAAAGGGGAAATTTTTAATGGACAAAACTTCTTTTTCAATTCCAATTTCAAGGCGCGACTTTATGAAAATTGCGGGTTTGACGACGGCGGGCGCATTGCTTAGCGGCAACGGCGAAACTTCAAAAGTTGAGGCGGCTGAAAAAGTTAGCGGCAAAAATATTAAGTACGCGGGAAAAAATATTCCCGTGCTTTACAACGTTGATATTTGCGTTTGCGGCGGCGGACCTTAAGGAACTGCAGCGGCAATTTCGGCGGCGCGTAACGGCGCAAAAGTCGTTTTGCTTGAACGCGGTATTGCACTCGGCGGGCTTGCAACTTTGGGCTGCGTTTATCCTTTTATGGACACGCACGCGCCGAACAGTCATACTGCCTACGTTGAAGAAGTTAAACAACGCCTGCGCGATAAGGGAATTGACCCATTCGACAAAGTTACTCAACAAGTTTGGCACAATCCCGAAGTTTTATCTTGGATTTATGACGAAATGTGCGAAGAAAGCGGCGTCAATATTTTGTACAACACGGTTTTGGTTGACGCGCTGACAAGCGGCAAAAATATTTCAACTTGCATTGTTCAAACTATCGCAGGGCTTGCCGCAATTCAAGCAAAAATTTTTATCGATTCAACGGGCGACGCCTATTTGGCAAGAAACGTCGGCGTATCGCACGAGCGCGGCTACGAAAAAACCGGCAACAATCAACCGCTTAGTTTTCGTTTTGAAATGGGCGGAATTGATATGGAAAAACTTTACAAATATGTTGTTGTAGATTTGCAAGAAGATTGGTGCAAATCTGAATTGCCGTATTTTGAAATTGCGGAGGCAATGCACAGGAAACAGCGTTACAAACTTGAGGCTTTAATGGCGCGCGGCGTAGAAACGGGCGAACTTACGCAGGAAGAAGCCGAATATATGCAAGCTTACGCAATTATTGGAAAGACGGGCGTTATGTCCTGCAACTTCCCCGAAATTCCCGTAAAGTTTAAATCAACTGACCCTGTCGAATACAGCAAGGCTGTTACTTACGGGCGCAAAATGATTCACAATATGTCAAACTATCTGATTAAACATTTGCCCGGCTTTGAAAAAGCTTATATCAGCCGTGAAGCTGTTATGCTCGGCGCACGTGAATCGTGGCGAATTATCGGCAAATATTATCTTGTCGAGGACGATTATCACAACCAAAGCCGTTTCCCAGACGCGGTTGCGCGTACTGCGTGGTTTATCGACGCGCACGGCGAAAAAATTTCTGAAAAATTACCTAAGGGCGGCTTTTATGAAATTCCCTACCGCTCCTTAGTTTCTGATAAAATTTCAAACTTGATTGTAACGGGGCGTTGCATAAGTGCAAGCTTTATTCTGCAAGCGTCAATGCGTATTCAGGCAACTTGTATGAGCATTGGCGAAGCGGCGGGTATTGCGGCGGCTTACGGCTTGAAAAATAATATTGCCGCAAATCTGATTGAATGGGATAAAATTCCAGCCAATAAAAGAAGTTACGTCAGCGAAGCTTAAAAAGCTTGAGGAAGTGTTGAAATGATTACAGGCGAATTTGACGAAGAAATTTTGGAAGATTTAATAAATCAAGGTTATGAAGGCAACGCACTTTTGAATAAATTTAAAGAAATTCGCGCACAAGTCCACGACGTTATGGAAAAAATGTTGAATGATTTAATTGAGCAGTCAAACGGCGAATATTATACAATGGAAGAAGTTTTTGGCGACAATGAATAAAATAATTTTTCTGCCGCCGGCTAAAAATTATTTAAAGAAATTGAACGATAAAAATTTGAAAAAACTTTTTGAAGACGCTATTAACAAAATTTCAGAAAATCCGCAAATCGGGCAAATTAAGACAGGCGATTAAAATGGAATTTACGCTTACGGATTTAACTACAATAAAATTTCTTACAGAATAGCTTATAAAGTCGAAGTAAATGCTGACGGCTCCTTGACGATAATTATAATGGTTGGAGTTCACGAAAATTTTTACAAAAAGTTGAAAGAATACATCAATTAGTTAAAAAAATTTTTTGTCATAATTTTAAAATTCCTGCATATAAATAATTGAAAACAAATTGAAAGGACGTTTTAAAAATGACAAACCACGAAGAAAATTTGAAGAAAATAAATGACGAACTCGAACAGCTCAGCGACGAAGATTTGGAAAACATTGTAGGCGGCGCAAACGGTTATATTTATTATGGTCGAACAAACGTCAGCGGTGCTAATGGATACCACCTCGTATTCAGCAAAGAGCCTATGACGAAGGAAGAGGTAACTGAAGCATTTCACTCTAAACCTATTTTTATGCAGCCATTTGTTGACTATAAAGACTCCAAAAAATTTTTCGATGACGCAAAAGCTAAAGGTTATGAAGTTATCGATCTCACCAAGATGAAAGAATAAAAAATTTTTGTAAGCTTGTCATAAAATAAAATTAGCGGCATATACCAAATTAAAAACAGATTGAAAGGAAGTTTTTAATTTGGCAACGCGCGAAGAAAACCTCAAGAAAATCAATGACGAACTCGAAAGTTTGACCGACGAAGAATTGGAAAACGTTGCAGGCGGTACTATCGGCGAAACTGCAGGAGACAGCCAGATTCTTTACGACCATGGGCTTATGGATAACCATTACGGCTCAATCCCTGTAATGTTCTATTGGAAGTCCAAGAGCGCGGAAGTTGACGCAGGCTGGGCAAAAGCAGGTATTACTTGCGTAACGGCTCCTATGGGTGCTAACAAGTATTTTTTGAACAATAAGGAAATTTCACGCCGCGAAGCTTTTGATTATGTGAAATCACATTTTAAAAGATCTCACCATATCAGTTCTGATTGATTTTAATTAAACTGCGGCAAAAATTTTTTTAAATCATCTGACAAAAATCCCTTCGATACGTCGTTGGGATTTTTTTAGTTGTAACGGCAAAAATTTTTTGTCATAAAATAAAAACTCCTGCATATAACTAAATAACAGAAATTTGAAAGGGAGTTTTAAAAATGGCGAACATAGATGAAAATCTCAAAAAAATTAATGACGAACTCGAACAACTCAGCGACGAAGAATTGGCAAACGTTGCAGGCGGTTCTATTGACGGAACCGTAAAAGACGCCAGATTCCTTTACGAACATGGGATTTTGGATGATTGGGACGGCACAATTGAAACGACTTTTTACTGGAAATCTGTAAGCAAAAAAGTTGACGCCGGTTGGGCAAAAGCCGGTATTACTTGCGTAACTAAACCTCTTCTTTGGTCCGATAATCAGTATTTTGTCGGCGGTAAGGAAATTACACGCGATGAGGCTATTAACATTGTGAAATCAAAATTCAAAAAGATTCGCGATTCTTTAAATTAAATTTCGCCAAAAAATTTTTTGTAAGCTGTCATAATTTCAAATTAGCGGCATATACCAAATTGAAAAGATTTGAAAGGACGTTTTAAAAATGGCAACACGTGATGAAAACCTCAAGAAAATTAATGACGAACTCGAAATGTTGAGCGACGAAGAACTTGACGGCGTTGCAGGCGGCACTAACATAGAATCGGCAGATGACAGCAAATTTTTAAATTCTTTGCTGGCGGGAACAAGATATCATCAATGCAAGTGCTACAGTGCAAAAGACCTTGCCGACGACATAGAGACACGCTTGGACGTTCTGCTTTCGTGGGAATCTGTCGGCATTGAAGTAAAGCTTGGTGACAGTTCTAAAAACTTATATCTTTTAAACGGCAAAGAAATTTCACGCGATGCGGCTTTGGCACACGCAAAAAAAACTGTTGGAAAAATTTGATTGAAAAGCAGTGGAATTGATAAAAAAATTTTTTGTAAGCTTGTCATAAAATAAATTTTACGGCATATAATAAAATGTAAAACAAATTGAAAGGATGGTTTAAAAATGTCAACACGTGAAGAAAATCTCAAAAAAATCAATGCGGAGCTCGCACAGTTGAGTGATGAAGAACTTGAAAAGGTCGCGGGCGGCTTTTATGCTCGTTATATAGGCGGCGACGGTGAGAAAAAAACGGACGTAAATAATGATAATCCAAGTCGGAAAATTATTCACGTAAGATGATTTTTGGCTAGTAAACGCGAAAAAAATCTAAAAATCCCTTCGGCAAAAGTCGTTGGGATTTTTTTATTTGCAGGAAAAAATTAATTGCGCGTTGAAAAAAGTTTTATAAAAAATTTCAAATTATATTGGAGGTTTTATTATGGATTTTTTAAAGTTGGCAAAGGAAAGATATTCTTGCAGGAAATTGACAGATACGGCGATTGAACCTGAAAAAATTGAGCGCATTTTGCAGGCGGCAATAGCGGCTCCTACCGCCAAAAATAATCAGCCGTACAAAATTTGGAAAATCAACTCGCCCGAATCAATGGCAAAAGTTAAAAAGGCTACCAATTTTACATTCGGCGCGGGCTTGGTTTTCGTTGTCGGCGTCAAGAAAAGTGAGGCGTTCGTGCGCCCCTTCGACGATTTAAACTACGCGGAAATTGACGGCGCAATAGTTGCAACGCATTTAATGTTGGCGGTAAAAGCCGAAGGACTCGATACAACTTGGGTCGGAATGTTTGACGCCTTCAAACTCCAATCAGAATTTGAAGAAATGAAAAACTACGAATTAATTGCACTTTTCCCCGTTGGTTACGCCGCCGCAGACGCTAAACCTTCACCGCGTCACGAAGACCGCCGCGCACTTGAAAAAGTTGTAATTGAAGTTTAAATGTCTGACGCTACAAAAAAATTGGGCAACGCGGGCGAAAATCTTGCAGTAAATTTTCTTGAAAATCACGGCTACAAAATCCTTGAAAAAAATTTTCGTATACGCGCGTCAGAAATTGACATTATCGCCGAAAAGGATAACACAATTATTTTTGTTGAAGTTAAGACGCGCTCCAATATTCGCAAGGGTACACCCGCCGAAGCCGTCAACCTTCGCAAGCAAAAAAAAATTATTGAGGCGGCAAGTGTTTTCTTGCAGGACGAAAAATATTTTGACAAGGCGTGCCGTTTTGACGTGATAGAAATTTTGTCCGCAGGCAAAGATTTTAAAATTAATTACATTGAAAACGCCTTTGAAGTTATTTCCGAATTTTAGGGTACTTTCAATAATTGAAAATAAAAAAATTATACAGGAGAAAATATTATGAATCTTGATACAGTGAAATACTATCAGGTATCTACACTGCAAGCTTTAGCGTTGGGATTTTCAAAATCTGTTATAACTGTTGAAGAACTGCTCCGTCATGGAAATACGGGGCTTGGAACTTTTGAAGATGTAGACGGCGAAATGATTGTTTTGGACGGCAAATGCTACCGTGCACAAAACAACGGAGTTATAGTTATTGCGGAACCTGAAAGAGGCGTGCCGTTTGCCTCTGTTTGTCATTTTCAGTCTAATCGAACAGAAAATTTAGGAAAAATGGATACAATCGAAAACCTTAAAAAATGGTTGACACTTCGTATTGAAGAAGATTTTGGATTAAATTCAATGTATGCAGTCAGAATCAACGGGGAATTTTCAAAGGTAGACGCAAGGTCGGAATCGGGGACGCAAGCACATCATTTAACGTTGAAAGATGCATTGAGCGTTACACAAAGAGCATTTATTTTTGAAAACATAAAAGGCTCGCTTGTTTGCGTATATTATCCCGACTATATGGACGGAATTAACGCCGCAGGTTGGCATATGCATTTTATTTCGGAAGATAGAAAAAATGGCGGGCATGTATTTGATATCGATATGATTCAAGGAAATGTTGATTTTTGCCGAATTACAAATTTAGAAATAAAAATCCCCGATACCCCCGCCTTTGATACTTACGCGCTTAAAGGTGCCTCAAAAGAAGAAATAAAAAGCGTTGAACAGGGAAAAAATTGACAAAATTTTTAGGTATTAGGCAAAAGGCACTAGGCACTAGTTTTTTTCTAATGCCTAAAATCGATTGAAAGGAGCTTTAAAATTGTTCGCCAAAACTTTTGGAGCAAGCACGCAGGGAGTTGACGGCTTAATAATTTCAGTTGAAGTGGACAGCGCAAACGGGCTGCCTTCCTTCGACGTTGTAGGGCTTGCAAATGCCGCAGTTCGTGAATCAAAGGAGCGCGTTCGCACCGCAATAAAAAATTCAGGTTTGCGCCTGCGTCAAGAAAAAATTACAGTCAATCTTGCTCCGGCTGACGTAAGAAAAGACAGTTCCGGCTTAGATTTACCAATAGCGGTAGGACTTTTGGCGGCGCAAGGAAAATTTCCCGCCGATAAACTCGACGGCTTTGTTTTTATTGCTGAACTTTCGCTTGACGGCAAACTCTGCGCGGTTGACGGAATTTTACCAATGACAGTTACGATGCGCGACGCGGGCTTTAAAAAATTGGTCATTGCAAAAGAAAATGTCAATGAAGCGTTGCTTGTCGAAGGCGTCGAAGTTTACGCGCCCGAAACTTTGATTGAACTTGTAGAATTTTTGCAGGGCGAATTTGAATTAAAACCTGCAACGCCGCAACATGTCGAAGAAACAGAAAATTTTATAGAAATTGTTGACGATTTTTCGGACGTGCAAGGGCAATTTATGGCAAAGCGCGCGCTTGAAATTGCGGCGGCGGGCGGGCATAACGTTTTAATGGTAGGAGTTCCCGGCAGCGGCAAAACTATGCTTGCAAAGCGCGTAAGTTCGATTTTACCCGAATTGACGCACGAAGAGGCTTTGGAAGTTACAAAAATTTACAGCGTTGCAGGCAAGTTGAAACGTAACAGCGGCTTAATTACAAAACGCCCTTTCCAAAATCCGAATCACGACGCCTCAACGGCGGCAATTATCGGCGGCGGCACAATTCCAAAACCGGGTCAAGTTACGCTTGCTCATCACGGCGTTTTATTTTTGGACGAATTGCCCGAATTTAAAAAGAATGTACTTGAATCCCTGCGCGAGCCTTTGGAAGAACGCCAAATTACTGTCAGCAGAATCGGCGGCACTTTAACTTTTCCTTCAAGCTTAATTTTAATTTGTGCAATGAATCCTTGCCCTTGCGGCTGGTACGGCGACAAAGACCACGATTGCCAATGTACGCCGCTTGAAATTAAACGCTACACGCGCAAACTTTCTGGACCGCTGCTTGACAGAATCGACATTCATATAAGAGTGCCGCGCGTTAAATATGACGAATTGACATCAAAAAGAAAGGCTGAATCTTCCGCCAAAGTACGTGAAAGAGTTTCTGCGGCACGAAAAATTCAGCTTGAACGCCTGAAAAAATATAATCTTTTCTGCAACGCGCAAATGAATCACGCAATATTGAATGAACTTTGCATATTGACGCAAGACGCCGAAAAACTTTTGAAAGATGTTTTTGAAGTGAAAAAACTTTCTGCGCGTTCCTATGACAGAATTATAAAAGTCGGGCGCACAATAGCTGACTTGGACGGCGGCGCGGCGCAAATTGATGCTAAACATATTGCCGAAGCTATTAAACTTCGCAACGATTTAGATTTAGAAGTCAGGTAATTAAAAAAGGGGCGCACAGGACGTGCGCCCCGTAAGAAGTCGCGCAGGACGCGCGGCACTTGCTGTTTGCTGAAATATAACTGCAACCAAATGACGCCAGGCGAATTTCCGCCCGTCACTAAAGCCGCAGCGCGCGGTAACTTAGAAGCGTAGGAAAAAGTTGAGGCCCCAAAGGGGGCCACCTGTTATCAAGAGCGTACAGAAACCGAGCGGCACTGACGGGCGAAAGAAAAAGCACTTTTTTCTTTGGTACTTTCTTTTTTTTGCGACTGAAAAAAAGAAAGTACATTTAAATAAAAAAAATATTAAACTTAAAAAATTAAAAAATTAGAACTTGGGAAAAAAATGTTAAGAACTCGCGAACTTGATATGTTGCACGGCACGCTGTGGGACAAAATAATTATATTTGCCCTGCCGCTTGCATTAACGGGCGTAATGCAACAACTTTTAAACACGGCGGACGTTGCAGTTTTGGGGCAATTCGTAGGCAAAAACGCAATGGCGGCTGTAGGAAACAATACCGCACTGATTGGCTTGCTTGTAAATTTATTTATGGGCTTGAGTTTAGGCGCAAATGTAGTAATAGCGCAAAATATCGGCGCAGAAAAATTTGACCGCGTGCATGACGCTGTGCATACGGCTTTTTTATTGGCGTTAATCGTCGGCGTTGCACTTTGGGGCGTTGCAGAAATTTTGGTAAATCCTGTTTTTGAATGGTTGCAAGTGCCCGCGTCAGTCGCTCCAATGGCTGAAACGTATTTGCGAATTTACGCCGTCGGCTTGCCTGCAATGGGGATTTACAATTTTGAGGCAGCAATTTTCAGAAGTCGAGGAGATACGCGCACGCCGTTAATTGCGTTGACAATCGCAAGCTTTTTAAATATCGCATTGAATTTAATTTTTGTACTGCAATTTAATATGGGCGTAGCAGGCGTGGCGTGGGCTACGGTTATTGCAAACGTCGTAAGCGCAATTATTTTATTTCACGGCTTGCGAAAAGCTGAAGGCGTCATTCACCTTGACATTACCGAATTAAAAATTGAAAAATCTTGCCTGAAAGAAACAATCAGAATAGGCTTGCCTGCGGGCGTTCAAGGAATGGTTTTTTCACTGTCAAACTTGCTGATACAATCCGCAATAAACGCGCTTGGCGCGGACGCAATGGCGGCAAGCGCGGCGGCTTTTACGATTGAAATAAATGTTTTTTGCCTTACAAGCGGATTCGGGCAGGCGGCAACAACTTTTGTCAGCCAAAATTTCGGCGCGGGCAATTTGGAACGTTGCAAGGAAGTTACAAAAGTTTCACTGCAGATAAATATTTTGCTAATGTTTATACTTTCGGCGGCAATTTTATATTTTGCAGAGCCGCTTGTCAGATTTTTCAACGAAGACAGCGAAGTTATCAGATTGGGGATAATTCGCCTTTGGTACATAATCGCGCCCGAAATAATTTCTGTCATTATGGAAATAATTTCAGGTTCAATGCGCGGCTACGGAATTTCAATGGCTCCTGCAATTATTACTTTGGTTTTTGTCTGCGGAATCAGAATTGCTTGGGTTTTGACTGTTTTTCCGAAAATTCCTACCTACGCAACGTTAATGGCAGTTTACGGTATCAGTTGGTTTTTTACAATGGTATTTTTAATCATTGCGTACAGATTTTACGTCAAGCATTTGCAAGTTGTTAAAGCTTAAAAAAATTTGACAAGCAAGGGCTAAAATATTAAACTTTGACTAAAAAATAACAGGAGGGATAAATTTTGGATGTAGGAATTATAATGGGCAGTGACAGCGATTGGGGCGTTATGAAAAAATCTGTTGAACTGCTGAACAATTTTGAAGTTGACGTAGAATTAACGGTTGCTTCCGCGCACCGCACGCCCGAGCGCGTCAAGGAATTTGTTGACCAATGCCACGCAAAGGACGTAAAAATTTTCATAGCGGCGGCAGGTTGCGCGGCACATTTGGCGGGCGTTGTTGCCTCGTACACCACGCGCCCTGTTATCGGCGTACCGATTAACGCCGAGCCGCTGAAGGGCTGGGATTCTCTTTTAAGTACCGTACAAATGCCCGGCGGTATTCCCGTTGCAACTATGGCTATTAACGGCGCAAAAAATGCCGCGCTCTTCGCTACAGAAATTCTTGCTTTAAGCAACCCGAAATTTAAAAAGAAACTCGATGACTACCGCGCAAATATGGTTAAAGAAGTCGAACGCAAGGCTGATTATGTCAAACGCGCCTTTGCAGAAACTAAAAAATAATTTTTAAGACAATAGGCAAGAGGCAAAAGTAGCTTGAAAACCCGCCCGTCACTAAAGCCGCAGCGCGTACCAATGTTGGAGCGTGGGAAAAAGTTTGCGCCCCAAAGGGGGCATCCTGTTACTAAGGGCGTATCGAAACCGAGCGGCCCTGACGGGCGGTAAAAAGCACTTTTCTTTGGTACTTTCTTTTTTGCTTCGGAAAAAGAAAGTACATTTAAGCTAAATAAAAAACTTAAATTTATAACAAACACCTCAGAAAGAAGTGATTCAAATGAAAAAATTTTTAGCAGCGGCGGCAATTTTTTTAACTTCTTTCAACTTTTGTTATGCAAATAACGCGCAATCAAATTCAGACGATTTATTTAAACGTCAACAAGCACAGGAACAACAACGCCGCGAACGTCAACGCCGCGAAGTGATTGAAAGTCAACAGCGACAAACTAAAGAACGCCTCGACCAACAACAACGCCGCTACCGCCAACAAATCGAACAGCAACAACGCCGCGAACAACAACGTCTCGAATTGGAACGCTTGCAGCGGTTGCGTCAACAGAAAAAATAATTTTTTATATATCCCAAAATCGAAAGGAGCTTCTACTATGGAAAAAACCAAAGTCCTTTACGAAGGCAAAGCAAAAATCGTTTACGAAACTGACGACCCCGAAAAACTTATTGTTTATTTCAAGGACGACGCCACCGCCGGCAACGGCGAAAAACACGGCACTATTAACGGCAAAGGCGCAATTAACAACGAAATGAGCGCGTTTTTCTTCAACCTGCTGAAAACTCACGGCATTCAAAGCCACTTTGTAGAAAAAATCAGCGATCGCGAAATGGTTGTTAAAATGCTCCGTATGATTGCCCTTGAAGTCGTCGTCCGCAATGTTGCAGCAGGCAGTTTGGCAAAACGTCTCGGATTGCCCGAAGGTACGCCCCTTAAAACTCCCGTACTCGAATACGATTACAAAAATGACGAACTCGGCGACCCGCTTTTAAACCGTTATCATATTATGGTTTTGGATATTGCCCGCGTTCACGAACTCGACGAAATTGAACATATTGCCTTCAGCGTCAATCAGATTTTAATTAATTTCCTTAAAGCAAAAAATATCAGATTGATTGACTTTAAATTGGAATTTGGGCGCGATTCAAAAGACAGGATAGTTTTGGCGGACGAAATTTCGCCCGATAATTGCCGTTTCTGGGATATGGCTACAAATGAAAAACTCGACAAAGACCGCTTCCGCCACGATATGGGCGGCGTCGAAGAGGCGTATAAAGAAATGTTACACCGCGTTACTGCTTAAATAATTTTATGTTGAAAAAAATTTTTGCGGTTGCAATTCTCGGCGTTACATTAATTTTTACTGCCGCGCCGAATACCGCCGCCGCTGAAGATGTTTTCGTCGGCAATTCGCCTGCAACGGGCTGGGATTGCTATTTAATGTCTGAAACTATATCCAATATTCCCGGCGGCTATGAAGTTACTTTGAAAATGATTAAAGGCAACGGCGGCGTCAGTTATCTTGCCTATAAACTTTGGTACGATTCAAGCCGCGACGTTATCAGATTTTCTAACAGTCAAGGCTTCAGCGGCATTGCCAATCGTTACGAAACGCCTATTGAATGGGAAATGTGGAATACCATTGTTTCAAGATTTCGTTCGCCTAAAACATACTAATAAAAATTAACGCAGGTGATTTTTATGTTGAAAAAAATTTTAATGGCAGGAATTTTGGCAGCAGCTTTAACTTTTAACGCCGCGCCGAATACCGCCGAAGCTTACGACCATTTTGTCGGCACTTCGCCCGCTACAGGCTGGAATTGCTACGTTATGACTGAAACTATCGGGCGTTCAAACGGTACTACTTATGTTACTTTGAAAATGGTTAAAGGTAACGGCAGTGCAAGTTTTCTTGATTACAGATTTTGGTACGATTCAAGCCGCGATGTTATGAGATTTTCAAATGATCAAGGTTACAGCGGCATTGCCAATCGTTACGAAACGCCTATTGAATGGGAAATGGTGCAAGTTATCAGAAACTATTAATTTAACATTGGAAAATTTTGAAGGGAGTACACTTTTTTTTAAAGCCGCTGCTCCCTTATTTTTTTATAGGGGGAAATTTTTTGAAGGTTTACGACTGTTTTATGTTTTACAATGAATTTGAACTTCTGGAATTGCGCTTGAAAAGTCTTTGGGACGTTGTAGATTATTTCGTTTTGGTTGAAGCAGACAGGGGACATACAAATATTCCCGAGCCATTTTTCTTTCAAGAAAACAAAGAACGCTTTAAAGAATTTTTACCGAAAATTCGCCATATAATGGTTAAACTTGATTTACCTTACAAAGGTACGGGCGATTGGTCGCTTGAGAACGCGCACCGCAATGCAATTTCAGAAGGTATAAAAGACGCCGCGCCCGACGATTTAATTTTTATTTCTGATTTGGACGAAATTTGGGCTCCCGATGTTTTGCAAAGAATTAACAATCGTCAAACGCCCGTATTTGCAAATTATCCCCTACCTGCTACCCCCCCCCGTTTTGGAGGGCAGCGGCTTAGCGTGCCTTGTCAATTAATGGTTCACGCCGTCGATTTATTGGAAGTCAGCCCAATTTCTATGGATCAGCAGTTGTTGTATTATTATTTCGATTGGGCACCAAAGCAAGGTACTTGGCAAGGTACAATTTTAACAAAAAGAAAAAATTTAACCACGCCGCAAGATTTTAGAAATTTGCGAACAGTTTTTCCGCGTGTACTCAATGGCGGTTATCATTTTTCATGGATGGGCGGCGTTGAAAAAATTATTAACAAGATGAATTCGATTGTTGACGCAAATGAAATTAATAAAAATTCTGATGAGAAATTCAGCAATAAAAATCATATCGAAGACGTTATTAAAAACGGCAAGGATTTGTTTAACAGAAAAGGAATACCTGCCTCAGAACTTGTTAATTTTAATATTGAAAATATCAAATTGCCGTATCTTTCAGAATTTGTTAAAAAATATCCCAACTTTTTGAGACAGAGGTGATTAATCTAACGTTATGAATTATAAAAAATTAAATGTAATTTACAGAATTTCCGACAAAAGTAATGCAAACAAGGTAAAAATTGCAGATAAATGGCAATGTTTGCAAAACGCCGTTAAAATTTTTGGGGCTGAAAATATATTTGTTATAGCGAATGACTGCGAAAACGAAACGCTTAATACTTTGAAAAATTTTAATCTGCGCGTTCTGGCAATAAATACCGGCAGTAATTCGGGAAGTTTCAATTACGTAATGGATAAAGTTATTGAAAATTATTCGGCGGAAGATTGTATTTATTTATTGGAAGATGATTATTTTCATTTGCCTAAAAGCCGTGAAGCAATTTTGGAAGGCTTGGAAATTGCAGATTATGTTACGCTTTATGACCATCCTGATTTATATCATTATGACGGCAACGGACCAAATTTTTTCGTACACGGCGATTTTCCAAAATCTTCAATCTACATAACAAAAAATACTCATTGGAGAAGTAACATTTCAACAACAATGACATTTGCAGCCAAAAATAAAACTCTTTTGGAAGACAGGGCAATTTGGCGCAAATTTTCACAGGGAAAAATACCAATGGATTTTCCGGCTTTTATTTTATTGACGAAGCAAGACAATTTGGAAGAAATAAGATACGCCGTACAAAAAAGGGGGGGGGTAGGAATAAGTAATTTAATGATAAACATAATGCTTGAAAATTATATAACCGAACGCCGAAAACGTTTATTAATTTCGGCGATACCTTCACTTTCCACGCATACCGAAATAAATTTTTTGGCGCCTTTGATTGATTGGAAAAAGCTGATTTCTGAAGGGAGTTTTTAAATGGAAAAAATGACGTATAAAAATTCGGGCGTCGATATTGACGCGGGCAACGAATCTGTACAGCTGATAAAAAATGCCGTAAGACAAACTTACCGCGCAGAAGTTTTGGGCGATTTGGGCGGCTTCGGCGGGCTTTTCAAATTAAAAAATTATGACGAACCAATTTTGATTTCAGGCACGGACGGTGTCGGCACAAAATTAAAAATTGCGTTTATGCTTGATAAACATAACACGATAGGGCAGGATGCCGTTGCAATGTGCGTGAATGATATTTTAGTTCAGGGCGCGGAGCCGTTGTTTTTCCTTGACTATTTGGCGGTAGGGAAATTGGAACCTGCGCGAGTAGCCGAAATAGTAGGCGGCGTAGCGAAGGCTTGCAAAGAATCAGGCTGCGCACTAATTGGCGGCGAGACTGCGGAAATGAGCGGCTTTTATCAAACGGGCGAATATGACATTGCGGGCTTTGCAGTCGGCGTCGTCGAAAAGAAAAATTTAATCACTCCTGCGCGAGTGAAGGCGGGCGATATTTTAATCGGATTGCCGTCAAGCGGCTTGCACTCCAACGGCTACAGCTTGGTTAGAAAAATTGTTTTCGAGCATAAAAAATTTTCAGTCAATGATAAAATTCCCGAACTTGAAAAAACTGTAGGCGAAGAACTTCTAACGCCAACGCGCCTTTATCCTGCAACTTGTTTACCGCTTATAAAAAATTTCGGCGAAAAAATTCACGGCTTGGTGCACATTACGGGCGGCGGCTTTTATGATAATATTCCGCGTGCGCTTGCCGAAAATTGCGGCGCAGAAATTGAAATAACTTGGAATGTACCGACAATTTTTAAATTGTTGCAAAGTTGGGGCAATGTCGATTGGCGCGAAATGTTCAGAACTTTTAATTGCGGCGTAGGTATGATTTTGATTGTTGACAAAAATTCTGTTGACGAAATTTTTTCGCACTTGCAAAATAACGGCGAAACTTTTTATAAGATTGGGCGCGTAGTTGAAGGCGCGGGCGTCAAGATTCGAGGCGATTTTTTCAATGATTAAATTAGCGGTTTTATGTTCGGGGCGCGGTACTGATTTACAATCGATAATTGACGCAATAAAAGCTGGTACGTTGCAAGCTGAAATTTCAATCGTCATAACAGATAAACCGAACGTTAAAGCATTGGAACGCGCAGAAATTGCGGGGATTAAAAATATTTGCATTGACAGAAAAACTTTTGACAATCGCGCAGATTTTGAAGCTGAAATTTTAAAAAATCTTGCAGGCGTTGACTTGGTAATTTTGGCGGGCTTTATGAGAATTTTAAGTCCCGAATTTGTAAAACATTTCACGGGGCGGCTGATGAATATTCATCCTTCACTGTTGCCGTCATTCAAAGGTGCGCACGCGCACAGGGACGCGCTTGCATACGGCGTTAAAGTTTCAGGTTGCACAGTGCATTTTGTTGACGAAGGCACGGACTCGGGACCAATAATTTTACAGGCGGCGGTTGAAGTTAAAGACGACGACACCGAAGAAACTTTATCTGCGCGAATTTTGGAACAGGAACACATAATTTACCCGAAGGCAATTCAACTTTTCGTCGAAGGCAGATTGAAAATTGAAGGGCGGCACGTTAAAATTTTGGAGGCGGCAAAGTGAAAAAAGATGAAGGCTTTAAGCCGCTTTTATCTGAATTGATAGATTTGCTCAAGCAACAAAAGGATATTGCAGAAAATTTGCTTGAGGGCGCAAAGCCATTCGACAAAGACGGCGAAATTACAAAGGGCTTGCAACTTTACATTGCAAAACTTGACGAACAGGACGAAATTATTTTTAACGTTGCAAAAAAAATGGAAGTTACTTTTGAAAATGACTTGTATAAAAAAATGTTGGAGAAATAATTATGACAGTTGAAGATATAATTGCAGGCTTTTTTGACGATAACCACCCCTCGCGCAGAGTTCCCGAAGAGCGGCTGAAATTTTTCCGTGAAATTTGCCAAGAAACTGTTAAAACTTGTATGGAAATAAATTCGGTTTACCATACGCCTGAAGAACTCGTTGAATTGATGAGCAAGATGACGGGAAAAAAGTTGACGCAAGTTTCAGAATGTACCCGCCGTTTTATGCAGATTTCGGCAGAAATATTACATTCGGTAAAAATGTTTTTTTGAACAGCGGCTGTAAGTTTCAAGACCAAGGCGGAATTACAATAGGCGATAATTGCTTGATTGGACATAACGCAGTTTTGGCGACGGCTAACCACGCTCTGGAGCCAGCCAAAAACAGAAAATTAAATTACGCGCCAATAAAAATTTGTGATAATGTTTGGCTGGGCGCAAATGTAACGGTGTTGCAAGGGGTGACAATCGGCGAATGGGCGGTTGTTGCAGCGGGCGCAGTTGTTACAAAGGACGTTGAACCTTATACCATTGTCGGCGGCGTGCCTGCAAAATTTATAAAAAAAGTTGAACACTGATTTAAAGGCAGTAGGCAAAAGTGAATTGCAACTGAAAAAAAACGCCCGTCATTAAAGCCGCAGCTCGCGGTAATGTTGTAGCGTAGGAAAAAGTTTGCGCCCCAAAAAGGGGCTCACTGACTACGAGCGTCATTGGAACCGAGCGGCCCTGACGGGCGGAAAAAAAGCACTTTTTCTTTGGTACTTTCTTTTTTTGCTTTGGAAAAAAGAAAGTACATTTAAAATATAAACTTTAAAAATTTAAAATTATAAGGGGGTAAAAATTATGGAATTAAAAATAAAACGCGCTTTGGTAAGCGTGTCGAACAAATTGGGCGTGGTTGAATTTGCCAAAAAATTAAGCAAGGCGGGCGTTGAAATAATTTCAACGGGCGGCACTATGAAGGCAATTCGCGCGGCTGGTATTCCCGTTACTTACGTAAGCGACGTTACGGGATTTCCCGAAATTATGAACGGGCGCGTTAAAACTCTCAACCCGAAAATTCACGGCGGAATTTTGGCAGTTCGTGACAACCCCGAACACGTCAAACAAATGCAGGAAAACGGAATTTTGCCAATTGATATGGTTGTTGTGAATTTGTACCCTTTCAAAATGACGATTCAAAAACCCAACGCCACGCTTGAGGAGGCTATTGAAAATATCGACATTGGCGGCCCCGCAATGATTCGCGCCGCCGCAAAAAATTTTAAATTCGTTACAGTGGTTACAAATCCCGACACTTACGACGAAATTGCAAAAATGATTACAGAAACAGGAGAAGTCAACTACGAAACAAGAAAAAAATTAGCAGCCGCAGCATTCTCCCATACTGCCGATTATGATACTGTAATTGCTGATTATTTTTCGAGGAGTTGAAAAAAATGTATATTCCGCCAACAGTTTTTCTGACGTGTCAAGGCGTAAATTACGAAATTGAAAGGGACGGCAGTTTCCTTTGGGCACCGCAAAAAGCCAAGTACAATAAGCCGCCGTTTTTCTATTGGGAAAGTCTTTCGATAATGAAAGCGGGCGATATTGTCCTCCACAGCTTGCAGGGAAATATTGTAGCTGTAAGCGAAGTAATGGCGCAACTTACGGAAGAAGGCTGGCAAGGGAATGCTACCGCGCCAATGCCTGAAGAACTTCCGAATTGGCAAGATATTGACGGCTGGCTGGTAAAATGCGAATACGTCGAACTTTCAGATTATTTGCCGCTCGGAATTTTCAGAGATATTATTATGCAGTACAAGCTTGATAAATACAGCGCGTTTGACAAATACGGCGACACCAACGCCGGTTATTGCTACATTCTTGAACCCGATATTGCAAAGGCTGTAATTAAAGAGTTGCTCAATCAACATCACAGCTTGCGTCAACTCGATTATTTAAATAATTATGCTCATAATTCGTAATGTTTCAAAATTTTTAAAGGTGATTGAATGAACGTTTTATTGATTGGGAGCGGCGGCAGAGAACACGCGCTGGCGTGGAAAATTTCTCAAAGTCCGCTGCTCCAAAATTTTTATGCATTGCCGGGCAATCCCGGAATTGCCGAATACGCAGAACTTGTCAAAAATATTTCCATTGATGACAACGCGGCTGTTGTAAAATTCGCGCAGGAAAAAAATATTGATATGGTTGTTGTTGGACCTGAAGCACCGCTTGTAAACGGCTTGGTTGACGCGCTCGAAGGCGCAGGCATTAAATCTTTCGGCTGCAAAAAGGACGCCGCGCAGTTGGAAGGCTCCAAAATCTTTGCAAAAAATTTAATGAAAAAATACAATATCCCTACCGCAAAATTTGAAGTCTTTGACAACTCCGACGCCGCCAAAAATTATATTCGCAAGGAAGGCGCACCTATCGTCATAAAAGCTGACGGCTTGGCGGCGGGCAAAGGCGTTATCGTTGCACAAAATCTTGACGACGCTTTAAACGCGGTGGACGAAATGAAAAATTTCGGCGCGGCGGGTTCAAAAATTGTTGTTGAGGAATTTATGGACGGCGAAGAGGCGTCAATTCTTGCCTTTACTGACGGCAAAAATATTATTCCGATGGTTGCCGCGCAAGATCATAAACGCTTGAACGACGGCGATAAAGGCGTTAATACGGGCGGAATGGGAGCGTACGCGCCCGCGCCCGTTGTTACGGCTGAAGTTGCGAAACTTGCCGAAGAAAAAATTTTAAAGCCGATAATTGCCGCGCTCAATTCTGAAGGAATTACTTACAAAGGCTGTTTGTACGCGGGCTTGATGATTGTTGACGGTGCGCCAAAAGTTGTTGAGTTCAATGCAAGATTCGGCGACCCTGAAACACAAGCGGTTTTGCCTTTGCTTGAAAGTGATTTGTTGGAAATAATGGACGCCTGCGCGAGCGGCAATTTGGCTGACAAAAAAATTTCTTGGCGCAATGAAAGTGCAGTTTGCGTAGTTTTGGCAAGCGGCGGTTATCCGAAGTCTTACAAAAAAAATTTGCCGATTGAAGGAATTACAAAGGCAAAAAGTCTCGACGCACTTATTTTCCACGCGGGTACGACTGAAGTTGACGGCAAAATTTTAACAAGCGGCGGGCGCGTTTTGGGCGTTACTGTTACTGCCGAAAATATTCAGGCGGCTATCGAAAAAGTTTACAAATGCGTTGACGTTATCAGCTTTGAAAATATGCACTACAGGAAAGATATTGCGGCGAGGGCTTTAAAAAATGTTTGACGTAGTAATTATAGGCGCGGGAATTTCGGGCGCGGTTCTTGCTGAACGCTTCGCGCAGGACTCAAATAAAAAAGTTTTGCTGATTGAAAGGCGGCAACATATTGGCGGCAACTGCTACGACAAAATTGACGAAAACGGGATTTTAATTCACAAGTACGGACCGCACCTTTTCCACACCGACGACGCGGAAATTTTTGACTACCTTTCAAAGTTCACGGAGTGGCAAACTTACCAACATAAAGTTTTGGCAATGATTGACGGGCAAGCCGCGCCGATACCTTTCAACTTCAACACGCTGTATAAAGTTTTTCCAAAAAATTTGGCGGAGCGGCTGGAAGTTGCTCTGTTGCAAAATTTTGAGTACGGCAAAAAAATTCCAATCCTTGAATTGAAAAATTCGCCGAGCGCAGATTTACAATTTTTGGCGGACTTTGTTTACGAAAAAATTTTTCTGCACTACACCGAAAAGCAATGGAATTTGACGCCCGATAAAATCGACGGCGCGGTTACTGCGCGAGTGCCTGTTTCAATCAGCCGCGACGACAGATATTTTAACGATAAATTTCAGGCAGTGCCGAAATTCGGCTATACCGCAATGTTTCAAAAAATGTTGGCGCACAAAAATATTAAGCTTATGTTAAACACGGCTTTTAACGAAGTTGCAACCCTGCGCGACGGTAAAATTTTTCTTTTCGACGCAGAATTTAACGGCAAGGTTATTTATACCGGCTTGCTCGACGAACTTTTCAATTACAAATTCGGCGCGTTGGAATACAGGAGCGTTGATATGAAATTTGAAACTGTTGACGCCGAAAATTTTCAGGCGGCGGCAACAGTCAATTATCCCAACAATTACAACTTCACGCGCATTACCGAATTTAAAAAGATTCACCCCGCAAAATCTGCGCGAACGACGATTTTAAAAGAATTTCCGCAAAATTACATTGTCGGCGAAAATGTTCCCTACTATCCCGTTTTCACGGACGCGGCGAAAGAAGCGCACGCAAAGTATTTTGACGAATTGAAAAATTTCCCGCAAATTAAAGCGGTCGGCAGGCTCGCCGAATACAAATATTTTGATATTGATGACGCGGTTAAACGCGCCTTTGAAGTTTACGCGGAGCTGAAAAATTGAAGTGCGGGCTAATCATTCCAACTTTGAACGCGGGCGCAAATTTTGAAAAACTTCTGCAACAAATTAATTCTCAAACTTTGCAAACTAAAAAATTAATTGTAGATTCAGAATCGACGGACGGCACGCCCGCACTTGCAAAAAAATTCGGCTTTGAAGTCTTTACCATAAAGCGAAAAAATTTTAATCACGGCGCAACGCGGCAATTTGCACTTGAAAAACTTTTGCCGCTCGACGTGATAATTTTTTTGACTCAAGATATTTTCCTAAAGGATTCAACGACGCTTGCCGAATTGGTAAAAATTTTTGAAACTGATTCAAGCGTCGGCTTAAGTTACGGGCGTCAACTTCCACATTCCAACGCCACGCTTGAGGCGGCACTCCTGCGCGAGTTCAATTACCCGCCGAAAAGTCAACTGCGCACGCTTGAAAGTAAAAATTTTTTCGGTATGAAGGCGGCTATGGCGTCAAATTCTTTTGCGGCTTACAATGTTGAGATTTTGCAAAAGGTCGGCGGTTTTCCAAAAAATGTTATTTTGTGCGAAGATATGTATATTGCGGCGAAAATGCTTTTAAGCGGCTACAAAACTTTTTACAACGCCCTCGCGCAGGTTTACCATTCGCACAATTACACGGCGGCGCAGGAATTTAAACGCTACTTTGATATCGGCGTTTTTCATAACCGCGAAAGTTGGATTAGGGAAAATTTCGGCGGTGCGGGTAAAGTCGGCAAAAATTTTATCCTTGAAAAATATTCTGCGCTATGGAAAAATAATCCGCGTGAATTTTTTGAAGCGTTTTACCGTGACACAATGAAATTTTTTGGTTACGGCTTGGGGCGGCTTGAAAATTTTCTGCCGCAGTTTATAATTTTAAAATGTTCAATGCACAAAAATTTTTGGCAACAGGAAGGAAATTTTTATGTATGATGTGATAATTTTGGGCGCGGGCGGCAACGGGCGCGAAACTTTGGAAGTTTTTGAAGATACTTATTTGAACCACCCCGAATACAAAATTAAAGGCTTTTTGTCAGATACGCTTGACGTACTCGACGGCTTTGAAGGTTATCCGCCGATTCTCGGCACTATCAAAGATTACGAAGTTAAACCGAATGACAGATTTATTTTGGCTATAGGCGACGTTACGGGGCGGCGCAAAGTTGCCGAAAGTATTTTGGCTCGCGGCGGCGAATTTATGACGCTGATTCATCCGCTTGCAAAAATTTTCCGCACGGCGAAAATAGGCAAGGGCGTTATAATTTTTCCTTTCGCCTATGTCGGCGCAAATGCTACGGTCGGCGATTATTGCTTTATAAATCTTTGGGGAGCTTGTGCGCATGACGCAGTTTTGGGGGATTTTTCCGAACTTGCTCCCTATTCTGCATTGAGTGGCGGCGCACAAACGGGCGAAGAGTGCTTTTTGTGTATTCATTCGATTGTTGCACCGAAAACCAAAATCGGCAACCGCGTTATAATTTCGCAAGGCAGCGCGACAAAAGAAAATCAGTCTGACAACAGTTTTGTTATCGGCGTACCGGGCGAAAGTTTCAAGCGAAGGCACGCCGAATAAGCGGAGGTTTTTTTATTGCGGTATCTTAACGCGCTTATTGCGTTGGTAATTGACATAGTTAATAACAGAAAACTTTTATGGCAAATGACGAAACGGGATTTTCGGCAAAGGTATTTGGGCTCGTACTTGGGAATTTTATGGGCGTTCATTCAGCCGACAATCACGATTTTAATTTTTTGGTTCGTGTTTCAAGTTGGCTTTAAAGCAATGCCGGTTGAAAATTTCCCGTTCATACTTTGGTTAGTTTGCGGGATGTTCCCTTGGTTTTTTTTCAGCGAAAGTGTACAAAGTGCCTCAACTTCAATTTTGGAAAGCAGCTACCTTGTTAAAAAAATAGTTTTCCGCGTGGAACTTTTGCCGATAGTGAAAATTGCGTCCGCGTTGGTTGTACACATTTTTTTTATAGCGGTAATGTTTTTAATGTTCGCAATTTACGGCTATTCGGTCTCAATCTACAACCTGCAAATAATTTATTATCTTTTTGCGATGATATGTTTGGCGTTGGGAATATCTTGGCTTACAAGTGCGCTGACGGTATTTCTGCGCGACGTGGGACAATTTGTAGGAATGATAATGCAATTTGGATTTTGGGCGACGCCGATATTTTGGAGCTTTAAAATGATTCCCGAAGAATTTTCAATGATTCTAAAATTGAATCCCGCGTATTATTTCGTTGAAGGTTACAGGCAAAGTTTCATTTACCACGAATGGTTTTGGCAACATTACAATTTGACGGCGTATTATTGGGCAGTAACTTTAATAATAATGTTTATTGGCGCGGTATGCTTTAAAAAATTGCGCCCGCACTTTGCCGACGTTTTATGAGGTAATTTTATGAGCGAAATTGTTATAAAAGCTGAAAATTTATCGAAGGCTTATAAAATTTACGAAAAAGATATTGACCGCGTGAAAGAGGCGTTGAATCCCTTCCATAAACGATACAGCAAAGATTTTTTCGCGCTGAAAGATATTTCCTTTGAAATTGAACGCGGCGAAAACGTAGGCTTGATTGGCAGAAACGGCGCAGGTAAATCTACGCTTTTAAAAATTATTACGGGCGTTTTGACGCCTTCAAGCGGCACTTTGGAAGTTAAGGGGAAAATTGCCTCCCTGCTGGAACTCGGCGCGGGCTTCAATCCCGAAATGACGGGCGTTGAAAATATTTATATGAACGGGCTTTTGATGGGGCACACGCGCGAAGAAATGGATAATAAAGTTGACGATATAATTTCTTTCGCTGACATTGGCGAATTTATCAATCAGCCCGTCAAAACTTATTCAAGCGGAATGTTCGCGCGGCTTGCCTTCGCCGTCAATGCTTTTGTTGAGCCTGATATTTTGATAGTTGATGAGGCGTTGAGTGTAGGCGATGCTTTTTTTCAAAGTAAATGTATGGACAAAATGCGCAAAATGATTGAAGGCGGCGTAACGGTTTTATTTGTCAGCCACGATACATTTGCAGTAAAAAATTTGTGCCAACGCGCTTTTCTGATTGACGGCGGCAAGCTGATAATGGACGCGAGCGCAAATGAAGTTGTCGAGGCGTACCGCGATTCGATTATAAAATTGCGCCACGAACTTACAGGCGGGCAAAGCGAAGCCGTTTCTGATATTGTTCAAGAAATGAAACGCGCAAGCAAAAATTCTGCCGAAGGGAAAATTAATTTGCCTGCAACCGCCGAAAATATCAAGCTGAATCAAGAAATTTTTAATAAAAATGCAGCGTATCAGCGCGTACAAAACGGCGCGGCGAATTTTGAAAACGTGCAACTTTTGAATTTGGACGGCGAGCCGATTTTTGAAGTAACTTTCGGGCAAGAAGTTGTTTTGCGAATGGTTATAAAATTCAATGAAGACGTTCCCGCGTTGGGGATTGGTTATCACATTCGCAATTTAAACGGCGTAGATTTGGTTTACAACGATTCACGCTTCAGCGAAATCAAGGCGATTTTTGACGCCAAGCGCGGCGAAATTTATATTGTTGACTGGAAATTTAAAGTTGAATTGCGACAGGAACTTTACAATTTCGCCTGTTCAATTTCAATCCCTATTGAAGAAAGTTTAGATTCTCCTGACTTGTGCGACTTTGTGCCGCTTGCGTTGCAGTTCAAAGTTGTAAGCCCGAATAAATATTTGTCGTTGCCGGGCGGCTATGTTCATTGGCATAACGATATGGAGATTAGGAAACAGGAAACAGATAATAGGGATTAGGGGCTGTTGGCAAACTATAAAAAGTAAAAACACAAGCAATTCTTTGATAAAATAAGTTTGAAAGAAAGGATTGCTTATGTCTAACTTATTTTAT
>CAJOCQ010000004.1 GCA_905233135.1 uncultured Selenomonadaceae bacterium | reverse complement strand
AATAGTCAACATTATCCCAAAAGATTTGGTAACGCCGATAATTAACAGAGGACTTTTGCAAATTATTTTTATTGCGGTAATTTTCGGCTTGTGCATTAACAAACTCGGCGACAAAGTTAAAATTTTGAATGACTTTGCACGCGCGGCAAATGATTTTTGTTTGACGCTTATAACGGCTATTGCGGCGTTTATTCCGATTGTAACATTTTTTGCAATGGTGGGGCTTGTCACAAATTTGGGAATGGATTCAATAATTTTACTCGGCAAACTTTTAATTTGTTTCTTAATTGGAGCTTTCCTGATGATTAGTACATATAGTTTAATGTTGCTGATGTTCAGTAAAATTTCTCCAATCCCGTTGCTGAAAAAATTGTCCAGCTTTGTAGCAATTCCCTTTGCACTAAATTCTTCAAACGTTACAATGCCGTTTACGATGAAATTTTGCACAGAAGAAATTGGAATTTCGCCGAAAATTTCTTCATTCTCAATTCCAATAGGCGCAACAATAAATATGGACGGTATGGCGATTTTTTATGCAACAACCTGCACAATGCTTTTAAAAATGTACGGCGTGGAAATTGACAGCTCGGCGATTTTTACTTTATTGCTTGCAATTTTTACCGTTTCAGTAGGAACGCCCGGCGTACCCGGCGGAAATGCAGTTTTAATGGCGGCGATTATTGGAATATTTGGAGTTCCTGCCGAAGCGGTAGCAATTATTTTTGGAATAACTCCATTTGTAGGCAGGATCATTACAATCGCAAATATTATCGGCGATATTGGCGCAAGTACAATTATTGCAAAATCTGAAAATTTGCTTGATACAAATATTTATTATAAAATGTAAAAAAACTTGAGGTGTAGAATTTGTTTAACAGTCAAAAATTTTTAATGACTACAGAAAATTTTTCTGAAACTGTACAACAAATTGACGAGGCACTGACCAAAGAAAAAATTTCCAAAAAAGAATCAATGAACGCCCAACTTTTGCTTGAAGAAACTTTTATGCGAATGGTAAATTTCGGCAAGGCTGAAGGCGTCCAAGTTACAATTTCAAAACGTTTAGGCGATTTAAATTTGACGCTGGAAAATTCAGGCGAAGAATATAACCCGCTGATTTCTGCAACGGATTTTGACGAAAACGACGAAGATTATTTTCGCACTATAATTTTAAAATCCAACGCCGAAAAAATGTATTACGCCCGCAAGGGCAATAAAAATCTTGTCATTATTCAAGCGCACAAATCCGCCAACCGCCAACTGCAATATACAATTTTGGGAATGGTTACGGGAATTATTTTCGGCTTGATTCTGAAATTTTTTGCAAGCCCCGAAGTAATTTCAATTTTTACAGAAACAATCGGCGGCTCCGTCAATACAATGTTTATGAACGCGCTGAATATGATGATTGCGCCCGTTGTTTTCTTCAGCATTATCAGCGGAATTACAGGTTTGACAAATTCGGCGAGTATCGGAAGAATCGGCGGAAAATTAATCGGCTTGTATTCTTTGACAACTATTATTGCAATAAGTATAGGCTTGACATTGGCGCATTTTGTTTTTGCAAGCGGCGTCCCGCAAGTAGGAATTATCGAAGGCACGGCATCTACAGAAAAACTTTCGCTGCTGTCAGCAATAGTCAACATTATCCCAAAAGATTTGCTGACACCCGTTATTGACAGGACACTTTTACAAATTATTTTTATTGCGGTAATTTTCGGCTTGTGTCTTAACAAACTCGGCGACAAAGTTCAAATTTTAAATGACTTTGCACGCGCGGCAAATGATTTTTGTTTGACGCTTATAACGGCTATTGCGGCGTTTATCCCGATTATAACATTTTTTGCAATGGCGGGGCTTGTCGTAAATTTGGGAATGGATTCAGTAATTTTGCTTGTAAAACTTTTGGGTTGTTACGTCATTGGAAATTTGCTGATGATTTGCACATATTCAACAATGTTGATGACATTAGGGAAAATTTCGCCGTTGCCGCACCAATTCCGTTTGCAACAAGTTCTTCAAGTGTTACAATGCCGTTTACAATGAAATTTTGTACAGAAAAAATTGGAATTTCGCCAAAAATTTCTTCGTTCTCAATTCCTATAGGCGCAACAATCAATATGGACGGCACGGGAATTTTTTATTCGACAACTTGCATAATGCTTTTAAAAATGTACGGCGTGGAAATTGACAGCGCGGCAATTTTTACTTTGCTGCTTGCAATTTTTACGGTTTCGATAGGAACACCGGGAATACCAGGTGGGGCTGTAGTTTTAATGGCGGCTATTGTCGGAATGTTCGGCGTACCCGCTGAAGCAATAGCAATTATTTTGGGGATAAGTCCCCTTGAAGACAGAATCAGCACAACTACAAATGTTATAGGCGACATTGGCGCAAGTACGATTCTTGCGAAAACTGAAAATTTGCTTGATACAAACATTTATTATAAAATGTAAAAAAATTTTGGAGGAATGATTAAATTGATTTCAAGTACCGATTTTAGGACAGGTTTAACGATTGAAATTGACGGCAACGCTTGGCAAGTCGTTGAATTTCAACACGTAAAACCCGGCAAAGGCGCGGCGTTCGTCCGCACAAAAATTAAAAACGTTGAAACAGGCGCGGTTGTTGAACGCACTTTCAACCCTAACGAAAAAATGCCGCCCGCGCGCCTCGATACCCGCAGAATGCAGTACCTTTACGAAACTGACGGCGCGTATACTTTTATGGACACTGAAACCTATGAGCAAATGGAACTTACCAAAGAGCAACTCGGCGACGCTTTAAATTATCTTATGGAAAATATGGAAGTCAATCTTCAAACTTTCAAAGGGCGTATTATCGGCGTCAACTTGCCAAATTCAGTTGAATTGAAAGTTACAGAATGTGAACCCGCCGTCAAAGGCAACACTGCAACGGGCGCAACCAAAAACGCCACGCTTGAAACAGGCTATGTTGTCCGCGTGCCGCTTTTCATTAATGAAGGCGACGTTTTGAGAATCGATACACGTACAGGAAATTACATTGAACGCGCTTGATTAATAAAGGAAACAGGATACAGGGAAGAGGAGACAGGGAATTGAATCTGTTTCCTGTTTCCTAAAAAGTACATTTCAAAAAATTTAATTGTAAGCACATAATTTTTTTAAAAGGTAACCTCTTAAAATTAAAATAAAAAATTTTGAAGGGATTGAAGATTTATGGCAACATTCAACATAAGAGGAAAAAACGTTGAAGTTACACCTACCCTGCGCGAATACGTAGAAAAGCGCGTCGGCAAAATTACCCGCTACTTTGAAAATATCGAAGAAGTTTCAGTACTGCTTGCTGTTGAGAAAGGGCGTCACATTGTCGAAGTTACGGCGGAACTTCCGCGCGGCGGGCTCGTATTGCGCGGGCAAGAATCAACCGCCGATATGTATTCTTCGATTGATTTGGTTGTTGAAAAGTTGGAGCGTCAAATTCGCAAGCAGAAAACCAAGCTTGAACGTCGTTTTCGCGGCGGCGGCTTTAAATCCGAAATTTTGGCTGAAGAACAAAAGGCGCGTAACGAAGCATTGCACGAAGAAGAAAGCGATGAATATCCCGTTGTAAAAACCAAGCGTTTTGTTGTTAAGCCGATGGACGTACAAGAAGCTATTATGCAAATGAATTTGTTGAACCACAGCTTTTTTGTATTCCGCGATGCGCAGAGCGAAAATTTCTGCGTAGTTTACAAGCGCAATGACGGCGCGTACGGCTTGCTTGAATCCGATAATTAATTTCTAAAAATTTTTCCACGCAAAAAGGCGGCTACTCTCAAATTGGGAGCAACCGCCTTTTTTTAGGGTTCCAAGGTTCCAGGGATTAGGGAAAAGTTTTTTTCATTAATCCCTCTTCCTTGGGACACTGGAACCCTTATAAATCGTCTTCGTCTTCGGAAGGAGTATTCAAATCATCGTAACTTGTAGGAATAATGCCGTCTTTGCCGGCGTCAACGGCTTTTTGCATAAGTTCTTTGATAGTTGCCGAGCCGTCGTCAGTCATTTGTTCCTGAATCATACCGATAAGCATTGGGAAATTTACGCCTGCAACAATACCGTAATGTTCGTCGCCTACAGCCAAAGTGCTTGCCGCGTTGTAGGGAGTGCCGCCGCGCAGATCGTTCAAGAATAAAACACGTTCGGGGCTGCCGAGTTCTTCAATAGCTTTTTTGTATTTTTCAATGACATTTTCGGGACCTTCGCCGCGTTTTAAAATAACTGCGCGTACGCCGTTTTTAACTAAATCTTCGCCCAAAATCATTTGCGCGGATTCCAAAATTCCGTTGGCAAATTCGCCGTGAGTTCCGATAATTATCGCAAACATTAAATAAACGCTCCTCTCAAAATTTCCAAAAAATTTTTTGATTATAATAACACATTTGGCGAAATTTTCAACTGCCGAAAAAATTTTTTAAGTTCGGATATTTCTTTTTAAATCGTCGAAAAGTTTATTTGCATTTCTCTCAAACATTTCCGCCAATTCCGCGTCAGATAATTTTTTTGTCATATTGTTAATAATTTCGTCAGACGCTTTACGCCGAATTGCTCTTATTTCCAGGCGATGATTGTACAAAAATTCGGCGGCGCGGTTTAACTCAATGTAAGTTTTCCATTTAGTCATTTGATTAAGTTCAATTTTATCATATCCTTCATTCCGGTGCAGATTAAATTTGTCAGCCAAACATTTTTTGCAAATTATTTTGTGCCAAAGTGCATAATGTTCACCTGAAATTTCAATAGAAAGCTTGCGCCCTCGTCTGTCATTATGGTTGCCGTCGCAAGAACCGCGAGTTTGTACGCCGCAAGCAGATATTGCTTTAACATATCTTGCTATAAATTTTTCCAACAATACAACAGGCACTTTTGGCGCAAAATTGTAATAAAGAAATTGCTTGAAAGTTATTCCATAAGCAAGACAGGATTCACTTCCGCCAATAATGTTTGAATAAAAAATTTTTTCAACATCGCCGCCGGGAAAAATAATTATCTTGTTGCCTTCAACCTTGCCGATATTTTCTTTTGTCAAAAGTTTATTCAAATAATCGGCGTCGTCCTTATGTGAATTATCGCTCAAAATCAGCGCGTTGTCTTCCAACAAAAAGCCGCGCGACTTTATAATTTCCGCCGCGTATTCTTCATAGCCTAAACATTTTGCTTTTATTGCGTTGAAAAAAATTTCTATCCCGTCAAGTAAATCCGCGTTGTTATAATTCGGCATAATTTTTTCCCTACACAAAATTTTTTAAGCGGCAATATTTTTTGAAAGATTGTAATAAACGCCGTGCTTTGCAATTAAATTTTCGTGCGTGCCTTCTTCGGTAATTGCGCCGTTTTCAAGTACCAAAATTCTGTTTGAATTGCGAACTGTCGCCAATCTGTGCGCAACTGTAATTGTTGTGCGGTTTTCTGAAAGTTTTTGCATTGCGCGTTGAATTTGCCTTTCAGTTTCATTATCAAGCGCGGAAGTTGCCTCGTCAAGGATTAAAATTTTGGGATTGCGCAGAAACATTCTTGCAATAGCTAAACGTTGTTTTTGCCCGCCCGAAAGTTTGACGCCGCGCTCTCCAATGAAAGTATCGTAGCCGTTGGGCAGCGCAGAAATAAATTCGTGCGCCTCTGCAAGTTTCGCCGCCTCAATAATTTCCGCGTCAGTAGCATCTGCGCGCCCGTATGCAATATTTTCTTTGACGCTTGCAGAAAATAAAAATGTATCTTGCTGAATCATTCCAATTTCACGGCGAAGGCTTTCAGTTTTGACGGTTTTAATATCTTTGCCGTTGATTGAAATTTTGCCGCCGTTTAAATCGTACATACCGAGCAAAAGTTCGCAAAGAGTAGTTTTGCCGCCGCCCGTCATTCCGACAATTCCGATATGTTCGCCCGCTGCAATTTTTAAATTAAAATCGTTAAAAATCGTCAAGCCGTTTTCGTAGGAAAAATTGACGTGCGAAAATTCTATAGCTTGCTTGTCGACGCTTTCAAGTTTTGAAATTCTTTCTGCAGACAATTCGCTTGATTCGGGCAAATCCATTAATTCTTTGTAGCGTTGGACGCCCGCCATTCCGCGCTGATAAATTTCAGTCATCATCATAATTTGAAAGACAGGGCGCATACAAAGCATCATATACAGCAGGAACGCTATTAAATCGCTGATTGTCATTAATTTTAAACTGATTAACGCGCCGCCCAAAATTGTAATTGTCAAGTTCATTAAGTTTGAAAAAAAATCCATACCGCCGTGAAGTTTGCCGACGGTGCCGAAAGATTTTTTTTGAACTGATAAAAGATTTTCGCCCGCCTGCAACATTTTCTGCAGTTCAATTTCTTCATTGTTGAAAATTTTTACAAGGCGGATTCCCTGCAAACTTTCTGAAATTTGCCCGCTTAAATCGCCCGTATTTTCACGCGCCGCCATAAACATTTTTTTCATATCACGATTCATTTTCATAACTTGAAAAGTTTTTACAATCAGCAAAATTGTTACAACGCTTGCAAGTTGCCAATTTAAGTAAAAAATTAAAATCGTTGAACCAAAAATTGTAACGGCGCAAGTTATCAGCAAGTGCGGTACTGCAAACATTAAATTGCCGACTTCGGAAATATCATTGACGAGCCTTGAAAGAAGTTGCCCGCTTTTTGCGTTATCGAAAAATGAATAGCCCATTCGCAGTAAGTGCCTAAAAAGCTTTTCACGCATTGCAAATTCAATTTTTGCGCCCATACCGCGCCCGAAGAATTCAACTTTGTAATTTAAAAAATAATTCGCCGCGTAAATTAAAAATAAGCCGCCCGCCGTCATTATCATTTCTTGAGAAATTCCTCGCGGCAAAAGTTCACTCATAATGTAGCGAATCAGCATTGGCGCAATTAAGCCGAGCCCCGCTGCCGCCAATGACCCCAAAATTACGAACGCTACAATTTTTTTGTGCGGCTTATAACTCTCTGAAAAAAATTTTACAGTGTCTTTGAACATTCCAACTCCCCCCAATAAAAAAAAATCACCTTGCAAATAATACAAGGCAACTTTTTTTGCGTCAATATTTTTCGCGCAGATTTAACTGCGCCTTAATAATTTTTAACCTTAAAATAAAAAAGCAGGTTCCCTGCCTGAAAAATTTTTACCGAAAATAAATATTTACAAGATTGAAATTTGAAAGTTCGTCAAGACCGAAATTTTCTTCAACTTTAGTGCTTAAAATTTGTGCGTCAGAATCTGCGCGAATGGCGGCGGTTTTATGCTGAGAAATAACTTTGCCGCGTTCGTCGTACACCGTAACCAAAGTTGAGCCGTCAGATAAAATTTGCGTCATTGTTTGAACTTTTTGATTTTGAATATTTTCGGCGTCGTAGTCAGCCGCCCTGCCGTGTTTGACGTTGTCTAGAACTTTTGAAAAAGTTTTTGAGTAATCGTCTTGCGAATTTTCGTACGCGGTAAAATTTTTGCTCCAACCGTTAACAGGATTAATCTGCATTTTAAAACCTCCTTTAAATTTGTATCGTAAAGTTACGTAAAGTTACCAAACGTAATTCAGCCACGTACAAATTAAAATTGCAACTGAAACAATCCCGTTTCGCATAAAATAACTTTGAGTAATTCGTGAAAAATCTTTCGGCGTAACAATGCTGCGCTGATAAATCAAAGTCCCCGTTGCAATTCCTACGCCAAAATAATAAATCCCCTTTAAATCTAAAATTATTCCTAACACCAAAAAACAAATTATGCAGAGGACGTGAAACCATTTAGAAATTTTGAACGCGCCCTTTGCGCCGTATTCGGTAGCCATTGAGTGCAAGCCGTGCGCCCTGTCAAATTTTTCGTCCTGCAAGCCGTAAATTGTATCAAATCCCGCCATCCAAAAAACTACCGCCAAACATAAAATTATCATCGGTACAGAAAAAATTTCGCCCGTAACTGCAACCCAACCGCCCGCAGGTGCCATTGCTATTGCCACGCCCAAAAATACGTGACAAAATCCCGTAAATCTTTTTGTAAAGGGATAAATTATGAAAGGCAACGCGGCAAGCGGCAAAAGTTTTAAACAGATTGGCGGCAACTGCGCGACAGTTACAACCATTATCAGCAGGCAGCCGATTATAAAAAGTAACGCTTCAGATTTTGAAATTATTCCGCGTACCATCATTCGATTTTTCATACGCGGCTGCAATTTGTCAAATTTTAAATCTGCCAAATTATCAATAGCCAACGCCGCCGCGCGCCCCGAAGTTACAGCCAACGCTATTAAAAAAAGTGTCCGCGCGTCAACTTGCCCGTTCGACGCAAGCAACGCCGCCATAAATGCAAACGGTAAATCAAAAATTGTATGTGAAAGTGCAATGTTTTTAATGTGCGCTTTAATCGTTGCCAAAAAATTTTCCTCCTATTCGCAGTCGACGAACTCAATTAAAAGTTCGCGCCCGCTCTGCAAAATTAAAATCCCGTCACATTCGGGGCAAAAAAAATTGTAACTTGCAACGGTAAAAATTTTTCCGCACTTGTTACATTGCGCTTGAATCGGGACGCGATTAATTTTCAATTCGGCGTTTTCGGCGATTGTATTTTTTTTGAGAACGTCAAAAGAAAATTTCAGCGCGTCAACTTCGACGCCCGCCATTTCGCCGAGCTTTAAACCTACCGCCAAAATTTTTTGCGCGTGATTTTCGGCGGCTACGTCCTGCGCGATTTGTAAAATATTTTCTGCCAATGTTGCTTCGTGCATTTTCAGCCCTCACTATTTAAATTTAGAAAAATCCTTGCAAATGTACTTGTCAAATTTCGGCTTGCAATATTCCCGATTATTTTTGCAACCGTTAAACCAAATGCTGTGCTTGCCAACGTTTTTACCGTTTTTATTTGTAACGCATTCTTTCAAAAATTCTTCTGAAGACAAAATCCACATACAATCAAGCCGCTCCGAATAAAATATAAAATAATAATTGGCGCGTGCAGAATGTTCAATAGCCGAAAATAAAGCGGCGTCGCCTTGTTTAACGTCCTTTGAACGCGCTTTAATTTGAATTTCTATAAAAGTACCGTCAGACTTTTTTATAATACAATCAACGCCGTTATCGTCAACCAAAGGAACATAACATTCAAGTCCTTCGCGCAACATTTGCCCTATAAAATAATACTCCATTCGTTTACCGAAGCCGGCAAGACTGCGAAAAGATTTGCTCATAAAAATTGCTCTCCAAAATCTGACGCAAACGCAAGCATAAAAATTTTCGCTGCGCCCGCGTTTTTCAAAACTTCCGCACAACCCGCCGCAGTTGCGCCCGTTGTAAAAATATCGTCAACTATCAAAATATTTTTGCCTGCAACGTTGACGCCTTCCGCCAAGCTGAACGCGCCCTTCAAAATTTCCTTACGCTCGGCGGGATTGTAGCTGTAAAGGTGCGGCGTTGCCTTCGTGCGGATTAACAAATTTTCAGCGGGCAAATTTTTAGAAGTCAGCCAATCTTTGAAAATTAATTCGGTTTGATTGTAGCCGCGCTTTTTCAATCTTTTTTCGTGCAGCGGTACATACGTTGCAATATTTACTTTTGACAAAAAATTATCAATTTCGGGGCGGCTGCCAACGTCATAAAGGATACTTTGAAGAGCGGCAAGCACGTTTGTATTGTTGTCAAATTTTAACGCGCGTAAAAGCTGCCTTGTACCATTTCGATATTTTGTAACGCGCATAACGCCGCTTATTGGCGCAGGGATGATTTTTTCTTCGTCGAGTTTAATAATTTCCCTCGCGCAGGATTCGCAGAGCTTGTGTCGTTCGTCAACAATTTCTTTGCAGACGGGACAAATCGGCGGGTATACAATATAAATCAGCGTCGTTTGAATAAATTTTAAAACATTTGTAATTTGTTCAAGCATAATTTTTACCATTAATTTAAGGCACTAGGGAATAGAAAAAGCCGCCCGTCACTAAAGCCGCAGCGCACGGTAACTTAGATGCGTCAGAAAAAGTAGAGGCCCCAAAGGGGGCCGCCTGTTACTACGTGCGTACAGAAACCGAGCGGCCCTGACGGGCGGGAAAAAAAGCACTTTTCTTTGGTTCTTTCTTTTTTGCTTCGGAAAAAGAAAGAACATTTAATAAAGACAATTTACCAAATAAAAATCCCCGCCATAGCCGCCGACATTAAAGAAACCAAAATCCCCGAAATTACAAGATATTTCAAATTGGCGGAAATGTACTCAACTTTTTCTGTGCTGACAATTCCTTGAAATAAGCCGATTATTATCCCGACGGACCCTAAATTTGCAAAGCTTGTCAAAAAGACCGTCAAAACTGCCTTCATATGTTCGCTAAAATTCGGCAGTAAACTTTGTACAGAAAGCATCGCTACAAATTCATTCGTAACCAATTTCAAGCCCATAAATTCGCCGACTTGTAAAGCCTCCGCCGGTTCAAGCCCCAAAAGCATTGCAAACGGGAACATTATCAAGCCCAAAATTGATTCCAAACTGATTGCGGGATTGATTAAAGCCAAGCCCGCGTTGATTAACTTCGCAAGCGCGACGAACGCAATTACCATAACCGTAATTATAAAAATTAATTTGCCCGCGCCGACAATCGAATTGCCCAAAAATACAAAAAAACTCGGCTTGTTTTCGCCTTCGATTTTAACGATATAATCTTCTTCCGGTGGAACTTCCAGCGGGTTTAAAATGTGCGAAATTATCAGCGCGTTTATAATGTTCAGCGGTACTGCCGTCAAAATAAATTCTTCAGGCATCATTTGAACATACGCGCCTAAAATTGCCGCCGAAATACAACTCATCGACATCATTGCATTTGTTAAACAACGCGTACTTGACATTTTCTGCAACTGAAAACGTGATATTGGAATTGCTTCAGTATCACCGAGTACCGTCATTTCAATCGAATAAAAACATTCAAATTTTGGTAACTTTGTAAGGTAGCTTAAACCTTTGCCGATTGTCTCAATTATTTTCGGCAAAATTCCAAAATATGTAAGCGTGTCCATTAAAGGCATAATCATTAAAAGCGGCATTAACGCTGAAGTTACGAAATTCATTTGCGGCACGTTTACCCAATTTGGAATTGCAAACGCCACGCCTTCATATGAAATTGCAATAATTTTGTTTAGGGCGGCAGATACTGCAAGAATCATTTCACGCCCTATTGGCGAAGTTGTCAAAAACGCGGCAATTATTAAATTAAAAACTAAAAGTGTTGCAACTGTTTTTTTATTAATTTTCGCCCTGTCTCTTGAGAAAAAAATTGCAATTCCCAAAAATACAAATATCCCTGCAACATTTATAGCAAACAGCATAAAATTTTTCTCCAGTTACAAATTAGCGGCTCCAATCATTCCCGCGTTACTGCCGAGTTCGGCTATTGCAATTTGCGGGATTGGAGCGTGGACGCCGCCGAAACAATCTTCTTTCAAAATATCTGTAAGCGGTTCAATAAAATCTTTTGCGTAAGCACTCATTGCGCCGCCGAGCAAAATTAATTGCGGGCGGAACATATTGACAATATTAACAATCCCTTGACCGAGCATTAAAGTATATTGTTCAACAACTTCCATCATTTCGACGTTTTCATTTTTGGCAAGCGTGAAAATTTCTTCAAGCGTCAATTCTTTGCCTGCAACTTGAGCCGCCGCCTTCAACAGCGCGGGAACTGAAACATACGCCTCAAGGCAACCTTTACGCCCGCAGGTACATAACCTGCCGTGTACTCTTATAACTTGGTGCCCGACTTCACTGCCGCCCATTATCCCGCCTTCAAAAATTTCGCCGTTTAAAATAATTCCGCCGCCTACGCCGTTGCCGAGCGTAAACATTACAACGTCAGAAAAATTTTTGCCCGCTCCTGCAACTGCTTCGCCCAATGCCGCGCAATCTGCGTCGTTCGCAATTCTTACGGGACAAGGAATAACTTCGCCGAGCGTTTTTGTAAGTTGCACATCTTCCCAACGAATATTATTTGAATAAACAACCGTACCCTTGCGTCTGTCAATCGTGCCGGGAACACCAACGCCGACTCCTACGCACTGTTCAAGCGGAATATCATTTTCTGCCAAAAGTTTTAAAATATTTTCGGCTGTTTCGTCGATAATTTCTCGCGCAGGGCGTTTAGGATTGGTAGGATATTTTTTAATTTTAATCAGCTGATTTTGTTCGTTGACAATACCCATTTGAATTTCGGAACTTCCAATATTTACACCAACGCGAATTGGATTCGCCTTTTCACGAATTGTAGTTAAAAGTGCGTCGCAAGTTCCCTCAATTTGCCAATCGCCGCTGTTGGCAGGCAAGAAAAATGAATCGCCTTTTTTGTAGGAAAGTTTTTCGCCCTTGCTGCTGATAACGCCCGCGCCGTCCAAAATCAAAATGCTTAAGAAAGATTTTTCATTAACGTTGCCTTGCACGCGGTAAGTTAATTTGCCGTCGAGGTTTAATTTGTCAACAGTGAAATAATCGCAGTCTGCAACGTGCGGATAACTTTCAGAACTTTTAACAATCGGTATTCTGTTGGTAACAGCCAACGCCTTTTCAATGTGCAAATCGCGTTTTTTGCCGTCCGCGCCGACTCTGCCGTAATCGTAAATTCTGTAAGTTACGTTTGAATTTTGTTGAATTTCGGCAATTAAAATACCCTTGCCTATTGCGTGCAAAGTTCCGCTTTCAATGAAAAGTACATCGCCTTTTTTGACGGGCACGGCGTTTAAAACTTCAAGCAAGGTATTTTCTTTGATACGCTGCGCGAATTCTTCTTTAGAAATTTCCTGCTTGAAACCGTAATATAAAAACGCGCCGTCCTCCGCGTCAAGCACATACCACATTTCGGTCTTGCCGTATTGCCCCTCATTTTTTAAAGCGTAGGCGTTGGAAGGGTGCACTTGAATTGACAGATTGTCTTTGGCGTCAATAAATTTTGTAAGGATAGGAAATTCTCTGAAGCGGCGGCAGTGCGTACCCAAAACTTCAAGCCCTTCCGCGTCAAGATATTCTGTTAAAGTTTTGCCCGCGTATTCGCCGTTGGTAATGACAGACGCGCCTGCGGGGTGCGCCGAAAGTTCCCAAGCCTCTGCCAAAATTGCGCCGTCATATTCGACGCCGTATTCTTCAACCAACCTATGCCCGCCCCAAAGATAATCTTTGCAAGCAGGTTTTAATTTGAAAATAGCCATTGAAATTTCTCCTTTCAGTCGAAATTTAAGGATTAAGGAAAAAGGAAAAAGAAAAAAGTTTTCAAATCCCTTCTTCATTCTTCCTTTCTCCTTCTTCCTTAGCCCTTAGAAAGTGCGCTGAAATTTACAGCAGTAATATCATTTTCCTGGAGCAGCTTTAAAATTTTATTTGAAGTAACGGCTTTTAATTCGGCCTCAAAATCGTGATCCCATTGGCAAAATTTCTGCAACACGTCATTTTTGGTGCCGGGGTGCAGCATAACTTCAGTTGTACCTTCGTCGAGATTTTTTATAATTTTGGTTAAAAATCTTTCAGTAACAGATTCGCCTGCAACAATTCCCGAAAAATGATCAGGCGTCAAAATATTTTTTCTGTGCGCGGAATATGCCGCAAATTTCGACAGCGAACCCAAGCCGAGCCGCCCAATAAGTTGCCCGACATTATCTATTGAGCCGTCAAAAATTTTTGTATCTGCAACGCGCATAGCGGGGATATTCGCCGCCTTCGCAAGTTTCAAAGTTATTCCGATAATTCCCGGAAAATGGTGCAAGTGTTGATGACTGTCAAAGTGAGTCAACTTTAAGCCCGCGCGTTGAGCCTTTTCAAGTTGAGCCGCAAGCTCTGCTTGAATTTCCGCGCGGTTAATTTTTCCTTTAACATAAAGTTTTAAAAATTCCACGTAGTTTAAATGGAAAAAACCTTCGGGCGTAACAAGCGAAGGAATTTCTTCAGGCGGCAACACGGGAAAACCATTCGCCAAAGTAAAATGAATCCCAACGCCCAAATCGGGATTTCTTTTGACAATTTCCAGCGCGTGTTCAAAATATCTGGAACCTACCATAACAGTTGCCGAGCGCAGGCAACCGTTACGAAAAGCTTTTTCCACCGCCAAATTTATAAGCTTGTGCCTGCCGAAGTCATCCGAATTTATAATTATTTGTTTCAAAAAATACCTCCTACCAACGTAATTTTCTTTGCCACGCGAGCATTTCTTTTGAACCTAAAGGCAAGTCAATTGATTGCCCGTTATCGTAGTAAAATTTTAAACGAAATTCTTTCGCCGTCAACATATCCCGCAAACTTGATTTTGGAAATTGGATAAATAATTTGTTTTCGTTGCGAACATTTGAAGAAGTTTGGCGCGTGGCGGCGTCAACTTCCCAAGGCACGCCGTCAATAAAAATTATAGCTTTTTTTAAAAATTGCGCCTTGTCAAATCGATAATCCCACAAACTTAAATTTGCGCCTTCCAAATAGCCGCCGCCGTCGCGTGACGCCGCAAATTCAAGCGTGGCGTATTCTTCCAAAAATTCTGTTTTGCGGTGGTCGTGGCTCCAAGTGTACGATACGCCAAAAACTCCCGCCAACATAAAAAAAAATCCAATTACAAAAAAAATTTTTCGCATAATTACTTCCAACTTTTTTGAATTGAATTATAGCACATTTAGCGCGGAGGTTAAATCTTTAGGAAATTAATTAATTTTTTTATTAATTTAACACGGTTTTTCTTTCTTTGAAAAGAAAGAAAAGCCGCCTAAAAGAAAGAAACTTCCCGCCCGTCAGGGCCGCTCGGTTTAAATACGCTCTTGGTAACTCGTGCCCCCCTTTGGGGTCTCTACTTTTTCCCACGCTCCTAAAAAAAGTCAAGCTGCGGCTTTAGTGACGGGCGGCTTTTTTCAATCTCCTATTCCCTAGTATTTAGGATTAATCCCCTAAATTTCGGCGATTAATTCTTCAGCAGTCAAAATTGTTTTTGGAATTTTAAGGCGCGCCGACAATTCCGTTGCAACGGGAACATCTAAGCCGAGTCGCTTTATTTCTTTGACGTTTGAAAAAATTTCACGCGGCGTACCAACTTTTAAAATTTTGCCGCGTTCCATTAAAAAAATTTTGTCGGCAGTTGCCGCCTCTTCCATAAAATGTGTTATTAAAATTATCGTCAAGCCTTGCACGTGCAATTTTTTTATCGTACTTAAAACTTCGCGGCGTCCTTGCGGGTCAAGCATTGCCGTCGGCTCGTCGAAGACAATTATTTTTGTTTGCATTGCAATTACGCCCGCTATTGCAATTCGCTGTTTTTGCCCGCCTGAAAGTTTGCTCGGCGAAAAATTTTTGTACGGCGTCATATTTACATTTTCCAACGCAAGGTCAACGCGCCGCCGAATTTCTGAAGGTTCAATCCCCAAATTTTCCAAACCAAATGCAATATCGTCTTCGACAATCGCCGCTACAATTTCGTTATCGGGATTTTGGAAAACCATTCCGACATTTTCACGAATTGCCCAAATATTTTTTTCGTCCGAAGTGTCCAGCTCGTTTACAAAAATTTTTCCTGCGGTTGGTTTTAAAAGCGCGTTGAAATGTTTTGCAAGGGTACTTTTGCCGCTGCCGTTCGTGCCGATAATTGCCACAAATTCGCCCGCGTCAATAGAAAAATTTAAATCGTCGAGAGCCAATTTTTCGCCGCTTGCAGTTTTGTAAATGTGCCGTAAATTTTCAGCTCTAATAATTTCCATAGTTAATCGGTCATATCCCGTTCAAAATTTGAAAGTGCCGCTTGCGTACCAACCACAAAAATTTTATCGCCCGCCGCAAAAATATGCGTTGGCGGCGGCGTTACGATTGTTTGATTATTTCTGATAATTGCAATAATGTTGACGTTGTAGGCGGAGCGCAGATTGGATTCAATCAGATTTTTGCCGATAATGTTTTTTGGTGCGTCAAGACTAAGGACGCTGATATTTGCGGCAATTTCGATATAGTCAACGACGTTTTCTGAAACTAAATGCATTGCAACGCGCCGCGCAGTATCGCGTTCAGAAAAAATAATTTTGGTTGCGCCGAGTTTTTTAGCCATTTCGGCGTGGCGTTCGTCAATCGCCTTTACCACAATTTCAGGAATATTTCTTTCGGCACAAAGCATTGTAGCCATTAAACTTGAATCAAGATTTGCCGCAGAAATTACTACCGTATCAAAATTTGAAATTCCAACTTGGTCAAGTGCGCGCGCGTCTCTAATGTCGAAGTTTACAACGTGCGTTAAAATTTCCGCCATATTTTCAATAATAGTTTCGTCTTTATCGACGGCTAAAACTTCATAGCCCATTTTTTCAAGCGTCAACGCCATACTGCTGCCGAAACGCCCTAAGCCTAAAATTGCAAATTGTTTTTTGTCAGCCAATTTTTAAACCTCTCAAATTTTTATAAATTTTTTTAACCTACCATAATATTTTCCGGCGGATATTTTATAACTGTATTTTTCTGCGTGATAAATGAGAGCATAAAAGTCATAATGCCTACCCTGCCTACAAGCATTGTTAAAGCTACAATTAATTTGCCGCCAATATCCCAATCTGAAGTTATACCAATTCCCATTCCGACTGTTGCAAAGCCGGAAACAGTTTCAAAAATAACGTCTTCCAAATCGTGTCTTTCGCCGTCAAGCGCAGATAAAATCATTGTCGCCGTTATAACCCAAATTGTTCCCAGCGTAAAAATTGCCAATGCTTGGTCTTGCAATTTGCGCGTTATTCTTCTGCCGAAAATTACAATTTCATTTCTTCCGCGCAATACCGTCCACATTGACATTAAAATTATAAAAATTGTTGTAGTTTTAATGCCGCCGCCAGTAGAAAGAGGCGACGCGCCGATAAACATTAAAATTATCATATTTAGTTTTGTCATTTGCTCGGCTTGTTCCAAATCGAAGGTATTTACTCCTGCCGTCCTGCAAGAAATTGACGTAAAGCAAGATTGCGCAAGTTGGTCACCTAATCCCAAATTTCCTATAGTATTTGCATTGTAACTTTCAAAACCAAAAATTAAAATCGTTCCAACTAAAATCAGTACAATATTTGACACGACAACAATTTTTGTATGGAGAGAAAATTTTTTCCAGCGGCGTTTGTTGACAAAATCAGAAATAACAGTAAAACCGATACTTCCCAAAATTATTAAAGCCGCAAAACACGCCATTAAAAAATAATCGTCATTGCGTTTGCATAAACTGTCGTAATTGCCGAATAAATCAAAGCCCGCGTTACAGAAAATCGAAACTGAATGAAATATCCCGTAACCAACAGCATTAATCCCAAATTCGGGGAAAAAATGAATTGTCAAAAGTACGGCGAAAAATCCTTCAATGGCAAAAGTATATTTTATCATTCGCCCGATTAAATCAAAAATTCCGGCTTGCGTGTTTTGGTTTAATGATTCTTGGACAACCAAACTTTCATCAAGTTGGAACCTGTAGCCCATTGTATGCACAATCAAAGTTGCAAGCGTCATCAATCCCAAGCCGCCGATTTGAATCAGAATCAGCATTACAACTTTGCCGAAAAAAGTTAAATCGTTAAGCACGTCAACAACGGTTAAGCCTGCGACGCAAGACGCCGAAGTGGAAACAAAAAGCGCGTCAACAGGGTGCAGTCCCAAATTATTTGTGGTGCTGAACGGCAACATTAATAAAAATGTTCCCAACAAAATCATTAAAATAAAACTTAAAATAACAATTTGCGTAGGTTTCAGCCGAAATTTTTTTTTTAATTTTGATAAGATAAAAAATTTTTTTTGCATAAATTTTTACTCCCTGAAAAGGGCGCGCATTGCCTCTTCGTAGAAATTTTCTTGACTTGTACCGGCGGAGGCGTTTAACTTCATCATTGGCAGGCGCAAAAGTTTTCTTACGATTTTTTTTGACATTTGTTCAAGGGCGCGGCGTTCTTCGTCGTTCAAATTCGGCAACTTGTTAGAAACTTTTTTAATTTCACGGCGGCGGATTTTTTCGGCGCGTTCCGATAAATCAGCCATCAGCGGTTGAAATTTTAAATATTTGAAACGCTCCATAATTGCCGTAACTTCACTTTCTACAATTTTTCGCGCAGATTCAGCCTCAAGTTGCCGCGCTTTAACGTGCGATTCTACAACCGCCTCCAAATCGTCAATGTTGTAAAGCGTAACGCCGTTAATTTTCCCGACTTCGGGGTCAACGTCACGCGGAACGGCTATATCAATAAAAAAAAGCCCGCGTCCTGCGCGACGAGTCATAAGCTGTTGAGTTTTCCAAGTTTTTATAACGTAATGCGGCGCACCCGTTGAAGTTATAATTATGTCAACGTCAACCGCGCGGTAAAGTGCCTCTTCCCAAGCTACAGCTTCGCCGCCGATTTTTTCAGCCATTTCAACTGCGCGTTCAATGTGATGATTTGCAACGAGAATTTTTTTGACGCCGTGCGCCTTTAAATGTTGCGCGGTAAGTTGAGCCATTTTGCCCGCGCCGAAAATTAAAACGTTTTTATCTTTCAAGCCGCCCAATTTTTCAGCCGCCAATTCAACCGCCGCAGAACTTACAGAAACCGAATTGTAAGCAATTTTAGTTTCAGTGCGAACATTTTTACCGACAGCTATTGCCCTATGAAAAAGCGTGTTCAAAATGGTATTCGTTGCGCCGATATTTTTTGCGGTAGTGTAGGCGTCCTTGACTTGCGATAAAATTTGCCCTTCGCCCAAAATCAGTGAATCCAAACTTGACGAAACTTCAAACAGATGCCGTGCGCAATTTTCGCCTTCGTATTCGTACAGAAAATTTTCAACGTTGCCGCCTATTAAATCAGTAAAAAAATTTTTAACGCTGCCTTCGCAGTCGTTGGAAGTTACGGCGTAAATTTCGGTACGGTTGCAAGTCGAAAGTACAACGGCTTCATTCAAGCCCTCGTATTCGTCAAGATTTTCAAGCCCGCGCCTGATTGAATCTTTGGTTACTGAAAATTTTTCTCGAATTTCTATCGGAGCGGTTTTATAGTTCAGCCCCAATATTTTTAAATGCATTTCTGTCTCTCCCAAAAAGTTCTTGCAATTTATTCCAATCACGATTATAATTGACAAAAGAAAGACAGCCGATGTTAGCGTGTCGGCTTCCCTTAAAATATGAGCTACTTTTGAGAAACCCGGCTAAGGCTTAAGACGTTTATTTGAAAAAGGCGTCATAGATGGCAATTCCGACCTGCACTGCTTGGAGTGCAAGAGAAGTAATCTCGTACTTGGTCACTTTACCACCTCCCCTTTTCAGGGGAAGCCGACCATCAACTGTCAGGCGTCATTATAACACTAAAATTTTTTCAAGTAAAGCGTTTTTTATTTTGCCTTCAAGCGTTGAAAGGTTACCTGATTTAATATTTGCCCAAATTTCGGGCGTCAAAATTTCCTGCCAGAATTTAATTCTAAGTTCGTGCGTAGGAATTTTTTTTATGACTTCTTGGCGGTACTTTGAAATTAAATCGACAGCCGCGCCGAAATTTTCATTAAATTCACGCTCCAACATTTTCCTTGCGAATTTTGAAAAGGCGGGCGAATTGCCGCCGCTTGAAATTGCAATCAGAAAATCGCCGCGCCGAATCCTTGACGGGACAATAAAATCACTCGAAATATCGTCAACAATATTAACAAGAAAATTTTTGGCGCGGGCGTCATTTGCAATTTGCTGATTCAACGCAGAATCATTCGTCGCCGCAATTAAAATAACTCCGCTTGAAATTTTTTCGGCGGAATATTCTTCACGCAGGATTTTAATTTTGTCAGAAAGATTTTCAAGTTGCGGACAAATTTTCGGCGCAATAACTTCAACATTTGCGCCCGCCTCCAATAAGCCAACGATTTTATCGTAGGCAATTTTTCCGCCGCCTACTACCACGCACTTTTTGTTTTCAATGTTAATGTTTACAGGGTAAAATTTCATTTCAAAAACTCCCGCAATTATTTTTCTTCGGCTAAAAATTCGTGCGGTAAATTTCCCGCCGTTGTGCTGTAGCGAACATTTTTTGGAACGCCGACGCCCGCGCCGTTAATTACGTGCGCCGTCAAAAAAATCATAAGTTCGGATTCAGATTTATTTTTCTTGTGATTTCTGAAGAGTGCGCCCAAAATCGGCAAGTCTCCCAAAAATGGAATTTTGCTGACGCTTTTAGCATCTTCCGCGCCAATCAGCCCGCCAATAACCATTGGTTGCCCGTCGCGCACTGTAACAGTTGTATCAGCCGAGCGCGTGTTAAATCTGTACGCTTTCAAATCTTCGACGTATTGCGGCGTGCTGACTTCGGTATGAATCACGGCTGTAATTGTGCCGTCAATATTTACGCGCGGCGTGTACTTTAAAATAATTCCCGCGTCCCTGTATTCAAGCGAAGTTGTAACGGTTGAATTTGTAACGGATTCGCGTCGAATTGGTACAGAGCCGCCAATATTAATAATTGCCTCGTGCCCTTGAATTGTTGTAACATTGGGGCGGGATAAAATTTTTGCCTTGCCGTCCGTAACAAGCGCGTTAATTTTTGCGCCGTAATAAAATTCAAATGGAATGCCTTCAGGTCCGCGCCCGAAGTGAATAATTCCGTAGCCGGTAGAATCGTTGGCTTTGCGCGTGTATTCTTCTTCGATATAAGCGGGCGTGCGTTCGGTGCCGTTTGAATTGTAAGTTGGCGCGGTGTATTCAATATCGCGTTGAGGATATTGCGGCAAAGTTGACCAGAACCAATCGACGCCTAAATTTTTGCTTGCATTTTTATCAATAGCCAAAATCCGCGCCTCAACTGAAACTTGCTTTAATTCCACGTCAAGATTTTCCAAAAGATTTTTAACGCGCTCGTATTCTGATTCAGTGCCGAAAAGTATCAAAGAATTTGTATCAGGATTAACTGTAACTCTGTCTTCGCGCTTAATTCTTTCTTGGCGGGTGTTTTCTCTGCCGCTGTCAGAATCTTTTTCGCGGTAGTTGTAGCGATAGGTGTAGGAGCCGTCATTATTGCGCGTGCGCGTCATATTGTCGGGAATAATTTCGGTATCGGGGTCAAGTGACATTACAACGGCTTTTCTTAAATTTTCGGCGTCGCCGTACTTGATTTTAAAAATATAACTTTGCATTAACGCGCCGCCGCTTGTCTTTGAAGTCAAAATAAAAATTGAGCCGTCGCGCAGGAGAGTTAAATTTTTAGTTTTGGCGATAACGTCAAGAATTTTTTCAGGCTCGGTGTTGAAAAGGGACATAGAAATTTCGCCTTTAACAGAATCATCGATAGAAATATTAATGCCGCCCGCGCGTGCAACCATCATAACAGTTGAGCGCAAATCCGAATTATGAACATTTAAATTCATCGGCGCGGCGTGAACATTCGCACAAATAAAAAAAGCTGCCGCAGTAGTCGACAGCAATTTTTTCATAGTTAATCCCTCCGTTACAAAATTTTTTTAGGATTATAAATTTTTTTTGCGGCAATATCAAGTTTTTTTAGGTGTCAGGGATTTGTAATTTTCTTTTGCGCAAAAATAAAGAAAGTATATTTAAAATAAAAAATTAATTGACGATAAAAATATTTAGTGTAAAATTTCAAGGTAAAAAATTTTTTGCGAGGTAAAATTTATGAAAAAAATTATAGTAATACCCGGCGACGGAATCGGCAAAGAAATTACAGATTCGGCGGTTGCAGTTTTGAAAAAAGTTGACGCAAAATTTAAAATCGGCTTGGAATTTGAATACAGGGACGCGGGCGGCGCAGCTTATGATAAATTCGGTGAACCTTTGCCCGCTGAAACTTTGGACGCCTGCAAAAAAGCTGACGCGGTTTTATTCGGCGCGGTAGGCGGTCCGAAATGGGATAATATCGAAGTTTCAAAACGCCCCGAAAAAGCTCTGTTCGGAATAAGAAAAGGGCTCGGCTTGTACGGGAATTTGCGCCCCGTCAAAATTTACGCGCCGTTAATCGACGGCTCCCCGCTTAAACCAAATCTTGTTACGGGCGTTGATTTATTGATTGTGCGTGAACTTGTCGGCGGAATTTATTTCGGCGAACGTTGCGAAAGTGAAATTGTTGACGGCGTAGAACGCGCTTGGGATACCGAAATTTATTCTGTTCCCGAAATTGAAAGAATCGTGAAACTTGCATTTGAATCCGCGCAAAAACGCCGCAAAAAAGTTACTTCAGTTGACAAGGCAAACGTTTTGGCAAGCTCCAGACTTTGGCGGCGCGTGGTTAATGAAATTGCCAAAAATTACCCCGACGTTGAATTAAATCATTTGTACGTTGACAACTGCGCGATGCAACTTGCAGTTAATCCCGCGCAGTTTGACGTTATCGTTACTTCAAATATGTTCGGCGATATTTTGAGCGATGAAGCGGCGGTTATAAGCGGCTCGATTGGTTTATTGCCTTCGGCGTCGATTGGCGAACTTACAAGCTTTTATGAACCGATTCACGGCAGCGCGCCCGATATTGCAGGGAAAAATATTGCAAATCCTATGGGCACCATTGCAAGTGCCGCAATGCTTTTAAGGTACAGTTTGAACGAAGAAAAAGCCGCACAAGCTATCGAGGCGGCGATTGACAAAACTTTGGAAGACGGCTACCGCACGCCCGACCTCTTCAAAGAAGGTTGCAAAAAAATTTCTACCACCGAAGCTACCGAGATTATTTGCGAAAGAATTTAATTCTGCCAAAAGAATAAAAATAACGCCGCAATGCGTGTACAATCAAAACGCGCAACGCGGCGTTTTTGTTGACTTTAAAAATTTTTTATGCTATGTTTTAGCAGTTTTAAGGCTTTTGTTTTTATTCAAGAGGTGATTTATATGAATCGAAGCACGGCAATCATTATCAAATTTTTTGCAATTATAGCCGCAACGCTTATCTGCATTGCAGCGACTTATTTTTTGGCGTCAAATATTTTTGGCGGACAACTTGCCAACGCGTCGAACGGAATAACTTTAACGGCGTGGAAAGATAAATATTTAAACGTCGTACTTTTGGCGGGCGCACTTACGGGAGTTTGTGCGCTTGTATGGTTTTTGCTGTCAAGTTTCGTCTTCAAAGTGCAATATGCAACGGGCGGCGGGCAAAGGACAATTTGGGCAGTGTTGGCTTTTTTGGCAGTTGCAATAAGCATTGCGGTTCCAATGTTTTACCCCGCGCAAATTGGTATTCAACTCAACGCGCCAGTTATTGCAATGTTCGTTATTTTCTTTGCTGTTATAAATTATTGGCTTGTAACAATTTTTGCAACGCCGTTATCGTTTAAATATACCCCTGTAGGGGCGCAACTTTTTTTGAGTCGCGGCAGAAAGTGAGGCTTATAAATGGCGTATTATTTTTTATCAATAGGCGGCAGCGGCGCAAAAGTTATGGAGTCTCTGCTACATTTGAGCGTTGCAGGAATTTTGCCCGAAGGCAAGAGCAAACTTAAAATTTTTTCAATCGACCCCGATACAGGCAACGGCAATTTGGACAGAATGAGCAGTGCGCTCCGCAACTTTGAAGAATTTCAAAATTTGAAAGTCGGCAACGATACCCCGCTCTTTAAAAACAAAGTTACAATTATTAAACCCTACCCTTGGAACCCTACGCGCCACGATACAACGCTGGACGATATGATGGCTTATCCTATGTATCGCGGAAATCCTATAGGCACTTTGTACGAAACGCTTTTTACCGCAAAAGAAAGAAACACGCGCCTTAATCAAGGTTTCAGAGGACACCCTTCGATAGGCGCGGCAGTTTTGGCGCAAAATTACGTTTTGTTGACGGAGCGTAAACAATGGGACGATTTATTTAATAATTTGAAAAACGATTCTAATAGTGATACGGCAAAAATTTTTATAGCGGGCTCGGTTTTCGGCGGCACGGGCGCGGCGGGGCTTCCTACCATTTCAAGACTTTTGAGAACTCAATTTAAAAAAAGAGAATCCCGAATTTCGATTGGCGGCGCGTTAATTTTGCCGTATTTTGATTTTACGCCCGAAGGTTCAAGCGACGAACTTTTTGCACGCTCCGAAGAATTTTTAATAAATACAAAGGCGGCTTTAAAATATTATTCTCAACGCGACAATGTTTTTGACACAATGTATTTGATAGGCGACTCTTCGACGGCGCACGTAAAAAATTTCAGCGTCGGCGCACGCGAACAAGTCAACGATTCGCACATTGTCGAACTTTACGCGGCACTTGCGGCGGTTGACTTTTTCCAAAAAAATTCTGACGGCTATGGCACTTCCTTTAAATATATTTGTCACGGCGACGAAAAAAATATTTCGTTTAATTGGGACGATTTCCCCAGCATTTACGACGGCAAACAAAATTTCCGTTACCTTTTTGTAAAGTACGTGCGATTTATTTTGGCGTACGTGCATTTGATAAAGCCCGTAATCAACAGATTAATTGCGGGCGAACTTCCCGAATATCAATACCCGTGGTTTGTTGATATGTTGAAAGGCGTTGACATTGACGCGCGGGCGTTGAAAAATTTTGATGATTATGTTGAATCCTTTGTAACGTGGTTAAAGCAGATTGAAACTTTGGACGGGCGCACGGTCAATCTGATAAATTCCAATATGTTCAGCGCAAATTCGGCGCGCGTGAATGACATAACAGCTTTCAGAAATTGCGACAACGGCAATACAGAATTGGATTTTCACGAAATATGGTGCAGATTGTGCGAGCCGCCGCAAAAAAATTATTCAGATACCGAAGGTTTCGGTAAATTTTTGCGCCGCCTTTATGATGCTTGCGATTTTTAAAATTTTTACAGGAAATTAATTTACAAAGAAAAATAAAAAGCGGCGAACGTGATGTGAGCCGCCCCTCGCGCAGGACGCGCGGCACTTGCTATTTCCTAAGCTTGAAATTGCAACTTAAAAAAGCACGCGCTTGCTAGGGCACGGCGCACAGGACGTGCGCCGGCCGCGTTTACCGCCGTGATGGCGGTTCTCGCGGCGTGGAAGTTTTTCTTTCTTTGCCAGGCGTTTCTTTCTTTTTACAAAAAGAAAGAAATGCCGTTGTTCGTGATAAAAATAAATTTACCAAAAATCTAAAAAACGAAGAAGGGAGACTTTCAATGTATATTTCAATGTTGCCGAAAATAGACCCGAATTTAGACCCAATCGTTAAAGACTTCGCGGGCAAATGGCAAGAAAATAATAACAGTGATTTTTTAAGCAAGCTTGCAAACAGTTTGGAAGTTGCCGAAGCACAAAATTTGGAAGTTATCAGCTCAATCCCCGATGTTTGGGCGCGCCCGCTTTTATTCAGAATGGCACTTTTCGGGATTGAAGACGCAAGAGAATTTATACAAGGGCTTACAAAAAAAATTGAGGGCGAATGGCGTTCAATTTTGGCAATGTTCGCGCTCAAAGATTTAAAGCAAGTTAATTTGAAAGTCGAATATGTTGACCTTGCCGCCGATGAATCAAATATGGCGAAAGTTTTAAAGGCGTTGGTTCCAAAAGAATCTATCAACGGCGATGTTAATTCGTGGCTTACTGATTTGTACATTATTTACTTCAACGGCAAGCCCATTGCAATAACTTCGCCGGCAACTTTAGTAACAAGCGCGGCTGATTATCCGAGCGTTTTCGGCGGGCAAATTCCGCGCCCTTGGAGCAACAACGGCAAATATTTAACCGACCCTGTTAACGAACTTCAACCAATGGAACGCGAAGCTTTAAATGTTTGGCTGCGTACACTTCAAACAAATATTCAAACTTTGCAACTTTCGCAAAACGCCGACGCAAATTCTGCGCGAGAAGCCGAAATGCTCCGCGTCAGCTTGTTGAATTGCGTACAAAAATTTATTAAAGATATTAATATTGCTACAGTCAATCAAAGTTTTTCTTTTACGCCTTCGCATTTGAATTTGCATAAAGGCGTTTCACGTTTGCTAAATGAAACTATTGCAGGCAAGGAAGTTTCTTTTGAAGATTCTAACGTTAGACTTTTGACAAATCCCGAACGCTCCGATAAAAAAATTATTCTTGTTTCGCCCGAAATGGTTCAGGAATTTGCCAACCAAGAAAATATTAACCCCGCGCAGTTGATAGTTTGGCAAGGCGTCAATGCAAATGACGTTACCGAAGAAGCTTTAAGCGGCGAAAGAAATAAAATCGGGCAAATTCCCCTCAAAGTCAAAGTCGATAATAAAATTGTCAACGTCGAATACCGCCGCCCCGAAGATTTCTTCCACGAAAGAATGGCGGTTATTGAACCCGGCAACGCTTTTCCCGGCTCGCTTAACAATTCAATCGCAGGTATTACTGTTTTGGCGGACAGCGGCTTGACTCCAATTTTGCCGCTTAAAAATGAATTGCTGGAATATTTCACGCCCGCCGAAATTGCAGATAACCTTTCAATTTCCGAAGACGAAGAAAATATTTACGTGTATTTTAATTTCCCGCTCAGCGGCAACGGCGGCGGCGCAATTTATCGTTATTGCAAAGTTTATTCACTGCGCGAATTGATTTACATTCAAAACGATGTGCCCGTTATCGAAATTTGGCCTAACTTGCAACTTGAAAGAAAATTATTATCAAGGCGACGAATTGGCAAACGATATTTACTACGTCAAGCCATATGTTTTCGGCGCGGAAATTAGCGAAGATTTTAAAGCGGGCGGGCATGACGGCAAGTTAAATAAATTCGCAAGCAAGTTAAATGTTTTCCCTGAAGCTTTAATTTGTTCTTATAAAAGCAACGAGGCGCGCGGAAATATTTTTGAAGTCGGTTTAGTTTTAATGGATAAAAAATTATTGGAGCGTCCCAAAACCGTTCAAAGCGCAGATTGGAAAATTGGCGTTGACTTCGGTACAAGTTCCACAATGCTTTATTTCCGCGAAAATAAATCTGCCGCGCGTCCATTGGTATTGCAACCGCGCCTTTTCCACGTTACGGAAACGGGCGGCGCACTTGCACAGTTGCTGGCGAATTTTATTCCGAATACAAAATATCAAGATGACGGCTCTTTCTTAAGCATTTTCCATTTGTTGCACGCCGCCGACGATATTCGCCCGTTGATTGACGGACACGTTTTTATGTTGAAATCTGACAACGCGGAAACTTTTGCACGCCTTAAACAGGATATTGACGCCAATTTGAAATGGAAAGGCGATAAACGCGGCAAGGCTAAAACTTCAGCTTACATTGGACAAATTTGCTTGCAGGCGTTGGTTGAAGCCGCCGCCGCAAATGTCAAAAATATTAACTGGAATTTCTCATACCCTACCGCTTTTTCAGAAGACCAAAAGATGACTTTTGAAACAACTTGCCGCAATGCAGTTGAAGCCGCGTATGAAAACAGCGGCTACTCTTACGACAAAAACGAAATTATAAGTTGGTCTGAAAGTAATGCAAGTGCGTACTACTTTAACAGGTTGCATAACGAAAAGAAAGGCGGCGCGGCTGACAAAAAAGGTACGAACTTTGATCAAGGCGCAGTTTGTATCGACATTGGCGCGGGCACTACAGATATTACGATTATCAGCGAACAGCCCGGCAGAATTATTTATCATACTTCGATTCAGTACGCGGGGCGTTATATGTTCAAGCCGATTTACGATAATTATCAATTTTTCGTTGAAGACAGCACCGCAAATTATATTGATAACATTTCGCTTGAGGACGGCGAACAACGCGCCGCAGTTATGGACGCCGCTATGAGAGACCACAGTGAAAAATATATTAAGGACTTGGGATTTAAAACCGAACAGGAAGAAGTTCGCGCAGTTTTGCAAGGCTCGCAACTTGCAATGGCGGGGCTTTTCTACTATCTAGGAAAATTGCTCGGCAAGCTCCACGAAGATAACCATTACAAAGAAGATAAATTGCCGCGCATTTTTGTCGGCGGCAACGGTTCCAGAATTTTTAAATGGTTGACTGTCGGTAATGACATTGAGGGAAATAAATTTTTGTCAGTGCTTGAAAATATGTTAATTCAAGCGTCGGGGCTCGAAAAGCACAGAAAATTTTATCTTGACTTGAGCCACCAACCGAAAGTCGAAGTTGCAAGCGGTATGATTTCCGATAAGCCGAATAACCATAAAGTTTTCTTTGACGAAGACAGAATTAAAGCCGATTTGTTCGGCGAAGGCGCAGACCAATATGTTGCAAACGCGGTACTTGCAGGCGCGGAATTTTCGCAGGAAGGCGAAAATTTTTCTGCAGAAGATTTTATCAGTGCGCATGATGTTCGCAGCGGTATTAATGTTTACAGCTTGGAAGAATTTAAAAAGTTTATCGACGCCTTCAATAATTCTCAAAAACTTTGGTCTGAAGGAGTCCCGCTCGACGAAGATTCGATTGAAGATTTAATCCGCGCAACAAATTCTTATTACGTTGACGAAAAAGGGCAGGACGTTAAAAATATCTTCCTTGAGCCGATTTTTATTGTTGAATTGAAAAACTTGATGGAGATGCTTAATTATGAATGAAGCTTACGCAAGCCAGCCGCCTGAAGTTCAATCAAATGAAGGTTTAGGATTGCCGCCCGGTGAAACTCCGGAAACAACATTGACGCCCATTACAAAGCAAGAATTTCAAACAAAAATTGATGCAATCAACACTGAAATAAAAGAAATACCTACGAAAATAGAAATTGCAACCGCGCCTTTCGGCTCCAATACAGGTTATATTGCTATTGGTGGGATTGTAATTTCTTTGCTTGTTGTAATTATTTTGTTGCTGATAAGAAACAGCCTGCTTTCCAGAATTAACAACTTGACAAAAGATTTTAAAGAACTCAAAGAAAAAAATTCCAGATTTGCCAATTTGGATAAAGAAATTGCAACGTTGAGCGGCGAAAATTACGAACTTAGAAACCGCCTTGAAAGTCTCGAAAATAAAATTAAAAATACGCCGACTGTTGAAACGCGCCCGCCGATAACTCTCCAAAAATCTGCGCCGCTTACCGCGTCGCCTTATGCCGCGTCGCCGCCGCCAACTTTGCTTGACAAGTGCAAAGATTTTATTGCAGATTTTAACGCGCTGAATAATTTTGCGCCGAATGAAAGGCGCGTCAAGCGTAACGAATTTTTTAACAAATATCAAATACGCGCTTTCAACTGCAAAAATTTCAACGAACGTATGAACAACCCCGCGCTGGAGCCGCAATTTGAAATTGCCGCGCAGGCTATTAACGGCGAATATTGGGCGTACGAAGTCGAAAGTAATACCTTTGCCGTTGTGCCGAATGTCAAAAATTATAACGATAATTATCACGGCGCACGCGCAATGGTTTTTGTCTTCGATTCAAATTACAGCGGCGGCAACTATGCAAATATTCGCGTCGTCAAGCCTGCAATTTTTAAAGGTATGTGGCAACTTAGCGAAAAAGGCGAATTGGTACTCAGTTAATGGAAGATTCACTGGAACAAAAATTAAATAAGTGTCTTGTAATTAATCAAAAACTTTTGGAACGTGTAAAAAAACTCGAAATAAAAGTTAAAGAACTCGAAGAAAAAATTGTAAGCTTAAATATTGAAAATGGCGCACTGAAAATGCATTTTGAAAGATTGGCAAATGATTTTAATAAAACGCCGTCAAGAATTTCTACCGCGCCGAATGAAATTAAGCCTGCGCGTTTTGAAGAATTTTCCGCGCAAATTGAAACTCCGCCGCCTGCAAATTCTCATATTAATTTAAGTAAAAAAACTATGACAGCCTCGCCAAAACCTGTTTACGCGCCAAGAACTCAAAAAAATGTAAGCACGATTAACACGCCGCAAAATATTTCGGCAAGCGAAGATTTTTTAAAGGATTATAATATTTGGCAAAGTAAAACGGACGGCTTTGAAAAAAACAACGCCCGCAAAGATTTTATTGCAAAGTACAAGGTACGATATTTTAATTGCGTCAATTTCAATGAGCGAATGAATCAGCCGAAGTTGCCGCCGATTTTTGAAGAAAGTTCTGCAAGCGGCGATTATTGGGCGATTCAAACGGCGGGGAATATTTTTAAGGTTGTGCCGAATGTCAAAAGCTACAACGATAATTATCACGTCGCCCGCGCAATGTGCGAAGTTTTCGATTCAAATTTTGACGCGGGCAATTTGGAACGCGCGGCAGAATTTACCAATTCGGGGAAAAATTGGACTTTAATCAGAAAGGGCAAGCTGATTTTGAGGTGATAATATGGAAGAACTTTTGAAAGAAATATTGAGCCGAGATAAAAGCATTTTGGCGCGGCGCGATGACTTGATAAAAATTCTTGACGAAGAAGTCCCCAACAATCAGCGGCGCACTTACGCGGCAATTAGAAAAGCTTTAACTTTGAACGTCGGAGAAATTTTTTTGGTAAGTGATTTTAGTGATTGGGAAAAGCAGGAAAGGGCGCGGCAGATTTTAAAAGAATCAGGTATGCAGGACGCAAAAATTGACGAAGTAATTAATATTTTTGCAAATGTTTTTAAGTTGAACGCGCAGTTGAAATATACTCTCGAAGACAGAATTAAATCCATTGAAGAAAATTTAAAGCTTTGTTTTATTGATGAAAAAATTTTATTGCGCGTCAAAAATCTTGAAAATAAAATTGCCGAAAATGAAACTCTCAAAAAAAGAATTGCCTACCTTGAAAAAATAATTACAAGATTAAAGCTGGAAAATAGCGCACTGGAAATGCATTTTGAAAGATTGGCAAATGATTTTAATAAAACTCCGCCTCCCGCAAATCCTCATATTAATTTAAGTGAAAAAACTATGACAGCTTCGCCAAAAACTGTTTACACGCCAAGAACTCAAAGGGCTACAAACACGATTAACACGCCAAAAAATATTTCGGCAGGAGAAGATTTTTTAAGGGATTATAATATTTGGCAAAGTAAAACTGACGGCTTTGAAAAAAACAACGCCCGCAAAGATTTTATTGCAAAGTACAAAGTACGATATTTTAATTGCGTCAATTACAACGAGCGAATAAATCAGCCGGATTTATCACCAATTTTTGAAGAAAATGACTCTGCACAAACAAGCGATTATTGGGCAATTCCAATTTCAGGCAATACTTTTAAAGTTGTACCGAATGTCAAAAACTATAACAAAAATTATCATCTGGCCCGCGCAATGGGCGATGTTTTTGACTCAAATTTCAGCGGCGGCAAGTATTCAAATATTCAGGTGGAAAAGGCGGCGGAATTTACCAATTCGGGGAAAAATTGGACTTTAATCAGAAAGGGTAAGCTGATTTTGAGGTGATAATATGGAAGAACTTTTGAAGGAAATATTGAGCCGAGATAAAAGCATTTTGGCACGGCGCGATGACTTGATAAAAATTCTTGACGAAGAAGTCCCCAACAATCAGCGGCGCACCTACGCGGCTTTCAGAAAAGCTTTAACTTTGAACGTTGGGGAAATTTTTTTACTTAACGATTTGACAAGCGCGGAAAAGCAAGACAGGGCGCGGCAGATTTTAAAAGAATCAGGTATGCAGGACACAAGAATTAATGACGTAATTAATATTTTCGTCAACGCTTTAAATTTGAACGCGCCGCAAGAAGTTTTCATTGAAGAAACGCCCTCCAAAGTCAACCTTGCAAAAAATATTTCTGCAACGCCGACAGTTAATCTTGAAAAAAATATTCCTGCAACACCAACTGTCAAAGAAACTGAAATTGAACAGGAACAGGGAAGGGCAATTTCTTCGCAAGAAATTTTTTCGCGTATGCAACAAAAAAAGCAAGTTGAAGAAATTCCCGAAGAAGAACCCGTCGAAATTGTGTCGCCGCGCCGCAGTTATTCTCAACAAAATTTTACAAATTTAAATTTGCCGCCCAATCACCTCGACAAAATTTTTACCACCGAAGGGCGGCTCAATCGTTGGAAATTCTTTACAAACAGTTTAAAAATTTTGGCGTTGTATCTTGTTGGCAGCATTTGCACGGGAATATTTGCGCCCGTCGGCGCAATTATGCTGATTGCGACTTTTATTGGAAATATTATGCTTATGGTAAGACGCCTGCACGATTTGGATAAAAGCGGCTGGTGGAATTTACTGCTTTTAATTCCCTACGTCGATATTGTTTTTGGGCTTTATTTGACATTTGCAAAGGGTACGGACGGCGATAACAAATACGGGCATGACCCGCTAACTTAAAAAGGCGATTTTTATGATTGAAAAAAAAATTTTTAAACTTACAGCGGCGGCAATGATTTTATTTGCGCTTTTATTAAGCGGTTGCGGCGAAGAGGCGGGAGTTGTTACACTTCCGCCTGATTTTCAACGCCCGCCTGAAACATTGCCGGAAAAAACTTTTATTGATGTTTATTGGGACGCAACTTATTCAATGAAGGGCTATACAACTTTAGCGGCGGGGAATGTTTATCGAACTTTGCCCGACCTTTTGGGCGATATAGGCAGCTCGATGGGCGAAGTGAAATTTTATCGTTTCGGCGAAAATATTCAGCCGCTGGAGGGCAGGGAGTACAGAAAATTCAGTTCCCCCGAACCTTACAGCGAATTGATAACGGCAGTACATAATGTCATTGAAAAGGCTGACACTTCGCACCTTTCGATAATTATCACGGATTTATTTGAAAGTGATTCGGATTGGAGCAACGTTACGCAGAAACTGCGCGATAAATATTTTTCAAAACATTTGGCGGTTGCCGTCATAGGTATGAAAAATTCTTTCAACGGCGAAATTTTTGACGTCGGCTTGAACGCCGCAAAATTTAATTACAATTCCTACGATTACCCCGAACGTTTCAGACCGTTTTATTTGATAGTTATGGGCTCGGAAGTTTCGATTAACGAATTTATGGATAAATTCCGCGAACGTCAAACAATGCCCAATGAAACGAATTATTTATTGCTGTCAGAAAATTTGACTGAATCGACGGACGATTTTTCGCGCCTGCAAGTGCACGATTTAGAAAATTTCTTTTCAGATGACAGGTTAAATATTTCAGATAAGCGCGTTAAAGAATTTGGCTTGGATACTTTCAACAAGGACGCAAAATTTGAAGTTGATTTTGACTACAAACAGCCGCTCGGAGCTTGCCCGCTTGATATGACGGCGTTGGCGCAAAATGTGCGCGTTTTGTATTTGAGCGAACAAGAATGGCTTGTCAAAGACGAAAACGATTTAAAAATTGAACTGGAACAAATTGAAGGCGCGGCTGACAGTTACGCGGCTGAAATTAAACTTAATCCCGAAAAAACTTTTGTGCGCGGCTATGTAAATTTTGTGCAGGCGTCACTTTCGCCGACTGCCAAAGGTTACAAATTGCCCGATTGGGTAAAGGCGTGGAATATGGCAAACGTTGACGTTGAACCGCAAAATTTCGACGGCTCCAAGACTGTAAATTTAATTCACGTGCTCGGCTCGTTGAAGGATTCGGTTTTTGCCGCCGCGCACCCTTCGCTCTTGAATATTAATTTTATTGTTGACCTTCGCTGACAGGGTAAAAATTTTTATGATTTGCAAATTAAAAAACCAAAAATTTCTGTTGGCTGAACGAAGGTGCAACACGGCGCGCACGGACGCGCGCCGCCGCGAATTTACCGCCGTGATGGCGGTACTCGCGGTCCAAAGTTTTTCTTTCTTTGCCAGGCGTTTCTTTCTTTTTTCAAAAAGAAAGAAATGCCGACTTGTAAATTATAAAATTTGAATTTATATAAATGAGAATTATTGTTGACCTTTGTTAAAGGCGGTTAATTTATGGAAGAATTACTAAAAAAAATTTTGTCTCAAGACCCAAATTTATTGACGCGAAGAGACGAATTGATAAAAATCCTTGACGAACAAGTTCCCGGCAAATTAGCGCGCGAATATAATTCTATAAAACGGGCGTTAATGTTGAACATCGGCGAAATTTTTGCAACAGGCAATAACGACCGCGAAGCAGCAATTTCTAAGGCGACAGAAATTTTGGCGCAATCAGGCTTGCAAGAAAACCGCGTCAAAAGTGTTATCGATACTTTTATAAAAGTTTTGGATTGGGATAAAGAACCGGCAGAAGTCGAAGAAGTCAAAGAAACTGCAAAAGTTGAAGACGCCGCGCCTGCTTGGATGGACGCCGCAGAAGAATCTCCGCCCGCTACTCAAACAGTTGAAGAAATTTTCAAAAAAGCAACGCCGCCTTCGCCGCCGAAAAATCCATCTCCACTGCGTATAACGCCGCCTTCGCCGCCGCCTGTTAATCCGCCGCCAACGCCGCCGAAAAATTTTTCAAACTCAACGCCCGCGCCGCAAACTTCAAACACTTCAAAATTTATTATTGCGGGGCTTGTAGTTGTAATTTTATTTTTGATTGTAGGCAGGGGCGAAGATAATTCAACTTCAGAAAAAACTTCAACAACAAAACAAGAAAGTTACACCGAAGAAACAACTGCGCCTGCTCCTGCGCCGCCGCCTAAACCTAAAAGAGAAGAATACCTTGACGCAAAAAGCGAACTTAGTTTAAACGGCTTAGATTTGGGAATTTCTTTGGACGCGGCAATGAATTATTTCGGCACGCCCGATTCTATCAAAAACGAGGACGGCTACGAACGCTACTATTACAGCGATATTGAAGTTGTTTTCAGGAACGGCTACCTTCACGCCTTTGTTACACGCAGTCCGAAATATAAAACTGCGCGCGGACTCAGCGTCGGCTCAAATTATTTTGAAGTGCTTGATAAATACGGCAGCGATTCTTCAAATATGGATATGAATGATTTGACGCTTTATGAATACAAATTTAATTCAATTCGCGGCGAAAGCGGATTGTTGCGTTTCGCCGTCAATAAATCTGATAACCGCGTTAATTATATCAGCATTAGAATTATTGAACCTGAACCCGTTGAACAAAAAAGAAATAATATCCCCGCGAATGTTGAACAAGCCGCGCGCGCTTTCTTGTTGTATCATCAAAGTATTACCAACGGCAATTTCTCGCAAGCGTATGATTTAATGACGTACGACCGCCTGCAAATTATGGGCGATTATGAAACTTTCAAAAAAGGCTACAGAAATACAATTTCCAGCGAAATTACCGAATTAGATATTGTTTCAAACGACGGCAACAGCGTAACGTTTTCATACACGCTTGAATCACGCGACAGAGCTAACGGCGGCAGAACTTTATATAGAACTTTTGTCGGCGAAGTGCAAATGGTTAAGAGTGGCGGGGATTGGAAAATTAATCATGTACAATCAAGCAAAACCAGCGAAAGTTTACGCTAAAAAATTTTAATCTGCGTCAAGGCGCAGATTTTTTTTATTTTACAATCAAAGCTATTTTGTTATAATAACCGCAAAAATTTATTGACGGAAGGAATTATTTTTGAGCAGAAATTTGGCATTGGTTTTAGTTGGAATGTCGGGAATATGTTGGGCGAGTTCGGGAATAGCGGCGCAAGATTTTTTCAGCCGTTCGATAAAAATCCCGCTTGAATTGACAAATATCAGAATGTGCAGCGCGGGATTTTTAATGTTGGTAATGTTGCTTGCAACAAAAAAATTTAAATGGTCGGCGGCGCGGCTTAATCGCAAGCCGAAACTTTGGCTTTACCTTTTCGTTTACGGCTTGATAGGAATTGTAATGGTACAATTTTCATACTTCCAAGCAATATCGACGGGCGGCGCGGCGGCAACCACTGTAATTTTGTCTGCAACGCCCGCAATGGTAGTAATTTGGGAATCTTTCTACAACAGAAAATTTCCTGCGCGAATAGAAATTTTGGCGGTAATTTTGGCGATATTAGGAGTATTTTTTTTGGTAACGGGCGGCGACACGACAAAAATTTTAGTGCCGTTGCCGTGCGTATTTTGGAGCTTGACTAGCGGCGCAAGTTTCGCCTTCAGTATGATTTTCGGCAAAGTTTTATTCAAAGAAAAAATTAACCCCGCCTTTGTAACAAGCGTTGGAATGTTCGGCGGCGGACTTGTAACATTTTTGCTGATAGATAATTTTGACTGGCTGCCGTTTTTTGAAAGCGACGTGATTTTCAATGTGGCGTGGATAATAATTTTTGGAACGGTAATAGCATTTTGGATTTTCAACAAAGGGCTGAAATATTTGACGCCGGAAGAATCCGCGCTTGTCGAAATGACGGAGCCTGTATCGTCTGTTGTTTTAAGTTATTTTGTCTTCGGTACGGTTTTCGGCTGGATTGAATCATTGGGAATAATTTTAGTTTTGCTTGCGGTAATTTCGCCCGCGCTGAAGAAAAAATTTTAGCGGCAACTTCAAATATCGATTTTAAAGCGTCAAATTTCAACGCTACGTTGTCTCCAACTTCTTTTTAGTATAAAAGTATACCCTTTGCAGAAAAATTAAAATTTTGGCGTTTACGGGCGTATTAGAAAAAATTTAAAAATTTTCAAACTTGAGGGCGCACCGCTAATCGAACTAAAAAAGCCGCCCGCTTTTGCACTCTTCTAACACGTCTGCGCACGTCTTACTTTGCTGAACTGCTTGGGCGGTTGCAATTTCTGCAACCAATGGTGCGCTAGCGGGCGGCGAGTTTTTCTTTCTTTGCCGGGCGTTTCTTTCTTTTTTCAAAAAGAAAGAAATGCCGTTGTTCGAGATAAAAACTAAATTTTAGAGGATGAGTTATGCAAGAAAATTTTTCAAAAAAAATAAGTTCGGCGTTGGTACTGCTGATAATTTTTGCGGTAATGTTAGAGTTAAACAATTTAATGCCGTTGCACCGCGACGACTTCGATTATTCAATGATCTGGAAAACGGGCGAACATTTGAGTACTTTTGAAGATGTCATTGAATCTACGGAGCGACATTATTTTTTGCACGGCGGCAGAGCGTTTACGGTTTTTTGTTTAAGTTTATTTTTATGGTTAGGCAAATTCGCCTTCGACTTTGCCAACGCGCTGATGTTCGCCGCGTTGATAGTTTTGATATACCTGCACGCGCGGCGCGAAATAAATTTTGACGCGCCGAAAATTTTGGCGGCGGCGGGCGTTTTGGCGTGGTTGTGCTTGCCGCATTTCGGCGAAGTTGCAATTTGGAAAAGCGGCTCGACGGTTTATTTGTGGTCGGCAGTACCTGCGGCGTTATTTTTGTTGCCGTATAATTTGACATTGGCGGGAAAAAATTTCGGCAACTCGATAATTTTTGCGGCGTTAATGTTTTTGTTGGGGATAATTGCGGGCTGCAGTGTTGAAAATCTTGCAGTCACTGTAACTTTGCTGACGGCGGGAATAATTTTTTATTGGCGGCGCAAAAATAAATTGCCGCTATGGATGGTTGCAGGCAACGCGGGAAATATTTTGGGGCTGATAATTTTATTGGCGGCACCCGGAAATTTTGTGCGGTACGACGAACAAGGCTCGGGCAAAGGAATTTTGATTCATATCGGCAACCAATTCGCAGGCAACGGCGAAATGTTAATTTTTCTTTTGCCGCTGATACTTTTATTAATTTGCGCGTTCAGTAACAAAAAAAATTTTTCCGCCGAAACTTCCAACAAAAAAATTTTGGCGGTTACGGGGATTTTAATTTTATCGTACTTCTGCGACAGTTTTTTGGCGCGCGCGTTCAAAGATTTTTTCATTGTAAATATTTTCCCGCTGTTCAACCCCTCGACGAAATTTATTGACCACTTTGAAAATTTCATAATGAAGTCCGAAGAATTTATAATCTACGCGCTGATTTTGTGGATAATTTTTAAGCGCGTGAGAAGTTCAATTACAAATGGCGGCGGGCTTAAATTAAAAGATTTTCGATACAGCGAATTTTTATTTGCGCTTGCACTGCTAAACAATTTCGTAATGATAGCCGCACCGACTTTTCCCGCGCGTGCAACTTTTTCATCGGTGGTAATGATTTTAATCGGCGCGTTGGTAATTCTGCGCAATTCCGAAATTCAAGAAAAACTTTTTGAAGGACAAACGGGCAAAATTATAAAAACGGGCGCGGCAGTGCTGACAGGTTTTACTGTACTTTCAGCAATTTTTATAACTGCAAACCTGCGCGAAGAAAATGACAAGCGCGTTGCAATTATTCAGGACGCCGCCGAAAAGAAAATTGAAGTTGTAAAATTCCCGCCGCTGGAAATCAGAAACCGCGCACTGCGCCACGTGTTTTTTGCAGATTTTGACAACAACGTTACAAAAGAGGGCTTGTGCGAATTTTACGGAATTAAAAATATTGAAGTCGGCGAACTTTCCGCCGCTGAATTAAAAAATTTTGAAAATTTGCAGGCAACTAAAAAATAAATTTTAAATGGAGCTGACAAAATGAGCGCAGATATTTTAAGCGAATTTAAGCAAAAGATTTTGGCGAAAAAATTTTCTGAAGGTACAATTTCAGAAGATGAAGGCAACATTGAAATTAAAACTTCCTACGCCGTCGGCAAAATAAATTTTTACACGTTGCAAGTTAATATTGTTGAAATGAGCGTTACAAATTTGGCGGACGGCGAAAATAAATTTTATCTACATTTTGAACTGCGCGAGCTTTCCTACGCCGAAGAACTTTTTGCAGAAATGCTTGAGACGCTTACCAATTTAAAGAATCAGCAGAAATTAAAAATTTTGTTAAGTTGTACGGGCGGCTTGACGACGGGATTTTTTGCGGACAAGTTAAACGAGGCGGCGGCTTTACTTTCGCTTGACTACGAATTTAACGCCGTGCCTTTCCACAAACTTTACGAAGTTGCAAGGGATTATTCAATAATTTTGCTTGCGCCGCAAATTGCCTACCAATTCAAAACTGCTCAGGATATTTTGCACGATAAATTAATTTTGAAAATCCCGCCGAAAGTTTTTGCAAGCTACGATTCAGGCGAAATGTTAAATTTCATTCGCGCGGAATTGAATAATTGGAAAAAAACTTCTACAGAAAGAATTATTGCAAAAGTTCGCGCAGGTTTAATCAAAAATGACGCAAAAATTTTATCAATCGTGCTGTTGCCTTCAGTTAACCAAACGCGCATTGCGTACAGGATTTATCAAAACGGCGAGCCGCTTTTTGAAGAAACGGTCATAAAAGGCAGGTTAAATGTTTTGCGGGATTTGCAGGATATTCTTGATACAATTCCCTGCAGGTTTAAAAATTATGACGCGGTAGGAATTGCAACGGCGGGCGCAATTCACGACGGCTTTTTGGAATTGAAACATTTTATGCTTCAAAATATTAACCTGCAAAAATTTTTGGAAGAAAAATATAAAGTGCCCGTTACAATTACCAACAATTTAAAAGCCGCCGCGCTCGGCTACTACGTCCAGCAGGACAAGTACGAAAATATTTTGTTTATATCGCGCCCGTTCGGTTTTCGTGCAAGCGGTATGGGAATGGTTTTAAACGGAAAAGTTTTTGACGGCGCGCACAATATGGCGGGCGAAATTCGCTATATGATGCAAAGCGTTGTTGCGCCTGAAGATTGGGCAAAAAATTTTGTAGCAGATCCCGAAAAAGTTTTGGACGCAATTTCTTTTGAAATTCGCGCAGGGATTTCGATTGTTGACCCGCAATTAATTTGCGTGCGAAGTCCTATGACGCCTGATATTGAAAAAATTAAAGACAAAGTAAAAGAGTACATACCCGCCGAATATCTTCCCGCGTTCGTATATCTGCGCGAGGAAGAAATGCCCGAATATGCACTCTTGGGACAAATGATTTTGAGCCTTGAAAGTCTTGAGTAGTGTTGTAGTGGAATAGTAAAAACTATAACACTATTCCACTATCCCACTACATCAGCCCGGAGGCCAAGTCATTTTTCTGCCGCCGATTAAATGTACGTGCAAATGATTAACAGTTTGCCCGCCTTCTTCGCCCGTGTTAATGACAAGCCTAAAACCGCTTTCAGCAACGCCGACTTCTTTTGCGATTTTGGGAACAACTTCTGTAAAAATGTGCGCGGCAATTTCTTTATCGTCAAGTTCGGTAATATTTGCAACGTGCTTTTTCGGTACAATCAAAATATGTTGCGGAGCTTGCGGATTTAAATCACGGAAGGCGACAACGCTTTCATCTTCGTAAATTAAATTTGAATTAATTTCCTTGTTGGCAATTTTACAAAAAATACAATCTGACATTTAAAAACTCCTTTCAAGGTGATTTTATGGATATTAAAAAACTTAGCAAATTTCTTTCATTGATACTGCGACACAAGCCCGAAACGATTAACATTAAACTTGATAAAAACGGTTGGGCGAATGTTTCAGAAATTCTGCGCGGTATGAAAATTGATTTTGCGACGCTTGAAAAAGTTGTTGCCGAAAATGACAAGCAACGATTTTCTTTCAACGAAGACAAAACTAAAATTCGCGCCAATCAAGGGCACTCTTTAAAAGTTGACGTTGAATTGGTTGAAAAAATTCCGCCCGAAATTTTGTATCACGGCACTATTGAAAAAAATTTAGAAAGTATTTCTGTGCGCGGACTTTTGAAAATGAATCGCCTTTACGTGCATTTGTCGGCAGATATTGAAACTGCAAAAAAAGTTGCAACGCGGCGCGCAGGTAACGCAATAATTTTTAAAGTTGCCGCGCGGCAAATGTTCAATGACGGCTTTAAATTTTTTCAATCTGCCAACGGCGTTTGGCTCGTTGAAACTGTTCCGCCAAAATATTTAGTGTGATAGTAAAAACTATTCCACTATCCAACTATAACACTACCCCACTATTTATTTTCCTTAATGTACTTGCGCATAAATTTAATCGTGGCATCAGAAATAACGTTATCCTTGCGTTCGTAGTTAATGATTCTGAAAAGTTTTTCTACGCGGTCAATAATCCCCGCGTTGGCAGTTTTGAAAGTTTCGCCCTTAATGGTAAGTTCAACTTTGCCGCTGGAGAAAAGCAAGCTGCGCGAAACGCCCAAAAGTTGTTCGCCCGCCTTGTCGTTGATTGAATATCTTATGTCCATATCACCGGCGGAAGTTTCCCAAGTCAATTCGCGGTTAATCGCCTGATAAATCAGCACGTCAATATATTCCCTGATAATTTCGTGCGTTCTGGTATTCATAAAGTTCCCTCCTTACAAATTTAAAGTTTCCAAGTCATTCGGCACATAAATTTTGCCGCCGAAAAATTTTTCGCCTTCAGCAAGATAAAGTTTTTTCCTTGCCGAAATATTTTTGTCTTCGGTATGGTACAGCAATAAATTTTTAACGCGGAGCTTTTCGGCAATTTCGCAAGCGTCCTTGACGGTTGAATGATTTTTCCCGTACGGGTCAAAAATTTCTGCTTCAGAAAAAAGGCAGAACGCCTCGTGCAAGAGCCATTCACTGTCAAGGGCGTATTTTTTTTCGCTGTCGTTATATGGTTCATCGCCGCAACAAGTTAATTTTTTGCCGCTGCCAATATCCATACAAAAGCCGAATTGTTTAGCTTTCGTCGAATGAATATCAAAAAAAGTTACCTGCTTGCCGATAATATTTTTAGTTTCGCCGTCGTCAACTTTCACAAAGTGCAACCTGTCATTAATAAAGCGCGTTTCTTTGAGCTGTAAAAGTTTTTTTGAAATATCCTCAAGCAAATTTAAAATTTCGGCGTGCGCATAAATTGTCGCTTCGCCGTCATATTCTTTTTGATTCATATATTGGCAAATCATACGTACAAGCCACAAAATCCCCGTGAAATGGTCAATGTGTTTGTGCGTCAAAAAATTTCCCGAATATCTTTCCAGTTAAAGCCGCCGTGTTTTAATTGTTTGAGAATGGCACTGCCGCCCCCGCCGTCAACCAAAAAATTTTTATCGCCGTCGCTTATGACAAAGCAAGTATTGTAACATTCGGTAACAAGGGCGTTACCCGTGCCGAGCATCGTAATTTTCATTGTATCACAATCCAAAACGTTCAAAAATCATATCGACATTACGCAAAAACCATTCATAGTTAAAGCACTCGTCAATTTCTTCCTTGCTCAAATATTTTTTTATATCTTCGTCGTTTTCAATGTTGGTTCGGAAATCTTCGCCCTCAAGCCAACGCTTCATAGCGTTTCGCTGTACCCATTTATAGGCGTCTTCGCGCAGGACTCCCTTTGAAACAACGGCAAGCATAATTCTTTGACTGTAAATCAATCCGCCCGTACGGTTGAGATTGTGCAACATTTTTTCGGGATAAACCAACAGCTTGTCGATAATCTTTGTAATTTTTTTGGTGCAGTAGTCAACGTTAATTGTAGCGTCAGGCAAAATTACACGTTCAACGCTTGAATGTGAAATATCGCGCTCGTGCCAAAGAGTAATGTCTTCCATTGCGGCAACAGCATTACCGCGCACAAGCCGCGCCATTCCTGCAACGCGCTCGCAATTAATGGGGTTGCGTTTGTGCGGCATTGCCGAAGAGCCTTTTTGTCCCGGCTGAAAATATTCTTCAGCTTCCCTAATATCTGTACGTTGCAAGTTGCGAATTTCTGTAGCAATTTTTTCAAGCGTACTTGAAACAATCGCAAGCGTTGTAACAAATTCTGCGTGCCTGTCGCGTTGAATAACTTGAGTTGCAAGTTTGACGGGTTCAAGTTCCAATTTTTTGCAAACAAGCTTTTCAATCTTCGGATTAATATTTGAATAAGTGCCTACTGCGCCGCTTAACTTTCCAACGCTTACAATTTTTTTGGCGTGTTCGACGCGCTCAATATCCCTTTCAATTTCCGCGCTCCAAAGTAAAAGTTTTAGCCCGAAAGTCATTGGCTCGGCGTGTATTCCGTGCGTGCGCCCAATGCAAGGCGTATGTTTAAATTCAACTGCGCGGCGGCGTAAAACTTCATTAAACTTTTTTAAATCGTCCAAAATAATTTCGGCGGCTTGTTTCATCATAAGACAGTACGCGGTATCTTTCACGTCCGAAGAAGTCAAGCCCTTGTGAATGTACTTTGAATCTTCGCCGACGTATTCTGCAACGCAAGTTAAAAAAGCAATAATATCGTGGTCAGTAACGGCTTCAATTTCCTTGATACGTTCGACGGTAAAATTTGCCTTAGCGCGAATATTTTGCGCGGCAGCGGCGGGAATTTCGCCGAGTTCAGCCATTGCATCGCAGGCGGCAAGCTCCACATTTAAAATTGTGCGCCATTCGTTTTCAAGCGACCAAATTTTTCCCATTTCGGGCAAAGTATAACGTTCAATCATTTTACCAACTCCTATTTTTTATCACGGTAAATAATTTTTGCGGGACAATTATAACAAATTTCTTTTGTTTCAACATTGGCGGGCAAACTGATTAATTTTAATGAAGTACAATGAAAAAAATTTCCATAGTCAATGTATTTTACAGAATCAGGAATATCAATTTTTTTTAAGTTGGGACAATCAGAAAAAGCGGCATAACCAATTTCTGTTACGCCTTCGAGAATATCAACTTCAGATAAATTTTCGCACCAAGAAAAACATTGGGCGTTAAGTCTTTTTATCGAATTTGGAATTTGAATTGTTCTTAAGCCGTTGCAACTGTAAAAAGCATATTCGCCAATTTCTGTTACACTGTCAGGAATAATAATTTCTTTCAGGTTGCGGCATTCATAAAAAGCCCTGTAACCAATTTCTGTTACAAACAAATTTTCAATCAGCGTAGGAATTATTACTGAATTATCTGCGCCGTGATAACCGTTAATTCTGACGCCCTTTTCAGTTATCGTATAATCAAAATATTTAGCGTCAGTTGGTTTTACTGTCGGGATAAATTTCGGCTTGATAAAAAAATTTCCGAATTTGACATCAGCTGAAAATGAAATATTCAAAGTAAAATTTTCGCAACCGTCAAAGGCATCTTCTGCAATAATTTTTACGGAATCAGGAATATCAACTGATTTAATCCGGTTACAGCCGCAAAAAGCTTTGTTGCCAATTTCAGTAACGGGCAAATTTTTAATCGTTGCAGGGATTTTAACATTTTCAGCCGTGCCGATATACTTAAAAATTTTTATACCGTCGTTAATTCTGTCGTATTGAAAATTTTCATTCATAAAAGCCGCACTCCTTTTTAATTAAAATTCGTAAATTTAATTAAAAATCCTGCGCGCAATTTTATAAGAAATTTCTAAAACTGTCGCAAATGCCGCCAAGCGAAAAAATTTTTACGTCAATACAAAATGAGTATCGCTGAGTTGTTGCATTGTGCAACTTTCATAATTGACATTTTCGGCGTTGTAGGTTAAAAGCGTACGATTTTTTTCAACGCGGGGATTAGGTTGAGGAACTGCAGACAAAAGGCTCTGCGTGTAAGGGTGCGCGGGATTGGAAAAAATTTCCTGTGTTGTACCGGTTTCAACCAAATAACCTTTGTGCAAGACGCCGATTCTGTCAGAAATATATTTAACCATACTCAAATCGTGCGCAATGAAAAGGTACGCGCATTTAGTTTCGTCCTGAATATCTTTCATAAGATTTACAACCTGCGCTTGAATTGAAACATCAAGCGCGGAAATGCATTCGTCCGCAATAATTAATTTCGGATTCATAACGAGGGCGCGCGCAATTCCAACGCGCTGCCTTTGTCCGCCTGAAAATTGTTGCGGGTATCTTTCGGCGTGCGCGGGCGAAAGTCCGACTTTCTTTAGAATTTCTGCAATAATTTCTTGGCGTTCTTTCAAATTTTTGTAAAGTTTATGAATATCGAGTCCTTCCGCAATAATATCGCCGACTTTTTTGCGCGGGTTCAAACTTGACATAGGATCTTGAAAAATCATCTGCATATTTTGGCGGAGCATTTTATTTGTAGCGGCGTCGAGGTTGCCTGAAATTTTTTTGCCGTCAAAAAAAACTTTGCCTTCGGTAGGATTGTAAAGCCGAATGATACTTCGCCCAATCGTAGTTTTGCCGCTGCCGCTTTCGCCTACAAGCCCGTAAGTTTCGCCCGCGTTTATTTCAAATGTTACGCCGTTTACTGCTTTAACGGTAAAACTGCGCGAAATTTTAAAATGCTGGCGAAGGTTTATAACTTTCAGTAAAGCCATTTAAAAATTGCCGTCCTTTTTTTGTTTTAAGATTTTTTTCTAACAACGGCATTTCTTTCTTTTGGCGCAAAAGAAAGAAACGCCTGGCAAAGAAAGAAAAACTCCCCGCCCGTCAGGGCCGCTCGGGTACTGTACGCACGTAGTAACAGGCGGCCCCTTTTGGGGCCTCTACTTTTTCCTACGCTCGTAAAAAAGGTCAAGCTGCGGCTTTAGTGACGGGCGGCTTTTCACCAGCCCCTAGTCTTTAGGCTTTAGGCTTTATCCCCTAAAAAAGCCGCTTTTCTGGAACGTTCGAGCCGCGCTTTTAATTCGGGCGGCAATTCGATTTTCGGCGCGTCGGGGTGCAACAGCCACGTTGCCGCAAAGTGCGTTTCTGTAATTTGAAACATTGGCGGCGCGGCTTTTTCGTCAATTTTCATTGCAAATTGATTTCTTGCCGCGAAGGCGTCGCCTGTCGGTTCGTGCAACAAATTCGGCGGACTGCCGGGTATTGAATATAATCTTGCGTCGTCAGTTTCAAGGTCGGGCATTGCCGAAAGTAAGCCCCAAGTATACGGGTGGCGCGGGTCATAAAAAATTTCGTCAACAGTGCCCGTTTCAATGATTTTGCCCGCGTACATTACGTTTACAAAATCTGCAACTTTTGCTACAACGCCCAAATCGTGCGTTATGTAAATTACCGACAAGCCCATTTGCGCTTGAATGTCTTTTATCAGATTTAAAATTTTTGCTTGAATCGTAACGTCAAGCGCGGTTGTCGGCTCGTCGCAAATTAAAACTTTTGCTTCGCAAGAAAGCGCAATGGCAATTACTACGCGCTGCCGCATTCCGCCTGAAAGTTGGTGCGGATAATTTTTCATACGTTTTTCTGCGTCGATTATTCCTACAAGGTTTAAAAGTTCCAACGCTTTTTTTTCGGCGTCACTTTTTGAAATTTTTTGGTGAAGGAGCATACCTTCCATAATCTGCGCGCCGATTGTCATTGTTGGATCTAAGCTGGTCATTGGGTCTTGAAAAACCATTGCAATTTGTTGCCCGTTAATTTTTTGGCGCAAATCTTTTTTGGAAAGTGTCAGCAAATCGACGCCGTTATAAAAAATATTTCCGCTGTTGATAATGCAATTTGAATCAAGCAAGCCCGTAACCGCCTTCATTGTGACGGATTTACCCGAGCCGCTCTCTCCTACAAGTGCAACGGTTTTACCGCGCGGCAAGTCGAAATTGACGCCGCGTATTGCGTGGATATTGCCCGCGTTCGTTTTAAAAGTTATATCAAGATTTTTTATCGACAAAATATTTTCCATAATTTAAAAAAGGGAAAAGTTTTTAAACTCTTCCCTAAAATTTTCCCCCCGTCAAATTTCGCCCTTCGATAAAAAAGTTTCAAATTCTTCAGCCGTCAAATATGAATCCTGCGTACCTTTGCGCGTAACGCTAAGCGCGGCGTATTTTGACGCAAGTTGAATTGAATCAAGAATATTTTTGCCTGCCGCGTAATTTTTTACGAAACAACCGACGAAGGCATCGCCCGCGCCCGTGCTGTCAACTGATTCAACTTTCAAAGTAGGTACAAATTCCTCAACGCCTTCGGCAAGCCAAATGGAGCCGCTTTTCCCGAGAGTCACGATAATATTTTTGCCGCCTTGCCGCAAAAGTTTTTGCGCCGCAATTTTAATATTTTCGGTTGAATCGACGGGCAATTTTGTTAAAATATTTAATTCGGTTTCATTGAGTATAAAAAATTCGCAAGGGAAAAGTTTTTCTGTTTCAAGCGAAATATTTTCGTACAGCGGCGAAGGATTCAACAACACGGGGATATTATTTTTGTTGGCGAAGTCAATCGCCGCGTAAACAGTTTCAAGCGCAATTTCAAGTTGAATCACGAACAGCCCGCAATTTTTTAAATCGTCCGCCGCGTTCAAAAAATTTTCAGGCGTCAAAAATTTACTTGCGCCGCTGTAATAAATGCTGCGGTATTGCCCCGAATTTTCAACGATAATCATTACAACGCCGTTTGCAACATTTTTAACTTTGATAACTTGGCGCGTGTCAATTCCGATTTTCTGAAAATTTTCAAGCGCAGTTTGTCCAAATACATCGTCGCCGATTGCAGAAACCATCAGAATATCTGCGCCCAATCTTTTGGCGGCAACAGCTTGATTTGCACCCTTGCCGCCGCAAGCAATGTGAAAATCTTTCGCCGTTGTGGTGTTGCCGTATTCGGGAGCCTTATTGACGTAAGAAACCACATCAACTATCGTTGCGCCGATAACTGCTACTTTCATAATAATCCCCCCCTTGAAGTTTTTTTCAATTTTTTAGTTTTAATTTTTTTAACACGGTTTTTCTTTCTTTGAAAAGAAAGAAAAGCCGCCTAAAAGAAAGAAACTTCCCGCCCGTCAGTGCCGCTCGGGTACTGGACGCTCTTAATAACTCGTGGCCCCCTTTGGGGCCTCTACTTTTTCCGACGCGCCATCGTTACCGCGTGCTGCGGCTGAGAGACGGGCGGGTTTCTCAAATCCCTGACACCTGATACCTAAAACCTAAAACAATCACATATTTTCTAATTTTGGAGCCAACGCTTCGCGGAAACCGTCACCAATTAAATTAAAGCCCAACATTAAAATTGCAAGTACTGTTATTGGCGGCAAAATTTGATAGGGCAAAATTGTAATGTTGCCGAAGCCCGCCTCAATCAGTGAGCCTATCGAACATTGCGGCAAAACTATTCCTACGCCTACGAAACTTAAAAACGCCTCCGTAAAAATTGCAACGGGTATTGAAAACATTACCTGCGTTATTATTGGTCCGATTGTATTCGGCAAAATTTGCGTAAAAATTATGTGGAAACTTCCCGCGCCCAATGTTCGACTTGCCAAAACGTATTCGCGCTCTTTTAACTTTAAACATTCCGCGCGCGCAATTTTGCTCATTCCAATCCATTCAGTGATTAATAACGCCGCAATTACTAAGCCAATTCCTTTATCCATAAAAATTGCCAAAATCGAAATTATTACAAGCGTTGGAATGGAGCCCGCAATTTCTATGAATCTTTGAAGAATGTTATCAACCGCGCCGCCGAAAAATCCCGAAATTAAGCCGTAACTTGTACCAATCAGCATATCAATAAAAATTGCAACGAACGCAATTATTAATGAAACTCTTGCACCTTGCCAAGTGCGCGTCCAAAGGTCTCTTCCAACGTCATCCGTGCCGAAAATAAAAGTTTTGTCCGCAAATAAATTTTCCGCGCCGCCCGCAAATTGCGGCTCCAACGCCTTTGCAACAATTTCTTTGCCGCTTGTATCAGTTACCGAAATAATTTCGTCGTAAGCGTACGAACTGAACATTGGCGCAAATATCGCAAAAATCATTATCACGGCTACAAGAAAAACGCCCGTCATTGCAAATTTATTTTTTGTGAAGTGGACGAAAACGCCGCGCCAATATCCCTGCGACGCAAAATTGGTATCGACGTTTATATTTCGCCCTTCGATAAATTCAAAATCTTCTTTTTGCGGCGTGTAAATTTTTTCCATTGTCAGCCGTCCTTTGCCGTTAAACTAATGCGCGGGTCAATTATTCCGTACAAAATATCAAGTACGAGCATTGCGCAAATATACATTGCAGAAAAAACAATTCCCAACGCCAAAACATAATTGTAATCGACGCCCTGCCCTGCTATTGCGTCAACCATTAATTTGCCGACGCCGTTAATTCCGTAAATTTTTTCGATAACCATTGCGCCCGTTAATAAATCGACAACGAGCGGCGCAATTACCGTTACGATTGGAATTAAAGCATTGCGCAAAATGTGCTTGCGAATCAGTTCCCAACCGTACAGCCCCTTTGCCTCTGCAAGTTTAACGTAATCGCTGTTCATAACTTCAACCATTTCATTGCGCGTAAATCTTGCAATAATTGAAATTGCCAAAAGGCTCAATGACAGCGCGGGCATTATCGAAGAAAACAAAAACCTTGACGAGTCGAAAAAGTACGGGAAGAACGGGATTTTGTACGAGAAAAAATATTGCAGGAAAATCATAAAAACATATGACGGGATGCAAACGCCCAAAATTGAAATTACAGTGCATAAGCCGTCAAGAAATTTTCCTTTGTGCATTGCGGCAACAATTCCAATTAACATTCCTACAACCGTACCGAACAAAATCGACAGCACGCCAATTTTAAAAGAATTTTCCAGACACTTTATTAAAATCGGTTTAATCGGCGCGCCGTTATAAAGTGAAGTCCCGTTGCCGAAACTGCCGCTTGCCAAAAGTTTTAAATAATCTGCGAATTGTTCCAAAATCGGTTTATCCAATCCGAGTTCAAGGCGTTTTTGTGCAATCATTTCGGCGGACATTCTTTCAACAGGAAAAGGGTTGCCCGGCATTATCCGAATTAAAACGAACAGCACGAAAGTTATTATAAAAAGCGTCAACAACGCCATTAAAATTCTTTTTGCAATGTATTTTGTCATTTCACATTTTTAAAAACACGCTCAATAGCTACAGAATGAAATTCAACGCCTTTTGCTTTATCGTCAATCAAATACGCGCTTGCATTGGTGTAAAGCGGCGCAATGACTGCATTTTCAAGCAAGATTTTTTCAGCGTCGTACATTGCATTCCAGCGTGCGTTATAATTTGCGGCAAGTGCGCCTGTTGTACAATCGGCAATAATTTTATCGTAGTCGGCGTTGCTCCAATGTTCGGCAATTTCGCTGCCTTCGGTTGTCCACAAAGTAAGAAATGTCATCGGGTCGTCATAATCGGGAGCCCAATTTGTAATTGCAATATCGTAACTGTTGGTTGTCATACGGTCAAGATATTCAGCCTTCGGCATAGGTTGCAAATTCAAAGTTACGCCGGGAAGATTTTTTTCAATCTGTTCCTTAATAGCTTGCACAACTTTAATAACGGTGTCGCCGCCGTCATTTGCGTAAATAAATTCCAAGTCAAAAGTATCTTGCCCGAGTTCAGCTTTTGCGGCGTCAAAAAATCTGTTTGCCTTTTCCACGTCAAAACTTACAAATTCTGAAAATTGTTGCTGATTTTCGGCGAAATATTTTCCTGTTTCTGCATTCGGCGCAAAATTCAAGGGAACCGCAGTATAAGTTGCTCTTGAACCGTTATCAACGAAATTATTAACCAAAGATTCTCTGTCAATAGCGTTTGAAATTGCAAGGCGTAAATTTACGTTGGCAAGTGCGCCCGCGTGATGGTTTTTGGGGTCTTGATTGAAAGAAAGATATTGCAAAAGCCCCGTAGGAATAATTTTCAGATTTTTGGAGAGTTCGGCGTCGCCTTTGACGCTGGCAATTTGATTTCCGCCAATTCCTACAAGGTCAAGCGTTTTATTTTTAAAAGCAGTCAAAGCGTTATCGGAAGAAGAAACAACTTGATAATGAAGTTGCTGCAACATAATATTTTCGGCTTTCCAATAAGAATCATTTTTCTTCAGTTGAATATTGGCGGATCCGGGCAAATATTCAGTCAACATAAACGCGCCGTTAGAAAGAAAAGTTTCAGGGCTTGTGCCGTAAGTGCCGGCGGCAAGCGTATTATAAAATTTTTCGTTGATAGGATAAAACGCGGGGAAAGTCATTAACGCGGGGAAATATGAAACAGGCGCGGTAAGTTCAACAACGAGCGTTTTTGCATTGGGCGCAGAAACTCCCAAAGTTGAAGGGTCTGCTTCTTTTTTTGTAACGGCGTCAGCGTTTTTGATATTTGCAACGCCCGCGCCCATTATGTAAGCATATTTTGTCGATTCCAAGCAATGACGCCGCCACGCAAATACAAAATCTTCAGCGGTAACTTCGTCGCCATTCGCCCAATTTGCGTCGCGCAGGTGGAATGTATAAGTTTTGCCGTCTTCTGAAATGTCGTAACTTTCGGCAATAGCGGGAATTGCATTGCCCTTTGCATCAAGTTGAGTTAAGCCGTCAATACAATCTGCAATTAATTCAAACGAAACTAAATCTGTTGCCTGTGCGCTGTCCAAAGATACAACATTTGAACCGAGCATAACTTTCAGCGTGTTGTTGTCGGCTGAATCTTCGCCGCAACCCGTTATAAATAACGCCAATGTTAATAGCGTTAATATTAAAAATTTTTTCACGTTGCATTTTCCCCTTCAAAAAATTTTTTCTAATCCCTAGTCTTTAGTCTTTATCCCCTATCAACGCGGTTCGCCGTTTTCTGTAAAGTCGTCGGGTATAAAAAAATGTTGGTAGTCAAGTTCTTCCTTCCAACAATTCCCGCCCCATAAAAAGCCGTTGTCGGTAAAAAGTTTGTGGCACAAATCGCCTTCAACAATTTTGTAAGGATAATTTTTGGCGCGGTCTTCAAACTCGGCGGCGTTGGCGGGCTCAATGCTTTTTTTGCCGTTTACAAATTTAATGTAGGGATTGTACAGCGGATTAATATCAACTGCCAAGCCGTAGCCGTGTTTGGAAATTCTGTTCGTATGTGAAACGTAGCGAAAATTAAAACACGAAGAATTATTATCGCGCATTGAGAGTTCATCATCGGCGTTGTATTCGTCAATGAGTTTAATTTTTTCAATGGGATAATTCTCCGCGTAAAGTTTCTCAAAAATATTAATCAGCGCGTCGGCAATTTTAACGTTGCAAATTAATTCGCCGCTTAAAGTTTCGCCGCTCAAATTTTTGTGTAGAACTTGCAAGTAGCGTAAATCTTCAAGCGGCACCGTACAATTTTTTTTGTAAGACTTGCCGTCGATTCTTGAAAAAATCTTTTCGTCAATTTTCGCAATAAAAAAATCGTTATTCAAAGTTATACCCCCTTTCTAAAAAATTTTTGTTATAATAACAAACATTCAGATTTTTTTCAAGATAGGAGCGCGGCAAATTTGGAAAAAGAATTTGAAAGTTTAATCGGCGACAGCGGCGCAAAAGTTCCCGGCTTGGGCGTGATAATTTTTAAGGATGGCGCAGAAATTTATTCAAAGTTTTTGGGGCGGCGCGTCATTGACAAAAATTTTTCAAAGCCTGTAACGCGGCAAACAAGATTCAGGGCGGCGTCAGTTTCTAAAATGTTTACGGTTTTTACAATCCTGCAACTTGTTGAACAGGGCAAAATAAATCTTGACACGGACGCAAGCAATTATTTAAATTTTACTCTGCGCAATATAAATTTCCCAAATGAAAAAATTTCAGTGAGAATGTTGGCAAGTCATACTTCAAGCCTGTGCGACGGCAAAATTTACAGCATACCGCCGAATTACGGCATTGAAGAATTTTTTAAAGTTGACGGCAAATTTTATGAAGGCGGCGCACATTTCGCCAAAGAAAAAAATTTTTTTACGTACAGCAATTTGAATTTCGGAATTTTGGGAACTATCATTGAAAATGTAACGGGCGTGCGCTTTGATATTTATCAGCGCGAAAATATTTTGGCGCAACTTGAAACTCGCGCAGATTATGTACCTGCGAATTTAAAACGCGCCGAATTTGAAAATTTGGGTACAATTTATCAGAAAAAAGATACTGCGGGCGTTTGGAATGAGTTCGGCGAATGGTACGGCAAGGCGGATGATTTTAAAAACATTCAGCCGCCAGCAGATACAATTTCTTTGCAAAATCCCTATGACGAAAATTTTCAGCAAGTTTACAATTTGAAAGATTATAAAATTGGAACCAACGCCACGATTTTTTCACCGCAGGGCGGCTTGAGAATTTCTTTTGAAGAACTTGCAAATACTTTGGAAATGCTGATTAACGGCGGAAAATTTCGCGGCAAAAAAATTTTGGACGAAAAATTATTTACGGAAATGTTGACGCCGCAATGGATTTACAACGGCAAAAACGGCGATACTTCGGGCGGAGTTTTTCTTTCTTACGGCTTGGGAATTTATTTTATTGACGGCACGAGCGGCAACCGCTTTTTCAAGAATCACGAAATAAATTTGATTGGACATAGCGGCGCGGCGTTTGGTATGCTGTCAGGAATTTTTTTTGCGCCGAAAAGTAAAACGGGCTTTATTTATATGATGAACGGCGAAGCAATGGAAGAGGATAACGACGTGCGCAGCTTGGGGCAATTCAGCAGCAATTATATTTGGGAAGAAAATATTTTTGCCGCAATAGCAGATAAAATTTTTTAAGTGTTAGTGAAAAGAAAAAGCCGCCCGTCACTAAAGCCGCAGCTTGACCTTTTATAAGAGCGTGGGAAAAAGTAGAGGCCCCAAAGGGGGCCGTCTGTTACTACGTGCGTACAGAAACCGAGCGGCCCTGACGGGCGGAAAAAAGCACTTTTTCTTTGGTACTTTCTTTTTTTGCTTTGGAAAAAAGAAAGTACATTTAAGATAAAATTTAAGCTTAAAAAACTAAAAGCTAAACCTTTTGAAACTTAAAAAAAATGGTAAATCACCTTTCAGATATTGATTATAAAAAAATCTTGTGATAAACTTGCAAAAGCGGTAAACGGTTGAGGAGCTACAAGTTTACTGCTAACCATAACGGCTGAAATCTTTAGGTAAGAGGTGTTTTTTAATTGTCGTAACGCCACAAAATTTCGGAAATGAAACGAAAGGCGCGGCGTATTCCTGCGCGAAAAGTTAAGCAAAATTTTTTGGGAATATGCAAGGCAAGGCAAGCAGTATGGAAGTTATTTTGGCAGAACATTTAGGTTTTTGTTACGGCGTCAAACGCGCAATTAAAATTGCAAAGCAACACGCGGACGGCAAAAGTTGTACACTCGGACCAATAATTCATAATCCCCAAATGGTAGAACGCTTGAAAAATGAAGGCGTAGGAATGACGGAGGATTTAAATTCAGTTGGCGAAGGAACAATTATAATTCGCTCGCACGGCGTAGGACCGCAAATTTACGAAGAAATTCAAAGGCGCGGCTTAAATATTGTTGACGCAACTTGCACGCACGTTAAAAAGGCGCAACTTTCAGCAAAAGAATTGGCGGACAACGGCTACAGCGTAGTTATTATCGGCGAAAAAAATCACCCCGAAGTCAAAAGTATCTTTGAATGGACGGACAAAAAAGCCACGATTATTCAAAACGAAACTGAAGCAGAAAATTTTCCCCAATGCCCAAAACTCGGTATAGTTTCACAAACAACATTGGCAGCCGAAAATTTTAAAAAAATCGTTTTGCACTTGTTGGATAAGTCGAAAGATATTCGTATTTTGCGAACAATCTGCACGGCAACCGAACAGCGGCAAAAAGCAGCAATGGAATTGGCGGCAAATGTTGACGTTATGCTGGTAGTAGGCGGCAAAAACAGCGCAAATACTACGAAACTTGCTAAAATTTGCGAAAGTATCTGCAAAACTTATCACATTGAAACTGCCGAAGAAATTTCGCCGGAATGGTTTAACCAATGTAAAAAAGTTGGAATCACAGCGGGTGCCTCAACGCCCGACTGGATTATCAGGGAGGTTTCATTAAAGTGTCAGATGATGTAAAAAATTCGGAGGATATGGGTAGTTTGCTCGACGCGGCAGGGGATATGGAAAGTATCCGCGAAGGCGAAATTGTTGAAGGTACAGTTGTGCAGGTTAATCGCAGCGAAGCTTTTGTTGACATAGGCTACAAGCAAGAAATTCCTATTCCCAAACGTGAACTCGCTACGCCCGAACCTGAATCTGCTGAAGACGTTGTTAAAGTCGGCGATAAAATTGAAGTTTACATTCAATCACTCGGCGGCGAAAACGGCGGCGCACTTTCCAAAGTTAAAGCAGACAGAATGAGCGGCTGGAAAGATTTAGAAGCCGTAAAAGAAAACGGCGGCACGGTGCAAGCCAAAGTTGCAAGCGTTGTTAAAGGCGGGCTTGTTGCGTATGTCGGCGAAATTCGCGGCTTTATCCCCGCCTCTCAAATGGAACTTCATTTCGTCAAAGACCTTTCAATTTATGTCGACCAAACTATTGAAGCAGTTCCGATTGAAATAGATAAAGCAAAACAACGCCTCGTACTTTCACGCCGCCCGCTTCTTGAAAAAGAACGCGACGGTAAACAGCAAGAACTTTTTGAAAAGTTGCAGGCAGGGCAAATTTGCAAGGGCGTTGTTAAACGTTTGGTAGATTACGGTGCATTTATCGATGTCGGCGGAATTGACGGCTTGGCGCACATTTCAGATCTTTCTTGGGAACGTATTACCAATCCTTCCGAAGTTTTGAAAGTCGGCGACGAAATTGACGTTTACATTAAAAACGTTGACCCCGAAAAGAAAAGAATTTCTCTTTCCGTCAAAAATACTCAACAAGATCCTTGGCTCGACAAAGCCGAAAAGTATTCCGAAGGACAGGAAATTGAAGGCAAAATCGTTAAGCTTGCAAAATTCGGCGCGTTTATGGAAATTGAACCCGGCTTTGACGGCTTAATTCCAATGGGCGAACTTTCTGACCGCCGTATTGAAAACGCTGAAGAAGCCGTGCAACTCAACGAAACTGTTAAAGTTAAAATTATGCGTATCGATAAGCAGCGCAAACGTATTTCTCTTTCAATCAACCGCGTAAAGCGCAGTGCAGAAAAATAATTTTTTTGGAGGTCGCTTGCTATGAAAAAAATTGCGGCTATTCTTTGCGGCGCAGTTCTTGCAACTTCAGCCGTTTGTTCGGCAACCATTGCGCCCGATGCTATTGCCATTGGTAAAGTTGTACCGGGTATGACTGCTTCAAGTTTAACTTCAATTTACGGACAACCCAATTTTAAAAAAGGCGACGATTGGACTTTCAAAGATTTTAAAGTTGAAATTGAAAAGGGCAAAGTTCAAGAAATTCAAACTACAAGCGACGCCCTTGCAACGCCCGCAGGCGTGACTGTCGGACAAGACGCAAGAATTTTAACCAGTGCTTACGGCAGTGCCGACAGAATCGACGTTGAAGGCAACGAGGAAGAATACGAATTTTACAGCCACGATTATTCAAAGAAAATTGAGTTCAAAGTGCGCAGCGGCTTTATTACAAAAATTGTTTGTGAACTTAGAGATTAATTGAAAATTTTTTACAGTCTTGTTTCAAATTGAGGCAAGGCTGTTTTTGATTTAAAGAGGTTTTTTTATGTTGACAGATTTAATTAACGGCGACGATTTCTTTGAAAAAATTTTGATAGTCGAAAGTCAAGAATATATTTCAGCTTTGCGGGAAATTTTCCCGACGGCTGAAATTTTTTTTGTAACGGCGGAAGAAGATTTTTTCGACGAGCGCGTTAAAACTTTAATTTTAGATTATCGAGAAGAGCGGTTGCCCTTCGACGCGGAATTTTTCGATTTAATAATTGGAGACTTGACGCTGGAAGTTGTAATAAATCCGCAAGATATAGCGGCGGGATTTTCGACGTACTTAAAGCAGACGGGAATTTTTTTAACGAGTTTCAGAAATATTCGGCACTGGAAAATTTTAGAAAAATTAATGCGCGGCTGGTTTAACGGAATTGTTTCAAGATTGTACACGCGCACAAATTTTGAACGGTTGCTTTTTGCGTCATTCTACAAAGACGTAAAATTTATGCCGCTGATAAAAAAAGCTCCGCCAAAACTTTTGGAAAAATTAATTGCTTGCGGCTTTGAAAATTTTTCTGACGATTTGGAAGTTGAAATTTGGCAGGTCCGCGCGGCGCGTTCAATCCCCGAACTTTCGCTGTTAAAAACTATGTATACGCCGCAATTTCGCGCAGAATTTGCAAGGATTTTACACCGCGTCGAATACGATATTGACATTGCAGAAAGTGTCAAAAATTTTTGGCGGCTGTACGATTCGGCGGGAATGTTTGAAAGTTACGCGGCTGAATTTATTAACGCGGTTGTAATTCACAAAGAAAATTTTTATAATAATCTGCGCGAAAAATCAGCGCGCGGCGAAGTGGAAAAAATTATTTCTGAAATTGAAACTTTGCCCGAAATAGAATGAAAAATTGCTACGCAATTTTAGGCACTAGGCAAAAGGCACTAGGCATTAGTGAAAAGAAAAATCCGCCCGTCATTAAAGCCGCAGCTTGAGGTAATGTTGGAGCGTTGAAAAAAGTAGAGGCCCCAAAGGGGGCCACCCTTTACTAAGTGCGTACAGTACCCGAGCGGCACTGACGGGCGGAAATGTTTTTCTTTCTTTGCCAGGCGTTTCTTTCTTTTTGCGCCAAAAAGAAAGAAATGCCGACTTGTAAAATAAATTATTTCTAAAAAAATAAGGAGAGTTAAACTTGCTTGAACTGAAAAATATTTCATTCGGCGTAACCGAAGAAAACAAACAAATTGAAATTCTGCGCGGGATAAATTTGACGATAGAAAATAAAAAATTCGTCGTGATAACGGGACCGAACGGCGGCGGCAAGTCAACCCTTGCAAGGATAATTGCGGGAATTGAAAAACCTTCGGGCGGGCAAATTCTTTTTGACGGCGTGGACATTACCGAAAAAAATATTACCGAGCGTGCGAAGTTGGGAATAAGTTTCGCCTTCCAACAACCCGTAAAATTTAAAGGGCTTGAAGTTTTCGACTTGCTGAAAATTGCGGCAGGCGGTAAATTAAAATTCAACGAGGCTTGCAATTATCTTTCAGCCGTCGGACTTTGCGCACGCGATTATATCAACCGCGAAGTTAATTCTTCCCTTTCGGGCGGCGAACTCAAAAGAATCGAAATTGCCACAATCCTTGCACGCAAAACTAAACTTTCAATCTTCGACGAGCCTGAAGCCGGGATTGACCTTTGGAGCTTTAAGCATTTGATTAAAATTTTTGAGGATATGCGCCAAAATATTTCTGACAGTTCGATTATAATAATTTCGCACCAAGAAAGAATTTTGAGCATTGCAGATGAAATAATTGTGCTTGCTGACGGGCAAATTAAAAATCACGGCGACGCTAAAACCATTCTGCCGCAAATTGTCAACAGTGAAAATGTTATCAAAGAATGCGGAAAAATTAAGGAGTAAATAAAATGTTTCAACTTGACGAAATTCAAAAAAGATTAATAGCCGAAGTTGCAGGCTTGCATAAAGTTCCAATCGGTGCGTACAATTTTAGGGCGAACAGTCAACTTGCCGCGCGTCAAAGTACCGCCAATATCGAGATAACTTCAAAAGAAGACGGCACGGGCATTGACATTCACATTAAACCAAATACAAAAAATGAAAGTGTCCATATCCCCGTTGTTTTAAGTGCGAGCGGCTTAACTGAAACAGTTTACAACGATTTTTTCATTGGCGAAAATTGCGACGTGGTAATAGTTGCAGGTTGCGGAATTGATAATTGCGGCAGTGCAAATTCAGAGCACGACGGCGTACACAGATTTTTTGTCGGCAAAAATTCTAAGGTTAAGTACGTTGAAAAACATTACGGCAGCGGCACTGGCACGGGCAAAAGAATTTTAAATCCCGTTACAGAAGTTACGCTCAATGAAAATTCTTTTATGGAAATGGAAATGGTGCAAATTAAGGGCGTCGATTCAACCAACCGCGTAACAACCGCCAATGTTGACGCAAGCGCAAAATTAATTGTTCGTGAAAGACTTATGACGCACGGCGACCAAAAAGCTTTCAGCACTTACAAAATTAATTTGAACGGCGAAAATTCGGGCGCGGACGTTGTTTCGCGCGGCGTGGCACGTGATAAATCTTTTCAAAAATTGGATTTGGGAATTAGCGGTAACGCCGCATGCAACGGGCATACGGAGTGCGATTCAATCATTATGGACGAAGGGAAAATTTTGGCTGTACCTTCGCTTGAGGCAAATAACGTTGACGCAATGTTGGTTCACGAAGCCGCTATTGGCAAAATTGCGGGCGAACAAATTATTAAACTGATGACGCTCGGTTTAACTGAAGCTGAAGCCGAAGAACAAATTATTAACGGCTTTTTAAAATAAATTAAAAAAAATTTTTGGAGCGATTAAAGCCGCTTTTTTTGTTGAAGGGGGAAATTTTTTTGACGGCTGAAAATTTTATGCGGGAAGCGTTGAGAATTGCGAAAAATGCACAAGGGCGCACTTCACCCAATCCGATGGTCGGCGCGGTTATCGTCAAGGACGGCAGAATTATTGCCGAAGGTTGGCACAGAAAAGCCGGTACGCCGCACGCCGAAATTCACGCCCTTAATATGGCGGGCGAACTTGCCAAAAATTCTACAATGTACGTAACTTTGGAGCCTTGCAGTCATTACGGCAGAACTCCGCCCTGCGCGAACAGAATTGTTGACGCGGGAATTAAAAAAGTTGTAATTGCTATGAAAGACCCTAACCCGCTCGTTGCAGGGCGCGGCATTGAAATTTTACGCGCGGCAGGCGTCGAAGTCGAAGTTGGAATTTTGGAAAATGACGCGCGCCGCCTTAATGAAGTTTTTCTCAAATATATAACTAAAAAAATCCCGTTCGTAACGGCGAAATTTGCCTGTTCTTTGGACGGGAAAATTGCAACTTTCAGCGGGCAAAGTCAATGGATTAGTTGCGAAGAATCAAGAAAATTTGTACACAAACTGCGCGACATTAACGACGGGATTATGGCGGGAATCGGAACAGTTTTGGCGGATAATCCCGCTTTAACTGCGCGAATTGACGGCGGAAAAAATCCCGTGCGAATAATTGTTGACAGCAAGGCGCGGACGCCGCTTGACGCAAAATTTTTAAATGACGGCGCAGCGAAAAATATTATTGCCGTAACTGCCAACGCGCCGCTTGAAAAAATTTCCGCGCTGAAAAATCTCGGCGCAGAAATTATCATTGCGGGCGAAAGTCAAGTTGATTTAAAAATTTTAATGCAAGAACTTGCAAGCCGCGAAATTACTTCGATTCTTTTGGAAGGCGGCGGCACTTTAAATTTTTCGATGTTTCGCGCAGGTTTAATCGACAAAGTTTTAGCGTTCATTGCGCCAAAAATTATTGGCGGGCAAAATGCATTGACGGCGGTTGAAGGCGCGGGCGTTGAAAATCTTTTTGACGCGGCGCAGTTGGAAAATTTGACCGCCGAAAAAATCGGCACTGACATTTTAATTTCGGGTTACGTCAATCAAGATTAAGGCGTTGTTTTTCTTGACGTTGGAAAATCATTGACGCCGCGTTAATTTCTTCGGCTGATAAATTTTGCGGCAAAAGTTTTCTAAATTCTGCAACGCGCTGATTAAATTCCAAGCGGCGGTAATGTTCTTCGTATTTTTTCAAAAGTTCGGATTCAGAAAGATTTAAATTGCGCATTTGGTTTTTGAAATCACGGAAGGGCATTTTTGGCGGCGGCGGCAAATTCAGCGCGTCAACTTTTTTTGTAAGTTCTGCAACAAGTTTTTCTGTGTCAAAGTTTGAAATTTCTGCTTGAAAATTTGACGGCGGCGTGTAACGCTCATAAACGGGCGCAGGCGCGTTTTCATTTTGCGGATATATAATTGGCGGGAAAATTTCCGAAGGCGGCTTGTCGGCAATTTCAGGCGGCTTAGAATTGATATTTGAAGTTGTTGCAGTAATTTTTTCTTCGGTGAAAATTTTTTCTTCGGCGGGCGAAGAATTTTCATTAGTCATAAAAAAATAAATCCCCAATCCTGCAACGGCAACTGCAAAAAGTTTTTTCAGCTTATGCAAGCGGCGGCGTTGAATAATTGCGGCGCGTAAATCTTTGGCTGAATTGTACCTTTGCGCGGGGTCGAACGAGGCGCACTTTTTAAAAATCGGCGTCAAAAATCCGCTGTAATTTTCATAGCCCGCCAACTTTTTCAGCGTCAAGCCGAGCGAAAAAATATCCGTGCGGGCGTCAGTTTGTTGAAAGCCGTATTGTTCGGGCGCGGCGTAACCGGGCGTTCCCATTATATTTGTATCTGCAACGAGCCCGCTTTTTTCGATTCTTGCCGCGTCGAAATCAATCAGCTTTAAAATTCCCGCGTCAGTCAAAAATAAATTTTCGGGTTTAATGTCGCGGTGGATAATGTGCCGCGCGTGCAATTTTTCAAGGCAGTTGCAAATTTCTATTCCAATTTTGCAAATTTTTTCTTCGCTAAATTCGCCGTGCTTTTTAACGTACTCAAATAAATTTTCGCCCTGCAAAAATTCTTCAATGACGAAAGTTGCCGCGTCAGTTTCCTCAACCAAAATTATTTCCAATAAATTTTTATGTTTGACTTTTGAAATTTCCTTGTAAGCTAAATTGGTACGTTGCATTTCGCGCAGGACGTACCTTTTTTTTGTTGCAAATTCTTCAACGAGCCAAATTCTTGATTTATCGGTTTTATGAAGCAGTCGCACAAGTTTAAAGCGTTCCTGCAAATTTTTAGGTAACTTCAAATGCAACGCTCCTTTTGATATAATAAAAAAAATTTTTGAAAGGGAATTTTTATGCATTACGATAAACCCGACCGCCTGTTATTGGGCGACCATAAAAAAAGCACTACCGAAATTTTTAATTCAATCCGCGCTCTTGCGAAAAAATCTGACGATGACGATTTTAAAACTTTTATGAATGAGAATCAAAACGAATTTACCTACAGCCCGAAAGTTGGCGAATATATACGCGACGTTTTGAACAGCCGTAACGAAAAAATTAATATCCCCGAAATTGCAGACCTTACGGGTATTTCAAAATCTTATCTGTATCAAATTATTCCTGCGCGAAATACGCCGCCGAAAACAATGAAAAATAATCCGAGCCGAAATATGCTGATAGCAGTTGCACTTGCATTAAGATTTTCGCTGGACGAAACGCAACACCTTTTGAAGTACGCGGGAGAAGCGGAACTTTATCCGCGCACTAATTTTGACGCGGTAATTATTTTTGCGCTTGAAAAAAAATATTCACTTGTCGAAACAAATATTTTGCTGGACGAAAAAAATTGCGAACTTTTAATTTTTGACAAATAAAAAAAGTCCAATGTTTAAATTGAACTTTTAAGGGATGGTCATAATTTATTTTTAGTAAGGTCTTTTAACAAACATTACGGGCGTACCGTTTTCATCAAAAATTACAAAATTTTCGGGCGTAATAATAGCTTTGCAAGTCATATTGTTTTCAGTAAAGCGTACAACAATATATGCTTTTTCCTTGACAACGTCGCAGCTTTCAATTTGGTCAACTACAACGTTATTTCGATTGAAATTCATCATACTGCCGTTTCCAACCCAGCCCCAAGTGCCGGTATAAAGGCACCTGTCAACAAATTGTTCAGGCGTTTCGCCGTATTTTGCCTCGCAAATTTTGGAATTTGCAAAGACGCCGCAAATTAAAACCGCAGTACAAATTACACTGACAAAAAATTTTTTCAACATAATTTCACCCGCTTTAAAATTATTTTGGAATTAATTTTTTTAGCAAAGCCGCTTGATTTTCCAAGTCTTTCATACGTTGCAAATGATTTTTATCCAATTCGGCGGCAATTTCGTTTTCGCGCTTGTCAATCGCCTTATGAAAATTTTTAAGATTTTCGGCAATGGCGGCGCGTTCTTTTTTTTCCTGCCGAATGACTTGCTCAAGATTTTCCAACTGCATTACCTCAACATTCCGCGTGATAAGCTTGCAAACATTGCCGTTGAATTATCGCTGACTTTGGCGTGTTCGTTTGAAAGGAAAGTTAAAATATTTTTAACAAGTTCCGTGTTTGCCGTAACCGCAGGATTTTTTAACAAATCATCGGCAATAGCATAAGATTTCATTGCGTATTCGTGATTGTTCGCCAAAATTTGAGAGCAAAGGTCGTAATTCTTATTTATCAAAGTAAGTTTTGCTTCAAGTTCGGCGGCTATTTGTTCGCGCTTGGTAATTTCGCGCTCCTTGCAAGCCAAATAATCAGTGCCGCATTTTATCAAATCTGAAAGGACGCCTGCCGCAAGCGCGGGCGGTAATGTTGCCATAAAATCACCTCAAGCCTGAAATTTTATTTTGCATTCCGAAAAAATCTTTTGAGTATTCTTTGTTGAGAATTGCAAGCGCAATAGCGGAAATTTCGGCGTCGCCTTTTGCTATTGCAATATCCAAAGACTTCATAGCCAATTTTCTAATTTTCGCCCGCTCCTCAAAAAATTGTTTGCCAAACTGTTCCAGCAATTCCGAACGTCGCGCAGATTCTTCACATTGCAATTTCAACGCGGCGATTTCTTTTTCAAGCCGCGTTAAACTTTTTTCGCGGTCATTAGTGTAATTATCAAAAACATAATACGCCAAGTCAAAAAAATTTTGATTCATTTTAATATTTCAAAACAACATCAAGCCAACTTGAAGAATCGCTGATATTCGGCGCGGCGGGAATGGAGCGGTTAATTTCCCTGATACGTTGGCTGTAAAGTTTATAATTTTCTTCAATTTCGCCGACATTGTTCATAACTTGATTTTCAAGCGTGCCTTTAATTTGTTCGGCAATTTTGCAAATACCTTCCATTTGCCTTGCGGATTCTTCGGTATGTGATTTTTGTTGCATTGCGTCATTAAGTTGTTGCATAAGGGAGCGAAGTTTCTTCATTAATTCGTTGACAGTGTCGCGTTCGCTTTTAATATAGTTCAGTGAATTTTCAAGAGCTTTAGAAACAGCTTTCATTTGATTGAGGGCGTTGAGTGCTTTATTTGCGTAACGTTCAGCTTTTTTCATTTGTTGGCGCGCTTCGTCTCTGTCTTTTTCGGGGTTGCTGAAAGTTGAAAGGACAATATTAAGTATGCTGAAATCACTGCCGGGTATTGCGGAAACAAAATTTGAAACGGTAAAAGTAGGAATATCGGGCGCGGAAGAAATGCTCGGTGCTTTAGGAATATGAGTAGAAATATTATAACGCTTGAAATTTTCGATTGTGCCGGAAATTTCGCCGCCGAGTTCTTTCAAAATTTCTACCTTTTGCTTGTTGTAATCGCGCAGATTATCTTCAATGAGGTTGGCGAAATACCTTGAGTTTTCTTTATAGTATTTGTAATCGTCGATATAATCTTTTGCATCTGAAATATAATTTTTGGCGTCGCTGCGGTAATCAGCGGCTTCTTCTTTAAGTTCGCGGCGGCGTGCTTTTTCTTCGCTTGAATCAAAAAATCCCATAATTTTTACAACTCCTTAGCCTTTGCTGACTTTAATTTTGCCTTTGCCGTATTCAACAACATAACGCTTGCCGCATTGACAAGTACCGCTTGTGCGTTGAACGCTCGGCGCGTCGATTGTGTAAGAATTTAATTTGCGTCCGCAGTGCGGACAATTTACGCTTTTTGTAACTGCCAATTTTCTCACTCCTCGAACTTTACCAAATCTTCAATCCTGCACTGAAAAATTTTTGACATTGCAAAAAGATATTTTAAGCGCGGATTATTTTCGCCGCTCTCCCATTTCGCAACGCTCGAACGGTCAATTTTCAAACGCCGCGCCAAATCTTCTTGCGTCAAGCCGTGCCGCTCTCTAAATTCTTTGACTTTGTTCATAACCTCCCTCGTGATTCTTAATCACATTTTTATTTAAATTTAATTTTGATAAATTTTACAACGCCAAAATCAAAAAAATTCCGCCAACGGCAGAACTTTTAATTAAAATTTTCAATTTGCAAACGGCGCAAAGTTTGATATAATTTTTTTAAAAAATTTACAGGGAGTTATAGAAATGGCAACGATTGACAGATTTAAAGAACCACTCGAAAAGGGCGGCTTGATGATTGACGGAAAATTTATTCCATTAACAGCGCAAATGAAATACGATTATATGGCGGCAGTTCATACAATGGAACAATTATTGGACTTGGCGGCGGCTATTGACAAGCAAAACAAAACGCGCGACGCCTTCCACGCCAAAATTTCCAGCAGTGCCAAAATTTTACTGAAAAAAATTGTTGACAGCGACGAATTAATTACTTTGAAACAAATTGACGCCGCAATTCAAGGCTTGAAGGAATGCCAAAAAGAACTTATTAAACTCGACGCTACAGCGAAGGAAACCGCCAAACTTTCTGAATATATCAAAGACGGAATTTCCGCCGGCAGGTGATTTTATGTTCAGGGAAATGCGCCGCGCCAAGTGCGCGTTAAACAATGAAACAGCTGAAAAAATCCTGCGCGAAGGCGTTTTTGGCGTGTTGGCACTTTCGGGCGATAACGGCTACAATTACGCCGTGCCGCTAAATTATGCAGTTGAAAACAATAAAATTTTTTTCCACAGCGCGTTGACGGGACATAAAATTGACGCCGTCAAAAACAACGACAAAGTTTCATTTTGCGTTGTCGGGCGTCATGATGTTGTTGCTGAAGAATTTACAAGCTACTTTACGAGCGTTATTGTATTCGGTAAAATTAAAATCGTCGAAGATACCGCAGAAAAAATTCACGCGCTTGAACTTTTGGCGGATAAATATTCGCCCAATGTCAATAAAAATCTGCGCGAAAAAGAAATTTCAAGATTCAACGCGGTTAAAATTTTAATTCTGGAAATTGAACATTTGAGCGGCAAGGCGGCACGCGAAATTATTCGCAACGGCGAAATTTAGGAAACAGGAAACAGGGATTAGGGAATTGGAGCTATAAAACCTAACCCCTAATCCCTATATCCATAAAAAAAAGGCAGTTGTTGTAACTGCCTTTTTTTATTTTGCAGGTCTAATTGAAACATCGCCCGCGTAAACAATTTTCTTTTCGCCGCCGCTGTCAACAATCAACGCGCCTTCCGCGTCAATGTCAACTGCAAGCCCCGTAAAAATTTCGCCGCTCTCCGCCGAAAGTACTGTAACTTTTTCGCCGAGCGTTATATTGTATTTGCGCCAAATTTTAAAAACTTCGTCAAAATTATTTTCAATGTAAAGTTTGTCAAGTTCCTCAAGTACCGCGCGGAAAAATTCGACGCGGTTTAAATTTTCGCCCGCCATTTCTGAAAGCGAAGTCGCAATTTCCCGAATATCCGCAGGAAATTCTTCGCGCCGCACATTTACATTTATTCCAATTCCGATAACGATATAATTTACGTGCCCAATTTCCGCGCTCATTTCTGTAAGAATCCCGACAAGTTTTTTGCCGTCAAATAAAATATCGTTGGGCCATTTAATACCCGCACGCAGGTTAAATTTTTCCATTGCCTGTGCAACTGCAACCGCCGCCATTAAAGTAAATTTCGGCGCGTCTTTGGGCAAACATTGCGGGCGCAAAATTACCGAAAACCATAAGCCTTTTTCTTTCGGCGAAAAGAAATTTCTTGCAAGCCGCCCCTTGCCGCCCGTTTGTTCTTCGGAAATTACAATGGTACCGTCCGCCGCGCCGTCATACGCCAATTTTTTTGCAAGTTCATTCGTCGATTCAACAGAATTTTTATAAACAATTCGAGAATCCGCGCCGATAATTTTTGTACGCAAGCCGTACTGCACAATTTCGGGGAGCATTAAGTCGGGCGTATCGTCAAGCTTGTAACCGAGCCGTTCGCTGCTTGAAATTTTGTAGCCGCGCTTTCTCAAGCTTTGAATATGTTTCCAAATTGCCGTCCTTGAAACGTCAAGCTTTTCTGCAATGCCTTCGCCTGAAACAAATTTTCCGCCCGCGCTCCTCAACATTTCTAAAATTGTTTTTTTCAATTAAAACACAGCCTCAACAGTGCCGATAATTTCGCCACGATGATTTTTCAAAACAGGCGGGAATTTTTCCTCAAGTACCGCCGTTTCTTCTTTGGTAAGCAAATTCATTTTTTTCAAAACGGCAATAACCATCGGATTAACCGCCGCAAAACTGCCGTCCTCAATCTTGAAAGTAATTCCCAAATCTTCGTCCTTGACGCAAAGACAGTAAACCGCGTCCGCGCCAATCTTCGCAATAATTCTGCCGCCCGTAACTTCGGAAACCGCCAAATCAATTCTGCCGTTGCCTGAAAGAACTTGCGGATATTTGCTCATTGCGTCACGAATTTTTAACGCGGAATTTTCATATTCGCCCCAATCGCCTTTAGCGGGCGTTGAAAGTCTTGCATACGCCAACGCCATATTATAAATCGGCAAATAGAAAACAGGCACGCCGCAGCCGTCAATTCCAATTTCCAATTCATTTTCGGGAACTTTTGCCGCCATTGCAACGTGTTTAAAAATTAATTTCTGCGCCGCGTGTTCGGGCTTTGTGTAACCTTCAAAAGGTATTCCCAACATCATTGCAAGGGCGATTATTTGAGAATGTTTACCCGAGCAGGGATTGTGCACGGGCAAAACTTTTTCACCCGCCGCAATAATATTTTTAAAAGCCTTGCCGCTCATTGGGCGAACAACGCCGCAATCTAAAACCGATTCGTCAAGCCCCAACTTTTTTAAAATGCCGCGCACCAATGCAACGTGATTTTCTTCGCCGCTATGTGACGAAACAAGCAACGCCAATTCTTCGTCAGTGATATTAAATTTTTCAAGCCCGTCGTTTTTGACGAAGGGCAACGCTTGAAAAGGTTTAGCGGCACTGCGCCAAAACATCGGCAACTTTGCATTGCCTACAGAAAAAATAATTTCGCCCGCGCAATTTACGGCGGCAACGTCGCCGCGATGAATATTTTCAACGTGTCCTGCGCGAGTGTAATTTAAAACAATTTCGCTCATAACTCGCTCCTTTCAATTATTTAAAGGACACAGGAAATAGATTCAAATCCCTGTGTCCTGCTTTACTGTATCCTGTTTCCTAAATTATTTGCCCAAATATTTTTTTATCCCTTCGCGCAGATTAATTTTCGGACTCCAGCCCGGCAAAGTTTTAAATGACTTCCAAGGAACCATAATTTCACGCGGACGATATGGACGCCCGCCCCATTCTATTGAAAGTTTTTTGCCTGCAACTTCTTCAAAAATTTTTACAACTTCGCGCAGGGGAATAGGATTCATTGAAGATACGCCGTAAGTGCCGCAATAATCGTAGCTGTTGGAGGCAAGATATTTTCCCGCCAAAATAAACGCCTCAACAACGTCATCAATGTAAACAATATCCATAAGTTGCCCGCCCGGCGACATTTTCAAAGTTTCGCCGCTGTCAGCAATTTTTTTCAGCAAGCCCAAAATTTTTCCGCGCTTATCGTCCGCGCCGTAAGTGTCGAACAAATGCAACGCTATGCAACGCAAGCCTTTAGCTTCCGCGTAAAACTGAATTATACTTTCAAAACATTCTTTCGTTGCCGCGTACAAATTAACGGGGCTGTATTCGGCGTCTTCAAAATGTTGCGCCATTGTACCTGTATTGACGAAATTAAAAATATTGTTCGCCGTCATTGCGTCCAAAAGTTCAGTGCCGAAAGTTATATTGCTTTGAATCAAATCTTTAATATCGTCGAATTGGTGCGCCATAATCACATCTGACGCCAAATGGTAAACAACTTCGGGGCGATTATTTTCAACGCATAAATCAGTTACAATATCTAAAATCGTGTTGTTTTCGTCGTAAACAAAAAATTTGACATTGCGGCGCAGATTTTCCGAAAGCGCGTCAATCTTTGAAGTCGGGCGCACTATTGCAAAAACTTCATCGCCGTCATTTACGAGTCTTTCGCCCAAATTGCCGCCTATAAAGCCCGTTATACCCGTCATTAAAACTTTCATATTACAACTCCTTAAGCGAATTGTAGCCGCTCATAAAACTTTGATCGCTCCACAAATAATCCCATTCGCCGAAACGCCCGCAAGAAATAATTTCGTGCTTTGCAACTTCACGGCGGACAATTTCGCGCAGATTTTCCATACCCTTATAAAAAATAATATTGGCGTATTTGACGTGGCGACAATCGACAACTTGAACATCAGCGCGGGTTGCAACGCCCATTTTTTCCATTGAAGATAAAGTTTTTTCGATAAGTTCAGAATCAGAAAATTTCAGCGGCATTTCTTGACTGTAATAAATTTCAAACTGCAACGAAGAGCAATTTTGCGGCACATTGTCGGGGGATTTATGACTGGGCGAATGTACACGCGCCGCCGGAATATCTTCATCATAAACATAAAACCAATTTGTAGGGAAGTTGAAATTTTTATTGTAGCCGACGGAAATTAAAGCCATTGAAGTACTTTGAAGTTTTTCTGCAGCGTCAAGCACTTCAGCATTTTTGCTAATCATTTTTGCCAAATTCGGCAGCGGCATTGTTGAAATTAATTTTTTATAGCGGCAAGTTTCGCCGTTCGCAAAAGTCAAAATTTTTTCTGCAGTGTCAATCGCCGTAACTTCAAAGTTGCAACGAATATCTAAATTTTTTACAATTTCGGAAACAAAATTTTTATAGCCGCCTGTTTTCGGGTAATTCATAACTTTTGTATAGTAAACATTTTCGGGCTTGGGACTGTCGGGAAACGCGCCAAATAAAACCTCATCAAGCGAAGGCTGATACATTCTGCCGCCGCACCAGTTGCAATTTAAATTTTTCGGTTCAGCCGCCCAATATTTCCGCGTGTATCGCGCAGGATATTTTTCGGTAAAATATTTGCCGTATTGAATTTCAAGCCACTTTTGATAGTCTTCAATTTTTTCGGCGGGAATTTCTTCCCTGTCAATGAAACTGTGAATAACTTTAATTCGCTCTTCAACGGGCAGTTGGCGCAAATTATTTTGCACGGGATGACGTACCCAAAAACCGTCCGCAAAATTATTTGATTCTGAAGAGTGTTCATAATGCGGCAAACTCAAAAAGATTTTCTTGACTAAATCAGGCTCGTTGAAAGAAAGATGAACCGCCTTATCAAAGCGAAAATTTTCAACGGTAAAATTTCCGCACAAGCCGCCCCAAGTTTTATCACTTTCAAAAATTACCGCGTCAATATTTTTTTCGCGCGCGGCGTAACCTGCCGCAATTCCCGCAAATCCCGCGCCGATTATTGCCAAATTTGTTTCAATCATAAAAATTTCTCCAACATTAAAGCATATATCTGCAGTCGATAATATTTTTGTTGCCGAAGGCGGGAACTTTTTTAAATTCTTCCCAAGCCGTAACAATAGCTACAACGTCCGCCGCGTCGTAAACTTCCTGCGCCGAATTTAAAATTTTTATTGGCACGTTGGGATAACGTTTAGCAAATTCTTCATTTGCCGCGGGGTCGTAGGCAACAATATTTTTATAGCCCGCCGCCAAAATTTCTTGAATGATATGCAAAGCGGGCGTGTCTCTTACGTCGTCTGAAAGCGGTTTGAAACTCAATCCCAAAATTCCAATCGTCGAATTTTTATCGAGATTTTTAATAATTTTTTTTGCGATAGTTGCAGGGCGATTGTCATTCGTGGAAATAACATTTTTCAAAATTTGCGGCTCAAAACCTTTAACCTTGCTCTGCGCGAACATTGCGTTAGTATCTTTCGGCAGGCAGTAACCGCCGTAACCGCAGCCGGGATATACATAAGTTGTCATATTGCAATTATTCCAGCGTTTATCCATATGCAAAATTTTAAACGCCTTCGCCACTTCAATATCGCCGATTGTGTCTGCAACCTGCGCCATTTCGTTTGAATAGCTGATTAAAGTTGCAAGCAGAGTATTCGACAGATATTTTATAAATTCGCCCGTCGAAGGCGTCACGCACATTGTAGGAATATTCATAGGTTTATAAAGATTGACCAGCTTTTCACGCCCGCGCTCATCGTTGCAGCCGATAACGATTCTGTCTGCGCCCAAAAAATCTTCCCAACAATGCCCCTCGCGCAGAAATTCGGGATTGTTCGCAACCGCAAAATTTTTTGAGTTATTGGTTTTTTGGTTGATGTAGGGAATAATTTTTTCTGAAGTTGTAGAGGGCGGAATGGTTGACTTTGTAACAAGCACTCTGAATTTGTCATCGTTAATTGCGTCAATCGTCATATCAACCGCCGAAAACAAATATTTTAAATCTGCGCTGCCGTCCTTGCCGTAAGGCGTGCCGACGCAATAATAAATAATTTCGCTGTCAGCAACGGCTGATTTTATATCGTCCGTCACAAAAAAATTTTTATTCAAATGGTCTTTTAAAACGTCTTCCATTTGCGCTTCAAGAAAAGGTAATTTGCCTCCGCGAAGAATTTTTTTGCGTTTTTCGTCAACGTCCACGCCGTAAACTTTATATCCCAAATGCGAAAAGCCGAGCGCAGTTGTTAGGCCGACAAATCCCAAGCCAAAAACTGTTATCATTGAAAAACTTCCTTTCAGTCAGTTTTTTTAGTGGGATAGTTTTTACTAACCAACTATAACACTATTCCACTAACACCTAAACTACCATTCTATATTTTCATACCCCCCCCCGTCTGAATTTTCTCTGATAAAGTTCAAAAATCTTGCAACGCCTTCCTCAACAAAAATTGTAGGATTGTAGCCGAGCAAATTTTTAGCTTTATCGATTTTCGGACAACGACGCTGGGGGTTATCAGTCAAATAATCTTTATCTTCAGAAACGGCGTAATTAATTTTTCCGTTGTAATTAAAAATTTCACGCCCCGCCGCTTGATAAATTTCAGCAAGTTTAACAATGGAAATTTCGGGCTTGTTAATTCCAATGTTGAAATAATCGTACTTGCCATAAAGCAAAGCCTTCAAGCAGCCTGCAACAGAATCCGCAATGTAGCAAAAAGTGCGCGTAGGAGTGCCGCTTGATAAAATCGTTATATCTTCGCCCTTGAAAACATTGTTGGCGAAATCTGCAACAACGCGCTTATCATTAATTTTCATTCCGGGACCGTAGGTGTTAAACAATCTTACAACGCTAAGCGGGAAATTATTTTCCTGCGCGAAATATTTGCATAAAGTTTCGCCAAAACGTTTAGATTCATCATAGCAGGAGCGCGGCCCCGTGCAGCTTACATCGCCGTTATAATCTTCGTCGGTAGGAACATTTTCGGCGGAAGGGTTGCCGTAAATTTCGCTTGTCGAGAAAAACAAAAAGCCCGCCAAATTTTTATTCTTGTAAAATTCCAGAAGGCGGCGCAGCCCCCAAACATTTGCATCAATGGTTTCAAGCGGATATTTTCTGTAAAAAGTAGGCGACGCAATCGACGCCATATGCAAAACAAAATTTGCGCTCGCCGCGCCGTCAATTTTTGAAATATCGTCGTGAATTATATCGAATTTTTGAAAGATAACGCGCTCATCGTCTGAAATATTTTCAATCCATTTCGGCTGCCCCGTTATGAAATTGTCGAGGCAAATAACTTTTTTCAAGTTAAGTTCATTTTTGAAACGATAAAAAAAATGCGAGAAGTAAAATCCCATCGTCCCCGCACTGCCCGTTATTAAAATTGTACTGCCTGAAAATTTTTTTCTTTCGACTTCAGACAAACTTTCAAAAGTGTATTGCAAATCTTTTTCAAATTGGTTGCTAATCATAAAATCGCCTCAATCCCAAACTTTCCACGGCGCGCCGTTTTGCCACATTTCCTCAAGTTTCATTTTATCGCGCAGTGTATCCATACAATACCAAAAACCGCCGTGACGATACGCCATAACTTCGCCGTCGCGCGTCAAATTTTTCATTGGCTCCTGTTCCAACATAAAATCGCCCGTGATATAATCAAAAACTTTTTTATTTAAAACCATATAGCCTGCGTTGATATAGCCGACGTCTTCTTTGCTTTTTTCGCGGAACGCCAAAACTTTATCGCCGTCAAAATCCAAATAACCAAAACGGCTGTCAGGTTTAACAGCCGTCAAGGTGCAAATTTTTCCGTGCTCTTTATGAAACTTTATCAGCGCGTTAATATCCACGTCAGAAACGCCGTCGCCGTAAGTCAACAAAAAATTTTCTTCGTTAATATACGGCTGAATTTTCTTGACGCGCCCGCCCGTCAAAGTGCTGTAGCCCGTATCAATAACCGTAACCTTCCAATCTTCCGAAAAATTATTATGGACTTTAATTCGCACTTCGCCGCGAAAATCAAAAGTTACGTCGCTGTTGTGCAGGACGTAATCAGCGAAATATTCTTTAATGACGTGCTGCTTATAGCCCGCGCAAATTATAAAATCTTTGAAGCCGAAATGCGCGTATTCCTTCATAATGTGCCAAAGAATCGGACGCCCGCCAATTTCAATCATTGGCTTTGGAATAAGTTGAGATTCTTCGCTGATTCTTGTACCGAAGCCGCCGGCTAAAATTACTACTTTCAAAAAATTTCCTCCTCAAAATTAAACAGGGGTCGGGTTAGAATTTTCAGGTTCAAAATTTGATTCTGCGGTTTTATTTTCCTTCGCCAACTTTACAAAGTCTGTTGACATTTCGTCGAGAATTTTTGCAACGTTTTTATTTTCTTCGGGTTCACCGAAAACTATCGCCTTTAATTCGGCGGCGGTCAAAGTTTCCTTGTCAATCAACGCCTGCGCTATTAAATCCAATTCGTGGCGGTGTTCGTTAATAATCGTGCGGCAAGCCTCATAAGCTTCTTCAAGATATTTATGAACTTCTTTATCAATTTCGCTGGCAACTTCTTCGGAATAATTGCGCTGATTCTGCCCGAAATATTGTTGAACTTGGTCGCTGCCGTATGCAACGGGTCCCAAAATATCACTCATACCATATTGCATAATCATTGCGCGAACAATTTTGCTAGCTTGCTGAATATCTTGAGACGCGCCGGTTGAAATTTCGTTAAGCACAATTTCTTCAGCAACGCGCCCGCCCATTGAAACTTTCAGCCTGTCCAAAAGTTCGGAGCGCGTGGCGTAATTTCTGTCTTCTTTTGGCAACATTAAAGTATAACCGCCTGCGCGCCCGCGCGGAATAATCGTAACCTTGTGGACGGGGTCGGCGTGTTTCAACATCATTCCGACGAGAGCATGCCCGCCTTCGTGGTACGCGGTTAATTTCTTTTCGTCGTCGCTCATAACCTTAGATTTTCTTTCAGGTCCCGCCATAACGCGCTCAATGGATTCTTCCATTTCAAGCATATTAATTTCGTGCTTATCCCTCCGTGCCGCCAAAAGTGCCGCCTCATTTACAAGGTTAGCCAAATCCGCGCCCGTAAAACCTGGAGTGCGCCGCGCCAAAACGTCCAAATCAACGTCCTTTGCAATAGGTTTGCCCTTTGAATGAACTTTCAAAATTGCAATGCGCCCCGTAACGTCGGGCTTGTCAACTACAATCTGCCTGTCAAATCTGCCGGGACGCAATAACGCTTGGTCAAGAATATCGGGGCGGTTGGTTGCCGCAATAATTATAATGCCTTCGTTCGCCGCGAAGCCGTCCATTTCAACCAAAAGCTGATTTAAAGTTTGTTCGCGTTCGTCATGCCCGCCGCTGAAACCTGCGCCGCGTTGACGCCCTACCGCGTCAATTTCGTCAATGAAAATTATGCACGGCGAATTTTTCTTAGCCGTTGCAAATAAATCACGAACGCGCGACGCGCCTACGCCAACGAACATTTCAACAAAATCACTGCCGCTGATTGAGAAAAATGCAACGCCCGCTTCACCTGCAACCGCCTTTGCAAGCAAAGTTTTACCTGTGCCGGGAGGTCCGAAAAGTAAAACGCCCTTTGGAATGCGCGCACCCAAATCGTTAAATTTTTTCGGGTGTTTGAGAAATTCAACAACTTCCTGCAGTTCTTCCTTTGCTTCGTCCGCGCCTGCAACGTCATTAAAAGTTATTTTAACTTTATCGCCGCTGGACATTTTGGCGCGGCTTTTTCCGAATGACATAACTTTACTGCCCGAGCCGTGCGTTTGATTCATTATGAAGAACCAAAAACCTATCAAAAGTAAAATTGGCAAAAATGAAGTAAGGAGCGTCATCCACCACGGCGGTTCTTTTGGATTTTGTGCAATTATTTCAACGCCCTTAGCTTCCAATTTGCCAACCAGTGTATCGTCGCCAATAGGGAAATTCGGCGCAATGCTTGTAAATTCTGTGCCGTCTTTTTTTGTGGCTTTGATTGAATTTTCTACCAAGACGACTTTTGCAACTTCGCCGTTTTCCACGCGCTGCAAAAATTGCGAATAGCTCGCCTCTTCGACAGTTTGCGGTTTTATCGAAAAATAATCGTAAGCCGTTATTGCAACGAATATCACCAACAAATAAAAGCCGACGTTTCTTAAAAAACTGTTCAACAGATAACGCTCCTTTTTTCTTCAGTAAGCAAGATTTTTTGGGGTATGTTTACAAAGTCAAAATATTTCTAATTAAATGTTCTTTCTTTTGTGCCGCCAAAAGAAAGAACCAAAGAAAAGCTCGTCACGCTGGAAGCGCATCCTGCGCTTCGGGCGTGACATAGGGTGCGCGTCCGTGCGCACCCTTTCTTGTCCTTACTTTGCAAAAAAGCTATTTTGCTTATATTATTCAATAGTACCTAGAAAAATTTTAAATTATCTTTGCAAACATACTTCAAGGAAATATTTTCCGCAAAAAATCTTACTTTGAATAAACACTGCGCTTTAAAATCCCGAGATACGGCAAATTGCGGTAATGTTGCGCAAAATCTAAGCCGTAACCGACAATAAATTCATCAGGAACTTCAAAGCCGATATAATCAAGTTTAACTTCAACTTTGCGGCGCGAAGGTTTATCAAGCAACGCGCAAACTTTGACGCTTGCTGCGCCCTTTTCTTTGAAATAATTTACAAGATAATTCATAGTTGTGCCGCTGTCGATAATATCTTCAATCAGCAAAATATCTCTGCCCTTCGGGTCGTTGTCGAGGTTTTTCAAGATATTAACTTTGCCGCTTGTATGAGTATTTGCGTCGTAGCTGGAGGCAATCATAAAATCGAAGTGCACGGGGATTGTAAGGCGGCGCACAATGTCAGTATAGAAAATAACTGCGCCGTTCAAAATCCCGACGGTAAGGAGCGGCTTGGAAATATCTTTGTAGTCTTCGCTGATTTGTGCGCTGATTTCCTTGACGCGCTTAGCAATTTCCTCCTCGCCGTAAATAACCTTTTCGATGTAATCTTCTTTAGTTTTCAATGTAACCATTCCCTTCATTTTATTTACAATTTTAAAATTTTCGGTGATTGACAATTTGCCGCGTTTTAAATCTGCGCGAAGGTTACGCGGTAATTCTACACCTGCAAGATTATTTGTCAAAACTTTTCTTAGGTTTTCAAAGTGGACAAAGCCGAAATCTTTTACATCGCCTGCAACTTCGCCGACAAATTTTTTAATAACTTCGCGCTGCAACGCGGTATGCAGTTTTAAAAATTCTTCGCGCAGGATTTTTTTATTTTTGACAACGGCGGGGAAAATTTTTTCAACTTCGCTGTTAATAAAATCAGTTTCAGCGGCGGAAGTTTCGGCGAATCTGCAAAGAGTTTCTACAAGCGCGGGGTTAAATTTTTCCAGCGCGGGCAAAAGTTCCAGCCGAATTTTATTACGCGTTGCAACGGTTTCAAAATTTGTAGCGTCAATGCGAGGAATAATTCCGCGTTGCTTGCAGTAATTTTCAAGTTCAGATTTTTTGAAACGCAACAGCGGGCGAATTAAAAACCCGTACGGTGAATTTGTCAAGAATTGCATTGCGGCAAGTCCAGTTGAAGTGGAGCCGCGCAAAAGTCGAATTAAAACAGTTTCTGCTTGGTCGTTGGCGTGGTGCGCCAAAGTTATTGCGTCGAAATTTAAATTTTTTCTGACTTTCGCCAAAAATTCATAGCGCAGGATACGCGCGGCAGTTTCGACAGAAATTTTATTTTCAGCCGCAAAATCTGCGACCTTGCCACTTTCGCAAAAAAATTTTACATTCAAAGACTTTGCAAAGTTTTCAACAAAAATTGCGTCGTCAATGGAATCTTGCCCGCGCAAGCCGTGTTCAAAGTGCGCAATACAAATTTCAAGTTTAAACTTTTGGCGTGCGCGGTTAATTAAATCAGCCAACGCCAAAGAATCCGCGCCGCCCGAAACTGCAATTACAATTTTTTGCACGGGGAAAATTTTTTCGGTTGTACAAGTTTCAATAAATTTGTTTAACATTATAATTATAACACGTCAGCAAACGCTCAAATTTTGGCAATTCGGCAAATTTTTAACCGCCTGATACTTTATAGCAAAAAGTTTTCAACACCGCGTCACGCGCCTAAAATTGCCCTTAAAATCGATGTTTGCAGTTGTGCAAGAAATTTTTTAATCAGAACGACGGGAGCCGCGCCCGCCGCGTTTTGAATCGGTTTTTCTTTTTAAATCAGTCAATCTTTCGTCGCTGTCTTTGAGGAATTTAGATAATTTATCTTCAAAAGAGGCGGAAGTTTGCCTGTTAGGTTTAAAATCGCCGCCGCGCCCTGCAGGTCTGCCTTTAGGAGTGCGAAATTGTTTTTCGGCTTCTTGTTTTTGCTGTTGTTTCAACTTTTTGATTGACAGGGCAATTTTGCCGTTTTGGTCAATGCTGATAACTTTTGCTTGAACTGTATCGCCCTCGTTGAGAAAATCGCTGACAGAATTAACGTATTCGTCGGCGACTTCGGAAATATGAATTAAACCGACTTTGCCTTCTTCCAACTCAACAAAAGCTCCGAAATTCATAATGCGCGTAACTTTGCCTTCAACTACGCTACCTAATTCAATAGCCAAAATAAAGTGTCCTCCCTAAATTTTTTTGTGTATTAGTGCGCGGGCTGATAGGGCATTTCGCCTTCTTTGGCTAAGCCCAAATCTTCGCGCGCCAATTTTTCAATGTTATCGAGGTTTTGAAGTTCTTCGTACTGTTTGCGCAGTTTATCGTTTTCGGCTTGCGCCGTCGCCAATTTTTTGTCTGCAATTCTTTGATTTTCTGCGACGTGCGACAAATGCAACTGTTGCGAAAATAAAACCGTGCCGAAATATGCAATAACGACAAACATTAATAAAGCAAACCAGTTAAAACCATTTCGCTTTTTCATAGGTTTACCTCCAATTAATTTTCAGACCATTGGTAAAAATCAGTACCGACAATTTTTCTGAAAACAGATTTACAGTAGGGGCATTTGAAATGATCCATAGTGTTAGAAAAATCGGGCTTGCCGTTTACAATTTGAACGGGACCTGCTTCAACGAAATCCATTCTTTCGCCGCAACGCGGGCAAGGGCATTTACCGTCGGCTTCGCGTTTTAGTTGTTGGGGCGGAATATCGGCGGTTGAAATGACGCGCTTTTTTTGTTGGCGTTCGTTTTCGGGAAGTTCAAAAGTATTGTAGTAGCCTGAACCTAAAAGTTCGCGGTAAAAAACGCCGCAGTTGTCGCAAATGTGGCGCGGCTTTGTAGCTTCCATATCAACTTTGCCGTTTACTATGGTAATTGCGCCGCCTTCGACTTTGCGCAATTCGCCCTTGCACTTCGGGCAAATTAATTTTTTATTTGAGTTTGAATCAAGTTTTACTAAATCCATTCATACCACCTAACCGAATTTTTAACCTTTTAAATCTTGTAGGTTATTTCCACAAAGATTAAAATATTTCCTGCAAAATTTAGGGATTGGGGGATTTGGGGAATTTTTTTATTTAACAACGGCGTTTCATTTTTAAAAATTTATTTTATGACAAGTCGGCATTTCTTTCTTTTGGCGCAAAAGAAAGAAACGCCTGGCAAAGAAAGAAAACATTTCCGCCCGTCAGTGCCGCTCGGGTACTGGACGCTCTTAGTAACTGGTGGCCCCCTTTGGGGCCTCAACTTTTTCCTACGCTTCAACTTTACCGCACGCTGCGTCTAAGAGACGGGCGGAAGTTACAAGCATTAGCTGGTTGCAATTTTCGTCTTGCAAAATAGAAATTGCCGCGCGTCCTGCGCGGTTTTGCGGCTGCGCGTCACGCTTGCCGCCTTTTTTTATAACAAAAAAACCGCCGAATTTCTTCGACGGCTTGAGAAATTTTAAAATTTGTATTAGCCGAGAATGACAAGGGATTCATGCGCCTTGACGCTTTGCCCTGCGGCGACGTTGAATTTTTTAACAACGCCGTCAGCATCGGCTGTAATTTCGTTTTGCATTTTCATTGCTTCAAGGATTAAAAGGACTTCGCCCGCTTTAACGCTTGCGCCTTCGCTTGCAACAAGTTTAATGACTTTGCCGGGCATTGGGGAGTCAATGGAATGTTCGCCCGCGCCTGCAGAAACTTTAGCGGGCGCAGGAGCCGCCGCAGGAGCAGGAGCTGCTGCAGGTTTAGGGGCGGGAGCCGCTGCGGGTTTAGGCGCTGCTGCCGCGCCTGCCGCTTTTACTTCTTCAACTTCGACTTCGTAAGTTGTACCGTTGACGGTTACATTAAATTTTTTCGTTGCCATTTTCTAACCTCCGATTATTTGGCGATGCGATTTGCAATCGTCCAATTTTCATTGCGTTTAATCGTGACGGCTACGACTTTGCCGCCTTTTGAAACTGCTTGAATTGCCGCCGTTATTGCCGCAATTATTTCAGGTTTTACTTTTTCAGCCATAGGAAAAGCTCCTTTCAGTCGCTTTTCAGGTGTCAGGTATTAGGTTTTAGGTGTTAGAAATTTTCCCCTAGCACCTAATACCTAGCACCTAACACCTATTAAAGAGGAATATTGCCGTGTTTTTTGGAAGGAGCCGCCTCGCGTTTGCTTGCAAGTGCATTCAACGCCGTAATGACAAGCGGGCGGGTTTCCTTCGGTTCAATAACCATATCAGCATAGCCGCGTTCAGCCGCTTTGTAAGGTGTAGCAAATTCTTCAACATATTCGGCGGTTTTTTGGTCTTTATCGGGGTCTTTGCGGAAAATAATATTAGCCGCGCCCGCAGGTCCCATAACTGCAATTTCCGCGCTTGGCCACGCCATAACTTGGTCTGCGCCCAATTCGCGGCAGCACATTGCAATATAAGAGCCGCCGTAAGCTTTACGAGTTATAACGGTAACTTTCGGCACTGTCGCTTCACTATAAGCATAAAGCATTTTTGCGCCGTGTCTGATAATCCCGTTATATTCTTGGTCAACGCCCGGCAAAAAGCCCGGTACATCAACAAGATTTACAAGCGGAATATTGAAGGCGTCGCAAAATCTTATGAAACGCGCAGATTTATCTGAAGCGTCAACGTCAAGACAGCCCGCCATAACTGCAGGTTGATTCGCAATAATTCCAACACTGCGCCCGCCGAAACGCGCAAAGCAAGTTATAATATTCGTTGCAAAATATTTATGCACTTCGTAAAATTCGCCGTTGTCAACAATTCCCTTTATAACTTCCTTCATATCGTAAGGCGCGTTGGGATTGTCGGGAACGATTGTATTTAAAAAATCTTCCTGCCTGTCAAAATCGTCATCAGTTTCAACAATAGGCGGGTCTTCAAGATTATTGCTAGGCAAAAAGCTAAGCAAATATCTAATCTGATTAATGCAGTCTTGTTCGTCTTCTGCCGCGAAATGTGCAACGCCGCTGCGGCTGTTATGAGTCATTGCGCCGCCGAGTTCTTCAGCGGTAACTTCTTCAGCCGTAACAGATTTAATAACTGCAGGTCCCGTGATAAACATTTGGCTTGTATTTTTAACCATATAAATAAAATCAGTAATTGCGGGAGAATAAACCGCGCCGCCTGCGCAAGGTCCCATAATTACCGAAATTTGCGGAATAACGCCTGAAGCCGCCGTATTGCGGTAGAAAATTCCCGCGTAGCCTGATAAAGCGTCAACCGCCTCTTGAATACGTGCGCCGCCTGAATCGTTAATGCCGATTAAAGGCGCGCCCATTTTCATTGCAAGGTCCATAACTTTCCAGATTTTATGCGCGTGCTTTTCGCCCAAGCTGCCGCCTTCAACTGTGAAATCCTGCGCGAAGGCGTAAACCAAACGCCCGTTTACAGTGCCGTAACCTGTAACGACACCTTCGCCGGGTAAATCCTTCTTTTCTTGCCCAAAATTTGTGCAACGATGTTTAACAAACATATCAAGTTCAATGAAAGTGCCTTCGTCGAAGAACATTTCAATTCTTTCGCGGGCGGTAAGTTTGCCCTTGCCGTGTTGGGCGTCAATGCGTTTTTGCCCGCCGCCTTGCAGAATTACTTCTTTCTTCTTGTACATTAAGTCAATTTTTTCTTGAACTGTCGCCATTTAATTCGCTCCTTTCAGTCGCTCATTAGGTGTTAGGTATTAGGTTTTAGGTTTTTTTCCCTAACACCTAGCACCTAATACCTAAAACCTAATTAACCGCGCTGGCAAAGTTCCAATAAAACGCCGTGAGTTGCTTTGGGGTGAATGAAAGCAATCATTGCGCCGCCCGCGCCTTTACGCGGCTTTTCGTCAATAAGGCGAATACCTTTTTCTTTCAAATCGGCAAGAGCCGCCTCAAGGTTATCGACGCGCAATGCAATATGTTGAATGCCGCCGCGCCCGCCGTTTTTCTCAATGAATTTTGCAATAGGGCTGGTTTCGTCAGTTGCAACAAGAAGTTCAATTTCGCCGTGCTGTTTATCTTCGGTGGTAGGATAAAAAGCGGTAGTAACTTTTTGGTCTGCAACGGTTTCATCGCCCGTGTATTGCAAGCCGAGCAATTTCCAAAATTCGCCGTCGTCCAAAGTGGTTGACGCTATGCCGATATGGTCTACTCCCAAAATTTTAAACATTTATAAAGCCTCCTAAAAAAATTTTTAAAACTTATTAAACGCCGAAAAAATTTTTCAACACGTCAGATCAACGAAAAACTTTAACGCGCTCTTTGACGGGAATACTTTCGATTTTGCCGGCGGGTTGCAACATTTCGCCGAAAACCATTTGTGCAACCAAATCCCAATTCTTCGGCACGTCGAATGATTTTTTTATTTCCTTGTCAATGAGCGGGTTATAATGCTGAAGATTAACGCCCAAGCCGATATTTTCCAATTCAGTCCAAATTGCAAATTGCAACATTCCGTTAGCCTGCGCCGCCCAAACGGGGAAATTTTCCGCGTAGTCAGGAAATTTTTTTTGCATATTGTTAACGGTTTCAGTTTCTTCAAAAAATAAAATTGTGCCGTAACCTGCCAAAAATCTGTTAATCTTAGTTTCAGTTTTAGCAAATTCGTCTTCGGGAACAACTTTTTTCAGCGCGGATTTTGTAATTTCCCAAATGTCTTCATGGTGTTCGCCCATTGCAACGATAACTCGCGCAGATTGCATATTGAAGGCGGACGGCACTTTTTCAGTCATACGTTCAACAACTGCAATAATTTCTGATTCCAAAACGGGAATATCTTTGCCCAAAGAATAAATCGTGCGGCGGTTAATTACAGCATCTTTAAAAGACTTCAAACAGAAAAACTCCTTTGTAGTGTTATAGTATTATAGTGTTATAGTGTTATAGTTTTTACTATCCAACTATCCCACTATCCAACTATTTATGCATATCGCCTGTTGACAAGAAGCGAGAATGGAAACTCAACGCTTCGTCAATCAAATGCGGCGTATTCGCTTTTTTGGTAGCAGCAAGAGCGCGTTCATAATAATCAAGCAAAATAGGTTTATAATCGGGGTGCGCACATTTATTAATAATTTCAAGTGCACGGCGGCGCGGCTCAATTCCGCGTAAATCTGCAATGCCCTGTTCGGTAATGATAACGTCAACATCGTGTTCGGTATGGTCAATGTGCGAACACATCGGAACTACGCTTGAAATTTTGCCGCCCTTTGCAACTGAAGGCGTATAGAAAATTGTTAAATAAGCATTGCGCGCAAAATCGCCGCTGCCGCCAATACCGTTCATCATTTTCGAGCCTGCAACGTGCGTTGAGTTAATGTTGCCGTAAATATCGACTTCAAGCGCGGTATTCATTGCAATGACGCCGAGACGGTGTACAACTTCAGGCGAATTTGAAATTTCTTCGGGGCGCAGTAAAATATATTTTCTGTACTTGTCAACGTCCTTGTAAAATCTTTCCATACCTGCGGGCGAAGGTGAAAACGCCGTACCCGACGCAATTTTCAATTTCCCCGCGTCAATCAAATCTAACATTGCATCTTGAATAACTTCAGTATAAACCGTTAAATCAGTCATATCTGAATCAACAAAGCCCGCAAGTACAGCATTAGCAACGTTGCCGACGCCACTTTGCAACGGCAAAAGATTTTTCGGCATACGCCCTGCTTTAATTTCGTTATGCAAAAATTCAAGCGTAAACTTCGCCATTTGTTTTGAATTTTCGTCAATCGGCGAAAGGTCGCGCGTATGGTCTTTTATATCACAAGGTACGATAAATTTAATTTTATCGGGCGTGCAGGGAATGTAATTTGTTCCAATTCTGTCATCAGCTTTAACAAGCGGAATAGGCAAGCGGTTAGGCGGGTCAAGCGGAACGTAAACATCGTGAATCCCTTCCAACGCCAAAGGTTGAGTTGTATTAACTTCGACAATAACAATATCCGCACTTTGTACATAACTTGCCGCGTTGCCGAGTGAAGTTGTAGGAATTAAATTGCCTTCTTCGGTAATTGCGCAAACTTCAACAATAGCGGCGTCAATTTTGCCAAGATAACCGACGCGCGAAAGTTGCGCAGATTCCGATAAATGCAAATCTAAATAATTAACAGTACCGTCATTAATTTCGGGGCGGAGCTTAGAATCCGTTTGATAAGGCAAACGTTGTTTAATGCCTTTAACTTCAGCCAACGCGCCGTCAAGTTCGGGACCTGTTGAGGCACCCGTCCAAATGTTGACAGTGAAAGGTTCTTTCTTCATACGTTCAGCAAGTGCAAGCGGAATTGCTTTAGGATACCCCGACGCAGTAAAGCCGCTGCAAGCTAAAGTCATATTCGGTTTAATCCAATTTGCAACTTCTTCAGCCGTAACAATTTTACTTTGCAAATCTTTGTTACGCACTCTGTCAGTAATATCAATCATACTTTTACCACTCTCCCAAAAATAAAATATAAAGTTAGGTAAATCTTAACACTTTGAAAAATTTACGTCAACTGCGCCCAAATCTTTATTTTATGTTATAATTTGAAAAAAATTTTGGGGGATTTAAATGCAAGTAAAAGGCGCGTTGATGCTTTTGGGGGCGTCATTTTTTTGGGGAACAACTTTTGTTGCGCAAATGACGGGAATGGAAGGGCTCGGACCATTTTCCTACGCGGCAACAAGATATTTTATAGGATTTATATTTTTGACGGCGGTTTTAATTTTTACGAAAAAAAGCCGCGCCAAAGAACGGCGCGCAGGAAAACTTTCACGGGGATTTTTGGCGGGCTTAATCAGCGGCGTATTTTTATTTTTGGCAAGCTCAATGCAACAAATATCAATGCTGTACACGACGGCGGGCAAAGCGGCTTTCATCACTTGCCTTTATATAATGTTCGTGCCTTTGGCGGCAGTTTTTTTAGGAAAAAAAATCCTGCGCGAAAATTGGATAGGTGCAATATTGGCGTTGACGGGCTTATATTTTTTGGCTATAAACGAGGCAATAACAATAAACAAAGGCGACGTAATATTATTTTTCAGCGCGTTTATATGGACGGCGCAAATTTTGGTAATTGATAAATTCGCCGCCAAAGTTGACATCTTGGAACTATCGACGGCGCAAATTTTTTTAACGGCGGTACTAAGTTTCTTCGCAATGCTGATATTTGAAACGCCGACGCTTGACACAATTACAAATGCGGCAATTCCGATAATTTACGGCGGGCTAATGAGTTCGGGCGTAGCATTTACGTTGCAGATTTACGGGCAAAAGTACGCGGAACCTTCGGCGGCTGCAATTCTTATGAGCTTTGAAAGTATCTTCGGCGCAGTGTCAAGTTGGCTGATATTGGGCGAAGTAATGACTGGCAGAGAAATTTTCGGCTGCGTGTTGATGATAGCGGGAATAATTGCCACGCAATGGCGCGTTATTAGGGGATAAAGTCTAAAGCCTAAAGCCTAAAGACTAGGGATTAGTGAAAACCCGCCCGTCTCTCAGCCGCAGCGCGCGGTAATCTTGGAGCGTCGGAAAAAGTAGAGGCCCCAAAGGGGGCCACCTGTTATTAAGAGCGTCCCGAACCTGAGCGGCACTGACGGGCGGGGAGTTTTTCTTTCTTTGCCAGGCGTTTCTTTATTTTTTCAAAAAGAAAGAAATGCCGACTTGTTAAAAATAAAATTTCTAAAAAAATAATAAAAAAACTGCCAACTGAAAAATTAAAGGAAAATTAAAAAAAGCTGTCGAATAAAAAATTGTTATTTGTAAATTTAGAAAGGGTCGGTAAGACTATGGAGATACTCAATAACAATATACAAAACTTGAGAGTAAGTGCCGGAAAGCAGGGTGCGGCTGATTCAACCTCCATTGGTCGCGCCGTTGTAAAAATAAAAGTTTTTGGCGTAGGCGGCGGCGGCGGGAATGTTCTGAAACGCTTGGCTGAAGGCGATTTAAAAAACGTGGAATTTATTGCAGTCAACACTGACGCGCACGCTTTAAGCCTTTTAAATAATGAATCTATTAAAGCAATTCAAATAGGCGGCAATGAAACGCGCGGGCGCGGTACGGGCGGCAAAACCGATGTCGGCGAAATTGCCGCAAAAAAAGATGCAGAACGCCTTAAAAATATGATGATCGGCTCAGATTTAATTTTCATAACAGCGGGAATGGGCGGCGGTACAGGTACGGGCGCGGCTCCCGTTGTTGCAGAAATTGCAAAAAAACTCGGTATTTTAACTGTCGGCGTGGTAACTGTTCCTTTCGGCTTTGAAGGTACGCGCAAACAACGTATTGCAAGCGAAGGAATTGTAAAAATGCAGGCGAATATGGACGCGCTTGTTGTTGTTCAAAATGATAATCTTTTGAAACTTCCCGAAAATAAATCGTTGTCATTTGTTGACGCCTTTAAAGCGGCGGACGCGGTTTTATTGCAGGCGATTCAGTGCATTGCAGAATTAATTTTGACGACGGGATTTATTAACGTTGACTTCGCAGACGTTACAACCATTTTCCAACAAAGTACTTCCAGCGAGGCAATTTTGGGAATTGGGCAAAGTAACATTAGCGCAGTTAAAGCCGTGCAAAACGCGCTTGAAAGTCCGCTAATCGACAGGTCTTTCAAAGGCGCGCGCGGTATGATTTTAAATATTACCGGCGATAATGAATTATCTCTTTACGAAGTCAACGAAGCCGCCGATTATATCCTCTCAAAAACCGAAGGCGAAGTTAATATGATTTTCGGCGTTGTCATCAACAGAAAAATGAAGGGCGTTATTCAAGCAATGATTATTGCAACTGATTTTTCTGACAGCTTGGCCTTGAAGGCTCCGCAAATTTCCACAATTCCCCGAAATAATATCAGCGTTTCAAAAAGTTTTGACTTTACCGCGCCGCCAATTTCCAATTTCCAACAAACCGAAAACAACGCGCCGAATATTATTCCGCCGTTTAATTTCAATCGTGATGACAATGATAAATGACGAAAGATTTCAAAGGACGCGGCTTTTAATCGGCGAAGAAAATTTTTTGAAGTTGCAAAATTCAACCGTAGCAGTTTTCGGAATTGGCGGCGTTGGCTCGTTTACGGTTGAGGCGTTGGCGCGTTCGGGGATTGGGCATTTGGTTTTAATTGACAAGGATAACGTTGACATAACTAACATTAACAGGCAGATTCACGCGCTTACTTCGACAGTCGGCAAGTCGAAAGTTCAACTCCTGCGCGAAAGAATTTTTGAAATAAATCCTGCAGCGAAAGTCGATACAATTCAAAAATTTTACCTTCCCGACGAACAAGTCGAGAATTTTTTTATTTGTAAATACGATTATGTTGTTGACGCAATCGACACAATCACGGCGAAAATAAATTTAGTTTTGGAATGTCAAAGGCGCGGCATTAAAATAATTAGCAGTATGGGCGCGGGCAATAAGCTTGACCCTACGCAATTTAAAGTTGCAGATATTTTTCAAACAAAAGTTGACCCTGTTGCAAAAGTTATGAGAAAAAAGTTGAAAGAATACGGCGTCAAAAGTTTGAAAGTTGTTTATTCCGAAGAAATTCCAAAAAAAATTTCCGCCGAAAAAATTATTGGCAGTATAGCGTTTGTGCCGTCGGTTGCAGGATTAATTTTGGCGGCAGAAGTGGTTAATAGTGTGATAGTGTGATAGTGGAATAGTGTGATAGTAAAAAAACTATAACACTATCCCACTATAAAACTACACCACTACAAATGGAGGAATTAAATGAAAATCAGTATAATAGGTTGCGGGCGTTGGGGAAGTTTTCACGCTTGGTACTCAAGCAAAATCGGGCATACCGTCAAACTTTACGGGCGCGCAACTTCAAAAAATATGCAAATGCTGGAAAGTACGCGCGGCAACGAATATTTGAAATTGCCCGAAAATGTTCAGCTTACAAAAAATCTTGAGGACGCAATAAATTTTGCAAGCGTCATAATTATTTCTGTCGGTACGCAAAATTTCCGCGCCCTGCTCGAAGAAATTAAATCTTTGAATATTAATCTTGCAGAAAAAAAATTTGTACTTTGTATGAAAGGGCTTGAAAGTAAAACAGGAAAAAGACTTTCAACTATTTTTGAAGAAATTTTGCAAAGTAAAAATGTTGCAGTTTGGGTAGGTCCCGGACACGTTCAAGATTTTGTGCGCCGTATCCCCAACTGTATGGTAATGACTTCGCCGAATGAAAAATTGACGCGCGAAGTTGTTGAAATTTTTAAAAGCCCGCTGATTCGTTTTTATTACGGCGCAGATTTAATCGGAATTGAAATTGGCGCGGCGGCAAAAAATGTTATAGGAATTGCGGCGGGAATGTTGGACGGCTTTAATTGTACGAGTTTAAAGGGCGCGTTAATGGCGCGTGGCACTGTAGAACTTTCGCGGCTTGTTGAGTCTTTGGGCGGCGATAAAATGACTGTTTACGGCTTAAGTCATTTGGGCGATTATGAAGCAACGCTTTTTTCAAATCACAGCCGTAACAGAAAATTCGGTGAAGATTTTGTTCAGAATAAAAAATTTGACAAACTTGCTGAAGGTACTGAAACAGTTATTGCGCTTATGGAACTTTCAAAAAGTACGGGCGTGGAGTTGCCTATTTGTCGCGCAGTTTTCAAAATTATTTACGAAAATGCAGATCCTGAAGAACAGCTTATGAATTTGTTTATGCGTTCGACAAAGGCGGAATAGTAGATAGTGGGATAGTTGAATAGTGGAATAGTTGGATAGTAAACACTACAACACTATCAAACTATCACACTACAGCGGAGGTGCGTAATTTGGAAATAGGAAGTAAAATAGTTTACCCAATGCACGGCGCGGGCGAAGTTGTCGGCATTGAAGAAAATGAAGTAGGCGGAGTCAAGCAGTCTTATTACGTGCTACACCTTGCAATGGGCAATTTAAAATTAATGTTGCCTGTTGATAAAGTTGAGGAAATGGGCTTGCGCCCGATAATCGACAAGGCGCAAATTCCCGCAGTTGCAGAAGTTTTGGAAGGACGCACAGAGCGCAGTTTCGGAAGTTGGAATAAACGTTTTCACGCAACGCTTGACAGATTGAAAAGCGGCGATATTTTGGAAGTTGCCGCCGTTGCAAGAAATATTTCAAGGCAAAGTATCACGCGCAAAATTTCCAGCGGCGAACGTCGCTTAATGGAACTTGCACGCCAAATTTTAATCAGCGAATTAGTCTGCGTTTTCGATAAAAATTCTGACGAAGTTACTCATTGGGTTGACGAGCACATTGCACGAAAAGATGATGACGAAGAAGAGCTTGACGAAGAAATTTTGGAAGGGGAATGATTTTTTATGACTAACTGCAAGGCGGTTGAAATTGCAAAAAATATTTATTGGGTAGGCGCGGTTGATTGGTCAATGAGAAATTTTCACGGCTATACAACTTCGCGCGGCACAACTTACAACGCCTATTTGATTATTGACGAAAAAATTACACTGATTGACACGGCAAAAATTGATTTTAAGGATGAACTTTTGGCGCGAATTTCTTCGGTAATTGATCCTGCAAAAATTGACGTGATAATTTCAAGTCACGTTGAGTCCGACCATTCGGGGAGCCTGCGCGAAGTTGCAGAAATTGCAAAGAACGCAGAAATTTTTACAACAAATCCCAATGGCTTGAAAGGTTTAACGGCGCGTTACGGCAATTTGAATTATAAAGCGGTAAAGGCGGGCGACAGTATTTCCATTGGCGCGCGCACTTTGCAATTTGTTCCAACGCCGATGTTGCATTGGCCCGACTCAATGGTTACTTATTGCCCCGAAGAAAAAATTTTGTTCAGCAATGACGCCTTCGGCGAACACCTTGCTACTTCAATGCGTTTTGACGACGAAAACGATTTGGACACAATTTTATTTGAGGCAAAAAAATATTACGCCAATATTTTAATGCCTTTCGGCAAACAAGCGCAGGTTGCGTTAAAAGCTCTCGGCGATTTGGAAATTAATTTAATTGCGACGGGACACGGCGTTATTTGGCGCAAAAATATTTCAAAAATTATTGACTGCTACAAATTTTGGAGCAGCGAAGAAGTTAATGAACGCGCGGTTGTTGTTTTCGATTCAATGTGGCACTCGACAGAAATTTTGGCGCAAACAATCACTGAAGCATTTGCAAGGCGTGGGATTCCTGCCGCCTACTACGATATTAAAAAGACGCCGCTTTCTGACATTGTTACAGATATTTTCAAAAGTAAATATCTTGCCGTCGGTTCGCCGACGATTAACAATCAAATGATGCCGACAATAGCCGCGTTCCTTTGCTACATAAAAGGACTTCGCCCGCTCAATCATAAAGGATTTGCCTTTGGAAGTTACGGTTGGGGCGGACAAAGTATCGCGCAGGTTGAAGACGAATTAAAGGCGGCGGGCGTTGAAATTATTTTAGATAAAATAAGAATTGCAAATTTACCGACTGAAAAGCAACTTGACGAAATTTCGGAAAAAATTGCAGCGTTACAATTATAATAAAAAAACTTTTGAGGCTAGGGATTTTTCCTTAGCCGTATTTTTTTGCAAAAAATTTTTAGGCAATAGGAAATAGGAAAATCCGCCCGTCTCTCAGCCGCAGCTTGCGGTAATTGTTGGAGCGTCGGAAAAAGTAGAGGCCCCAAAGGGGGCCACCAGTTATTACGAGCGTACCGAACCCGAGCGGCACTGACGGGCGGGGAGTTTCTTTCTTTTAGGCGGCTTTTCTTTCTTTCCAAAGAAAGAAAAACCGTGTTAAAAAAATTATTTCTAAAAAATAAAATAAAAAAAGCGGCTTGTTATCGCCGCTAAAAATTTTAAAAATTATTTCGTACGTTTGACGTTGGTACCGTAAATCGTCGCCCAATCGTCTTTCATAGAAATTTGGTGCCAGCCGTTTTCGTCGGCAAGTTTCCTGCAACTTTCAGCTTTTTTGTTGTTGCCGAATTCGCGCCCCAAATCGTCGCAAATTACAAAGAACGCCGCGCTTTTATATTTGTTGCCGTAAACCGTGTAATTTAACATACTCGTATCGCCTGAAGAATTTCCGAACCCTAAAACAGGTTGCTTGCCAATTTCCTGCATAATGTTTGAAACTTTGTTCATTTTGAGATTTTTTTCGATTAAGTGTCCTCTAACCAAGTAATCATCTTTTTGGTAAACGTACTGCCCGCCGTCATTTTCGTCTTGATTTGCGGCAATAATTTTCGGGTCGGAGCCAATTACATTATTGGGCTTAATCTTCAACAAATCGCAAGCAATAATTCTGCAAGCAGGTCTGTCGCTGCCTGAAACTACGTAAACCGTAAATTCATTCGACTGCAAATATTTTATAACCTCAACCATCGGCAAATATAACGCTTCGCCCCATTTCAAGTTGCTTAAACCTTCAACGGGTTTTTCCATAAATCTTTTAACGTAATTTTCATATTCGGCGGGCGTCATTCCAGCAAAAACTGATTCTTGAGACTTCGCCTCATCAACGTCAGCATTTTTTGGAAATTTTTTCGTTACGCGAATTGCTGTTTCAATTTGTTTGGCGTATTCCCTGTCAGCCGCCAAAGGTATAAAATCTTCGTCATAAAGCGCACGCTCCAAATAAAGCATCCATTCAAAATAATACGGCGCAGTTTCGCAAAGGAAAGTTCCGTCCATATCAAAGACAGCTATTCTGTCTTCGACGGGGATAAAATTTTTGCTCTTTTTGTTGGTAACGTCTTTAACGTAACTTTTCAGCGCGGCTAAAGTTTCGGAATCTTTATTCCAATATTTAAAGTTGCCGCTTTTTTTAACTTGAATTGCGCCAATTTCTGCGCGAGTTGCAGCTTGAACTTCGGAAGTTGTAAAGCTTGCAAAACTTCCGAAAGTCATTAAACCTGCCAAAATTCCCGTCAAAATTTTTTTCTTGTTCAAAAAAATTCACTCCTATTTTTTGTCAAAAATTTTTAACATTCTAAGCAAATAATCAGATTCAACAGATTCTCGCCACAAATCATTGGAACGCCATATATTGGAAAGGCGCGGAATAATATTTATGCAAGTTTTGCGAATATCTTTCACGACTGGATAATTTATCGTTAAAATATTGGGCAATTCGCTTAATAATAATTCTACATCTGCAATATTAATAGGTTGTAATAAAGCTCTATAAATTGCATTCAGCGCAGCTTCTTCAAGAAATTTACCTGAAGTTTCATCTAAATAATTTTCGCGCAGATATTCGGCTAATTTCCAACAAGTCAAGAGAGTTTCAAGCTTGCCTTGATAAAATTCACTAGGGGTATTTTGAGTAAGAGTTGGTGCTAAATTTTGCAGCAGAGCACTATAAAGCCGCTGATAATTAATTTGGTATTCTACCTGCCCCCCCCCACCATTTTTCAGGCGGCTTTCACGATAAGTCAAATTTTCGTCATTAAAAATATCGTTAGCAAAATCGTGATTAAAAGAACTGGCATCCGGTTTAGACGTATTATCAGGGTTCCCGCGCGCCATTTTTATTGCATATTCTTCTTTAGATTTCATATGATAATGATGAATTACTATTTTGTTATCGCTTGGTGTCTTATTAAGATGCCCGTAAATAAAATTTTTATTTTCATTGACAGCGTAACAACCGTCAAAATGTACGGCGAAATGGGGGTTGTAAAAAAATTTTATCTTTCTGGGATTAAAAATAGTTTTAACATGCTGATCCGGAATGGTTGTACAGCGGGTAAATCTTTCTAAAACTCCCTTTGAATAATCCGCAGTTTCTTGAAAATTAGAACCAAACATTCTCCAATTAACGGCTAAAGCGGCGGCATTTTGATTGCTTGATAAAATATCGTCTGCAACTTCTTGTATAGTTGGCTTGAATTTTGGAATTATAAATTCATCGCCGTCGATAAAAGCAATATAACGGCAAAAAAAACGAAAATCCCTTTTAGCTTCATTGTAAACTTCAGATTGATGTTTTTCGGGAGCAAAAGTATAAGTAACAATCCTCGCGTCAACGTACGGCTGCAAAACTTCTTTCATATTATCTGTACTTTCATGGTCATAAATATAAAAGTGATTAACTCCAGCTAATAAATGATAATCCAACCATTCTTTGACGTAGAGACCTTCATTTTTCATTATTGCGACAACTGCTAAATCGTACAAGAATAAATTTTTATCGACTGCCAAATTTCTCACTCCTTAGCCTCTTTTAACATTATCGCCGTAAATGGTTTTAAATTCGTCACGCATTGAAATTGTATTCCATCCGCGCTTTTCGGCAAATGCTTTATCTTTTTTTGCTCTTTCAGGGTTGCCGAGTTCCCTTTCTACGTCGTCACAAATTACCATAAACGCCGCGCAATTATATTTGTTATCCTGCAAAGTGTATTCTAACATTCCGCTGTCGCCCATAGAATTACCGAAGGCAAGCACGGGCTTTTTGCCGATATGATTCAGGATAGAAAAAATTTTTCTTGTTTTGGCGTTGTCAATCAGCTCTTCGCCCGAAATGACAATTTTTTCTTTGTGCCTGTCATAAAAATGATTACCGGGATTTTCTTTGCCCATTTTCGTTGACGTGTAAACAAAATCTGAAGTAATAATTCTGTCGGGGTGAATAGGAATTACGCCGTTGACAAGTTCGCGCGTGGTATCAGTGCCGCAAGCCGAATCAATGTAAACTGCAAAACCGTTGTTGCCGAGATAGGAAATTATTTCAACCATCGGCAAATAAAAAGCTTCGCCGCGCTTTAAATTTGTCAAGCCGTTTTCATTTGTTTCCATAAATTTTCTAACGTAGGCGCGGTACTCTTCGGGCGTCATTCCCGCATAAGCCTTTGTAAGTTGTTGGAACAAAATTTTATTTTCGGCGGGCGTGATACCTGTTTTGTTAAAAATTTTCGGCTTAATTTTTTCTGCGAATTTAACAATTTTTTTGGGGGCTTGATAAGTCGGGTCTTCAAGCACTCTGTAAAAAAACATTGTCTCTTGAAAATAAAGCGGCGCAGTTTCGCAATAAAAAGTTCCGTCCATATCAAAAGTAGCAATTCTGTCTTCGGGCGGAATGTAATTCGGGCTGTAGGGATTAACCGCCGCCTCAACAAATTCAATAATTTTCTGTTTGGTAGGCGAATTGTCATTCCAATATTTAAAATCTGCGGCAGTGGAAACATTAATTGCGGCAATTTCGGCGCGCGTTGCAGCTTGAACTTCGGAAGTTGTAAAGCTTGTGAAACTTCCAAAAGTTAAAAGCCCCGCCAAAATTCCCGTCAAAATTTTCTTCTTCAAAGAAATCACTCCTGTTTATAATCGTAGTATTTGAAGTTTTCCAAAATTCTATACATATTATCAAGCTCATTAAAATCTTTCCAAAATTTTAACTTGCCGAAAGAATCAATTTGCGCGTTAAATTCGTCCTTCATTCTTGCAAGAATTTCCAAAGAAATATTTAAAATCTCTTTAACTTCGGGGTAATTCAATTTCAAAATATTAGGCAATTCGCTAAGCAATAATTCAGCGTCAGCAACACTTAAATTTGTAAGCGCGGCAGCTTGAATTGCTTTAAGCGTTGCTTTTTCGACAAATGCGCCGCGCGTTTCGTCAAGAATATTTTCTTTAAGATAGGAGGCAAGAGCGCGGCAAGTTAAAAATGTTTCCATTTTGCCTTCAAAGAAATCTTCTGCCAAATTTTCGCCGCTGATAATAGGATTAAGATTTTGGAACAACGCGCCAATTAATTTATTGTAGTCAATTTCCCTGCCAATGGCTTTACCGACTTTTTTAAGGGCGCGGGCGTCACGATATTTCAAAATGCTGTCGTCGAAAACTTCATTGTTTTCAATGTGATTAAAATCGTCTTCGGTATAAAAATCAGGTTTATAATATGTAGCAGAGCCGCGCGACATTTTATTTGAAAATTCTTCGTGCGATTTAAATTGATAGTGATTAATTAAAATTTGACTTTGAACCAAAGCTTTGCCTTCGTCGGTTGCAGCCAAAATTTCTTCAGTGCCATGAAAATATTCAAGGTAATGCGGCGAGGCAATGTAACTAAGTTTGCGGGGATTAGCGATACTTTTAACGCCGCTTGCAATTTGTTCTGCGCGGCGCGTGAATCTTTCCAAAACGCCCTTTGAATAATCTGCAGTTTCTTGGAAGTTGGAGCCGTAAATTTGCCAATTAACTTCCATTCCGCCCAATTCTTCTTTTTCGTTAAAAATTTCGTCAACAACCGTAACGATACTTTTTTTGCTTTGCGGGAAAATAAATTCGTCGGTGTCGATAAAAGCCATATAGCGGCAGAAAAACCTGTAGTTTTTAAAAGCATCGTTGTAAGCTCTGATTTGCTTGCCGACACCGGGATAAAAAGTATAAGTAACAGTGCCCGCTTCAATGTACGGTTGCAAAACTTCTTTAAAATTGTCCGTACTTTCGTTATCGTAAATGTAGAAATGGTCAACGCCCGCCGCCAAATGATAATCCAACCATTCTTTGACGTAGTGCCCCTCGTTTTTCATAATTGCAACTATTGCAAAATCGTACAGAAATAAATTTTTGTCTGTTGCCATAATAATTTCTCCTTAAATTTTCTTCAAAAAGTCATGGTATTTTTATTTAACGGTTAAAAACTTTTAACATATTCAAAAGTGAATTATATTGAGCATATTTATTCCAGACCTTCCAATTATATTGATTTTCAATGCTATTCCTATACATAATCAGCAAATTAGAAATAATAACCATACAGGAATTTAAAATATCTTTAACTTCGGGGTAATTTAATTTTAAAATATTGGGCAATTCGCTGATTAATAATTCTGCGTCAGCTACAGTTAATTCTGTATGAAGTACCGCAACAATCCCTTTTACTGCCGCCGCTTCAAGAATTTCGCCGCGTTTTTTATCAAGCAAATTTTCTTTTAAATAAGACGCTAACGCGCGGCAAGTTAAAAATGTTTCAAGCTTGCCTTCAAAAATATCTGCGGTTGCATTTTTGCCAAAAACGGGCGAAAGATTTTTAATCAGCGCGGAAGTTAATTTTTCGCAGTCAAGCGGCTTTCCTGCCCCCCTGTTTCAGTTGAATTTCATAATAAGTCAAAATGCTGTCGTCAAAAATTTCATTTCTGTCAGCCTCATGGAATTTTTCTTCCGAACGGGAATTTTTATCGTAAATACCGTCGCCGCCATTGCTTCTTAAAATATATTCTTCAAAAGATTTTACATAATAATGATTAATAACAATTTTTTTATCTGTAACGGGCGCGTTGTGCAAAGTGAAAACAAGCCCGCCGTCTTCATTGACAGAAAAAAATTTTTCAAAGTAATTCATTTTGTGCGGGCAATCAAAATAACTTATACGGCGCGGGTTGACAATATCTTTTACCGTGTTGTTAGTTTCAAAATCATTTGCGGCGCGGCGCGTGAATCTTTCCAAAACGCCCTTTGAATAATCTGCTTTTTCAAGATGATTGGAGCCGAAACAATTCCAATTTATTGCCAAGCCGCCGGCGTATGGTTTATCAGGCAAAATTTCGTCTGTAACTTCGACAATGCTTTTATTGTTTTGCGGGAAAATAAATTCGTCGGCGTCGATAAAAGAAATATATCTGCAAAAAAATTTATATTTTTCGAGCGCGTCAGTGTAAATTGGAAACATTGCAGCTTTACCGGGAAAAAAAGTATAGGTAACAATCCCAGCGTCAATGTACGATTGCAAAACTTCTTTAAAATTGTCTGTACTTTCGTGGTCGTACAAATAGAAATGGTCGACGCCTGCCGCCAAATTATAATCAAGCCATTCTTTGACGTAGTGCCCCTCATTGTACAAAGTGGCAACAACTGCCAAATCGTACAAGAATAAATTTTTATCGACTGCCAAAATTTTCACTCCTTTAAGTTGCTTGAAAACAGCTTTAAAAACGTCAAATTTCAACACTACGCCGTCTCCAACTTCTTTTTAGTATAAATAAATACCACCCTACAAAAAAATTAAAATTCGGGCATTTTACAGCGTACGAATTTTTTTAACGGCTTGCGGCAAATTTTCCAAAATGTCAGAGGCAATAAGCCCTTCGCTATTTTTTGATGCGGCAAAATCTCCCGCCGTGCCGTGCAAATAAACTCCTGCAAGCGGCGCAAAAGGCGTTTGTTTCATTAAGCCCGCAATGGTTCCCGCCAAAACATCGCCGCTGCCCGCCGTTGCCATTCCGCTGTTGCCGAGCGCAGAAATAAAAATTTCGCCGTTCGGATATGCAATTATAGTGCATTCGCTTTTTGCAACAATTACGGCGCGGCAGTCCTGCGCGACTTGCTTAACGTTCAAAATTAAATTTTCGCGCAGTTCTTCAACCGAAGAATTTAAAAGCGCGGCAAGTTCGCCCAAATGCGGCGTCAAAATTGGAATTTGTTTGCAAGTTTTAAAAGTTTCAGCGTTGCCGTTAAAAGCAAAAATTGCGTCCGCGTCAAGAATCAGCGGCTTATCAACTTTGCTTACAAAATTTTTAACAAGTTCCAAAGTTTCAACTTCGCGCCCCAAGCCGCTGCCAATCAAAACGGCGTCAAATTTTTCTGCAAGCGTCAAAAGTTTTTCCAACGCCTTTTCGCCGCTTATCACGCCGAGTTTAACTTCAGGAAGTTCCGCCGTCATTACTTCGGTTAATTTGACTTCGTACAAGTCATTTAAACTTTCGGGAACAGCCAAAGTAACAACGCCCGCGCCCGCCCTTAAAGCCGCCATTGACGCAAGACACGCCGCGCCCGTCATTCCGCGCGAACCCGCAATAACTAAAATTTTCCCGCAACTTCCCTTGTGAACATCACGCGCCCGCGCAGGCAATAAAGTTTTTGCAAATTCATCATCAATCAAAGTTTGGTGTATATCATTTTCCAGCAAAACGCTCGGTATTCCGATATTATCAATAATCAGTTCGCCTACAAAATTTGCGCCGGGACAAATGAAATGCCCGGGCTTGGGCAAGCCGAGTGCAACAGTGCAAGCCGCGTTAATTGCAACGTCTTCAACCGCGCCTGTATCTGACGCAACGCCCGAAGGTATATCGACTGAAATAATTTTTTTGTCGGCGGAATTTGCAAGCCGAATCAGCCGCAATGCTGCAGTTCTTATCTTGCCGAAAAATCCCGTACCCAAAATCCCGTCAATAATTCCGTCAGTAAATTTCAACGCAACTTGCAGGCGTTCCCAGGAGCGTTCAGTTTCCAACGTCAAAATTTCTATTCCCATTTCGCGCAGTATTTTCATTTGAATGTTAAATGAATCCGTGCGGTGGTTTTTGTTGCCCGTCAGAAAAACTTTAACTTTTGCGCCGCTGTTGAATAAAAATCTTGCAGTAACAAGGGCGTCGCCGCCGTTATTGCCGCTGCCCGCCAAAACGCAAATGCTTTTATCTTTGACGTTGCCGAAAATTTTCAACGTCGCTTCAAAAACTCTGTGCCCTGCGCTTTCCATTAGTGAAAGTTCGGGCAAGCCGTATTTTTTTATTGCGGCGTCGTCAATTTCGTGCATTTGTTTCGCCATTGCAACTTTCATTAAAAAACTCCCTTCGGTCGATTTTTAGGAAAAAGGAAAAAGTTTAAAGGAAAAAGTTTTTCAATTCCCTTTGTCCTTCCTCCTTTATCCTCTTTCCTTATTCAACCGTGATAACCCATAAATAATTTTTTGCGGCAATTGCATTAAGTTTTTGAATTTGTTGGGGCGTAAGTTTTTTTGTGCAATAAAGTTTTGAAGTGTCATTTAAAAGAGGAACTTGACGGACTTGCAAGCCGCGCGCCTCAAAAAATTTTATTGCATCTTGCTGACTTTTGAAAGTATCGTCATAAATTTTATTGTCAAAAAGTTGTTCGTACATTACTTTAGTTTCGTCGTAAAGAGATTGCGCTTGGTCTTCGCCGTAAAGCGCAGCGGCAATATCTTTAAAAAATTCTTTGGTTGTAAAATCAGTAGTTATAAAGCAGCCGCCGTGTTTAACCAAAATTTCACGAATCAGCTTGAACATTTCGGCGGTACGGTCTTCAGTCAAATAAATCTGCAAGCCGTTTTCAATAACGCAAATTCTGCCGTTAAATTCGTCGGCGGTGCCGAGCATTGCTTCCCTATCTTCAACCAAAACTTCGTCGTAAGAAACATCTTGCGAATATTTTTTGCCGATAACTTTAGGGATAACGTCAGCCGCACTTACTGCAATGGCGGCAAGTTCCGCGCCGATATATTTTCTGCCTTCGCGGGCGAAAATGACTGCGCGGGGCGTGTAGCCGCCGCCAATATCCATAATGTTTTTGTAATTATTTTTTTGAACGTATTCGACGGTTGAGGCGTAATTCAATTCTTGAAAGATGCTGTTTAAAAGTTCGAGCCTGTCGAAATCTTGCAAATTTTGTTTATCGTAAAGATTGGTAACCTTTAAAGCTTTGAGAATTTTTTTAGCTTCGGGCTGCCCTGTATTTGCGAGCCACTGAAGTTTTACAAGCGCGGAATAGGAAACCATTTCAAATTCAGCTGCAGAAACTTTCGCGTTAAAAATAATCGTGGTGCAGAAAATCAGCATTGGAATTAAAATTTTTTTCAACATTATAAATCCTCCCGGGAAATTTTATTTGGAAATTAAAGTTATTTTTTAAGTTGAACAATCGCCGATAATCACAAAAGCCGTTGCATAATCTTTGCAATGGCTTAAGCTTACAAAAATTTTTTCGGCGCGCAGATTTTCAAAAAAAGTTTTCGCCTTGCCGTACAAAAAAATTTGCGGCTTGCCGAGTTCGTCATTTAAAATTTCAACTTCGGTCAAGCTTGTAAAAATCCCCGTGCCCAATGACTTAAAAAAAGCCTCCTTAGCGGCAAATCTTGCGGCATAGGAGGCGGCGGATTGAGCTCCGCGACTTTCGCAATAATTCTGTTCGTTCGTGGTAAAAACTTTGTCTTTGAAGTGCACGCCTGCAACCGCGCGGCGCACTCTTTCAATTTCTATAATGTCAGTGCCAATTCCAATTATCATTTTGCAACCAAATCCGTATCGCTTTGAGAATAAATGCCTTGATTGGGATTAAAGGAAAGTGTACGCGCAATTAAAATTTCGACGCGACGATTTTTTTGTTTATTTTCGGCGTTGTCATTCGGCGCAATGGGTCTGTATTCGCCGTAACCGATAGCGGAAAATCTTGCAGGATTTAAATTGCTGTTAATAGACAAAAGATATTTCATAAAAGTCATAGCGCGCACGGAACTTAATTCCCAGTTCGAGGGAAATTGCGCGGTATTAATCGGGTCGGTGTCAGTATGTCCTGAAATTAAAACGCGCTCGGGAACTGCCGCCAAAAGATTTGCAACTATCGGACCAATTCTTTGAGATTCGGGAACTAAATCAGCCGAGCCCGAAGGGAAAAGGGCGCGTTCTTTGATACGAATCATTAAGCCTTCTTCTTCAAGTTGCGTTGAAAGTTCGCCTTCTAATTGATTTTCTCTAATGTACGCCTCAAGCTGTTCTTGTAAATCGCTTAAAGATTCATTTTCCTGCATATAAGCTTGATTCTGCATATAGGCGTCTTCGCCGTTATCTTCATTTGCCATAACTTGACGCTGCGGGCTGACGCTTGGTCCTGCTTGGTCGAAGAATGAAGGTCCGCCCGTATTAAACGCGGCTGTAAAAGCCTGCGCGAGTGCTTGCAATTTTGTTTGGTCAGTTTGAGAAATTGCGAATAACGCTATAAACAACGCAAGCAAAAGCGTCATCAAATCCGAATACGGCAATAACCAAGCTTCGCTTGCTTCTTCTTCGTGTTTTTTGCCACGTTTTTTCTTTGCCAATTAAATTTCTCCTTTCAGAAAAAATTTTTAATCCTTAACATTAACCTTCTTCAGCCAATTCGCCGCGTTCACTTTGCGGGATAAATACCATTAATTTTGCTTGAATAGCGGTAGGGGAATCGCCCGCTTGAAGTGAAAGAATACCTTCAATAATCATACGTTTATAAGCAACTTCGTTTGCGGATTTAACTTTTAATTTGTTTGCAAAGGGCAGCCAAATAACGTAACCTGTAAAAATACCGAGAATCGTAGCAATAAACGCCGCCGAAATAGCGTGCCCGAGTTTATTAACGTCTGAAAGGTCAGCCAACGCCGCAATAAGCCCGACAACCGCGCCCAAAACGCCCAATGTAGGAGCATAAGTTCCTGCTTGCGTCAAAATGGAACGCGCTTCGGCGTGTCTTTCTTCCATAACTGATAATTCGGCGTCCAAAACGTCGCTTACAAAATCAGGATCCATACCGTCAATAACCATACTTAAACCATTTTTGAAAAAGGGGTCTTCAATTTCTGCAACTTTACTTTCAAGAGCCAAAATACCTTCGCGGCGTGCAAGTTGCGAAAGTTCTACAAAAAGTTTTACTGTTTCAACTTTACCGCCTTCAGCTTCTGCGCGGAACAGAAGTTTAAAAAGTTTAGGCAATTTGGCAACCATTGCCATTGGGAAAGCGTTGAACAGACAAGAAAAAGTACCGCCAATAATGATTAAGAATGCAGCAGGGTTATTTAATGAAGACAGCGGCGCGCCTTTTAATATCATACCGACGAAAACAGATATAAACCCTGCGATAAGACCTATTACTGTAGATTTTTCCAAAACCAGCAACCTCCCTTGCTGTCGAGGTTAAAAATATAATTCCACGACCTGCCGCACCTTTAATTTTACGGCGTATAATATTTTTTCTTTCAATGTCAAAAAAAAAAATCCTGCCGCGTCAAAAATTTTTTATGACGTGACAGAAAAAAATTTTTTTGCATAAATAACAATCATAAACGTTTTATTATGGAATATGAATCAATAAAACGTCCGTCATTATCAGAAAAAAATTTTATCCCGTTTATAAAATCTTCGTTTTCCTTAAAACCTGCGCGAGTCAAAATGTATTTAAGCTTATGATACTCATCACTAAACAAGAAAAAAAATTTTTTTGTCGGCGAATTTAATGAATCAACCATACGTTGCAGGGAATCAGGCGAATCTTCCAAAATTATTTCTTCATAATTTTTAAACAAAAAAATTTCCTTGACTGCTTCAACGTTGTAAGATGCAACAAAAAAAGCGCGCGTTTTTCCCGAAATATTTTTAGAAATTTCTATAGCGAAATCTTTTTGTTCGGTATAAATTTTTTTAATCCCCTCAAAAATATTGCCTATTGTCTCTTCATTAAACCAAACAGTTTTTGCAAAATATTTCAGCCAAAGACGATTGAAAATATCCGAAATATTTAAATTCAAAACACGAGCGTTATAATGATAAATTTTTTTCTGAATAAATTTTTCGCCTTTGTCGCGCTCAAATTTTACGAATTGATTAAATTTCAGCGGCAATTTCAAATACTCTTGCGAAAAACAATAATTCAAAATATCTTGGTCAAAGCAAACATATTTTGGATTTTCGGCAATAAATTTTGTTCCACGTTGCAACAGTACATTTTCGGTTTTCAATCTGTTTAAATTCATTAATAAAATCCCGGCGTTAAAATAATTTTCGTATTTAACAACTTCAGCAAGGCACAAAGGGATATGATTTATTGGAACGTCATTGCTTATTTCGGTAACGGCGGCAAGAGGTTTATTTTCAAGTTCGACGCGCCAAAGTTCTTTTATATCCAAATTAATTATCGTATCCGAATCGAGATAAATAATTTTTTCAATATCGGAATCCAAAACATCAGTGATAAATAAGCGGTAAAAAGTTGCAATGCTGAAAATAGATTTTTCAACGCGCCCTTCAAAAAATTTTTTAATTTCGGCAATTTTATTTTTGCAAAGAATTTCGACGTTGTAGAATTTTAATGTTTGATTGTATTTGCCGGCAAAAAAATTAAATTTGTCTCGGTTATCTTGCGTTAAAGTGTTGTCGTGCAAAATGTGTACTGTCATTTCAGCTGAAGTATTTTCAAACATAGATAAAATTGAAGTCCCGGTAAATTTTGAATAATACCCGTCTTTGTCGTAAAGCCCGTAAGCAACGTGAATCATAAAAAATTTTCCTTTCAATCTAAATTAAGCGAACGCCATAAAAAATCTATACGCGCCTTAACTTCGGGCGACATAGAAATTTCGTCGGGCCATTCGCGCAGGTGTCCTTCTTCCTTCCAACTTCTTGTAGCGTCAATTCCAATTTTTGCGCCGAATTTCGGCATTGGCGAAGAATGGTCGAGCACATCTAAAGGTCCGTGAACAATTTCCAAATCTTTATCGGCGTCAATGTTATTGAAAACGCGCCAAGCAACTTCGCTTAAATTTTGCACGTCAACATAATCTTCAACAACGATAATCATTTTAACGTTCATCATTTGCCCGAGTCCCCAAAGTGCGTGCATAACTTTCCGCGCCTGCATTGGGTACGATTTTTTTATTGAAACAATAACGCAATTATGAAAGACGCCTTCAAACGGCATATTAATATCAACAATTTCAGGAATAACTTGCTGAAGGAGCGGTAAAAAAATTCTTTCGGTTGCCTTCGCCAAAAAACAATCTTCCATTGGCGGCTTGCCAACGATTGTAGCGGCGTAGATAGGATTTTTTCTGCTTGTAATGCAAGTTACGTGGAAAACGGGATAATCATCAGCAAGCGAATAAAATCCCGTATGGTCGCCGAAAGGTCCTTCGCGGCGCAATTCGTCAGTTGAAATGTAACCTTCTAAAATAATTTCGGCGTGCGCGGGAACTTCCAAATCAACAGTCTTGCACTTTGTCATTTCAACAGATTTATGGCGCAGGAATCCCGCAAAAACCATTTCGTCAACATCGCGCGGCAAGGGCGCGGTTGCGGCGTAAGTAGTAACGGGATCTGTACCAATCGCAACGGCGCACTCAATTTTATTTTCGGCGGCGTCGCGCAGATTTTCCGCGCCGTTTTTGTGTATGTGAATATGCATTCCCGTTGTAGTTGAATCGAATTTTTGCAGGCGGTACATTCCGACATTTCTTTTGCCCGTTGCAGGATTTTTGGTAAAGACAAGCGGCAAAGTTATAAAAGCTCCGCCGTCTTGCGGCCAACATTTTAAAATTGGAATTTTATCCAGGCTCGGTCTTTCGTCAATAATTTCTTGACACGGCGCATTTTTGATATATTTTGGAAAGTTGATAACCTTGCTGCCGGTTGAAATTATCGAAACAATGTTTGAACGATTTTTCAGCGAAAGGTAAGGCAATTTCAAAAGTTGCCTTATATCTTCGGCGGCGTCGTCAAGTTTTTCCACGCCCAACGCAAGGCACATTCTTTCATAGCTGCCGAATTGATTCATTAAAACGGGCATATCATAGCCGCGCACATTTTCAAAAAGCAATGCAACGTTGCGGCTGTCTTTGAATTTTGAAACGCGGTCGGTTATTTCGGTAATTTCCAATTCGGCGTCAACGGGGATTTTTATTCGCTTCAAAAGTTTTCGCTTTTCGAGTTCATCGATAAATTCTCTTAAATCTTTGAAAGCCAAAATTTTTTTCTCCTAAAATGCTTTTTTAATTTTAATTTTTCTTATGACCAGTCGGCATTTCTTTCTTTTTGAAAAAAGCAAGAAACTAACCGCGCACTGCGGCTGAGAGACGGGCGGGTTTTACTATCCCACTATCCAACTATACCACTATCCAACTAATTCATAGCCGGCTTCATCAATAACTTTTGCAAAATCGTCCTGCGAAATTTCTTTTGTCGAAGTTACAACCGCGTTTTTGTTTTCCAAACTGACTTCAACTGCTGTAACGCCGTCCATTTTTGAAAGCGCGTTGTAAACGTGTTTCACGCAATTTTTGCACATCATACCTTCAATTTTCAATTCTGTTGTCATTTTAGTTTCCTCCTCGACTTGAATAATTTTTAAATTTTCTGTTTGAACCTGCGCGAAAGTTTTTTCAACGTTAGAAATTTCGGAATGTTGCACTTTGAAAAATTTTAACCTCAGCGCGTTCAAAACTACGCAGACGCTTGATAAACTCATTGCCGCTGCGCCAATCATCGGCGAAAGTTTTAAACCGAACGCGGGATAAAATACGCCCGCCGCCAAAGGTATGCAAATGACATTATAAAAAAACGCCCAAAATAAATTTTGCTTGATATTTTTCATAACGGCTTTGCTTAATCGAATTGCGCTGACCGCGTCGAGTAAATCATTTCTCACCAAAACGGCGTCCGCACTTTCAATAGCAACGTCAGTACCCGCGCCTATTGCAATTCCCAAATCTGCCTTGACGAGCGCGGGCGCGTCGTTAATCCCGTCGCCAATCATTGCAACTTTTTTACCTGCGGCTTGCAACTTTGAAATTTCGGCGGCTTTATCTTCCGGCAAAACTTCTGCTACAAAATTTTTAATTCCCAATTTGTCTGCAATATTTTTCGCCGTGAATTTATTATCGCCCGTCAACATTATAACTTCAACGCCCAAATTTTTAAAGGCGTCAACCGCAATTTTTGAAGTACTTTTTGCAACGTCAGCCGCCGCAATTATCCCCAAAAGTTTTTTACTGTCAGAAAAAATTATAGGTGTTTTACCTTCGCTTGCAAGTGCGGAAATTTTTTCGTGAATGTTGGAAAGGTTAAAGCCGATTTCAGCCAAAAATTTTTCATTGCCTGCGAAATATTTTACGCCGTCAATTTCGGCTTGCACGCCTTTACCGAAAACCGCTTTAAAATTTTGCACTTCGTACGGAACAATATTTTTTTCGGCAGCGTAATTGGTTATGGACTTTGCCAAAGGGTGTTCGCTTTTATTTTCAAGAGCGGCTGCAATTTTCAAAAATTCATCTGCTTCAACGTCAAAAGTTATAATGTTTGTAACAAAGGGCTTGCCTTCAGTCAACGTTCCTGTTTTATCGACAACAACCGCGTTAATTTCGTGCGCAGTTTCCAACGCCTCGCCGCTTTTAATCAAAATGCCGTTTTCCGCGCCTTTGCCGGTACCGACCATAATTGCAACGGGCGTAGCCAATCCCAACGCGCAGGGACAACTTATAACCAAAATTGAAACCGCTATTGAAAATGCAAATTCAACTGTCGCACCGCTGTACAGCCAATAACCGCCCGCCGCTACCGCAATAAAAATTACAGCAGGAACAAAGACGCCTGCAATTTTATCGGCAACTTTGGCAATAGGAGCTTTGCTTGCGCTTGCCTCCTCGACAAGTGCAATAATTTTGCTAATCGTGGTATCGCCGCCGACTTTTTCTGCGCGAAATTTTATAAAGCCGCTTTTATTAATCGTGCCGCTTGTAACTTTTGCGCCGACAACTTTTTCAACGGGCAAAGATTCTCCCGTTATTGCAGATTCATCAACCGTGCTTGCACCTTCAATAACAATTCCGTCAGCCGCAAAACTTTCGCCCGGCTTGACTGAAATTATATCGCCCGTTACCAATTCTTCGACAGAAATATTTTTTTCTACGCCGTCGCGCAGGACAGTTGCAAATTTCGGCGCAAGATTTATTAACGCCTCAACTGCGCGTGTTGTACTGCCTTTGGCGCGCGCCTCAAAATATTTTCCGACTGTTATCAAAGTTACAATCATTCCCGCCGATTCAAAGTACAAATTGCGGCTGTATTCGTCAACAAGTGCAAAATTTCCGTGCCCCAAGCCGTAACCAATGCGGAAAAGTGCGAACGCGCCGAAAACTGCCGCCGCCATTGAACCTAATCCAACAAGTGTATCCATATTCGGTGCGCCGTGAAAAAGATTTTTGAAGCCGTTAATATAAAATTTTCTGTTCAAATACATTATCGGCAGAATTAACAAAAACTGCGCGAAGGTAAAAGTTACGGCGTTTTCTCTGCCGTCAAAAATTTCTGCAATGAAATTCGGCGTCGGCAAATTTAACATTGCGTGCATTGAAATATAAATTGTCGGCAATAAAAAAACAATCGACAAAATTAACCGCGTTTGCATTTCGGCAATTTCTTTGTCGATTGTTCGCTCAGATTTTTTTTCAACGGATTTATTTTTGGCGGGCGAATTTTTCAACGCCGCTCCGTAACCTGCATTAATTACCGCGTCAATAATATTTGCGCCGGAAGTTTTCATTTCGTCATACTTAACTTGCATTGAGTTTGTTAAAAGATTGACGCTGACATTTTCCGCGCCAACGACTTTTGCAACAGCTTTTTCGACTCGCGCAGAACACGCGCTGCAACTCATTCCCGTTATATCGTAAGTTTCTTTAATCATATAATTATCACCAACTTTAAAATTTATCGGCTTAATTATAGCGATAATTTTTTAAAATGCACGTGTTATCATTTCACGATAACTGCGCAAATTTTTTTCTTCCGCGTTATCCATAAAATTTTTTATGTAGTCAAGCAATTCGGTTTTAGCGTCAGGCAATTTGCATTGTACGTGGAAAAGGTTGGAGGCGTGCTCATTCATAAAAATTGTATCATTCGTCAAGCAACGTACAAACTCAAAAATTTCTTCCAATTTTTCCTTTTCGGTAGATTCAACATACGCGCCTTTTTGCATTGCCCTATATAACGGTGTGCCCGGTACAACCGTCAGCATTGAAGTATTTATCATAGTTGGTTTAAGTCCGTCGTAAAGTGCCGCCGTCCTTTGCGCGTTTGCAAGCCCGTAATTGTGCCCGCCCGCGCCGTTCAAAAAATTTACAATGTAAGGAAGTCCCGCCGCGTCAATTTTTTCTAAAACTTCGCGTGCCTGCGCGGCAGTGTAGCCCTTGTTAATTCGCTTTAATACAACGTCGTCGCCCGATTCAACGCCGATATAAGGATTGGAAAAACCCGCCGCCGCCATATTTCTGATTTGCTCTTCAGTCTTATCAAAAAAATTGTCAATGCGTGCGTAGCCGCCGATACTTTCAACCGAAGGCACATACTTTTTTAAAAGTTCCGCAGTCTTCATCAGTGTATCATAATCCGCCGCGTAACCGTCCGCGCCTTGCAGGAAAATTCTTTTTGGCGTGCCGAAATATTTTCCAATTTCTTTAATATCGCTCTCAATTTCTTCAATGGAAGATTTTTTAAATTTTTGGTCTTTAAAGTAAGTGCAAAATAGGCAGTGATTGTGCGAGCAGCCTTGCGTAGTTTGCAAATAGGCGTCAGCCGTTTCATAGGGCGGGCGGTTTATATCGCTTGAAAAATGCATTTTCATAACCTCCAAAATTATAAAGTGCCTGTTCTTGAAACTCTTTTGTATAAAGTTTCGTCAACAGTTTCAATCGCGCTTTCAAGAATTTTTAACATTTGCGATTTGTCAGTTTTCAAAGTTCCTTCAATTCCTACGGAGTCCAAAGGGTGTATCGCCCAAAAATATGTATTCGGCAGTTCCAAATTTTTTAAGAATGAATATTCTTCCTGCAAAATTTCTTTTTCGCCGGCGGGAATAAATTCGCCGCTTTAATTTCGGCGTCAAGTTTCGTCCCTACAAATGCAGACATTGTATTTACAAGAATTTTGCTCGGCTTAATTTCATTTTCCAACGCGGCAGTAACTTTGGCAACTTCCGCGCCGTTGCCCTTGCCGCCCGTCCCCAACATCAACAAATCACAATGACGAATACCGACAGCATTTAAGCGCAAACATTGCTTTTTAGTTTCGGCGGCTGAATAGCCCTTGTTAAGTTTCGCCAAAATTTCATCAGAGCCGCATTCAACGCCAATGTATAAATCGTTAATCCCCGCCTTTTTTAAGCTGTAAAGTTCTTCATCAGTTTTGCGTGCAATGTTATCTGTACGCGCGTACATTGAAATAACGCTGATATTCGGCAAATATTTTTTAATCAACTCGACGCGCTCTAAAAGATTTTTCGCAGAAAGGGCGAAAGGGTCTGCGCCTACCAAATAAACGCGCTTTAATTTCTCAATATAAACGCCGTAAAGTTTTTTCAATTCTGCAAGGTATTCTTCAATTACTTCAAGCGACAACATACGAAAAGGAATATTTTGGTACATATTGCAAAAAGTGCAACTGTTATGGCTGCAGCCTTCAGTAACAGGTATCAGAAAAGTATTTGCCTCGACGGGCGGTCTGTAAATTGTTCCGTTGTAATTCATTTTTTTGCCTCGATTCTTTAATAGCAAAATTCTCGAATTTTCGATATATAATTCTAAAAAAAATTTTTAAAGTTTCGTCCCGATATAATCAGATAAAATTTTTATAGTTTCTTCGTTACGGCGGTAATAAGTCCATTTGCCGTGACGTTCAGAAAGAAGCAAGCCGCAACGTTGCAAAATATCCAGATAATTTGAAATAGTGGATTGAGACGCGCCCGCTTTTTCCTGAATACTGCTTACACATATGCCGCCCTTTAAATCTATAGGGTTACTCAAATTTTCTCCTTGCGGCGGGAAATTTTTTTCCGGCTCGCGCAGCCAACAAAGAATATTTAATCTTGTTTCGTTGGACAGGGCTTTAAAAATTTCTATGTAGTCCATCTTTGCCTCCTAAAAATTTTCTATCATAATATCACGATTTTTCGATATGTCAACAGGTTAGGTGTTAAGGAATTGAAACTGTAATAAAAAAAAGGCGCGCAGGACGCGCACCTCTTCAGGCTTTTTAAATAAATTTTTTTATAAAAATAATCATTCCTTTTTCTTGCCGAGCCGCCCGATGTTTACCAAAATTCCAATAGCCGCCATTGTAACAATTAGCGAAGTACCGCCGTAACTTATGAAGGGCAAAGGTATTCCGACAACAGGGAACATTCCGCCGACCATAAACAAATTGCCTATTGCCTGCCCGACAATCAAAATCATTATTCCCATTGCCAAAATTTGCCCGTATTCGTCCCGCGCAATTCCCGCAATTCGCGCCGCGTACACCGCAAACGCCGCAAATAACATAAATACAAATATTGCACCCAAAAAGCCGTTCTCTTGGCAGAAAATTGCAAATGCAAAATCTGTATGCGCTTCAGGCAAATAATCATATTTCGACACGCCGACGCCCAAGCCCATTCCCGTAAGTTCGCCCGAACCTATTGCAGATAAACTTTGTACAGTTTGATAACCGACATTTTGCGCGTCTGACCACGGGTCAAAAGTTACTTTCAATCTTTCCAATCTGTACGGTTGATAGGCAATTAATCCCGCCGCCGCCACTAAAACGCCAATTATTAAGTACAAAACTTTTTTCTTGTCCAAGCCCGCAACGATTAACATTACTACAGGTATTCCCGCAATTATGCTAGCCGTTCCCATATCAGGTTCAAGCTCCGTTAAAACGAACATTGCGCCGATTATTGCAAGTTGCGGCGTGAAAATTTCTATCGGGCGTTCTTTTTTCATTTGGTAGGATAAATAAGCCGCCGTTATCATTATTGAAACAAGTTTGCAAAATTCCGCAGGTTGCACTTGCAAGGAGCCGTAACCTAACCAACGCTGCGCGCCGTTTACTTCAGTGCCTACCAATAAAACTAAAAGCAACGCAAGCAACGCACCTATCAAAATAAATGGAATGAATCGCCGCCAAATGTGATAATCGACTCGAAAACAAATTATAAATGCAATTAAACCGGCTACAACGTTTGCAATGTGCCGTTGCAGGAAAAAATACGGATTGTCATATTGCGTTTCTGCAAGTATGAAACTTGAACTAAATACATTTATTGTACCCAAAATTATCAGTACAACCATTATACCAATAATTGCTTCCATATCGTTATTCCAAAATCTTTTTTTGTCTTCGGCGGAATTTTTAACGGTATCATTTTTTTCAGCCAAAATATCACCGCCTTAAACAGTAACGACGCAACGATTAATAGGGACGCCTTCCGCGCTGAATCTGTTTTCGTATTCGGTGCGAATATTTTCGGGCGGCTCGTTGGCGTGCAAGTCAAAAGTTATTTCGCTGACTTGGAAATTTGCAAGCGCGAATTGTTCCAGCGAAAAATCAAAAAGTGCGCGGTTATCTGTCTTAAAATGAATTTCGCCGCGCGGTACGAGAATTTTTTTATATTTCTGCAAAAAAGTTATGTAAGTCAAGCGGCGTTTAGCGTGCCTTTTTTTTGGCCACGGGTCGCAAAAATTTATGTACAGCCTGTCAATTTCGTTTTCGGCGAAAATTTCTTCAATGTGATTAACATCGAAAACAAAAAGCTTGACGTTGGACAAATTTTTTTCCTGAATTTTCCGCGCCGCCTTCAAAACAACTTCAGCTTCCATTTCAAGCCCTATGAAATTTATTTGCGGGTTAATTTCTGCAAGTTGCGAAATGAAATCGCCTTTGCCGAATCCCAATTCGACGAAAATTTTATTGTCGTTGCCAAAAAATTTTTTCCAATTCCCCGCGCGGCTTGAATCAATTTTTTCAACCGTCACGAAGTTAGAAAAATTTTCAAGCTTTTCAAAAGTATTCGGCTTTTTCCTCAAACGCAAAATTTCCACTTCCTTTTCATTTTTTAGAAATATTTTATTTCAGTCTTTGGATTTTTTCAAGTTTTGATTTCTAAGTTGCCCGCAAGCCGCGTTAATCCCCGCGCCAAATTCTTTTCTAACTGTAGCGTTGATATTGTGCGTATTGAGGAAGTGAAAAAATTTCTGCGTAGCGTTATGAGTCGGCGGCTGAAAATTTCTTTCGTCAACAGGATTAATCGGAATTAAATTGACGTTGCAAAGTTGCCCGCTAAGAATTTTTGCAAGTTGGCGGGCGTGTTCTTCGGTATCGTTGACGCCGCCAATTAAAATATATTCGTAAGTTACGCGCCGCCCCGTTTCAAGCGCGTATTCTTCGCCCGATTTCAAAACTTCGTTCAAAGGGAAGGCGGAATTAATCGGCATAAGTGCGGAGCGTAATTTGTTATTGGGCGCGTGCAGGGAAATTGACAGCGTAACGGGGATTTTTTCGGCAATTAATTTTTTGATGGCGGGAACAATTCCGCAAGTTGAAATTGTAATTTTTCTGTAGCTGAAATTCAGCGTGTAACTTTCGTGCAAAAGTTTCAGCATTTTTAAAAGGTTGTCAAAATTTGTAAGCGGTTCGCCCGTGCCCATAATAACAAGCGTATCAACTTTTTGGTTTTCTTCGCGCAGGAAATTTTGTACAAAAATAATTTCGCCGAGCATTTCGCCCGCCGTCAAATTTCGTTGCAAGCCGTTCAAAGTTGACGCGCAAAATTTACAGCCCATCGCGCAGCCGACCTGCGTTGAAATACAAATGCTGTTGCCGTAATCGTGCCGCATTAAAACCACTTCAACCGCCGCTCCGTCAGCAAACGCCAATAAAAATTTCGTCGTCAAGTTATCCTTTGAAACAAGTTTTTTGACAAGTTGCGGCGTCAAAATTTCGTAGCGTTGCATTAAATCTGCGCGAAGATTTTTAGAAAGGTCAGTCATATCTTCAAAAGAAATTGCGCCGCGTTGGTACATCCAATTTGCAATTTGTTTTGCGCGGAATTTCGGCAAGTCTGCAAGTTCATTTTCAAGTTCGGCAAGCGTCAAGCCGAATAAATTTTTCTTTTCCAAAATTTTAACTCCTAACTAATTTAGCAATGAAAAAACCGTCCGTGCCGTCAATGTGCGGCAAAAATTTTTTCGTGTCAACAATTTTAAAATTTTTATTTAATTTGAGAAAATTTTCCACGATACTTTCATTTTCACGGCGTATAATAGTGCACGTGCTGTAAATCAGGGTGCCGCCGCGTTTAACGGCATTTGCGGCACTTGCAAGAATTTCTGCTTGAAGTTTAGGCAATTCTGCAATTTCGGCAAAAGATTTTTTCCAGCGCAAATCAGCCTTTCTGCGAATGACGCCCAATCCCGAACAGGGCGCGTCAATTAAAACTTTGTCGGCTTGATTGAAAAACTTTTTGCCGATTTCCCGCGCGTCAAGCAGTACAGGCTCAATAATTTTTATCCCTAAACGCGCTGCATTTTCTTTAATGTGCTGAAGTTTCATTTCAAAAATATCAGCCGCAATAATCCGCCCGCGATTTTTCATAAGCTCGGCAATGTGCGTAGCTTTACCGCCGGGCGCGGCGCAGCAGTCAATTACAAAATCGTTTTCGGCGGGATTCAGCCAACGCGCGGCAAGCATTGAACTTTCATCTTGCACTTGGCACAAGCCGATTTTCAGCGGCTTAAAAGTGTCCAACGCGCCGTGACTTTTGCAAATAATTCCTTCGGGTACAAGTTTAGATTCTTCAGCAACTGCGCCGAATTTTTTCAACGCGGCTAAAATTTCCGCGCGGCTTGACTTCAAAAAATTTACTCTCAAACAAAGCGGCGGCTCAATGTTATTCGTCGCGCAGATTTTTTTTGCAGTCTCAAGCCCGAATTCTTCCACGAATAATTTTACAAGCCAAGCGGGGTGAAAAGTTTGCAACGCCAAAGTTTCTATGCTGTCATCAGTCGGAAAATCTGATTTTTGCGGCTCGCGTACCGCCGAACGCAAAACGCCGTTTACAAATTTTGACGCGCCGATATTAACGAATTTTTTTGCAATTTCTACAGATTCATTGACTGCCGCCGAATTCGGCACTCTGTCCAAGAAAAATATTTGATACATTCCAACTCTTAATACGGCTAAAATTTTTGCGTCGATTTTATCAAGCGAGCGGTTTACGTACTTTGAAATTTTCCAGTCGAGCGACGCGCCGGCTTTAATCGTGCCGTAAACTAATTCGGTACAAAATCTCCTGTCAATGTCAGAAAGTTTTTCCTTTCGCAAAATCTGCGCGAGTGCAATGTTTGAAAACGCGCCTTCAGTTTGTACCGCGTACACGGTTTTTATTGCCGAAAATCTTGCTCTGTCCAAAATTTTTGCTCCTTTAAAATTTAATATTTTCCTTAGAAAGAATTTTATATGAAGTGCGCACAGGATGCGCGGCAACTGCTAATTTCTAAGCTGAAAACTGCAACCTGTCAGTGCCGGTAACTTCCGCCCGTCTCTCAGCCGCAGCGCGCGGTAATCTTGGTGCGTTGGAAAAAGTTGAGGCCCCAAAGGGGGCCACTTGTTACTAAGGGCGTACAGTACCCGAGCGGCACTGACGGGCGGTAATGTTTTCTTTCTTTGCCAGGCGTTTCTTTCTTTTGCGCCAAAAGAAAGAAATGCCGTATCTTCAAAAAATAAAAATTTTAATAAATATGAAATTCTTTCCAAGGGATTTGGTCAAGCCGAACAGTTTTTAAAAATTCCACAATATCGCGCCTGCCGTAATAGTGCGGCGTGCCGTTTGAATCGAGCGACATTAAAATTATAGGCATATTCGGGAAAAAATATTGTAGTTGTTGCCGCGTGCTGATTATTCTGGAAGTGTAATTTGTAACTGATTGTTTGACGGCGACTATTGCAAAAGTTACGCCCTGTTCTATAATTACCGCGCCTTGAATTTTCATAGCGTCCAACTCCTTTTGTAAATCCTACAACAACGCAATAATTTTTGCAACAAAAAAAGCACAACCGTTTTGCAGTTGTGCTGAGTTCGTCAAGTTTAAAATTTTAATCTTCGGCTTGCGGGCGTTGATTTTTATCGCCGCGTTCGTGATTTCTGCCGAAGCCGTTTCCGTTACCGAAGCCGCGTCCGCGTTCGGAATTTGTGATTTTTTTCCAATCGACATTAAATTCTTTTGCAACGTCTTCCCAATTATTGTTGATTTTCTTTTTTGCAATGACGGATTTAATATTTTTGCCTGAAGCGTCGGCAATTCGCCCCGCAATGGTAATATCGCGCGGATTGTACTTTTCTTTCAAAAGACTTTCAACGGTTTTTGTATCGAGTTTAGAATTTTTGGCGAGCCCTTCGAGCATTTCGGCTTTCATAAAATTTTCGACTTGTTCACGAGAAACGCCGAGCTTTTCTGCAACTTGCCGCCAATCGGTTTTCATTGACAAAACTTCAGAAAAAGATTTGCCGCTGAGTTTCGCAAGAATTGCCGCTTGCTGTAAATCCCTGAAATCGGTATGCTTTTTTAAAGCCGCTTCAACTTCAGCTTGATTAACGCCGTAATGTTCGGCAAATTCTTTAATGCGTTGGCTGCGCTGTTCGTCCGTCATTTTCGGGCGTTCGCCGCGCTGATGCCTGCCAAATTCTTGTTGCTGATTCGTGGAATTTTCGGCGGCTTGTACAGAATTAATTGCAAGCCCGCCCGTAAAAATAATTGCGCCGCTTAAAAGACCGGCGAGGATTTTCTTTTTTAAGCTGTTCATAAAACTTTCCTCCCAACGTTTTACTGCGCTAATTATATCGTAAAAAAATCTTTTGTCTTTAAAATTGCATTAGAAATTTTTAAAATTCTATCAGTGATTGCCTTGATAATTGAAAGTAATTCTTGCACTGAAATTTATTATGGTGTATACTTTGCAAGGCAAACTGAAAACTTTATGAATAAATTTTTAAATGGGGTGTTCGATGTTGAATAAGCAAAACTTAAAAAAATTAGTATCAGCGTTTGTATTGGGAGCGTTCGCAGTTTCAATGCCCTTGACTGCAGACGCGAAAAGGATTCACGATTCAAAAGTTTCTACAAAATCGGAGGTGCGAAAAACTTCAAGTAAAAGCCGTACAACTCAAATTGAAAGAAAAATTCCGACCGAAGTTGACGACGGCGCAATTTTCAGTTCGATAATCGGCGAAACTACGCCGCATTCATTTTTATTCCCGAATGACAATAACGATATAACATATTCCGAAGAAAATTTTGGAACAGATTTTACAGAAGTTACAGAAACCGCCGAAGTTCCCGAAACAGTTTCGATTTATGATACTTCGATAATCGGTACGCCAATGGCAACGCAGGAACAATGCGTGCGTTATCTTTTGAATAATAATCCCTATCCGAATTTGCCCGTAACGGCTGAAGAAATTGTTTCCTATTATTACGAAGAAGGCGCGCGCGAAGGTATTCGCCCCGACGTTGCATTTGCGCAGGCGTTGAAAGAAACAGGCTTTTTCAGATACGGCGGCGACGTTATCCCCGAACAAAATAATTATTGCGGCTTGGGTACAACGGGCGGCGGCGTCAAAGGCGAATTTTTTGCAACGCCGCAAATGGGCGTTCGTGCGCACATTCAACATTTATTGGCGTATTCTTCGACGCGCAGACCTTTTACACCGATAATTGACCCGCGCTACGATATTGTAAGACAATCATACGGTTCAAGAACTTTGGGAAATTGGCAAGATTTAAACGGGCGTTGGGCAGTACCCGGCAGATATTACGGACAAGAAATTTTGTCAATGTTTAAAACCATTTTGGCTCAATAGCAATTATTTTTATTATAAAATGTTAAATGGTGTTGTTGAAAATTTTTTTTAGGCGTTAAAAATTTTTTCAACAACACCAACCAATTAAACAGGTGAGAGTTTTGATTTCGGAATGGGAACTGTTTTTCAGATTAACGCTGGCTTGCATATTGGGCGGCGTAATAGGATATGAGCGGCAAAGTCGGCGAAAATCTGCGGGCTTGCGAACAAACGTCCTTGTTTGTCTCGGCTCCTGCTTGATAATGGTATTGAGTGAGGCGTTATATTTCAACGTCGAAGGCAGAACCAACGCTGATCCTGCAAGATTGGCGGCGCAAGTTGTAAGCGGGATTGGATTTTTGGGCGCGGGCGCAATTATGAAAGAAGGCTTAACTGTCACAGGTTTAACTACTGCGGCTTGTATTTGGGCGGTGTCGGGCGTAGGCTTGGCGGTTGGTGCGGGCTATTATTCGGGCGCACTTTTTACAACCGCGCTGATTTTTTCAACGCTCGGCACTTTGTCCCGAATTGATGAATGGGTTATGCACGAAAAAAATTTATATTTGACAGTGCGCACTCACGACAAGCCGGGACAACTTATGCACATAAGTTCTTGCATTGACGATTTACAGCTGAAAGTTCGCGGCGTCAAAGTTAAGGCGGACGAGGATCATTCAGATATTTTGATTATAGAATTTGAGGTTTACAACCACCGAAGTTTGAAAAGCGTTGTCGTTGTTGACGCAATAAAGCGGCTTGAAGGCGTTATCAGCGTCGATGTTAATTGAGAGGGCAAAAATGATTGACGTACAAAACCAATTAGATACACGCGGAATAAAAATTCAACAGACAGGCGTTACAGCAGTACACCTGCCGTTTTTTCTTTTAACGGGGGAAAAATTTCAGCAAATACTTGCAAAGATACGCTTTACAGTTTCATTGAGCGAAAAAATTCGCGGTACGCATATGAGTCGGCTGGTTGAAATTTTGACGGATTTTTCAGAGGACAAACTGAAAATTGCTGACATTGAAAAAATTTTGATTGACGCTACAGAAAAACTTGAAACTGATTTTGCGGCAATTTGTATGGCATTTAAATTTTTTGTGAAACGCGCCGCGCCAATTTCCGAAAAATTTTCTTTGCTTGATATTGCCTGCGAAATTTCCGCCGAATATTCGCGCAGTGTCAAAACAAATTTCAGCGTCAAGTTGGAAGTTCCCTTTACTTCGCTTTGTCCTTGCAGCAAGGAAATTTCTGATTTCGGCGCACATAATCAACGCTCAATTTGCCGCGTCAAAATTAATTTTGTTGACGTTGAAAATTTAAACCTTGAAGAAATTGTAAAGCTGATTGAAAAGCAAGGCTCCGCCAAAATTTATCCTTTGCTGAAGCGCGAAGACGAAAAATTTGTTACAGAGGCGGCTTATAAAAATCCAAAGTTTGTTGAAGATATTCTGCGCGATGTTGTAATTGCATTGCGGCAACTTAAAAATATTTCTGCGTTCGAGGTTGAATGTGAAAATTTCGAGTCGATTCACAATCATAACGCCTTTGCATTTCATTCAGAAAGATTGAGTTGATATGGAAAAAATTTTTAATAAATTGGAAATTAGGGCAATAGCCGCAACTTTGCCCTAAGAAATTTTAAAGCTTGAAAATTTGTCCGAAGATTACGGCGAAGACATCGTAAAAAAATTATCAAAAACACCGGAATAACCGAAGTACACATTGCCCCCGAAAATAAAACTTCTGCCGATTATTGCGTTGCCGCCGCGCAAAAAATTTTTGGCGAAACCGAAATAACGCCCGAAATTATCGACGCAATAATTTTCGTAACCGAAACGCCTGATTATCTTGTTCCTCATACTGCCGCAATTTTATAAAGTCGTTTGAATCTTCCCAACCGCGTAATTTCTATGGATATTAATTACGGGTGCGCGGGCTATGTGTACGGGATTTTTCAAGCGGCTTTATTGATTGAAACGGGCTATTGCAAAAATGTTTTGCTCTGCGTTGGCGACACGCCGACGAAATATATTAACGAGCACGATAAAGCTTTAAGAATGGTTTTCGGCGATGCGGGCAGTGCAACGATTTTATCTGAAAAAAATTCCGCGCAAAATTCGGCGTTTAATTTTTTCACGGACGGCGCGCAGGGAAAAAATTTAATGGTACAAGCGGGCGGTTTCAGAATGCCGCGCAAAATTGGCGTAACAGATATTTTAAATTTTGACGAAAACGGCAACGGGCGCACGCTCGAAAATATTGCAATGGACGGAATGGAAATAATGAATTTCGTTTTGAAAAATGTTAAGCGCGTCATTTATAAAACGCTGGAAATTTTAAATTTGCCGCCGTCAGAAATAAATCTTTTCCACTTCATCAAGCCAACATTTTAATTTCAAACTACATTACAAAACGCCTGAAAGTTGCCGCCGAAAAAGTTCCATTCGGCGCAGGCAAAACCGGAAATACAACTTGTGTATCAATTCCGCTTATGCTCTCGACGCTTTTTGCGGGCGTCAATCCTGCGCTGAAAAAAGTTGTAATTTGCGGCTTCGGTACGGGGTTAACCTGCGCGGCGAGCGTTGTTGATTTAAGCGGCACTAAAATTTTTGCTTCCTCTCAAATTTAATTTTGGGGGGAATTTTTTTTGATAGGAATTGAAAATATCGGCGTGTACATTCCCGAAAACCGCCAAGACAGCTTTTCAAAAGTTTATGACGGTAAACAAGTTGACGCGGATTTTGTCAAAAATAAAGTCGGCTTTATTTCGACGGCGCGGAAAAATCCCGACGAAGAAACTTCTGATATGTGCGTGAAAGCTTTTCAAAATTTAAAAACGAGCGCAGGAAATTTTTCCGAAAAAGATGTTGAATGCATTTTGCTTTGCAGTCATAACGGGGATTTTCAGATGCCTCACACTTCCGCAATTTTGCAGGATAAACTTTCGCTGAATGAAAATTGCGCGGCGTTTGACGTGCGTTTGGCGTGTTCGGGCTACGTTTACAGCGTCAACATTTTGCAAAGTTTTATGGAGCAAAACGGCTTTTCAAACGGCGTGGTTTTTACCTGCGACCCCTGTTCAAAAATTTTAAATCCCGAAGATAAAAACGCGGATTTACTTTTGGGCGACGCGGCAACTGCAACCTTGCTAAGTACGCGCGGAAAATTTTCACTCGGCAAAACTACTTTTGCAACGCGCGGCAAAGGCTTTAACGCAATTATAAAGCGTCCGAATGTTTATCTTTCGATTGACAATCGCCGCGTTTTTAATTTTGTCCTGCGCGAAGGCGCGGCGGCAATTCAAAGATGTTTGGAAGAAAATCAGCTTGCCGCCGAAAATGTTGACTTGTTCGTTTTCCACCAAGCAAGCAAATTTGTTGTCGAAGAATTAGCCAAAAAGCTTGAACTGCCGCTTGCAAAAGTTCCTTTCAAAGCGCAGGAATACGGCAATACAATTTCTTCATCGTTGCCGCTCGTTTTGCAGCATTATTTGAACGATACAAGAATAAAAAATATTTTAATGTGCGGATTCGGCGCGTGAATGTCAGCGGCAGCTACTGTTTTAAAAAGATTGTGAGGCAAAATTTTATGGTTACCGCAAAAGATATTATCGAAGTTGCGAAAAATGCAAAGCTTGATTCTGACGTTGATTTTGATAATTTTGACGTCGATAAAAAAATTATGGAACAGGGCGTTGATTCTTTGGATTTTACGAAATTGCTTTTTGAAATTGAAGATACTTTTGAAATTGAAGTTCCAGACGAAGATTACAACGCCAAAACTTGGGACACAATTAATAAGATTGTCGAAAAAGTAAATGCGCTGAAAGTTGGAAATTAATTTGAAAAATTTAATAATAATAGGCGTCGGCGGCTTCGCCCGCGAAGTTTATTGGCACGCGCAACAGAGCAACGAATTTAACATTGAATGGCAGATTAAAGGATTTCTTGACGGCGATATTAAATTGGCGGCGGAAGAATATCAAAAGTTGCCTGAAAATATTCCCGTGCTCGGCGACGTTGACAATTACGCAATTAATGCGGACGACGTTTTTATTTGCGCTATTGGTACGCCGCAAGTTCGCAGAAAAATAATTGAAAAAATGTTGGCGCGCGGCGCGGAATTTGTCAGCATTGTTAATAACCGCTCCAGCATTTTTCCAACTGCGAAAATTGGGCGCGGCGTTATCATTTGTTTAGATAATGGCGTTGGCAATAATGTCGAAGTCGGCGATTTTGTCGTTATCAACAATTCAAGTTATCTCGGGCACGATGTCAAAGTTGGAAAATATTCCTGCATAATGTCGCACGTTGACGTTGGCGGCTTCGCGCAGATTGGCGAAGAAGTTTTTGTTGCAAGCCACGTTGCAATTATTCCGAAAGTAAAAATTGAAAATGGCGCGTACATTGGCACGGGCAGCGTTGTTTTGCGAAAAGTCAAGGCAAATGCAAAAGTTTTCGGTAATCCCGCTATGGAATTTTAAGGAGTGAATTTTTATGACAGTCGAAAAATTTTTGGAAACGCTTGAAGACATAATGGAAACTGAAGAAAAATTGAAGCTAGAAACAAAATTGGAAGACGTGCCGGAATGGGATTCTGTAAGTATGGTTTCTTTTTTTTCGTTCTGCAGCGTCAACTTTCCAACTGCAAAAGTATTGCCCGAACAAATTAAAACTGCAAAAACCGTACAAGATTTATTTGCTATTGTCGAGGGAAAATAATGCTTTTAATTTCGGAAATGCAAGGCGAATTGTCATTGCTTAGCGGCTTCGGCGTCGGAATGTCAATAGCCTCCGCGCTTGTCGATTTGCGCAATTTAATTTGTTTACCTCCTGAAAAATTGTAGGAGGAAGAATTTTTATGAAATGTTTTGTTTGCGGCGGCGAAATGCAACCGTACTTTACAAAAAAATTGCCGTAAAATATCTGCGCGACCTTGATACTTTTGAGTATGTGCGCTGCGAACATTGCGGGCTCACTGTTTCAAAAACGCTTTACGAAATGTCTCACGAAGACTGGAGCGAATTTAACTACAACTCGCACAAAGATTTATATTTTTACGGCGTTTTGAAATTTGAAGAAATTAACCCGAAATATTCGACGCGGCATGACGCGCAGGCGAATATGTTTGTTGAATTGTTGCACAACGGCGTTTTCAAATACGATTGGCGCACGATTGACTACGGCGCGTGCGACGGCGCACTCGCCAATCAAATTAACGGCAAGCTTGAAAAAGTTTGGCTGAAAAAATTTGACGCCTATATAGAGCCGCTGGACGAAAATTATTTGACGCAAGAAGAAGTTACGCCAAAAACTTTTGATTTTCTTCTTTCAACGTCAGTATTTGAACATTTATTTGGCAACAAGGGCGAAGTTGACAATATTATTAACCTGATAAAGCCTGACGGAATTATGGGACTTCATACTTTGATTTGTGAAGAAGTGCCGCAAGACCCCGAATGGTTTTACCTTTTGGCGGTTCCCGTGCATTGTACACTTTGGACTAATAAAGCAATGTCGATTGTCTTCCAAAAAAATAATTTCAAGCATTGCGCGTACAACGTCGAGGCGCAAATGTGGCTTTTCTTCAGAAATGAGGAAGCTTGGCAAAAATTAAACGAAGTCAAAGAAAAACTTTCCGGCACTTGGATTTTAAAAGATGACTTTATAGATTATTGGAAAGTTAAACCGTACAGGAAATAAAATGGAATTTGCATTCAAAAAAAGCAGTGCGCTTGTCAATAAAAAATTTGCAGAACTTTTTTTCTCGACAATTCTTGCGACGGCGTCAATTTATCTAGGCAACGTCATTAACGGTATAATTGTAGGAAATTTAATTGACCCGCTTGCAATGGCGAGTATTTATGCTTGCATTCCGCTGAATCAGGCGTCAAACTCATTGGCTCTTTTAATTTCGCTTGGAGCCGCAGGAATGATTGCAGTTGCAGCAGGCGCACGCGAAAATGATAAGGCAGATTATATTTACAGCATTGTTTTGACGCTGGGATTAATCTGCGCTTTTTTTATAGTTTTGCTCGCGCCGTTCAACGCGGAAATTTCAAAAATTCTTTCGACCGAAGAAGAACTGCAGGGCTACATTGAAATTTATCTGTCAATTTTTATTTACCGTACGGCGTTAATGGTTTGTATAATTGTTTTTAGAAACCTTTTGCGCGTCGAAGGCTTGGCGAAAATAATCAGCCGCAGTGCCGTTATCCAACAAGTTTTAAGTTTTGTTTTGACGATAATTTTTGTCGGCTATATCCCGCTTGGAATTTACGGCGCGGGCGTGGCGTTAATTATTAGCGATATTGTCTGCTTTACTTATATGTTAATCAGCTACGGCTTTTTCAAAGAAAGAAAACGCCGCTTTATAAATATTTTTCGGTACGGGCTGAAAAAACTTTTTGAGCAGATAATTTTAATTTGCAAAACGGGATTTCCCGGCTTTATCGCGCTGATTTTGGCAACGCTGAAAGTTTGGACAATTTACCAAGTGCTCGGCGAATTGAGCGACGCGTCGTCAATAGTAATGTATTCGATTTGCATTGCGTGCATTTCGGTTTTGGGCGTACTTGTCGGCGCGTGTTGTGATTCTTCAATGCCAATAATCGGGATGCTTTTCGGCGAAAAAGATTTTTTAGGCGTGCGTCAAATGTTGAAACAAGTTTTGAAAGTTGCACTGCTGTTAGTAATTTTCTTTGTAGCGTTTATCTTTGTTTCGCCGCAGAAAATTTTAAATATCTACAACGTGCCTGCAAGCGCGTTGGAAAGCGGCGCGGAGGCGTTAAGATTATTTGTACCGAGTTTAATCGGCGTAGCTTTTTTTGTCGTTATAATAAATTATTATTCCGTGATTAAGCAACGCAAGGCGGCGACGCTTGCCTCAGTTGTCGAAGGATTTTTAATAATTTTGCCCGCCGTGTTTATCATGTCAAAAATTTTCGGCGTCAACGGCGTTTGGCTTTCTTTCGGCGTTACTGAAATTATTTCGTTCATAATTTTAATTATTTACGTAAAAAAATTTTGCGGCGCAGATATTTTTCTGATTCCAAAGAAAAATACTGAAATTTTGTACGATGTTTCAATTAAAGCAACTACAGAAAACTCCGTCAAAGTTTCTGCAGAATCAATTAAAGTGCTGAAAAATAATTCAATCGAACACATCAGCGCACTAAAAGTCGGCGTTGCACTTGAGGAAATGATTTTGAACATAGAAAAAGTAGCCGCCGGTAAAACTGTAAATGTTGATATAAGAATTGGCGTAACGCACGAAAAAAATTTGTTGATACTGCTGCGCGACAACGGCAAAATTTTTAACCCTGTCACTTACCAACCCGAAGAAGATTTTGCAACGAACGGAATTATTTTGCTGAAGGCGTTAGCGAAAAAAATCGAGTACAACAGAATTTTGGGCTTGAATCAAACTGTAATTGAAATTTGAAAAACCTGTCGAATTGACAGGATTTTTTTTTGGCAAATTGAATTAACTTGTTAAAGTAATTTTTTTGGAGAGAGTTAATTTGTATAAAAAAATTTTGGTAATAAATTTAATGCACATCGGCGACTTGCTATTGGTAACGCCTGTTTTACGAACATTGCGGGCGAATTATCCCAACGCGCACATTGCACTTTTGGCGGATAAAAAATTGGCTGACCTTGTGCAGTACAACAAAAATATCAACGAGTGTCTGCTAATCGACAAAAAGGGCGCGGACGATACAGTTCCCAACTTTATAAAATTTGTAAAAAAAATTCGCGCAAAAAAATTCGATTTGGTAATAAATTTGCACAGGAACGAGAGAGCGTCCGCGCTTGCAGCTTTCAGCGGCGCAAAAAAAATTTTCGGCTATTCAAAGCCGGGATTTTCTTTTCTGTTTACAAAAGTTTTTCCGAATTTAAAAGCCGTTGAACATCAGATACATTCGCATTTCGACGTTTTGAGCGGCGCACTCGGCATTACCAATTTTGACGACGGCGGCGTGGAAATGTGGATTGACGAAAATTCAAAAAGCAACGCCGATAAAATTTTTCACGATAATTTTTCTGACGGCACAAAAGTTATAGCGTTTAACATTGGCGCGAGTTGGCATACAAAACGCTGGCTGGACGATTATTTTGCAAAGTGCGCGGATATTTTAATTGAGCGCGGTTACGGCGTGGCATTTTTGGGCGGCGGTATGGATAAAAAAATTGTTGCCGCGTGCGTTGAAAAAATGCAGCAAAAAAATTCTTCGTTGGTTAAAATTTTTACGGGTGAATTGACTTTGGCGGAAGTTGCGGGCTTTTTGGATAATTGCGTTTTAATGTTGACGACAGATTCTGGACCAATGCATATTGGCGTTGCAAGAAATATTCCGATTGTAACAATGTTTGGCGCGTCGCCCGTGCCGGGCTTTTATCCTTACGACGCAAAAGATATTTTGATTAAAACGCCCGTAAGTTGCCACCCTTGCGGCAAGCATATTTGCCCAAAAAAAGGCGCGGAAAATATGGAATGTATGAAAAAAATTCCCGTTGAAATTGTTATGAAATATGTTGACGAAATTTTGGCGGAATACGGACACCCCGCGCAAGAAATTTTGCGCGTTTACGGTAAATATCAGTGCCGCGTTATAGAACTGGAGGAGGGAAATTTTTGAATCACGAAACTTTAAAAAATTTTATAGAAAATGACGTTACTAAATGCCGCGTGTTGGTTGTCGGCGACGCAATGTTGGATAAATATTATTTCGGCGAAGTAAATCGAATTTCGCCTGAAGCACCCGTGCCGATTAACCGCGTTACAAAAATTAAAGAAACTCTCGGCGGCGCAGCGAATGTTGCGCACAATCTTTCTTTGCTCGGCTGTCATACTTCGCTTATCGCGCAGATTGGTACAGAAAATCACGGCGATACTTTGATTGAAAAATTAATTTCGCGCGGCGTGGATATTTTGGGCGTAATGCGCACCAACGAAAAACCTACTACAACAAAAATCAGAATTATCAGCGGACATCAGCAAATGTTACGGCTTGACTTTGAAGACAGCAAAGAAATTTCTGACGAAGACGCCGAAAAACTTTTGTTGAACATTTCGGCACAAATTAAAAACGTTGACGCCGTGATAATTTCAGATTACGGCAAGGGAATTTGTACAGAAAAAATTTGCCAAACGATTATACAAAAGTGCCACGAACAAAATAAAATTGTGACGGTTGACCCGAAGGGCGACGATTGGACAAAGTACAGCGGCGCAAATTTTATCACACCGAATTTAAAAGAACTGAATGACATCCTGCCGAAAAAAATTTCAAATGACGATTCGGAAATTGAAAAGGCGGCGCGCGGCGTCATCGAAAAATTTAATTTAAGCGGCTTAATTGTTACGCGCTCGGCAAAAGGTTTAAGCGTCATTGACGGCGGAAAAATTTCTCATATTCCCGCAAAAACGCAGGAAGTATTTGACGTTTCGGGCGCGGGCGATACGGTTATTTCAGTTTTTACATTGGGCTTGGCGGGCAAAATTGACGCGGCGGCGGCGGCATATTTGGCGAATACTGCGGCGGGCGTTGTTGTTTCAAAAGTCGGTACTTACGCTGTCAGCCGTGCAGAATTGTTGACTGCTTTAAATTAATTTTGAAAATTTTTTTGCTGAAAGAAAATTGCAACTCGCTAATGTAATATCCGCTCGTCACTAAAGCCGCAGCTTGACCTTTTTTACGAGCGTAGGAAAAAATAGAGGCCCCAAAGGGGGCCGCCAGTTACTAAGGACGTATCGAAACCGAGTGGCCCTGACGGGCGAGAAGTTTTTCTTTCTTTGGTACTTTTTTTCTTTTTTCAAAAAAAGAAAGTACATTTAAAAAATATACTTATTAAAACTAAAAAAATTTTGGAGGCTGAAAAAAATGATTATAGTAACAGGCGGCGCAGGTTTTATTGGAAGTAACATTGTTAAGGCGTTGAATGAACGCGGGCGCAGTGATATTTTGATTGTAGATAATCTCGGCAAGGGCGAAAAGTACAAAAATCTAATCGGCTTAAAATTTTACGATTATGTTCACCGCGAAGATTTTTTGAAATCTGTTATCGAAGGCGAATTTGACGATTTTAACATTGAAGTTATTTTCCACGAAGGCGCGTGCTCCGACACTATGGAATATGACGTTAATTATATGATTAAAACCAATTACGAATACTCGAAGACAATTTTTAATTTCTGCGCAGATAATGAAGTTAATTTAATTTACGCCTCCAGCGCGTCAACTTACGGCAACGGCGATAACGGCTTTACCGAAAATGAAACTTGCGAAAATGCTTTGAATCCCTACGCCTTTTCAAAGTTGCTCTTTGACAGGTACGTCAGACAAAATCTTGATGAAATTGACAATAAAATTATAGGCCTGCGTTACTTCAATGTTTTTGGTCCGCAGGAATTTCATAAGGGCAGAATGGCTTCAATAGCCTATCAAATGTACAAGCAAATTAAAGAAACGGGCGTCATAAAACTTTTCAAGGGAACTGACGGCTACAAAGACGGCGAACAACGCAGGGATTTTATTTTTGTTAAGGACGTGGCGAAAGTTAATCTTTGGTGTTGGGAAAATGACATTGAAAACGGCGTTTATAACTGCGGTACAGGTACTGCTACAACTTTTAACGCCGTCGCGCAGGCTGTAATTTCCGCGCTCGGCAAGGGCAAAATTGAATATATCGATTTCCCCGAAACGTTGCAGGGCAAATATCAAAGTTTCACTCAAGCCGACACAAGGAAACTTTTTAGCGCAGGTTACGACGGCGGCTTTACAAATATTAATGATGCTGTAAAACAGTACTGCCAATTTTTGGACGAAGGCGGTTATTATTAATGCAAAAATTTAATAAGAAAATTTTTTTAGAATTTGTAATTCTCGCCGCCGTCCTTTGCGCAATAGGATATTTCATTCACTTTCAATTTTTAAACAAAATTAACGGCGTCATTGAAGAAAATGTTTTGCGCCATATCGGCACGGTTGCATATTCCGTCGAACACAATATAAACCGAAATCTGCGCGAATTGCACGTTATAGCAAATATGATTGAACAAGGCAAATTGCCTGTAGAAAATTTTGTCACAATAGCCGGAGCTTTTCGTGAAAAAGCTTATAAATCCGGTATCATACGCGAAAACGGTTTGCCTTTGACTTCCGGCGAAAATTCTAAAGATTTGTCTTGGGAAGAATTTTTGGCTATAGAAAATGTTTTTAAGGGCGAAGATGTTGTTTATTACCGCGCAGAAGAAGGAATAATTTTCGCAGTACCCGTAAAAATTAACGGCGAAACTTGTGCGCTCTATCAGCATTTTCCCAAAGAAGGTACGATCGAACTTTTTAAAATTGTAAGTTATAACGGTTTGAGCAGAATTACGCTTGCAAATTTTCGGGGCGAATGGCTGGAAATTTCTGACGCGGGCAAAAATAATGAAATGTACGATGAACTTTTTAAAACGCCCGAATTTACAGGGGAATTTACAAACGAACTTGTTCAAGAAATTACTCAAAACGGTAACGGCGTCAGAGAATTTGAACACAACGGGCAAAAATTTATGTGCTTCGGGCAAAAACTTTACAACGACCAATTAGTTATTTTCGGTATGGTAACGCGCGAAGTTGTCGCAATCGGTATTGAATATGTTCATATAGTTTTAATCGTGGCAGTAATGTTGGCTTGCGTAATTTTAATTATTTTGGCGCGCGTTGCAATTCAAGACGCGGAAAATAAAAAATTGCAACTTGCAAAAGATGCCGCACTTCAAGCAAGCCAAACTAAAAGCGAATTTTTGTCCAATATGAGTCACGAAATCCGTACGCCCATTAACGCAATTTTGGGAATGAATGAAATGATTCTGCGCGAAAGCAGGAACGATACAATTTTGGAATACGCCGAAAACGTTAAAAGCGCGGGCAATAATCTTTTGAGTATCGTTAATGACATTTTGGATTTTTCAAAGATTGAAGCGGGCAAAATGGAAATTATTCCCGTCGAATATGAATTGGCGTCCCTGCTCAATGACCTTGTTAATATGATTCAGAAACGCGCCGAAAATAAGGGCTTGCAATTTATGGTTGTTGCAGATAAAAACCTCCCTACAATGCTTTTCGGCGACGAAATACGAATTAAACAAGTTGTTACAAATATTCTTACCAACGCCGTAAAATACACCGAGCAGGGCTTTGTAGTTTTGCGCGTTGACCCTATCAGAACGACAGGCGATACTATAAAAATTCGTTTCAGCGTCAAAGATACAGGCATTGGAATTAAGCAGGAAGATATTGCAAAACTTTTCAGCGCGTTTGAACGTATCGAAGAAAAACGCAATCGCACTATCGAAGGCACGGGCTTAGGTATGAATATCACGCAACGCCTTTTGGAAATGATGGGAACAAAATTGCGCGTTGAAAGTGTTTACGGGCAAGGCTCGACTTTTTCATTTGACATTGAACAGAAAATTATTAAAGCCGAGCCAATGGGCGATTTTTCCGAAAATTACCGCCGCTCCCTCCAAAATCATAAAGAATACCACGAAAAATTTACCGCGCCCGCCGCCAAAATTTTAATCGTTGATGATACAGTTATGAATTTAACCGTTGTCAAAGGACTGTTGAAACAAACAAAAATTCAAATTGATACTGCAGAAAGCGGCTTTGAATGTTTGAAACTCGTTGAAAAAAATCATTACGATATAATTTTCTTAGACCACCGAATGCCCAAAATGGACGGCGTCGAAACGTTGCAGGAAATGAAAAAACTTCCCGATAACATTAATAAAAATACGCCAGTTATTTCTTTGACGGCGAATGCTATAAGCGGCGCGCGTGAACAATATATAGCGGCAGGTTTTCAAGATTATCTGACAAAGCCGATTAACAGCATTAAGCTTGAAGAAATGATAATGAAATATTTGCCGCCCGAAAAAATTTCTGCGCCCGCCGAAAATTCCGCAGTCGAAGAAACGCCTGCAGAAAATTTGCAACTGCCCGAATGGTTGACGCAAATTGACGGCTTAAACGCCCGCGAAGGCGTGGAACATTGCGGCGACGAAGAATCATACCTTGACGCGCTTAAAGTTTTTGCAAATTCTATTGCAGACGCCGCTGACGAAATTGAGGGCTATTACACTACCGAAGATTGGCAAAACTATACAACAAAAGTGCACGCGCTGAAAAGTTCTGCGCGCGTCATTGGTGCAAGTGAACTTTCTGACAGGGCGCGCAGGTTGGAAGACGCGGGCAATAACGGCTACATTGACGAAATTAAAAACGATACCGCGCCGCTTTTGAATTTGTACCGCAGTTATATTGAAAAACTTTCGCCGCTGATTGAAGTTGAAGAAGAAAATTATTCCGATAAACCGCTGATTGAAGAAGACGCTTTAGCTGAAGCTTATGAGGCAATGAAGGACGCGGCGGCAACTTTCGACATTGACACGATAGAATTTGTATTGCAGTCTTTGGAAGAATACAGCTTGCCTGAAAGTGAATTGGAACGCTACAAAAAAATTAAAGACGCCGCCAATAAATTGGATTGGGGAACTATTCAAGAATTGGTTGCAGAAAAATAATTTTTGAAAAAAATCTTCGCGCAGGACGCGCGGCTATTTCTATTTCCTAACCTGAAAAATGCAACTCGTTAATGCCGGTAATCCGCCCGTCACTAAAGCCGCAGCTTGCGGTAATCTTGGCGCGTCGAAAAAAGTTGAGGCCCCAAAGGGGGCCACCAGTTACCAAGAGCGTATTTAAACCGAGCGGCCCTGACGGGCGGTAAAAGCACTTTTTTCTTTGGTACTTTCTTTTTTTTGCTTCGGAAAAAAAGAAAGTACATTTAATAATAAAAAACTTAAATTATTTGCTAAAAAAAAACGAAAGGAGGTAGCAACCTTGAAGCTTGTAATAGTTGAAGACGATTTAATGGTTGCCGCAATAAACCGCGAATTTGCACTAAAGACGCCTGAATTAAACATAGTTGCAACATTTTACAACGGGCGGGAGGCGTTGGACTTCCTGTCAAAAAATCAAACAGATTTAATTTTATTGGATATTTATATGGCGGGCTATACGGGGCTGGAACTTTTGAAGGAATTGCGGCTGCGCGGCAATAAAACTGACGCAATAATTATTTCTGCGGCAAATGACGCCGAGCACATTGACGAAGCTTTACATTTGGGGATTGTAGATTATTTAATAAAGCCGTTCACTTACAGCCGTTTTCGTGACGCCGTGCAAAAATTTTTATTGCGGCGTTCACTGCAACTCAAGGGCACTTACACGCAAGAAGATATTGACAAAATGTTGGATCCTTCGGCGGATTGTTACGGCGTTTTGCGAAAGGGACTTCAACAACAAACGCTGGATAAAATTTTGGCGTGTATGTTTTCCGAAAAAAATCACGGGCAATTTTTGACCAGCGAAAAAATTTCCGAAGAAACCAATTTTTCTAAAATGACGATTCGCCGCTATATGAATTATCTGATTGAACAAAAAAAAGCCGTCAGCCGAATAAATTATTTTACCGGCGGACGCCCTTCAATCGAATATGCAGTTTTGGATGATTAATTTTAAGGTTGCAGCAATGCAGCCTTTTTTTAGTTTTGTTCTGTAATAAGTTCTTCAGGCTTCAAAGTTACAGTTGCGAAGGAAGCAACTTTATCATTGTCTTTGGTTTTCATAAGAATAACGCCCTGCGCATTTCTGCCGACAACAGAAATATCTGAAACGTCAGTGCGAATTACAATGCCTTCGTTTGTAATCAGCAAAATTTCTTGGTCGGGCTTAACAACTTTTATACCGACAACGCGCCCGATTTTTTCAGTAACTTTAATATTGATAACGCCTTGACCGCCGCGACTTTGAATACGATATTCTTCAGTAATGGTGCGCTTGCCGAAGCCGTTTTCGCTAACCGTTAAAACGGTACTCTCTTCATCTTTTTTTATTTTATCCATTCCAACGACGTAATCGCCTTTTCTCAATCTGATACCGATAACGCCGTGAGTATTTCTGGACATTGCGCGTACTTCTTCTTCAGGAAAAATAATGGCCTTGCCCTGCACTGTTCCCAAAATAATATTTTGTTCGCCTTCGGTAAATTTGACGCCAATTAATTCATCGTCCCTTGAAAGTTTGATAGCAATAACGCCGCGCTTAGTCATTGAATTAAATTCTGAAAGCTGAGTTTTTTTGACAATGCCTTTTTTTGTCGCCATAAAAAGATAGCGCGTCGGGTCATAGTCACGAACTTTAATCAGCGCAGTAATTCTTTCGTTGTCTTCGAGCGGAATAAGGCTGCTGACGTGTACGCCTTTAGCCGTTCTGCTTGCCTCAACAACGCTGTAAGATTTGAGCGGGAAAACTCTGCCGCGATTCGTGAAAAATAAAATTGTCTGGTGATTCGTTGTAACCAAAATATGTTCGACAACGTCTTCAGCCTTTGTAGTCATACCCGAAACGCCGACACCGCCGCGTTTTTGGTTTCTGTAGGTATTCAAGCTGATTCTTTTGACATAGCCGCCGCGCGTCAATGTTACAACAATATTATCGTCGCTGATTAAATCTTCTTGGGTAAATTTGCTTAAAGGTTTATTTGAAATAATTTGAGTGCGGCGTTCGTCGCCGAATTTTTCTTTGACGGCGGTTAATTCGGCTTTGATAATATCCAAAATTTTATTTTCGTCGCCGAGAATTTCGGTAAGGTTTTCAATTTGCAAAAGAATTTCTTGATATTCGTTATTAATTTTTTGGCGTTCGAGTCCCGTTAATTTTTGGAGGCGCAAATCTAAAATTGCCTGCGCCTGAATTTCGGTAAACTCAAAATTTTTAATTAAATCGGTTTTAGCGTCGTTGACGTTGGGGCTTTGACGAACTGTAGAAATAACTGCGTCAAGATTATCAATCGCCTTTGAAAGTCCTTCCAGAATGTGCGCGCGCGCCTTTGCTTTATTTAAATCGTAGCGCGTGCGGCGCGTGATAATTTCTTCTTGGTGCTTGATATAATATTTTAAAATTTGTTTAAGGTTCAAAACTTGCGGCTTGCCGTCAACCAACGCCAAAAGAATAACGCCGAAAGTATCTTGCATTTGCGTATGTTTGAAGAGCAGATTCAAAACAACTTGTGCATTGACGTCGCGGCGTAAATCCATAACAATTCTCATACCGTCGCGGTCGGATTCGTCGCGCAGGTCTGTAATTCCTTCAATAGTTTTTTCGCGTACAAGATCAGCAATTTTTTCAATCAGCCGCGCCTTATTGACTTGGTATGGCAATTCCGTAACAATAATTCTCGGCTTGCCGTTGGGGCGAATTTCAATTTCAGTTTTTGCCCGCATTAAGATTGCGCCGCGCCCGCTTGTATAGGCTTCGTAAATTCCGTTTTCGCCCATAATTAAACCGGCGGTAGGAAAATCGGGACCTTTGATAATCGCCATTAATTCTTCAAATTCGGCGTCGGGGTTGTCAATCATTAATAAAGTTGCGTCGATAACTTCGCGCAGATTGTGCGGCGGAATATTTGTAGCCATACCTACTGCAATTCCCGAAGTTCCATTAACTAAAAGTTGGGGAAATTTCGCAGGCAAAACTGCGGGCTCTTTCAAAGATTCGTCGTAATTCGGCACAAAGTCAACAGTTTCTTTGTCAATATCCTGCAACATCAATTCAGAAATTTTAGCCATACGAACTTCAGTATAACGCATAGCGGCGGCGGGGTCGCCGTCAACAGAGCCAAAATTTCCGTGTCCGTCTGCCAGCGTATAACGCATTGAAAAATTTTGCGCCATTCTAACAATAGCATCATAAACCGAAGTGTCGCCGTGCGGGTGGTATTTACCCAAAACTTCGCCGACGATACGCGCAGATTTTTTATAGGGCTTGTTGCTTGTCATTCCCGCTTCTTGCATTGCGTACAAAATTCGGCGGTGTACAGGTTTCAAGCCGTCCCTAACATCAGGCAGGGCGCGCGAAACTATTACCGACATTGCATAATCGATATATGAATATTTCATTTCGTGTTCAAGATTTACCGGCACTATATTGCCGTGCATGTATTCAAAGTCTTCCAAAGTCTCACCTCATTTATTTTTAAAAACGCCGCAATTATAACATTCTGCGCCCAAAAAGTCTATCTTTCTATTTTGTTTAACAGTTTTGTATTTTTTTGAAATTATTTTTAATAAATTTTTATCTTAAATGTTCTTTTCTTTTTCCAAAGCAAAAAAGAAAAGAACCAAAAGAAAAGTGCTTTTTTTTCGCCCGTCAGGGCCGCTCGGTTTCTGTACGCTCTTAATAACTGGCGGCCCCCTTTGGGGCCTCTAATTTTTCCTACGCTCGTAAAAAAGGTCAAGCTGCGGCTTTAATGACGGGCGTATTACGGTTGCGTTATTTTGTTGCAGTTTAAATTCAGCAAATAACAAGTGCCGCGCATCCTGCGCAAGGGTACGAGGTGCGCGTCCGTGCGCACCTCTTTCTTAAACTAAAAAAAGTTTGCCCCCTTCGACAAACTTAAAATTTTTAAAATATATTTTTAACGCGGATTTGCTACACGCCGAAAGTTGCAAGACATTTACGCCTGAAAATTCGAACCCTGCAATTACGATGAATAAGAGTAATTGCTACCCGCCGAAAGTTGCAAAAAAAAATTGCGCAAAAAAATGGTGACGCCTATGGGATTCGAACCCATGAACCCGCCGTGAGAGGGCGGTGTCTTAACCACTTGACGAAGGCGCCATATTTCAATGTCAAAAATATTAGCACAGATTCTATAAAGCGTCAAGAAATTTTTTGCGTTGCCAAAATTCCCCGCGCTATTTATAATATAAAAAAATTATTGGAGGTTTCGCAAATTTGGATTTTGTAGATACACATTGCCATTTGAACGACGAAAAATTTTCGGCGGATTTGATTGAGACTTTTGAACGCGCCAAAAGTGCGGGCGTCAATCGAATTATAAATTTCGGTGACACTTTGAAAAGCTCCGCCGCTGTTGTTGAACTTGCAGAAAAATTTTCGGGAATGTTTGCGGGCGTCGGGATTCATCCTGAAGAAATTTCCGACTTCGATAAAAATTCCGCAGAAAAAATTATTGCACTTGCCAAAAACAAAAAAGTTGTTGCTATCGGCGAAATCGGATTGGATTATTATTGGGAAAAAGATTCTGAAAAACGCCTTCAGCAACAAAAAATTTTTATTGAACAGTTGGAAATTGCGCGGACGGTAAATTTACCCGTATGTATACACGAACGCGAGGCGCACGGCGACGCGCTTAAAATTTTAAAGGCTGAAGCTAAAAATTTGCGCGGCGTTATGCATTGTTATTCGGGCAGTTTGGAAATGGCGAAAGAACTTTGGAAAATGGGCTGGCTTATCGGCGTTGACGGTCCTTTGACTTTCAAAAATTCTGCTAAACTTCCCGAAATTGTTAAAGCCGCGCCGCAGGATATGATTTTGATTGAAACTGATTCGCCGTACCTTGCGCCCGTACCTAATCGCGGCAAGCGCAATGAGCCTGCATTTGTTGTTGACGTTGCTAAAAAAATTGCTGAAATTCGCAATGAAACTTTAGAAAACGTCGCGCAGTACACGACTAAAAATGCCGAAAATCTTTATAATATTAAGGTGGAATAAATTTTGAAAAGACTATTTTTTTTATTGACGCTGGTTAGCGTGTTGATTTTTTCAACTGCTGTAACTTTCGCCAAAAATGTCGGCAATGGGAAAAAAATTATTTACATTCCGATTGACAACCGCCCCGTAAATCTTGTGCAAACAATCGACGTTGCAGAAAGGCTCGGCTATGAAGTTTTGGTGCCGCCCGAAATTTTTTTGGGAACAGGTCCCAAGCCTGAACAATTCGGCAACCCCGAAGAACTTTGGAATTGGCTTTACGAAAACGCGCCGCAAGCTGACGCCGCCGTTATTTCAACTGACGCTATGTTATACGGCAGTTTGGTTGCCTCTCGTCAACATAATTTGACGCCCGAAGAAATTTTAAACCGCGCCAAAAATTTTGAAAAACTTCACGAAGAAAACCCCAATTTGCCGCTTTACGTCTTTGCAACGATTATGCGCACGCCAAGCGTAGGAATGGTTTCAAATACTGACGCTAAAAGTTACACATATTACTATAAACAAATTTTCAGGTATACCGTGCTTACCGATAAAGACGAAACAGATAAACTTACCAACGCCGAACAAAAAGAATTTGAGCAACTTAAAAAAGAAATTCCCGCGTACGCGCTCGAAGATTGGTTCGGACGCCGCGCCAAAAATTATGACGCCAATAAATATTTTGTCGATTTAACAAAGGCTGACACTTTCCAATATTTTTTGGCGGGCGGGGATGACGGCGCGCGTTATTCTCAAACGCACCTTGAAAGCCGCCATTTGGCTGAATACGGCAAGCCGCTCGGCAAAGAAAAATTGCAGGTTATGTCGGGCGCGGATGAACTCGGTATGTTAATGATTTCCCGCGCAATTAACAACGATTTACACCACGTGCCTTTCATTGCCATTGGTTACAACGCCGGCAAAGGCGGCGAAACTTTTCCAACTTTCAGCAACGAAAAAATCAGCGAATCACTCGAAGGCGCAATTTTTTCAATAGGCGGTATCCCCGTAAGAAATCCCGCGAACGCCGATTTAGTTTTGGCGGTTAATACTTTTCCAAACGGCAAAACTAAGTCCGCCGACAATAAAAAAAATAAATCTAAGCCGCATAGCGGAATTGGTCCTTATATGAAAATGTTGGAGGGCTATTTGAAAAATAATTATCCCGTCGGCGTTGTCGATATTGCAACTTCCAACGGCTCCGATAACGCTTTAATGAAACGCCTAAAAAATGAAAATCTGCAATTTAAAATTCGCTCGTACAGCGGCTGGAATACTGCAACGAACAGCGCGGGCTTTTTGATTGGCGCGGGCGTTTTAACAAATTATATGAATGACACGGATATTTATTCGCTGCTTATGACGCGCTATCTTGACGATTGGGCGTACCAGGCGAACATTCGCACGCAGATTAACGACGGCTTAATTTGGACAATTCCCGGCGACGGTCACGCTTGGGGGCTCGGTACGCGCCAAGAAGGGCTTGAAAAACTTGCAAGCGATTTGGCGGCTGATTTCGCCAAAAAAAATATTCGCTTGCCGCGCGGTTATTCTTTGAAAAATATTCAAGTCAATTTCCCGTGGAGCAGAACTTTTGAAGCCGAAGTTAATTTTGACTTGGGCAAAAATTAATTTTGCAATAGAAAATTTTTTTATAAATCTGCATAAAAAAAGCGGCTTGCATTTTGCTTGCCGCCTTTTTTAGTTGGAACTGTTTTAAAATCAAAATCTGGCCGCCTGTAAAGCCCGTAAACCTATCGCCGCACAAATTCCCAATAAAACTATCGCAAAAATAAATACTGCCTCGTAGCCGCCAATTTCAGCCAAATTTCCCCACATTGCCATTGCTATTGCCGCCGAAATTGTCAGCCCTATTGAAATATTTGAATAAATTTGCGAATAACTTTTGTTGCCGAAAACTGCACGAACCAAAAGCGGCGTCTGCACAAAAACTCCCGCGTACGCCCAACCGAATAAAAAGCCGCCGCCTGTCAAAATATTTAAGCCCGTACCGCTAAACATTAACGCAAGCCCGAAAATTCCCAAGCCCAAAGTTGCAAAAACGCCTGCTGTTAAACTTTTGTCATTAATCCAGCCGAGCCCGACTTTGCCAATCGTTGAACCAATCATTGCCGCGCTTGCAACCATTGCCGCCTCTTCCAGCGAAAAATTTAAAGTTGCCGCATACTTCGGCACAAAGTGAAACACGCTTGCAACCGTACTCATTAAAAAGCCGAACATAAAAAGTCCGTAAAACAGCGGCATTTTCAAAACGGCGCGGTATTCGTAGCCGTCATTTTTATTTTGACGCGCAGAAATATTTGATTCGCCGTAAGGTTTCAAACCTACGTCCGCAGGTTTATTTCTCAAAAAAATTCCAATCAGCGGCGAAATTATCAGCAAAATTACCGCGCCCAAAATTATATAAGTCGTTCGCCACCCGTAATTATTTATCAACATTCCGCAAATCGGATTGAAAAGCGCACCGCCAATCGAAGAGCCCGCCGCCGCAATTCCTATCATTAAGCCAACTTTTTTATTGAACCAACGCGGTATTATTGTCGGAAAACTCAAATACATTAAAAACGTAAAAGTTACGCCCAAAACTGCGCCCGCCGCGTAGAATTGCCATAGCGCAGAAAATTTTGACATACAAATTAAAGTTGCGCCCATTACGATTGAAGAAAGCGTCATCATTCGCCGCGCACCGAATTTTTCCATAAGTTTTCCCGAAAATGAAAGCATTATCGATGACGCCAACAAATTAAACGATAAATACATTGCAACTTTTCCGACAGGTTCGCCCAATTCTTCGCTGATTGGCACAAAAAAAATACCGGCGCAGCTTAAAACCAAGCCGATATTAAACATTGTAACGAGCGTACAACACGCCGCTACTATAAATCCGTAATGAAAAGGAAATTTTTTCGTCATTAATTTTTTCTCCTAATCCTTGAAATATTTCATTGAAGTTTTCTTCCATTCTTTTTTTGAATAAAGCACTTGATAATTTTCAACGCCCGTAAGCCTTGAAAGTTCCAAAATAATTGAATCGCATTCCTCGCGCGTTTTTGCGTGAATCATTGTATACAAATTATAATTCCAATTCGGCGCGGTGTTTCTGTCGTAGCAGTGCGAAACGGCAGGATGATTTGACATAATTTTTGCAACTTCGTCAAGCTTTTCCTTCGGCACTTCCCACGCACAAAGAGCATTAAATTTAAATCCGACTTCCCTATGACGCAATACCGCGCCCATTTTGCGGATTTTTTTTTCTTGAACAAAATCCTGTACGCGCTGTAAAAATTCTTCTTCAGTTACGCCCGCGCGTGCCGCCAAAACTTTGTACGGTTCTTCGCAAAGCGGAAAATCTTCTTGCAACGCCTTGATAATTTCTTTGTCTTGTTCAGTTAAGTTTGAATTGCACATTGACTTTATATTTTTTGTTGGACTTTAATTGGAGCATATCTTCGACACCGGGCAAATTTCTGATTTCCGCCAAAATGTTTGACTCGTGCGCAGAATCCCGCGTCAACAGCGTAAACCACAAATTATATTTGCCTTCGCGTTCGTAATTGTGCGTTGCTTCGGGATATTTATTAACCGCCTCCGCAACGGGCGCAATTTCATTCGGCGAAACTTTCAACGCCACCAAAGTTCCAACGTACCCCAAATTGTTTGAATTGAAAAAAGTTCCAATCCTGCGCAAAAATCCCGCCGCCTTGAGTTCACGAATCCGCGCAATAATTTTTTCTTCGTCCGTGCCGAGTTCCGCCGCCATTTTCGCAAAAGGTCTGCTGCAAATCGGAATATTCCCTTGCAGGCGGTTCAATAATTCTTTGTCGAAGGCTGAAAGCTCCATTGCCCGTCTCTCCTTTGTAAAAAAATGAAACGTATTCACTTTCCATATTTTACAAAGAATCGGCGATAACGTCAAGCAAATCTGAATGACCTTCACCATTTTTTGAAGAATAGGGAAGTATAGGCAATTCCTCAATGTTGAAAGTTTTTTTGATGACGGCTAAATTTTTTGCGCGTTCATTTTTTGAAAGTTTATCGGACTTCGTGGCAACGATTAACACGGGCAAATTTTTTTCAAGGATATTTTCAAAGGTTGCCAAATCCGAATCTTGGGGCGCGTGGCGAATATCGACAAGCTGACAAACAAATTTAATTTGCGGGCTTTTCTTCAAATATTCGTCAATGAATTTCGCCCAAATACTGCGGTTGGTTTTTGAAGTTTTTGCGTAGCCGTAGCCGGGCAAGTCTACAAGATAAAAATTTTTTAAGGCGGGCGGCTCGGTAATTTTCAGCGTTGCCTTGTAGAAATTAATTGTTTGAGTTTTGCCGGGCGTTTGTGAAGTGCGCGCCAAATTTTTTCTGTTGCAAAGAGAATTTATTAAAGAAGATTTGCCGACATTTGAACGCCCGATAAAAACAATTTCGGGCAAAATTTCTGTTGGATACTGCGAACTTCTGACGGCTGAAGCCACATAATCGCTTTTAATAATTTTAATTTCCATAATGCGGGGATTATAACATTTTTTGCGGCGTTGTGGTAGAATGTTGAAAAATTATTAGGGGGAAAAATTTTGAAAGTTTATCAAAGTAATTTTCGTGAAACGTACAAAAAAATTTGCCTGTTGAGCGGCGCGGAAATTGTACAAAAAATAAATCTGCGCGAAATTTTTGATTATCCCGTTGAAGAGGAAATGGACGGCTTTTTAACATTCGGCTACATTGATGACGACACGGGATTTAATTTCAGGATTTTGGCGGCGGCGCAACTCGACGGCGATAAAATAAAAGTTTTCTCAAGCAGCTATAAAAGAGTTAAATCAATTCGCCGCGCAGAAATTCCCGACGTTGAAATAAAAATTCTTTCAGAAAAATATTTTGCGGCGTTCACTGACAAAATAAAAGTACTTGAAGATACTTTCGCCTTCGACGCGGCAAAAGAAAAAACGCGCTACATTAAAACGCTTGACAAATTGCGCCACCCGAATTTCCCTGACGATATAGCGGTTTATTTTCACGGCGAAAATTTTCAGCCTGAAATTGGTTGGGTACGTTGCACGGAAGTTGAAGGGAATTTATTGACGGGCGTTTTGTTGCACGATTTACAACAGCCATTTGAAGTTCACAAGGGCGATAAAATAAATTTCGGCGTTGCAAATTTTAACAATGAAATAATTTGCGCCGTCATTTGGTAAATTGGAAATTCTGCCTTGCCAAATTTATTCAATTTTTTTATAATTCCACAAGTTAAAAAACAAGGAGTTTTTATAAAAAAAATTAATGAAATGGATAAATCATCAGATAACTACAGGCTTTATAGTGTACGCGGCAACGAATGACGCGCTGGCAGTTGCGGCAAGCATAGCGGGTGCAGTTATTCCCGATAAAGTCGAAGGTGCGCCGCCCAAAGAAAGTAAAGCTTATTGGAAATGGCGCAAAAGTCATCGTACGCTGTCGCATTTCCCGCCGCTATATATTTTTTTGTTGGCAATAGTACAGGGTGTCAAAATTTATTTTCAAAATCCCGTTGCAGAAATTTTTTGCAACATTGCAAGTTACGTTTTGATAGGCGCGTTGTTGCACATTGCCGAAGACGGAATTTGCGGCAAAGTTCCAATTTTCAGCACAAAAAAAAAGCACGGCTTGAAACTTTTTAAAGTCGGCTCGTGGCAAGAATATTTTTGGGCGTTTATGATAATTGCGGCTTGCGTTGCCTTCAGTTTCAGAGAAATTTTGAACGCGGAAATAAATTTAAATTCGTTGACAGAATCTGTGCGAAGTTTTAATATTATTGAATTAGGCGAAAAAATAAAAAATATATTCGCAGGTTTAAATTTTTAGGAGAGATTTAAAATGAAAAATTATTCATACCAAACAGAAAAAGTTTGCTCCAAGCAAATTAATTTCAGCGTTGACGATGAAGGCAAACTTCACAACGTACAATTTTTGGGCGGCTGTCCCGGCAATTTGTTGGCTATCGGTAAATTGGTTGAGGGCAAAGACGCCAAAGAAATTGCAGAAATTTTGCGCGGCAATGACTGCAGGGGGCGCGGTACAAGTTGCGCCGACCAACTCGCTATTGCTATTGACCAAATTAATTAATCGGCAAATCATCCAAAATAATTTTACCAATTTTAGCTGCGCGAAATTCCGAAAGAATCAATCGCGCAGTTTTTTCGCTGTCAATTTCTCCGCCCTTACGAATACAGCCGCGTTTTTTTCCAACAGCCTTTAAAATTTCGTGCCCTTCGGCGGGAATATTTTCAAGCTTGTAACGTTCAATTAAATTTTTGGGAATTTTCGCCGCCAAAGTTTCAAGCAGCAAGCAAACTGTTTCTTCAATATCTAAAACTTCGTCGTTAATTGCGTAAGTCCATGCAAGTTTCAGCGCAATATTTTTATCTTCAAACTTCGGATACAAAATGCCGGGCGTGTCAAGTAAATCTAAGCCGTTATCGATTTTAATCCATTGCTTGGAGCGCGTAACGGCGGGGCGATTTTCAGCCTTAGCGCGGTTATTGCCCGCCAATCTGTTAATCAAAGTAGACTTGCCGACATTCGGCACGCCGACAATCATTGCACGAGCGGCGCGGGGCTTTGCGCCGAATTTTGCAAACTTGTCAGTTTTCGGCGCGGCAATTTTTTTAGCGGCGGCAATTAAATTTTTTATGCCTGCGCCGTTGGTTGAATTAATTGCAACTGCTTCAGAATTTTTTTCTTTGAAATATTTTAACCATAAATCTAAATTTGCGGCTAAGTCAGATTTATTCAGCGCAATAATTTTTGGTTTATCGCCCAAAATTTCTTGCAACATAGGATTTTGACTTGAAAGCGGGATTCTTGCGTCCAGCACTTCAATAACCAAATCGACAAGCTTTAAATTTGCGGCGATAAGTTCGCGCGTTTTTTTCATATGACCGGGAAACCATTGAATATCGTTCATAAAACCTCCAAAGAAAGGAAAATTTTTAGTGGAAGAAGTTTCTCAAGTTTTTTTACAATTTATCAATTCGTACGGCTACATAGCGGTTGCCGTGTTAATGGCAATGGAAAACGCCTGCATACCAATTCCGAGCGAATTAATTTTAGGATTTGCGGGCTATTTGGTATTTGCTGAACAAATGACATTTACAGGCGCAATGGTCGCAGGAATGGTCGGCGGAATGGCGGGCTCAATTTTTGCGTACGCGGTAGGCAGTACGGGCGGGCGCACCTTCGTTGACAAGTACGGGAAATATTTTTTTATAAAAAAGTCGCACGTAGATTTAGCGCAACGTTGGTTTGACAAGTACGGTATTCGCGCAGTATTTTTCAGCCGAATGTTGCCTGTTGTAAGAACTTTTATTTCATTGCCTGCGGGATTTGCGCGGGTAAACTTGCCTGCGTTTTTGTTTTACACATTTGCGGGGAGCTTGCCTTGGACAGCGTTAATTTTGTACGCGGGAATAATTTTGGGCGAAAATTGGAAGAAGTTATTGGAAATCGGACACGAGGCAAGCATCGCCTTTGTAATAATCTGCGTGATAATTTTGGCGGTATGGTATTTCCGCAGGAAAAAGAAATCAAGTTAAAGATTGTTTTTATTTAAATATTTAAATGTTCTTTCTTTCTTTAGTAGAAAGAAAGAACCAAAGAAAGAATCGTCACGCTGGAAACGCATCCTGCGTTTCGGGCGTGACAGGGGGCGGTCATCCGTGACCGCCCTCTTTTTTTATTGTAAATTAATTCAAAGGCAACTTTTCCCCGTAGGCGGAATGAATTTTTTTAATAGTATTCGTCGTTGAATGCCCTGCAACAAATTGTACCAATTCCACGCGCCCGCCGTAACTTTGAACAATCTTTGCTTCGGGGATTTTATCTACTGTATAATCTGCGCCTTTAACGTAAACATCGGGGCGAACTTCGGCAACAAGATTTTCGGCAGTGCGTTCGCCGAACAAAACTACATAATCAACCGCTTTGAGACCGAGCAGAACTTCTGCGCGGTCTTTTTCGTTGTTAATAGGACGATTTGCGCCCTTCAACATTTTAACCGAGTCATCGGTATTCAAGCCGACAATTAAAATATCGCCGAAACTTTTTGCGGTTGTCAAGTAGCGAACGTGCCCGACGTGCAGAATATCAAAACAGCCGTTGGTAAAAACAATTTTATTGCCGCCGCGCCGAATTTCTTCGCAAGTTTCAACAATTTTATTTCTGTCAATTAACATTGCAACCTCCAAATTTTTAAAAAATTCAAGCCGTATTTTATAACAAAAAATTTTTACCTGCAACAAAAAAAAGCGGCAATTTCGCCGCAATAAATTTCCCCTAACACCTGAAACCTGAAACCTGAAACCTGATTAATAACCGCGATTAACAAACTGTGCGGCGTCCAAAACTTCCATTAATTCCCGAATATTAACCGCGCTTGTGCCAAGTTTTCTGACGGCAATTCCCGCCGCGTAATTGGAAATTCGCGCAGAAACTACCGGCGTAAAATTCGCAGTTAAACCAAGTATAAAAGCCGCAACGCAAGTATCGCCCGCGCCTGAAACGTCGAAAACTTCGCTCTTGTTGCTGACGGGAATATGATGCACTGCGCCGCCGCGTTCAAATAAACTCATTCCCGCTTCGCCGCGCGTAATTAATACGCCGTTTGCATTTATTTTTCTCAAAAGTTCACTGCCCGCCTCAATCAGCGAAGTCATATCAATAATATCTTTGTTGACGGCGGCGGCAAGTTCCGAATCATTTTGCTTGACAAAGCCGACGCCTTCAAAGTCGCCAATGTTATAACGCGAATCGACAATGTTTGGAATTTTATGTTTGCCCGCGTAATTAATTACCAAAGTTTTAATCGCCTTTGTTATGGTATTCGAGCCGTAATCGCTCAAAACAATTCCGTCAATGTTGGGGAGAATTTTATCAAGTTTGGCAATTAAAGCCGCCTCCATTTTTTTTGAAAGCGGGTCTTTGTTTTCTTTGTCGATACGTACAACTTGTTGGTTGACAGTTGCGCGCCCGCCTGCAATTACGCGCGTTTTTGAAACAGTAGGGCGCGTTTTATCTGTTACAATTCCTTCAACGTGAACTTTTTGGCTTTTAAGAATATTTTTTAATTCTTCGCCGTAAAAGTCATCGCCTACAACGCCGACCGCGTAAACTTCGCCGCCCAATTCTGCCAAGTTCGATACAACATTAGCCGCGCCGCCTGCTACAATTTTTTTTCCAATTTCTTCCAAAACTAAAACGGGAGCTTCACGAGATACGCGCGAAATTTGCCCGTTCAAATAAACGTCTGCTACAATATCCCCTACAACCAAAATTCTTTTTAAGCTGAATTTGTCAGCCATTTCTTCGAGCTTTTGCAAAACGCCACCTTCTTTCTAATTTTTATTTTTATTTTATATAAAAAATTCCCTAACACCTAAAATCAAGGATACATTGGAATAATATCAAGCGCGGTAGATTCTTCAAGCCCCGCCGCAATATTTAAATTCTGTACAGCTTGCCCCGCCGCGCCTTTAACCAAATTATCAATCGCAGAAAGGACAATAACTCTGTTTGTGCGTTCGTCAATGTGCCAGGCAATATCGCAGTAATTGGATCCGCGAACAAATTTTGTTTCAGGGTACGCGCCGCGCCCTAACAATCTTATAAATTTTTCATTGCCGTACATTTTGGAAAAGGCGGCGTCAACAGTCGCAGCGGTACAATTTTCTTTAAGCTTGGCGTAGCAAGTCGCCAAAATTCCGCGTGACATCGGTACAAGGTGCGGCGTGAAGTTTAAAATAATTTTTTCGCCGCTTAAATTGCTAAGTACTTGTTCAATTTCGGGCGTGTGTCTATGGTGCGCAACATTATAAGCTTTGAAGTTATCGTAAAGTTCGGGAAAATGGTTGCCGAGCTTGGGACTTCTGCCCGCGCCGCTTACGCCGCTTTTTGCGTCAACAATAATTGAATCTGCGTCAATCAAACGATGACGGACGAGCGGTGCAAGTGCCAAAATTGAAGCGGTAGTAAAACAGCCTGCATTGCCGATAATTTTTGCGGTACGAATGTCTTCGCGATAAATTTCGGCTAAGCCGTAAACGCGCGGCGCGTTTTTATGCGTATGTTTGACGCCGTACCATTGCTCATAAATTTCCGTGTCGTCAAAGCGGTAATCTGCGCCTAAATCTATAATTCGTACGGGAAAAACTTCCAACATTTTGCCAACGTCCATTGCGTGCCCGTGCGGCAATGCTATAAAAATAAAATCGCTGTTCATTCCAATTTCTTGAATATCTTGCATACTTTCCAGCGTCAAATTGCAAATCCCGTTCAAGTGCGGATAAAGTTCAGAAATTTTTTTGCCGGTATGACTTTCTGAAGTTATATGAGTAATTTCAACTTGCGGATGTCTCAATAAAATTGAAAGTAATTCTGCGCCTGCATAGCCCGTCGCGCCTATTATGCTTACCTTTAACAAAAAATCTTCTCCTTTACAAAAAACAGTTGCATTATCATAACAGAATTTCGCGCAGGTTTCAACTTTAGGCGGTGTTAATTTATTTTTATTTTAATTTACAAAAAAAATAACCGCCGAAATTTCGACGGTTGAAAAAAATTTTCTGCCAAAAATCAGAACATCATATTAACCAAATTTCCGATACTTGAAATATTTGTCATATTAACCATAGATTTGCCGGTGTAAATTGCAGCTTGGTCAAGTTGTTTACCGAGCATAGATTTTGCAGTTGGGAAAAGATTATTTCTTTGCCCGTTGGCTGTATCGACGTGTTGCTCAGCTTTGCCCGCCAAGCCGTTACTGCCCAAAATGCTTGAAACTTTGTCGGGGTCATTGGCAATAGCGTCGGCAAGTTTTGATTCATCGATTGACAAAGTGCCGCCGCTCTCAACGTTAATGCCGATTGATTGATAAAGCGAGGCGCGGTAAGTTGTATCAGCAAAATTTGCAGCCGTTCTTTCGACGCGCGGCGAAACTGCGCTGTTGCTCTTCAAAAAGTCCAGCGAATCGTTGTAGTTGCCGATAAATTCTTTAACGGCGTCAAGTGCGCTCTGCATATTTTTGCTATAAGTTGTTTTTGTAAAAGTTTTGCCGTCTTCGCCCGTTTCTTCGCTTGTGGTAATTGCGTTTTCGCCGACGTTGAAATTAAAATTTTTGATATTGTTGGCAGATTCTTTAAGCGCGGTCATATTGCTGTCAAATTCGGTGTAAAAAGCGTCTTTAGCGTTATCGTAACTTTCAACAACGGCGGCGGCGTTTTGCCGAATTTCAGTTAAAGCTCCCAAATTGCTTGCGGCGTTGTTTTGAAAATTGCCGTAATTTTGCCAAAGTGCGCTGATAGAATTTTGGCGTTGCGTGGAATTATTATTGAACAAATAGGAATAATTCGCCGCGCCGAGCATACTTGTAATATTATTCGCCATTTAAAATCATCCTTCCCTGAAAAAAAAATCCTAAAAAATTATCAGATAACTTATAATTATTTTATACTATTAATTCGTCAAATTCAATTACATTGTTAAATATTTTTGTAAATTTGTAAGCCTTGCTCTAGGGGCTGTTGGCAAACTATAAAAAGTAAAAACACAAGCAATTCTTTGATAAAATAAGTTTGAAAGAAAGGATTGCTTATGTCTAACTTATTTTATC
>CAJOCQ010000003.1 GCA_905233135.1 uncultured Selenomonadaceae bacterium | reverse complement strand
TCCATTGCTCATCGGTTATTTTATGATAAAATGATTTTGACATAAGCATATCCTTTCGGTTTAGGTTTCAACTTTATTTTACCAAAAGTTTGTGCTTATATTTTTTTATTTTAGGAATTTACCAACACGCCCTAAGTTGTTTAAAAACTCCGTTTCTTCCATAAAGCAAATAAGAAATGCACGGTATTTTTGAAAGACGCGGTAAACTTAAACTTTGATTTGGATTATCCGGACGGAGAATTGGAATATCGTACAAAATACCTGTAGCGTGCCAGCCTTTTGGGATATTTTCCATTGAATCATTTGCGCCTTTTATACCGCTGAAATGCCCGCTGTCAGGTTTACTCATTAATTTCACCTCTCAAAGCCAAATCTTTTGCACTTTGGAAGTGAATAATTTGAATTTTGTTGCGAACCTTATCAAAAAATTCGTAGTTATCCGAGCCGTAAACTAAAATTATTTTCGGCGTCAAAACTTCAAACATTTTTTCAAAACCGGCAGAAAAAAGCTTGCGATTTTCTAAATTTTTTAAGCCGCTTGCAACCGTTCCAATCGCTACAATGCCATTTTTCGGTATTCCGTCAAAACAATATTTAAAAGTTTCTTCCTTACCCCAACGAACATTATTTATTACCGCGCCGCCTTTTAATGTACCGTACCAATAACCGAAGGCGCGCATTCTGTAAGTATTAAAAATTTTAAACGGCTCCGGAAAATCTTTATTGGTTGAAAAATCCGGCGTAATTATCCAGCCAAAATGTTTTAAGATTTTTAACGCCTTGCGCCAATCAGCCCAAATTCCGTTATTACTGTCAAATTTATGGTCGTCAATGTAAAAATGTACAAAATCTTCAACAAAAAAGTTTTTTTTGACGCTGAAACTTATTGTATAAAGTTTTAGCTTGCGCGTAAGAAATAATTTTGCAAAAAATTTAATTGCAAATAAAAAAGTCTCCTTGCAAGGAGACTTAAAAAATTTTTAGCCGTAATTTACAGCAATATTTTTTTCAACGTCATAAATAGTTTTGCCGTCAAAAATTTTGGCGGCTTTAAATTTTTCTACAACTTCTTAAAATAAAAGTTTTTCCTGTCATAAATTTTTCAACTGTTCAATTCTGGATTCAACTGAAGAAATTTTTTCCTGCGCGGCGGCGAGTTTTTCTTTTTCGGCTTGAACAACTTCGGCGGGAGCCTTTGAAATAAATTTTTCGTTTTTGAGTTTGCCCTCGGTTGACGCAATACCTTTTTTGAGTTTGTCAAGTTCTTTGGTAAGGCGGGCAATTTCTTTATCGGTGTCGATAAGATTTTTGAGCGGCAGGAAAATTTCAACGCCGCCTGCAACGCCTGCAAGTGCGTGCTGCGGTTTTTCTTCTGCAAAAGTTACGGGCTCGGCGGCGGCAAGTTCCACGATATAATTTACATTCGACTTGACAATTTCCGAAATTTCGGCGTTGGAAATTTTTAAAACAACTTCAGATTTTTTGCGCGGTTCCACGCCAACTTCATTTTTCAAGTTGCGAATGACTTTTATAATTTCTGTAACAGTTTGCATTTGATTTTCTGCCGCGTCGTCAATTTCGCCCGCCTCAACCCAATTTGCAAGCATTATCGAGCCTTCGGCGTTGGGAAGTTTTTGGCGGATAATTTCAGTTAAGAAAGGCATAAAAGGATGCAACAGGCGCAACGCTTTTTCAAGCACGGTATTTAAAACATAAAGCGCGGTATTTTTTGCGCGGGCGTCGGAGCCGTAAAGCCGCGCCTTTGTCAATTCAATGTACCAATCGCAAAATTCAGACCAAATGAAATCGTATATAAGCCGCGCCGCTTCGCCCAACTCAAATTTATCAAGATTTTCCGTAACACTTTTTGCGGTACGATTCAGGCGGGAAATTATCCACCTGTCAGCCAAAGTTAAATCACTTTCAGCAGGTTTAAAAGCGGCGTCGAAATTTTCCAGATTCATTAACAAAAATCTTGACGCATTCCAAATTTTGTTTGCAAAATTTCGCGCAGATTCCACGCGCTGCCAAGAAAATCTTAAATCGTTGCCGGGCGTGTTGCCTGTAACAAGCATAAAGCGCAGGGAATCCGCGCCGTATTTTTCGATAACCTCAACAGGGTCAATACCATTTCCCAACGATTTTGACATTTTACGATTTTGTTCATCGCGTACCAAGCCGTGAATAAAAATATTTTTGAAAGGAACTTTGCCCTGAAACTTTAAGCCCATCATAATCATACGCGCTACCCAAAAGAAAATTATATCGTAGCCCGTAACAAGCGTTGACGTCGGATAAAATTTTTTAAGTTCGGGCGTGTTGTTTGGCCAGCCCATAGTTGAAAAAGGCCATAACGCACTTGAAAACCACGTATCTAAAACGTCTTCGTCTTGGTGAATATTTTTGCCGTGACAATGTGAACATTCTGTAACGTCATTTTCTGAAACAGTCATTTTGCCGCAATCGTCGCAGTACCAAGCGGGGATTCTGTGTCCCCACCAAAGTTGGCGGCTAATGCACCAATCGCGGATATTTTCAAGCCAATTAATATAAATTTTTGTAAAGCGGTCGGGAATAAATTTAGTTTCGCCGTTTTTAACAGCGGCAATGGCGGGCGCGGCTAAACTTTCCATTTTGACGAACCATTGACGGCTAACCAAAGGTTCAACGGTTGTATTGCAGCGCGAACAATGCCCGACAGCGTGTTCGTGGTTTTCGGTTGAAACCAAAACGCCCGCCGCCTTCAAATCTTCGATAATAATTTTTCTGCATTCGTACCTGTCAAGCCCGGAATATTTTCCCAATCCTTGAGACATTGTGCCGTTGTTTTCGATAACTTTAACCTGCGCGAGGTTGTGACGCAAGCCCATTTCAAAATCGTTGGGGTCGTGCGCGGGCGTAACTTTTACCGCGCCTGTTCCAAATTCTTTATCAACGTATTCATCAGCAAACAAAGGAATTTCACGATTTACAAGCGGCAAAATTAAAGTTCTTCCAACTAAATTTTTATAGCGTTCGTCGTCGGGGTGAACAGCAACGCCTGTATCGCCCAACATTGTTTCAGGGCGCGTGGTTGCAACTTCAACGTATTCGTCGCTGTCTTTGAACTTGTAGCGCAAATGCCACAAATGCCCTTGCTCTGTAACGTGTTCAACTTCAATATCTGAAAGGGCGGTGTTGCAGTGCGGACACCAATTCGTGATTCTATTGCCGCGATAGATTAAGCCCTCATTGTACAAAGTTACAAAAACTTTTCGTACGGCGGCGGAGCAACCCGCGTCCATTGTAAAGCGTTCACGTTCCCAATCACAACTTGCGCCCAAAATTCTAAGTTGTTGAGTAATTCGGTTGCCGTATTTTTCTTTCCACTGCCAAACGCGCTTTAAAAATTTTTCCCTGCCGAGTTTATATCTGTCAGTACCTTCTTCGCGCAGGCTTGCCTCAACGCGCGCTTGCGTTGCAATTCCAGCGTGGTCAGTGCCGGGCATCCACAAAGTATTATAACCTTTCATACGGTGATACCTAATCAAAATATCTTGGAGCGTTTCGTCCAGCGCGTGCCCCATATGAAGTTGCCCCGTAACATTCGGCGGCGGAATTACTATGCTGTAAGGTTCGCCCGCTCGGCTTGCCTCTGTATGAAAATTTTTATCTTTTTCCCATTGCGCGTAAATTTCACTTTCAAAATTTTGCGGCTCATACACTTTTGAAATATTTTCCAATTTGTTCACCTCAATAAAAAATCTGCCACGTATTTTAAACCGTAGCAGAAATTTTTTCAACGCTTTAAATTTGTAATAACGCAAATAAACATTCAAATTTGATTAATTTACCAACAGTTCCCAGATAATTTTAATAAGTGCTGTTTTAAAATTTTGAATTGCTTGATTTTTTTCCGAATTATGTTATAATACGCAAGCTTGAGTTAATCGCTTAAGCGTGGAAGTTTTTTAGTATGTAAGGAGATTGTTTTAATGGCTTTTGAAGACAAAACACTCGTATGTAAGGACTGCGGCAAAGAATTCGTATTCAGCGCAGGCGAGCAAGAATTCTACGCAGAAAAGGGTTTTGAAAACGAACCTACACGTTGCCGCGATTGCCGCGACAAACGCCGCCGTAACCGCGACGGCAGCGAGCACCGTCAAATGTTCACTGTCGTTTGTGCAGATTGCGGCAAAGAAACTGAAGTTCCTTTCGAACCCAGAAACGAGCGTCCGGTTTATTGCCGTGATTGCTTCTCCAAACACCGTCCCGCCCGCGTTCAAAATTAATTCGGCGGTATACGAGTTATACATATATTTTGCCGATAAAAATTTAAAGCCCGTCAATTTGGCGGGCTTTTTTAGTTCTTAAATAAATTTTTAAAATTTATATTTTAAAATGTTCTTTCTTAAAAAAATTCGTGCGCATACTTTTTTATATATTCCAAATCTTACAATTTAAATTTTGAAACTTCATTTTGCATTTCGTCTGCAAGTTCAGCAAGAGTTTTGCTTGACGCGGAAATTTCGCTGATCATAGCAGTTTGTTCTTCGGCAACGGCACTCATTGAAGTTGCAGTTTCGTTTGCTTTTTGCGTAACCTCGTGCGTGCGATTGACGGCGGTTACAACTTCATCTGTACCGGCGTTAACTTCGTCAATATTTACCATACTGTTTACGATATTCATTGCAAGCTTTTCAACTTGTTCACCAATGCTCTTAAAAGCGTTGCCCGTTGCCTCGACTGATTCAACTCCCGAATGTACGCCTTCGGTACTGTTGCTGATAGTTTTGACTGCCGCCGCAGTTTCTTCTTGAATCGATTTAATTAACTGCGTGATATTTTCGGCGGCAATGCTTGACTGTTCGGCAAGTTTTCTGACTTCATCTGCAACAACCGCGAAGCCGCGCCCGTTTGCACCTGCGCGCGCCGCTTCGATAGCCGCGTTCAACGCAAGCAAATTTGTTTGGTCTGCAATTTCTGAAATGGTTTTAACAATTTCGCCGATTTCGTCGGAGCGTTTGCCCAATTTCCCAACAACTTCAACCGAATTATTAACCTGCGCGGCAATGTCATTCATAACTTCAATAGCAACGCCAACTTTTTCCTGCCCAACTACTGTACTTTCTGCGCTTGACGCGGCGACCATATCTAAATCCATTGCGCCCTGATAAAGTTCAGCCATTTTGCCGCGCATATTTTCAAGTTGTTTCTGCAATGAATTAATATTTTGCATTTGTTCATTGGATTCTTCGGACATTTCGGCGGCGTTTTGCGCCATATTGTTAATTGAATCTGCGCCTTGCGAAGTTGAGGCAGTTAATTCTTCGGCTGCGGAGGCGACGCGCGCGGAACTTTGCGCAATGTTTGAAAGCAACATTTTTAATTTTTGTTTCATTAAATTAATTTTTTTCGCCAAAGTTCCTATTTCGTCATTTGAATTAATCTGCAAGTCGTCAATGCGCAAATTACCATTGGCAATGTTATCTGTAGCTTTAACAACTTCATCAAGTGCGCCGAGCAATTTCCCTACAAAAATACCGGACAAAACAATGCAAGCTGCAATTATAATCGCCATTACAACAATTATTGACATTATCAAGCTATTAACAACTTCGTCCATTTCGTGGACGCTGACGCCGACAAAAAACATTCCGATAATTTGCCCGCTGTTATTTTTTATCGGCAAATAGGCGGAGTGGTGTTCTTCGCCCATAACATTTGCAGTGCCCAAAAAATCTTCGCCGTTTTTCAAAACGTGGCTGATAACTGTTTCTGAAGCTTTTGTGCCGACTTGCCGTGCGCCGCTTGCGTCTTTTACGTTGGTTGCAACGCGCGTATCGCCGTCAAAAAATGTTACTTTGCCGTGCGTAACTTCCGCCAATTCGTCAACAATTTCATCTGCGCCGTTAATTTTCGTATCGCCTTTATATAACACGCCGTCGCGCAGGTTCCATTCTCCCGCGTACCTGTAATCTATAAGTTCCATTAAAGCAAAGGCGTCACTTTTCGCTTTCATTTCCAAAGCCTTTGCAAAGCCGTCATTTGCGCTTTTATAGCCGAGAAATCCCATACAAATACAAACTAAAATTATTGCAACATTTACCGCAATAATAACTTTTTGCTTGAGCCCCATATTTTCTGCACCTCCTAAAAATATATCATTAATTCTAAAAAAAAGCGGCTATACCTGCCGCCGGAATTTTTTATTTAATGAAATGAACAATGCAAGCTGCTGCGCCCGTTCCGACTGCTATAAAAGCCGCCGTTTTGATTGTTGCAAGAGTTTCTTTTAGCGATTTAAATTCTTCGGCAATGCCGCCGATTTCTGCGCTGAGTTCTTTAGAATTTTTTTCAAGTTGAGTGTTTAAATTTGAAAAGTCCTGCGCGATGTTGTTAAATTTCAAATTTAAATTTGTGGAAATATTATTTTCGGCAAGTTCAAATTTGTTTGAGAGAGTGCCGGTAATGTTGTTGTAAACTTCAAGATTTTTGGTGTTGTACTTTATTAAAATTGTTTCAATGCTCGCCAAAAAATTTTCCTGCGATTTTTGATGAACTTCGATTAACTTTTTAAGTAATTCGCAAGTTTCGGCAAGTTGCGAGCGGGAATTATCGAGCGGCGCGGCTAAATCTTCAATTATAACTTTTGAATCAGCCAAAATATTTTTATGAATGTCAGCAAGCAACTTTTGACGGGCGGCTTCTTCATTGGCGGCAAATTCTGCGAGGGTTGCACAATCTTTTTCTACACTTGCAAAAAATTTTTCTTGCGCCTTTTTATTTTCTTCGACAGCAATTTCAATTTGAGTTGCAGAATTACCGAGCGGCGCGGCTAAATTTTCAATTATAATTTTTGAATCAGCCAAAATATTTTTATGAATATCATCAAGCAACTTTTGACGGGCGGCAGATTCATTTTTGGTAAATTCGGCAAGCGTTGCACAATCTTTTTCTATCTGCTCCCGCAGATTTTCCAGCTGTACGACGGAATTTTTTAAAAGTACTTTTTCATCTGCAACCGCGTCAAGTAAAGTTTCTGTATCTGTAATTAATTTGTCAATCCTTGTAAGTTTTGAAATTTCCGCCTCAAAATTTTCTACCGAATTTTCAAGCTTTTTTAAATAATCCACCTGCATTAGCCTCCAATAAATTTTTTATCTTTAAAGTTTTTTTGTTGATAATGAATGACAGTGAATAAAAATCTTTCAGCGTTTCGTGAACAAGCGCGGCAAGTTCGGGATAAATTTTTAAAAAAGTTTCGCTGAATAAATTTTTTTCTTTCTCGGCAAGCAACGGCACAATCTGTAAAGTTTTTAAAATAATTTTCTGTTGCGCGTCCTGTTCAAAACTTTCTTTGATATTTCTGAAACTGTCAAAAAGTCTCCCCGCGCCGTCAAGCCCTTCAAAGTTGCCGCAAATTAAAGCAAGCATACCGCTTAAATAATTTAAGCCGGTGTTATTGGCGTAAGATTCAAGATAACGCCGCAATGAACTTGAAATACTTTGAGCCTTTTCCTTCGTAATTAAATAATTTACGTTGTCTTGTCTGTAAGTTAAAATTGCAAACCAATTTTGAAAATTGCGCGGCTCTTCAACTATCGAATCAAAAATAACAGTTTGCTCGGTGTACTTGAAAAAGTCAATAATATTTTTGCGAAATTCGGCGTCCGTAACTTCGGGCGAACAAAAATCCAACATATTCTTGCTCGACTGCAAGCGGTTATAAAGAATCGTGTTGTTTGTCCAAATTATCAATATCAGCAAAAAAGCGCGTACCGGTTTTCCTTTAAATTTTTCCAGCAAATCATAATAAATTTTATAATCTGTCAATTTGCCGTCAAGCGAAAATTCTGCATCGTGTTTGCGAATATAATGCAACAAAGATTTTTTGACGTTTTCGGCGTCAACACCCGCAAATTCAACGCTCAAAATTCCCTGCTGAAAAGTAAAATATTTAACTGTCCAATCTTTTACAATTCCCAAAATTGCGAGCTTGTACAAAGCCATTTGCCGACTCTTCAAAGAAAAATCCGAATCGTTCCAATTAATAATTTTTCGCCCGTCCTCAAGCGGCGCAAAGTACAATTCTTTCAGTACTTCAAGAATTTTATTTCCTTCGACTTCGGGCGCGTCTTTGTCAAGATTCAAAAAATACATTACCGTGCTTAAATCGCTGTGCAACCACTTTTGCGAAAGTTCCTGACGTTCAATAATGCTTGTATTTTTGTCAAAAATTTTTTCAATAATTGCGGTGTTAACTTTTTCAGGCTTATGTATGATATAGCAATGAGATTTTGTTTTTTTATCTTTATCACGCCCGGCGCGCCCCGCCTCTTGATAAAAAGCCTCAATAGATTTTGGTAAAGAATTATGAATTGTGTATTTAATATTTTCCTTGTCGATTCCCATACCAAAAGCAGTTGTGCAGACCATAAGCCCCGCAAAATTTGTTTCCATAAACTTTGCCTGCGTTTTACTTTTAACGTCGGGGTTTAATTGCCCGTGAAAAAGTTCAACATTTCCCTTTTTTAAAACTTGCGCCGCCAAAATTTTTTCTTGCAATTTTATGCAGCCGTTACTTCTTTTGACAGTTTGGCAGAAAATTAAGCCTACAGAATTTTTTTCAACGACGCCTGCCTTGTATGTGCCGTCATTTTGCCGAATAATTTCAAAAATATTTTTATCGCGTTCAAAATCGCTTGCAACGGTTATTCTGTGAAAAATTAATTCTTCCCTGTCCATTGACTGCAACGCTTTAATGCCGCTGCCGTCAATTTCAAATTCCGCCTTCAAATCATTCAACACGGCTTGCGAGGCGGTGGCAGTCAAGCCCAACAAATTTGCATTCGGGCAATATTGGCGAATCGTCGAAATTAAGCGAAGATAAGAAATTCTGAAATCGTGCCCCCATTCTGAAAGGCAGTGCACTTCGTCAATTACCGCTAAAGAAAATTCAAGCGTGCGGTTAATTTCGCCGAGAGAAATTCTAAATTCGTCACTTTGCAGGCGTTCGGGCGAAACAACCATAAATTGAAATTTTCCGCGCTTAAATTCATTTGTAATTTTTTCCCTTTCTGCGCCGAGCACGTTGCTTGAAATAAAATCTGCGCGATTAATACCCTTGTTATCCATAACGCGCTTTTGGTCTTCCATCAGCGAAATTATCGGTACAATCACAAGCGTAACGCCCGGCTGCAAGAGCGCGGCAAGTTGATAACACAAAGATTTCCCAGTTCCCGTCGGCAAAATTCCTATCGTGTCGTTGCAGTTTAAAATATTTTTGATAATTGACATTTGTCCTGTGCGAAATTCGCTGTAGCCGAAAATATTTTTCAGCAGAAATTTTAAGCTTTTATCGTCGTTTTTTTCTTCGGCGGCGGTAAATTTGTAGCAAATTTTTTTTGCGGCAGCAACTTTGAAATAATCTTTATCAAAAAAATAATCCGTGCGAATATAAATTATATTTTTGGCGTTGAAATTTTTATCGCCGTCAGCATAACGTTTTAAAATCGAAAAATCCAACGCAAGAGAATTTTTGGCGGCGGAAATTTTGAGTTTCGGCAATTCTATTTTAATTTTTGCAAGTTGCGCAATGTTCAAAATCCACGCGCTTAAATCTTCGTAGGCAATTTCCAAAATTTCGTCCGGCGCGGAAATATCAGAATTGACAATATTAATATTCAGAGTGGAATTTTTTAAATCAATTACACCTTTTTTGAAACATTGCAACAGAGCAATTTGCAGGCGCATAACGCTTTCATATTTCAAATTTACGGCAGCGGGGGAAATTTTCAGCGCGGCTTTATATTCTTGAATCAAATCACTTGCAAGGACTTTGCTTTTAAAATTTTGCATAACGGCTTGAAAGGCGGGCGTTTGATTTTCCAAGTCAAAAGTTTTAATCCTGAAAACTTCCACGCCTTCCGCTTTTAAGGCGGCGTCGCGCAGATTATCTTTTCGGCGTTGGGAAAAATCTTCGTGGCTTGTGCCGTCAATTTCAAAAACAATTTTCAACTGCGGAAAATAAAAATCTACTGCTTGCCCGTCAAATTCTGAATTTTTGTTTAGAATTTCCGCAAAATCCACTTCGGGCAAAATTAAATTTTTTACAAAGGAATATTCGCCCAGAATTTCCGGCAAAATTTTTTCATAGAAATTTTTTGCGGGATAATAAAAATTTTCGTCGTCGCCCTTAATGTTGTTCCAAACAATTTTTGAATCGTCAACAAGATAAAGCGGCGGCGCGTCAAAATTTTTGAACTTTGAAATTAAAAAATCACTCGGCAAAGTAGGAGTGCCGCGCTGTAAAATATTTTGTACCACGCAGAAAACCGCGTTAATTTTTTCGTCAACATCAACTTTTTTGCTTGCCGAAATTTTCACTATAAAATTTTCTTTAGTGCCGCCATATGAACTGCTGAATTTTTGCATAAAATATTTTCTCCTGCCTAAAAAAAATAGCGGCAATTCCTGCCGCCTGAAAAATTTTTACGGTAAAAAATTTATTTTGAAGAGCCGCCTGTAACTGCTTTTCTGATTAAGTCAATAGGAATAATTGTAAACGCCATTGCAATTACGAAGAGCCATTCTTGACCCGTCAAACCGAAACAGCGCAAAATTACGCCGCCCAAATACGTCATTGCAACTTGTACAACGACGATTAACGCCATAACTTTTAAAAAGCCCGTGTTACCTCCGATATTGTCCAGCAAATTCATTCTGTCAGTACGCGCGTTGAAGGCGTTGAACACCGCCATAAATATGAAGAATGCAAAATAGCCCGTCATTAAATACATATTTGCATCTTCTTCGCCGGTTCTGAAATGTTCGTGCGAAAATGAAGTTAGCAAAAATACCAAGCCCATTGCAAAACACCACAACGCGCCGACGCCTATTGCGCTTTTCATATAGCCGTTAATAATTTTTTCGTCACGCTTTTTAGGTTGCTCTTCCATATATCGAGCAAGCGCAGGTTCACCGCCGAACGCTAACGCCGCCAATGTATCCATTACCAAGTTGACCCATAAAATTTGCGTTATCGACAAAGGATTTTCAATACCAATCAAAGGACAAACAAAAGAAATTAAAACCGCGCTAACATTGATTGTAAGTTGGAAAATGATAAATTTTCTGATACTGTTAAAAATTGTGCGCCCGTACAAAATCGCCTTGCCAATGGAGCTGAAATTATTATCCAAAATAACAATTTCGCTGGCTTCCTTCGCAACTTCGGTACCGTCGCCCATTGCAAAACCGACGTCAGCCTTTTTGAGTGCGGGCGAATCGTTGACGCCGTCGCCAGTCATTCCGACAACCATATTTAATTCTTGCGCAATTCGTACGAGGCGGCTTTTATCAGTCGGCAACGCGCGCGCAATAACTCTGATTTTCGGCAAAACTTTTTTAACTTCGTCATCGCTCATTGCATTAAGTTCGGGCGAAGTCATAACAACTTCATCATCGCTGCGCAATAAGCCCGCGTCCTTCGCAATAGCCATAGCGGTTTCTTTTCTGTCGCCGGTAATCATAATGACTTGAACGCCCGCTTCTCTAACCTGCGCGAGTGCGGCGGGAGATTCTGCGCGAACTTCATCACGAATACCAACCGCGCCGACAAATGTTAAACCTTTTTCGGGAAGTTCTTCATTTTCAATTTCGCCGTCGTAAGTCGCCAACGCCAAAACTCTTATTGCGCGTTCAGCAAGTTTATCAATTTCCGCGTTAATGTGGTCAACGCCGTTCAAAGGTTGCTTGTTGCCGTCGCCGTCGTAGTAATAACTGCACCTGTCAAGCAAACGTTCAGGCGCACCCTTTGCAAGCGTTAAATTATAATCGCCCGTAACTGCCGCAAGCGAATATTTATTTTTGCTGTTGAAAGGTACGGTATCACCAATTTTAATATTTAATTCGCCGCCGTCCTTGCCGAGTACGAATCCCAACAACGCGCGCTCGGTAGCGTTGCCGCCAACTGCTTTATCGCCGTTGATAACTGCAGAAGTGTTGTAGCGTACAACGAGTGAAATTAATTCGCCGAGCTTTTTCGGAATATCCGAATAACTTTTGAAACTTGCCGCCGTGCCGTCAAGAAAACTTACAGCCTCAAGTTGTCCTTTGGTAATCGTACCGGTTTTATCGCTGAATAAAAGATTCAAACTGCCCGCCGTTTCAATACCTGAAATTTTGCGAACCAAAACATTGTCCTTAAGCATTTTGCCCATATTCTGCGCAGATACAATCGCAATCATCAGCGGCAAGCCTTCGGGAACCGCCATAACGATAATTATAACGGCAAGCATAACCGCTTCAACCAAACTGTTTACAACGTTCATCCAGTCGGAGCAGTACGCCGAAATTTGCACCCAATCAAAATTATTGTGAATAAAAATTCTTTGGAACATAAAGGCAACCGCAATTAATACGCCGCCGATATAGCCGAATTTTGAAATTTGCCCTGCAAGGTCGCCGAGTTTCAATTTTAAAGGCGTGTCTCTGTCTTCGTCAATTTGAAGTTCTTCAGCAATTTTGCCGTAGAAAGTATTGTCGCCTAAAGTTACGGTACGCATAACAGCGTTGCCGCCTGCAACAACCGCGCCTCTGAAAACTTTGTGCGGGTTCAATAAATCGTCGCTTTTGGCGGATTCTTCATCAGTTGCAGCGTCAGGCGGCGGCGTTTTGGTTTCTTCCTTCGCCTCGCCGTTTAAAATACTTTGGTCAACTGTAATTGAGCCGTCGATAATTACGCCGTCAGCGGGAATTTTATCGCCGCTCTGCAATAATACGCAATCGCCAAAAGTTATATCGTTAATCGGAATTTCAACAACCGCGCCGTTACGATAAACTTTACATTTTATCAAAGACGCCTCGCCTTGCAATTTTTGGAACGCGCTTTCATTTTTAAACTCTGAAAAAGTCGATACAAAAGTTGCAAGCAAAACAGCCATTGCAATACCAACTGATTCATACCATTCGGATTTGCCCATAAATGCAAAAAAGACATTCAGCGCAAGGGCGAATATCAAAATTTTTATAATCGGGTCGTCGAAGTTGCCTTTGAGTTTGTCCCAAAAACCTTCGCGCGCCTGTTCGGTAATTGAGTTATCGCCGTACTTGGCTTTATTTTCTTTAACTTGCGCGTCGGTTAAACCTGTAATTTTCAATTTGATACCTCCAAAATTATTGCTTGTCCTGCAGAAGTTTTTTCAGCTGTTCAATTTCTTTTGACTGCTGTTTGACAAGCATTTTATAAATGTTCGTCGAAACAAAAAGATACGCCGTCAACGGAATATTTTTTTGCAGATTGAGAGAAAAAATTTCTTTGCGGTAAAAATCATAAACTTCTTCAACTGTCAAATTCATATTGAAAAAGACGATTTTAAAAATTTTATCAGAAAACCATTGGTTAAAAAAATCAAGCACTCTGTATTGATACTTTGGATTTTCGATAAAAAATTTTTGACTTTGCATAAAATTATCCAAGCAATTAACGCCTTCAATTAAATCCAATGAAATCCGTTTCATATTGCGCGGACTATTCGAAGTTGAGTCGTCATATTTTCTGTAAAAATAACCGACAAAAGGAATGCGCACATAATTTTTGGCAAGCACAATGCTCTCAAATGTAAAAACTAAATCTTCCGTAATTGTCATAGCCGGAAATTTTATATTGTTCTTAACCAAAAAATCACGGTTGAAAAATTTGCTCCATACCGTATTTAAATATTTTATTTCGATAATATTTTCAATGCGTTTGGCAATGTCAAAAGTTTCAAGCGCAGGTTTTTCTATAAGCTTGCTGTTTTGCATTATTTTGCCTGTAGTTTTAAATTTGCCGTCAATTTCTTTATATTCAAAAGTCATATAAGCGTCAACAACATCAGCGTTAAAACTTTCTGCCGCATTGTAAAAAATTTCCAACGCGTCGTCAGATAAAAAATCATCGCTGTCCATAAAAAAAATATATTTACCTTTTGCAATATTTAAAGCAACATTACGCGGAATACCGGGAAAGCCGCTGTTTTGCGTCAATTTAATTATTACCAAATTTTTATTTTCAGCTTCAAACTTCGGAACAAAATTTTGGGCAATTTCCAAAGAATTATCGGTGCTGAAATCGTCAACCAAGATAATTTCAATATTTTTCAGCGTCTGATTTACAAGGCTTGTTAAACATTCTTCAAGATATTTTTCCGCGTTGTACATTGGAATAATCACTGAAACGGCAGGGAGCTTTATTTCATCCACGAAAATACCCCTTTACTTTTTCGGAAGAGTATTAATAAATTTTTCTGCAACGAGCAAAACGAAATTTTGGCAAGTTGCAGCGGTTTCAACAGAAAAATTTTCGCCGTTGGTAATGTTGTTGGAAATTGCGCGAATACCAATGAAAGGAACGCCCGCACTTTTGCAAATCGACGCGGCAGCGTTGGTCTCCATATCTTCGCAAAGTGAGCCGTATTTTTCGTGCAAAAAATTTATGTGGTCAATTTCGTTATTCCAAGAATCCGCCGAGCTTATAGTGCCTGTTACGGTTTTAAATTCTTTGTGCGAAGTTGCAACGCTTTTTGCAATTTCCAAAATTTTTAAATCCGCGCAATATTCGGGGAAAAGTTTAAAAATATTTTCTGCCGCGTCAAAAGAAAAAGTGCCGCGTAACTCCTGCGCGGTTATGTCAATACCTGCGCCTGCGGGCAAAAATTCTGTTTTGTACGTGCCGATATTAATTGATTTTTCGCCAATAACAATATCGTTGACGTGCAAATTTTGAAAATGCCCGCCTGCAATTCCCTGATTAATTACGGCGCAAGGATTAAATTTCTCAAGCGCAATGACAGTTGATGCCGCCGAGTTTGCCAAGCCCTGTTCGGTGCGCACAATAACAACGGGATAATCTTTTAAGGTTCCCGCAATGTACAAATAATTAGAAAATCTGTACGCAACAGGATTTTTCAACGCGCGGACGAGTTTTTCAATTTCGATATTATTTGCGCCTTCAATCAACAGCGGGCGTTGATTAACTTCAAAAAAATTTTTTTGCGGCAACGCGGAAAAATATTTTTCAAGATTTTTGGTGGTATTGTAAACAATTTTATCCGCAGAATCAGTTTCAGAAAACTTATTTTCAGCATTCGCATAATTTGAATTTGTAAAGCTACACATAATAAAAAATATCACCGCCAAAATTGAAAAATTTTTTAACACAAAATTAACTCCCTTGCAATTCGGCTAAAGTTTTTTTCAACTGCGCAATTTCGCCCGCCTGCCGTTGTATTACCAATTTATAAATGTTCGTCAAAGTAAAAAGGTACGTGGTAAGCGGAATATTTTTTTGCGGATTGAGAGAAAAAATTTCCCTGCAGTAAAATTCGTAAACTTCGGCGGGCGTTAAATTTTTTATTATAAAAAGATTTTCTGAAATTGCGTTTAAGAAAATCTGCGCGAAGAAGTCCAGCATTGAATAGCGGTATTTCGGATTTTCGACAAAAAAATTTTTGCCCGCCATAAAATTGTCAAGCGTATAAAAAGCCTCAAGCAAATTTAATGACGTTGAAACAGTTGAGGGCGCGCCGTGCGAAAGTGAACCCTTGCGTATTCTGTAATGATAGTTGACGAAGGGCACGCGCACATAATTTTTGGCATTGACAACGCAGGGAAAAGTAAAAATCAAATCCTCAAAAGTTGTTATCGGCGGAAATTTAATTTCATTTTCCAACAAAAATTCTCGGCGGAAAAGTTTATTGCACCCCCACCAAAGATAACGCCCCTTTATAAAATCAGTAACACGCGCGGCAATGTCGAAAGTTTCAAGCGTCGGCTTATCGACAAATTCGCCCGTTTGAGTGCTGAAAATTTTGTCTTGAAATTCGCCGTTAATTTCTTCGTACGAAAAAGCTTTTTCGGCGTGAACAACATCTGCGTTAAATTTTTCTGCAACGTTGAAAAAATTTTCCAGCGCGGTATCGTCCAAAAAATCGTCGCTGTCAAGGAAATAAATATATTTGCCCTTCGCATAATCAAGCGCAAAATTTCTTGGAATACCGGGACAACCGCTATTTTGCGTCAATGTAATTGTTACCAAATTTTTATTTTGTTCTTCAAAGGCGGGAATAAATTTTTCTGCAACTTCCAAAGAATTATCGGTGCTGAAATCGTCAACTGCGATAACTTCAATATTTTTCAACGTCTGATTCAAAAGGCTTGTCAAACATTCGCCAATAAAATTTTCTGCGTTGTACAGCGGAATAATAACTGAAACTGCGGGGATTTTTTCTGACATTTTATGCATAACGTCTGCTTAATTCTTGGAGTCCCGGGTCAGTTGTACCGTTGCCGACAGCGTTAAATTTCCATTCGCCTTTGTAGCGGTAAACTTCGCCGACAATCATTGCAAGCATTCCGTTATAATCGCCGCCGCTTAAATTGTAACGGCAAAGTTCTTCGCCGTTATCGTTGTCGATAATTCTGATATAAGCATTTTTGATAATGCCGAAATCCTGTTTTCTGTCGACAGCTTTATAAATGTTGACGACGAAAACCAATTTATCATAATCTGCGGGGATTTTATTCAAGTCAACGAAAATCTGTTCATCGTCGCCTTCGCCTTCGCCCGTCAAATTATCGCCCATATGTTTAATTGCGCCGCTGTCATGTTCAAGGTTGCCGAAATAAACAATGTCGTCGACGCTTGAAATTTTGCCGTTTTTGCAAACGAAAACTGAAGCGTCGCAGTCAAAATCTTTTTTGCCGCCGCCGAAAATACGGCTCAAGAAGCCGCCTTTTTCTTCTTCTTCAATAGCGTCCCAGCCGAGCCCTACCATTAATTTTGTAAGTTTTGCGCCGTTGGATTTTACGAGGCTAACTTTCTGCCCCTTTTGAAGATTTACAGCCATTTTAAATTTTCCTTTCCAAAAAAATTGAGCAGGGTTTCAGGTGTCAGGCGTTAGGCGTCAGGGATTAGTTATTTACTATTCCCTATTTCCTAATCCCTATTCCCTAAAATCCTGCTCCATACAAAAAATTTTATTTAAAAAATTAAATTACACATTAACGCCGAAATTGCGCCCGAGTGAGGCAAGTCCGCCTTCAAATCCGCTGCCTATCGCGTTAAATTTCCATTCGCCTTTATTGCGGTAAAGTTCACCAACAACAACTGCGGTTTCAATCGAAAAATCTTCGCCCAAATCGTAGCGAATTAATTCTTCGCCGTTCGCCGCATTCATAACGCGGATAAAAGCATTTTCAACTTGCCCGAAATTTTGTTTGCGTTGTTCGGCTTCATAAATTGTAACTGTAAAATCGATTTTTTCAACATCAGCGGGAACTTTATCGAGGAAAACTTTAATTTCTTCGTCGTCGCCTTCGCCTTGACCGGTAAGGTTATCGCCCAAATGTTCAACGGAGCCGCTTTCGTGTTTCAAGTTGCCGTAGAAAACAAAATCAGCGTCGCTGCGAACTTTGCCGTTGCCTGCAAGCATAAAAACTGATGCATCCAAGTCGAAATCTTTTCCGCCGTCATATTTGTTTGTGTCCCAACCAAGCCCGATTAAAACTTCTTTCAAGCCGGGATTGGTTTTCGTCAAATCAACTTTCTGTCCTTTTGCCAAGCTTACTGCCATAAAAAAATTCCTCCTTAAAAGAAACGTTTTTAGAACCTTGCATAGGTTATCACAACTACAAAAAAATTGCAACTCAAATTTTCTTATTTTTAGATAAAATTAAAATTTCTTGTTTGTTTGATAATACTTTTTATTTTAAAGTTTTAAATGTACTTTCTTTCTTTTTGAAAAAAGAAAAAAAGTACCAAAGAAAGAAAAACTTCCCGCCCGTCAGGGCCGCTCGGTTCAAATACGCTCGTATTCCGTACGCCCCCTTTGGGGCGCAAACTTTTTCCGACGCTTCTAAAAAAGGTCAAGCTGCGGCTTTAATGACGGGCGGGTTTTTCTTTTCCCCAATCCCTAGTCTTTAGGCTTTAGCCCCTAAAATTGCGCAGCAGTTTTTTCAATTTGTATTTGCGGCGAAAATTATTAAGTCCAATTCGCAATTTAAAATGTTACTTTCTCCGTCGCTTGAGATTGAATAATTTTCCAATTTTGCAAGCCGTTCACCATCCAAAATTTCTCTGATAAAATTTAACAGTGAAATATAATCTGCGTCCAGCCGAATTTTTATCGATTGGCGTTGCACCGAATCATTTTCCGAAATTTCGCCGACTTGCACCGAATTTATTAAAATTTTTTTATCAGCCGCCAAAGTGTACAGTGCGTCAACAAATTTTTCGTCATTCATTTCGGCAGGTAAAAGTTCCTGCGCGGCGGCTAACCTTTCGGCGGTTAATTCTGCAATTTCTTCAAAATTTTTGTAGCGCGTTTGCAAATAGTTTAATTCTTTTTCGGCGACTTGAAATTTTTTTGTTTCCGCGTCAAACTTCGCAATTTCACTTTGAACCGGTATGTAAATCAGTTGCCAATATAAAAATAACGCCGTCGCGCAGATTATTAAAATTATTGGCGGCAAAAATTTTCTGTTACTCATATTTTTCCCAACAAAAAAGGGAGTCCGCAGACTCCCTTCTGTTTTATCGAATGTAAAATTATTCGGCTGTAAAAGGCAAAAGCGCAATGTTACGCGCGCGTTTAATCGCAAGTGTAACTTGACGCTGATGCTTTGCGCAGTTGCCGCTGATACGGCGCGGCAAAATTTTTCCGCGTTCGGTAATGAAACGGCGCAATTTCGCCGCGTCTTTGTAATCTATTTGTTCGACTTTATCCACGCAAAAAGTACAAACTTTTCTGCGCGGGCGTCTTCCTCTTTCTCTACGCATTTTCAACCCTCCTACGGGTAATTTTAATTAGAATGGAACGTCAACATCTTCGCTGTTATCGTCATAATTTGAATTGGTATTCGATTCGCCGCCTGAATTATAACTGCCGCCGCCTTCGCCGCTTGAAGCTTTTTTACCGGCAAATTCGATGCGTTCAACCATAATATTTACGCTGTAATGTTTGACGCCGTTTTTATCTTCGTAGTTGTCATTTTCTACGCGCCCTTCAAGAATAACCGAAGAGCCTTTTTTCAAGTAACGTCCGCAAAATTCGGCTTGCTTGCCCCATGAAGTCATATTGAAAAAATCAACTGTTGGCTGTCCTTCGGTATTTTTTGAAGTGTAGGGGCGATTAACCGCTATTCCCATTTTAGCATAAGCAGTTCCGCTTTGGGTGTAGCGAACTTCGGGGTCGCGCGTCAAATTTCCGCTTAAAATAACTTTGTTCATAATTAAGCCTCTTTTTCGTCAGCGCGTACAATCATATGCTTGAGAATTTCGTCAGTAATTTTCATAACGCGGTCGCATTCGTCAACGCAAGCGGGCGGGCAAGTTACATAAAAAATTACGTAAAAGCCTTCAATTTCCTTTTTGATTTCGTACGCAAGGCGGCGTTTACCCCAACGGTCTTCTTTGTCGATAGTGCCGCCGTTCGCCGCAATGAGTTTTGAAAACTTTTCAATAACTGCGTTGTTTGCCTCTTCCTCAAGCGGTTTCACGATAAAAACGATTTCGTATTTTCTCACAAAACACACCTCCTCTTTGGTCTTTGGCGCGGCTTCGCTCCGCGCAGGGAAGTTTTTTTAAACTAACCGAATTTGAATTATAGCAACATTTAATTTTTTATGCAAGGTTTTTTTAATAAAAATTTTAAATTGACACTCCCAACGCGCAAAAAATATAATTAAAAAAATTGCGCGGAAAGGAGTTTTTTTATGGCTGAAATTAATCTTAGTTCATACGAAACAATTAACCCCAGAATTTACGCCTACACTACCCCGAATTACGCTCCAAATTTCGGCTGGTTGAAAATTGGTTACACCTCAACTCAAACTGTCGAAGAACGAATTAAACAGCAAACTTACACCGCCCGAATTGCGGCAAAAATTGAATGGGTGGAACTTTCGCCCTACTGCAACGGCAAATTTTTAATCGATGTTGACTTTCACAAATTCTTGACGACGAAATATAAAATTCCGCGCGATGAAGAAGGGCGCGAATGGTTTAAAATTTCGCCTGAACTTGCACGAAAATATTTTTACGAATTTAGCGCGGGTAAATCTACCAAAAAGCCGCAGGAATTTATTTCAGAAAGTTATAGCCTGCGCGAAGAACAAATTAAAGCCGTTGATTCGACGCTGGAATATTTTTTGGAAGAAAAAAAGCCGCGCGAATTTCTTTGGAACGCCAAGCCGCGTTTTGGTAAAAATCTTGCCGTTTACGAACTTGTTAAACAACTCGACGCAAAAAAAATTTTAATCCTTACCAACCGCCCGAGCATTGCCGATTCTTGGTACAACGATTTTAAAAAGTTCACGGGGCAAAACGGCGGCAATTATAAATTCGTCATTTCCAAAAAAAATTCGCTCATTCCCAACGCTACGGTTTACAGCCGCGCAGAATCTGTTAATTTATTTGAAGTTGAAAACCCTGCAGAAATTTTTTTTATAAGCCTGCAGGATTTGAAGGGCTCAAAATATTTCGGCGGCGATACAGATAAACTTGATTGGCTTTTATATTTGCATTTTGATTTGTTGGTGATAGATGAAAGCCACGAAGGCGTTGACACCGATAAAACAGGCGCGGCTTTTAAAAATATTCGGCGGGATTTTACTTTGTATTTGTCAGGGACTCCCTTTAAAGCCATTGCCAATAAAAAATTCAACGCCGCACAAATTTTTAATTGGTCGTACGCGGACGAACAAAACGCCAAAATTAATTGGTACAAAAATTCGGACGCGCCCAACCCCTATGCAGATTTGCCGCGTATGAATTTATTTTCTTACCAACTTTCAAAAATTTTTGCAGATAAAATTTCTGCCGCCGAAGATTCAAATTATTTTTTCAGCTTGAATGATTTTTTTGAGACGGACGGCAAAGGAAATTTTTTGCACAAGGAAGAAATTAAAAAATTTCTTGACGCACTTACAATGCAGGAAAAATTTCCATTTTCAACAAAAGAACTTCGCGCAGAACTCAAGCATACTTTTTGGCTGATGTATCGCGTTGACGGCGTTAAAGCTATGGCGAAACTTTTGCAGGCGCACAAAATTTTCAAAGACTACAAAATTATTATTGCGGCGGGCGACGGCACAATTTCCGAATCTGACGAAAAGCAAAATGAAAAAAGTTTGACGAAAGTTAAAAACGCCGTTGCAGAATTTGACAAAACTATTACATTGAGCGTTGGGCAACTTACAACCGGCGTAACCGTCAAAGAATGGTCTGCTGTCTTAATGCTCAGCGATTTTAAAAGTGCCGCGCTTTATTTTCAAACTGCCTTTCGTTGCCAAAATCCGCACCGTTACGAAACTGACAAAGAAATTTTTCACAAAACTAATTGCTACGTTTTCGACTTTTCGCCCGTGCGCACTCTCAAAATTTATAACGAATTTGCGCAAAGTTTGAACGGCGGCGAAAGTTATAACGCTACAAATATTCTTAAAAAGTTGCTGAAAATTTTCCCCGTCTTCGCTGAAAATGACAACGGGCGAATGGTTGAACTCGACGCCAAAGAAATTATGTCCCTGCCGCAAAAAATCGCCGCCAAACAAGCGGTTGATTGTTGCTTTATGTACAACGGGCTTTTCAATATTGACCGCGTTTTTAACAGCGACGCCGTAAAAAAAATTATTAACAAAATGCACGGCGATAACAGCGACAGCGACAATAATAAAATTAAAACAGGCGGCGAAGCTCCGCCGAAAAAATCGACGCGCCCGCCGCGTCCTAAACCTGACACGCCGTCGAATGAAATTGTTGCTGAAATTATTAAAAATCTTGCCGATAACGGCTACAAAGTTTCTGCCGCGCTCAAAAAGAAAATTGCCGAGCTCGTCAAACAAAATGTTGACGCCGAAATTATTCAAGAAACTGTCATCAACGAAATTATCAAGAATCAAACTGAAAACGATTTCCGCGCCAAACTGCGCACTTTTGCCGCTACAATTCCAAGTTTTATTATGGCTTACGGCGACGAACTTTTGACACTTGCGAATTTCGATTCTTACATTGACGCTGAAACTTTTTTGCAGGTTACGGGAATTACTTTGGAAGAATTTCGGCTCCTGCGCGAAGAAGAAATTTTTAGCGAAAATGTTTTCAACGCCGCCGTTGCAGAATTTTTGGCGCGTATGCAAAAATACGCCGATTATTTCGACGAAACTTTGGACAAAGATATTTTCGACTTCATACCGCCGCAAAAGACAAGCCAAGTTTTTACGCCGCGCTTTATCGTTCAAAAAATGGTTGACGCTTTACAATTTCAGAACCCAAATATTTTCGACAACCCCGCGCAAATATTTTTTGACCCGCACATTAAAAGCGGCTTGTACATTGCCGAAATTGTAAAACGCCTTTACAAAAATGATAAAATTTGTGCCGCCTTCCCCGATAACCAAAAACGCCTCAAGCACATTTTAGAAAATCAAGTTTTCGGCTGCGCGCCCAATGAAATTATTTTCCGCATTGCTACGCGCTACATTTTCGGCAACGCGCAAAATATTTCTCAAAAAAATTTTTATAAAATTGATACTCTTGCAACTCTGCGCGAAGGCAACATTTCAGATTTACTCAAAAATATTTTTTCGGTTAAGGTGATTATTTTGAACAAAGACCGCGTTAAAAAATTCGGCGAAGTTTTCACGCCGCCCGAAATTGTCAATAAAATGCTTGACGATGAAAATATTGCTGACGTTTTTGAAACGCTCGACGCAAAAATTTTGGAACCTACCGCAGGCGACGGAGCTTTTTTAGTTGGAATTTTGCAACGCAAATTGAAACTTGCAAAAAATTCTGCGGACGCCTTTACCGCCCTTTCTTCGATTTACGGCATTGAAATTCAATTCGACAATTTAGCCTACGCCCGAAAAAATGTTGCAGATACTTTTACCGCGTACCACGAAAAAATTTTTGGCGACTTCGATAAAAATTTAATGTGGCAAATTCTTTTTAAAAATATTGTGCAAGGCGACGCGCTCGAATTTTTCAACAATACCCGCCCGCTTTTTGAAGATAATCCCTTTGAAAAATTGGATTCTCAAATTGCCAAAGACTTAAAAAATATCGTTGTCATTGGCAATCCGCCCTATCAAGGCGAAACTTCGGGCGATAATAAAACTTTTGCAAAGCCCGTTTATAATTTGTTCCTTGAAAGTTTTTGGCAAGCTTGCAACCGCGTTATGATGATTCACCCCGCCCGTTGCCTCTTCAACGCCGGCGCAACTCCCAACGCTTTTAATAAAAAGTTGCTCAATGACGAACATATTAAAGTTATTCTCTACGAACCCAACTGCAAAAATATTTTTCCCGACGCCGATATTAAAGGCGGCGTTGCCGTTACCTACCGCGACCAAAATAAAATTTTCGGCAAGATTGAAGTTTTTATACCCTTCCCCGAATTGAAATCTATTTGGCAAAAAGTTTTTCATAGAAAAGATTTTAAATCTTTTAGCGAAATTATGTATGGTCAAATGTCATATCAACTTTCTGAAAAAGCTTATGAAGATTTCCCTGATTTGCCTGAACGTTTGCCAAGAAGAACTGATACAGCTTTGAGAACAAATGCCTTTGAAGTTATGCCTGATATTTTTTTAACAGAAAAACCGAATGACGGCAACGAATATGTTATATTTGAAGGGCGTTTTGATAATCGAAGAGTTAAAAGATTTGTTCGCCGTGATTATATTATTGATATATTTATTTTGCATAAGTACAAAGTTTTTATTGCAAAGTCTAATAACGTCGGAAATTTGGGTGAAACATTGGTAACTCCGCTTGTCGGCTTGCCGCTTGTCGGCTGCACACAGACTTATATAAGCGTTGGAGCGTTCGATAGCGCGGCGGAAACTGATCATTGCTTAAAATATATCAAAACTAAATTTGCAAGGGTTTTATTGGGCATTTTGAAAATTACGCAAGATAATCCGCCCGCAACTTGGAAATATGTTCCGCTGCAAGATTTTACCAACGATTCAGATATAGATTGGTCGCGCAGCGTTGCAGAAATTGACTTGCAACTCTATCAGAAATATAATTTGTCGCAGGAAGAAATTGATTTTATCGAAACAAAAGTGCGGGCAATGGAATAGGTGTTAGGTGTTAGGTGTTAGGAATTTTCCCCTAATCCCTGAAACCTGAAACCGAAGGGAGCGAAAAGAAATGACAGAATTAAAAGCAGAGGCAATTCGGCTGATTCTGAAAATGCCGGAAAATGAATTAATACCGTTAATGGAAACATTGCGCAAAAAAGCAACGCCGGTTGACCCGGAAGAAGACAAGCGCAGAGCGCAGGCAGCGTTCCAAAATTTGCATAAATACATTGGACGTTTGCCCGCCGATTTTGACTACAAAAAAGAACTCGAAGAATTCAGGGAGGAGAGACGCCGCCGCTATGAAAATCTTGGTTGATTCAAACGTTATTTTGGACGTATTGTTAATGCGTGAAGGCGTCCTTTCAGATTCTTACCGCGTCATAAGACTTTGCTCTGACAGGGAAATTGAAGGCTACGCGGCAGCGCATACTATTACAACTTTGTTTTACGTTTTGAGAAAAGAATTTACGCAGGTTGAACGTCGCGAAATGATTTTTGATTTATTTACAGTTTTTAAAATTGTCTCGGTTGATTTTGAAAAACTTTTGTCAGCGATAATAAATTTTGACTTTAAAGATTTTGAAGACTGCGTGCAGGACGAATGCGCGGCGGCAGTTTGCGCAGATTTTATTGTTACGCGCAATGTTAAAGATTTTGAAGGCGGCAAGGTTCCCGCCGTAACGCCTGAAGATTTTTTGCAAATATATGGAGGTTGATAAAATGAAGAATCAAGAAAAAATTTTTTCGCAGGATGACAAAAATTATTTGCCGGTGTTCAATCGTTACAAAATAGTATTGGAGCGCGGCGAAGGGGCGTACTTGTACGATATAAACGGCAAGCGTTACACAGATTTTTTGGCGGGCATAGCGGTAAATGTTTTAGGTTACAACTACGCGCCGCTCGTCAATGCAATTTCAAAACAGGCGGCAAAAGTTATTCACGTTTCAAATTTGTATTACACGGAGCCGCAAGCCGCCGCCGCTGAAAAATTGGTAAAGCTCAGCGGGCTCGACAGAGCATTTTTCGGCAATTCGGGCGCGGAGGCAAATGAAGGCGCAATAAAAATTGCTCGCAAGTACGCGCACCAATTCGACGCCGAAAAGTCAGAAATAATAACGGCGTGGCAAAGTTTTCACGGGCGCACATTGGCAACATTGACGGCGACGGGACAGCCGAAATATCATAAAGGCTTTGAACCTTTGCCGGCAGGTTTTGATTACGTAAATTATAATGACATTGACGAACTTGCAGGAAAAATTTCTGATAAAACTTGCGCGGTTATGTTGGAAACGATTCAAGGCGAGGGCGGCGTTTATCCGCCAAAAAATGACTACTTGAAAAAAGTTCGTGAACTCTGCGATAAACACGGCGCGTTATTGATACTTGACGAAATTCAAGCGGGGATTGGGCGCAGCGGGAAATTTTTCGCCTATGAAAAATACGGCATTAAGCCTGACATTGTAACGCTTGCAAAAGGCTTGGCGGGCGGCGTACCAATCGGCGCGTTTATCTGCACTGAAAAAGTTGCAAACGCTTTTCACGCGGGAGATCACGGTACAACTTTTGGCGGAAATCCTTTGGCTTGTGCGGCGGCGAATGTTATACTTGATACAGTACCGAATGAAAAATTTTTGGCGCACGTCGAAGAAGTCGGAAATTATTTCAAAAATAAACTTGTGGAATTGCAACAAAAACATTCTGCGCAAATTTCGGAAGTGCGCGGCGAAGGATTAATTTTGGGCTTGCAACTTTCCAATTCCAAAAAAAGCGGCGTTGAAATTGTCAACGAATGTATGAAACGCGGCGCAATTATAAATTGTACTGTCGGCACTGTTTTAAGATTTATCCCGCCGCTGATTATTACCAATGAACACGTTGACGAAGTTACAAGAATTTTGGACGAAGTTTTGAGCGAATAGTTTTATAGGCAAAAGGCAAAAGGCACTAGTGAAAAAAACTACTGCCTTAAACTTAATTTGAAAGAGGAAAAATTTTGGCGCAAATAAAAAAGTACGGCGGCTTGGCGTTGCTGTACTTTTATCTAATGAATGTATTTTATTTGGACATCGGGCAAGTTGTCGGCTCAAATTATTTTGTACCGTACTTTTTGCCGACGGTCTTACTTTTAACGCTCGCGCAGATTTCTTGGGGCGAAAATATTTTCTCAAGAAAAATTTTGCCGAATTTAATAACGGGGCTTGCGTGGTGCGTGACGTTCATTTTGGTTTATACGTGGACGTATCAAAAGCCGTGGTTTATGTCGCTGATATGGTACGATTTTCTTGTTGGGACGGCGATATTTATATTTTTGACGAGCGCGGAAATTTTGGCGGCGAAATTTTTACACGTGCGAATTTCCGCGCTTTTTTCCTGTGCGCTGAATTTTTTATTTTGCGCGGTGCCGTTCGTGCAAGCGGTTTATTATTGTATGTTTTGGCATTGCCTTTCGCCCGCGTCGTTAATGGCGTTGTACTTGACGAATTGGAAAGAATCAATAAATTTCTTGCAGGCAAATTTAGGCTTGCCCGTACTGCTGATAATTTTTGCGGCAATATTTTTTTTGCTGTACCGCGCGTACAAAGTGCACAAAATTTTTATCGAAAAAGTTTCAGCCGAAAATTTCAATTTTTATAGAATCTGCGCGACGATAATTTCAGTAATTGGCGCGGCGGCAACTTTAATTTACTTCGTGCCGCAAACTTCCATTGCGGGACTTTTTAAAACTGTTACTGATTACGTTGCAGAAACTCAACTGTATTCTAAAAATTACGCAGAACGATTTAACAACCTTCAAATCGACGCGGAAAAAACTTTGGCGGCGCAGGCGCGGGGCACTGTTATTTTTGTTATCGGCGAATCTGCAAGCCGAACTTTTATGCACGCCTATAATAAAAATTTCCCCTTTGAAAATACCCCGTGGCTTGAGAGTAGGAAACAGGATACAGGAGAAAGTGCAAAGGAAAAAGTTTTTGATATTAAATTTAAAGTCAATGAAGATTATCAGGCGACAGAAAAAAATACGCCCAATTTAAAACCTGCGAACGGCAATTTTATAATTTTTGAAAATGCTTACGCTTGCTGGAGTCAAACTGTTCCCGTTCTTCAACGTGCTTTGACCGAGCAGAGCCAATACAACACCAAAGAATTTTATGAATCAATTTCGATAATCGACGCGGCGAAAAAAGCCGGCTACAAAACTTTTTGGTTCAGCAATCAAGGGCGTTATGGCGAATATGACAGCGCAATTACTCTCGTTGCAAAAACTGCCGACGTTGCCGAATGGACGGACGACACTTTTGACTTTTCGGACAAAGACGACGAAATTTTGATAAATTTTTTGGACAAACTCAACCCCGCCGAAAATAATTTTGTTGTACTGCACTTGATGGGCAGCCACATTTATTATAACAATCGCTACCCGCGCAGCTTTAAAAAGTGGCTGACCGAAGACGGCACGGGGATGATGAACGCCGCGCCTTCCTACGCAAATACGATTCTTTATACTGATTTTGTGCTGTCGAAAATTTTTGACTACGCCGCCGAAAAGTTGAACTTGCAGGCAATGGTTTATTTTTCGGATCACGGCGAAGATTTAAAAATTTCTCATAATCCCGATGTTTTTAGTTTCGATATGGTAAGGATACCGTTTTTTATTTACCTTTCGCCGAATTACGAAAAAGTTTTCCCCGCGCAAACTGAAATTTTAAAAAGCCGTCGCGCGGAATATTTTACCAACGATTTAATGTACGATACAATTTGCGGGCTGATAAATGCAAAGTCAAATAACTATGACGCCGCGCAGGATTTTTCCGCCGCCGAATATAAATTTAACCGCGCTAACCTTACAACTATGCTCGGGCAATACAAACTTTCTGACGATAATTAAAGTGTTGAGAATTTTTCTGTCGCAAATATTTGAAAATTTTCCATTGACTAATACAACAAATGATAATAAAATTAATAATAATTATTATAAAAAGTGTATCGCCGAATTATTTTCACACTTGTTTATTTCCCAAAACTTATGGAGGTGTACTTTTATGAGGAAAAAATTTTTTCAATTTATAGTATTCGCGCTTGCCTTAATGATGACAAGCAGTATATGCGCCGCTAAAGAAACGCCCGACCAACTGCGTACAAAATTAAATGATATGAGCAAACAAGTTTTAACTCGTATGTATGAAAAATATCCTGAAACAAATGCGGCGGTTAGAAATTCTTACGCTTATTGTACAATCAGTGCCTCCGGTGTTAAATTGGGGCTTTTCGGCGACGATCACGGACGCGGCGTTGTTGTAAACAATGACACGGGCAAGAGAATTTATGTAAAAATGAAAGAAGCCAGCGTCGGCGTAAATTTCGGCGCGAAGGAATACGATTTATTGTTTCTTATTACCAATAAAGCCGCTTGGGAGAGATTTATTTCAGGCAATATAAAATTCGGCAGTGAAGTTTCAGCGCAGGCAAGCGACGGCGTAACGGGCGGAACTTTTGCCAATGCAACTATTATTGCAAACGGCGTTTGGGTTTATCAGCTTGACAAAAAAGGCTTGGCGGTTGAATTGTCATTTAAAGGCGCGAAAATTTCCCCGTACAAAAATCTCAACTGATACAATTCCATTTAACGGCAAATAAAATACCTCCAATTTTAGGAGGTGTTTTTTTTTAGAAGGAGCAACTTTTGATGTTTATATTAATGTTCGGATATTTTATAATGGGCTTGCTATTTTTGGTTGTACGGTTTTTTTATCATATCTTGCCCCAAAAAAGTTCCCGTGACAATTTAGCTCACGCGGTTAAAAATGATTTTGTCATTCTTTACGCTTACGTTAAACAAATAATTTTATCCCATTCCAAAATATTCAAAGTTATATTAGGTCTTATTGCGGTAAGTATTATTTTGCCGCTGCTGCCGCTTCATATTGACGTTAAGAACGTTATTCAAGACGCTTTTTGTGTGCTGATATTTTTGCTGTTGGTAATAGTTTTTGCGCCGCAAGACAACCCCGCGAACAAAGAATTTCCCGTTGAAATTTTCGGCTTTATCTATTCTATAATATTTATGTTTTACTGTTCGGGCTTGTTGGTCTTTGAAATTTCGTACATAATTCATTCTTATAAAGAGGATATGTGGCTGTACGGCTACATTGTTACGGTAATTTCATACATAATTTGTATAGCAACTTTACGAAGATTTATGGAGAGAGATTTATCGAAGGAAGAAATAATTTTATTGGGAATGATAATGCTGACGACGCTGGAATTTATAACTTATTACGGGATTGGATTTTTTGGCGGGCTGAAATGGTACAAGCATAATTTTATAGAGGATACTTCAATTTTTGGCGATATTACGGCTATTATAAATCAGGGAATATTTATTGCGTCACAAAGTCAAATTTTGGAAAGGTCTGCAATGGAAATATGGGGATATATTATTTTAAATGGAACGGACGTTTTGACAATTACAGTTGTTTTGGGGTATTTGGTGCAAAAATTTATGGAAATGTAAATTTTTTATCTATAAACAATCCATAGTAAAAAAAATCACCCGCCGAATTTTCGACGGGTTTTTTATTGTTAATCATTTTTATCAATCCCAATAACATTTATGCTGACAATTTCTAAAAAAATATTTTTGTTCAGGCAGTGAAAACAACGACAAGATTATTAAAAAAAATTAATTTCCCAAAATTAAAAACAGTGGTATAATAGGCGCGCTGTTTGCAGGGGAGGGATTTATTTGAGATTAACCGCCGTAATTGTAAAGTCAAATATTTTCCGACATTGCGGCGTAATTATCGGCTGTTTAATTGCCGCGTGTTCAATAAATTTGTTCGTAGTACCTAGCCACCTTTTGACGGGCGGCGTAACCGGCATTGCAATGATTATTTATTATTTGGCAGATTTGCCGATTGGCGTACAAACTTTTATTTATAATGTTCCGTTGCTGATTGCCTCGTACAAACTTTTGGGCAAAGATTATACTGTTGACGTGGTAATTGGCACGGTAATTTTTTCAATTTGCCTTGACGCCACGAAATTTTTACAAGCGTACGCGCCGGTTAATGATATAATGTTAGCCTCGATTTACGGCGGTGTTTTCAACGGCTTGGGTTACGGGATTGTTTTCAGAATGAATGGAAGTACGGGCGGCTTTGACATTTTGGGCGCGATTGTAAAAAAATTTTATTCAATGAATATGGGCTCTACGATTTTTGCGTTTAACTGTTGCATTGTCGGCATTGCGGGATTTTTATTCGGGATTCAGCCCGCGCTTTTTACTTTAATTTGTATGTACGTTAATTCGCACGTTACGGATAAAGTTATTGCAGGTTTAAACAGAAAAAAAGCAGTGCTGATAATTTCGGAAAACTCGGCTGATATTGCTGAAGCGATAATGCACGAACTCAAACGCGGCGTAACTTTTCTGCACGGACAAGGAGCTTTCAGCGGCAACGAAAGAAATGTTATTATGGTTGTTGTTAGTTTAACTGAAGTTGCAAAACTTAAAATGATTGTTAATTTTTTGGATAAAAATGCTTTTTTAATTATGATGTCGGCTAGTGAAGTAATGGGTCGCGGTTTTACTATGCCGCGTATGACTAAGGAATTTAAATAAGGGTTAAAGACTAGGGAAAAAAATCCTAATTTCTTCACTAGGCTTTATCCCATAAAAACTGACTGAAAGGAAGTTTTAACTTGGAAATTGTTTATCTGCTGAACAGCGGATTTATGATTAGAGATAACCAAACGTTGCTGGTTTTCGATGACTACGACGACCCCGCAAAAATCGTTGACCGCGCAGTTACTAAAGGCAATTTTGAATATTTATATATTTTCGCAAGCCACGCGCATTTTGACCACTTCGACACGCATATAAGGGCGTACGCCGACCAAGTCACGCGCTATATTTTCAGCAGCGACATTAAACGCACAAAGCGCGTTAAAATTTTTCCTGCCGACGATATTACTTTCATAAAAAAATACAGCGAATGGCGCGACGAAAATATTAAAGTTTGGACGTACGATTCAACGGACGTTGGAGTTTCGTTTTTGGTTGAAACTGATTCGGGCGCAAGAATTTTTCACGCGGGCGATTTTAATTGGTGGTATTGGGAAAACGACACTGACGAAAATAAAAATTTGGCAAAGAAAGTTTTTGACAAGCAATTAAAGCGGATGAAAGGGCTTGAAGTTGACGTTGCATTTTTCCCCGTTGACGGCAGACTGGAAAATTCGCAAGAATTTGGAATTACCGAATTTGCAAGAAACACCGAAGCAAAATCTTTGGTTGCAATGCATCGCGCAGGTTATCCCGCGTGGATTCCTTCCTATAAATTTAAATTGGAAGTGGAACCTTTGCCAATTTGGTCGCCTGTTAAGCCGGGCGAAAAACGCTTTTTGATTGACAATAAATTTTCTGAAGCTAAAGATTAGATTTAAACGCCCAAAATTTAATTTACAAAAAATTTTTAAATTAGGGAATAGGGCAAAGGGAATAGGGAATTGAAATTTTTGTAATCCATCTTCCTTAATCCTTGGAACCCTGGAACCCTAAAAAGCGACTGAAAGGAGCTTTTTTATATGGCTGAAAAAAAAGTAATGCTGACGCAGGAAGGCTACGACAAACTTGTTGAAAAAGTTAATTATTTGAAAAGCGTTCGCCGCATTGAAATTGCAAACAGATTGAAAGCGGCTATTGCGCTCGGCGACCTCAGCGAAAATTCCGAGTACGTTGACGCCAAAAACGAACAAGCTTTTCTTGAAGGCGAAATTGTTGACCTTGAAAAGCAAATTCGCAACAGCGTTATCATTCACGAAGAAAAAAGCGATACCGTTGCGCTCGGAAGTACCGTAAAAATTCGTTTCCCCGACGGCGCGGAAGATACTTATATGATTGTCGGCTCAACTGAAGCGGATCCTGACGAAAAAAGAATTTCTGACGAATCGCCGCTAGGTTCTGCGTTGATTGGACAAAGTGCAGGCAGTACTGTTCCCGTCCACGCGCCCGCAGGAATTTTACAATATACTATTCTTGAAATTGTTAAGTAGCAGAGGAGTTTTTATATGGCTAAAAATGTACAGGAACAAACACCGCCTGTTGACGAAAATATTTTGATACAGGCGCGCCACGATAAATTAAACGCCTTCATTGAAAAAGGCGTTGCACCCTTCGGGCACCGTTACGAAGTCACGCACCACGCCGCAGATATTCGCACAGAGTTCGGAGAAATTGAAAACGAAGAAGACGCGGGCGAAGTTCAAATTGCGGGGCGTTTAATGGCAATTCGCGGGCACGGTAAAGCAAGTTTCGGCACTTTGGCGGACAGAACAGGCAACATTCAAATTTATTTCAAGCTTGACATTTTGGGCGAAGAAAAATATTCGCAGTTTAAACTTTTGGATATTGGCGATATTATAGGACTGCGCGGGCAAGTTTTCAAAACCAAGCGCGGTGAATTAACCGTCCGCGTTGAAGATTTTGATTTATTGGCGAAGTCTCTTCGCCCGTTGCCTGAAAAATTTCACGGCTTGAAAGATGTTGAAATTCGTTACCGTCAACGCTATTTAGATTTGATTGTTAATCCCGAAGTGCGCGAAACTTTTTTAAAGCGTACAAAAATTATTCAAGCTATTCGCCAATATTTGGACGAAAGAAATTTTATTGAAGTTGAAACGCCGATTCTTTCAACGATTGCGGGCGGCGCGGCGGCTCGTCCTTTCATTACGCACCATAACACTTTGGACATTGATTTATATTTGAGAATTGCAACCGAATTAAATTTGAAACGTTTGATTGTCGGCGGCTTTGAGCGCGTTTACGAAATTGGCAGGATTTTCAGAAATGAAGGTATGGATAACCGCCATAACCCCGAATTTACAAGCGTTGAAATTTATCAAGCGTACGGCGATTACAATGATTTAATTGACGTGACGGAGGGTATTTGTTGCCTTGCCGCCGAAAAAGTTTTGGGTACGACAAAAATTACTTATCAGGGCGTGGAACTTGATTTAAAGAACCCGCCGAGAATTTCTATGAATGACGCCGTAAAAAATAAAACGGGCAAAGATTTTCTTTCCTGCAAAACTGTTGAAGAGGCGCGCGCTATGGCTGATGAAATTGGCGTTGCCTATGAACAGCGTTTTGGAATTGGCGGAATTTTGAACGCGGCGTTTGAAGCGAAAGTCGAAGAAGATTTAATTCAACCAATTTTTATTACAGGGCATCCAACAGAAATTTCGCCGCTTGCCAAAAAAAATCCCAATGACCCGCGCATTACTGACAGATTTGAATTTTATGTTTACGGGCGCGAACTTGCCAACGGCTTTACAGAATTGAATGACCCTATTGACCAAAAGGCACGCTTTGAGGAACAATTAAAGGCGCGTGAAGCCGGCGACGCTGAAGCGCACGTTATGGACACTGATTTTATTTGTGCGCTTGAATACGGCTTGCCGCCGACGGGAGGGCTCGGTATCGGCGTTGACCGTTTAGTAATGTTGCTGACGGATTCGCCGTCAATCCGTGACGTTTTACTTTTCCCGACAATGAAAGTTATCGAATAGGTGTACGCTATGGAAAATTTTGAATCACTTTATAAAATCGGCGAAGAAACCGTTGAACAAGCTTTAAAAACTTCTCAAATTAATTTCGGTTTATTTCTGCAAGAAATGGAACAGGAATTTGCAAGGCTCGGTTTCCGTACACCCCGAAGGGGGGGGGTAGAAAGGATTCTCATTTTGCGCCTTGACGCAGTTGGGGATTTTATTTTGACAAGCGCGGCAATTCGTGAACTTAGGGCGAATTATCCTTCAGCTTTTATTACTTTGGTTGTCAATCGTCGCGTTTATCCTTTGGCGGAATTTTGCCCGTATGTCAATGAAGTAATTCCCTTTGATACGCCTTTTGTAAGTCCAATATATAACAGGAATTTATTGGATATAATAAAAAATTCTTTTGAATTTGCGCGGGAAAATTTTTGGAGCAAACGTTATGATTTAAGCTTTACATCTCCTGCTGATGCTACGCATATTTTTATGTCGTACATAAGCGGTGCACGTGAACGTATAGGTCATAGCGCAGAAAAAAATGATTGGAGCGGTATTTTTTTGAATCACCCTGTTTCAGGTGATAAAAATATTTTGCATTCATGCTTGATAGATTTACATCTTTTGGAAGCAAGCGGGCTGAAAGTAAATCGCAAGGATGTAGAAATTTGGTTCGGCAATGAAGATTTTTATACTGCCGAAAATTTGTTGAAAGATTTTGCGCCCGGCAAAATAAAAGTTGCAGTAGGAATTGGCGCAAATTTTCCCGAGCGAAAATATCCCGTTGAAAAGTATCTTGAGGCTTTCAAAAAAATTATTGACAAGGGCGCAAGTTTGGTTATTCTCGGCGGACCTGCCGAAGTCAAAGACGCAAAATTTTTACAGGAAAATTTGCCCGCTGATTCTGTAAAAAATATTGCAGAATTGAAATTAAATTGGCGCGTAACTGCGGCGGTTATCGCTCAAACAAATTTATATATCGGCAACGATACAGGAACTGCACATTGCGCAGCGGCATTAAAAATTCCCGTCATTGTTGTAAACCGTAATTCAAAAGAAATGGTAGAAATACTAAAAAAAGGCGAGTACTACAATTTTTTCCCGTATCAAACTGAAGCTATAGTTCTTCTTTGCGAACGCCCGCTGGAAGGTTGCGAAAAATTTGGTAATTGCTATGCGGGCAAGCCGCATTGTATCACTCAAATAAATCCCGCTGAAATTGTTAAAGCGTTTGACGAAATGATTTACTTCAAAATGTTTTCAAGAATCAAGAAAATCTCTTAACGTCAATTAAATTTTTTTAAGGGGGTGACGAATTGGAAGAAAATTTTTCCGAAGACAGATTTTCTAATTTGAACAAAGCCGTTGAAGAATTTAAAGCGGGCGTCATTCAAACAAGCAAATTTAATTACTATGAATTGTATAAAAAAATGGAGCCCGCTTTTGCGGCAGAAAATTTCCGCGCCCCTATCCACAGGGGGGGTTAGTCAATATATTAATTTTGCGCCTTGACGCAGTTGGAGATTTTGTTTTGACAAGCGCGGCAATTCGTGAACTTAGGGCGAATTATCCTGCGGCTCATATTACTTTGGTTGTACGGAAAATAATTTACCCTTTGGCGGAATTTTGCCACTATGTCAACGAAATTTTAACTTTTAATTTTTCTGAAGATATACTTGAAAATTTTGAAAGAAGCGTAGATTTTGCGCGGAAAAATCTTTGGAAGAAACGTTATAATATTGCATTCAGTTTCAGATATTGGACAGATATTAAAGAAATGACGTTGCTTTATTTGAGCGGCGCAAAAGAAAGAATCGGCTACTTTCGCGGAGCAAACGGGACATATTACCGAAATATTTCGCCCGAAGACGCCCAAAAGGACATAGGATATTTTTTATTGACGCATCAAGTTATTCAGCCGAAAAAAATTATAAATGACGTTGCAAGAAGTTTATTTGTTCTGCACTCTTACGGCTTGAAAATTCAACGCACTAATTGCGAATTGTGGTACGGCGCGGAAGATTTATACAAAGCTGAAAATTTTTTAAAAGATTTTGCGCCCGGCAGAATGAAAATTACGGTAGGATTGGGCGGCGGTCATCCTGCGCGACATTATCCCGTTGAAAAATATCTTGAGGCATATCAAAAAATAATTGCAAAGGGAGCCGCTTTAATAATTTTCGGCGGATCTGCCGAAGCTGAAGACGCAAAATTTTTACAGGATAATTTGCCCGCTGAATTTGTAAAAAATATTACAACGCTGAAATTAAATTGGCGCGAAACAGCGGCGTTAATTTCGCTGACAGAATTATATATCGGCAACGATACGGGAACTGCGCATTGCGCGGCGGCGGCGAAAATTCCTACCATAACTTTAAGCCCCGAAGCTAAAGACAGGGAATTATTTTTTGAAAGAGGTTTAAGCCAATTTGCCCAATATCATCCTTGGCAAAATCTTGCAATAGTTTTGCGCCCCGAACATCCCCTTGACAAGTGCAAAGAAGCTTTGATTTATTCGGGTTGCGCAGAATACAAGCCGCATTGTATCACTCAAATAAATCCCGCTGAAATTGTCAAAGCCTTTGAAGAAATGGCGTACTTTATGAAGTTTTCAAAAATCAGAAAAACGGGTGCGCCGCCTGTTCTTACAGACGATAAATCTGTTGAAGAATTATTTTTTAAACTTGACTTTAATTAAATTGAAAGGAAGTTTTACCTTGTACAATATTTTAGCCGTTGACGGCATAGCTGCCGAAGGTATCGAAATTCTTAAAAAAAATTTTAGCGTCGAAGTTCACGATAAAATTTCTGCGGACGAACTTTTGGAAATTATTCCGAAGTTTGACGCGCTTATAGTTCGCTCCGCGTCAAAAGTTACTGCTGAAGTTATCAGCCGCGCCGAAAATTTAAAAATAATCGGGCGCGCAGGAGTCGGCGTTGATAACATTGACGTTAAAGCCGCAACCGAACGCGGAATTATTGTTATAAATTCGCCCGACGGAAATACTATCGCCGCAACTGAACATACTTTCGCAATGATGGCGTCTCTTTCAAGAAATATTCCGCAAGCAAATAAAACTATGCACGCGGGCGGTTGGGACAGAAAAAAATTTGTCGGCGTGGAATTGCGCAATAAAACTTTGGCGGTTATCGGCTTGGGAAGAATAGGTGCGGGCGTTGCTAAACGCGCTCAAGCTTTTGAAATGAATGTTATTGCTTATGACCCGTTTGTAAGTGCGGAGCGCGCAGAATCTTTGGGCGTTAAACTTATGGAACTTGACGAACTTTTTAAAACTGCTGATTTTATTACAGTGCATATGCCGCTTACTAAACAAACCGAAAATATGATAACGCTTGAGAAAATGAAAATGATGAAACCTACCACGCGCCTTATAAACTGCGCACGCGGCGGTATCATTAACGAAAATGATTTGGCAGTTGCACTGAAAGAAAAAATTATTGCGGGCGCGGCTGTTGACGTTTTCACAAGTGAACCGCTGGCAGAAAATTCGCCGTTGCGCGAAATTGACAATTTAATTTTAACGCCACATTTGGGAGCGTCCACGATTGAGGCGCAAATAAGCGTTTCAGTGGATGTTGCAAACGGGATTGTTGACGCGCTGAATAATCGCCCTGTTGCAACCGCCGTTAATATGCCGCACATTCCCGCGCACATTCTTAAAAAACTTGCGCCTTATCTTACGCTTGCAGAAAGATTGGGCAGAACAATTACCGCGCTCAGCAAAGAACCAATTTCAAATGTTGAAGTAAAAATTAACGGCAAAATTGCTGAAGACAATACTTCCCTAATTTCAACCGCCGTATTGAAGGGCGTTTTGTCCCGCGCGTTGGAGCACGTTAATTTGGTTAATGCAAATTTGCTCGCGCAGGACAGGGGAATTAAACTTTCTGAAATTACTTCCAACGTTGCAGATAATTTTGCAAACACCGTTACAGTTACGGCGAATAAAAATTCTGTAACGGGCGCACTTTTCGGCAACGAAGGGCGCATTGTCGAAATAAATAATTTCCGCGTTGACGTTGACCCGCATTCAAGAATTTTAATTTGCCCGCATACAAACAAGCCCGGCGTTATCGGTACAGTCGGAACGATTTTGGCTGACTTTGACATAAATATTTCAAGTATGCAAGTCGGCAAAACTGACATCGGCGGCACAAATTTAATGGTGTTGACTGTCGATAATCCAATTTCAAAAGCTGTCATTGACAAAGTTAAAAGTTTGGAAGCAATTTTTGACGTTACGCTGGTTGCATTTGATGACGCGGAGTAGTGTGATAGTTGAATAGTGTGATAGTGTTATAGTTATGAGAAACAAAATAATTTTAAGTTGCATTTTAGTCGCCGTAATATTGGCGGCTTTTTTTCTTTACGGCGAAAATTCCAAAGAAATTGAAGTTGCAGAAAATATTGAGCCCGCCAAAAAAGAAATAAGCGTGTACGTTTCAGGGCAAGTGAAAACGCCTGCAGTTGTAACTTTGGAAGATACGGGAAATTTGCGCGGCGTCGATGCGGTAAACGCGGCGGGCGGGCTTACTGATTTGGCTGACACTGAAATTATAAATCTTGCCGAGCCGCTTGTTGACGGACAACATATTCACATACCCGCCAAAGAAATTATTTTCCAAGAAATTCCAGCCGCTGAAAATTCCGCGCCTAATAAATCTGCAAAATTCGCGCAGAATAATTCTTTGATAAACATTAATACCGCCGACAAAGACGAATTAACAAAACTTAGAGGCGTCGGTCCCGTCATTGCCGATAGAATTTTAGAATACCGCACGAATAACGGCACGTTTGAAAATATTGAAGACATAAAAAAAGTTAAGGGTATAGGTCCAAAAACTTTTGAGAAAATGAAAGACTCAATTACCGTGAATTAAAATCTGAAACTGAAAAAGCCGCCCGTCACTAAAGCCGCAGCTTGACCTTTTTTTACGAGCGTCGGAAAAAGTTGAGGCCCCAAAGGGGGCCACCTGTTACTAAGTGCGTCCAGTATCCGAGCGGCACTGACGGGCGGAAAGTTTTTCTTTCTTTGGTACTTTTTTTCTTTTTCCAAAAAGAAAGAAAGTACATTCAAAATAAAATTTAAGATAAAAAGTTTTTAACAAAGGCAAATATTTTAACGTCATTTTGACAAACGCCAACATTTCTATTACAATTCTTGAAAATAATCTAAAAAATTCAATGGTAAAATAAATGTATATGTTTATTGGAGGCTAATTTTTTATGGAAACTGTAACTAAAAACGGCGTAACTTATACCCCAACAAGCGATGACGCGGCTTTAACTTATGATTCTTCGGGCAACGTCACGGGAATTTCAAAAGGCACTGTTGAAGTTACGCTTGAAAATTCTACAGACCCAAAAATTACTTTGGACGGCTCGACTGCATTTAGTTTCACTGCGGAGTCAACTGACGGCACTTTGAGAATTGTTAAAGACAGCCATTCTTTTAACTATGTTTCAGGTAAAGCAACTTACAGCGCAGACAAAATTAATTTCCCTGCGGGCAATGTCGGCGTAAAATTAAACAACGCAATTTTCTCCTCAATTTTGGGCACAATAACTGTAACAGTTCCTTCAGGCGGTTTGGATGTACCGTTTAATTCAAGCGGCGCAACTGTATTTAATTTGACTGATACATTAACTGCAACTGTAAGCGGCGGTACTGCAAGCGGTTCAATTTCTCTTAGCGGCAGCATTACTTATAACGCAGAAAATAAAGCTATTACACTTGCGAAAGACGCGGCAGTTTCTGTTAATAACTTAAAACTTACTGAATATTCAACTGCGCTGAATTTTGGAATTACCGCGAATTCCGATTCTACTTTGGCGATTGACGGGCTTTACTTTGTATTTAAGGACGGCGCGTCAGTCAACATTAGCGGCAGTACTTTTGGACTTTCAGGCGACGTAACATTAAGCGGCGGCGATTTATCTTTTGGCTTGTTGTATCTTCTTACAGGGCAAATCAGTGAATTTACACTTTCAGCAGGCACAACTCTTACTACAACTATTCAAGGACTTTCTGTCAATATTAGCGCGACTAATGATGCTACCACATCAATTTCTATGGCAAACAACGTAGTTTCTTTAACAACAAGCGATGATAACGGCGTAAACGTTTCTATTGGCAGTTTAGCTGCAATTCCGATTAATATCAAAGGCACAGTCAAAATTGACATTGCCAACCACGCAATTACTTTTACAAAAAATACTGTTGCAAAAGTTACATTGCCGAGCGGCACGGTTGCTCAAATTACCGCAAATGACGATGCAACTTCAAAATTTGAAATTGCTTCCGACGGCACTATTACTCTTACGCCTAATGAAGGCGACGGTACTTTAAATTTTAAATTGTTAAAATCTAAGTCCTCATCCAAGAGATTGTTAGCCGCCTCTTCTGATGATTCTGATTATGAAACAACTTTGGACGCAGATATTGAAGTTGTAAGCGGCTCCATAAGTTTCAATCTTTCAACTTTCCATTTGGACGTTGCAGCAGGCACTGTAACAAAACTTACAATGGGCGATTATGTCTTTACAACTTCCAACAGTAAAAACGCGGGCGGCACAATTTCATTTACTGACGAAGGCGGAATTACTTACACGCCCGATAGCGATGACGGCGGTTTAACAATTACTGTTGAAGGCACGGGCGACAGTCAATTTGAAAATGTAGCTCTTGAGGCTTTAAGCGGCTCTTTCACTTTGAATCCCGACAGCACCATTTCCATTGCAAAAGATACTGAATTAAAACTTACATTCAGCGATACTTATTCAATTTCTTTCAAAACAACCAACGACACCGGCGGCACTCTTGCACTTCTTGACGGCGGAATTACTTTCACGCCCGCCGAAGAAGACGGACATTTAGAATTAACCGTAACCAACGGCGATACTACGCGCACTGCAAGTTTGGAAATGACAGGCACCGTTACTTATACATTCGACGGCAATATTGAACTTGCAGAAGGTACGGTTGTTAAAAATGTTTTTGAAAACGGCAACGAATTAACAATTACTGCCAACACTGACGCAAGCGGCACCATTACTTTCAATCCTGAAGGCGGCTTAACAATTACGCCTTCAAGCTCGGACGCTTTAAACGTTGTTTTGACTGACGGCGAAATTGAAATTTTCAACATTACTTCAATTAAAGGTTCTATTTCTTACCAAGGCGGCACTGTTACGGCTTCTGACGGCTCCGAAATTCGCTTTACAAATTATTTCTTCGATGAAAATGAAATGATTATGTCCACTAACGGCGGCGAAAGTTCCATTAAATTTGGCGCAGGCGGCACTTCTTATATTGCAAGCGAAAACGCGCAGTTTGTTTTGGATTGTCAAGACGGCGAAACTTTGGAACTCCAAAACGGTACATTTATTGATAACTATGGCAATACCGCTACAATTACCGCAGGCTCTATTTTCAAAACAAATGACTTTGATCCAATTTACATTTTGGAAACTGCAGGCACTTACACTTTGAACGGCAATGAAATTACTACAACTGCAGATAACGTTGAAGTTTATCTTCCAAACGGCGATACAGTTTCATTTGACGCGGGCGCGGGCGTAACTTTCGACGGCAAAGAATTTTCAGGCGAAGGCACTGTTTCAATTACAAACGGCGAAATTTCTTTTGTTATGACTGAAGCAGGGGAAATTTCTTACGGCGATAAAACTTTTGAACTTACTGAAGACGTTGAAAGTGGCGTAACTGTTACATTGACTGACAGCGGCTTTGAAGTTTCGCACGTTGTAACTGCTGAAGAAGTTGCTTATTATGAAACTGATGAATCTGAAATTGGAAAAACTTTTGTAGAAAATGTTTCTGTAAGCGGCGACAAAGATTATACTGTTACTTTAACTTCTTTTGGCGTTAAAGAGTTGCAGAATATTTCAAAAGGCGTAACTGTTACGGCAAGTGCCGAATTGGACGGCGAAACTTATGAAGACGGTACAAATTTTGACATTGTAACTGATTCTACGGGCAAATTTACTTTTGGCGATAAAACTTACACCATTTCAGACGATGACAGCGTTAGATTGAGAGTTTTCTTTGCAAATGACGGCACGGCTTTTTTAGGTGCGATTGGAGATTTGTCTGATGAAGGCAATATTCAAATTGGCGACAGCATTTTGAGCAGTGGCGTTGTTATAAATTCTGCAAAAGCTGTTCAAATTATCGGTACAGATGAAGACGATACAATTACAAGCACGGGGCATAACGTAACGATTTACGGCAACGCGGGCAATGATTTAATTACCGCTTCGGGCAGAAATTTGAGTATTGACGCGGGGGAAGGCAACGATTCTCTTGTTGCAGCAAATTCCTCTGTCAGCATTTCAAATTCTACGATAAATCTCGGAGAAGGCGAAGATGTTGTTGATTTCGCAGGCATTTTAAATCAAGTTACAATCACGGGCGCGGGTGCTACCAACGATATTAATATTGGCACGCTTAGAAGTCCTATTAAAAATTCTTCGCGTACTTTTAACACTATCAATCTTACCAACGAAGACGCCGCAAATATTTCTATCGACAAAATGCACGGCGCGGGCTTAATGCTTTATTTAAACAACACAAGCGGCGAAGGCAGCAATAATGTTTCTGTCGGAAGTTTTGAAGGCAACAAAAATATTTTCTTTGAAAGTGTTTCGGGCGCAGTTGCAAACAATGTTGTTTTGGGCGATATTAACGGCAAAAATAATTTCGTTGCGATTGAGTTTGGTCCCGGCAATGCAAATTTCGGTTCAAACAATGATTCTATAACTATTGGCGATATTGCCGCGTCAAATGGATTTCATATGTGGCTTGACGGCGGCAACGATAATGTTACTATTGGCGAAGTCGGCAAAAAAGTAAATATAGGCGCAGTTGCAATTAATTCTCTTACTGCCGAAGTTGGAGATATTTCTAACGGCGGGCATATTACTTTTCTTGGCGGCAACGCAGAAAATAATATTACAACAGGAAATTTGGGCGCGTCCGTTTCTTTCTACGCAGAATTGCAAGACGGCAACGACAATGTAAAAATTGGAGATGTCGGCAAGAAAAGCAACGTTACTGTTGACGGCGGCGGCGGCGCAGATACTTTTGAATTTAATGATATTTATGGAAATGTAACTGTAACTTCAGGCGAACCTAAACATATAAATCGCGTCGATACTTTGCGCAATCCCGGAATTACCGCAGAAAGTATTGAAAGTACCGCTGAAACAAATGCAATAGATTTAACAATTTCAACTGTTAAAGCAGGTTCCAACGTTGAAATTACGGGCGGCGAAGACGCCGACAAAGTTTCAATAGGTTTTGTAGAGCTTGGAAGTGTTTCAATAAGTCTCGGCGCGGGCAATGATTCAATTTATATCAATGCAGTTTCTGATTCAATATCTTCAAATGAATCAAAAGTTTCAGTTGACGCGGGCGAAGGCGATAATTATATTAAACTTGACTTTGGCTACAAAAATACAATTACAAGCGGCAACGGTAATGATCTTGTTGAAGTTACGCGCGGTTCAAATATGAATATTTCAACGGGCGCAGGCAACGATACAATTTTGGGCGTTTTGTCACCTGCGGCAGGCGAAGATAATTGGACTTTCGGCAGTAACGCAATTATCGACGGCGGCGCAGGCAACGATTATATTTCGCCGCATTACAGCGACAATTCTTCAATTTACGGCGGCGCAGGCAATGACACTATCATTAACAACGGCGAAAATACAACCATTAACGGCGGCGCGGGCAACGATTATATTGAACTTACAAATAATTTAAGAGCAAACACGGGCGATTATGAAGGACAAGTTATCGAAGTAAGCGCGGGAAATGATACACTTTTGGGCGTCAACGAAAATACTTCCATTGTCGGCACTTTCACAAATTCCAGCGTTGACGGCGATAACGTCATTTTGACAAGCGCGGAAGGTACTTTAACAATTATTGACGGCAAGGGCGAAACTTTCTACATTAACGGCGCAGAAACTACCATTGACGAAAATATGACTGCCCTTAACATTAACAATAGCGTTGCAAATACTTTGATTGAAGGTACAGAATTAAACGATACAATTTCTAACACGGGCGATAATGTAACGATTGACAGCGGCTCGGGCAATGATTCAATTTCTGTTATTGCCGATAATGTTTCAATCAATACAGGCGACGGCAACAATACTGTTTACGGCGTTGAATCAAAACAAATTAACATTACAACGGGCGACGGCGATAACTACATTTATAATACTTATGTTAAATATGACGAAGAAAAACAAGCTTACGTAAATTACGATTCAGATACAGCCTCAACAATTATCACGGGCGCAGGCAACGATACCATTGCCAACGAGGGAATGTACCAAAGTTCAGTTGACGCGGGCGAAGGCGATAATGTTATTGGACTTTATCACAGCTACGAAAATACAGTTACAACAGGCGCGGGCGATGATTCGGTTATTGTCGGCAGAGGACATAAATTAAGCCTTTCAACGGGCGCAGGCAACGATACAATTCAAGGAACTTTGGCGAACGTTGAAACCAGCGATTGGACTTTTGGCGGCTATAATACAGTTGACGCGGGCAAAGGCAATGATTATATCGACACGTGGTACAGCGATAACTCTTCGATTTACGGCGGCGCGGGCAATGATACTATCATTCACAACGGAAAAAATACCACGATTAACGGCGGCGCAGGCAACGATTATATCGAATTTACCAACAAGCTCAAAGAAGACACGGGCGATTATGAAAGTGCAATTTTTGTTACAAGTCTCGGCCACGATACAATTAAAAATTACAGCAGCGTTGTTACTTTGCAGGGTACTTTCAAAAATTCAAGCGTCAGCGGCAATGACGTTGTTTTGAAAACTTCGCATGGCACTTTGACAATTCTTGACGGCGCAGGCGAAACTCTTAACCTTAACGGCGTAGAAAGTGTCGTCGGTGAAAAAATTGCCGCGCAAAATATCATTAACCATACCGCAAATACTTTAATCAGCGGCAGTAGTTTGGATGATACTGTTAAAAACAGCGGCGCAAATGTTACAATTCAAGGATACAGCGGCAACGATTCTATCAAAAACAGCGGCGCAAATGCTTTAATTTACGGCGACGAAGGCAACGATAAAATTTCACTTTCAAGCGCGGCGAAAAATAATACAATCTACGCGGGCGAAGGCGACGATTCAATTATTGGCAGCGGCGGAAATAATTTGTTCGTGTATGAAGGCGGCAACGATTATATTTCTGCCTACAAAACTACTGATACAATTCAAATTGAAAGCGGCGAAATTTCCAATGCTACTTTGAGCGGCTCCAACGTCATTTTCACTGTCGGCGAAAACAACATTACCCTCAAAGGCGCGAAGAATAGAACTATTAACCTTATCGACGCGGACGGAAATTCTTTCAGTACGTTAATCGGCGGCACTTCTACAGAAGCAACAATAACTGATTCTGACCAATCGATTATTAAAGCAGACAGAAACGCTTTGGTTATTGACGCTTCAGACAGGACAGAAGATTTGCAAATTACAGGCAACAGCAAGGCAAATACAATTTATGGCGGCAGCGGCAATGATACGATTGACGGCGGCGCAGGCTCTGATTCAATTTTGGGTAATGACGGCGCAGATAAAATTTCAGGCGGCGCAGGCAATGATTCAATGTACGGCGGCGCAGGCGCAGATTATCTTGAAGGCAACAGCGGCAAAGATTACCTCGAAGGCGGCGCGGGCAATGATACTTTGGACGGCGGCGCGGCGGCTGATACTTTGACGGGCGGCGCAGGTCACGATTTATTTGTTTACAGCGCGGGTAAAGATGTTATCACCGATTACACGGCGGGCGCAGATAAAATTCAAATTTCCAAAGGCAAAATTTCTGATACAAGTTACGACGGCGACGACGTTATTTTCAAGATTGGCACAGGCTCTTTGACTGTACAAAACGGCAACGGCAAAGATATTACAATTATTGATTCAAGCGGCAATGAAACTACTGAAACTTATTCAGATCAAATCCATTGGGGTTCACGCACTTTAGATTTGCTGTACGATAACAACTTTATGACAGATGACACGGCATTGGACGATATTACAGAAGCTAAATATTCTGTTACTGATATTCAAGATAATAAAGTTGAAAAACTCGCGCAGGATTCCACCATTTTAACTTACGGCGAAGATAAATAATTTTTAAAACTTTTTTGCAAACTGAAAGGCAGTAGGGATTTTCGCTACTGCCTTTTTTTATTCAATATAAATAAAAACAGGGCACGCAAATTATTTTTAAAACCAAAAAACTTTCAACAACTATCAAAAAAAATTATAAATTAATTACAATGATAGAAACTTTCGATAAAATAAATAGAAACTTGAAAAGGAGAAAACATAATGGCAGAAATTATTTTCGATTTACAATTATTTGACGGACCGGGCGGCGGCGGAACTCCTCCCGGCAGCGGCGGCGGTTCTTCTTCAAGTTCTGTAAGTTGGAGCGGCGCAACTTCAATCACTTCAGCCGGCACTTATTCAAATAAAACTTACACTTCAACTTCAGCAGACGAAAACGCAGTTTTAATTTCGACAACAGGCAAAGTTAATTTATCAAATGCAACCGTTACGAAAAGCGGCGGCACTTCAGCTTCAGATAATTATTCTTTTTACGGGATTAACTCGGCGGTAATGTGTATGGGCGGCGGTACAACTTCAATCAGCGGCGGCACTGTCACAACTTCGGCGGCGGGCGCGAACGGAATTTTTTCCTACGGCGCAAATAACGGCACTACCAACGCTACGGGCGACGGCACAACCGTTTATGTTAAAAATGTTACGATTAACACGACGGGTCAAGGCAGCGGCGGCATTATGACAACTTACGGCGGTACAACCGTTGCAGAAAATTTGACAATCACTACAAGCGGCGGCTCTTCCGCGCCAATTCGTACTGACAGAGGCGGCGGTTGGGTTACTGTTAATGGCGGCTCTTACACTTCAAGCGGCTTGGGTTCGCCTGCAATTTATTCAACTGCAGATGTTAAAGTTAATGACGCTACTTTAAATTCCGAACTTTCCGAAGGCGTCTGCATTGAAGGTACAGGTTCCATTGCCCTTTCAAATTGTACCTTGACGGCGAATAACACTTCAACAAACGGTAATGCAACTTTCCTTGATACGATTATGATTTATCAAAGTCAATCGGGCGACGCCTCCGACGGTACAAGCCAATTTACAATGACGGGCGGCACGCTTAACAGTAAAAGCGGGCACGTTTTCCACGTTACAAACACAAGCGCAATTATCACGCTGGAAAATGTTACAATCAACAATACAGATTCTGAAAATATTTTACTTTCTGTTTGTGATGACGGCTGGAGCGGCGCAAGCAACATTGCAACTTTAAATGCAAGTAACCAAACGCTTGAGGGCGATATTTTAGTTGGCGACGATTCAACTTTGACGCTTACGCTTGAAGATTCTTCGACTTTCACGGGAAATATTTCAGGCAACATTACAAACGCAAGCGGCAGCAGTGTTTCAACTTCGATTGGCACCGTTAATGTTACGCTCGATGAAGATTCTAAATGGTATTTGACGGGCGATACTTACATTTCAAGTTTCAGCGGCGCTGCGTCAAATGTTATCACGGGCGAATATACGCTCTATGTTAATAATGTTGCACTCGACGGCACGTCAACTTCAGATGACGGCGGCAAAGACGAAAATTCAACTTTAATCAGCGGCACTTCATCTGCCGACAGTATTTACAATTCTGAAAGCAGCGTAATGATTAGCACGAGCGGCGGCGCAGATACTGTTACAAACACGGGCGACAGTGTAATTATTGACGCGGGCGCGGGCAATGATTCTGTTACAAACAGCGGCGATAATGTTTCAATTTACGGCGGCGCAGGCAACGATTATATTTCTCTTTTAAGCGCGGCAGAAAATGTTACAATTCTTGCAAGCATGGGCAAAGATTCAATCGAAGGCGTTAATTCTACAACGTATTTGCAGGGCACTTTCACAGGCTCAAGCGTCAGCGGCGATAATGTTATTTTGACAAGTTCAAACGGCACTTTAACAGTTGTTGACGGCGCGGGCGAAACTTTAAATATTAACGGCGAAGAAAGCGTTATAGGCGGTGAAGAGGAAATGGAAACTTTAATAAGCGGTACTTCAGGCGCGGATAATATTTCAAATACTTTGAGCGGCGTAATGATTAGCACGGGCGGCGGCGCAGATACTATTACTAACACGGGCGACAGTGTAACAATCGACAGCGGCGCGGGCAATGATATTATTTCTAACAGCGGCGATAATGTTTCAATTTACGGCAACGCAGGTGCAGATTCTATCAAAAACACCGGCGCAAATGTTACGATAAGCGGCGGCGCAGGCAATGATTCTATTACCGCGCTTGAGTCTGAAAATGTTTCCATAAACACAGGCGGCGGCAATAATTATATTTTCAACGGCTATGTTTATTACGACGACGATAATAATTTTGTTGACCACGAAACATTAGCCGCTAATGCAAGTTCAACCATTCTTGCAGGTTCAGGCAAAGATACTATTGTTAATCAGGGAATTTACAACGCTTCCGTTGACGCGGGCAACGGCAGTAACTCTATTTTGATTTATCACAGCTACAACAGCACATTTATAACAGGCAGCGGCGCAGATTTAATTGACGTGGCGCGCGGCGGCTCTTTGGGCGTTTACAGCGGCGCAGGCAACGATTCTATCATTGGGCACTTGGCAACAATTCAAACAGATGATTTTGATAATTGGGCTTTTGGCAGCTATGCTACTATTGACGCAGGCGCAGGCAATGATTATATTTCTCTGCATTACAGCGGCAATTCTTCAATTTTCGGCGGCGCAGGCAACGATACTATCATTAACAACGGCGAAAATACCACCATTAACGGCGGCGCAGGCAATGATTATATTGAATTTACAAATAATCTTAGAGAAGATACGGGCGATTATGAAGGACAAGTTATCGAAGTAAGCGCGGGAAATGATACTATTAAAAATTACAGCAGCGTTGTTACTTTGCAGGGCACTTTCACAAGTTCAAGCGTAAGCGGCGATAATGTCATTTTGACAAGCTCAAACGGCACTTTAACGATTCTTGACGGCGCGGGCGAAACTTTGAATATTAACGGCGTAGAAAGTGTCATTTCTGCCGACAACGAAACAATCGGCGCAGCATTTGCAGAATTTATGTTGAAGAGAACAGAAAAAGGTTATCCTGCATTGTGCGAAACAGGGCTGTTTGAACCTGATACAGTCGGCTCTGCAGCTCCTGACGCCTATTTGACGGAAAATTGGACAATCGAATCTGCGGACAATCTCAAACTCTGCGGCGTTCATTACGGTCCCAAAAATCCGAAAGGGCAATGGGTTGTACTTGTTACAGGTTACGGGCAAGTTGGCGCGACAATGAATCTTCCTGCAGCTGTACTTCTTGCAATGGATTATGATGTTTTGGTTGTTGAACCGCGTTCAAGCGGAAATTCTGAAGGCGATTGGTTGACAATGGGCGTTGCAGAATGTGTTGACGTGGCTTTATGGACTCAAAAAATTGCAGAAACAAATTCTAACGCGCAAATTACACTTTACGGAATTTCAATGGGCGCGGCTACTGTTATGATGGCGGCGGCACTTTCTAAAACTACAAATGTTACTTCATTGGTTGAAGATTGCGGCTACGCAAATATTTATTCAATTTTTGAAAACCTCGCCCCTTACTTTGCAGAATCGTTCGGTTGGACAGGTACTACTGAAGAATTATTTGATAAAGTTGCAGACGCTACAGAAACTTTAACAGGCTACAATGTCGCAGACGCCGTACCGCTTGACAGTATTTCAGAAGTTACTGTTCCTTCAATGTTCATTCACGGCACGGCAGATACTTTGGTTCCTGTTGAAGACGCTCAAACACTTTATGACGCAAGCGGCGCAACTATCAAAGAACTTTGGACAGTCGAAGGCGCAGGGCACGCTAAATCCATTACTAAAGACCCGCTTTCCTATTTGGCAAAAGCTGCTACGCTTATTGGCGTTGCAAATGAAGAAATTGGCGCGTCAATTAAAAATTCTACCGCCGAAAAATTAATTCGCGGCACAATCTACAACGATACAATTAAAAGCTCCGCCAAAAATGTTACTATTGAAGCGGTTGCAGGCGACGATAAAATTTCACTTTCAAGCGCGGCGAAAAATAATACAATCTACGCGGGCGAAGGCGACGATTCAATTATTGGCGGCGGCGGAAATAATTTATTCGTGTACGCGGGCGGCAACGATTATATTTCTGCTTACAAAACTACAGATACAATTCAAATTGCAAGCGGCGAAATTACAAAAGATACTGTTAGCGGCTCCAACGTTATTTTCACTGTCGGCGAAGATAACATTACCATTAAGAGCGCGAAAAATAAAACTATCCACCTTATCGACGCGGACGGAAATTCTTTCAGTACAATTATAAGCGGCGTTTATACCGAAGTAACGATAACTGACGCCGATAAATCTTCTGTCAAAGTCGATGCAAATGCATTGCTCATTGACGCCTCAAGCAGAACCGAAGATTTAAAAATTACAGGCAACAGTAAAGCAAATACGATTCTTGGCGGCAGCGGCGTTGATACAATTTACGGCGGCAGCGGCAATGATTCAATCATTGGAAATGACGGCGCAGATAAACTTTACGGCGACGCGGGCAACGATTCAATTTACGGCGGCGCAGATGACGATTATATTAACGGCGGCGCGGGCAATGACAAACTTTACGGCGAAGACGGCGCGGATTCAATTTTGGGCGCAAGCGGCAATGATTATATTGAAGGCGGCGCAGGTGCTGACAGTCTTTACGGCGACGCGGGAAACGATTCAATTTACGGCGGCGCAGACGCAGATTATATCAACGGCGGCGCAGGCAATGACAGACTTTACGGCGAAGACGGCGCAGATATAATTTTGGGCGGCGCAGGTACAGATTATATCGAAGGCGGCGCAGGTGCTGACAGCCTTTACGGCGACGCGGGCAACGATTCAATGTACGGCGGCGCGGACGCAGATTATATTGACGGCGGCGCAGGCAATGATAAACTTTTTGGCGAAGCAGGCGCGGATATAATTTTGGGCGGCGACGGCAACGATACCTTGAACGGCGGCGACGGCAACGACACTTTGACGGGCGGCAACGGCAACGATATTTTTGTTTTTGAAGGCGGCAATGACGTTATTACAGATTACACCGCAAGCAAAGATAAAATTAAACTTTCTGCCGAAATTACAAATACAACCTATGACGGCGACGACGTTATTTTCACGATTGACGGCGATACTTTGACTGTCAAGGACGGCAACGGCAAAAAGATTTCTATTATAAATTCAAGCGGCAAAACTACCACGCAACTTTATTCAAATGCCAACGCACGCACTTTAGATTTGTTTGAAGATAATAATTTTATGACTGACGATACAAACTTGGATTCAATTACCGAAGCGAAATTTACTGTTACTGATATTCAAGATAATAATGCAGATACTTTCGCGCAGGACGAAAACATTTTAACTTTTGCCAAAGAAAAATAATTTCTAAACTTTTTGGGCAAACTAAAAGGCAACAGGGATTTTCCCTGCTGCCTTTTTTTTATTTAAAATTTTTTGTCAATCAATGACGATAGGGTTTAAATTTTCTTCTTGCATAAATTTTGAAAGTTTTTTAACGCCGTTCATTAAATCTAAATAATGTTCGCGCGTCAAAGACTGCGAGCCGTCAGAAAGTGCCTTCGCGGGGTTAGGGTGAATTTCCATCATTAAGCCGTCCGCGCCCGCCGCTATTGCCGCAAAAGCCATTGGTTTAATCATACGCCATTTGCCCGTGCCGTGCGAAGGGTCAACTATTATCGGCAAATGTGATAAATGTTTGACGGCGGCAACCGCTGATAAATCTAAAGTATTGCGCGTGTAAGTTTCATAGGTTCTAATTCCGCGTTCGCACAAAATAACGTCGGGATTATCATTCATAATATATTCGGCGGCGTTGAGCCATTCGTCGATAGTTGCAGCGAGCCCGCGCTTGAGCATAACGGGTTTACCGCACTTGCCGACTTCCTTCAGCAAGCCGAAATTTTGCATATTGCGCGCGCCAATTTGTAAAATATCCGAATACTCGGCAACGGGCGCAATTCCTTCAACGGTTGTAACTTCGGTAATAATTTTTAAGCCGGTACGTTCGCGCGCCTCTGCAAGAATTTTCAAGCCTTCGACTTCGAGCCCTTGAAAAGAATAAGGCGAAGTGCGGGGTTTGTATGCGCCGCCGCGCAGGAATTGTGCGCCGCCTTCTTTGACAATTTCAGCCGCTGCGAAAAGTTGTTCGCGTGATTCAACGGCACAAGGTCCCGCCATTATTGCGGGTTCATTGCCGCCGATTTTCACGCCGCCGACTTCAATAATTGTTGACTGCGGATGAAATTCACGGCTTGCAAGTTTGTAACTTTTTGAAATTGCGACGCTGCTTTCAACGCCGGGCAAAGCGTCAATAGCTACTGATACAAGTTTAGTTTTGTCGCCGATGACACCGACAATTTTTTGTTGCGCACCTTCCATAATTTTTGCCTGCAAGCCTGCGGATTCAATTACCCGCGTAACCTCGACAATATTTTCAAGTGTTGCCTCAGGGCGCATAATAATTACCATAAAAAATTTTCTCCTTTCGAGTTTAACGCAGTGTAGGAAAATTAAAATTTTAAGCCGAAATTTTTGCAACCTTCGCCGCGCAAATTTCAGCCAAATTTTCAAATTAAATTAAAAAATTTTTTAGCCTTTGATAACAGGAAAAATCCCCAAATTCTTTAGCCAAATACTTTTGCGGCGAACAGCCTCAACCGATTCAAAAAGCAACCGCCGAAAATTATCAACTTCCAGATCAAAGAAAAAAATATATGCGCCCAATTCAGTCCGCGCGGGGCGGGATTCAATGCGCGTCATATTGATATTTCGGCGCGCAAATTCGCCCAAAACTTCATACAGCGCACCTGCGCGAGAGCCGTCAATTTGGCAGATAATTAAATTTTTATCGCCGTGCAAATCGAAAACATTAAAATTTTCGGGGCGGCGGCGTACTTCCAAAAATCTTGTACTGTTTGAAAGGTTGTCTTGAATTTCTTTTGCCAAAGTTTGTAAGCCGTTCAATTTGCCCGCGCGTTCACTGCAAATTGCCGCGTAACCTTCCAAAGTTTCAGATTGTGCAACAAGTTCAGCCGCGCGCGCAGTGCTTGCAGTTGAAATTATTTCGGCGTGTGGAAAATTTTTTTGAAGAAACTTCCTGCATTGTGAAATTGGTTGCGCGTGCGAAAAAATTTTTTTAACGCTTGAAATTTCAACGCCAACTTTTGACATTAAAAAATTATGCACGGGGTAAATTAATTCGCGCGTAACAATAAAATTATCACTGTGTGCCAAAGTGTCAAGCGTGATATTTATCGAGCCTTCAAGCGAATTTTCAACCGGTACAAACGCCGCGTCAATTTTATTCTCTTCGACGGCGTTTAGTGCCTCAAAAATTTCGCCGTAAATCACAAGTTCAAATTTTTCAGTCAAAGTTTCGTTGAGTTTGACTGCCGCCGCCTCCGAATGAGTGCCGCGCGGTCCCAATATTCCCATTCGTTCCATAAAATTTTTCTCTCCACGCAATAACAATTATAATTTTTAAGCATAGGTTATTTCGCTTATAAAAAAATTTTTCCTGCCTTTAATTTGAAATATAAAGGTTTAAAATTTTTTCCATAGCGTTCAACAGTTTTAAATTTTCTTCGTGCGAACGAATTGCACTGCGCAAAAATCGCCCGTCAAGCCCTGCGAAATTTTCGCAACTGCGCAATAAAATTTTTTCTTGCCGCAATTTTTTAAGCATCGATTGTGCAATTTCCGCCGTGTCGAATTTTAACAAAACAAAATTTGCAGTAGGCTCAAAAACTTGCAAGCGCGGAATTTTTTTCAGCCTTTCGACAAAAAAATTTTTTTCTGCTTGCAACCAATTTCTTGTATCGTCAAAAAATTTTTCGTCAGCTAACGCGGCAACGCCCGCCTTTTGCGCCAAAAAATTTACATTCCAAACATCTTTTGCGGCGTTAAGTTTTTCTGCCAAATTTTTTTCGGCGACGGCGAAACCTAAGCGCAAGCCGGGAATTGCCAAAATTTTCGTCAAGGATTGTACAACAGAAATTTTTCCTGAAACAAGTTGCCGCGCGGATTCAACTTTCAAAAAATCTATAAAAGATTCGTCAACCAAAATATTTTTGTTGGCGGAAATTTTTTTAATTGCGTCGAGAGAAATTAAATTGCCTGTAGGATTTTGCGGGCGTCCAAAAATTATTAAATCTGCGTTTTGCGCCAAAATTTTTTCGGCGTCGATTTGAAAATTCTCTTCTGCGTGCGTGTAGAAATAAATTATTTCGGCGTTAATTGCGCGGGCGGCGCGTTCATATTCGGAAAAGCTCGGCACGGGGATTAAAATTTTTTGCGAGCGCGTAACGTTCAAATACAGGTAAAAAAATTCCGCCGCGCCGTTCAACAAAATTAAATTTTCGGGCGGCACTTTGTAACGTTGAAAAATTGCGGCTTTTAATTCGGCGGCGTTGGGGTCGGGATAATTTTTAACGCTGTCAAGATTTTCGATAATCGCCGCGCGGATTTTTTCCGAAATTCCCAACGGGTTAATATTCGCGCTAAAATCCAGCCAATCGCCCGTTGTACCGTCCGCGTTGTAAATTTGCCCGCCGTGTTCAAATTTTTTCATAAATTCCCCCGTCAATCAGTTTTGTTTTTGTCAAAAATTTTATAAAGTCAAAACGCCGCGCAATTTCCAAAATTTTGGTGTCAATGTTTTTATCGTCATTGTGAAAAAAAATCCCCGTAACCGTGCCCGAATGTGCAACATTTACAGTAACTGCGCCGAGACTTTTTGCAAAGGTCATTATTTCGCGCAGATTTTTTTTGTACAAAATTTCTTGATTGGCAAGCGCGGATTTTTCGACAAGTTCAAAGTTCAAAGTATTAACAAGCGCGGCAATTTGAAAGTTACTGCGCTTGTTAAATTTCAGCGTGTCAACTTCGCCGCCGTAATCGAAAATTGCAACGATAAATTTTTCAGGCAGGGAAATTTTTTTCAAAAGTTCGCCCGTAACGGGATTCATTGCAACCACTCCGCTAAAAAAAATTCCGTCAGTCGGCTCAATCGAAGTTGCCAACTTTGCAATTTCTTCAGCTGAAATATTTTTGCCAAAAAATAAGGCGACGGCTTTTGCAACCGCCGCCAAATCTGCAGAACTTGACGCCATACCCTTGCCGCGCGGCAATTCTGAAGTTAATTTTATTCCGCAGTCAAAATTTTTTATTTCAAAAAGTTCAAGCGTTTTTTGCAACATTAATAAAGATTTTTCGCCGAGCCCTTCAATTCCCGAAAATTCTTCCGAAATTTCAACCGTCGAAAATTTTTCAATCGGGCAAGTTATTAAAATTGGTGCGCCGTTGAAAAAGCCCTGCACAAATTCGCCGCAACTGCCGCAAACTTTAATTTTCAGCGTCATCTTCAAAAACTATTTCGCAAAAATTTTCTTCTTCGTCCTCAAGCTTGATATAATCGCCGTCAGGTTGAAGTTGCCACGTTTCGTTGGCGTGCGCGGAATTTTTCAAAACGCGCTCAACGTTTTTGCCGTCGCTTGTACGGTAGAAATTTTCAGCCTGTTCGCGCGTCAAGCCGCTTTTCATTTTGCGCGTTATCAAGCGTTCGGTTAAAAGTTCGGGCGCGGCTTTTATGAAAATCGTATAATCCGCCAAAATCCGAATGTTCGTCCAGCGCGGCTCGTCAAGCAGTAAATAATTTCCCTCGACCAAAATTATATCGTCCTCAACGCTCAGCGCGTCGTGTACAACATCGTGAATAATTCTGTCATAAATATTCCAATTCGTGCCTTCCTGCCGCACTTCGCGCAATTTATTTTGCATTGAATCAACGTCGAAAGTTTCAGGCGCGCCCTTTATATCGTTCATTAAAATTTCTTCGCCTTCGCGCAGGATTTTATGACTTTTCAAGTATTCCGAATCGAAATGAAAGCCGTCCATACCCAACGCGCGTACATTGGTAAACATAATATTTTCGCGGCTGAGCTTTTCCAAACATTGCGCAATGGTAGTTTTACCGGCGGCGGGCGGCGCGGCAAGGTACACTACAATTTTTCTGTCGGCTAAGCCCTGCAGCTCGGTTAATTTCCTAAGCAACGGGTTAAAAATTTCGTCAATCGCAGTTTTTGAAAATTTAACTTCCTGCGTCAAGCCGTTAATATTCATTTGCAAATTTGTCCAAATTTTTTCCATAATCTTAACTCCTCAAAAAACTTCCAAACTAAAAAATTAAAAAAAATTTTTTTAAGAAAAAAACTCAGCCCGCCAACAAACTCCCCAATTCTTCCCAATCAGGCTTGCTTGCCGCTGCTTTAATCTTTGAAAATTTTTCTTGCGCGTCGGCGGGGATTTTATATTCTGCCAAAGATTCAAGCACAAAATTTGCCGTGTCAAAATCGAAATTCGCCGCCGCTTCCTGCAACGCCTCATAAGCTTCCGCCAAGCCGTCCGCGTCAATCAGCGGCTTGTCAGTTTCTTCTTCGACTTCCAACAGCGGCGAAAGTTTATCCGCAAAACTTATATAAAGTTCCAGCAATCCGTCAGTATCATTTTTAATTTCTTCAATGTAGCCGCAATTCCCCGCGTCCTCCAAACGTTTAGCGCGTTCAGAAAGTTCATTTGCGCCAATGACGCGCGCGGAACTTTTAAGCGCGTGTACCTTCGTTGTATAGTTTTTCCAATCTGATTTTTTGTAAAAGTTTGCAATTTCCTTCGCGCCCGAAATTACAGATTGCGCAAAAACTGTTAAAGCGTCAATGTAAGAATCGACACTGCCGCAATGTTTCACGCCGTCTGCCGTGTTGAGACTTTCAATTTTTGTAAGCCAATCGGGCAAAGTTGTTTCTGAAATATTTTCTTCGGCGTCATTATGTTCTTCTGAAGACAAAACTTTTTCCGAAGGCAAATATTCAATCAGCATATCTTCAAGCTTTTGGCTGTCAATCGGCTTTGTCAAATAATCTTGAAAACCCGCGTCAATGTACTGTTTACGCGCACCGCTTATAGCGTTCGCCGTCAAGGAAATAACGGGCGTTTCGTGATTAATGTTGTTATGCAATTCCTGCATTCGGTGCAAAGTTTCAATCCCGTCAATTCCCGGCATACGGTGATCCAAGAAAATTATATCGTACTTGTTTTTGGTAACCATTCCCAAACATTCGTAGCCGCTTTCCGCCGTGTCAATTTGAATTTTAGTTTGTTTCAGCAAGCCTTTTACAACTGTTAAATTCATAACAGTATCATCGACGACCAAAATTTTTGCATTGGGCGCGGTAAATTTTTCGCGGTATTTTTTATGTTGGCTTAGCGCGTGTTTGAAATTTTCTTCAAAGTCGCCGAGCTTGTGCCAATTAACCACGCCCTGTTCAATTTCAAAACTGAAATCGGAGCCTTCGCCGTACACGCTTTTAACTTCCAATTCGCTGCCCATCATATGCAAAAGGCGTTGCGTTATATTCATACCTAAGCCGGTGCCTTCGATAGTGCGGTTGCGTTTTTCCTCGATACGTTCAAACGCGCTGTAAAGTTTTTTAATATCTTCGGGTTTAATTCCAATTCCCGTATCGTTGACGCCGAAGAAAAGTTTAATTTTGTTATCGCCAATTTTGGTATAACTGACGGTTAAAGTAACGCTGCCCTTTTCGGTGTATTTTACGGCGTTGGTAAGAATGTTTGTAACAACTTGCTTAATTCGTATTTCGTCGCCGTAAAGTTCGCTTGGGAGATTTTCATCGGTATTAATATAAAAAGTCAAATTTTTATTTTCGGCGCGTTTCTGAATCATATTAACCAAGTCATTAAGCAGGGAACTTAGCGCGTATTCGACGGGGATAATTTCCATTTTGCCGGCTTCAATCTTTGAAAAATCCAAAATATCATTGACAAGCCCCAACAAAGTATTTCCCGCCGTGCGAATATTTTCGGCGTATTCAAGAATAGTTGAGTTAGCCTCTTCGCGCAGAATCATTTCATTCATTCCCAAAATTGCGTTAATCGGCGTTCTGATTTCGTGACTCATATTGGAAAGGAATTGAGATTTAGCTTTATTGGCGGCGTCTGCGGCGAGCGCGGCTTCTTTAAATTTTGCGTTGGATTCTTTTAAATCGACTGCAACCGCGCTAAGGAAATTTGCAAGGCGTTTTTGAATCGGTACAACAACTTCTTTTTTCTTGTTTTCAAATTGCGGAATAGAAATTTTTTCGCAAGCGCAGGCGGTACCTTCGCGCAGAGCAACGGCAAGCACTGAAGTTGCAAGTTGCCCGCCCTGCCCGCGATATTTATAAATTTCGCAGTTGCCGAAACAATATGAAACATCGCGCCTTATGCGTTTGAAGTCTTTCAATTCTCTTTCGGCGTCTTCGCCCAAATAAGCAGTACGCGCCGCGCAAATGTAAATAAAAATTCCGTCGGGGTCAAATTGCCTTATGCGTTCGCTTGCATTCCACGTACCAAGCAAAATTTCTTCGGGGTTGCCGTAACTCAATCGAATTTTTTCGCCCTGCCGAATTTCGCCCGTCATATATAATTTGCCGTCTTCGTCATAGAAAACTGCAACTCTTGACGCGGGCAAATTTCCACGCTGTACCACAAACGGAAATTCCATTACATTAAAAATTAAAAATTCATTCGGCTCAATGCCCAAATATTTTTTGTAAATTTCAATGGCGGGCTGATTGTCGATTGAAACAATGCAATTTGTGCCGAGCGTTTCTGTAATAGTCATTTCCTTGCCGAGCGGTTTCCAGCCGAAATGGTATTCTGTAGAAATGTTCAAATCCGCGCCGCTGTAGGCAATTACAACAATGCCTTCATCGTGGTAACGTTCGCCCATTACATATTGCACCGATTCGTGCTTAAAAATAGTTTCGTGAACTGTTCCGTCGTCCTCGTCAAGTTTTTTTGCAACGCCGGCTTCTGCGCCGAAGAAAGGAATTTTTTCAAGCCCCTTTGAAACAAGGTCAGTAAAAAGCCCGACACTTTCGCTGCCGTTGCCGTAAAAAATTTCTACGCCCTTTAAGTTTGGAATTTTTTTAAGAGTCTTATTTAAATCCTGCGTCATTGCAACAAAATCATCAATTTCCATTGCGTCAATTTCAAAAATATTTATATCGGTACATTCAAAAAAGCAACAAGTTACAATGACGTGATTTTTAATATTTTTGTTAAATCTTTTCGTCCATTCGGGCGTGTCAATGTCGAAATCAAAATTTTTAACTTGAAAATTCGTCATTGATATTCCGACGACTTTATTTTTTGGGAAAAGCATTCGCAGGTCTCGGTACAAGCCCTTTGCCTCGTGTTCGTAAAAATGCGCCGTTGCAACTTTTATCAAAACTGTTTTTGAATTTTTATAGTAGGAACTGTTTTTTAGTTTAGTTGCAAAATGCATAAAGCTTTCTCTGTCTTCAAATTTATAAGTGATTTGTTTCAATGCGTTCACTCCTTTGGCAGATTATAACATATTTGCAAGCAAAAAAAATTATTGTACTTTCAAATTTTTTGTTTTAGTTTTTATAAATTGAATGTTCTTTCTTTTTCCTGCGCGGCTTGCATAGCAAGGCGTGCTCTCCTGCAAAAAAGAAAGAACCAAAGAAAAGTGCTTTTTATCGCCCGTCAGGGCCGCTCGGTTTCTGTACGCACGTAGTAACAGGCGGCCCCCTTTGGGGCCTCTACTTTTTCCGACGCTCGTAAAAAAGGATAAGCTGCGGCTTTAGTGACGGGCGGAGATTACATTAGCTTTTATTTGGTTGCAGTTATATTTCAGCAAACAGCAAGTTCTGCGCGTCCTGCGCGACTTTTTACGGGGCGCACGTCCGTGTGCGCCCCCATTATCGCCAACGTTTCAAAATTCAAACACACCTTACCAAAAAATAAGTTGACAAAGTGTCAGTTTAAATTTATAATGCAATTATTGACAACGTGTCAGTTTTTTTAGGAGGTAGATGAAATGCCGAAAGTTTCAGCAGAATTTAGTACTTCGCGGCGCGAAGAAATTATTTCGGCTTGCGAAAAACTTTACCAAACGATGAATTTTAAAGATATTACAATTATTGAAATTGGAAAAATAACCTCGTTTACGCGCACTTCAATTTACAATTATTTCAACACGAAAGAAGAAATTTTTTTGGCGTTGCACCAAAAAGAATATGAACTTTGGATTGACGAACTCGAAAAAATTATTTCTGAAAATGAAAATTTGAAGGCGGAAGAATTTGCAAAGTTGTTGGCGAAGTCGCTGGAAAATCGCCGCCAACTTTTAAAATTGCTGTCAATGAATCACTTTGATATGGAAATGAACAGCCGCCAAGAAAATTTGATTGAGTTTAAAAAAGTTTACGGTAAATCTTTACGCACCGTCAAAAATTGTTTGGATAAATTTTTTCCGTCAAAATCCGAAGCCGAAAAGCAAAATTTCTTGTATGCGTTTTTTCCGTTTATTTATGGAATTTATCCCTACACGGTGGTTAGTCAAAAACAAATTGACGCAATGGACGCGGCGGGCACAAATTTTATTTACCATTCGATTTACGAACTTGCATATAATTGCATTATAAAACTTCTGGGAGAAAAATAATTATGGACAGGCGAAAATTTTTAAAAGTAGCGTTAGCGGGCGCAGCAACTTTATTTTTAAGCGGTTGCGGCTTGGCGGCGTCCGCTGACAAAAAAGAAGTTAGCAAAAGTGTTTCAGGGGGAGCAAAAATGAAAATCGTAGTTATCAACAGCAGTCCGCATTCTGAAAAAGAATCCACGTCAAAATATTTGGCGCAAAGATTCACTGAAGGCGCAAAATCGGCGGGGCACGAAGTTTTTATTTTTGACGCGGCGAACGAAAAAATTAATCCTTGCAGAGGTTGCAACCATTGCGGGATGGACGGCGACTGCATTTTTGACGACGCAATTTCAAAAACTTTAATGCCGAAAATGCTTGAGGCTGATTTGTTGGTTTTAGTGACGCCGCTTTATTATTACGGAATGAGTGCGCAACTTAAAACGATAGTTGACAGATTTTATTCGCGTACGGGCAAATTGCACGGCAAGAAGTCAATATTTATGGCGACGGCGTGGAACAGCGCGGACTGGACTTTTACGGCGTTGCAAAGTCATTATGAAACTTTGGTGCGCTATATGGAATGGCAGGACGTAGGGCAAGTTTGGGCGTTAGGTTGCGGCTACCGTTCGGCGGTTGAAGGTTCGGAATTTGGCGACGCGACTTTTAAAATCGGCGCAAATCTTTGATAGTGGGATAGTGTTATAGTAAAAAATATTAAAATAGAAAAGCAGGGTCGGTGCAACTCGCCCTGCAATGCGACGAGTAGGAGCATTGCTCTTCTTTTTTGCTTCGGAAAAAGAAAGTACATTTTAAAAATATTTTTTAATGAAAATTTTTAAGGAGCGTGCAAAATGAACATTTCAAAAAACGAAAAAGGGCAGGCAATTCCCGCACCGACAATCCCGCTTACAAAAAAAGATTTTGAGAAAATCGACAACACGGCGGTTTATTGGCTCGGCAACGCAAGCATTTTCATTAACAGTCGCGGCAAAAATATTATGATTGACCCGTTGCTGGAAGGCTTCGATATGAATTTATTAATTGAAATGCCGATTCTGCCAAAAGATATTCCGACACTTGACGCGCTTTTAATCACGCACGATGACAACGACCACTTCAGCAAGCCGACAATTCACGACGTTGAAAAAGTTTGCAAGGAATTTCACGCGCCGCAATTTGTAGCGGGTTTAATTCGTGACGAAGGCTTGAATGGAATTGGACACGATATAGGCGAAACTTTTTCGGTAGGCGAAATGAAAATAACATTGACGCCCGCCGAGCATAATTGGAAAAATTTTTCACAAAAACATCATTGGCGGGATTATAAATTGGAGGATTATTGCGGTTTTTGGATTGAGACTTTGGATGGAAAAATTTGGTTGCCGGGCGATTCAAGATTATTGAAGGAACATTTGGAAATGCCCGCGCCCGACGTAATTTTATTGGATTTTGCAGATAACACTTGGCACATAACTTTTGAAGGCGCGGTAAAATTGGCGAATACGTACCCTCGCGCAGATTTGATTTGCATACATTGGGGCAGCGTTGACGCGCCGAATATGAATACTTTCAACGGCAACCCCGCCGAACTTGCAGCCGCCGTTGTCAATCCTGAAAGAGTTCACGCGCTCGCTCCCGGTGAAAAATTTATTTTAAATAAAAAATAATTTTTAGGCATTAGGCACTAGGGATTTTTGATTTTGAAAAAATTTAACTTGAAAGGACAATACAAAATGAAGGCTAGAAAACTTTTATTAATGTCGGCGATGTTGGGAATTTTCGGCGCGGTAGGAACGGGCGGCGCAGAAGCCGCGCCTGTCGATAAATCTGCAACGCACTTTGACGCAGAAACAAGAAAGGCTGACCCCGAATTTACAAAGTTCTTTGATTATTTTTCAAATGAAGAAGTACCTTCGCTCGGCAAGCTCGACAACCGCGCGCGCTATATGTCAATTTTATCCGCGCTGTTGGGCTGTCAGGGCGTTGACGAATTTAAAAGCGTGTTGAACGTTGCACTTGATAACGGCTTGAAACCTGTCGAGGCAAAGGAAATTGTTTACCAAGCAACGGCGTATTTGGGAATTGGCAGAACGAAACCTTTTGTAATTGCAACAAATGAAGTTATGAAGGCGAAAAAAATAAAATTGCCGCTTGAACCTCAAGGTACAACAACTTTGGAAAACCGCCGCGAAATGGGTACAGCAAAGCAAGTTGAACTTTTCGGCGCACAAATGCAAGATTTTTGGAAGGGCAGTGATATAAATTATATGTTGGCGGCGAATTGTTTCGGCGATTACTACACGCGCACGGGTCTTTCAAACAAGGACAGGGAATTAATAACTTTCTGCTACATTGCGGCGCAGGGCGGCTGCGAGCCTCAACTTACCGCACATACTGCCGCAAATTTCGTGCAGGGCAATGACGCGCAATTTTTAACCAACGTAATTACAGAAATTCAGCCGTATATCGGTTATCCGCGCAGTTTGAACGCGCTTGCAGTTGTAAAAAAAGTTGCAGAGCAAAATAAATGAATCGTCGAGAATTTTTAAAGTTGTCAACATTTGCGGCAATGTCAATGTTTTTGGGAGATTTTAAATTGGTTGAGGCAAAAAATTTTTCAGCAAAAAAAATAGATTTCCACGCGCACGCAATGTTAAATTCGTACGTCGAAGGCTTAAAAAAGTTGGGGATTGACGCGCAGGCGGAGGAAGGTTTTCCGCTGCCAAAATGGTCGGTTGAAAGTCATTTAAAATTTATGGAAGACGCGGGAATAGATTTCACAATTTTATCAATGCCTACGCCGCACATTTACAACGGCGCAAAAAATGAAAAACTTTCCTGCGAAGTTGCACGGCAAATTAACGAAGAAACCGCCGCGCTCTGTAAAAAATATCCCGATAAATTCGGCTTTGTTGCAGTGTTGCCAATGCCCGCCGTTGAAGGTTCAATAAACGAAATTAAATATTCTATGGAAAAATTGGGCGCGTTGGGCGTCAAGGTTGCAAGCAATTCTGACGGCGTGTATTTGGGCAACGAAATTTTAAATCCAATCTTTGAAGAACTTAATAAAAGAAATTCTTTGGTAATTATGCACCCGAGTCCTGCGCGAACGTTACCGCGCGAAAAAGTCATAACGGGCAAAGTTATGGCGTTGTTTGAATATCCCGCAGATACAACCCGCGCGGTTTTAAATCTTTTGGCAAACGGCACGCTTGAAAAATTTTCCAAAATAAAATTAGTCGTCCCGCACTGCGGCTCTTTCCTGCCGTATATGAAACAACGCGCCGGCGCAATGTTTCATATGTTGGCGTCAATGAAAATGATGCCGCCTACAGATATTTCAAGCGGCTTGCAAAATTTGTACTTCGATTTGGCGGGCGACCCAATGCCCGAAGAAATGGACATTCTTTTAAAAATTGTCAATGTCAATCAGCTCGTTTACGGTTCAGATTTTCCTTACGTACTTGCACCGATTTTGCTGAAGAAAAAATCTGCACTTGACGCCGAATTGGCGCAGCGAAATTTGACAGAAAAAATTTACATAGATAATGCAAAAAATTTATTGTAAAAAGCGAGGTAGTTAATTATGAAATTACCGAAAATTGCACTTGGCGCGTGGGCTTGGGGTTCAGGAACTGTCGGCGGAAATCAAATTTTTGGTCATAATCTTGAGGCGAAAGATTTAAAGCCGCTCTTTGACGCGGCAACGGCGGCAGGTTTAAATTTGTGGGATACTGCGACTGTTTACGGTATGGGAGCTTCTGAAGATATTCTTGGAACTTTTGCAAAAACCGTAAAGCGCGAAGATATTATTGTTTCAACAAAATTCACGCCGCAAATTGCCGAAATGTACGATAATTCAATGGAAAAAATGGCGGACGCAAGTTTGAAACGCTTGAACATTGACTACATTGATATTTATTGGATACACAATCCCGCCGACGTTGAAAGGTGGACGCCCCAACTTATTCCGTTGCTGAAAAGCGGCAAAATTAAATTTGCGGGCGTATCGAATCATAACCTTACAGAATTGAAACGCGCCAATGAAATTTTGCAAGCGGAAGGTTTCAAAGTTTCGGCGGTACAAAATCATTTCAGCTTGTTAAATCGTTCTTCGGAAAGTTCGGGGATTCTGGATTATTGCAGGGAAAACGATATAACATTTTTTGCGTATATGGTTTTGGAACAGGGCGCACTTTCAGGCAAATATGATACCAAAAACCCCTTCCCCGAAGGCTCGGCGCGTGCGCAAGCTTATAATCCGATTTTGCCGCAGTTGGAAGAACTTACAAACGCAATGAAAGAAATTGGCTCGGCGCACAATTTAAGCGCGGCGCAAATCGGCACGGCGTGGGCAATTAACAAGGGCACTTTGCCAATTATCGGCGTTACAAAAATTAATCACGTCGAAGACGCCGCTAAAATTCTCAACGTTAAACTTTCTGCGGACGAAATTAAAAAGCTTGAAAGTTTGGCAGATAAAGCCAACGTTTCAACAATTCGTGAATGGGAAAAGAAAATGGAGCGATTAATTTGAAGAAAATTTTGTGCGTCGTTACAAGCAACAACGTTAAAGGCTCAACGGGTATTCCTACAGGTTTTTGGCTCAGCGAACTTACGCACCCAATGGCGAAATTTGAAGCGGCAGGTTACGAAACTTTTTTGGCGTCGATTAAAGGCGGCAAGCCGCCCATTGACAAGGACAGCTTGGATTTTACTGACGCCGTTAATAAAAAATTTTGGGACGATGCCAATTTTCAGAAAAAATTTGAAAACACTTTGAAACTCGGCGAAGTCAACGCTAAAGATTATGACGCAATATTTTTTGCGGGCGGGCACGGCGTAATGTGGGATTTTCCTGACAGCCCCGCAGTTGCAAAAGTTACGCGCGAAATTTACGAAAACGGCGGCGTAGTTTCAGCAGTTTGTCACGGTCCCTGCGCTCTCGTCAACGTTAAACTTAGCGACGGAAGTTATTTGGTTGCCGGCAAAAATGTTACAGGTTTTACCAACGGCGAAGAGGACGAAGTGCAAGCTACAAAAATTGTACCGTTCTTGTTGGCTGATAAGTTAAACGAACGCGGCGCAATTCATCACGCCGCCGCAAATTGGAGCGATAATGTCGTTGTTGACGGGCGGCTGGTTACGGGGCAAAATCCCGCAAGCGCAGCAAGTGTCGGCGACGCTGTTATTAAAATTTTAGGTTAAGGAGAAATTTTTATGCCGTTAATTTCAATCGACGCTGTTCACCCTACAAAGGAACAAAAGGAGCAACTTGTTGCCGAACTTACCAAAACTGCAAGCAAAATTCTCAACGTTGACGAAAAATTTTTCTATGTCCTCGTTAAAGAAAATGACCTTGATAATTGGGGAATTGGCGGGCAAACTCTCGCACAATTTATGGCGAACAAAAAATAATTCTTTGAAAACTTTTTAGCCGGCGCAGTAAATTTTGTGTCGGCTATTTTTTTTGAGAGGGGAATTTTTATGTTGAAAATTTTTTCGATAATGTTTAGCTTGCTGATAATTTTTTCAGGGAGTGCGGGCGCAAAATCAATTCGCACGCCCGAAGGAAATTTTCCGCGCGTACAATGGGCAGTTGTCGAGGCAACGCCGGGCAATTTAGGCAAAATTTCCGAAATAGGCGCGCGCGTTTTGGCGTCAACTTCCGCCAAAGAAAGCGGCACTTATGCACTTTACGGCGTTATTGAAAAAAATAATCCCGACTTGATGAGACTTTTGGAAATTTATGAAAGTCACGAAGCTTACAGAATCCACAGCACAAGCCCCGCCTTTCAAACGTACCGCGCCGAACGTTTTCAATATCTGAAGGGCTTGAGACTTTTGCCCGTTAATGCAATAGTTTTGGAACAGAAAGATAACGGCGTCGGCCAATTCGTTATCACTACGAAATTTGAAGTTAAATCCGAAAATCTTTTGGAATTTCAAAATTTAATGGCGGCTGAATACGTCCGCGCCGTCAATGACGATTCAAACGTTATGGGAATGTTTTTGACTGCCGAGCAAGCCAATCCCAACATTTTCCACGTTATGGAAATTTTCAAAGATGAAGCCGCCTATAAAAATTATACCGCCTCAAAGTTCTATAAAAATTTGCGCACAAAAATTCAAGCTATGATTGCCGCCGAAAATAAAATTGACTATCTGCCCGCAAATATCACGCTTACTCAAAAAGGCTCCAGAATTTAATTTTGCAAAAAGAGGCGCACAGGACGTGCGCCTCATACCCTCGCGCAGGACGCGCGGCAATTTCTAGTTTGCTGAATTGTAACTGCAACCCTGTAACGCTAATGTAATACGCCCGTCACTAAAGCCGCAGCGCGTACCAATGTTGATGCGTGGGAAAAAGTAGAGGCCCCAAAGGGGGCAACCTGTTACTACGTGCGTACAGAAACCGAGCGGCCCTGACGGGCGAAAAAAAAGCACTTTTCTTTGGTACTTTCTTTTTTGCTTCGGAAAAAGAAAGTACATTTATAATATAAAAAAACTTACATTTAGAAACATAATCTCCCAAAATATAAAAAAATTCGCCCCGCAAGGCAAAATAATTTTGTTGTTAAATCTTATGCAAAGTGTTAATATTACGTAAAGATTTTTTTGGAATGAGGCGATGAAATGGAAAAAGCTTTACCGATAATACTTTTGGCGGGCGCGGAAAAAAATATTTATGACGAATTGGCGGCGATTTGCAAAAATAAATATCAGATTATGCCCGCCGATAACGAATACGAATGCAACAATATTTTGACTAATCATAAAGTTGAAGTTATTTTAATTGCGCTCAACGTTCAAGTTATGGATGGCTTTGACTTTTTAAAAACTCTCGCGCAGGATTCCCGCTATAAAAATATTCCTATAGTTGCAATAACAACGCACGGCGATTCGGAAACCGAAGCCCGCGCAATGGAAAGCGGCGCAACAGAATTTGTTACCACGCCTTTAAATGAAACCGTTGTAACTTACAGGCTCAGAAACGTTCTTGCACATTGCCACCAAGCCGAAAAAGACGAGCGCATTAAAGAAATGAATCGCTACATTGAAATTGATTCTTTAACAGGACTTTATAACCGCGAAGCTTTTTACGAAAAAGCCGCCGAAATGATTAAAGAAAATCCCGAAGTGCAATACAGCATTGTTTATCTTGATATAAGTTGTTTTAAAGTTGTCAACGATTTATTCCACAATGAAACGGGCAATTTGATTTTGAAGACCGCCGCAAATTATTTTCAGAAAAAAATTAATCCGCAAATAGGACTTTCCGGCAGAATTGAAGCTGACCATTTTGTATTGTGCGTGCCGCAAGATACGCTTGATATGGATCGCCTTATGAAAGAACTTGACGACACCATTAAAACGCTCGGAATAAGTCACAACATTTTATTTTTCGGCGGCGTTTACCCGGTAATTGACGTAAATCTCCCCGTTGACCAAATGTGCGACAGGGCAAGAATGGCGTTGAGTAAAATTAAAGGCAATTATGTTCGCCGCTATAATTTTTATGACGTTGGTATGAGAGACCGAATGCTGAAGGAACAAATGATTGTGCGTGATATGGAATTTGCATTGAAGGACAATCAATTTACAATTTTTCTGCAACCGATTTTTCGCCCTGAAACAAATGAAATTGTCAGCGCGGAGGCGTTGGTGCGTTGGTTTCACCCTGACAGCGGAATGATTTCGCCCGGCTATTTTATCCCCGTATTTGAGCGCAACGGCTTTATCGTCAAGCTTGACAGATTTGTTTGGGAGACAGTTTGTAAATTTTTGCGCAGCAGATTGGACGCGGGCAAAAAAATAGTTCCAATTTCAGTAAATGTTTCGCGGCTGAATTTTTACAGTTTCGACTTGTTAATTTTTCTGTTGAATCTTTTGAAGAAATACGATTTAGAGCCGTGGATGCTGAAATTGGAAGTTACTGAAAGCGCGTACACCGACAACCCGCAACAACTTATAAAAATTATTAATCAGTTCAAAGAAAATGGTTTTCCAATTTTAATGGACGATTTCGGGAGCGGCTATTCTTCGCTGAATATGTTGAAAAATATTGACATTGACGTTTTGAAAGTTGATATGGCTTTTGTGCGTGAAATTGAACTTTCTGAACGTGCGCGGACAATTCTTTTAATGATAATCGGGCTTGCTAAGGAATTGGGAATGGGCGTTGTAACTGAAGGCGTTGAAACTCAAACGCAACTTGATTATATTACAAATATGGGCTCGGTTGACATTCAAGGCTATTATTTTTCAAAGCCGCTTGCAGTGAAAGATTTTGTATCGCTCTTCGACAAGTACGATTCATTAAACACGCAAGTATAGTGTTATAGTGTTGTAGTATGATAGTGTTATAGTCAAAACTATCCCACTATCCCACTATTCCACTATCCAACTACTTTTTCTTTTTCCTTTTAGATTTTTTGGGCGAGCGCGTAGCGTTGGCGAGTTTGGTTTTAACTTTTTCCTCTTGTTCCTTTTGTTTATCGGTAGATTTTTTATCGCGTTGAATTTTGGCGTATTCCACGCCGAGACTTGCGAGCTTGTGTTTTACCGCCATTAAAGGGTGCGAGAGGAGCATTTTTTTCTGCCCGGCTTTCATAACGTTTCTAAATTCTTTGGTAGGAACTTCGCCGAAGCAGGGCGTTTCGCAGGCGTCACAAATAGGCTTGCCTATTCCGTAGGGGCAACGCTGAATTTTGAGCATTACGGTTGTTAAGAGCGCAGTACATTTCGGGCAAAGTTTGTTATCTGTCGTGCCGTGATTGGCGTTGCAGTATACGCCAAAAGTTTTGCGAATATTTTCTTTTTCCTTCGGCACATTATTTTTCAATTCGGGTTCTTTACGTTTTGGAAGAATTTTTTTCAATTTATCGAGTATACCCATAGGATAAGAATAACTCCTTTCGAGTTTGAATGTATTACATTTTAAGCGTTGAATAAAATAAAAGCAAGGTGAAGTTATGGATTTTATAAAAAAGCGGGCGCGGCTGATTTCCAACGTGCTGGTAGTAATAGCGGTGGTAATTGCAATTTACATAAAATGGCAAGGCGACGGCTCGGAAGCTTTTTTCAAAGAGTATGACGTTTACATTATCGGCGGGATTGCGTTGGGGTTCGTGGTACTTAGTTTTTTAAAAAAGCGCGGCAAGAAATAATTTTGCGTACAAAAAAAACTGCTCTCAAAAAGCAGTTTTTTTATTTGCGGAAAGGCGGCGAACGTGATGTAAGCCGCCACTCGCGCAGGATGCGCGTCACTTGCTACTTTGCAAGCCTGAAAGTGCAACCTGTTAATGCTTGTAATACGCCCGTCACTAAAGCCGCAGCTTGACCTTTTTTAGAAGCGTCGGAAAAAGTTTGCGCCCCAAAAAGGGGCGTACTGACTAAGCGCGTACTTGAACCGAGCGGCCCTGACGGGCGAAGAGTTTCTTTCTTTTAGGTGGCTTTTCTTTCTTTCTAAAGAAAGAAAAACCACATTTAAAATTTTAACTTAAAATTAAAAAATTTCAAAAGTTTTATTTTGCAAAAAACTTGTGATATAATATTTGCCGTTAAGTTTAAAAGCGGTTGTCGCTTTATTTTAAATTATAAGCTGACGATAATTATTTTGCAAGAAAGTTTTTGGAGGTTAAAAAATTGCGCAAAATCAAAGCCAATAAAAAAGACGTTGAGAAAAAACAGAAAAAAGTTATTGAAGCTTTAAAGGAATTATTTTATTATCACGGCACATTGCATGACGAGGCAAAAACTATGGCTGCTACTAAAGCTCTTGCCGACTTGGAGCCCGATGATCCCGTCGCCGCAGAAAAAGTTGCGTCAATTTATGTTGACTACAACAGGCGCGATGAAGCCGATAAAGCCGTTACTTACCTTGAAAAAAAATTCCCGCCTACTCCCTACAGATTATTTTTGCGTTCCCGCGTGCAAGATTTAAAGCAAGATTACGGCGGCTGCATTGAGTATTCAGAAAAAGCGTTGAAGTTGCCGGGATTGGATTTGCTTACAAAAATGATGATTTATAATATTTTGGGGCACGCTTACCGCTACGCAGGCGACGCGCCTAATTCTTTGAAATATTACGAATTGAGCGCGAAAGAAAATACAAATGTTCCCGTTGACCAAAACGCGCGCACTTTTATTGACAGAATCCAGCGCGAAGACTACAGCAATTTTCTTTTCAGCTTGCACAATGTCAACGTTACACGCGAAAAAATGTTTGAGGAAATTTGCGGCTTTAACAAACTTTTTGAAAACGTTCAGCAATTTGTGCATGACCCTGCAACTCATCCCCGCCATGAAAAATTGCGCATTGGCTACATTTCGCCCGATATTCGCCGCCACGTTGTAGCTTTTTTCAGTTACGCTTTTTATAAATGCTACGATAAATCCCGCTTTGAAGTTTATATTTACGCCAAAAACAAAGAAGATAACGTTGCTGCAGGTTTCAAAAAGAGCGTTGACGGTTTCAGAAATATTCTTTTCGACGACCCGAAAGTTGCCGCGCAAAGAATCAAAGACGATGAAATAGATATTTTGGTTGACCTTTCAGGGCATACCGCCAACAACGTTATGAATGTTGTTGCGTACAAGCCCGCGCCGATTATTATCAGTGCTATCGGTTGGTTTAATACGACGGGATTTAAGCCGATTGATTATTTTATGGTTGATAAATATACAGACCCCGTCGGCTTGAATGAAAAATTTTTCAGTGAAAAAATGCTCCGCCTGCAACACAGTCATTTTTGCTATATGTGGCACGATGAACCGACCGTTGTAAATCCTGCCGCTTGTACAAAAAACGGCTTTATAACTTTTGTAAGTTTTAACAATTTTACAAAGGTTACTGACGAGGCGTTGAGAGTTTGGGCAAAAATTGTAAACGCCGTCCCCAATGCAAAACTTTATTTGAAGGGCAAGGCTTTTCGTGACAAATACGGCACTGACGCCGCGCTGAAACGTATTCAAGAGGCGGGGCTTCCGCTTGAAAAATTAATTTATGAACCTGACGAATTGCGCTATTTGCACAAATACACCAACGCGGATATTGCGCTGGACACTTTCCCCTATCCAGGCGGCGGTACAACTTGCGACGCACTTTATATGGGCGTACCCGTTATAACTTTGGTGCAGGAACGGCACAATTCCCGCTTCGGCTATTCGCTTTTAAAGAATATGGGGCTTGAGGAACTTTGCGCCTTCAGCGTTGAAGAATACATTCAAAAAGCAGTTGACCTTGCGAACGATATTGACAGGGTGCGCGAATATCATTTGACGATTCGCCGCAAAATGGAAGAGTCGCCCGTTATGAATGATATGATTTATATGGGCGAAGTCGAGGACGCTTACGAAAAAATTTTTAAGGCGTGGATTAACGGCGAAGAACTTCCCGAATTTCCGCAAGACGCGCCGCCCGTTACTGCCGAACAAGCCGAATTTTATTACAACCGCGCAAAAAATTATATTGCAATGGAACCTGAATTTAACAAGGGCAAAATTCAAAATCAAATTAATATCAAACGCGCGGTTTACAATTTGGAACTTGCCGCGCAGGCTGATAAAAATCACGAAGCCGAAATTTTATATTTGAGTGCGTTCTGCAAAAAAATTCTGCGCGATTACGGCGGAGCTTATGATTCAATCTGCGCGACGGGGCGGGCAATTTATGAGCGCGGGCATAACCTTTCCAATTTCTCAAATGAATTTATTTCGCACTATCACAAATTGCAAGCTGACCTTGAAGCTATGAGCGGCAACCCGCAGGCGGCGGTTGACAATTACGAAAAGGCAATTAATTTCGCTGAAACTTTGGAAGGTAAATGCAAGGCGGCAAGCGCAAAACTTTTCACGCTGAATAAATTAAATCTTTCAAGCGAAGAATTGGCGGCGGCGCATTTTGACTTTCAAAAACTTGTTGAAAATATTAAACCTTACACCGAATACAGCAAGCCCGAAGGCAGAATTAAAATTGGTTACATTTCGCCAAATTTCTGCCAACACGAAACTTTTACGATTGCATTCGGTGCTATTGCCTCGCACGATAAAAGAAAATTTGAAGTTACTTTGTACAACTTGGCGGAAAGGGCGGACGTTTACACCGAACTTTATAAAAAGCAGGCGGAGCATTTTGTTGACGTGCAAAATTTGAGTTACGCCGAACTTGCCGAAAAAATTCACAATGATAAAATTGACGTTTTGGTTGACCTTGCAGGGCATACCGAAGGCAACGTCTTGCCTGTTTTTGCGTACAAGCCCGCGCCCGTGCAAGTCAGCGGTTTAGGCTATATGTTTACCACCGGCTTAAAACAAATGGATTATTTTATTACCGATGAAAATGTTGACCCGAAGGGCGAACACGATAAATTTTTCACGGAAAAACTTTTGTACTTGCCGAGCCAATTTTGTTATGCAATGCGCGAAGATGTTCCAAAACCTGAATACGCGCCCGCTACAAAAAGAAATTATTCTGTTTTCGGTACAATCTGCAAATGGCAAGATGTCAATGACGATATGTTGAAAATTTGGAAAGATTTGCTTGAAACTGTGCCGAAATCTGTTATGCTGATTCGCGCAGAAGAATTTTTAAGCAACACGGCGATTGACAGGGCGTACGAAAAAATGAAAAAGTTCGGCTTCAATATGGACAGAATTTTATTCCGCCCGTTCGATGCAAATTATATGCAGGAATTGATTCATTTGGACGTTTTGCTGGATGCGTACCCGTACGTTGGCAGAAGTTTAACTTTCGACGCGATTTATATGGGCGTACCTGTTATAACTTTTTACGGCGAGCGCAGGAATACGCGTACGGGATTAAGCATTTTGAAACAGTTCGGAATTGAAGGACTTGCAGTGCCGATTAATTCGCCGCAAGATTATATTGCACGCGCGGCGGGGCTTGTCAACGATTTAAGCGCACTTGACGCCCTGCATAAAAATTTGCGCGTTATGGTTCAAAAAACGCAGACCATAAAAACCAAAGCTTACACTACAACGCTTGAAAAATATTATTTGCAGGCTCTCCAAGAAAAATTTAAAGCGTAAGATAAAACTTTCAAACATCGATTTAAAGGCGGCTAATTTCGACGACAAGCCGCCTTTCTATCTTTTTTGGTATAAATGTATACCCCTGCGAAAATTTTAAAATTTTGGGCTTTTAAGGGCATTTTGAAAAATCGAGGTTGAAACTTGCTTATAAAATTTTTTATTATGATATTGGCGGCGATAATTTTTACTGCGCCCGCTTCCGCCAATGAAATTTGGCAACCTGAAATTAGGATTGGGATTTTGAGCGGCGTTAATCAAGTTGAATTGAAACTTTCTGCGCCGTGCGTTATGCTTGATTCTGCTACAAGAAAAATTTTGAAAAAATTTGCCGCCAATGAAATTTTTTCTGTAGAATTTGACGAGTTGAAAAGTAATTCCGTAGAAATTCGCGCCGAAAATACTTTGCTAAAGGATTTAATTGCAACGATTGACGGCAAAAAATTTTTCGGCGGAGTGCGTATCGACAAAAAAAATAATTCGCTGACGGTTATAAATCTTGCTCCTGTTGAAGAATATTTGCGCGGCGTAGTATCTAAAGAAATGTCGCCGTCATTTCACGTGGAGGCGTTGAAGGCGCAGGCAATAGCGGCGCGTTGTTTCACTTTGAAAAATCGTGAACGCCATCAAGCTGAAGGCTTTGACCTTTGTGCAAATGTTCACTGTCAAATTTTCGGCGGCGCGGATTCTGCGCACCCTTTGACAGACGAAGCTATTAAAGCTACGCGCGGCGAAATTTTGCTGCTGGAAGGGCAAATTGCAGATACGAATTTTCATACTGACAGCGGCGGAATGACTGAAAATGTTTCCGAAGTTTGGGGAACTTATTCGGCGCATTTGCAAGCCGTTGAAGAGCTTGAAAAAAATACTGACCCTTGGAAAAAAGAATTTTCGCTTGACGATTTTTCAAGAATAATTGGCGGGAATTTAGGCAAGTTGCAAGAAATAAATTTATCGCCGCTTGAAATTGGAAAAGCCGCGCCTGACAGGAGCATTTCGGGGCGCGTGCGCAGTGCGCAATTTGTCGGCAGCAAAAATAATGTTCAGCTTAAGGGAACCGAATTGCGCTCCAAATTTTCGTTACCGAGCACGCTTTTTAATATAAAAATTTCCGGCAACAAAATTATTTTTGAAGGGTACGGGCACGGGCACGGCGTCGGAATGTCTCAAAACGGCGCGAACGCTTACGCCAAACACGGTTGGGATTACAAAAAAATTTTGGCGCATTATTATCGCAATACTATTTTGAAAAAGCTTTATTAAATTTTCAAAGGTTTTAAGATTATGGACGATATTGAAATTAATAAAAAAGTAAAAAGACTCTGCGCACTTCAACAAGTTTCAAAGCAACTTGAAACTGTCATTGAAGAACTCAAGGACGAAATAAAAAGCGAAATGACTTCACGCGGAAAAGATACTTTGATTGGCGCAGATTGGAAAATTATTTTTAAAGAACATAAGATAACGCGCCTTGATAAAGATTTATTAAAGAAAGATTTGGGCGATTTATCGAAGTATCAAAAAATTACTACTTACAAAAGTTTTTATTTAAAAGAAATTTGAAGGAATTTTAATGCAACTTGAAGATTTTAATTACAATTTGCCTGAAGAATTAATAGCGCAAAAACCTTTGGAGCCGCGCAATTCTTCACGGCTTATGGTGTTGAATCCAGCCACGCAAGAAATTTTGCACGAACATTTTTACGACCTGCAGAAATTTTTGACGGCGGGCGACGCACTGATTTTTAATGATACAAGAGTTATTCCTGCACGACTTATCGGGCAAAAGGCAACGGGCGGGCGCGTGGAAATTTTTTTATTGCGGCGGCTTGACGCCGTAACTTGGGAAACTTTGGTAAAGCCCGGCAGAAAAATTTTGGAAGGCGCGGAAGTTTTTTTCGGCGAAGAATTAAGCTGTAAAATAATCGGGCGCACGGATTTTGGCGGGCGAATTGTACAATTTCAATTTGACGGCGTTTTTGAAGAAATTCTTGACAGGCTCGGAGAAACGCCCTTGCCGCCCTACATTCACGAAAAATTGGAAAATGTTGAACGTTACCAAACTGTTTACAATCGTGAAAGAGGCTCCGCCGCCGCGCCAACTGCAGGATTGCACTTCACTAAAGAGCAAATGCAGGAATTGGAAAATTTCGGCGTCAAGCTCGGCTTTGTAACTTTGCACGTTGGCTTGGGAACTTTTCGCCCCGTGCAAGTTGAAAATATCGAAGAACACCAAATGCACGAAGAATTTTACACTGTTCCCGAAAAAACCGCGAAATTAATTCGTGAAACAAAACTTGCAGGCAAAAAAATTATTGCCGTAGGTACAACTTCAATTCGCACGCTTGAAAGTGCCGCGCTTGATAATTTTTCTGTCGAAGTCGGCAGCAATTCCACGAAAATTTTTATTTATCCCGGCTACAAATTTAAAATAGTTGACGCGCTGATAACAAATTTTCATTTGCCGAAGTCAACTTTAATAATGTTGGTGAGCGCGTTTGCGGGGCGTGAATTTATTTTGCGGGCGTACGAAGAGGCGGTAAAACAACGCTACAGATTTTTCAGTTTCGGCGACGCAATGTTTATAAGGAGCAGAATTAATGGCGGCAATAACTTATGAATTGGTGCACAAAGACAAATTTTCAGACGCGCGCGCAGGAATTTTACATACGCCGCACGGGGATTTTTTGACGCCGATATTTATGCCGGTAGGGACGCAGGCAAGCGTTAAAAGCGTTTCGCCTGACGAATTGGAAGAACTCGGCGCGGGAATAATTTTGGGCAATACGTACCATTTATTTTTGAGACCGGGCGCGGATTTAATTCAAAAGGCGGGCGGCTTGCATAAATTTATGAATTGGCGGCGCGGTATTTTGACAGACAGCGGCGGCTTTCAAGTTTTCAGTTTAGGCGAACTTAGAAAAATTACTGAAGACGGCGTAACTTTTCGCTCGCACATTGACGGTGCGTCGAAATTTCTTTCGCCCGAAATTTCCATTGAAACGCAAATTAAACTTGGTTCTGATATAATGATGGCGTTTGACGAATGTATACCTTACGGCGTCGATTATGACTACGCCAAAAAATCTACCGAGCGTACGCACCGTTGGGCAGAGCGAAGTTTGAACGCGGCAACTTCGGAAAATCAAGGGCTCTTTGGAATTTGTCAAGGCGGAATGTTTGCAAACCTGCGCGAAGAATCTGCAAAAGTTATAGGCAGTATGGATTTTGCAGGCTGCGCAATAGGCGGCTTGAGTGTAGGAGAGCCGCGCGCCGAAATGTACGAAATGCTAAAAATTTCTGCAAAGTTTTTGCCGGAAAATAAGGCGCGGTACTTTATGGGCTTGGGTACGCCGAATGATTTATTGGAAAGTGTCAAGCTCGGCGTTGATATGTTTGACTGCGTTTTCCCTACGCGCGTTGCAAGAAACGGAATGGCTATGGTTTCGCCAAAAACTTCAGCAAGCGGGCGGCTTGTTATGAAAAATGCTTGCTACATTGAAGATTTTACGCCGCTTGAAAATGAGTGCGATTGTTACGCTTGCAGAAATAATTTTACGCGCGCTTACATTCGGCACCTTGTACGCGCTGAAGAAATTTTCGGCTTGAGACTTTTAACATTGCATAACTTGAGATATTTACAAAAATTTATGGCTGAAATGCGCAATGCAATTCTTGCTGACAATTTTAATGAATTTCGCGCAGAATATTTCAGCAGTTACGAAAGGAAGAATTTCAATGAATGAAGAAGCAATGGCGGCAATGGTAAGTTGGTTGCCGATATTATTTATGGTATGCATATTTTATTTTTTGCTGTACAAACCGCAGAAAAGAGCACGCGAGGCAAGAGAAGAAATGCTTAGCAACTTGAAAGTCGGGGCGCGTGTAGTTACGATTGGCGGAATTTACGGCACGATTGAAGAAATTTATACAGAAACATTGAAATTGAAAATAGCCGAAAATGTAACTATCGAAGTCGGGCGCGGCGCAATTTCAATGATTGTTGAAAAAGCCACGCAACCTGAAGAATTGGTTACCGAAGAAAAATAGTTTTTAGGCAGTAGTGAAAAGAAAAAACCGCCCGTCATTAAGCCGCAGCTTGATGTTTTTTACGAGCGTAGGAAAAAGTTTGCGCCCCAAAAGGGGGCTCACTGACTACGAGCGTACTGGAAACCGAGCGGCCCTGACGGGCGGAAAAAAGCACTTTTTCTTTGGTTCTTTCTTTTTTTGCTTTGGAAAAAAGAAAGAACATTTAAGATAAAAAAATTTCTTTAATAAAGGAGTTTGAAAATTGGCGGAAGAAAATTTAGTGCAGTGTTCAAATCATTTATATTGGAATGAGGCACGGGCAGCTTTTAAGGCTAAAAGAAATTCTGCTTAAACTTATGGAAGAAAAAATTTTACTGCGAAAAAAAATGCGCACGCGGCGAAAATCTTTAACAGAAATTGAACGCGAAATTTTTAGTAATGAAATTGTTAAAAAATTTTTGGCGCAGGAAGTTTATCAAAATTCAAAAATTATAATGGCGTATGTTTCAATGGCGGAAGAAGTGCAACTGCAAAAAATTTTTATCGACGCCTTCGCCCGCAAAAAAATTTTGGCTGTACCGTTAATTGTCGGCAAGGGAGAAATGCAAGCCGTTGAAGTGCCGAATTTTGACGCGCTGGAAATTGGCGAATTTGGAATTTTGACTGTTCGCGCAGATTTAAGAAAGTTTATCGACGCCGAAAAATTGAATTGCATAATTGTACCGGGCGCGGCGTTCGATTTGAATTTTAACAGATTGGGGCTCGGCGGCGGCTACTACGATAAATTTTTAGCACGCGCCGCCAACGCTAAAAAAATTGCGCTTGCATACGATTTTCAAATTGTCGAAAAAGTTCCGACCGAGCCGCACGATTTTAAAGTTGATATGATTATTTCCGAAAAAAGGATTTTAAAATAAAAAAGCCGCCTTAATTGGCGGTTATTTTTTTGCGCAAATTTATTTTTAACCGTTGCAGCCAAGTTCCTTAGCATTAGCAAAATCTTCATCAGCTTGTTCATTGTAGCCTGATTTTTTATAACATTTGCCGCGATTGTAAAAAACTTCGCCCTCATTTAAACCAAGTTCAATAGATTTATTTAAATCTGTTATTGCTTGAGAGTAATTTTGCATTTCAGTTAATGTTACGCCGCGTTTTCCATAACCATAACTGACATTCGGATTGAAAGCAATATACTTTGAATAATCTGCAACAGCTTTATCATACTGTTTTAAATCGCCGTAAATACCCCCACGTTTATAGTATGAGAGGAAGCTGTTTCTGCTGCACTTGCACATTCTCAAACTTTCATAAAAGTTTTAGTTCCTGCCGAAATGGTAGAAACAGAATTTTCAATAGCCGGCGAAAAAATGAAAGTTCCCAATGCTACATTTGCCACGATTAATTTTTTTGAAATAAATTTTATTTTTATCACTTCCAAAAAAATTTCTCAATATTATTAACGATTAAAATAAAAATTTTATTAAACTAAAAATAACAAAAAAATTCGTCAACTTGCCTTAAAATTAATATTGTAGTATATTTTAATTTACATTATCGAAAGGGGAAAATTTTTCGTGAGAAAAGATGTTTTAGCCAAATTGCTGGCGTGTTTAGCGGCGATTTTGGCTTTATTTGTAATTTTCATACGCCCTTTAGCGAATTCAATTCGGCAGGGCTTAGATTTACAGGGCGGCACGCACGTAGTATTGGAAGCAGTTGATACTGACATTGCGAAAGTTGACGACGACGCAATGAGGCGCGTTGTAGGAATTATGGAAAAGCGCGTTAATGAACTCGGCTTGACTGAACCTATCGTACAGCGCGAAGGCGAACGCCGCGTTATTATCGAGCTTGCAGGGATTAAAGACCCTGACGCCGCTATTAAAACAATCGGCAAAACTGCAATGCTTGAGTTCAAGGACGAAGAAGGCAATACGCTTTTAACGGGCACGGATTTAAAGGACGCGCAGGCGGCTATGAATCAGCAAAATAATCAAGCCGTTGTCAATCTGGAATTTTCTGACGAAGGCGCAAAAAAATTTGCTGACGCTACTTTGGCGAATGTTGGCAGACAAATTGCAATTCTGCTTGACGGCGAAGTTTTAACGGATCCCGTTGTCAGGGAACCGATTTTAGGCGGGCGCGCAGAAATCAGCGGGCAAAGAAATTTGGAAGAGGCGCAGCATATAGCGGTTTTACTTCGCAGCGGCGCACTTCCCGTAAAAGTCAACATTATTGAAACGCGCACTGTAGGACCTTCACTCGGGCAAGATTCAAAGGATAAATCTGCATTTGCATTTGTAGTCGGAATTTCGGCGGTTTTACTTTTTATGCTCTTATTCTACCGCGCTTGCGGTTTCATTGCGGACTTTTCATTAATGGCGTACACATTACTTTTGCTTGCGATTTTAAAAGCACTTGACGCAACTTTGACATTGCCGGGCGTTGCAGGAATTATTCTTTCAATAGGTATGGCGGTTGATGCGAACGTTTTAATTTTTGAACATTTCAAGGAAGAATTTCGGCTCGGCAAAAGTATTCGGCTTGCAATGGATAACGGATTTAAACGCGCCTTTACAACAATTTTTGACTCGAATATAACAACGATAATTGCGGCGACGGTTTTATTTTTGTTTGGAACGGGAAATATTCGCGGCTTTGCAATAACTTTGGGGCTTGGCGTTCTGCTGTCGATGTTCACGGCGATAACTTTAACTCAATATATGCTGAAACTTTTGGTTAATGCAAAAATTTTTGAAAGTCCGAGCATTTACGGCGCAAACGGTTTTATGCTCTTCGACCCAAAGGAGGCAAAATAAGAAATGCCTGGTTTTGATATTGCGGGACGCGCCAAAATTTGGTTTATCCTTTCGTTGCTGATAATAATTCCGGGATTAATTTCAATGGCAACGCGCGGCTTTAATTTCGGTATAGATTTTACGGGCGGAACGATTATTGATTTGAAATTTGAAAACGCGGTAGAAATTTCAAAAGTTCGTGACGCGCTGCGCCCGTTCGGATTGGACGGCGCAACTATTCAACTTTCGGGAGATTCTTCAGACGTTGCCGCCTCAACAAATGTAATGATTCGCACAACTGATTTGGAAGAAAATCAGCGAAAAGACGTTATGGCGGGGATAAAATCAAGCGTTGGAAATTATGAAGTCCTGCGCGAAGAAAAAGTTGGAGCGACGATTGGCGGCGAATTGATTTTCAACGCGGTAATGGCGTTGGTAATTTCGTGGATACTGATAATTTTATATATTGCGTACAGATTTGAATTTAAATTCGGAATATCGGCGGTTCTTGCGTTGGTGCACGATGTTTTGATAGTGCTTGCGGTTTTTTCATTCACGCAGAAACAAATTGACTCATCGTTTGTAGCCGCGCTTTTAACGATTGTCGGCTATTCAATCAACGATACGATTGTTATTTTTGACAGGATAAGAGAAAATTTGAAATTGCACTTCAGGCGCGGCGCAAATTTGGCTGACATTGTAAACCGCTCTGTTTATCAAACTTTGACGCGCTCATTTTACACGGTGTTTACTTGTTTGTTTACGACGCTTGCACTGTACTTTTTCGGCGGCGATACCACGAAAGATTTTGCATTTGCGTTGACGATTGGATTTATAAGCGGCTGTTACTCTTCAATTTTTATAGCGGGTCCTTTGTGGTTGACGCTTAGAAATTGGAAAAAATAATTTGGAGAAAAATTTATGCGGAAAAAAATTTTTGCGGCGGCGTTAATTCTCTGCAGTTTAATTTTATTTTCAAGCGTGCAAGCCGAAATTAAAATTTATACGGGCGTCGGCGAACATTATATGGAAGACGAAAAAGAAACGCTCGCGCAGGCGCAAGACGCCGCTAAACTTGCCGCCGAACTTAACGCAATGGAACAAGCGCAGATTAACGTTAAAAGTTATTCGGAGGCGCACAATTCCAATTTGACGCAGGACGAAATTATTTCGATAACTGCAGGCGTTATGAATATTACGGGCGTTAAATATTCGCTGAAAGATGAAGCAGGCGTACTTTTAATGTGCGCCGAAGTTACCGCAGAAATTGACACCGATAAAATTGCTGAACTTGTCGAAAGGGAAATTAAACGCCGCATGGCTTAATGGGGAATTGTTATGCTGACAAAAAAAATTATTGCAGCGGCGTTGGCTGTTGGAGCTTTTATATTTGCCCCGAATGTCTAAGCCGAAAATTTAAACTACTACACCGGCACGGGCGAATATATTATGAGTGATTCTGACACTCAAGAACTCGCCAAAGAAGGCGCGAAAATTCAAGCTGTACGCGCCGAGCAGGAAAAGGCGGGCGTTTTTGTCAGCAGTAACACCAAAATTAAAAATCATATGGTTGAATCCGACGAAATTGAAACTTTTACTGCAAGCATTGTAAAATTTATCGGCGAGCCAAATTTTGAGCCCGTGCTTATTCAAGGCAAGGACGGCAAAACTTATATCAAATTCATTGCAACTGTTACGGTTGCCATTGATACGGATGATTTAAACGCGCAAATTGATAAATGGTTAAAGCGTAACAATCCCGAACATTCCGAAATTGCTAAACAAAATGACTCAATGCAAAAAATAATTAGCAATCAAGCAAAAAAAATTGAACAGCTTGAAGAAATTATTGCAACTGCAAGTACAGCCAAAAATTCAAACGCCGCAATAAAAAATAATTCTTCGCCTACAATGAATTTGCCAATAGAAGAAAGCAAATTAAATTACTATAACACGACACTTGCCGAATTTAATAAAGCTGTTCGACTCCACCCCAATAATGACTTGTCATATTATAATCGCGGCAAATTTTACCAGGATTTTAAACAATACGGCGCGGCTATTGCTGACTACAACCGCGCGCTTGAACTCAATCCGAATTATGCAAACAGTTATTACAATCGCGGAATTTGTTATTTGGCTTTGAAAAAAGAATTAACAGCCGCAAAAGATTTTGAAATGGCTAGAAAACTTCGGTAAAAAATAATTTTAAAGGAAAAATTTTTTATGGAGAAAAAATGGAATATCAAAGTTGACGACGCGGCGCAGGTTACAAAACTTGCGGCGGCTGTCGGTATAAGTGAACTTACTGCAAAAATTTTGTTGCACAGGGGAATAACAAGCGCGGTTGACGCAGATAAATTTTTGAACGCAGAAACCGCGCAAGAATTTTACAACCCGCTTTTAATGGACGGAATGCAGGACGCCGTTGACAGAATAATTTTGGCGATTGAGGGCGAAGAAAAAATTTGCGTGTACGGCGATTACGATGTTGATGGAATGAGCGGCGTTGCACTTTTGACGCGCGCGCTGAAAAATTTCGGCGCAAATGTTGAATTTTACATTCCCGCTCGTGTCGAAGGTTACGGTATAAACGTCAACGCGCTGAAAAAAATTATTGAAGGCGGTGCAAGTCTTTTAATTTCGGTTGACTGCGGAATTTCCAACGCCAAAGAAATTTCGGCAGTTGCAGGGCAAATTGATTTTATAATTACTGACCATCACCTCCCCGCGCTTGAGAAAATTAATCCTGAAGAAGTTGTTGCAGTCATTGACGCGCACCAAGAAAATTGCAATTACCCCGATAAAAATTTATGCGGTACGGGCGTTGCATTTAAACTTTGTCAAGCTCTCGCGCAGGAATTGGAAAATATTCCCTTCGCCGAATACGCCGCAGATATTGAAATTGCCGCGCTTGCAACAGTCGCAGATTTAGTACCGCTTACGGGCGAAAATCGAAAAATTGTTCGACTCGGCTTGAAAGAAATGCCTGCTACAAATTGCATCGGGCTTGCCGCATTGATAAAAGTTGCAGGCTTTGAAAACAAAAAAATTTCGGCGTCAAACATTGCATTTCAAATTGCGCCGCGTTTAAATTCTGTAGGACGTTTGAAAACTGCGAATATTGGCGCGGAACTTTTATTGACTGATGACCCTTTGAAAGCCGCGCAAATTGCCGAAGAACTCGAAAACGCCAATGTTGAACGCAAGGAAATTGAGAAAAAAATTTTAGTGCAGGCTGAAGAAAAAGTTGAGATTCTGCGCGACGATAAAGGCGGTAACCTTTGGACGCTCGTTGTTGACGACGGGAAATGGAACGCGGGAATTATCGGCTTGACTGCCTCGAAACTTGCAGAAAAATATTCGTTGCCGACGATTATTATTTCAACGGGCGAAATGATTTCACGCGGCAGTTGCAGAAGTATTCCAGCCCTGCACATTAAAAACGCGCTCGACACTATGGCGGATTTGTTTGAAAATTACGGCGGGCATTCGCAAGCGGCTGGCTTTTCCATTCCTACAAAAAATATTCCTGCGCTCAAAAAGCGTTTCGATGAGTACGTCAGAAAAAATTTGACTGATGAAGATTTTTTGCCCGTTGTAGAAATTGACGCGCTGATTCACCCCGCGCAAATTAATTTGAAAATCGCTGAAGAATTGGAAAAGCTGGAACCTTGCGGGATTGAAAACCCCGAAGCAATTTTGGCTTGCCGCAATGTGCGCTGTACCGAATCAAAAATTATCGGCGCGGATAAATCGCACTTAAGTTTTGTAATTTTGGCTGACAGCGAAGAAAATAAAAATGTTCGCGCAGTTTCTTTCGGCAACGCCAAATTTGCAAATATGCTTGAAAATTCGCCCGTCGATATTATCTTTCAACCGACGATTGATTCTTGGCAAGACGAAATTTTTGTTAAATGTTTTGTAAATGACATTGCGCCGACTTGTGAAGATAAAATTATTTTGACGCGCGAAATTTTGGCGGATGTTTATAAATTTTTAAAACTTGACGGCGAAAAAATTTTAAATCTGCAAGACCTTACCGAAAAATTTAATAATTCAAGCAAAAATTTTCTTTCAGTTCAAAAAATGTACACGGCTGTTAATATTTTTCTGGAACTTGGAATTTTGAAAATCCGTAACCAAAGTTTTGAAATTCCCGCCGTATCAAAAAGGAATCTTGAAAATTCGAGGACGTTTAGATTGAATGGAAAATAAAATTTTAATATTTTTGTGCTTGATATTATTTTTTTTCTGCAACTGGTTAATCCCCGTTACAGACCCAACGGAAAATTGCTACGCGCTGACGGCAAAAGAAATGTTGCAGGCAGGCGATTATTTTTCGCCGCGCATTTACGGCGATTTTTGGTACGATAAGCCGATATTTTTTTATTGGGAGCTTTTATTGGCGTGCGGAATTTTCGGCGTCAATGAATTTGCTTTAAGATTTTTCCCTGCAGTATTCGCAACGCTCGGCGTTTTCCTGACATTCTTTTTTGCAAGCAGAATGTTCAATAAAAAAGTCGGATTCGCGGCGGCGGTAATTTTGGCAACTTCGCCCGAATATTGGTACATTGCGCACGCAATTATTACCGATATGACTTTATTTTGTACAATTTCAACAACGCTGATGACATTTTATTTTGCGTACACGGAAAAAAAGCCGCGATATTTGTACATAGCATTTGCAGCGGCGGGCGTTGCAGTTTTGACGAAAGGTCCGATAGGCTTTTTTCTACCGGGCTTGATAATTTTTTTGTTTTTAATTTCGCAAAAAGATTTAAAATATTTGTGGCGCGGAGAAATTTTAAAGGGCGCGGCGTTAATGCTTGCGATAATTTCGACGTGGTATTTACCAATGTACATTATGCACGGGCAACAATTTTTTATGGACTTGATCGGCGTGCATAATTTTTTGAGAGCAACAGTTTCTGAACACCCCGAAAACGATGTTTGGTATTATTACGCGCTAGTTTTTTTGATAGGCTTTTTGCCTTGGCTCTTGCCAATGGTAAAAATAAGAAAATTGCCGCAGCTCGACGTGCGCAGAAGATTTTTAATAATTTGGGCTGTAACAGTTTTTGTAGTTTTCCAAAGTTTTGCAACGAAATACCCGACTTACACTTTGCCCTATATGATGCCTCTTGCAATTTTGTTTGGCGGATATTTTTCTGAACGCGAAAAACTTTTTAAGCGAATAGCGGCGGCAATGGTAATTTTTTTGACGATTGGAACATTTTTCGGAATACATATTTGCGAAAAACATTCTCACAAGGCAACGGCAGAAATAATTTCGCCGCTTGTTGACAAAAATACTTGCGTTGTAAGTTACGGACAAAGATACGCAGGCTCGCTGGTATTTTACAGCGGCTTGAAGGTTTACCGCTTGGAAGAAGCGCAATATATGGAAAAAATGAAACCTGCCGAAATGAAATGGTCGACGGTAAATGTAATGCCTTTTATGGACTTTAACCATTTGCCCGACGGAAAAGTTATAGTGGTTGTAGAAATTGAATCTGTAGGAAAATTTTTTAAATTGGTAAAAGGTGATTGGCAAACGGTTGCAGAATTGCCCGAATATAAAATTTTTATTAAAAGTTAGAAATATCCAAAATAAAAAGAATGAAAAAAGAGGGGCGCACACGGACGTGCGCCCCGTAAAAAGTCGCGCAGGATGCGCGGCACTTGCTACTTTGTAAAATTGAAAATGCAACCCGTCAATGCCGGTAATAACCGCCCGTCACTAAAGCCGCAGCTTGCGGTAACTTAGATGCGTAGAAAAAAGTTGAGGCCTCAAAGGGGGCACCTGTTACCAAGAGCGTACAGAAACCGAGCGGCCCTGACGGGCGATAAAAGCACTTTTTCTTTGGTTCTTTCTTTTTTTGCTTTGGAAAAAAGAAAGAACATTTACATAAAAAAATTTATAACAAAATACAAAAAAGAGGTGAGCAAAATGAATGACAAAGACAAAAAACCCGTAACGATAGAAAGTATAATTTCAACAGTGAAAAATTATCAACCTGACGCAGATACAGAAATGATTGAACGCGCTTACCTCGTGGCGAAGGAAGGACACCAAACGCAAAAACGTGCAAGCGGCGAACCGTACATAAACCACCCGCTGAACGTTGCCGCAATTTTGACAGAATTACAACTCGACGATACAACCATTGCCGCCGCAATTCTGCATGATGTGGTTGAAGATACGCTTTTCACGCTCGAAGAAATTAAAGATATGTTCGGCGACGAAATGGCGTTGTTAATCGACGGTGTTACAAAAATCGGGCAAATTCCAATTAGTTTAGTTAAAAAGAAAGACCCCGCAAAATCTAAAATTGATGCCGAACGCGAAAAACTTAAAGAAGAACAAATGCTTGAAACTTATCGCAAAATGATTATCGCAATGGCTAAAGATATTCGCGTTATAATGATTAAACTTGCCGACAGGTTGCATAATATGCGCACGCTGAAATTTATGCGCGAAGATAAACAAAAACGTATTGCCCGTGAAACTTTGGAAATTTACGCGCCGCTTGCAAATCGTTTAGGTATTTCAAATATCAAATGGGAACTCGAAGATTTAAGTTTGAGATACCTTGAGCCCGAAGTTTATTACGATTTAGTTAAAAATGTTGTGCAGAAACGTAAGGACAGGCAAATTTATATTACCGAAGCCGTTAAACAAATTGAAGAAGAATTTGACGACTTGGATATTCACGCCTCAATCAGCGGGCGCGCCAAACATTTTTACAGCATTTATAAAAAAATGAAGCGCGACAATAAAGAAATTGGCGAAATTTACGATTTGTCCGCAATAAGAATTTTGGTTGACGACGTTAAAGAATGCTACCACGTTTTGGGAATAATTCATTCGCACTGGAAACCAATTCCCGGTCGTTTCAAAGATTATATAGCCGTACCGAAAAGTAACGGCTACCGCTCCCTGCATACAACCGTTATGGTTTTAGGTTATCCGATTGAAATTCAAATTCGAACCTACGCAATGCATCAAATTTCAGAGTACGGCGTGGCGGCGCATTGGAAATATAAAGAGGCGGGCAGAAGCGTCAGCGCAGGCAACGCCGCCGACAAAAAAATGTCGTGGCTTCATCAAATGGTTCAACTGCAAAGAGATATTCGCGACCCCAAAGAATATCTTGAGGCGTTGAAAATTGACATTTTCAGCGACGAAATTTTTGTATTCACGCCCGCAGGCGATTTAATTTCTTTGCCAAAAGGTTCAAACCCTATCGATTTTGCTTACAGAATCCATTCGCAAGTCGGGCACCATTGCGTAGGCGCAAAAGTCAACGGCAAAATGGTTCCGCTTGAATATAAACTTCATACGGGCGATTATGTTGAAATTATTACAAATCGTTCAAACAACGGACCAAGCCAAGATTGGTTGAATATAGTTGCGTCAAGTGATACGCGCCAAAAAATCCGCGCGTGGTTTAAGCGCGAAAACCGCGAAGAAAATATTCAGCACGGACAAGAACTCATTAACGAAGAATTGAGAAAGCTCGGTTACATTCCTAAAGATTTGTTGAAAGAAAATCGCCTTGAAAAAATCGCCGAGCAAATGAATATTGGCACGGAAGAAGATTTACTCGCACAGATTGGCTACAGTACCGCGCACTTAAACGGCATTATTACAAAACTTGTTGAAATGCACAAAAAGGAACTCGCCGAAAATACTCCGCCCGATATTTCCGCAATGCTCAAAGAAATTAAAATTCCTACGCAAAACGGCAAGCCCGCCAAAAATGACAGCGGGATTTTGGTTGAGGGCGAAGGCGGCTTCGTTGTTCGCCTTGCGAAATGTTGCAGTCCAATTCCCGGCGATGAAATTTCAGGTTATATTACGCGCGGGCGCGGCATTACAGTTCATCGCGTCGATTGCCCAAATATTTTAAAAGGCGCGGAGCTCGACAGAATGATTGAAGTCAGTTGGGCGAACACCAAAGAAAATATTTATGTTGTTGACATTGAAATTATTTGCAACGATAAAAGCGGCGCGTTGAATCAAATTTTGGCGGTGCCTTCAACCTTACAGTTAAATATTAAATCCGTTCACGCCACGCCCAATAAAAGCAATAAAACTTCAACAGTTCGACTCGGTATTGAAGTCAGAAATTCTGACGACGTGAAACGAATTATGACGCAAATGCGCCGCGTTAAGGACGTTTACAGCGTCACGCGCCCGATTGACCCCGCAAGCGATTAATTTTCTAAAAAAATTTTGCGCAGTACAAATTTTTTGTACCGCGTTTTTTTTATGTAATTTTAATGTTTCAAGAAAAATTTTTCTGTATAATGTTTCAAAAAATTTTGGAGGTTTTAACAATGAAGAAAAAATTTTTAAGCGTCCTGTTGGCGGGAATATTTTTGCTTGCAAGTTTAGTTTCAGCGGCGGAAATTCAAAGCGGCGGCTACATTGAAGTTGAAGAAATTCAATACTACGAGCAGGGCAAATCTTTAAACAAATTGCGGCGAATGGCTGAAATGCGCGCGCAAAGAAAACTTGTTGAGGAAATTGGCGACGTGCATATTTCTTCGGTTACGATTATGAAAAATGAAATGCTTGACGATACTATAAAAAGTTCGGTTGAAAAAACTGTTCGCGGCGTCAAAGTTACTGTAACTCGTGACAATGAAAATAATTTTATTGCAACAGCGCGCTTGAATTTGTACGGCGGCGCAAATTCCATTGCAAATCTTGTTGTACCGAAAGATATTAAGCAGGAACCTTTTCCAAAGCCGCTGGTTATGAATATCGACACGAATTACACAGGCTTAATAATTAATTGCGGCGGGAAAAATCTTTCAACGGCGATTCTGCCAAAAATTCAATCTGCAAGCGGCGAAGAAATTTATTCCTTCAAATATCTTGACAGAAATACAGTTGTGGCGCGCGGAATGGTAAATTATTCCGAAAACGCAAGCGAAGTTTCACGCGCGGGCAATAATCCTTTGACGGTGCAAGCGTTGTTTGTGCAGGGCGACTGCGATATTATTGTCAGCGATGATGACGCGCAAAAAATTTTGGCGGCTAATCAGAAATCTAAGTTTTTAAATAATTGTATGGTTGTTGTTGTTAAATAAAGACTAAAGACTAGGGGTTAGGGAATTTGTTTTAAACGAGGTGAACACTATGAAAAAAATTTTTATATTAACAATTTTAATTTTCGCGCTAAGCTGTCAAATTGTTTTTGCGAAACAAGAAATAATTGAGGCGTCGGGAAGTTACATAATGGATTCAACATTGGACGAAACGCCCGCAAGTGCAACCGCCCGCGCCCGCGAAGAGGCTAAACGCGCCGCAATAGAAAAAGCCGGCGTGTATCTGCAAAGCTATTCCAAAATGGTAAATCTTGAACTTGATTACGACGAAGTTAAAACTGTCGCCGCGCAACTTTTGCAAATTCAGGACGAACAAAGAAAAATTGAACCGTATCAAGATAACCTGCTGAAATTTACTGTTACAATTAAAGCTCTCGTTGACACCAACGACGAAGAAAGATTAAAAACAATTATGCAGGACAAAAATAATTTGGAAGAGGCAACCGAACGCTATAAAAAATTGCAAGCCGAATATGACGCGCTGAAAAATCAAATGGAACAACTTAAAAAAAATTATAATTCTGCCAACGTTGCCGAAATTAAAAAATCCGTCGCGCAGAATAATAAATTTTTTGACGCGCTGCTGGAAATGGAACAGGGAAATAATTTTTACTTCCAAAAAAATTATCAAAGTGCAATTCAAGCGTACAGCCGCGCAATTAACTTAAATTCCAACTTCGCCGAAGCGTATAACAATCGCGGCAATTCATTTTTCCAACTGCAAAATTTTTCACAAGCCGCGCAAGATTTACAAATTGCCGTAAAGTTAAATAATTTTGACGCGCGGATTCACAACAATTTGGGCAGCGCGTACCTTTTGCAAAATCTGTATGACGCCGCAATTAGCGAATACACGCAGGCTATAAATCTTAACCAAAATATTTTTACGTTTTATTATAATCGTGCGATTGCCTATTGCTACAAAAATAATTTTCAAGCGGCGTTGCCTGACGTTCAACACGCAATGCAATTAAATCCCGCAAGCGTTGAGGCGAAAAATTTATATAATCAAATTTTGGGCAGATTAAATTAATTTTGGGAGGGAAAAATTTTGAAAGCGCAAAGAGGAACTCGTGACAAAATCGAAAAATATTTTAACATTAATCAGCCGCTGAAAATTAAGTTGCAGATTAGCGGCGCGGCGGTTTACGATTATACTTGCTTCGGCGTTGACGCCAACGAAAAACTTTCTGACGACCGCTATATGATTTTTTATAATCAGACAGTTTCGCCGCAAAATGAAATTTTTTATAAAGAAATTAACGGCGGTGCGGAGTTTACGGTTAATCTTGAAAAAATTCCCGCGTCGATTCAGAAATTAATTTTTACAGGCAGCATTGACGGCGCGGGCAAAATGAGCGAAATTGCCGCGTGCAAAATTTTCATTGAGCAGGGCGGCAGTGAAAATATTTTGGCGGAATTTACGGGCGCAGATTTTCAAAACGAAAAAGCCGTTACTGCGCTGGAAATTTATCGCAAAAACGGCTGGAGATTTAATATAGTTGCACGCGGCTTTGACGGCGGCTTGGACGTACTTTTGAAATTTTACGGCGGCGAACAAGTTGAAGAAAAATCTTCGCCCGCGCCAAAAAAAGTTTCTCTCGAAAAGAAAATTTCCGAAGGTGCGCCAAAATTAATTTCGTTGGTAAAACCTTTGAAAGTTGCACTAGAAAAGAAAAATTTGCAGGAAACAGTTGCAAAAGTTGCGTTGGTTATGGATATTTCGGGCTCAATGTACGGCACTTACAGCGACGGCACAGTTCAAGAAATTGTAAATAAAATTGTGCCGCTTGCCGTGCAATTCGACGACGACGGCGAATTAGATTTTTGGTATTACGGCGATATTTGTCGGCGAATGGATTCGGTAACTTTGCAAAATTATGAAAAAGCCGTTCCTTATAATTGGTCAAATTTAATGGACGATTTGGGCGGCGGCAACAATGAACCTGTTGTAATGCGCGAAGTTATCGACGAATATAAAAAAAGCCGCCTGCCCGCGTATATAGTTTTTATTTCGGACGGCGGCGTTTCTTACGAAGACGAAATTAAAAATTTGCTGATTGAGTCTTCAAAAATGCCGATATTTTGGCAATTTGTAGGGATTGGCGGCACGGGATTTTTTTCAAGAATTTTTGGCGGCTACGGTATTTTAGAAAAACTTGCAACGCTGTCGGGGCGGTACGTTGACAACGCAAATTTTTTTGCGCTGGACGATTTCAAAAAAGTTGACAACGCCGAATTATATTCACGCCTTTTGAATGAATTTCCAAATTGGCTGAAAGAAATTAAAGCGAAGGGAATTATTTAGCCTTATTTTCAAAATAATTTTGAACGGCGGCTTTAATAGCTTCTTCCGCCAAAACTGAACAATGCAATTTGTGAACGGGCAAGCCGTCAAGAGCTTCCGCAACTGCTTTATTGGTAAGTTGCAGGGCTTCATTAACGGGCTTGCCTTTAATCATTTCTGTAGCCATTGAACTTGAGGCAATAGCCGAGCCGCAGCCGAAAGTTTCAAATTTTACGTCAGAAATAATATCGTTGTCAATCTTCAGGTACATTTTCATAATATCGCCGCATTTTGCGTTGCCTACTTCGCCTACGCCGTCAGCATTTTCTATACTTCCAACGTTGCGCGGGTTGCGGAAATGGTCCATTACTTTTTCGCTGTATAAAGCCATAAATTTTCAACCTTTCAAAACAAAATTTTTCTTGCCGGAAATTTTATCTTTCCACAAAGGCGACATATTGCGCAGATATTCTACAACTTCAGAAACCGCCGAAATAATTTTTTCAACGTCATTATCAGAAATATTTTCGTCGATTGAAAGACGGAGCGAGCCGTGCGCAATTTCGTGCGGTCTGCCAATCGCCAATAAAACGTGGCTCGGGTCAAGTGAACCTGAAGTACAAGCCGAACCCGAAGAGGCGCAAATTCCCCTGTCGTCAAGCAGTAACAAAAGACTTTCGCCCTCAATTCCTTCAAAGCAAAAATTCACATTGCCGGGCAAACGCTTTTCTGCGTCGCCGTTCAAAATGCTGTAGGGAATTTTATTCAAGCCGTCGATTAATTTATTTCGCAGGCGCAAAATTTTTTTATTGTTTGCAGTCATATTCGCGCAGGATTCGGAAAGAGCCGCCGCCATTGCCATAATTGCCGGAACATTTTCAGTACCGCCGCGCTTGCCTTTTTCCTGTGCGCCGCCTTCAATCAGATTTACAAGCGGGAAATTTTTTCTTGCGTACAAAACGCCGACGCCTTTTGGACCGTGAAATTTATGTGCGGAAATTGAAAGTGCGTCAATATTTTGTTTCTGAACGTCAAGCGGCAAATGTCCCGCCGCTTGTACCGCGTCAGTATGGAAAGGAATTTTTTCGGCGCGGCAAATTTCGCCAATTTCGGCTATCGGTTGAACAGTACCAATTTCATTGTTTGCAAACATAATCGTAACCAAACAAGTATCACTGCGAATTGAATTTTCAACCTGCGCGACGTCAATAACGCCGTTTTCGTGTACGTCCAAAAGTTCCACTTCAAAACCTTCGCGCTTTAATTTTTCAAGCGTATGTAAAACCGCGTGATGTTCAAACGCCGTAGAAATTATATGACGCTTATTTTTTTTTGCGCCTGCTTTTGCGGCAGAAATAATCGCTTGGTTGTCAGCTTCACTGCCGCCCGAAGTAAAATAAATTTCTGCGGGCGCGGCGTTGATACAGGCGGCAATTTTTGCACGCGCGGAAGTTATTGCCTCCTGCGCCTTCTGCCCAAATTCATACAAACTCGAAGGATTCCCCCAAATGTTTTCCATATGAAAAACCATTGCATCTATAGCGGCGCGGCTCATTTGAGTTGTTGCCGCATTGTCTGCGTAAATCAATTTTATCCCTTCTTTCAATGCAATTATAAAACATTTTACCTACAATGACAATAGATAAAAAATTTGATATAATATTAAGGGTGATAAAAATGTTTTTAGTTTCAACAAAAGGAAGATACGCCTTGCGTGTAATGTTGGATTTGGCGGAACAAAATTCAGAAAAATTTATCCCGCTAAAAGAAATTGCAGAGCGTCAAGGAATTTCAAAAAAATATCTTGAGGCGGTTTTAAAAATTTTGGTAGAAAAAGAATTTTTGAAGGGCGTACACGGCAGAGGCGGCGGCTACAAATTGACGCGGCAACCTTCAGAATATAGCGTAGGCGAAATTTTGGACTCGACGGAATTTACTTTATCTGTTGCAGATTGTTCGGATTCCTGCGAAAGAAAATCTTTTTGCTTAACCTTGCCGATGTGGCAAAAGTACAATCAGTTGACGCACGATTTTTTTTACGGCATAACTTTGCAGGATATTTTGGACAAAAAAATAGCGGCTTAACCGCTTTTTAGTTTATGGATAAAATTTTTTATTTTAGTTCCTGAAACAAAGTTAAATAATTTTCGTAGCGTTCGCGCAGGATTTTTTTATTTTCGACGGCAGATTTAACGCCGCAATTCGGCTCGTGGCTGTGCGTGCAGCCGTTCAAAAATTTACATTCGCCCGAAAAATTTTCAAATTCTTTAAAGCAGTACTTCAGATTTTCGGCGGTAATTCCCGCGTCAAGTAAATCAACCGCGCTGAAGCCGGGCGTATCGACCAAAAAACCTGCGCGAAATTCTATCAGTTCAGAAAGGCGCGTGGTATGCTTGCCGCGCAAAATTTTTTCACTGACTGCGCCGACTTTCAATTTTAAATTTGAATCAATTTTATTCAGCAGGGAAGATTTACCGACGCCTGACGCACCCGCAAAAACAGTAACGCCGCTTGAAATAATTTCCTTGAGTTCGTCAATGCCCGCGCCGTCAATCGTCGAAGTGCGAATAACTTTGTAAAGATTTTCGTACTGCGCCAAAAAATTTTTATCGTCAATCAAATCGATTTTGTTGACGCAAATAATAATTTCTGCAAGCTTGGAAAATTCGGCAAGCGCAATAAATCTGTCCAGCAACAGCAAATGCAAATTCGGATGCGCGGCGGCGAATGTCAAAATAATTCTGTCAACGTTCGCAACGGCGGGGCGAATCAGCAAAGATTTTCGCGGCTGAATTTTTTCAATAACGCCCGAGCCGTCCTTCAACTTTGAAATTTCTACAAAGTCGCCTACACAAACCGCACTGCCAATTTTTTTATCGCGCTTGATAATTCCGCGCAGTTTGCAGGGAATTAATTCGCCCTCAACCTTCACGAAGAAAAAACTGTTATAAAATTTTATAACGCGCCCTGTCATTGGCTTTTTTCTCCGTCAGATTCACGCGAAGGCGCAAAATCTGTACTTGCAGAATCATTTTGCGGCGCGCCGTATTCGCCGGGATGTTCTTCAACTTTTTCCTCTTGATAGGCAACAACCAACTCAATGCTTGTACCTGATTCAACATAAGAATCGGGCGCGGGATTTTGGCTGATAATCGTTCCTGCAGCTTGCGTGCTTTCTTGGTAAATAATTTCGCCGACAGTCAAGCCGCTGTTTTCGATATTTGATTTTGCAACGTCAAGGCTTGCACTTTGTACGTTGGGGACGTAAATTTTTTCAATCGCAGGTTCTTCAACGGGCGGCGCGGTTTTATTTACGGCAACCGCAGTCATACCGCGCGAAACAACCAAATCTACAGTTTGTCCGCGATTAATTTTCGTGTTAATTGCGGGGTCGTGAGAAAGAATTGTACCCGGTTCAGTTTCAGAATCTTTTTCGTAAATGGAGCCGAGTTGCAAGCCGAGTTTTTGAATACGTTCGACGGCGGCGGATTTTGTCAAGCCTACAAGGTCGGGCATATCGATTGTTTCGCCGCCCTTGCTTACATAAATTGTAACGAATCTTTCAAGCTTAACATCTTTGCCTGCGGCGGGGTCTTGTTTAACAACTTCGCCCGCAGGAACTTTTGAATCATAAATTTCTGCAACGTTTACGCGGAGCTTTTCGTCTTCCAAAATTTGACGCGCCAAAGTCATTTGCTTGCCTTCAACGTTTGGAACCGCAACAGTTTCAGTTTGCCAAGGTTCACCGAACGCCATTAAAATTCCAACGCCGAATCCGAAAATTAAAAATAATATAAGTCCTACAAAAAATAATTTCGATTGAATAAAAAATTTGCGTTTAGGTTTTGGATTGTTGGATTTATTGGCGTTGACAGCATTTTGGCGAATACTTCTGCGCGGCGGCAAAGTGTCAGTTTTTACGCGCGGCAAAATTTGCGTGGCGTCGGGGTCGTTCATCTGCGCGACGCTTAAATTTGCCTCAACGTTTGAAAGGGCTTGAATCATATCGAAACTTGAAAGGCGCAGTTCAGGATTTTTATTCATTGCGCGTAAAACAATAGCCTCAAGCATTGGCGGAATTTGTTGGCGAATTTGACTTGGCGGCGCGGGTTCTTCTTCAATGTGTTTCATTGCAATGGCAACGGGATTATCGCCCGTGAAAGGCAATTTGTTAGTCAACATTTCGTACATTACAATTCCCAAAGAATACACGTCAGATTTTGGAGTTATTGCACCGCCCTGCGCCTGTTCGGGCGAAAAATAATGTACAGAACCAATAACATTTCCGTTGTAAGTCATCGTTGATTCGGTAATAGCGCGGGCAATTCCGAAGTCCGCAATTTTCGCAATTCCTTCGGGCGTCATTAAGATATTATGCGGTTTAATATCGCAGTGAACCAAATTATGAGCGTGCGCGTGCGCCAAGCCGTTTGCAATATCTTTGGCAATGCGCGTGGCTGTCAAAATGTCAAGTGCGCCTTCTTCGCGAATTTTATCCTTTAAAGATTTGCCGCGCACATATTCCATAACAATATAATGGTCAACGCCGTCAATCCCAACGTCATAAATATTTACGATATTTGGATGAGAGAGCCGCGCCGCCGCCTTCGCCTCGCTGTGAAATTTTTCTATAAATTCCACGTCCGAGCGGTACGATTCGTGGAGAATTTTTACTGCAACAGGACGGTCTAATAAATTATCGTGCGCGCTGTAAACTTCAGCCATTCCGCCGCTGCCGATTTTTTCTTCAAGCACGTATCTTTCGCCCAAGACTCGCCCCAACATAAAAACTCCTCCTTTCCGCCTTTTGTATGCAACTTTCATAATTTTAACCTCAATCTTTTTAAACTTTAACAACGATAACAGAAATATTATCTGCGCCGCCGTTATCAAGCGCGGCTTGCACTAAAGTTTCAGCGGGATTTTCGCTCGTCAAAAGAATTTTGGCAATTTCGTTATCGTCAACCATATTTGTTAAACCGTCCGTGCAAAGCAAAAAAATTTCGCCCGCGTGTACAGAAAAGCTTGCAGTATCGACAGAAATATTTTCGACTGCGCCGACTGCTTGAGTTAAAATATTTTTCATTGGATGAAGGCGGGCTTCATCGGCTGTAAGTTCGCCGCGTCTTACCAAATCTTCAACGTACGAATGATCTTGCGTAATTTGTTCAAGAATTTTATTTTTGAGACGGTAAATTCTGCTGTCTCCAACGTGCGCGTAGTAGGCGCGGTCTTTGTAAATGTGCAGAATCGTTGCAGTGGTACCCATACCGCGATAGTTGGGATTTTCATTCGCCGCGCGCAAAATTGCGGCGTTTGATTTCAGAATTGCTTTTTTTAAAATATCTTCGTGCAACGGTTCGGGAATTGTCGGCAAAAAATTTTTTACTGTATCGATAAGCATTTTGCTTGCAACTTCGCCTGCGGCTTGTCCGCCCATTCCGTCCGCTACTACAAAAGTTTCAGGTTCTATAAAAATTAGCGCGTCTTCATTATTTTTTCTGACTTTTCCAACGTGCGTTGCTTGATACACTTTGGACATTTAATTTGCTCCCTTCGGTTGATTTTTATACGTTAGAATATGTTTACAATTTTAAAAATTTTATAAATGTACTTTCTTTTTCAGTCGCAAAAAAGAAAGTACCAAAGAAAAGTGCTTTACCGAAATTGCGCCCGTTCAACTTTTTTCGCGTCAAACATTGCAGTAAGTTTTATTCTTCGCCGCGTTTTATTTTAGTTGCAGCAAGTTTGGTAAGCGACAAAAAAAGGCGTGAACGGGCGAGTTGCACCAGCCCTACTTTTTTATTTACAAAAATTTTTTATTTTTTAACATACCCTATAAAACTTTGTAAACAAGAACAGTATTGCCAATTAAAATTTTATCGCCGTCGCGCAGTTCATAGCGCGTGATTGGTTTTTTGTTGACAAATGTACCGTTCAAGCTGCCGGCGTCGCGCAGAACGTGGCGGTGGCGTTCGTAGGAAATATAGGCGTGGATTCTTGACGCGCCTTCGTCCTTCAAAATAAAATCATTGGTATCTTTCCTGCCGAAATAAACTTGTTTTTCGCCGAGAATCACTTCAGCATTTTCCAAATCTGTAATAACCGCCAAATTATATTCAATGGTGCGAATGGAACTTTTCATTGACGCGGTAATTTTTGTTTTATCGGCAATTATTGTAGATTTAGCGGTTGTATCGCCGTTTTCAAGCAGCGTTTGAGAAAGTACGTCGTTTTCAAGGTCGATAGTATCTTCAGCAATTTTTGAATCTTCGACGTATTGCGCGGAAATTAAAATTGCGTCTTCGGTATCGGAATTTTTTTCAATCTTGACGCTCAAATTTCCGTCCATAAAGCAGTTTTCTTTAATAACTTTGCGTTCAACAGTTTCGTAAAGAGTTTTAAAAACGCGCGCCGCGCTCAATCTGTGGCAATCTTCCGCCGAAAGAAAAATTGTATAATCATTCGGCACAATGTAAAAGCCGTCGACAGATTTTTTTTGCTTGACAATTTCGCGCTCAAGTGCTTTTATAAGCGCGGGCGGTTCAACTTCGCCGCGTTTTTGGAAGAGATTAGCTATTTGACCGCTTATCACGCTTGTTATTTTCAAGTGCTACACCTCCCAAAAAATTTTCTCGGCGTCATTATAGCATAACTTTTTAAAACGTAAAATAAATTTTGAAAAAAAGCTGGAAAAATTTTCTGTGAAAATTTTTAGGAAATAGGAAACAGTTTAAAGGAAAAAGGGTATTGAATCTTTATCCTTTATCCTTTATCCTTTATCCTTTATCCTGTTTCCTAATGAGCGACTGAAAGGAGCGAATGAAATGATTATTGGCGTATCGAAGGAAATCAAAAACAATGAAAACCGCGTCGGCTTGACGCCTGCGGGAGCTGAAGCGTTGGTTAAAGCGGGGCACAAAGTTTTGATTGAAGAAAAAGGCGGCGTAGGCAGCGGCTTTGCTGACGAAGATTATAAAGCCGTCGGCGCGGAAATTATTTCCGACAAAAAAGAAATTTTCAACCGCGCAGAAATGATTATCAAAGTTAAGGAGCCGCTTGAATCTGAATACGAACTTTTTCACGCAGGGCAAATTTTATTTACGTACTTGCACCTTGCGCCCGAACCCGCATTAACAAAGGCGTTGCTTGATGAAAAAGTTACGGGCATTGCATACGAAACAGTTACGGGGCGCGACGGAAAATCTTTACCGTTGTTGGCTCCAATGAGCGAAATTGCGGGGCGAATGTCAATTCAGATTGGCGCGCAATTTTTGGAAAGCAGATACGGCGGGCGCGGCGTGTTACTTGGCGGAGTAAGCGGCGTTGCAGCGGGGCAAGTTGTAATTATCGGAGGCGGGATTGTCGGCACCAACGCGGCAAAAATGGCTGTAGGACTCGGCGCGCGTGTTACGATTATTGATTTGTCGATTGAAAGACTGCGCTACCTTGACGATATTTTTGGCGGGCGCGTTTGCACGGTTGTTTCAAACAGTTACAATATCGCCGAATGGACGCGGCAAGCTGATTTGTTAGTTGGCGCGGTTTTAATTCCAGGTGCGAAAACTCCCAAACTTGTTACAGAAAAAATGGTAAGCGAAATGAAACGCGGCGCGGTAATTGTTGACGTTGCAATAGATCAGGGCGGCTCGGTTGAAACTTGCGATAAAGTTACAACGCACGATAACCCGACTTTTGAAAAATTCGGCGTGATTCATTATTCAGTTGCAAATATTCCCGGCGCGGTTGCGCGTACTTCGACGCTTGCTTTGACGAATGCAACTTTGCCCTACGCGCTGAAAATTGCAAACAGCGGCTGGAAAAATGCCTGCGCAAATGATTTGGGATTGGCGAAAGGTTTAAATACGATTGACGGCAAATTGACGAACAAGGCGGTTGCTGACGCGCTGAATTTGGAATTTACAAATTTTGAAAATTATCTTAAGTAAATTGACAGTTTTTAGATAAAAAGTTATAATTACAAAAGAAAAACACCCCGCCAATTTGACGGAGTGCCTTTCAGTACCGAACAGACGATTGCTCTTAAAAGGGTTTAAATATTAGGTTTTAGCTGGAGCCGCTGGAGCTTTTGCGGAGCTTAGGCGGCTACTTTTGTGCCTATCACGAGCACGACGATGGCTACAACGATAACCACGACAATGAACTTTTGATAGTCATCAATCATTCACCTCCTTTCGGAAGGTGATGCAACCGCCTGTGTCTTTACGGTACCGCGCAAATTATAACCTAACTTTTTTATTTTGTAAAGAAATTTCAAGCGGCAGGAATTACCAAAGTAAAAGTACTGCCTTTGCCGAGTTCGCTTGCAACTTCAATTTTTATGCCGTGATTGTCAGCAATCCAACGCGCAATGGTTAAACCGAGCCCGCCGCCTTCGACGTCTTCAACCGCGCCGATTCTGAAAAACCTTTCAAAAATTTTTTCAAGATTTTCGGGCGCAATTCCAACGCCGCTGTCAGCAATGCTCAAATAAATTTTATCGCCGTCAACTTTTGAACTGACGGTAATTTTTTTATTTTTGGGATTGTATTTAACGGCGTTATCTAGAAATTTTTCAAGCATTTGTAACATTAAATCTTCATCGCCGAAAATTTCCGCGTCGTCATTTTGAATTATTTCAAAGTTATAATTTGGGACAACGATTTTTTTTAATTCGGCGGCGCGTTTGACAAGTTGCGCGGAATTTAATTTGACTTTATTAATTTTTTGGCAATTCCTGTCAATGCGCGTAATGAACAAAAGATTTTTTAAAATATCGTCCATATTGCCTACTGAATCAGAAATTGCGTCAGTCATTTCATCAAAAATTTTTTTATCGTTAAAGCCGTGCCGTTTTAAAGTTCCATTCGAGCCGAAAATTGCGGCGGCGGGATTTAAAAGCGCGTGCGTAGCTTTAACAACAAAATCTAATTGCGCGTCAATTCCGCCTTGTATCCTGTCCAGCATATCGTTAAAAGTTTTTGCAAGTTCGGTAAGTTCGTCATTTGCGGGCGGAATTTCAATGCGTCCGTCCATTTTCCCGAAGGCGATATTTTGCGCGTGTTCAGTCATAGTTTCGATAGGCTTTAAAACTTTTCGGCTTGTAAAATGCCCGACTGCAACCGCAAATATAATTGCGAATAAATCCAGCAGTAACAACATATTTTCCAGATTATCCAGCAAAAATTTTTCTGAAGTTATCGTGCGGAAAAAATATAAAGTTACGTGTTCGCCTTCAAATGTAAAATCTGTTTTTGCGCGGTAAACCAACGCGCTTTTAAATTCGGCAACTTCCATATCTTCGTCCGCCAAAATCGAAGGATTTTCTAAAATATTTTTATTAAAATCTTCGTTGGATAAATAATGCGCGTCGCTGTCAATCAAAATGTTGCCGTAATCGTCAATGACGCGCAAAACTACGCCTGCAACCAAAGGCTCGTGAATGGAGCCGACTTTAAAAGCGTGCGTATCCTGCGCAATATTTTCCATAAGTTTTTTAACATTTTGCATACTGAATTTTATTGAACGGCTTGCAGGTCTGTAAAGCGCGTAAAAAACGCCGAAGTACATAACCGCGTTAATTATCATCAGCAACAAAATAAAGCAGGCTGTATAAGTCAAAGTTATCTTTGTAGAAATTTCCGCGTTACGAAATTTTTGTAGTATAATATTCATCGGAAAAACTCCTCTAAAATAGGAAACAGGGAATTTTTAAAAATTGGATTTTAAAATTAATATTTTAAATGTACTTTCTTTCTTTTTGTAAAAAGAAAAAAAGTACCAAAGAAAGAAAAACTCGCCGCCCGCTAGCGCACCATTGGTTGCAGAAATTGCAACCGCCCAAGCGGTTCAACAAAGCAAGACAGGCGCAGATGTGTTAGAAGAGTGCATAAGCGGGCGGCTTTTTAGTTACAAGCGTGTTATACCTTCGTTCTACTTTGCAAAAATTTTTATTAAGTTAAAAAAATCTGTTTCCTAAAAAATAAGTTGCACGGAGAATAAAATGAACAAAAGAATTGTAGCGGGCTTGCTCGGATACTTGACGCTTTTTACGGGCGCGGCAATGGTGCCGCCATTCATACTTGCAGCCGCCTTTGAAGAAATTGGGGGCGCGGCGGCTTTTTTGTTGTCAATATTTTTATGCGTTGCAGTAACATTTGAGCTTGAAAGATTCGGCGGCTTGCAGGGCAAAGACAATATCGGCGTTCGTGACGGAATTGCAATAACCGGCTTAGGGTGGCTGATAGTTTCAATTTTGGGAACAGTGCCGTATTTGGCGGGCGGCTATTTAAATTTGATTGACAGTTTAACAGAATCGTTCGCGGGATTTTCGGGGACGGGCGCAACGGTTTTTGAAGACGTGGAAATTTTGCCGCGCAGTATTTTACTTTGGCGGAGCTTGTCAAATTGGGTAGGCGGCTTGGGGATTGTTGTAATTTTTATGGCAATACTTTCGCAGTTGGGGCGCGGCGCAATGTTTATTCTTCGCGCAGAAACTACGGGACCTACCAAAGACAGACAAATGCCGCGTATTCGTGACAATGCAAAGGCAATCTTTCACGTGTACGTCGGCTTAACGATAATTTGCGCAATAAGTTATTATTTGTGCGGGCTGAATGTTTTTGCGGCAATTAACCACGCAATGACGACCATTGCAACGGGCGGCTATGGAATTTATAACAGCACTGTCGGCGAATACGGCAGCATTCAGCTTGAATATTGTATGGCTTTTTTTATGATAATTTCTTCAGGAAGTTTTGCAATGTACGCGACGGCTTTACGGCGCGGCGGCAAAGTTATTCTGCGTAACAGCGAATTTAAAATTTATTTGTGGATAGTTTTTATAACGTCAACGATAATTGCGGTTGATTTAGTTTTACAAATGAATATGAGCGTAGAAAGTGCGGTGCGCGGCGCAATTTTCCACGTTGCAAGCTTGAGTTCAACAACGGGCTTTGTTGCGTACGACTTCGACACTTACCCGCCGATAAGTAAAGCTTGTTTAATGCTGACAATGTTTTTGGGCGGCTGCGCGGGCTCGACTGCGGGCGGCTTAAAAGTTGCAAGAATTATTTTGCTGTTTAAATTTATAAGTTCAATCGTCAAGCAAAAAATTCACCCGCAGTTAATGAATCCCGTTAAGCTCAATGGAATTGTAATTGAAGACAGCGTAGTTTACGGCGCGGCAAAATTTTTTTTCGCAATAGTTGTAATGGATATTTTATTTGCGTTCGTGATGATGTTTGACGGAATTTCATTTGTTGACAGCATTTCAGTAAGCGTTTCGACAATGGCGAGCGTTGGTCCCGGCTTCGGGATTCAAGGCGCAACCAGTACCTATGCTCTTTTGCCCGATTTCAGCAAATTGTGCGCGTGCGTTTTTATGTTTTTGAGCAGGCTTGAAATTTTTACAGTGCTTGTACTTTTTACGCCGACTTTTTGGAAAAGTGCGCGGGATAATTGGTAAGTTAATTTTTTATATTTTAAAATTTAAAATTTAAGTTTTAAGTTTTAAGTTTTAATATTTTTAAATGTACTTTCTTTTTTTCCGAAGCAAAAAAAAGAAAGTACCAAAGAAAAAAGTGCTTTAAACCGTGTGCCTAGTAGGAGACCCGCTGAAATCGCGTCACGCGATTTGCGCGGGAAGGCCGCCCATCCTTGGGCGGCAAGATTTTTATTTTTGTCCTGCGCACTAACTTTTTTATTGCAGTTAATTCGCGGCAAAAGTGAAACGCTGTACACTGCCGAAGCCGTTTTCAACGTGCAAATAATATCGTGCTTTCTGGCGATAATCTTCAACGGGGTTATCGTGAAGTTTTTCGGCATATTTTAAAGTGTTGGAGGCGTGCGGCGAAGTAAAGCCGAATAAAATTCTAAGCGGCAACATTCTGCCGCGTCGCGGTAAAATTGAATCGTCCGCAATGTTCAGCGGGTAATATTCTTTTTCGACTTGCACTAAAAGCATTGGCGGTTTTCCCTTTACAAAAGTGCCGCCCGGCGGCATTGCCAATAAATAATCCCCGTCGGCAAGCGCAATTAATTTTTCGTCTTTGAAGTAGCTGATTGAATTTGACGGGACAATTTCTTTATGAAAACTCGGGTCAATATTTTTGTTCGGAAAAATTACCGCGCAAATTGCAAGGGCGAAAAAAAAAGCCGCCGCCGCAAGGTACGACGGAATTATTTTGGCTTTCATTTTAAAAAGTGCCAAAAGGCATACTCGGAGAACGCGATGCAATATCTTTGATAACATCTTTTTCGGGCTTGCCGAGTACCCAACCTAAAGTTTTTATTTCGGTGTAGGTTGTAAGTTTAAGCTGATTAGTTTCCTGCGGCTTGAAACAAAGTTCTTTGTAATATTCCAACGCCTGATTATATTTCGCCGTTATTTCTTGTTGCGAACGCAATTTATTCGGCGGCTTGCGATATTTCGCAACTTCTTCAACAATGTTATTTGCAAGCATTTCTGACATTGTAAAAAATCTCCTTTCGTTGCAGTGTAACAAATCATTACACTAAACGCTATTGTATTTTTATTTATTCATATTAGTCCAATTTTCCTCAAGCTCTTTGATAATTTTAGCGTGTAATTCTTCAGTCATTTTAATTTTTGTATGATAAATAAAAGCCGAAATAATAATTAATACGACAGGAACGGCAAACATAACCAACTTAAAATTAAATAAATTTTCAGGTGTAATTGAGGCGGCAGTTGCGCCGCTGACCATTCCGACTGCAATGGCGGTATATCCTACAACTGCAGAAGTTACAGCTCCCGAAAGTTTGTCAATCAAAGGGCGAATGCAAAGAACTAACGCTTCGTCACGGTGCCCGAGTTTCCATTGCCCGTACTCAACATCATCCGTAATAGTCATAAGAACAACCAAGAAAACTACAGGTTGCGGAAGTGCAAAAAGTCCTGCGCCCAATAAAGCCATTGTAACATTTGTACCTGCCGTTGAATATATAGCTGCACCAATCAATAAAATTACAAGTGAACCGAAAAATAATTTGCGGCGGCTAAAATGTTTTGTTAAAACAGGGAACAAGCCGACTGCCAACAATCCAATTACAACGTTAATAATTCCGAGAAATGAAAATGACGTTGAATCACCCAAAACGTATATAAAATAATAAATATTTAAGTTGTTGGTAGTGTTTATTGCCAAGCCGTAAATTAAATACGTAAAGGCAATCCAGAGCAATTCGTCATTTTGGACGAGAATTTTAAATACATCGCTGAATTTGGTTTCTTCTTTATTTTCGCGCAAAATAGATTTTTGTTCTTTAGTGCCAAAACCTAAAATAATTGCGCCAATAAATGAAAGAGCGGCTCCAATAATTGCGAATGCAAACCAACCGCGCGGATCTCCTGCGCCGCCATTCTGATTCAGCGAAAAGAAAAGCACTGTAGGCATAACTATGACTGTTACGAGTTGCGCGCCGAAAACTGAACCTATACGCGCATAAGTTGCAGTTATTTCACGTTCGCGCGAATCAAAGCTGATAGCGGGAATCATTGACCATATAGCAACGTCCTTTGCCGAATAAAAACGTCCATTACCATATAAAAAATTGCAAAAGCAATAAGATAACCTGTAGGATTAGTAATTGACATTCCGCCAAAATCAGTAAAGAGCAGCACTATGCAAATTGAACTGATTAAACCGCCGACAATAACTCAAGGCTTAAATTTTCCCCAACGCGTTTTAGTTTTGTCGATAGTGTTTGCAATAAAAGGGTCAATCAGCAATTCCCCAACACGCAAAACAAGAATAATTGTCGTAACGATACCAATCATATAAGCGTCATTATCTTCGTTGGAATTAAAAAGATTCGACGTAACGAAAATCATAAAATAAGTAGCAATCATAGCATAAAAAATATCATGCCCGAACGTACCGCAAGCATAAGCTATACGTTGAATCAGCATACTGTTTTTTAGTTTCGACACTAACAAACACTACCTTTATTTAAATTTTTTACTGAAATTTAATCAGTATAAGCCCGCTAATTGCTCCACATTTTCGCTTTAAGTACGTCATAATAATTTTTATCGGCGAATTTAACAATTTGCGCTGAAGCTTGAGACTTTCTGACAACAACTTCATCGTTAGGTTGAATTTGAATAATTTCCTGCCCGTCAAGCGTAACCATTAAATCACGATTCGCCGCAATTTTTATTCTGATTTCGTCGTCTTCGCTGACAACAAGCGGGCGCATTTGAAAAGTATGAGGGCAAATCGGCGTTAATAAAACTGCGCGAATAGTAGGATTTAAGATTGGACCGCCCGCGCTTAACGAATACGCCGTTGAACCTGTCGGGCTGGAAATAATGACGCCGTCCGCCTTATAATCCATTAAATGAGTATTATTAACATACGTACTTAATTTCAGCATACGTGCGCCGCCGCCTTTTGAAATAACAATATCGTTAATAGCGTTGCCGACAAATCTTTCGCCCAATTCGTTGCGAATGTAGCCGCTCAACAACAATCTATGTTCAACGATATAATCTCCTACCAAAATTTTACCTAATCTGCTTTCCAATTCTTGCGGCTCAATGTCAGCCAAAAATCCCAACGTTCCCAAATTTATCCCGCAAACGGGAATACCTTGTTCACGGAATCTGCGGCAAACGCCCAATAAAGTCCCGTCGCCGCCAATCGATAAAGCCATATCAATATGGACGCGCTCAACGCAGGGCAAGCCGTATTCTTCCTTACGAAATTGGCGCGCCTCCGTTGCCGGCATTACAAGCCGCACATTTTTATTTCTGTAATAATTGAAAATCCTTTCGACAATTTCGCCCGCGCGCCGCTTGCTCATATTCGGGAAAACTGCAAGCTGCAACATTCCCGCGTCAACGCCAAAAACCGTTCCAAAAATATTTTGCCTTGCCAAAAATTTCACCTCCGCCAAAAAAATTTCTTGCATTATATCATTTTTAAAAAATTTGTGAAACAGTTTATAAAAAACAAAAGATTCGTGCAGGACGCGCGGCTATTTCTATTTTGCAAGCTTGAAATTGCAACCTGTCAGTGCCGGTAACTTTTGCCCGTCTCTCAGCCGCAGCGCGCGGTATTGTTGAAGCGTTGGAAAAAGTAGAGGCCCCAAAGGGGGCCACCTGTTACTAAGAGCGTATAGGAAACCGAGCGGCACTGACGGGCGAAAAGTTTTTCTTTCTTTGGTACTTTCTTGCTTTTTTCAAAAAGAAAGAAAGTACATTTAAAATAAAAAAAATTTTAATTCTAAAAAAAATCAGCCTTGAAAAAAGAAAATGAAATTCTAATGAAATTAAAAAATGTTCTGAAAATTAAGTTGACAGTTAAAAAAAAACGGTGTATTATTACTTCAGTTTTAAGGTTATCAACTAAAGGTTTTTCAAATATAAGGAGGTATTTTTAAATGGCAGTTAAAGTTGCTATTAATGGTTTTGGTCGTATTGGTCGTCTTGCTTTCCGTCAAATGTTCGCAGCAGAAGGTTATGAAGTTGTAGCTATCAACGATTTGACAAGCCCGGCAATGCTTGCTCATCTTCTCAAATATGATACAACTCAAGGCGGATATTGCGGCAAAATTGGCGAAAACAAACACACCGTTGAAGCAAAAGAAAACTCAATCGTTGTTGACGGCAAAGAAATTATTATCTACGCTGTTAAAGACGCAAAAGAAATTCCGTGGGGCAAACATGACGTTGATGTTGTTCTCGAATGCACAGGTTTCTATACCAGCAAAGAAAAAGCTTCCGCACACCTCGAAGCAGGCGCGAAGAAAGTCGTTATTTCGGCACCGGCAGGTAATGACCTTCCTACAATCGTTTATAACGTCAACCATACAACATTGACTCCTGATGTAAAAGTTCTTTCCGCTGCTTCTTGTACGACCAACTGCCTTGCTCCGATGACGCAAGCTCTTCATAAACTTGCTCCTATTCAGAGCGGCATTATGGCAACGATTCACGCTTACACCGGCGACCAAATGATTCTCGACGGTCCGCAGCGTAAAGGCGACCTTCGTCGCAGCCGCGCAGGCGCATGCAATATCGTTCCGAACAGCACCGGCGCAGCAAAAGCTATCGGCTTGGTTATTCCTGAACTCAAAGGCAAACTTATCGGCGCGGCTCAACGCGTTCCTACTCCTTCAGGCTCAACAACTCTTCTCTTTGCAGTTGTTAAAGGCGAAGTTACCAAAGAACAAATTAACGACGCTATGAAAGCTGCTTCAAATGAATCCTTCGGATATTGCGATGAACAAATCGTTTCAAGCGATATTCTCGGTATGAGATTCGGTTCACTCTTCGATGCAACTCAAACAATGGTCAGCCCTATCGGCGATGGCAACACCCTTGTACAAGTTGTAAGCTGGTACGATAACGAAAACTCCTATACCAGCCAAATGGTTCGCACAATTAAATATTTCGCAGAACTTAAGTAATTTAAGACGGCTAGTATTTGAAAATTCAGCCCGCAAAGGCTGTGGATTGAAATGTTGTTTACCAAGAAACTACTTGAACCAGTGTGTTTTGGTAAAATGTCGCGGCCTATCTGGGGCGCGTAGATTGAAATCAAATTAAAAATCGAAAATAATTTTTGAGACTATGACGGCTCGGCTCGTTTGAGCCGAGTCGTTTCTAGTTTTTACAAAAAATTTCTAAGTCAAAATTTTTAACGTTAATAAAATTTTCGTTGGCTGTCAAACAGTCAAAATTGTAAACCTACAGGAGGAATTTTTGGTGGATAAGAAAAACATTCGCGACATTAATTTGAAAGGTAAAAAAGTTTTCTTGCGCGTCGATTACAATGTTCCTATGGACGAAAACCTCAACATTACCAACACCAAACGCATTGACGCAACTATTGAAACCCTCAAATATTTGCTTGATCAAGGTGCTGCAATTATCATCGGTTGCCATCTCGGCAGACCTACTGAAGCGCGTGAACCCAAATTCTCCACAAAACCTATTGCGGCTAAACTTGCCGAACAATATGAAAAAATCGCCGGCAAAAAAATCGAAGTAAAATGGGCGGAAGATTGCATTGGCGAACCCGCCGAAAAAGCCGCTGCCGAACTTAAACCCGGTGAAGTTCTCCTTCTTGAAAATCTTCGCTACCACAAAGAAGAAAAGAAAAATAAACCTTCATTCGCTAAAAAACTTGCCGCGCTTGCTGATATTGCTGTTGATGACGCCTTTGGAATGGCGCACCGCGCGCACGCTTCAAATGTCGGTATTACTAAATTTCTTGAAACTGCCTCCGGTTTCCTTATGGAAAAAGAAATTAATTACATTGGTAAAACTCTCGAAAATCCTGCGCGCCCGTTCGTTGGAATTATCGGCGGCGCAAAAGTTTCTGATAAAATCGGCGTTATTTCAAATATGATTGATAAAGTTGACACAATCATTATTGGCGGCGGTATGGCTCATACTTTCGACAAGGCTAAAGGCTACGAAGTCGGCACTTCACTTTTGGAAGCTGATAAAGTCGAACTTGCTAAAGAACTTTTGGAAAAAGCCGAAAAGAAAGGCGTTAAAGTTGTATTGCCCGTTGATTTGGTTGTTGCAAACAAATTTGCGGCTGACGCTGAATTTAAAACAGTTCCCGTTGACCAATGCCCCGCTGACTGGATGGGACTTGACAGCGGCGAAAAAACTTCGCAAGAATACGTTAAAGCTCTCGAAGGCGCAAAAACCATTATTTGGAACGGACCAATGGGCGTTTTTGAATTTGACAACTTTGCAAAAGGCACTTTAGCAGTTGCAAAAGCTGTTGCTGACGCTACAGAAAAAGGCGCAATTTCAATCGTCGGCGGCGGCGACTCCATCGCGGCGTTGAAGAAAACAGGGCTTGACAAGAAAATTTCGCACATTTCAACAGGCGGCGGTGCAACTTTGGAATACCTTGAAGGTAAAGTTCTTCCCGGTATTGATGCTATTGACGGCGTTGGACGCACGCCGATTATTGCGGGCAACTGGAAAATGAACAACACCATTAAAGAAGGTACTGCACTTGTTGAGGAATTAATTCCGCTTGTTGCAAATGCAAATTGCCGCGTTGTTGTTGCTCCTACCGCTACCGCGCTTGCCGCTGTTGCAAAGGCTGTTAAAGGCACAAATATTCACGTTGCCGCGCAGAATGTTCACTGGGAAGCAAAAGGCGCATTCACGGGCGAAATTTCAACCGGTATGCTTAATGAAATTGGCGTTGATTATGTAATTTTGGGACACAGCGAACGCCGCGATTATTTCGGCGAAACTGACGAAGGCGTCAACAAACGCGCTAAAGCCGCTTTCAACGCGGGCATTACTCCTATTATTTGCTGCGGCGAATCTTTGGAAATTCGCGAAGCGGGCAATTATATTGAACACGTTACAAAACAAGTTGCAGCCGCGCTCGAAGGCTTTAAACCTGCTGAAGTTAAAAAATTAGTCATTGCTTATGAACCTATTTGGGCTATTGGTACAGGCAAAACTGCTACCTTTGAACAAGCTGAAGAAGTTTGCAAGGCTATTCGTGAATGTGTAGCAAAAATTTTCGGTCAAGAAGCAGCTGACGCTATTCGCATTCAATACGGCGGCAGCGTTAAACCCGCTACAATTAAAGACCTTATGAAACAACCCAACGTTGACGGCGCATTAGTCGGCGGCGCATCTTTGAAGGCTCCCGATTTTTCCGCTATTGTCAATTTTTAAGATTTAAATATTTTTTAGGTTAGGTAAAGTTGAGCCGCCTCTGTTAGTCGTGACATTGGCGGCTTTTACTTAATTTTAGACGCTATGAAAAATTTTTTAACAATAATTTTTGTGTTGACAATTTTTTTTATTCCTGCGAAAATTTGCGCGGCGGCTGATATTTGGGTTGAGCATTGGAACGAGGAAAACGTTGATATTTATGTTGTTGCAGAGACGATTAGCGGCAATTCCGCCCAAAATTATTTTTCCGTTTCAACAAAAGAAGTTCGCGGCGGGCAACTTTTGCAAAATGTTAAATGGGAATTCAGCAAATTTCAAAATGATATGTGGCGTTACGAAACAAGCACAATGGACGGCACGCATACAACCGTTGTTATTCCGCGCAATATGATTTTTGAATTTTGTATGAACAGATTAGGCTGGAATTACAGAATAGTTGACTTTTACTATTATTGACGGTAAAAAAATTTTCAGTGCGCAGTTGTTGAAAATTAGGCAAGCTTGACAGCAAAGACCGCGCAGTTGTCAGTTAGTGTTATTGATTTAAGGAGAGTGTAACTATGGCAAAAATTAAACACGCGCCAATTTGTTTGGTAATTATGGACGGCTGGGGAATTGGCGACCCTATGGATAAATACAACGCAATTCAAGTCGGCAATACGCCCGTTTTGGACGAACTTTATAAAAAATATCCCAACGCGCAGTTGCAAGCTTCGGGCGAATATGTTGGACTTCCTGACGGGCAAATGGGCAATTCCGAAGTCGGGCATATGAACATTGGCGCAGGGCGCGTCATTTATCAGCCGCTTACAAAAATTACAAAGGCTATTCGTGACGGCGATTTCTTCAAGAACAAAGTTTTAAATGACGTTGCAGATAAAGTCGTTGCAAGCGGCGGCGCGTTGCATTTATTCGGATTGCTCTCTTCGGGCGGCGTTCACAGTCATACCGAACACGTTTACGGCTTGCTGAAACTTGCCAAAGATAAAGGCGTTAAAAAAGTTTATGTACACGCCTTTTTAGACGGGCGCGACGTTCCTCCGAGTTCGGGCGTTGACTTTTTGGCGGAACTCGAAGAAAAAATTAAAGAAATTGGCATTGGGCAAATTGCAACTGTTTCAGGGCGTTATTACGCAATGGACAGAGATAAACGTTGGGACCGCGTCGAAAAAGCTTACAACGCCATTGCAAAGGCTGACGCGCCGAAAAAACCCGATTCTGCAACCGCTATCAAAGATTCTTACAACAACAAAGTTACTGATGAATTTGTTATCCCCGTTGTCATTGGCGATTATGACGGCGTTAAAACTAATGACGGAATTATTTTCTTCAACTTCCGCCCCGACCGCGGGCGCGAAATGACGCACGCTTTTACAGATACAGAATTTAGCGGTTTCCCGCGCGTCGAAGAATTGAAAAAAGTTCCTTTTGTTACAATGGCGCAGTACGAAGAAGGCTTAAACGTTACCGTTGCATATCCGCCCGAAAGTGTTTCAAACGGGCTCGGCGAAATTATCAGCAAGGCGGGCTTAACTCAACTGCGTATTGCTGAAACCGAAAAATACGCGCACGTTACATTTTTCTTTAACGGCGGCGTTGAGGAACCGTACGCGGGCGAAGACAGAATTTTGGTACCTTCGCCGAAAGTTGCAACTTACGATTTAAAACCCGAAATGAGCGCGCCTACCGTTACTTTGAAAGTCGCGCAGGCTATTCTCTCTGAAAAATACGATTTTATAATTTTGAACTACGCCAACGGCGATATGGTTGGACATACGGGCGTAATGAAAGCCGCTGTACAAGCCGTTGAGACTGTCGATACTTGCGTTGGTATTTTCGTCGAATGTATGAAGAAAGTCGGCGGCGAAGTTGTAATTATTGCGGATCACGGCAACGCCGATAAAATGTTTGACTACGATTTGAAAGAACCGCTTACCGCACATACAACTAACCCCGTGCCGATTATCGTTGTTTCTGACAGAGTTGCAAAAGTTGAAAGCGGCGCACTTTGTGACGTTGCTCCTACACTTTTAACGCTTGCAGGTATGGAAATTCCCGCCGAAATGACCGGCAAAAATCTTGTTACCTTAAAATAAAATTTTATCGATAAAATTTTTTGAAGTCGTTGCAACTGCAGCGGCTTTTTTTGTTGACAGAAAAATTTTTTTAAACCATTGCAAAGGCAACGGCTTTTTTTTATTGGCAGAAAATTTTATAATGTAAAAAACAATAAAGAGGCGAAGTACTGAATGAAGAAAATTTTTTTGCCGATAATTTTAGCAATGATTTTTACAGGTTGCGGCAAGGAAAATGTTGAAGTCGAAAAAATTCCCTACGTCAAAACGCAAAAAATTAATTTTGAAAATGTCAACGCCGAAAATATTTATTCGGGCGTAGTGCGCGGCAGGTATCAAACAAATATGGCGTTCCAAGTCGGCGGCAAAATTTTAAGCAGAAATGTTGAAGTCGGAAATTTCGTGCGGCGCGGCGATTTACTTTTCACGCTCGACTCAAAAGATATTCTGCAACAGGCAAATCAAGCCGATTCACAAGTTAGCGCGGCGGAGGCTCAACTTAAACTCGCTGAAACAAATTTAAAACGCTACAGGCAACTTTTCAGCGAAAATGCAATTTCTGCCGCAATGCTTGACCAGTATCAAACAAATTATGACGCCGCGTTTGCAAACTATCAAAACGCCGTTGCACTTTCAAAACAAAGTCATAACGCGCTGGATTATACAAATTTGTTTTCGACGGCGGACGGCGTAATTTCCGCAATAAATGTTGAAGTCGGGCAAGTTGTTTCGGCGGGGCAAATTATTTTAACGCTTGTACAAACTGCCGAAAAAGAAGTTGAAATTAACATTCCCGAAAATAAATTGTCTGAAATTAAAATCGGTACGCCCTGCGAAATTTCTTTTTGGGCGAATACAGAAAAAGTTGCAGGCGTCGTGCGCGAAATTTCCCCAATGGCTGATTCAACTTCAAAAACTTACCGCGTTAAAATTTCGTTGCAGAATCTGCGCGAGGATATAAATTGGGGAATGACGGCAAGCGCAATTTTCCCCGCCAAAAATTCCAACGGCGTAATTTTGCCGCTGTCAGCAATTTATCAGACGGGCGAAAATTCGCAAGTTTGGATTGTTACAGCCGAAAATAAAGCCGCGCTGAAAAATGTTACAGTGCAAGATTTTTCAAACAATGAAGTTTTGGTAAGCGGCTTAAACGCGGGCGAAATTGTCATAACGGCGGGCGTTCACAAACTGCGCGAAGGACAGGAAGTTATTGCAAAATGAGAAATTTAACCGAAGTATCTTTAAAAAATCAAAGTCTTGTCTGGTATTTCATAATTGTAACGGCGATTGGCGGAATTTTTTCATATTGGAAATTGGGGCGAATGGAAGACCCCGCTTTTACAATTCGGCAAATGGTAATTTCTGCCGCGTGGCCGGGCGCAACTGCAGAACAAATGGCGTTGCAAGTTACAGATAAACTTGAGAAAAAAATTCAGGACGTACCGGGACTCAAAAACATAAAAAGCGAAACTCGCGCAGGGCAAACTGTAATTTTTGTGGAACTGCGCGACGATATTCCCGCCGAAAATATTCGCCCGACGTGGCGTGACGTGCGGAATTTTTGCGAAGACATTAAAAGGGATTTTCCAAGCGGCGTTTATGGTCCTTACTACAATGATAGATTCGACGACGTTTACGGCTCGATTTATGCATTGACGGGCGACGGCTTCAACTACGAAGAACTTCGACAGCAAGCCGAAAATATCCGCCAAATGTTATTGAATGTTCCAAGCGTTCAGAAAGTCGAACTTTTGGGCGTGCAACCCGAAAAAATTTACATTGAAATTGAAATGTCAAAGCTTGCAGAATTGGGAATCAGCCCGCAAATTATTTCGGCAACACTGCAACAACAAAACTCAATGACGCCTGCGGGAATGATTGAAACAATTTCCGACAACGTTTATTTGCGCGTAACGGGGATTTTTGATAATGTTGACGCAATAAAAAATTTGCCGATTAACGCGGCAGGAAAAATTTTCCGCCTTGCCGATATTGCAAAAATCGAAAGAAAATTTATTGAACCCGCCGAGCCGAAAATGTTTTTTGACGGCGAAGAGGCTATTGGAATTGCGGTTTCAATGGAGGCGGGCGGCAATATTTTAACTTTGGGCGAAGATTTAAAAAGCTTAATGCAAGCCGTTCAAAGTGAATTGCCGTTGGGCTTGGAACTTCATCAAGTTTCAGATCAGCCGCAAGTCGTCAAAGATTCAATCAGCGAATTTATCGAAACGCTGATTATTGCAATAATAATAATTTTGGGCGTCAGCTTTTTATCATTGGGTTTAAGGTCAGGCTTAGTAGTTGCAGGTTGTATACCGCTTGTACTTGCGGGCGTTTTCGTGCTAATGTACATTTTCGGAATTGACTTGCACAAAGTTTCACTCGGTGCGTTGATAATTTCGTTGGGGCTTTTGGTTGACGACGCAATAATAGCGGTTGAAATGATGAGCGTTAAACTTGAGGCGGGCTTGCAAAGATTCGACGCGGCCTGTTATGCATTTGAGGCAACGGCTAAGCCAATGCTTACAGGAACTTTAATAACGTGCGCGGGCTTTGTCCCCGTTGCATTTGCCAAAGGACTTGCAAGCGAATTTTGCAGCACGTTATTTCCCGTCATTGCAATGGCGTTAATTTTGTCGTGGATAGTTTCTGTAATGGTTGCGCCGCTGTACGGTTTTCACATTATCAAAATTAAAAATTCGGCTGAAAAGAATCCGTACGACAGCAAATTTTATCAGCTGTTCAGAAAAATTTTGGTACGGTGTTTAAGTCATCGAAAATTAGTTTTAGTTTCAACGGTTGCAATATTTTTGGCGTCAATATTTGCAATGAAATTTGTTAAACAGGAATTTTTCCCGCCGTCATTGCGCCCGGAAATTATAGTTGAAATGACATTGGCGGAAGGTTCTTCAATTTCGGCAACAGAAACTGAAGCGAAAAATTTTTCAAAGTTTTTGAACGGGCAAAAAGATTTAATTAAAAATTTTTCCTGCTACGTCGGCAAAGGTGCGCCGCGTTTTGTATTGACTGCAAATCCGATTCTGCCGCGCAATAACTACGCGCAATTTGTTATAGTTGCAAATGACATTGACGCGCGTACAAAATTAACTGCCGCAATTCGTGACGAGCTTAATAATAATTTTCCGAATGTGCGCGGGCATATAAAATTTATTCCAATGGGACCGCCCGCAGATTATCCCGTTATGTTGAGAATTTCAGGTTACGATATTGACAAAGTTAAAAGCATTGCCGCCGAAGTTGCAAATATTGCCGTCGCTGACGAAAATATTTTTGACGTGAATTTTGACTGGTACGAAAAAAGCAAGGTTGCACATTTGGAACTTGACCAAGATAAACTCCGCGCAATGGGCGTTACAAGTCAAGCCGTCGCGCAGATTCTGTACACCGAAATAACGGGTGCAACTGCCGCGCAATTTTACACCGCTGACAGGACGATTGACATTGATTTTAAATTGGTTGAAACTGACAGGCAAAATTTATCGCAGTTAAAAAATCTGCCAATATATTTAGGCGCGGCGGGCTACGTACCGCTTGAACAAATTGCAAAAATTTCTTTCGACACTGAAGAAGGTTTAATTAAACGCCGTAATTTAAAACCTACAATTACAGTTCGCGCAGATATTAAGGAAGGCACGGCGAATGACGCCACGCAAAAACTTTTTGACGCAACGCAGGAACTTAGAAAAAATTTGCCGCTCGGTTACAGCATTGAAATTGACGGCGCATTGGAAATAAGCAAAGAATCAGTAAAATTTTTGGCGGTACCAATCCCGGTAATGATTTTTATAATAATGACGCTGTTAATGTTCCAACTGCGCAGCGGCAAGCAAATGCTTTTAACAATTTTAACTGCGCCGCTCGGCTTAATCGGCGTGGCTTTTGCAATGCTGATAATCGACAAAGCATTGGGATTCGTGGCAAATTTGGGCGTGCTTGCACTTTCAGGAATGATTATCAGAAATTCTGTAATTTTAATTGACCAGATACAAAAACATTTGGCGGACGGCGAAACGCCCTTTGACGCAATAATTGATTCTGCAATTTTAAGATTTCGCCCGATAATGTTGACGGCGGCGGCGGCAATTTTGGGAATGATACCGCTTATGCCGAGTAACCTTTGGGGACCAATGGCGGTTGCAATAGCGGGCGGGCTAATCTTGGCGACGGTTTTAACTTTGCTTGTACTGCCTACAATGTACGCGGCGGCTTACAATGTAAGGGCTAAGGAATAAGGAATAAGGAATAAGGGCTAGGGAAAAATCCTTAGTCCTTAACCCCTAATATTGACAAATGCAGTATAATAAAAAAAATTCTGGAGGTGGAATTATGAACATTCTAAAGACAACAATATTAATGGCACTGCTGACGGGTTTAATGGTAGCAATAGGCGGCGCAATAAACGGCAGTACAGGCGCAATGATTATGCTGATAATTTCGCTTGGAATGAATTTTTTCAGCTACTGGTTCAGTGATTCAATGGTTTTAAAAGCTTACGACGCGCAGGAAGTTTCAGAAAATGACGCGCCCCAACTTTACAACATTGTAAAAGCTCTCGCGCAGAAAGCAGAATTACCAATGCCGCGCGTGTACATTATTAAAAGCGATGTACCCAACGCCTTTGCAACGGGCAGAAATCCCGATCACGCGGCGGTAGCTGTTACAACGGGAATTATGCGCGCGCTCGACTACAACGAAATTTCGGGCGTTTTAGGGCACGAATTGGCGCACGTTAAACACCGTGACATTTTGACGGGAACTATTGCCGCGTCAATGGCGGGCGTAATTTCGATGGTTGCAAATATCGTACAATGGGGCGCAATTTTCGGCACGCGCTCCAACGAAGATAACGGCGGCTTAATAGGTACGCTTGCAACGATTATTATTGCGCCGCTTGCCGCAACTTTAATTCAAATGGCTATTTCACGTTCAAGAGAATATGATGCCGATAAAACGGGCGGCGAACTTTGCGGAAATCCTATGTACCTTGCAAGCGCACTTGAGAAAATCGAATACTACGCGCAAAGAGCCACGCTTGAACATTCTACAACGGCAACCGCACATATGTTTATTGTTAATCCGCTCGAAGGCGCAAGCGTTAAGCTTAAAAATCTTTTCTCGACGCACCCCGCAACCGAAGACAGAATTTCCAAACTTCGTGAACAAGCGTTGCAGTTGGGCGTTGGAAATTAATTTATGAGTGAACTTGAAAAATTAAAAGAGCGTCTGAAATTAATTCCAAAAGATTTTACTTACAACGAGGCAAAAACTTTGCTTAATAAGTTGGGATTTGTCGAATTTAACAAGGGCAAAACTTCAGGCTCGCGCGTAAAATTTCAAAGAAACGATGTAAATATTTTGCTGCATAAACCGCACCCAAGCAACGAAATGAAAAGAGTTTACGTTAAACAACTTTTGGAATTTTTGACGGAACTCGGCGAAATAAAATGAGGGCTTAAAATGGAGCTGTTTTATAAAAATTATCGCACAAATGTTGCGTACGACGAAGAAGAAAAATATTATTACGGCAAATTGGAAGGTATTGCGGATTTTGTAAATTTCGGCACGGAAAATCTTGACAAGATTGTTGAAGAATTTCATTCCGCCGTTGATGATTATCTGGAATATTGCGCGGAAATTGGAAAAGTTCCCAAGCTTGCAGTAAAGCCAAAATATAATCTTGAAATTAATTCCGATTTGTACAATTCCATAAAAATTGCCGCCAAAAATTCGGGCGAAAACGTGGAAAATTTTATTGAAAAAATTTTGGCTGATTATCTTTCAAAAACGGCTTAAATTTCAATAACATTTTCTGCGAAGTCAATGACGGCTTGCCGATGCGTGGCAATGATAATTGTTCTGCGCGAAGAAAATTTTTTCAGCAACGCCAAAACTTTTTCTTCTGTTGCAAAGTCAAGCCCCGCCGTCGGCTCGTCCAAAATTATCAATGACGAATTTTTTAATAACGCCCGAATTAATCCAAGTCGTTGGAGTTGTCCGCGACTTATTTTTTTTGCCGCGCTTAAATCTAATTGCAAGTTCAATGCGCTTAAAAATTTTTCCAATTCCAAAGTTTCCAACTGATTAAACATTGAAAAATTTTCCGCCAATGTTGCGTCGAAAAGTTTTGGAGCTTGCGGCATATACGCAATTTTTGCAAACAGTGATTCACGTTGAAATTTTGAAGTTGGCAATTCGTTAAAAAAAATTTCGCCGCGCGTCGGCAATATCAACCCCGCCAAAAGTTTTAGCAAAGTAGATTTGCCCGCGCCGCTCTCTCCAACTATCGCCGTAATTTTGCCCGCAGGTATTTTCAAAGTTACATTTTCAAGCGCAGAAAAATTTTTTTGCGGGTACGTGTAGCTGACATTTTCAACAAAAATTTCGGGCGGCAACCGCAATTTTTCTACCGCAGAAACTTTTGCAGATTCTGTACAGAAAAATTTTTGAAGGCGTTCGATTGACATTTTGGCAGAAATGACAACGTGGAACATTACGCCCAATTTTCGCAGCGGCGCAAAAAATTCAGGCGCAATCAGCAATAAAAATAACGCCGCCTCAAATTCCACGCCACCCGCAATTAAACGCAAGCCCAATGTTACGGCGACAAGTGCTATTGAAAGCGTTGTGATTAATTCGAGCGCAAAGGACGACACGAACGCCAATTTTAAAACTTCTAAAGTTGCAATCGAAGATTTTTTTGAAGTCGATTTTAAAATTTGCGCCACCGCGTCGATTCGCCCGAACATTTTTAAAGTTGTTATCGCAGATAAAATTTCTTTGAACTGCGAATTTAAATTTTGCAATTCCAGCCACGCGCGGGAATTTTTTTCAGCCGTCGCCTTCCCTATCAAAAATAAAAGCAACGGCGAAATCGGCAACGTTACCAATAAAATTATCGCCGTCAACCAATCCGTAAAAAACGCGCTAAACAAAAACAGCGGCAACAAAATTACCGTTGAAAAAACATTCGGAAAAACTTTTATAAAAAAGTCGTCAAGCGTCTGCACCGTGTCAAATGTTAAGGTTAAAATTTCGCCGCTTGAAATTTCTTTGTTGAAAATTTCGGCGTGCAAATTTTTTCTGATTGAATTTTGAAATTTTGTTGACAGCTTTAAAATTTTCTTCGCGCAGGTTGCAGAAATTAAAAACCTTGCCGCCGTTGCCGCAAAAAATAAAATTATGTCAAACTGTACCAAAAAAAATGACGCGGCTAAAATTGCAACGCCTTCAACGAATTTGCAAACTGCAATTTCAATGAGGGATTTTTTATTTTGCAGGAAAAAACTTTTTAACGTACCAATCAACTCTTTTTGAAGAATTATAACATATTGCCAAAGATTTTTTTTGGTGTTACAATTTCGGCGAAAATTTATAGGCGGTGTATGATGGTAAAAGAATTTGCAAGAGCGAAAATAAATTTGACGCTGGATATTTTGGGCAAACGCGCCGACGGTTTCCACGAAGTCTCAATGATAATGCAAACGCTGGAACTTGCTGACATTGTGGCATTGGAAAAGGCGGACGCAATTACTTTAAAAATTTTCGGCAATGATTCACTTCCTGTTGACGAAAAAAATTTGGCATTTCGCGCAGCGTTGGAAGTTCAAAATTTCTGCAACAAAAATTTCGGCGTGTCGATAAATTTAACTAAAAAAATTCCTTCGGCGGCGGGATTGGCGGGCGGCAGTTCAGACGCGGCGGCGGTTATTCGCGGCTTAAATGTTTTGTACGATTTAAATTTGAGCGTTGAGGAAATGTGCGAAATTGCCGCAAAAATCGGCTCGGACGTTCCCTACTGCGTGATTGGCGGGACTTGCCTTGCAACGGGGCGCGGCGAAAATTTAACGCGCCTTGACGATTTGCCAACTTTTCAAGTTGTGCTGATTAAACCGCTCGGCGAAATTTCCACCGCGTGGTCTTATAAAACTTACGACGATAACCCCGCGCAATTCCACCCGCAAAACAACGAAATTATTAAACTGCTTAAAGAAAAAAATTTCGACGCGGCTTTTAAAAAATTTTCAAACGTACTGGAGCCCGTCGCTGTAAAAAAATTTCCTGCTATTCAAACTTACAAAAAATTTCTGCTCGATAACGGCGCAAAAATCGCAATGATGAGCGGCAGCGGTCCTACCGTTTTTGCGTTGACTGATAATTTTGACGCCGCCAAATTTGTTTCAAATGACGCGCAGATTTTTATTACAAAAACATTTCAGAAGGTGATTTAATTGTCAAGACTGCAACCAATAGATTTAGATACATATCAGCCGCTGCGGGAGGCGGTCTGCGAAACTCTGCGCGATGCAATTCGCAAAGGAATTTTGGAACCGGGCGAAAGATTAATGGAAGTGCAACTCGCCGACGAATTGGGGATTAGTCGCACGCCCGTCCGTGAAGCAATTCGCAAACTCGAACAAGAAGGCTATGTAATTATGATGCCGCGTCGCGGTACGTACGTTTCAGATATTTCTACGGGCGATGTTAAAGAAATTTTTGAAATTCGCTCCGCGCTTGAATCACTTGCAGCGGGGCTCGCCGCCCGCCGAATTGAACCCGATGAACTCGAAACTCTTCAAAATTTGCTTATCGAAATTGAAGGTTACATTGCCAAAAATGATATTGAAAAAATCGTTGAGACTGATATAAAATTTCACGGCTTGCTGTACAAAGTCAGCCGCAATGAAAGGCTCGTCAACATTATCAACAATTTGAAAGAACAGTTGGCGCGCTTTCGTACGCTGTCAATGTCATATCCCGGCAGGTTACAGGAAACACTTGAAGAACATTCTGAAATGGTCGAAGCTATTGCAAACGGCGATGTCAGCGCAGCGCGTGACGCCGCAGAACACCATATGGAACGCGCCGAAAAAACTTACTTAAAGGCTATTCGCCGCGCCAAAAATAGGAGCTAAGGATTAAGGAAAAATTTTTTGAAACAAAAAAGGCGGTTGTAAAATTGAACTTGAAAAAATTTTCGGGCGTTGTACTTTCTTGCATTTTGGCGGGAAGTATTTTAACAGGTTGCGGCGATGACGCGCCTAAAGTTCCAAAATCTGAAATTGGAATTATAACTAAACTTAATGAGAGCGAACAAAGTTTTAACGAACATTCAAGCAAGCTCGAAGAATCCGTTAAAATTCCCAACGTCAACTTAATGCACAATTACCATTATTACAAAGATTTAAAATCTATGCTCGCCGCGCTCGAATCAAAACAAATTAACGAAATAAGCACGTACAGGAGCGTTGCAAATTATATCGTTGCACAAAATCCCAAATTGGAAATTTTGCCGCATTCAATCGGTATGAACGATTCTTTTTGCTTCGCCGTAAGGAAGGAAGATAAAGATTTATTGAACGCTTTAAATTCCGCGCTTGATTCAATGCAGAAAACTGACAATACAACGGAAAAAACTGACACTGTAAGCTATATTGTAAAAACTTACATAAATTATTTGAATCCGAATGACAAAACGCCCGTAACTGATATGCCGAAAATTGACGGCGCGGAAATTATTAAAGTCGGCGTAACGGGGGATTTGCCGCCGCTCGATTTAATTTTGGAAGACGGCACGCCCGCAGGTTTTACTACAAGAATGCTTGAGGAAATTGGCAGGCTTGCAAACAAAAATATTGAAATTGTAAAAATTGCAAGCGACGAACGCGCCACCGCGCTTACTTCCAAAAAAATTGATGTTGCATTTTGGGTAACAGTGCCGAGTAAAAATCTTGAAGAAAGCGGCAATGTCCCCGAAAGAGTTGACGTACCCGCAGATTTGGAAATTTCCGCCCCCTATTACGAAGACGAAATTGTTCATATTGCTTTAAAAAAATAATGGCTGTACACTAAAATTAAATGAAAGGTCGGTTTCAAGTTGAATTTAAAAAAATTTTCGAGCGTTGTACTTTCTTGCATTTTAGCGGGAAGTATTTTTACAGGTTGCGGCGATGATTTTAGCACTAAAGACAGTCCGCAAACTCGAATCGGTATCATTACAAAACTTAACGCAAGTGAAGAAGTGCTTAACGAACATTTGAAAAATTTGGAGAAAGTCGCCAAGCGTCCGAATATAAATCTTTCGCACAATTACCATTACTATAACAGCTTAAATGAATTGGTTATGGGAGTTGAGGCAAAACAAATTGACGAAATAAGCACTTACAGGAGCGTTGCAAATTACCTTGTTGCAAAAAATCCTGATTTTGAAATTTTAAACCATACCGTTAATATGTTCGACAGTTTTTGCTGCGCCGTTCGCAAGGACGATAAAAATTTGGGCGCAGAAATTAATTCCGCTATTCAGTCAATGCAAAATGACGGCACGCTGGAAAATCTTACAAAAACTTATATCACTGATTTAAATCCGAATGAAGAGCCGCCCGCCATCGCAATGCCGCAATTTGACGGCGCAGAAATTATCAAAGTCGGCGTAACGGGCGATTTGCCGCCGCTGGATTTTGTAAGCGCGGACGGCAAGCCTGCAGGTTTCAATACCGCCGTTCTTGCAGAAATTTCTAAACGTATCAATAAAAATCTTGAACTTGTACAAATTGACAGCAATGCGCGCGCCGCTGCTTTGACTTCGCGCGTAATTGACGTGGTATTTTGGGTAACGGTGCCGGGCGAATTTTGGACTGATGAAAAAGCAGGTAACGCGCCGCAAGATATTGATAAACCGGCAGAATTGGAAATTACAGACCCTTATTTCAAAGACGAAATTATTCATATTGCTTTAAAGAAATAGTTAAAAAGAAATTACATAGCCGCCGCCAGAAGAGCACGCTTTGCAAGCAAGCCGCGCAGGATGGGCGGCCTTCCCGCGCAAATCACTCTTCCCTCTTCACTGGAACCTTTGAACCCTTTTCCTGCTTCGGAAAAAGAAAGTACATTTAATTAGAAAAATTTTTAGTTTAAAAAGACTTTACCAACAATCTATAAAAAATCCTTGACTCTTAAAATTGGAGGCTTTAAAAGTTGGAAACAATAATTTTAGCGGCGGGCAAAGGTACCCGTATGAAAAGCAAATTGCCGAAAGTTTTGCACAAAGTAGGCGGCAAGCCAATGCTGCAACACGTCATTGACGCGGCAAAATCCGCAGGCTCCACGCGCGAAATTGTAGTTATAGGCAACGGCGCGGAATTGGTGCAACAAAGTTTTAATAACGTTGAATTTGTTTTGCAAGCCGAACAGCTCGGCACAGGGCACGCCGTTTTGTGTACCAAAGAAAAATTTGCAAATTCCAACGATACAATTTTGGTACTTTGCGGCGATACGCCGTTATTTACGGGCGAACTTTTGAAAAATTTTGTTGACAAGCACATTAAATCAAAAGCCGCTGCAACAGTTTTAACAGCCGAAATGCCCGACGCTACAGGTTACGGCAGAATTATTCGCGAAGACGACGGCACTTTCAGAAAAATTGTCGAACACAAAGACGCCAACAGCTACGAACGCCAAATTAGCGAAGTCAACGCGGGCGTTTACTGCTTCGACGCAAAAAAACTTTTCGGCGCACTTTCTCAAGTCAAAAACGAAAACGCGCAGGGAGAATATTATTTGCCCGATGTGTTGACGATTCTTAAAAATGACAGCGAAAAAATTAACGCCGTCATTGCGGACGATTATAAACAAACGCTCGGAATTAATTCCCGCGTTCAACTCGCCGCCGCCGATAAAATCCTCCGCCAAAGAAAAAATATTGCGCTTATGGAAAGCGGCGTTACAATCATTGACCCCGCGTCAACTTTTGTTGATTGCGATGTTGAAGTTGGGCAGGACACCGTTATTTATCCCAACACTTACCTTGAAGGCAATACGAAAATTGGCGAAAATTGTACGCTCGGACCTAACAGCCGCTTTGAAAATATGATTGTCGGCGATAACGTTCAAGCGCAATTTTGTTATTGCCACGACGCCGAAATTTGCAACAATGTTATTCTTGGTCCGTACGTGCATATTCGTCCCGGCAGTAAAATTTTTGACAAAGTTAAAATCGGCAATTTCGTTGAAGTCAAAAATTCCAATATCGGCGAAGGCTCGAAACTTCCGCACTTGCAATATATTGGTGATACTGATATGGGCGCGGGTTGCAATATGGGCTGCGGCACAATCACTGTTAATTATGACGGCAAGAAAAAACACCGTACCACGATTGGCGATAATGTTTTTGTCGGCTGCAACTCAAATTTAATTGCGCCCGTAACTTTGGAAGACGGCGCGTACATTGCCGCAGGTTCGACTATCAATAAAACTGTTCCAAAAGATAATCTTGCTATTGCGCGTTCGCGTCAAACTAATATTTCAAATTGGAATGACAAAAGAAAACAGGAGTAAAAAATGAAAATCGTTATTTGGCTACAGCTCAATCAAAATGGGAGGGGGTAGGATATTTAAAACCCGCGTTTAATATTTTGGCGCGGCTTTACGGCAATATAAATCTTCAAGGCTTAATTGCGCCGCCGGGTATTGGTTTTGATAAAATTAAAATTTTAAACAAGGAAGATTTAAAAAATCTTGACTACGATTTAATTTTGGTTTTCGGCAATAATGCTTCACTCGTACCAATTTTAAAAGACGCTGAAACTTTGGACATTGACGAAGATAAAATTGTTTTGGACAGAACAGTTTGCATTCCGCTTTTTACGCTTGAAAAATATAAAAAATTGCGCCGCTCTAAAATTTCAATTTTATCAATGAATTTGTTTCGGCGGTTTCACGTATCACAGATTCGGCTTGCCTTTTCTTTCGCCAACAATAAATATGTTTGCTTCCGAAGAAGATTTTTTAAAGTTTTTGAAAAATCCGATTCAAAACGTTAAAGCCGAATTAAAATTTGTTCGTAACAAAAGAAATAATGATTTGCAAATTGATTATCCTGTTTACAAAATTGGCGAAATTGAATGGAATATGAATCATTACGGCGACGCAAATTTTGCTTACAGAAAATGGATTTAGCGCAGTTTCAAAATAAATTGGTTTAATGTTTTGGCGGTAATGTACACTGAAAACCCCGAAATTTTGGCGGAATTTGATAAACTTCCTTACGCAAAAAAGTTTGTTTCGTACCCTTTGAAACTGATTCAGACTGCGGTTTTTATATTAATGTCAATAAATATAAAAATTTGAAATTTTGGGATATTGTTAATAGAAATGCTATGGGAAGTATTATTGAATATGATATTTGGGATATGCTGTTATACGGCAAAAAAACGCCGCTAATTTTCAAAAATAAATAATTCTTGCAGGTAAAATCAAATTTATAAAAAATATACTAACAAGGGAATAGGAAATAGTTTTTCTGCTAACCCCTAACAACTAACCCCTAACCCTAAATTTTGTAGTGGTAATGGAGGAGTTTTAATGGAAAACAACAATTTTAACACGGCTAACCTTTGTTTAATGACGGGCAATGCAAATCCTGAACTTGCAAAAAAAATCGCCGAGCATTGCGGCGTTGATTTATTCGATACATTTGTTGGCAGATTTAACAACGGCGAAACGCAAGTTATGATTAGCGACAGCATACGCGGCAAGGATATTTTTATAATTCAGCCGACAAGCCAACCTGTCAATGATAACTTGATGGATTTGCTGATAATGGCGGACGCTTGCAAGCGCGCCTCTGCGCACAGCATTACAGCAGTTGTGCCTTATTACGCCTACGCGCGCCAAGACAGAAAGACGCGCGGGCGCGAACCTATTTCCGCAAAACTTGTTGCAAATTTAATGGTTGCAGCGGGAATGACGCGCGTTATTACGGTTGACTTGCACGCGGGGCAAATTCAAGGTTTCTTTGATATTCCCGTTGACCATTTATTGGGCGCGCCTGTCTTCGCAGATTATTTTAACGGACACGATTTCGGCGGCGAATTGGTAGTTGTTTCGCCTGATTTGGGTGGCGTTACTCGTGCAAGAGTTTTGGCTGATTTTCTCAAGGCTCCAATAGCAATTATCGAAAAGCGCAGACCGCGTCCCGGCGAAGCTGAAGTTATGAGCATTATCGGCGAAGTCGAAGATAAAGTTGCTTTAATGATTGATGATATTGTTGACACGGCGGGCAGTCTTTGCGAAGGCGCGAAGGCTTTAAAGAAACTCGGCGCAAAAACTGTACTTGCCGCTTGTTCGCACGCCGTATTGAGCAAAAACGCCGTTGAAAAAATTAACAACTCAGATATTGAAAAACTTGTAGTTACTGATACAATCGCCTTGCCGCCCGAAAAACAATCGCCAAAAATTATTGTACTTTCAATGGCAAAATCAATTGCCGACGTTATTTTGAGGATTCAATCAAGGCGTTCAGTAAGTCAACTTTTCAGATAGGACTGAAACCTGTTTAGCGGCAAAATTTGCCGCTTATTTTTTTGTATGATATAATTCCTCAAAAAATTGGGCAAGAGCCCTTCTCGTCGAATTTAGGCGGGTTTAAATCGATTTTAAAGCATTTGGGAGGAAAAAATTTTGCTTACATTTTTAATGGTTGTAGATGCAATAATTTCAGTTGCATTGATAGGCGCAATTTTGGGACAAGAGGCAAAGTCCGGCGGAATGGGCGGAATGGACGGCAGCTCCGACGCTGTTTTTTCAGGCAAGGCGCGCGGTATGGACGCACTTTTGGCGCGTGTTACCGTAGTATTGGCGATACTTTTTGCAATTATCACGATTATTATTGCACGAATGGTTTCATAGGGGCTAAAGACTAAAGCCTAAGACTTAGTGAAAGAATAGGGGAAAAATCCCTAGTCTTTAGGCTTTAACCCTTAGTCTTTAAAAAGGGGGCGTTTTATGATTATCGAGGGCGCGGAGCCGTTTTTATTGAAAGGCGGCTCTGAAGGCGTTTTGCTTATTCACGGTTTCACGGGTTTACCGGCGGAACTTTTATTAATGGGAAAATTTTTAAATCGCGCAGGTTATACTGTTTTGGGCGTAAGATTGGCGGGACACGCTACCAACGAATTAAATTTAATGAAAACCACAAACGAAGATTGGTTTAATTCGGTGCTGGACGGCTACGCAATCTTAAGCGGCTTTTGCGAAAAAATTTTTGTTGTCGGGCATTCAATGGGCGCACTTTTAACTTTGAAACTTGCGTATTCGCGCAGGGTTGAAAAAATTGTAAGTTTAGCCGCGCCAATTTTCATTGATGAAAGTTTGCATTTAAAGGACTTGCCGCCGCGCAGTGAATGTAAAAATTTTTCAGTCATACGCCCGCACCGATGTCTGAAAGATGTTCCGCCCGCCGCCAATAAATCCTATCGCAAAATGCCTTTTATCAGCGTCCACGAATTGGTAAATTTAATGGAAGAAGTTAAAATTCTGCTGCCGAAAATTACCACGCACGGCACCGAAGACCATACCGCGCAATCGAAAAGCGCAGATTTTATCGAAGAAAAAATAAATTCTGCGCGGAAGGAAAAAATTTTTGTGGAAAATTGCGGGCACTTGTTGCCGCTAACTGAAACGCGGGATTTTGTTTTTGAGGAAGTGCTAAAATTTTTGAATGGAAATTAATTTTGCGGGCGGCGGCACGGTTATAAATTTTTGGCAAAAATTATCAAGCCAATTTTAATAATGCACGGCACCGAAGACCATACCGCGCAATCGAAAAGCGCAGATTTTATCGAAGAAAAAATAAATTCTGCGCGGAAGGAAAAAATTTTTGTGGAAAATTGC
>CAJOCQ010000002.1 GCA_905233135.1 uncultured Selenomonadaceae bacterium | reverse complement strand
GTTATCAAAGATGGAACGCCGTATGAAGGGAAACTTTCACGTACGGTGTGGAGTGGGGGAAAAGGCGGCGATAACTTCAAAGCCTTACCTATCACTATATTAATAATGGCATAAAATTTTCTCTTTTATTTTCCTGAAACAATCAAATAATTAAACATATTGATACACGAAACAAAACCTTCAACGGTAATTTTTACACTGTCGCCTTTATAAGCCGTTTGACAGGATTTATTTTTTTGGATTTTTATAACAGTCAAAGTTGCAATTTCTTCGTCCTTGTAAAGTCCTTCGGAATAATGCCCTTTGCGCGGTTGCTGAATAACTTTTATTGTATCGCCGACAGAAATTTTGCCTGCCGAAATTGTACCGCCTAAAACAATTCCGCCTTCTGCAATATCATAGCTTGAAAGTTGCATTGAAAATTTTTCGTTGTCAGCCTTGCGAAAATTTTTCATAACTTTTTGCATATCGACTTCAGGATAATAAAAATTATCCGAATGGTCGCCTCTGCACCAATTACAAAAATGTTGGCAATTATTATTTTCGACGCTGTATTTTTTTTCGCCCAAACGATAATACGCCCTTGCAACAATTTCGCCCGGCGTGAAGTCTGATTCATCGCTATATAAATTTATCGGGTCGCCTGCCGCAAATTTTTCAAGAGTTGCGATTTGAATTTCGGCGTTTTCTTCCCTGCCGGGTTCGCCGTCGTAGTGAATGACTTTGTTATTTCCAATGTAAATTGCGTGGTGAGTGTAGCCGATCAGCGAAGTTAAAGCAAAATGCGGCGCGGCTATTCTGTCTTCAAAATTTGTACACTTTTTTAAATCTCGTTCCAAACTGCGCGGCACAAAAATATGATCTCCGACATTAGGGCTGTAAGCGTGTTTTTCGTCGCTTGCAAGCAGTCCCGTTATCCAATTATCAAGCAAATCCAACAATATTATCACTTCCTAAAATAAGCAGCTTATTGCAACCAAAAATGAAATGACGGCGAATCCTGCCATAATAAAAATTTCGGCAAAGCCTTCATGGTACTTTATACTTTCAATCAATGCGCCGACAAAGAAAACAGTTGCAAAAAGCATCAGCACGCCGAATAAAAAACTGTTCGCCAAAAATTCCGGCAGAATATTTTTTATTATCCACATTGAATAATTTACACCGCCTTAAAATCCCAAAAAGCCGCCAATAATTTCAAATGAAGAATCGTCAATAAAATCTGCCGCGTCAATAATATCCGCCGCGTCTTCAGCATAATCGGCAACTTCGCCAATTTCAATATCAAAAGTTTCAGCAACTTCAGCAATAATATCAACGTCACTTTGCCCTGTAAAATTTTCAAGTCCGAGAGTATCAAAGCCGAAAAATTTATTTATTATATCAATATCGGAATTATTTGATTGCGCGGAAGTATTGGCGGCGTTGGCAAGAACAGCCGCGCTTGTTAATGCCGCCGCGCCTTTTGCAACGGAATTATTTTCTTTGTGATTGTGAATAATTTTACTGCCGCAATTCGCACAAAAATTCATTTCTTTAGTTACGGGCTTGCCGCAATGTGCGCAAAAATTTGCCATTTGAGAAACCTCCTACTGAAAGACTTTGAAACAGTCGTACATTTTTTTTAACAAGTCAAAAATTGTTTTGCGTTCATCCTTTGAAATTGCAGCTGTATCTACTTTCACGCCGTCGATAAAAATTTTGTTGTTGTCAAGTTGAATATTTAAAATTTCGGCGTAAGAAAAAAATACAGTATCTTTCATGTAATTGTGCAACCAAATTCCTTTTGACGTAACCAAAAAACCGTCTTTCGCGCTGCCAAAAAAGGTATCATCATAGCAAAGAACGGGCTTTTCATTCGGCTTAATTTGCGCGTAGGCGGAAATTGCATTTTTAAATTTTTCTTGTATTTTTGCGTTGGCATCATAAATGTACAGGTTAGAAATTTTGTATTCGGTTTTATTTCGCAAGTCAAATAAAATTTCGTCGAGCTTATCTTCAGTCAATTTGCGCTTGTTGTAGTTTAGCAATTCAGTTACAGAATTTTTTTTGGCAGATTGAGACTTTTCAAATTCAGCCATTTCCAAAAAAGTTTGCCAAAGACCGTACATCAGCTGATAAAATTTTTTAACGTCACTGCTTGAAACTCCTGAAGTATTAATTTTATAGCCGTCAATAAAAATATCTTTTGACAAAAAGCCGCGCAATTCCAAATTTGTAATTTCGGTGTACTTAAAAAATTGCGTTTCTTCGGTGTAATTGTGAAGCCAAATTCCTTTGGTTGTCATTAAAAGCCCGTCTTCGGAACTGCCAAATAAAGTTGAATCAAAACAAACTAAAGGCAATTCGTCATTTTCAAGTTTAGCGTAGGAATTAATTGCGCCTGCGAATTTATCACGACTTTTGCCGCCGTCGCCGTAATGGTAAATATGGCTGTCAAATTGATATTCGGGATTTTCGCTCCAAATTTTTACGGCGTTTTTAATATCTTCTGCGCACTGATTTTTCGGCGCAGAATTTTTTACATTATCATAAGAACCGGCTTTAAAATCATTTGTGAATAAATTTTTGTAAGCTTGAAGGTTTTCATCTGCGCCTATATCCGCAACGGCACTGTAATAAAAAAGATCTAAGGCGTACGGGGCGTCCCTTAATGCTTGAAAATATTTTTGAATTTTAGTTTCTTTGTCGGCGTTTTTTGAAAGATTTTTCAGCGAATTTATAACTTTTGAATGCTTTTCAAAGGTATAAAACTCTTTGCTGTAGCCGTGCGCCTTGTAGTAGCCGTACCAAAAATTTTCTAAATCCATCATTGCCGCTCTTGCGAATAACGCCGCTGCCTCGTGCATATTTTTTGACTTTTCAAGATTTGCAATAATTTTCAAAAGCATTGAACCGTAATGTTTAAAAACAGAATCAACATAAATTTTGCCGTTGGTACGAACTCCCTCGCGCCGCAAAATGTACAACATATGTTGCGTTAAAGTCATAACCAAAGAAGTAAAAATCGGGCGTACGTTTCCAATCATATCTATAACAGAAGTATATTTTTCGCACTCGCGCTTCAGGAGTTTGTAAATATTGCACGTGGAATTGCGAACAAGATATTTGCCGCGTGCCTCGCAAATATTTTCATCGCTTATTTCAAAGCTGTTGCCGTAAAGATAAATTTTCACAAAAACACCTCCAAAATTTACAAAAAATTTTTATCGACTTCCCACCAAACTTTTTTTTCTTCTTCGCTGAAAGTAACAAGCGCGGCAAGTTCAATATGCAAGCCTTCGGCGATGTCAAGAAGCGTGGAAATTGGAACGCCGTTATTGTATTTGCCGCGTTCGATTCTGCCGAGCGTACTTTTGCTGATATTAACTTTTTTGGCAAGTTCCGCCTGCGTCATTTGCCGCAAAGTTCGATAGTAGGCAATTTTTGCGCCAATTTGTCGGTAAATCATAATTTTTTTTACGTTAATATCATTTTGCGAAATATTTTCTGACGCGCCCGACAAAACTTCCACCCCGCTATTAGCATATCAAAGCCGAAAATTTTTTTGTTTACCCGCAAGGTAAGTAATTTATTTTAACAAAAAAATTTCTTTGTAAAGCCGCCTGAATATGCCGCTTTTGCGCCTGAATTTGCCGCCAACAAAAAAGGCAAATCCACTTTGCCTTTAATCTTCCTCTTTGCCTTTGTCGAATCTGTCTTTATAGTCAGGAAATTCAAAAATTACGCACCAATATTTTTCCGTCAAAAATTTTTCATTGCCGCGCACCCAAATTTGAAGCCACGCTGTCTGCGCAATGTCAGGAATTTCATATGAATCGACTGGAATTTTTAAATTTACAACTTCGCCCGGTTGCAACGTTTTTAATTCTTGAAAGCGCGTAACTTCTTTGCCGCCGTAATTCGGCTTGAAAGTTATCTCAAGTTTTGAGTTATCCCAAGCGGCGTTTGTATTGTTTTCAATGTGCAATAAAAATTGGCAAGTCTTGAAATTTTTTTTAGAAATTATCACGTTCTCGTCTTTGAATTGATCGAAGAGTTTGCCGTTTAAATATAAATCGGTTTTAATGTTGCCGAAAATATTATAGGGCTTAATTCTAAATTCTGACGCAGAATTTTCAAGATTAATTTTCTGCGGCGTCGATTCGAGAATTTTTGAATTGTCGGCGGTAGAAGAAATTTTTAAATCGTCCGCGCTGAAGGGCGAAATTTTTTCTGTTACAGTAGCGGGCGCAGAAATTTTTTCTTCGACGGCGGGTTTAAGCGGCGCGGCTTCAACTTTTTCAATTTGTACTGTCGGCGCGGGCGTTTCAATTTCTTTTTGCGGCGTTAAAAAATTGTACGCAGAAAAAATTATTGCGGCGGAAATTATTGACGCGACGGCAAGTTTAAAATTTTTGTTGGGCGGCGGCGCAGTCAACGCGCGTTGCAATTCTTCAATGGAATTATAGCGGCGACGCGGGTCAACTTCGGTACACTTCGCCAAAATTTTTTTCAAGTTGCCGTGATAATTTGCTCCCAAAATTTTTTGAAAGGTAACGCCCAAAGAATAAATATCGCTGCGGGCGTCAGTTTGCCCGAAACCGAATTGTTCGGGCGGCGCGTAGCCTTTCGTTCCCAAAAATTTTGTATCTTCGTCCTGTCCGAGTTTAAAAATTCTTGCCGCGTCGAAGTCAATCAGCCGCACAATTCCACCCGCCTGCAAGATTAAATTTGAAGGTTTAATGTCGCGGTGAATAATTCCCTGCGCGTGCAAAATTTTCAAGCCTTCGCAAAGTTGCAATAAAATTTTCCGCGCGTATGTTTCGGTCAAAAAATTTTTTCGTTCGCTCAAAAGTTCGCCGTTAATAAATTCTTCGACAACAACAGATTTTGAATCGCCTTCAGCAAAAAATAAAATTTTCGCCCAAAGCGGGTGGGGATTTTCTTTCAGCTGCAAATACGGCAAGCCGACGAAATTTATAATTTTCAAAATGACGGGTTCGCCCGATTGAGAAGCTGCCAGCCAAACTTCGCCCTTGTCAGATTTTTTCAGCAGGCGTATCTTTTCAAAATTCGCCGCAATAAAAAATTCAACGTCAGCATCCATTTTATCGCCTTGCCTTCAAAGAATTTTTGTACTATTATAACATAAAGGAGTTTTGAAATGCCCGATAAAGACACTTTGCAACTTGAAAACGAATTGGCGGCGGCTGAATCTGTCGAAGAATTTTTTGCAGGCAATGAAAAATTTTTTCAGAAATTTACTCTCGCGCAGTACTTGGAATTTTTGCTGAAAGAAAAAAATTTGTCGAAGGCTGAAATTGCAAAAAAATCTTTGTTAAATCCCGTGTATGTTTATCACATTTTTGCCGGCAGAAAAAAAACTTCGCGCGTGAAAATTTTATCGCTTGCCGTTGCAATGAATTTGACTGTTAATGAAACGCAAAGGCTTTTGTATTTTGCGGGCGTCGAAAAACTTTATGTAAAAAATTCTTGGGACAGTATAATTTTGTTCGCGCTGAAAAATAATTTGACGATTGAGCGCACAAATAATTTGCTGGATAAATTTTCAGAAACGCCGTTTTTGGGTGATTTAAATTGACGCCTTTAACTTGAAATGTATGAGCAATTTTAGGGAATAGGGGCTAGGGATTAGGGAAAAGGGATTTTTTCTGACTCAAGCCAATTAGAAAAGTTGAAGGGGTTATTTTTTTATGTCAAATTTGAAAAAAATTTCGGCGCAAACTAATGGCAGTTTTAAAATCAGCAGTGAAATAAAAAAGCCGCCAATATCTTTAAAGGTTGCCGCGCAAATCGGCTTGCTTGAGTACGAAAATGAAAACCTGCGCGACGCCGAAAATAAAACCGCAATTTTAATTTTGAGTTTCGGCACAACCAACAAGGACAACCGCGCAAAAACTGTCGAGGCAACTTTTAACGCCATTCAAAACAATTTTAAAAATGTCAAGACGGCTCTTTCTTTCACAAGTCATATAGTGCTTAAAAGAATTGCGCAAAACGAAGGTTACAGCCCTTACAGTGCACCTGAAGAAACGCTTGAAAAACTCCTGCGCGAATGTTTTACAAAAATTGCGCTTGTACCATTGGCAATAGTACCGGGCATTGAATACAAATATGACGTTGCAATTTTCCACGAATACAAAACACGCTTCAAAAAAATGACGCTTGCAACGCCGCTTATGTATTGGCAAGGGCAAGAAAATTATCCCGATGACATTTTGGAAGTAATGACGGCGTTGGATTTGCCCGTGCAGGAAAACGGCACGGCAATTTTATTGATGGCGCACGGCACGCCCGACCCTTCAAACGCCTATTATTCGGTAATGCAGGACAGACTTTCAGGCCTGCGCAATGACGCCTTCATTTATACCGTTGAAGGATTCCCGCGCCTGGAACATTTCATAGAAAAGTTGCACGCGCAAAATTTTTCAAAAGTAATTTTAAAACCGCTGATGCTAGTTGCAGGCGACCACGCAAATAACGATATGGCGGGCGAACACAAAGATATTTTGACTCGCGCAGGTTTTAAAGTTGAAGTACAACTGCAAGGGCTCGGCGAAAATCCCAAAATCCGCGCAATTTATATTAAACGCGCGGCTGAAGCTTTTAACGCGCTTTTAAGAATATAGGGAATTTAATCTGTAAATCTAACTTCCGCCCGTCATTAAAGCCGCAGCGCACGGTAACTGAGATGCGTAGGAAAAACTAGAGGCTCCAAAGGGAGCCGCCAGTTATTAAGAGCGTATCGAACCCGAGCGGCCCTGACGGGCGGTTAAGTTTTTCTTTCTTTGGTACTTTCTTGCTTTTTACAAAAAGAAAGAAAGTACTTAAAAAAATTAAACATTAATTTCTAAAATAAAAAAATCCCGCCCAATTCCCCTAACTTGAAAAAAATTCCCCAACGCAATATAATTAAACGGTTTAAAAATTTTTTTGAAAGGGAGTTTTTAATATGAAAGTAATTCTTCAGGAAGATGTAAAAAAAGTTGGCGCGAAAGGCGATATAGTTGAAGTTGCAGACGGTTACGGCAGAAATTTTTTATTGCCGCGCAAATTGGCAGTTATTGCAAATGATACAAATCTTCACGTTGCCAAAACAAACGCAGAAAATAAAGCGCGCCGCGCTCAACAAGAAGCTGATGAAGCTAAACTTTTGGGTGCGCAACTCGAAAAAGTTTCTGTTAAAATTCCTATCAAAATTGGCAAGGACGGAAAACTCTTCGGCAGTGTCGGCGGCGGCGATGTTGCAAAAGCTCTCAAAAAAGAACGCAACGTCAATATCGATAAAAGAAAAATCACAATTCAAGGCGAAGTTACGGGAATTGGTACCTACGACGCAATTATTAAACTGCACCCCGAAACAGTTACAAAAATTAAAGTCGTCGTAGTTGAGGCTTGATAACGTGTTCAAAAAATTAATCGGCGCAATTAAACGCACTTTTTCAGGCAAAAAAACTGTAGTCATTCAACCGCGCAATGAAACCGAAATTGACAGAGAAATTTCCGCAATGTACGAAATTGTTATTGACGCAATAGGATCTGACAGGTTAGTTTTGCAGGCGGGAAAAATGGACGCACTGCGCCTTATGCGCTCGGTTAATCCTTGCGAAAGAGTTTTGGCACTGCGCCGAATTCTGGAGGAAAATCCTACCCTTTACCCGCCGCCAAAAGAATCCGAACTTCAAGCCGAAATTGCTAAACTTTCAGAGCTTTTGGCTGATATTATTGCACGGCGTCAAGTTGAAGATAAAATCGATAAAAAAGTTACCGAAAAGTTGGAGCACGACCACCAAGAATACGTTAAAGATATTCGCCTCCAAATTTTAAAAGAAGAAAAACCTGCTGACGAAACGCCGCACGATGCCAAAAAGCGCGAACACATTGAGCAACTCGAAAAGGTTAAATTGACGCAATCGGTTATGGAACTTTTGCGCCCAAAATCTTTAGAAGAGATTGTCGGGCAAGAACGCGCCGTTAAATCCATTCGTGCAAAATTGGCGTCGCCGTATCCGCAACATTTAATTTTGTACGGACCGCCCGGTGTAGGTAAAACTACTGCCGCGCGTTTAGTTTTGGAAGCGGTTAAAACTTTGGAATACAGCCCCTTCGCTGAAAACGCGCCCTTCATTGAAACTGACGGTACAACTTTGCGTTGGGATCCGCGCGATATGACGAACCCGCTTTTAGGCAGTGTTCACGATCCAATTTATCAAGGCGCGCAAAAATCACTTGCTGAAAGCGGCGTCCCCGAACCTAAGCCGGGACTTGTTACCGACGCGCACGGCGGGATTTTGTTCATTGACGAAATTGGCGAAATGGATATTATGCTTCAAAATAAACTTTTGAAAGTGCTTGAAGATAAACGCGCCTATTTTGAAAGTGCCTACTACGACCCGACGGACGAAAGAGTTCCGAAATATGTTAAAATGCTTTTTGAAAACGGCGCGCCCGCTGATTTTGTTTTGATTGGAGCTACAACGCGCGAAGCAAGTTCTATCAATCCTGCGTTGCGTTCCCGTTGCGCCGAAATTTACTTTGAACCGTTGACGCCCGCGCACATTATCGAAATTGTCAAAAACGCCGCAGCAAAATTAAACGTTGAACTTGAAGACGGTATCGCCGAAACAATTTCCGAATATACCATTGAAGGGCGAAAGGCTATAAATATTTTGGCAGACGCTTACAGCTTGGCACTTGCCGACGACGCCGAAAATATTAAAATTACCAAAAAACATATTTACGAAGTCGCGCAGGTTTCAAGGCTTTTCCAGTACGTTACAAAAAAAGCGTCAAGCAATTCAACCGTTGGACATATTTTCGGCTTAGGTGTAAGCGGCTTTATCGGCTCTGTTATCGAAATTGAAGCGGTAGTTTTTCCCGCCGAAAAGGGCAAGGGTACGATTCGCTTTAATGAAACTGCGGGCAGTATGGCGAAAGATTCTGTTTTTAATGCGGCGTCAGTTTTGCGCAAAGTTACGGGCAAAGATATTCACGATTTCGACGTTCATATAAATGTTATTGGCGGCGGAAATATCGACGGACCGAGCGCGGGCACTGCAATTTTATCTGCGTTAATAAGCGCGGTTACGGGTAAAAAAATTCGCCAAGATGTTGCAGTTACGGGCGAAATTTCCTTGCAGGGCAGAGTTCGCCCTGTCGGCGGAGTTTTTGAAAAAGCTTACGGCGCAAAACAAGCCGGTATTAAAACTTTGGTAATTCCCAAAGAAAATTCCAAAGATATTCCGCAAAATCATTTGGGCTTGAATATTTACGCGGTAGAAACTGCAGACGAAGCTTTCAAATATATTTTTGACGAAGAAATAAAATTTAACGCTGTCGAAAGTTGACGGCGTTTTTTTTGTTTTTTTAGAAATAATTTATAAAAATTATTTTTAAAAAATTTCCCCGCAGAAAAATAAATTAGCTTGAATTAAAATTGACAACCCGCACTCTCTAAGTTAAAATTTTCTGACAAAGGAGGAATTGAAATGTTCAGAAAATTTTTAAAGTCAAAATTGCAAAACGGACAATCTTTAGTTTTTGTTGCAGTATCCTTGCCGATTCTTTTTCTTTTCGTGGCGGCAGCGGCAGATTTCGGCTGGCTGTACCTCAATCAATCCCGCCTGCAAAATGCAGCTGACGCGGCAGTTACTGCGGCGGCAAATGTAATAACTGATAAGGGATTAGATATAAATAAACGCAGATATTCATTTTTGGTGAGCAACTATGATGAAAATTTTTTGCGTCTTGCAAATGCAAAAACTATTTACGGTTATAATACCGACTATGGCGATCAAACCGCCAAAAAATACGCTGAATTAAACTTGAAAGCTTTTCTCGGCGATGAGAATTTAGAAGTTAAAGATGTCAGCTCCGGAGAAGAAAATTTAATTCCCGACAACTTTAATACCGTTAAATTTAAACGCATAGTTTATGGCGCAGACCGCGAAGACGATGACGCAATTTATTATGTCGTTATACTTTCCGAAAAACTCAAACACCTTTTTGATATTATGGATAATTTTAATATAGTAAATTTAAATTCCAAAGCTATGGCAGTTGCTAAAATTACGTATCACCCACAATATGAATATTATGGAGATCCGCCTCATGGTCCTTCATTGTATAAACAAATGAGAGTTGTAGAAAGTGATAACAATTATAATGATTGGTGGGCAATTTACAACAAAGTCGGAGATCAAATAAACCAAGCCAAAACTGACAAAGATTTAAAAAAATTGCTTAATGACACATATAAAACATTAGACCAAATGACTATAGCAAGAATGCGCTCAGTTCAAGCAAAAGGCAATGAATATGTTAAAGGCAATTTTTATCGTACTGAAACTTTGATGTTGATGGGTTCTTCAAAAGCTGTAAAAGATGGTAAAGAAGTCGGCGAAGAATTGGATCAAAGAAATTTTAACAAATTGTTTGTAGATTTAAAAGCAGATTTAGTTAAAAAACCGCTTAAAGATACAGATCCTGCAAGTACTCAAAACGCATATAATTTATATGAAAATAGTTTTGACCAAATCCCCGCCAATTCAGAAGTTTTAAAATACAGAATTCATGATTTAATAAATATTGGCAAATGGAACGGTTCCCAGTATACGTACGAATATAAAGTTCGTACAGATAAGGAACCGCCCGATAATCTGTATGTTTATATAGAAAATGAAGACGCCTATTCGGACAATAACGGCAGCGGTAGTGCCAGAAATACCGTTCGACAGATGATTATTAATGTGAACGCCGCAAACACCGACGACACCGACGACAAATATCGCCCAATGTTTATTTTCTATGACGGTCCTCAAAAAGATGACGGCAAAGATCAAACTGTTTGGCAAGAAAAATGGCGTGAAACTTGGCGGCACTTAGTGAAAAACCCCGATGATTATGAATACAAAGAAGGCGAAGAAAAATATGATAATTCCTATAAAGGCAATGCAAGAAATTCTTTGCCGGTCATTTTGAATCTTAATGCAGATTTTAGAGGCGTTTTCTTTATGCCCAACAGTCCTGTTGTTATCAACGGCAACAATCATAGTTTGGAAGGTTTTGTTGTCGCAATGAAATTTTTAAAATTAAAAGAAGCGCATGATTTCCCAATAAAAGCAGTAGGCGGCAACCCTGACAACAAAATAACAGACGCCAGAGGCAATATCTACTACTTGGATGATGAAGGTTGCACATTTTATCACGCGGCGGCAGAAGGCGGCACACGCTACATTCACGTAGAAACTATTCTTGATAATAATGGCAACCCTGTAAAAGATAATTACGGGAAAAATAAATTAAAATGCCTTAATGTAATTTATGCTACAGGTACATTTAGTGAAGCAAAAAATCCTAAAGAAAATATCGTATCCAAAAATGAAAATGTGTATGAAGTATTTGACGAAGTAGAGAAAAAAACAAAATACGTTACAATACCGAAGAACCATTCTTCAATACTCTACATTTACACTTTGGTTGAAGATGAAAAATCTAATCTTACTCCAACTTTTGCAGACAGAAAGCTTGAAAAAGAATCTGTTACTCTTAATGCAATGTATGTTGACCAATTAGGAAATGTTCAATACAGATCGTTGAGAGATTCAGATAATTATAAATCCAGTGTACGCCCTGCGCCGAACGATCCCAGTTGGCGAGCCGGCTATACTCCCGGTACTTCAAATTATAAAAAGGGAACGGATGAAACCGAGATAATTTATGACAAATCAATATTTAATATCCGTTCGGCTAAGTACAATTCATATCATACCGTTAATTTGGTTGACTATACGTATTTGGGCAAAAATAACGACAATCAATCTCTTAATGAAGATATTTTCTATACGACAATTCGTTCTGATTGGGTTGACTAAAAATTAAATTTGCAGAAAAAATTTTTTCGCCGTCGAAATTTCGGCGGCTTTTTTTTGCAAAGGCTTAATACAAATTTTCAAAAAATTTTCCTGTAAATTTAAGCTAAAAGCACTTGCTAAATTTTTGTTGCTGTATTAAAATTCTTATAAAATTAAAAATTTTTCAGGGAGGTTAAAATTTTTTTAGTGATTGCGCATTTGCAGGGGTTGTAGAATTTATTTTTATTATTATTTTAAAGTGCGTCAATTACCGAAGTTTGAGGACTGCGCGCCATTATTAAATTTTGGTTTATTTTAAAGGAGGGTACTTAATGGAAGGAAATTCAGCGTTTGATAAGTTTATAGCAATGATGGCCAGTTTTGCTGAAATTAAAGTAGTTGCTGCGTTGCGTGACGGATTTATTATGACAACGCCTTTTACAATCGTAGGTTCAGTATTTCTTTTGTTGGCAAATTTGCCTTTTCCCGGCTACAATGAAATGATGGTAGCCCAATTCGGGCACGATTGGGCGGCTCCGCTTTATGCAGTTTTCGGCGGAACTTTTAACGTTTTGGGCGTTATCTGCTGCTTGGCGGTTGCATACAAATATACTGAAGCTGAAGGTTGCAACGCTATTATGGCGTCAATGCTTGCTTTCTGTACTTTTGTAATGGTTATGCCTTCAACTCAAGCTGTAGGCTCCGAAGGCGTTGCAACTGAAGTTATTCCGAAACTTTGGACAGGTTCAAACGGTATTATTTCGGGTATGTTAATTGCACTTTTTACAAGTGTTGTTTGCTGCTACTGCGAAAAAAATCATCTTGGCTTGAAAATGCCGCCGTCAGTTCCTTCAGGCGTTACCCGCGCTTTTGAAGCATTGACACCGGGCGCAATTCTTTTTACAGCCGCCGCAGTTGTTTTCGGTCTTTGCAAATTCCTTGGCGATACAACTTTCCCCGAACTTCTCTTTAATATGATTCAAGCTCCGTTGCAAGGTATTACAGACTCCGTTATTGGCGGCACAATCTTTTCACTTTTGCAAACAATTCTGTTTTGGGCAGGTATTCACGGACCAAACGTCGTTGGCGGCGTTATGAACCCGATTATGACTGCAAATGCGCTTGAAAATCAGGCGTTGATTGAACAGGGCGTAAATCTTGCTACTGACCCGCGCGCTCATACTCTTACAATTCAAGTTTTCGACGTTTTCATGAAACCCGCAGGTTGCGGCGCAACGATTGGCTTGTTAATTTCAGGTTGGCTCTTCGCAAAATCCGAACAAGTTCGCGCAATTATCAAGCTCGGCACTGCGCCCGGCGTTTTCAACATTAACGAACCGATTATTTTCGGTCTTCCTATCGTTTTCAACCCTTATATGATTGTTCCTTTCAGCCTTGCAATGTGGGCGGCTATGTTAATAACTTATTTTTCAATCAGCTTAGGATTTATGGATCCTTTCGGCGCAGTTCAAGTGCCTTGGACAACGCCAACAATTATTTCGGGCTTGTTGCTGCAAGGTGTACCCGGGGCGATTGTTCAAATAGTTATTGCGGCAGTTTCGACGGTTGTTTATCTGCCGTTCTTGAAAGCACTTGACGCGGCGGCTCTCAAAGAAGAACAAGAAGCCGAAGCTGAAGGTTAATTTGAATAGGCAGGTTGAAAAATTTTTTCAGCATTTTAGAAATTTCTCTAACACAGCATCTTTTCTTTAGAACGCGGCGGCGTCATTTAGAAAATTTGTAAAAACATTTTTTCAACAATGTTTAAATTCGTTAAAATCAGTCGGCGTTAGTTGACTGTAAATATTAATTAAAATTTTTAAAGGAGTGTGTTTTTCACTATGGCAAAAAAAATTATCCTGCTCTGTGCCGGCGGAATGTCCACCAGCATGCTCGTCAAAAAAATGCAAGAAGCTGCAGCCGCTGACGGTCACGCCGATTGGACTATTGCGGCATTCCCGCAAGCTGACGCTAAAGAACAAGCTTCCGATGCTGATTGCATCCTTCTCGGACCGCAGATTCGTTTTGCAAAAGACAAAGTCGCCGCTGCTTGCCCCGGCGTTCCGATTGATTCCATTGATATGAAAATTTATGGACGTATGGACGGCAAAGGTGCTATTGCCATTGCGAAAAAATTGATGGGTATGTAATTTACTGCGTCGAAAAATAATTTCAATTTGGAGGTTTAAAAATGGAAGGTTTAGAACTCACTGCATTTGAAATTATTTCGGCAGTAGGCACGGCGCGCAGTACGTACATTGAAGCTATTCAAAAAGCTAAAACCGGTGATTTTGAAGGTGCAAGAAAAATGATTGCGGAAGGCGACGAAATGTTTGTTCAAGGACATCACGCGCACGCAAAACTCCTCACGCACGAAGCAGAACACGGGCAAGGCAGCGCGGTTTCTTTGATTATTCTTCACGCAGAAGACCAACTTATGAGCGCGGAAGGTTTCAAGACTATCGCACTTGAATTTATCGATTTGTACGAAAAACTCGCAAAAGAAAAGTAAAAACTTGATAATTTTCTAGCCAAAAAAAGGTAGGCAGTTGATTCAATCGCTGCCTGCCTTTTTTAGTAGGAGGTGTTTTAATGTACAAGATTATTGCTTGTGATATGGATGAAACTTTATTGCGCAAGGATAAAAGCATTTCCGAAGAAGACAAAAAAAATATCGCCCGCTTGAAAGATTTGGGCGTTAAATTCGTTCCTGCAAGCGGCAGAAACTATGTCAGCATTGACGCGCAATTAAAAGAGCTCGGCGTACTTGACGCGCCCAATGAATACGTTATTTCTTTCAACGGCGGCGCAATTACCGAAAACAAAAACCATAAACTTTTGCATTTTGCGGGAATACCATTTGAACTTGCCGAAGAATTTTACAGGCGCGGCTTGAATTATGATGTTTGCATTCACGTTTACACAAAGGATAAAGTTTACGCCTATAATTTTTTCCAAGACGAAAAAAATTATGTTGCAGGGCGAATGGAAGTTGAGGAAACTTTTGAGAAGGATATAAAATTTTTGCAAGGTCAAGAAATTGTAAAATGCCTGTACACAAACACTAATCAAGAATATTTGCGCAAAATTGCAAAGGAACTTGAAGATATTACCGCAGATGTTGACGTCAGCTACTCTTCAAACAGATATTTGGAATTTAACAAAAAGGGCGTCAACAAGGGCGCGGGACTTCGCAAGCTTGCAGAAATTTTGGGCGTCGATATGAAAGACACTATTGCTATTGGCGATAATTTTAATGACCTTGCTATGATTAAGGCGGCGGGATTGGGCGTCGGCGTTGCAAATGTTGCTGACGGTATGCGCGGCGATTGTGATTATATTTGTGAGCGCAGTTGCGAAGAAAGCGCGGTTTCTGAAGTCATTCAAAAATTTATTTTCGACAAAATTTAGAATAGCAGCGAATTATTTTTAACTATTGTACAAAAAAATTTTTACAACTTAAAATGTAAATTAAATAAATTAAATGAGGTGGCTTTTATGACAGTAAAAAAATTGGGATTCGGTTTAATGCGCTTGCCAATTCGTGAAATTGCGGAAACTAAACGCAGCGTGCCTACCAACAGAGAAAACGGCGGCGAAGTTTCAAAAAAATTTGAAGTCGATTTTGAAAAGTCCTGCGCGATGGTTGATGAATTTTTGGCGAACGACTTCACATATTTTGATACAAGCTACGTATATTTGGGCGGCACGAGTGAACACGTCGCAAGAAAAATTTTGGTTGAACGATACCCGCGCGATTCTTTCACGCTTGCTACAAAATTTCCAACTTTCTTTACGCCCGCAAAAGAAAAAATTTCGCAGATTTTTGAGGAACAAATTAAAAATTGCGGCGTAGATTATTTTGACTATTATTTGGTACACAATGTGCAGAATCATTTGTACGAGCCGTATATTCAGCCGATGAAATTGTTTGAATACTTCAACGAACAGAAAAAGGCGGGGCGTATTCGCAATTTGGGATTTTCTTTCCACGATTCGCCCGAACTTTTGGACAAAATTTTGACTGAACACCCTGAAGTAGATTTTGTGCAGATTGTTTTAAATTATTACGATTGGGACAGTTATTTTGTACGTTCGCGCAGGTGCTATGAAACAATTCGCAAGCACGGCAAAAAAGTTGTGGCAATGCAACCTGTCAAGGCGGGAACTTTGGCGGATATTCCCGCTGACGCCGATAAAATTTTGAGGGCGGCGCGTCCCGATTTATCTCCTGCGTCTTGGGCAGTACGTTTTGCGGCAAGTCTTGACGGAGTTATTTGTTCGCTGTCGGGAATGAATACGCTCGCGCAGGTTCGGGATAATATTTCTTATATGAAAGATTTTCAGCCGCTTACAGAAAACGAAATTGCAACGCTGAAAAAAGTTGTGCCGCTGATTAGAAAAGCAGGTCCGCTCCATTGCGAAGACTTCAGCCAATATGAAGGGATTGACGCGGGCGGCGCGCCCGTTGCAGGGATTTTGGAAGCGTACAATAATTGTTTCCTGCAGGCGGATCCTACCTACGCAACCGAACACAATTATTACAAAACTTTCAGGCTTGAGGCGAAAATTCCCGCCGGCGAAAGTTGGATAAAAAATAAAATTATCGACAAAAACGGCAACGATATTACAGAAATTGTTAAAAAGGCTGAAACTTGGCTTCTTCAAAATAGCTTTTAGGTATCAGGGATTAGGGAAATTTACTGACACCTGACGCCTGACACCTGACACCTTAAAAACCGACCGAAAGGAGGTTTTTCATTGTTTCCAAAAAATTTTTTATGGGGCGGCGCAACGGCGGCTAATCAGTGCGAGGGCGCGTGGAATGTTGACGGCAAAGGGCTTTCAGTTTCAGATTGCAGCCGCTGGAAAAAAGAAGTTGATGTTAAAAATTACAAGGCGCAACACGCAATTACAAGCAAAGATATTGAAGACGCAATGGCAAGCAACGACGAAAATATTTACGGCAAGCGGCATGGTATAGATTTTTACCACCGCTACAAGGAAGATATTAAACTCTTCGCCGAAATGGGCTTTAAATGTTTGCGCGTGTCGATTGCGTGGACACGGATTTTTCCGAACGGTATCGAAGAAACGCCCAATGAAAAGGGCTTGCAGTTTTACGAAAATTTATTTAAGGAACTGCGCAAATATAATATTGAGCCGATGGTTACGTTGCACCATTACGAAATGCCGCTGTACCTTGCAAATAATTTTGACGGCTGGTACAGGCGCGAAGTTATCGACTTATTTTTGAAATTCTGCAAAACGGTTTTCACGCGCTACAAGGGGCTTGTAAAATATTGGTTGACTTTCAACGAAATTGACAGTGTTTTTCGTCACCCCTTTACAACGATTGGGATTGTTGAGGACAGATTCCCCGCCGAAAGGTTTGAAGAGGTTATTTATCAATCTGTACACAATAATTTTGTTGCAAGCGCGTTGGCAACTAAACTCCTGCGCGAAATTATTCCCGACGCGCAAATGGGCTGTATGATTACGCGCACTTTGACATATCCCGAAAATTGCAACCCCGAAAATATTTACCTTGCACTCAAGGACAATCAGAAAAATTTATATTATTCAGATGTTCAAGTTCGCGGTGAATATCCTTCGCACATAAAAAAAGAATGGGCGCGTAAAGGAATTTCCATTAATTTTGGCGAAAATGACGAAGAGATTTTAAAAGCGTACACTGTAGATTTTGTGTCGTTCAGCTACTATCAAAGCCGCGTTGTAAGCGTCGATACTTCCAATAAAGAAATTGTCGGCGGCAACCTTACAACAGGCGTTAAAAATCCCTATTTAAAAACTTCAGATTGGGGTTGGCAGATTGACCCGCTCGGCTTGTGCATTTCGCTTATTGATTTGTATGACCGTTACAAAAAGCCGCTGTTTATTGTTGAAAACGGACTCGGCGCGGTTGATAAAATTGAGGCGGACGGCTCCATTAATGACGATTACCGAATTGATTATTTTCGGCAACATATAGCGGCAATTTCAAAGGCGATTGACGAAGGCGTTGACGTTATGGGCTATTTATCGTGGGGCTGTATTGATATGGTTAGTATGTCAACTTGTCAAATGAGCAAGCGGTATGGTTTTATTTACGTTGATTTGAATGACGACGGCAGCGGCACTTTGGAACGTCGCCGCAAAAAATCTTTTTATTGGTACAAGAAAGTTATTGCCTCCAATGGCGTTTCTTTGAATAGGTTCTAGGTTTTAGGTTTTAGGGATTTTACTAGCACCTAACACCTAACGCCTAACACCTAAAAACGACTGAAAGGAGTTTTAAAAAAATGGCATTTCCGAAGGGCTTTTTATGGGGCGGCGCAGTTGCCGCGCATCAGTTGGAAGGCGGCTGGCAAGAAGGCGGCAAGGGCGTTAGCGTTGCAGACGTTATGACGGCGGGTGCGCACGGCGTAGCGCGTGAAATTACGGCGGAGGGCGTACTTCCCGGCAAAAATTACCCTAACCACGAGGCGATTGATTTTTATCATCGTTTCAAGGAAGATATTGCACTTTTGGGCGAAATGGGCTTTAAATGTTTCAGAACTTCCATTGCGTGGACAAGAATTTTTCCCAACGGTGACGACGCCGAGCCGAATGAAGAAGGCTTGAAATTCTACGACGAACTTTTTGACACTATGCACAAATACGGCATTGAACCTGTTGTTACACTTTGTCATTTTGAATTGCCGTTGAACATTGCCAACAAATACGGCGGCTTCCGTGACAGGCGCGTTGTCGATATGTTTGTTAAATTCGCCGTAACTTGTTTCAAACGCTACAAAGATAAAGTTACTTACTGGATGACTTTCAACGAAATTAACAATCAGCGCGACGTTAAAAACCCGTTCTTCGCTTTTACAAACAGCGGCGTTACTTACAAGGAAGGCGAAGACAGATTAGCCGTAATGTATCAAGTTGCAATGAATGAACTTGTTGCAAGTGCGAAGGCGATTATTGAGGCGCGCAAAATTAATCCGAAATTCAGAATGGGCTGTATGCTTGCAATGGGTCCGACTTATCCCGAAACTTGCCGCCCCGATGACCAAATTTGCGCCCTTAAAGAAATGGATAAATCTTTCTTCTTCGGCGATGTTCACGTTAGAGGGCACATTCCGAGTTACGCCAAAAAACTTTGGGAAAATAACGGCTGGAATATTAAATTGGAGCCGGGCGACGAAGAAATTTTAAAACAGGGCGTTGTTGACTATTTCAGCTTCAGTTACTATATGAGCTATGCTGTTTCTTCGGTTGAAGACAATCCCAACGCCGTAAAAGACCAATTTATTTCGGGCGTCAAGAATCCTTTCATAAAAGTTTCTGATTGGGGCTGGCCTATTGATCCTGTAGGCTTACGTTATATGTTAAATGTTTTATATGAACGTTATGAATTGCCGCTGATGATTTCTGAAAATGGAATTGGCTTGCACGAAAAACCCGACGCCGAAGGCAAAATTAATGACGTTGCAAGAATGGATTATTTCCGTGCGCATATTACCGAAATGAAAAAAGCCGTTGAGATTGACGGCGTTGATTTGTTCGCTTATTGCCCTTGGGGACCGATTGACTTGGTTAGCGCAGGTACTGGCGAAATGGAAAAACGTTACGGCTTTATTTACGTTGACAAAAACAACAAGGGCGAAGGGACTTTGGCGCGCAGCCGCAAAAATTCTTTCTATTGGTACAAGAAAGTTATTGAATCCAACGGCGAAGACCTCGCATAAATTTTTACAACTTGCAAAAAAATTTTTAATCCCGTCAAGCGGCGGGATTTTTTTTATTTGTCAGTCATTTTTCACAATGCACCCGCATTTCAGGTCAACAATAAGCGCGGTGTTTGGTGAAAAGACGGGTACAAGAATTGCACGTAAATTGATAAATGTATTTTTTATGACGCAGCAGGATTAGTCTATTTGGAAATTCACACAACCTAAAAACGCAAGAAAGAGAGGATAATGCAGATATTTTATGACTTATCGAGAATTTTTGGATATACTCTCAGACCATTACGATGATTATGAATTTGAGTATCGGGGTAAACGTGGGGCAATCTGTATGTTTGAAAACGAAATTATAGCCGGATATGACGGTAGCGAAATGCGCTTTAATAATTTGGAGGAAGTTCTAAAAACGCCTTTTGTTGATGGTAAATTGCTCAAAGATGTAGCAGAAGAGTTAATATTTATTTAAAAATTTTTTTTAGGAGACAAATAAACTTCACGCAAATTGATTCCACCACAAGACACCGAATAACAAACGTACCAAAATTATCATAATCGCAGCTTTTTTCGTAAACTTTAGGTGGAACTTAAATAACCGCTTTTTTTATTTCAACTGCCGCTATAAAGCGGATTTTTTTGTTGGGGAAAATGCCTTGAGAGTATTCGCACGATAATTTGTCAGATCTTTTGCACCCAAAAATAATAAAAGCCCCGCTTAATTCGGCAGGGCTTTTTTCTATGGAAATAAAAAAATTTTAGTTCTTTAATTTTTCAACAAGCGCAAAATATTTTTTGGTAAAGTGCGGCGCGTTTTGCGGTTCCGTGAAAGAACCGAACGGGCGCACGCTTACAGCAATGAGCGGCGGAGCTTGAATGCGTTTTGCAACGGCGATACCTTGAAATTGTTTCCACCACTTTTCCAAATCTGCGATAAAATCTTCAGCCGTCGGAAAATATTTTTGAACGAGTCCTTCAGCGCAACCGATTTTTTCTTCAAGATTTTTTTCAATGTAAAAATTCAAAATATCTTCGGGCGTCAAATTTTCCTCAACAAACGCCCTGAATAAATAATCGTGGTAATCGTAATGCAACGGGTCGCCTTTGCCTTCGTCAACGTTTTGTGCGTCAGAAAGTTCCGCGCTCGGCACAATGTCAATTATTCCCTGCGGAATGACTTCGCGCCCGTAAATTTCCGCGTTGAGATATTGCGCCAATTCGTAAACTTGAAATTTCCATAAATCAGCAGTCGCCGCCAAAACGCCCGCGCTGTCGCCGTACATTGTAGCATAGCCGATTGTACTTTCAGCCTTGTTTGCGTTGCAGGTAAAACCGCCGCCGTAAACCGCCGCCAAAGTAGCCAAAACCCTTGCGCTCCTGTCACGCGCCTGCAAATTTTCACGGACCAAACTTGAAATTTGTATATCTTCGGTTGAATAATTCGCCAAAAAAGTAACGGGCGTCAATTCAAGTTGCCTAATCGTCGAATCAACAGAATTTTGAATTGTAACAACGGCGTATTTGCAGCCGAGATTTTTTGCAAGTTGTTCGCTCAAATGGCGCGTAGTTTCAGAATTAAAAACGCTAGGCATATTTACTAACAAAACATTTTCCGCGCCAAGAATTTTTGTATAAAGCGCGGCGGCAACCGCCGAATCAATCCCGCCCGAAATGCCGATAACAATTTTTGACATATGAATTTGTTGGAGGAAATTTTTGACGCCGAAATTCAAGGCGCGGTAAATCTGCGCGACGGGCTTTTCATTTTGCGCAGGCAACGCGGGTAAATTGTCAATTTCGGGCGTGTCGATAATTTCAAGCGTTTCAGCGAAGGGCGGCAGGCATTTAACAATTTCGCCGCGTGAATTGTAAACTTTGCTGTTGCCGTCGTACGTGTAAATAGTTTTGCCGGTGTTTTGAATACCTACCGAATTAACATAAATCAGCGGGCGGTTGTTTTTGGCGGCAAGGGCGGCGTTAGTTTTGTCAATTTCGGAAATTTTATTCAGTGCAAAAGACGCCGCGTCAATTTTAATTTGCACGTCAACATTTTCCACGCCTTCAACAAGGTTGCCGTTTTCTGCAGTAAAAATTTTATTGCCGTTGCCGAAAATAATTGTAATGTCATTGCTTGCCGCCGCAATTTCTTTAGCAAAGTCTTCACATTCGCGCAGGAGTGCGAGCTGTTGCGAAAAGTACACGCCCGAAATTGATGCCTTCGGAAAAATTACGGCGTCGCAGTTTTGAGACTTTGCCTGCGTCACGAATTTTAAAATTTTAGCCGCGTTTAGGTCGGGTTGTCCCGCCAATACTTCGATTTGTGCCAATCCTAATTTCAATTTAAATTCCTCCAATAAATTTTTTAAATAAAAAAAGTAACATTATCAAGAATCCTCAAGGTTAAAAATTTTTTCAAGTGAAGACAGTTCCAAAATTCTCAAGTGCGAAAGGTCATTTCGCGCATTGTAGGCAAGCTCCAAATTTTCCCAATCGCTGTACTGAAAAAGTTGTCTGCTGCCGCCGTAATAGTGCAAGTGCCTCAATTCCATATCATACGGTTCTTCTAAAATTCGCCCAAATTCATCAGTTACAGGCAAAATTCTTTCCAACTGCAAAAAATTTTTTTCGATAATTCGACTGCGCAAATTTTCCAATATCGGTAACAAAAATTGCATTTGACATTCCCAAACGGCGCGGTTGAAAATTTTTTCGTCGAATTGCGGTAAGACACTTTTTACAAAATCAAAGCCCAATGTATAAAGCTCCGCTTTTGCAAGATTTTTCGCCATCAGCGCAGATTTTTTTGCAAGTTTCGCTGCAAGTGTTGCCGTGTACAATTTTTGTTGGGAAGTAAGCCGCGCGTTTTCCAGCAAGTTAAACGCGAAAAATTGTATATCATACGGTGTCAAAAAATCTGACAGGCGCGTGATATTCGGCGGCGGATTTTCTTCCGTCGTCACGAAAATTAAAACGCCGCCTTCGCTGTTTACATTCCTGTTAAAATCTGTAACGGCGGCGGCAAGCCAACTGACTTTTTTTTCAAGCCTGATAATAATTGCATAGCCCGCCAAAGAATTTTGTTGCGCCAAATCTTCAAAGGGCGAATCCTTTGTAAAATCACGCCGAAAATTGGGCGCAAATTGCCGCGTCAAAATGTCAACAAAATCTTCGCTGTCGCCCGCGCCGTCAAAGTCGAATCTTTCAACCGTCAGCGAAATAAATTTTCTTTGAATGTTTTCAGTTAAAATTTGTATAAAGCCGCTCTCGTCTTCTTGCGGCAAGTGCGCGGCAACCGCGCAATTTTTATTTACGGCGTCCATAATTTCGCCGCTGAATCTGCGCGCGCCCGGTACCGTATACCACCAAGAATCTAATTCTTCGTAATTTAATATTTGCAAAAATAAAATCTCCCTTCGGTCGATTTTTTTTAGGACTAAGGATTAAGGAAAAAGAATTAAGAAAATTTCCTTAGTCCTTCTTCCTTTTTCCTTATTCAAGCTTTTAAGCCGTAAGAATCGAGCTTTTCATTGACTTCGCTTTCAGTGCCCATCATATGCCAAAATGCATAGCGGTTAAATTCAAATTTGCCGTCAATCCTGCGCAAAATGTTCAGTGCAACCATTTCGTCAAGCAAGCTCAATAACTCCACGTCAGAAAGTCTTGTAATTTTCTCAACGCCGCACATAATGCAAATATTTTTAATTTCCGTAACGTCAACGCCGACGGGGCGGTTGTGTTCGTAGTAAATCCACGCCACCGCCAACGCTATTATTTCGTAATAGTCGTCGTCGTCAAGGTGCAAAGTAATTTGGAATTTCTGATTAATTTCCTCTTGAAATTCGCGGTTGCCGAGCATATTTTTCAAATAATCGTCGTCGAGCGTGTACGGCGGATTTTTTACAACATCAAAATTTTGCTTGGCGTAATTTGAAGAAACCGCGTCAACCAACATTTTGCAATAGTACTGAATCGAGCCGGGATAATAATTCGTGCGGCTGAAAATCGCGCTCAATAAACTGTCGTCCGAAACTCTGAAACCTAAATAACTCATCGGCTTCAATAAAAGTTCCATTGCGTCCGCCGGCTTAAACGGCAAAACAGAAATATGATTTAAGTTGCCGAATCCCGAATTTTGCTCAAAACGTATGACTTTATGCAAGCCCGCCAATACGAATTTGAAACGCCCGCTAAACGCTATCAGCAATTCGCGCAGGGTGTCAATCGCCAATTCTGAATCCTTGCTGCTTAAAAATGTATCGCTTTCATCGAGCAACAATAAAATTTTGGCGGGCGGTTCCACGCCTTCAATTTGCCCGTCAAAAAGTTTGTGCATTTCCAAAGAAAAATTATTCCAACTGTCAACTTCGCCCAAAAGTTTGACGTTTTGCAATTCGTAAACAATTTTTTTGAGAGTTTGCGCCGCGTCTAAATTTTTTAAGTCGATAAAGAATGCAAAATTTTTCTGCGCGGGATTATTTTCCAACGCCTTAACTTGACGCAACAGCGCGGATTTTCCCAACTGCCGCCCGCCGTAAACGAAAACAGGACCGTTCATATCGCGGATTTGGTCAAGTTCTTCACTGCGCCCGATAAACATTTCAGGCGCAATAACGCCGCCTTGCGTGTACGGTTGAACTCTTGCAAAAGGTAACGCCGCCTGCAACATTTTTTTACCGCGTTGCGCGTCGTCAAAGCGCGTAAGGTACAACGCCAAAACTTTATCAATCACGATAATATTTTTTAAGTTGGGATTGGTTTTCATAGATTTTGCAAGAGTGCGCCGCTGCGGCAATGACAGCGCATTATTAAAAAGCACAATCGTACCGCGCGAACTTGTCATATTGCTCAAAACTTGCGAAATATTATCTGAAGTACGATTTGCGCTAAGGTAAATAATTTCAAGCCCCTGTTTATAAATTTCAGTGCCGAAAATTGCGAAGGGGTGCGCGTAGCTGTCAAGAACTTTTTGCGGCGGCGTAAATGTCACGGTGTAAGATTTCTGATTAATTTCGTTAAAATTCTGCGCGGCAATTTTCGCCTCGCCGAAACTCAAATGTTGCAGGATTGAAATAATTGCAGTTTGAATTGCGGGATTTTGCCCTGAATTAATTTCCTTCCACGCGCGCACAAAGTCCAGCGCGTTTTGAGTTTCACGATTCAGGCGGCTGTGAATACGTTGCTTGAAAGCCAATTCAACCGAGCCGTTGGCGTTAAAAATTGTGCGAAGTAAAGTTTCATATTCTGAAATAAATTCGTCAAGCGTCGATAAATCAGAATCTGAAACGTCAAGCGCGGTCAGTTGGCTGTCGCCGTCAGTTTCCAAGCGGTTCATATAATCTTCGGCAACCGTCAAGTTCATCATTTCAATTTGATGTTTAATTTGTTGCAGAACGTTGGGGTTAAAATTTTCGAGCTTGTCAAGGCGTTTAAGCAGAGCGTTTTTTTGCGGCAATGACGCAGCGTTAATTGAAACGTTGCAAGCGTTGACGAAATGCTGAAACAAGCCGACATTTTTTGTTGTCGAAAAATGATTTTTGGCGGCAGCGGCGGCGTTAATGTAGCTGTCAATTTTTTCTTGGTCAGTGATACGGGAATAATTCCGCGCCAATTCGATATCGTTAAGAAATTCGGAATAAATTTTTTCGATTTGCCGCGCGGCCTGTTTTTCAATGCCGTTAATCTTGTGATTAATTTCGCCTTCGGAAATGTGCAACGCGGCAAGGAAAACTTTCAGATTTTGCAAAATTCCGCAGTCATAATTTTTTATTGCGGTATCGTACGCGGTTTTCAAATTTTCGTCAAAGGATTTATTTTTAATATCGTCCTCAAAGTCGAAAAATCTTTTTTGCAGCGAAAATTCTTCGACGCCGAAAGATTCAAACACGGGCAAATTATTTTCAAGCTCAATGTAATTTGCGCCGAGCAAACATTCATTATAATTGAAATTTACGGCTTTACCTTCGAGGCACGCGGTTAAATTTTCAACGAAAATGCGGAAAACGTACACGCCCAAATTTCCGCGCTTTTCGGCGCGTGCAATTTGTTTTTGTAAATCTTCCAAAATCTCCATTGCCTTATCAATCGGCGCACCGACAGTAAAGCCTGTATCTGCAGTTTGAAATTTATTTTTCGCCTGAATGTAATTCAAAATTGCCGTCAAAATTTGCGTCATTACGCCCGTAACTTTTTTTCTTTTGGGTCCAATAAAATGTTCGTGTTCGCGGCGCACCAACGTAACAACGGGCTTTTCCCAAATTTCGTCCAAAAAATCGCCAATCTTTTTTTCGGAAAAAATTTCTTCTTTGATGACGGCGGAATTATCTTTGAGAACTTCGCGCAGATTCATTTCAGAAAAACTTTGGCAGAAGTTCAATAATTCGTCGTCAGAAAAATTTTCCACGTAAAGATATTTCCGCACCAATCCGTTATTCTTGAAAAGTTGCTGAATTACATCTTTGACGCGGCGGTGATTAACGTCCGAATGTAGCACACTGTCAGCAACATTTTCGGCGTTGAGAATCTGCGCGAGCGCGGATTTAAAATTATCTTCGGTGTTATCGGCGGCGGCGTCGAGAGAATCAGCAAAAACGCGGCGGCTTTTTTCGGTAAAATTGTTAAACAGGCTGATTAAAGTTTTTGCGGCGGGGCAAGCTTTAAGCGCGGTGTTAGATTTATCGTTATTGATTTGCTTCCAAAGTTTTTGGATTTTATAGCTTGTAGGGTCGGCGGGCGCAAAAAAATTTTTAATCGTCGCGGCAAGGTTTAAATAATCGAAAGTGTTTGCAATATTCGCCTTCGGAATTTCCGCGCCGCCCGTCCAAAATGTAAACGTGTCAAAATTTGCAAGCGCAGTTTTTGTAATCGGGTCGTCGAGGATAAAGCCAACTTCTTTTTTAAGATAATCCGCCCAAATTTCGCCGTCATCTTCCGCCGAAAAATAATCTCTCAGCGCGTGAAGTGCAAGCATACCGCGTGCAGTTTTGCCCGCTTTAAAAAGCAAAGTTGCGCCCGAAATGATATCAGCTTTAACAATATCGCCCGAAGAAGTTTTATCAATTTCGGCGGCTGGAATTTCTTTAACCGTTGGAACTTCTTCAATTTCGGCTGAAATTTCTTCAACTGTTGGAGTTTCTTCGCCTTCAGCGGGAATTTCTTCAACAGGTGGAATTGCTTCGACTTCGACGGGATTTTCTTCAACTGCGGGAATTTCTTCGACTTCAGCAACATTTTCAGTTTCAAAAGAATTTTTAATTGGCGCGGCGGCAGTTTGCGCCTGCAAATTTTTTTTAATTTCGTCTAAAAAATTTTCGGCTGATTCGGAATTTTTGCCCTTTGAAAAAAATTTATCGGTGTTGTAAATTTGCGGCGCAGGTTCAACTTTCTCAACGTCATCAGAAATATTTTCTGCCGCGTCAACGGGATTTTCAGCGGGCGCGTCATCAAAAGTTAATTGTTTGGCTTCCACTTTAAAAAAATCTTTGAAATCCGCGTCATTTAAATTTTGGTCAAAAAGTCCGTCCCAAGTAAACAGGAACAGCTTAATTTTTTTAAATTTCGTGGTGTCGAAAACTTTTACCCAAAGAGAATCATTTTTCGTAAAAGTAACGATACAAATTGCAAAAGGCGTTTGAGTTTCGACAAGCATTTTAAAGCGGGCAATGTCAGCCGCCCAATCTTCGCCGAGCAAAATCAGCGACATACACAAAATAACATTGCCGTTGCAAACTGCGCGCGCAACCGGCAAATTCGGATTGTAATAAAAAGCCAAATTGCCTTTGCCCTTGAGGCTGTTTTCCAAAATAAACAGCAGCGAAAGTTGCAATGTGCCCGTCAACTGCAAAAAGTACGGTCTGTCACTTGTCGGTATTGAAGAATGCGTAAACGCGCGAATACACATAGATAAGCCAAAATCATTCAGAAAATAAAATGTGCGCCCGCGCCAAGTTATTTTGTCGACAATTCCCCAATCGAAAAGCTTTTCAAAAAGGCGCGGCACTATCGCAATAATTTTTTTGCTGATTTTGCCGAATGCAAGCCTTTCTTTTGAATCGTCAGTAAAAAAAATTCTTGACTTGACGAGCGTTTTAAAAATCGGCAACGGCTCAACCGCGTCAAAAAGGTCGTGAATTTTATTGCCGAAAGATTTAACGGTGATTTGCTTTTTGGGCGCGGCTTTTTCAATGACGAAATCTTTTTCGGTAGCCAACAATAAACTTAAATCGGGCTGAACTTTATCAACTTTTTTAATAACCGCGCTGAGTCTGTGCCTGTTCGGCTCGCCAATGGAATTATCATTTACTTTTTCGATAACGGGCGGCAAGTCTTCGGGAATTTCTTCAACCTGTTTAATTTTCGGGAAATGAACACTTTTTGAAGTCAACACCATTGCAATTAACGGGTTATCTTGAAAGTTGGTAGAAATTTTGAGGTAATCGCTTGAAGAAAAATTTTCTGCGTTGTCGATAATTTCGGCAAGCAAAATAAATCTTTCAGCAAGTTTAGCGAATTGGTCGGCGTCCAACTTTGCAGATTTAATTCTGATATGTTCCGCCTGCAATTTGACTCTTTTAACGGCTTCGATAACTGCGGGGTCGTTTGAATCAACTTCGAGCGTTTCAATTCTGGAAAGGGTTGCATTAAGTTCATCGCGTTTAGAATTTTGTTCGAGAGTTTCCAGCGTTTTGTCAATTTGTTCAAGTTGTTTGGAATTAACGGCGCGCTTTATCTGTTCGACGCTTGCAAAATGTTCTTGAAGTGCCAATATTTTTTTCAACAGGTTATTGACGTCTTCGGAATCTGCGTCAACGAAAAAGCCTTTATCAAGTGCATTTACAATTTCGGCTAAAATAGGTCGCAAATTTCTTCGAGAATCAGTCATTTCGCCGAATAGCAGCCGCAAACTTGAAAGTTCATACGGGCTTAAATTATCCATAAAAATCCCTCCTTAAAATAATCGTAATGTCAAAATATTTGACGCCAAATAAAAAAAATCCTGCCGCCGAAATACCGCTAAACTTGCGTAAAAAATTATTTGAGTATATACTAAAGGCGGTGCCAAAAAAATAACGGAGGGAAATTTATGAGAAAACGCAATTTTGAAGATGAAGAAGAACTTTACATACCAGATATTGAGGACGTGGACGAGGATATAGATATTCACGGGCAATACCCGCGCTCAAATGCAGGCGTTGCGCTTGAGTGGTCGCCACTTGAACAGCAAATGTTTGATATGCTTTTATTGAATCGTTTCGCGCAGTATGACAGGGAAATTTTGGACGAGGCGGTTAAATCAGTCTTGCACTTGATTAAAACTTTTCAGCCGCACGAAATCGGGCGTATTGCAACAGTTGCGTTGTTGGCTTTCCAACTTTCTGCAACCGAAAACAAAGACTTTGAAGAAGAATGCAAAAAGTATATGGAATATATCAGAAAACACCCCGAAGACGTTGAAGACATAAGGTAAGGTGAAATTTTTTAATGATATTGGTAACAGGAATAACCGGGCAACTCGGCTATGACGTAGCAAAAGAACTTGAGCGGCGCGGTGAAAATTTTATCGGTACAACAAGAAAAGAACTTGACTTGAGTAAACCTGAAGAAGTTAAAAATTTCATAATCGAAAAAAAGCCGTCAACCGTGATTCACTGCGCGGCGTATACCGCCGTTGATAAAGCCGAATCAGAAGCTGAACTTGCACTTACCGTAAACGGGCTTGCAACGCGCAAAATTGCTGAAGCCTGCCGCGAAGTCGGCGCAAAAATGCTTTACGTAAGTACAGATTATGTTTTTGGCGGCGACGGCGAAACTCCCTACGAAATTTCGGACGAAAAAGCTCCGCAAAACATTTACGGCAAGAGCAAACTTTTGGGCGAAGATTCAGTTATTGCACTCCTGCGCGAATATTTTATTGTGCGAATCAGTTGGGTATTCGGAAGCAACGGCAAAAATTTTGTCAAAACAATGTTGAACTTCGATAAACGCCGCAAAAAAATAAGCGTAGTCGATGACCAAGTTGGCAGCCCTACTTATACTGCTGACGTTGCGCCGCTTTTAGTCGATATGATAAATTCCGACAAGTACGGGATTTATCACGCAACGAACGAAGGTTTTTGCAGTTGGGCGGAGTTTGCCGAAGAAATTTTCAAGCAGGCAGGGCGCGAAATTACCGTTGAAAAAATTCCAACGTCAGATTATCCTACGCCCGCTAAACGCCCCTTCAATTCCAGATTAAGCAAAAAAACTTTGGACGAGGCAGGCTTTAAACGTTTGCCGAGTTGGCAAGACGCAGTTACCAGATTTTTAAAAGAAATTAACGGCTAATAAATAAAAAAAGCGGCGAACGTGATGTGAGCCGCCACTCGCGCAGGACGCGCGGCAATTTCTAATTCCTAAGCCTAGAAATTGCAACTTAAAAAGCACGCGCTTGCTAGTGAACGGCGCACACGACGTGCGCCGGCCGCGTTTACCGCCGTGATGGCGGTTCTCGCGGCGTGGTAGTTTTTCTTTCTTTGCCAGGCGTTTCTTTCTTTTTTCAAAAAGAAAGAAATGCCGACTTGTAAAAAAATAAAGTACAAAAAAATTCAAACTAATAGGAGGCAGAAAAATGGCAGTCATTGAAAGCAACACCGTTACAGCAAAAAATAAAGCCGGCGGCAAGGGCGAAATTTACATTACACATTTGTTGACGCCAAAAGAAATGCTCGGGCAATGTGAAATGTTCGCAAAAGTTGTAATACCGCCTGGCGCGTCGATTGGCGCACATTATCATTACGGCAACTCCGAAACTTACCACATTTTGCAGGGCAAAGCGAAATATAACGATAACGATAAATTTTATGAAGTCGGCGCGGGGCAAACTACTTTTTGCGGTGATAACGGTATGCACGGTATCGAAAATATCGGCGAAGAGAATTTGATTTTTATCGCGCTGATTATCAAAACTCCTTGATTAAGTGTCAGGTGTCAGGTTTTAGGGGTTAGGGAAAAATCCTTAACCCTTAATTCTTAAAAAGAAGGTGAGGCTTATGCTTGACAAAATAATAAAATTTTTCATAATGTTAACGCTGATAATAGCGGGCGGCGCGCTTTTCCGATTGGCAAGCCCGCAACTTACAGAATTTATTTCAACAGAATTTTTTCAAGTCGAACTCGGAATTTTCCAGTTGACTGTAGCAAGCGCAATTTGTATTTTAGTTGGAGCGATACTCGGCGGAATTGCCGGCTGGTTTGTATCGCCGTTTTTAATTAATAAGCTCGGAAATTTTACCGCCTTTGTTGAAAAGCAACTTAGCAAAATGCCAATTCACGACGTTATTGCCGGAGCAGTCGGTTTGGCAATAGGACTCATTATAGCGGATTTATTGGGCAATGCCTTTGCAAGAATACCTGTTATTGGAAATTATATCCCGATTGTTTTCAGTATCGTACTTGGAACTTTGGGGATTCGTATAACGATAAAAAAGCGTAAAGAAATTACTGCAAGTTTCGCTTCTGTACCAAAAACTTTGAAGGAAATTTTGCGCAGCCGTGAAAATAAACATAAAGAGCCCGAACTCGTTGAAATTCCTGAAACTGAAAATGTTGAACCTGTTGAAGTTGAAAAAGTTGAAAAAGTTTCGGCAGCTGAAGAAATTCCAATTCCTAAAGTTAATCTCGTCAAAGAAAATAAAAATCCCAACTACAAAATTTTGGATACCAACGTTATAATTGACGGGCGAATTTCTGACATTTGCAAAACGGGTTTTCTTGAAGGCAAGCTTTTAATTCCCGTTTTTGTTTTGGAAGAATTGCAACATATTGCAGATTCGGCTGACAGTTTGCGGCGCGTACGCGGCAGACGCGGGCTTGACGTACTGCAAAAAATTCGTGAAGAATCCCCACTCGAAGTCGAAATTATGAATGTTGACTTTGAAGATATTCACGAAGTCGATTCTAAATTGGTGCGTCTCGCTCAAAAAATCGGCGGCAAAATTATTACCAATGATTTTAATTTAAATAAAGTTGCACAACTGCGCGGCGTCGAAGTTTTAAATATTAACGATTTGTCAAACGCAGTTAAAGCGGTTGTAATTCCCGGCGAAACAATGAAAGTTCAAGTTGTACGCGACGGCAAGGAACCGGGACAAGGCGTGGCGTATCTTGACGACGGTACAATGATTGTTATCGAAAACGGACACAGGTATTTGAGTCGAACAATTTCAGTTGAAGTTACTTCGGCGTTGCAAACTTCAGCCGGCAGAATGATTTTTGCAAAGCCGAGATAGTGGGATAGTTGGATAGTGGGATAGTTGGATAGTAAAAAACTATACCACTATAACACTACCGCACTATAACACTACAAAGGGCGGTGATATTGGTGAGAAAAATTAAACTTGTAGCAATAGGATCATCAACGGGCGGCGTGGAGGCGTTAGCGGCAATCTTGCCGAAATTAAAGCCGCCTTTTCCGCCAATAGTCATCGTGCAACATATACCCGCAGGCTTTTCCCGAATGTTCGCCGAGCGTATGAACAAAGAAAGCGCGTTGACTGTCAAAGAAGGCGAAGACGGCGAAATTATCAAGCCTGACTGCGCGTACATTGCGCCGGGCGGCTTACATATGAAATTAATCAAGCTGAATGAAGTTTTGCAAATAAAATGTTTTATGGCACCGCACGTGCATTCTTGCCGCCCCGCAGTAGATATTTTATTTCATTCGGTTGCAGAATTGGTAGGCGCGGCGTCATTGGGCGTAATTCTTACGGGAATTGGTCACGACGGCGCGGCTGGATTGTTGGCAATGCGCAAAACAGGCGCGTTGACTTTGGGACAAGACGAGGCAAGCTCCGCCGTTTACGGTATGCCGCGCTCCGCCTTTGAATGCGGCGCAGTTATGAAACAAGTTCCGCTTGAAGGTATGCCGCTTGCAATTACCGCTATTGCCAATAACAGTAAATAATTTTTTTATTTACCGCTCGGTTTCAAAAACGGGCGTTTTTTTTAATTCACTTTCCACTAAAATTGCCGAGTAAATTTTTTAATAGATTCTGAAATTTTCTGCGCCGAGCAAATTTTTAAGCTCTTCGCGCAGATTTTTATTTATCGTAACTTTTAAATTTTGCCTGCGCCACTTGCCGTTAATCTTGAAAAAAACTGAACTTTTGCCGCCGTAATTTTTCAGCACGCTTAAAATTTTTTCTTGCAAATTCGGCGGTACATTAAAATAAATATCAGGTAAAAAATCCTGCGCACGGACAATTTCACTTGCAACAATTTTTGCGCCGTCAACCTTGCCGCTTACAACAATAATTTCGTCTTCCAAAATGCACTCGCTGCACTTTTCAAAAACCGCAGGAAAAATTACAACTCTGATATTGCCGCCAAAATCTTCCAAAGTGATATTCGCCATTAAATCTCCTTTTTTGGTTGTAGTGCGCCGCGCGTTTAAAATTAACCCGCCGATTTTTACAATTTGCCCGTCATTAAAATCACCGCGTTTAATTTCATCAATCTTTATCAAGCCCGAAATTTTTTCCGCAAATTCGTCCAGCGGATTCCCCGACATATAAAATCCGAACGCCTCTTTTTCCCAAGCCAAAATTTCAACCTTTGGGCGTTCTGCAATTTTTGGCAAAATATTTTCTGCCGCCGAAATTTCCATATCATCAAAAAGCCCGCCTTGCCCGCCCGCCGCGTCTTTATTTTTTCGCACGCCTTCCGCAAATGCATCTTCCAGCGACGCAAGCAACGCAGTCCTGCGCGAGTCAACAGAATCAAACGCGCCGCACTTTATCAGATTTTCAACGCTTTTTCTGTTTAAATCTTTCAAGTTTACGCGGCTACAAAAATCTAACAACGATTTAAACGCACCGCCTTTCTTGCGAACTTCAACAACGCCCGCTATTGCGCCTTCGCCCAAATTTTTTATCGCCGAAAGTGCAAAACGAATTGCGCCGCCTTCAACTTCAAAATGTACGCCGCTTGCATTTACGTCGGGCGGCAAAATTTTTATGTACATTTTCCGCGTTAAATCAATGTAAGTTGCAATTTTGTCAGAATCCATAACGCTTGAGAGCATCGCCGCCATAAATTCAACGGGGTAATGAGCCTTCAAATAAGCCGTCTGCCACGCTATCAGAGCGTACGCCGCAGAATGTGATTTGTTGAAACCGTAGTCTGCAAAATTCATCAGCAAGTCAAAAATTCTTTCTGCCAAAAATTTTTCCACGCCGTTACTTTCGCAACCCGCCAAAAAATTTTCTTTCTGCGCCAAAATTATTTCAGCTTTCTTTTTGCCCATTGCCCGCCGCAATAAATCCGCTTGCCCTAAAGTAAATCCCGCCAACGCTTGCACAATTTGCATAACTTGTTCTTGGTACAGGATAACGCCGAATGTTTCTTTTAAAATCGGTTCCAATTTCGGGTGCATATACTCAACTTTTTTCTTGCCGTGCTTGCCGTCGATAAAATCTGCAACCATTCCGCTGCCCAATGGTCCCGGTCTGTACAGTGCAACCGTCGGGATTAAATCTGCAAAATTTTTCGGCTTTAAATCTTTGACAAGTTTTTTCATTCCCGGCGATTCCATTTGAAAAACCGCGCCGCTTTTGCCCGCAGATAACATTTCGGCAGTTGCTTTATCGTCGAGCGGGATTTTTGAAATATCGATAATTTCGCCGCGCGTCTTTCGCACATTTTTAATTGTTTCATCAATAATCGTCAAAGTTCGCAAGCCGAGAAAATCCATTTTCAGCAAGCCGAGCTCTTCGATTTTGTCTTTATCGTACTGCGTGACAATCGAGCCGTTGGAAAGTTGCACGGGCACATAATCTGTAAGCGGGAATTTTGAAATAACAATTCCTGCGGCGTGCGTCGAGGCGTGGCGCGGCAAGCCTTCAAGTTTTTTTGAAAAATCTATCACGCGGCGAACTTGCGAATTATTTTCGTATTCCTGCCTTAAATCGTTGGAAGTTTGCAACGCCTTTTCAAGCGTAATTTTTAATTCGTTGGGAATCATTGAAACAATTCGCGAGCCTTCGGCGTAGGGAATATTCAACGCGCGTACAACGTCACGAACAACCGCTTTTGCCGCCATTGTTCCAAAAGTCACAATCTGCGCGACGTGATCCGCGCCGTAAAAATTTTTCACGTAGTCAATAACTTCTTCGCGCCGAATGTAGCAAAAATCTATGTCAATATCGGGCATACTGACGCGCTCGGGATTCAAAAACCTTTCAAACAACAAATCAAATTTCAGCGGGTCAAGTTCGGTAATTCCCAAAATGTATGCAACGATACTGCCCGCCGCGCTGCCGCGTCCGGGTCCTACCGCAATATTTTTTTTCTTGGCGAAATTTATAAAATCTGCAACTATCAAAAAATAGCCGTCATAGCCCATTTTGTTAATAACTTCGAGTTCATATTCAAGGCGCACGGAAATTTTTTCGTCAACGATTTTATAGCGGCTTGAAATTTTTTCGTAGCAAAGTTTTTTCAAATATTCGGCGTCCGAAGTATAAGGCGCGGGAATTGGAAATTCAGGCAGTTGCAATTTTCCGAACTCGAAAGTTACATTGCAACGCGCGGCAATTTTCAAAGTGTTATCGCAAGCTTCGGGCACTTCAGAAAACAAATTGCGCATTTCTTCGGGCGACTTTAAATAATAATCATCGGAAGGAAAGCGCAGGCGTTTTTTTTCGTCAACGGTTTTATTCATTTGAATGCATAGCAACAAGTCTTGAAATTCGCTGTCTTCGCGCAGGATATAATGCGCGTCATTCGTTGCAACAAGATTTAAATTTAACGCCCGCGCAATTTTCATTAAAGCGTCACGCACAATTTTTTCTTCGTGCAAGCCGTGATTCTGTATTTCTAAAAAAAAATTTTCACGCCCGAAAATTTCAACGTATTCCTTGACAAGTTCAACGGCGCGCTGAAAATCATTTTGCAAAATTGCCTTTGGAATTTCGCCTTCAATGCAAGCCGACAGCGCAATTAAACCGCCGTGATATTTTCGCAAAATTTCCTTGTCAACGCGCGGCTTGTAGTAAAAACCTTCCAGCGCGGCAAATGATACAAGCTTGACAAGATTTTTGTAGCCTTCGTTGTTTTCGGCAAGCAAAATTAAATGAAAATATTTTACGCCGTCAGAAGGCGTGCGCTCAAAGCGGGAGCGCGGCGCAACGTACACTTCGCAACCAATAATTGGTTTAACGCCGTGCTTTACCGCTGTTTTGTAAAAATCAATGACGCCGTACATATTGCCGTGGTCGGTAATTGCAAGCGCGTCCATTCCGAGCTTTTTTGTTTGCGAAATTAAATCTGCAATTCTCGACGCGCCGTCAAGCAAGCTGTATTCTGTATGGTTGTGCAGGTGGACAAAATTTTTTTCATTCATTTTAATCACCGCGTAAATATTTCTTTTGCAAACTATAAGGCAGAAAAAATTTTTTGGCAAGCGGGCAAAATAAAAAAAGCCGTCGCGCAGGACAGCTTTTTTTAGGATTAAATATTAAGGGATTTTATTTCGGAAGAAAATTTTCAACTTCGGCGGGATTAGCAAGCCAATCTGTAATTTTAGGATTATTTTCGGGCGTCCATTGAATTTCACGCGCAGTTTCATTACACCAATAGCAAAGTTCAATATTATCGTCAAGATGTTCCATAAGCGTACTGAAATTTTTTGCGAAAATGTCAACACCCGTTGCCTTTGGAAAATCTTTTATTCCGAAATGTTCAACAAGCTTATAACTTAAAGCGTCAACGGGGCATTTATAAATTTTGCCGTTACGCAAAAATCTGCAAATGTCATTTATACAAACGGCGCGGGATTTTTGGGGATTGTGTCCGCCGTGCAATGTCAAAAATGTTGTAAAAGTTTCAATACCGCCCGCCGTTGACTGTGTATAAAAAATATTATTTTCTTTGAGGATATTTTTTATTTTGTCAAGGATTTTTAAAGTCGGCGGATATGGTGAAATATCAACTACAATTCTGTTTTCGCGCAGGGAATCAAAAATATATTGCGGCGTATTCGGAATCAGCAAGCCGTTTGTAACAATTCTTAAATCTGTTTGCGGCAAATAATTTCTTGCAATTTTTAAATATTGGTCAAGATTTTTTAACTTTAACGGCTCTCCGCCCAAAAGTCTGAAGCGTAAAATATCTGCGCGGCTTGAAAGTTGCTTGACATCTCGTTTAAAATCCTCAAGTTTGTAAAAATCGTCATCGCTGAAGAGATTTGCGAAATGTGTACAACCTTTGCAGTTCAAATTGCAACTGTCAATTAAATTTGTTTCCAGGTAGGGGATATAAACTTTTTCGTTATCCAATTTGTACAGAAATTTAAAAGGGTTGCTGATATTTGTAAAATAAACATTGGGAATATCATACAGCCTGCAAAGTTGACAAAACGATTTTGCGGAAATTCGGCAATAATTAAACCATCGAGTTTCCCTGCCTCAATCAATCTGCGAAATTCAAAAAAGCTTATCAATCGATAGGGGGGGTAGGGATTTGAAATTCTTTTTCGCCGTGATTTGATACAAAATCTTTGATAAAGTGCGTACATTCAATGCCAATATTTTTTAAATCGTTAAAAATTTTAAAAGCAAGCGGCGGATAACCGCAAATTGCAACTTTCATAAAAACTGCATCTCCTAAAAATTAAATTTCCATAATAATTGGAAGAATCATAGGGCGGCGGCGCGTTTGTTCAAACAAAAATTGTGCGAGCGCGTCTTTAACGTTAATTTTTATTGTTGACCAATCGGTAATTTTTTCTTCGGCGCAATGTTTCAATGCCTGCATAACGCGCGCCTTTGCCTCGTCCATCAGTGCTTCAGATTCTCTTACATAGACAAAGCCGCGACTTACAACGTCGGGACCTGCAACAATTTTTCCGGTTTCACGATTCATAGTAACAACTACAATTAAAATTCCGTCCTGCGAAAGTTGCCGCCTGTCGCGCAGGACAATATTTCCAACGTCGCCGACGCCCAAGCCGTCAACCATTACAACGCCCCAATTAATTCGCCCTGCAACTCTGCCGCGGTCTTTCGTAAATTCAAAAACAAATCCGTTTTCGCCAACCAAAATATGGTCGCGCGTCATTCCCAATTCTTCAGCAAGTTTTGCATGTGCAAATAAATGGTGTAATTCGCCGTGAACGGGAATAAAAAATTTCGGCTTAATGAGATTGTGCATAAGTTTCAATTCTTCGCGGGAGCCGTGCCCTGAAACGTGAATACCTTCGTTTTTGCTGTAAACAACATTTGCGCCGAGCCTCAAAAGGTTGTCGATAGTTTTTGCAACAACTTTTTCGTTGCCGGGAATTGGCGTTGCCGAAATTATAACAGTGTCGCCTTGAATAATATCGACTTGCCTGTGGTCACTCATTGCCATTCTTGTAAGCGCGCTCATAGGTTCGCCTTGACTGCCCGTCGTGATAATTACAACTTTGTTTGCAGGGTAATTGACAATTTCTTCAATGTCGATAATAGTACCTTCGGGCGCGTGAATGTAGCCGAGTTCCATTGAAATATTTACAACATTAACCATACTGCGCCCCAAAATTGCAACGCGGCGGCGGTATTTAACAGCCATATCAATAACTTGCTGGATTCTGTGTACATTTGAAGAAAAAGTTGCAACAATAATTCTGCCCTGCGCATTGAAAAATTCGCGGTTAAACGCCGCGCCTACAGTTTTTTCGCTTGCAGTATGTCCTTCTCTTTCGGCGTTGGTTGAATCGGCAAGTAAAACTAAAACGCCCTTATTTCCCAAATCTGCAAGGCGGCGAAAATCCGTCATTTTGCCGTCAACGGGCGTATAGTCAAATTTAAAATCGCCTGTATGTACAATCATTCCGACGGGCGTTTTAATCGACAAGCCGACTGAATCGGGGATTGAGTGATTTACTCTGATAAATCCTACACTGAAACAGCCGAGCATAATAATTTCGCCCGGTGCAACGGCGTGCAAATTTCCGCAGTCAACGCCGTTTTCTTTGAGGCGTCCTTCCAAAATTCCAAGAGTCAACTTTGTACCGTAAATCGGCACTGAAAGTCTTTTCATAATGTACGGCAACGCGCCAATGTGGTCTTCGTGCCCGTGCGTCAAAACTATCGCCTTTAAGCATTTTTCGTTTTCTAACACGTATGAAATATCGGGGATAACCAAATCTACGCCGAGCATTTCATTTTCGGGGAACATTAAGCCCGAATCGATTATAATCATTTCGTCGCCGCAACGAATGACTGTCATATTTTTCCCAATTTCGCCCAAGCCGCCCAATGGAATTATTTGCAATTTTTGTTCAATGCGTTGTTGTTCGTTGTTTTTCAAGATTAACCACCTCTGTAAAATTTTTCATATAAAGACCTCCTGATAAAAATCGACCTACAAAAAATATTGTCCGAACATTTATCATTTTTGACATTGTAACATTTACAATTTACCATTGCAATTACGCGCAAAAAATTATTTCACAATTTCCCGCAAAAAGTTTATAATGTTTTTTAAGTTTAGGTTTTTTATTTAAATTTAAATGTACTTTCTTTTTTTCCGAAGCAAAAAAAAGAAAGTACCAAAGAAAAAAGTGCTTTTAACGCCCGTCAGGGCCGCTAAGGTTCTGTACGCCCTTAGTAACAGGTGGCCCCCTTTTGGGACCTCAACTTTTTCCGACGCCTCAGCATTACCGCGCGCTGCGGCTTTAATGACGGGCGATTTTTTCAAACGGGCGCATCCCGCGCGAATCTTGGTTTGGTAATTTAATACTATCCCACTATCAAACTATCACACTATTCCACTAACTTATAAAGGGTTGAAAATTTTTTGAACAGAGAATTTTATGATAATGAGCGCGAAATTGATTTAACCGAACAGAAAAATTTATATCAGCGCGAAAAAAAAGTTTCTTGGGCGCGCGTAGGAATTTTTTTGGCAACGGCTGCAAGTTTTGCCATTGGTTACGATTATTACAGGGAAGGTTATTGGGGCGCGGCAATTTTGTTTTTAATTTTTTTGCGGTTGGTAAGTTATCACGACGAAATTAAAAGCCGCCAAAAATTTTTAATTTCGCGGCTGAATGTTTTAAATTCGTACATAGTGCGGGCGCGCGGCACTTGGCGAAAACGTTCGCAGGATGGGCACCGCTATTTGAAAAATGACAGACCGCAAGACGTAGATTTATATATTTTCGGCGCGGGTTCAATTTTTCAGTACATATGCGCGGCGCGTACCAAACGCGGGCGCGACAGGTTGGCTGAATCACTTTCGCCGTTGCCGCCCAAAGATTTTTCCGAAATCAGAATACGTCAACACGCCGTTGCAGAATTATTGCAACGCCCGCGCCTTTCGCTGGACTTGGAAGCGTTCGCGCGCCTTATGCCCGACAATCACGATACAACCGAATTATTAAAAGCAGTTGAAGAGCCTTTGCCGCAAATCGAAAAAATTTTCTACCTGCGCTTTTTGCCGCTGCCGCTTTTTGTAATTCAATGTTTCTTAACGTACCGTGAAATTTTAGACCCGCTGTTATTGCCGTTCATTCCGTTTTTATCGTTGCTTATGGCGTTTGCAATGCTTAGAAAAACTTCGGAACTTTTAAAGCCGCTGCAAATTTTTTCAAAGGAATTAAAGTTATATCAGGCAATTTTTGAACGGCTGGAAAGTACGGACTTCAGTTCACGCGGCTTGAAAAAAATTCGTGACGCCTTAACCGCTGAAGTTTCGGCGGCTGAAAGATTAAAAATGTTGGCGTTGCTTGTAAAAGTTGTGAACGCGCGCAAAAATCCCGTATCGTACATTTTAGGCAACGGATTATTTTTGTTAGATTTTTTCTGCGCGGCGGCGTTTTTGAGTTGGCGAAAAACTGCAATGCAACATTTGCGCCAATGGTTAGATGCGTGGTCTGAAGCGGAAGTTTTAATGAGTTTTGCGTCGATTGGACAAACGCGCGATGTATATTGTTTTCCAAAACTTTTGGACGGCGATAAACCGAGAATTAAGGCGAAAAATTTAACAAGTATTTTAATAGCTGATAAAAACGCGGTTGCAAACAACGCGGATTTACGCGCAAGTACTACGATTATAACCGGCGCAAATATGTCGGGGAAAACAACTTGGATTCGCACGCTTGCAAGTTCGGTTTTATTGGCGTACGCGGGCGCACCTGTTTGCGCCGAAAGTTTTTCGGTCAGCAGAATGTCAATTTTTACTTCAATTCGAGTCAATGACGATATTTCGCAGGGTATGTCGACTTTTTACGCGGAACTTTTGCGGATTAAGTCAATGATTGAGTACAGCCAAAAAAATTTGCCAATGCTTATTTGCATTGACGAAATTTTCAAAGGCACAAATGAAAATGACAGGTTATTGGGCGCGCGCGAGGCAATTAAACGTTTGACGAATGAGCGCAGCATTACGCTTGTTACAACGCACGATTTTGAACTTTGCGAAATGACTTCGCCGAATGCCACGCCAATTTTTAATTCGCACTTCCAAGAATATTATGAAGGCGATAAAATTAAATTTGATTTTAAACTCCGCGATGGGCGTTGTACTACTACCAATGCAAAATATCTTTTGAAAATGACAGGAATTTTGATTGAATAAAAATTTGCCCTCATATGACGTCGTATTTTGACGATACGGCGTCTTTTTAGTTGTGTGGGTACATTTTACTATAAAAAATAAAAGCCGCTTAAAACGCATTTAAACGGCTTTAAAATCGATGTAAAAATTTTAACTATTATTTTTTACGGGAGCTTATTGCCTGCGGACAAATAAATTTCGTACCATTCCTTTTTGGTAAGTTCAATATCAGATGCCGCTGCAGATTCTTTGACTCGCGCAGGTTTCGTTGTACCAATGACGGCTTGCATTTTTGCGGGATATTTCAAAATCCACGCAAGCGCAACTGCGGCGGGCGTAACGCCTTTTTCTTTTGCAATTCTGTTTAAAACGGCGTTAAGCTTCGGATATTTTTCGGAGCCGAGAAAAACGCCGTCAAAGTAACCGTATTGCAAAGAAGACCAAGTTTGAATCACGATATTGTTCAGGTGGCAATATTCCAAAATTCCGCCGTCACGCATAGCCGCGCCGTCCCAATGCATATTGACTTGAAATCCCGCGTCAATCATCGGCGTATGTGCAACCGACAACTGCACTTGATTTGTTACGAGCGGAAATTCTACAAATTCGTTAAGCATTGCCATCATCATCGGATTAAAATTGCTGACGCCGAAATTTTTAACTTTGCCCGCTTTATAAAGTTCGGCGAATGCTTCAGCAATTTCTTCGGGCTCCATTAAAGCGTCGGGGCGGTGCAATAACAAGCAGTCAAGATAATCTGTTTGCAGGCGTTTCAAACTGCCTTCAACCGCAGACAAAATATATTTCTTTGAAAAATCAAACCAAGTAAAATCTTCGTCGATACGAATCCCGCACTTCGACTGCAAAATTACCTTTTCGCGCAGGGCGGGATTTTCTGCGAAGACTTTGCCGAGAATCTCTTCAGATTTTCCACGCGCGTAAATATCCGCCGTGTCAAGAAAATTAATTCCCGCTTCCAGCCCCGAGTCAATCAACGCGGCAACTTCTTTTGTTGACATTTCGGAAATTCTCATCATACCGATAACAATTTCTGACGCCTGATTTTTTTCCGCGCCAAATTCCACGTACTTCATTTTTCAAGGCTCCTTTTTTATTTAAATTTTTAAGTTTAAGTTTAAGATTTTTTATATTTTAAATGTACTTTCTTTCTTTTTGCAAAAAGAAAAAAAGTACCAAAGAAAGAAAAACTTCGCCGCCCGTCAGGGCCGCTCGGTTTCAAGTACGCTCTCAGTAACTGGTGGTCCCCTTTGGGACCTCAACTTTTTCCGACGCATCTAAGTTACCGTGCGCTGCGGCTTTAGTGACGGGCGGCTTTTTCTAATTCCCTAACACCTAATTTTTGTCTTCGTCGAAAACGTGTCCCATTTTAACTTTTTTGACAGTCAAATATTTTGAGTCAAACTTTGTAGGTTGCATAACTATTGGAACACGTTCGGTAATTTTTAAGCCGTAACCTTCGAGTCCTGCGCGTTTTGCGGGGTTGTTCGTCATAAGGCGAATTGAAGTCAAGCCCAAATCCGCCAAAATCTGCGCTCCAATTCCATAATCGCGCATATCAGGTTTAAAGCCCAAAAGTACATTCGCCTCAACAGTATCTTTGCCTTCGTCCTGCAAAACGTACGCGCGAATTTTATTTGCCAAGCCAATCCCGCGCCCTTCTTGCCGCATATAAAGTACTACGCCTGCGCCTTCCTTCTCAATTCTTTTTAAGGCAGTTTGAAGTTGGTCGCCGCAATCGCAACGCAACGAGCCTAGCGCGTCGCCCGTCAAGCATTCGGAATGTACGCGCACCAAAACATTTTCCTTGCCTGCAACTTCACCCTTGACAATCGCCAAATGACATTTGCCGTCAAGCGAACTTTCATACGCCTTTAATCTGAAACGCCCGTACTTGCTGGGGAAATCTGCGTCCGCAATAAGTTTAACGAGTTTTTCAGTGCGGCGGCGGTATTCAATCAGCGCGCGTACAGTAATAATATTTAAGCCGTGCGTTTCGGCGAATTGCTTTAATTTTTCGGTGCGCATCATATGTCCGTCATCGTCCATAATTTCGCAACATAAACCGGCGGGATAAAGCCCGGCAAGCCGCGCCAAATCGGTTGTAGTTTCAGTATGCCCTGCGCGGCGAAGTACGCCGCCTTCAACACTGCGCAACGGGAAAACGTGACCGGGACGGCGGAAACTTGACGGCTTTGAATTTTTATCAAGCAAAAGTTTAATCGTGCGGCAACGTTCATATGCCGAAATTCCCGTTTCAGTGTCCCAACCGTCAACAGAAATTGTAAAAGCCGTTTCGTGGTTATCGGTGTTGCGCTCAACCATCTGCCCAATTTCCAATTCGTCAAGGCGTTTACCAATAATCGGCGTGCAGATTAAGCCTTTGGCGTAAGTTGCCATAAAATTAATTTGTTCGGGCGTGACTGTTTCAGCCGCGCAAATTATATCGCCTTCGTTTTCCCTGTCCTCGTCGTCAATAACCACAATCATTTTTCCGCGTTTAATATCGTCAATAGCTTGTTCAATCGTTGCAAATTCGCTCATTTAAATTAGCTCCTTTTAGATTTGTTAAATTTTTATAAATGTGGTTTTTCTTTCTTTAGAAGAAAGAAAAGCCACCTAAAAGAAAGAAGCGTCGCCCGTCCAGTGCGCCTTGCGTTGGTAACGCTCTTAGAACTGTCGATTCTGCATTCTAGTTTCTGTACGCACTAAGGCGGCAGGCAGCTGCGCTAAGAGGACGGGCGACCTTTTTTTGGTTTAGTAACAAAAAATTGCCGCTCTTCCTGTGCAAGTTTTTCGCAGTGCACATCCTGTGCGCCCTCATAATTTTTTTATTTACAAAATTTATTTTAAATTGCCGCCTTTCTCGCGTCCATTTCTGCAATATATTCTGCAAATTCGTCAGCTTCTTTTTTTTCTTCAGGCGTCAAGGGCGTATTAATAAATTCAATTAAAGCTTTTTTACGCGCCTCGTACTGTTCGGGCGTTTCTTCGTCTTGTACTTTTGATTTTTTCTTCAAGGCGTCAATATCTGCTTGCATTTTGGTAAGCATTTCCCAAATTTTTTCTTCGTTCGTCATTTAAATCACTTCCTTAAAAATTTATGGTTTGCGGGTAATTCTTTGAAGAATCGGCAATTTTATTTAAAATCCTTGCCGCCTCGTTGCCGCTTGCAGGCGTCGGGCAAAAATCGTTTGTATAATCGACTGAAGAAATTTTGCAGGGGATGATTTGCGGCATTATTACAAGATTATTTCCCTGCTTAGCAATCGAAGTTTGCAAAATAAAAGTGTCCTTGTCAACGGGATTCATATTCGCGCCGAAACAGAAATTTGCTAAACTGTAAGCAATAATTTTACCCTTGTAAAGTTCAATTCCCTGTACAACGTGCGAATGTGCGCCAACAACAATATCTGCGCCGCTGTCAATCGTGAAATGTGCAAGGCTTTCCTGCGTCGAATCAGCAAAATATTCTTTTTCTGCGCCCCAATGAAATTCAGTAATAATTACGTCAACATTCGGGCGCATTTTATTAATAGCGGTTGAAATTTCGTTGCGAACGTCCTCGCCGTCATACCAACCAAGAAAACCTAAAAAGCCGACTTTCAAGCCGCGCACTTCGATAACCGCCGAATAACCTTCGCCGCAATATTTTATATTATTATCTTGCAAAAGTTTCACGGTATCGTTGAAGCCGACTTCGCCGCAATCGTAAATGTGATTGTTTGAAAGGTTGCAAATTTCGACAGATCCCGCTTTTAAAATTTCAACGTATTTTGGCTCGCCGCGCATTGGAAATTGTTTTTCTGCAACTTGCGGGTTCAAAGTCAGCGGACCTTCAAGATTTACAAAAGTTATATCGTCAGCCGCAAAAATCGGCTTGACATTTTTAAAATAATAATCCGCGCCGTTCGCCCAATAATCTTCAAAAGGATAACCGCTGCCCTTAAAGCCGCCCAAAGTACAATCGCCCGCAAAAGAAATTACTACCGGTTTATTTTTTTCGACGGGCGGAATTTTTTCGACGGGTTTATTTTCTGCAGTTTTATTTTCTGCAACGGTTGAATCCTGCGCGACGGTTTTATTATCTTCGGCAGATTTATTTTCTGCAACGGGGGGATTTTGCGCGGCGGAATCATTTTCGGCGGATTGAGTTTCACCGCAACCTGCAACTATAAAAATTGCAAGCGCAATAAAAATTATTTTAAAAAATTTTTTCATATCAATCTCCTAAAAGCCGTTTTCAATCAGAAAATCTTTGGTTAAATCTGCGGAAGTTTTAAAAGTCAAAAGGCGTTCAATGTACTTTGCCAAAATATCAGTTTCAATATTTACGATACTGCCTACGCGCTTAAAATTAAAATTGGTAACTGCGCGGGTATGAGGAATCATCGACACGCTAAAATTTTCCGCGCCCGCGTCAACAACCGTTAAGCTTATCCCGTCCAATGCAACCGAGCCTTTTGCTGCAATTTGTTTCAACAAAAAATTTTCTGCAGAAACATTTATAAAAATTGCGTTGCCTTCGGTGCGAATGTTTGAAATTTTGCCCGTGCCGTCAATGTGCCCGCTGACAATGTGCCCGCCGAATCTGTCTCCAACTTTCATTGCGCGTTCAAGATTTACAACGCCGCCGATATTTAATTCTTCAAGCGAAGTTCGCCTCAATGTTTCAGGCATTACGTCCGCCGCAAAATAATCTTTTGTAAAATCTGTTACTGTCAAGCAAATTCCGTTGGTAGAAATGCTGTCGCCAATTTTTATATCGCTCAAAATTTTCGCGCAGGTTATTTCAATTCGCCCGCCGTTCAAAGATTTAAGCCGCCCCGTCTCTTCAATTATTCCCGTAAACAATTTACCACCTCAATAAGTTTTTTTGTCAATAGAAAATTTCTGCGCGGAGTCATTCCACTTTAAAATAATTTCGCCTTCAGTTTCATTTTCGCCTTTCCAATACCAATGATGATAGGGAATTATAATTTTATCGCCGCTGCAAGTCGGCATTTCATAAATAACGCTGCCGTCCATTTTATAGCCGTCATTGCCGCCGAAATATTGCGCACTGATTTTTTTGCTGTCAATGTAATTTTGCCACGCGCCGTTATTTATTCCGATAATATTCAAATCTGAAGTGCAATAGTTATGGTAGATAACGTACAGCGTCAAATTTTTGTCAGTTTCAATTTTCAAAATATCGTTGAAAGTTCCTGCGCGATTCAAAATAAAATTATTACGCCCGCCGAATTTAAGCGCGTCATTATTTTCCGCGTCAAAATCGTAACTGCAGAAAAGCGCGTCCTTGCCGCCGCCGAATATTGCAACGCCTTTTTGATAAGTTTTGAGCGGCGCGCCCTTGTAGGTATGCTCTTCATTATAAGGCGTGCCGGTGTTACTTGCCGCGCCGTAAACTATAAAGCCGCTGTAGGGAGCTTGCACGGGAAAACCAATTTCACCGATTTTAACGGGCGGCGAAAATTTCATAGCAAGCGCAGAATTTGTTATAAGCAACAGTGCGAATATTAAGCCTAAAAATTTTTTCATTGTCAACACTTCCAAAATAAAAAAATACCCGCAGTCAAACTACGGGCGCAAAAAATTTTTCCTGAATCAGTTTGAATAAAATTTAATGGTATCGCCTGCGCGAAGTCTCGGCATAATATTTCCTTTGACCGCAATTTGACCGGGCATAGTTGCGTTGCCGTTTACAACAACCGTGCAATGACCGCCATCGCGCAGAGTTTTATTTACAACCGCGCCAACTTTTTCAACTGTAAATTCGTTGTTGCCTATTTGCAATTTGTCGCCGACAACAATATCAGCCGCAACTTCTGCAACGGTATGCTGAACTACCATATCAGCCAAGCTCGGTTTAAAATTTTCGTCCATCAAAATAAAACTCTTGTTAGTGTCCAAAAACGTGCGCGCGTCCTTACCAACTGCCGTTACTTTTACTTCATATTTTACCTCCACAAAAATCAACCTCCTTGTACGTATAATATCATAACGCGCAGGAATATTACAAGTTTTTTTGTGTTAAATTTTTAGAAAATTTTTAGTTTTTAATGTGCAAAAATTTTTTAATCCTCGTAATTGTATTAACCCCACGGGCATTAACAAAAAATTTTCCTTGCCCGCATAAAAAAATTATTGCTGCCAAAATCATTACAGAAAAAATTTTTCTAACTCATTACCGTCAACGTAAAAATTTTTATTTTGTAGTGGAAAAATATTTGCAGTTGACTAAATGAAAATTTGCCGTTAAAATCAAATGCCGCCTTAAAAGCGGCGTTATTTTTTTGTAGGAAGGAAGAAATTTTTGGAAAAACAAATACAAATAGCAATGGAAGTATCGCAAAAAAGTTTGGCAGTAAATATAATTCTTTCAGTAATAAAATTCGCAGCGGGCGTCGTGGCAAATTCGGGCGCAATGATTTCAGACGCAATACATTCGGCAAGCGACGTATTCAGCACAATAATTGTAATGATAGGCGTTAAACTTTCGGCGAAGGAAGAAGACGAAGACCACCCGTACGGGCACGAAAGATTGGAATGCGTGGCGGCAATAATTTTGGCAATGCTTTTAATGGGCACGGGAATTTTGATAGGCTATGAAAGCGTAGAAAAAATTTTGGCGGCAGAAACAGAAACGTTGCCAACGCCGGGCACATTGGCAGTAGCGGCGGCGGCAGTTTCAATAATCGTCAAAGAGGCAATGTTTTGGTATACGCGGCACTTTGCAAAGTTGATAAAATCCGAAGCGTTAATGGCGGACGCTTGGCACCACCATTCGGACTCGCTGTCATCAGTCGGCGCGTTAATAGGGATTGTCGGCGCACGAATGGGCTTGCCGGTACTTGACCCCGTTGCAGGGCTTTTCATATGTTTTTTCATAGCGAAGGCGGCGTTTGACATTTTCAAAGACGCAATAGAAAAAATGGTTGACCATACGGGCGACCCTGCATTTGAAAACGCGCTGAAAGAAAAAATTTTGAGTTACGCGGAAATTAATTCGATAGATTTATTGAAGACGCGGGAATTTGGGAACAGAATTTACGTTGAGCTTGAAGTTTCGGTAAATGGACAGCTGCCGCTGATTGACGCGCACGAAATAGCGCACAAAGTCCACGACGACATAGAAAATACTTTCCCGCAAGTCAAACATATTATGATTCATTTAAACCCTTGTTAAGCAGGGAGCCAAGGTACCAGGGATTAGGGAAGAGTAAAAAATCACAAATCCCTAATCCCTTTTCACTGGAACCCTGGAACCCTAAAAAGCGACTGAAAGGAGCTTTTTCACGTGGAAGAAATAATTGGCAAATTCGCCACCGCAATTTCATATGCAAAAGTTATGGAAGACGGCGCACGCGAACAAATTCAGCGAATGTGCAACTACGAATTTACGAGCGGCAGTAAAATTCGGATAATGCCTGACGTACACGCGGGCGCGGGCTGTACAATCGGTACAACGATGACTGTTAAAGATAAAGCGGTTCCCAACGTTGTCGGCGTTGATATTGGTTGCGGAATGTACACTGTTAAACTTGACGCGGATAAAATTGACTTTGAAAAATTCGACGAGGCGGCGCACTTCATACCTTCGGGAAAAAATGTTTGGGAAAGTCGCGGCGAACGTTTTGACTTGCAAGAATTATTTTGTTGCAGAAGTTTGAAGGATTCGCGCAGGATTGAACGCAGTATAGGAACATTGGGCGGCGGCAACCATTTTATAGAAATTGATAAATCTGCTGACGGCACATTTTATTTGGTAATTCATTCAGGCTCAAGAAATTTAGGTAAACAGGTTGCCGAAATTTATCAGAAGTTGGCGGTAGATTTGGCTATCGGCAAAGATACAATGTTCAACTTGCAAGAAAAAATTATCGCCGAATATAAAGCGGCGGGGCGGCGTAAAGAAATTCAAGAGGCTATAAAAGAATTGCACAGAAAATTTCAAGTGCGCAAAACTGACACGCCGCACGATTTATGCTTTGTGTACGGAAAATATTTGGCGCAGTACTTGCACGATATAGAAATTTGCCAACGTTTTGCACGGCTGAACCGCGAACGAATGGCGGAAATTCTTTTGAAGAAAACGGGAATAACCGCGCTGGAAAGTTTCCATACAATCCATAATTACATTGACGTTGAAGAAATGATTCTGCGCAAGGGCGCAATAGCGGCGCACGCGGGCGAACGTGTTTTAATTCCGATAAATATGCGTGACGGCTCGGTTTTAGCAGTCGGTAAAGGCAATGCTGATTGGAATTTTTCGGCTCCGCACGGCGCGGGGCGTTTAATGTCGCGCGGCACGGCAAAGGAAAAAATTTCGCTCGAAGAATTTCAAAACTCAATGCAAGGAATTTATACAACTTCGGTAAATGAATTTACGCTTGACGAATCGCCGCAAGCTTATAAATCGCTCGATGATATTATTGACGTTATCGGCGACACTGTCGAAATTGTCGAAGTTATGAAGCCCGTTTACAATTTTAAAGCAGGATAAAATTTTTTCAAACTAAAAAAGCCCGCCGACTTTTCGACGGGTTATTTTTTTTACTATAACACTATCCCACTATCCCACTATCACACTATCTTCCCGTTAATTTATTGGCGCAGGCGTTAAATTCCGCAATAATTTTTTCTTCGTCAAGCGTTTTGAGTTCCCTATTCTGCATTAAAATTTTGCCGTCAACAATGACAGTATCAACCGAAGAAGAATTTGCAGAATAAACCAACAGCGAAACGGGATTGTAGCAAGGTTGCCATTCCGCGCCGCTCATATCAAATAAAGTTATATCCGCCTTATAGCCCGCCTCAAGCTTGCCGATATTATTAATTCCAACCGCCGCCGCGCCGTATTCGGTCGCCATTTTCAACGCCTCAACAGCGGGAACAACAAGCGGGTCAAAAGTTTCAACTTTGTGCAAAAGGGCGGCTAATCTTATTTCTTCCAACATATCAAGATTATTGTTGCTTGACGCGCCGTCAGTGCCGAGCCCTACAACAACGCCCTTGTTTAAAAGAGTTGTAATTGGCGCAGAGCCGCTTGCAAGTTTCATATTGCTGCCGGGATTATGTGCCACGCGCACATTTTTATTTTTCATAATTTCCATTTCTTTGTCAGTCAAATGTACGCAGTGCGCCGCCAACATTCCCAACTCAAGCAAGCCCGTTTCTGCTACAACTTCAAAAGGATGCTTGCCGTAATCTCTCATACAGCCTTTAATTTCGTCAAGCGTTTCGTTCATATGCATATGAATTTCTGCGCCGAGACTTCCTGCGGTTTCAGCAATTTTTTTGAGAAAATCAGGCGTACAAGTGTAAACTGCGTGCGGTCCGAACATAACTTTTATTCTGCCGTTTGCCTTGCCGTGCCAATTTTTATAAAGGTCAACGTTGGTTGCGAGCTTTTCTTCGCCGTTGAAAATTCCGATAATCCCGCGACACAAAACGCCGCGCATTCCCGCCTTTTCGACAACTTGCGCGACTTCTTCCATATTCGGTCCGTACATATCGGCAAAAGTTGTAGTGCCGCTTTTAATCATTTCGACAGCGGCAAGCTCCGCGCCAACGCGAATATCTTTCGCCCGCATTTTGTCTTCGATTGGCCAAATATCTTTGTTGAGCCAATCCATTAAAGCCTTATCGTCCGAATAACTTCTAAGCAGCGTCATTGAGGCGTGCGTATGTGCGTTAATAAAGCCCGGCACTGCGAATTTGCCGCGCCCGTCAATCACTGTAAAATTTTTTTCGTCGAAAGTTGAATTGTCGATTTTTGAAATTTTATCGCCGCTGATAAAAATATTTGCGGTTTCAACTGCGCCGCTCGGCTTAAAAACTTGCACATTTTTTATAACTAAATCTTTTTGCATTTTTTTCCCTCCTACAGCAAAATTCGGCAACATTGTAAAAGCTACCGCTCCCGCTGTCAAATTTATAAATTCCCTCCGCGTTATTTTCAAAAAAATTCCCCTCCTAAAAATAAACCGCACTGTAAATTTTGTGCGGTTTAAATTTTATATGGACGTTTTTATTTTTTCAAGATTAAAAAGAGCGGCTTTAACCGCTCCAAAGTTTCAAAAAAAATTTTTATTAAAGCCCCAAATAGGCGCGTTGTTCGTCCGTCAAAGTGTCAATCTTAACGCCGATTGAATCGAGTTTAATTTCTGCAATTTTGGCGTTAATTTCTTCAGGCATAAGGTAAACTTTGTTTTGAAGTTTTTTATGATTGTGTAGAATGTGCGCACAGCTGAAAAATTGCACGGCAAAACTTAAATCCATAATTTCTGCGGGGTGTCCGTCGCCCGACGCAAGATTTACAAGCCGCCCTTCTGCCAACAAATAAATTTTGCGCCCGTCCGCCTGCAAAAATTCTTCAATGTTTTTGCGAACAGTTTTTCTTGATACGGACATTTTTTCAAGTTGGGGAATATTAATTTCAACGTCGAAATGCCCCGCGTTGGCAAGAACCGCGCCGTTTTTCATAAGCGGAAAATGTTCAGCCGTGATAACGTCTTTATCGCCCGTAAGTGTCAAGAAAATATCGCCGACCTTCGCCGCCTCGCTCATCGGCATAACGCGGAAGCCGTCAAACACCGCCTCAATAGCTTTAATCGGGTCAACTTCAGTAACAATGACATTTGCGCCGAGTCCTTTGGCACGCATTGCGCCGCCCTTGCCGCACCAACCGTAACCTGCAATTACAACATTTTTTCCTGCAACAACCAAATTTGTTGTGCGCATAATTCCGTCCCAAGTTGACTGCCCTGTACCGTAACGATTGTCAAACAAAAATTTACAGTAAGCGTCATTTGCGGCAATCATTGGAAAGGGCAATTCGCCGCGCTTTTCAAGGGCGCGCAGTCTGTAAACGCCCGTTGTAGTTTCTTCACTGCCGCCCAAAATTTTTGGAATAATATCACGGTGTTTAGTCAAAAGTAAATTAACCAAGTCGCCGCCGTCATCAATAAAAATATCGGGCTCAAATTCAATGGCGCGTTCAATAAAATTATTGTACTCTTCGGGCGTGCAGGCGTGCTTTGCAAAAACTGTAACGCCGTCTTCGACAAGCGCGGCTGCAACGTCATCTTGCGTTGAAAGCGGGTTGCAACTCGTCAATGCAACTTCCGCGCCCGCCGCTTGAAAAACTTCAGCCATATAAGCAGTCTTCGCTTCGACGTGCAACGCCATTGCAATTTTTTTGCCGGCGAAAGGTTTACTCTGCGAAAATTCTTTTTCAATCGCTGACATTACCGGCATAAAATTTTTTACCCAATTAATTTTATCGTGTCCGCTCGGAGCCAATGACATATCTTTTACAATCGAATTCAATAAAAAAACCTCCAAGAAAATTTTGTACCTTCGCGCAGTTTTAAATTATATCACGCCTGCGCAAATTTATTTTTGATAGCCGAGATTTTCTGCAGTCCTGAAATCTGCGCGCGCCTTTTCAAGTTCGCCCAATTCTTCGTAGCAATTCCCGCGCCAAACGTACAGCGGCGCAAAATTCGGATTTAATTTAATAGCCTTCGTAAAATCAGAAATTGCCTTTTTGTAATTTTGAAAAACACCCGCGTAAACGTTGCCGCGATTGGCGTACGCCTCTTCAAAGTTGGGATTAATTTTTATAGCCGTGCTTAAATCTTCCAGCGTTTTATCATTTTGCCCCAAAAAAGCATAGGCAAGCGCGCGGTTGTTGTAATTTATTACTTTGTCGGGTTCAAGTTTAATTGCGCGGTTAAAATCCGCAACTGCTTTTTCGTACTCTTGAAAATATTTGCCGTAAATCAAACCGCGATTGGAAAAAATTACTTCGGAACCGTAGCCGAGCCGAATTGCCTTTGTATAATCTGAAAGAGCCTGCTTGTACTTATCGGAATGAAAATAGGCGTCGCCCCTGTAGCCGTAAACCATTTCATAATTTGCCGCGTCAAGCCGCAAAACTTTATTGTAATTTGTAATTGCCTTCGGATAATTTTGCAAATTGTAATAAGCTTCGGCGCACAAATAATAAGCCTCCGCGTTATTGGGTTCTTCGGAAATAACTTGCGTGCAAATGGCTAAAACTTTTTCGTTTTCGTCATTGTCCAAAAATTTCTGCGCGGCGTCAAGTTTTTCCTCGTTGGTCATTTCAAAAATTTAAACCTCCCGAAAAATTCACTCTTCCGGTTGATAACCTAACTTTTTGGCGGTTTCAAAATCTGCGCGCGCTTTTTCTTGGTCGCCCAATTCCTCATAAACTTTGCCGCGCCCTTGATACGCAAGATTAACTTCAAAAAACGGATTTTTATTTTTGAAATCCAATTCAATCGCCTTGTTAAAATCTTCAATGGCTTTGTAATGTTTTTTCAGATACAAAAAAGCCCAACCGCGCCCGTTGTAGCCGGTGCTGTCGCCCGGCGCAACTTCAACTGCTTTATTGAAATCGAAAACAGAGCGTTTGACATTATCCAATTTAATGTACGTCCAGCCGCGCTCATTGTAAAAATCAGATTGTTCAAATTCAGAATTGCGAATCGCCTTTGTATAATCGACGAGAGCTTTTTCATACTGTTTCAACTTTGCATAAATTCTTCCGCGCCCGAAATAATAATGTTCGTTCTGCTCAAATTCAAGAGCCTTGTTGTAATCGGCAAGTGCCTTTTCATAGTCTTCAAAGAAATCATAAATTTCCGCGCGTTGAAAATAAGCGTCCTTGTTGTTAGCGTCCATTGCAATTATTTCGCTGTAAATGATTTCGGCGGTGTTGTAGTCGTGCGCGTCAAAAAATTTTTCAGCCTCGCGCATTAATTCTTCAAAAGTTGCCAAAGTAAACTCCCCCTTTTTATTTTATCAAAAAAATTGTGAGGAAAAATTTCCCCACAATTTAAAATTTTGTAATTTTATAACTGCGTGAGTAAATTTTTAATTTGGGCGGTACAATCTGCGCGGTTGAAATTTGAAACTTCGCCGCTTTTGCGAATTTTAATTTCAACCAAATCACTTTCCAAAGTTTTCGGACTGACAGTAACGCGGATTGGATAACCAATTAAATCGCAATCTTTGAACTTGACGCCCGCGCGTTCTTTCCTGTCGTCCAGCAAAACGTCAACGCCCGCGCTTTTCAGTTCGTCATAAAGTTTTTCGGCATATTCGAGTTGTTCGGTAACTTTTGCATTGACGGGAACAACTACAACTTCAAAGGGCGCAATAGCCCGCGTCCAAATAATTCCGTCCGCGTCATTGTTTTGTTCGATAGCCGCCGCCATTGTGCGCCCGACGCCAATTCCGTAACAGCCCATTTCAAAATAAGTTTCTTTGCCGCTTTCGTCAAGAAAAGTTGCATTCAAAGATTTACTGTACTTGTTGCCGAGCGTGAAAACTTGCCCGACTTCAATACCGCGCGTCATTTTTAATTTTGCGCCGCAATGAGGGCAAGGGTCGCCCGCCTGCACCATTCTAATATCAGTAACAATAATTTTTTCGGCGGGGAAATCTCTTTTCGGCGTAACGTTAATAAAATGTGCGTCAACTTCATTTGCGCCTGCAACCGCGTTGTACATTTCCATAACCGTTGAATCTGCAACAATAATTGCGCCGTCTTTAAGGTTAATGGGACTCATAAAGCCCGCACAACTTCCAACGGCGGTAATTGCCGAATCTTCCGCCATATGCAAATGCAGTGCGCCTTCAACCGCGTTCAAAACTTTAATTTCGTTTACTTCGTGGTCGCCGCGCACGAACGCCAAAATTAATCTGCCGTCGTCATCTTGGAAGGCAACGGCTTTAATAGTTTTTTCAATCGGCACGTTGAGGAAATTTTTAACAAGTTCGATAGTATGACAATTCGGCGTTGAAACTTTTTCAAGCGGCTTTAATTCTTCGACTTCAGCTTTAATAACTTTCAATTCGGCTTTTTCGTCGCTAGCCGCGTAATCGCAATTTTCGCAGTAGGCAATAGAAGATTCGCCGCTCGGTGCAAGGACTGTAAATTCGTGCGAATGCCCGCCGCCTATTGCGCCGTTGTCAGCCTCAACCGCGCGGAAATTTAAACCGCAACGCGTGAAAATTTTGCTGTAAGCGTCATACATTTTTTTGTAAGAAATATTCATACCGTCAATATCTTTGTCGAAAGAATATAAATCCTTCATGACAAATTCGCGACTGCGCATTAAACCGAAGCGCGGGCGAATTTCATCACGATATTTATTTTGAATTTGATACAGCATTAAAGGCAGTTGCTTATGTGAGCGCACTTCGCCGCGAATTAAAGTTGTAACCATTTCTTCGTGCGTTGGTCCCAAGCAAAATTCCCGCCCGTGCCTGTCTTTAAGTTTCATCATTTCGTCGCCGTAAACTGCCCAACGCCCCGACTCTTGCCAAATTTCCGCAGGTTGTGTTACGGGCATCATAATTTCTTGTCCGCCTTTTGCGTCCATTTCTTCACGAATGATTTGCATAATTTTTTTCATTGTGCGCCACGCCAAAGGCAGGTAGGTATACATACCGCCCGCCGCTTTTCTGATTAAACCTGCGCGAAGCATTAATTTATGGCTCAAAAGTTCAGCCTCTGCAGGGGATTCGCGCAGCGTTGGCGCGTACAATTCACTTGCTCTCATTAAAATTTGTCACCTTCTGTAAGTTTTTAAATATTTCCGCTGCAATTATATCATAAAAAATTTTTTACTTAAACAAAAAAATAACCGCCCTTTTTCGAGCGGCTTTTTTAGTTTTGTGAAAAATTAAATTTTACAAAAGTTTTTCAATTTCGGGCGCAATATCTGCGGGGTCTGTTGTAGGTTCAAAACGTTTAATGACGTTGCCTTCTTTGTCGATTAAAAATTTTGTGAAGTTCCATTTAATCCCGTCGCCTTCGAGGTATTCGGGGAAATTTGCTTTTAAAGCTTCCTCAAGTTTTTCTGCGATTGGGTGATTTTTATTGAAGCCTTCAAATTTTTTCTGCGCAGTTAAATATTTGAAAAGCGGTTGAGCATTTTCGCCGCGAACGTCGCCTTTTTCAAAAATCTGGAAAGTTACGCCGTAATTCAATTTGCAAAAAGTTTGAATTTCTTCTGCACTGCCGGGATCTTGTTCGGCGAATTGGTTGCAAGGGAAGCCGAGAATTTCCAAGCCTTTGTCTTTGTACTGCGTGTAAAGTTTTTGCAAGCCTTCAAATTGGGGAGTGAAGCCGCACTTTGACGCGGTATTGACAATTAGCAAAACTTTGCCCTTGTAATCCGCCAAAGATTTTTCAACGCCCTTGTTAGTTTTAACGGTGAAATCATAAACGCCCATTAAAAATCCTCCTCAACCTGCCAAAAGTTCATCGATTTTCGCTTTATCGAAGCCGAGCACAAAATTTTTGCCGTCAACGGTTGTAACGGGAACCATAGTATCGCCGCTAAGTTGCAAGCATTCTTTAGCAAAGTCTTCGTTTTCTTCAATGTTGCGGACTTCAAATTCTACGCCCTTTGACGCAAGATATTTTTTGGTCTTATCGCACCACGGGCAATTTGTAATTGAATAAACTGTAACCAATTTTAAAACCTCCTACAAGCATAATAACTCATCGAGTTTTTGTTTATCAAAATCCAAAACGTAATTTTCGCCGTCAATCGTAGTAACGGGAACCGCGCCGGCAATGCCCGTAAGTTTGAGACAATCTGCACGTGCCTTTTCGTCCTTTTCAATGTCAAGTGCTTCAAATTCAACGTCTTTGGATTTAAGATACTTTTTAACTTTTTCGCAATACGGACATCCTTCAACCGTGTAAACTTTAACCAAGAAAATTTCTCCTTTCAGTCGAAATTTAGGAAAAAGGAATTAGGAGAAAGAGAATTGAATCTGTAATCCCTATATCCTTTAAGCTTTTTCCTTTTTACTAAAATTGCGCAGCAATTTTTCAGCAAGAAGAGCCGCCGTTGTACCGTCCGCCGCCGCCGTTGTAAGTTGGCGAATTTCTTTTTCTCGAACATCGCCCGCCGCGAAGACACCTTCAATTTCAGTTTTGCAATCTTCGCCCGCCGCAATTCGCCCGCTTGCCGTAAGTTTCAATTCATCTTTAAACAATTCGGTATTCGGTACAACGCCGATATTTACAAAAATTCCGTCCACTGCAATATTTTTAGTTTCGCCGCTTTTTTTGTCGAGAATGTCAATATTTTCAAGTTTGCCCGCGCCGTGCAACGCCTTAATTTCTGTTTGCAACATAATTTCAATTTTAGGATTTTGACGAACTTTTTCTTGAGTAACTTCATCTGCGCGAAATTCGCTGCGGTGGATTAAATAAAGTTTGTCGGTGTACTTCGTCAAAAAATTAGCCGCGTCAAGAGCTGCGTTGCCGCCGCCCATAACCGCAATAATTTTTCCGTTGTACATATGCCCGTCGCAAAGTTCGCAGTAATGCACGCCGCACCCAGCGAATTTTCTTTCTTCAGGCAAGGGAAGTTTGCGGCGATTCATACCGCTTGCAATTATCACAACGTCCGCCAAATAAATTTTTTCTTCAGTCTCAATGATTTTGGGATTTTCGCGCAGAGTAACTTTTTTGATTGTGTCGAACTCGTCAATTACCGCGCCGAAATTTTCAGCTTGTTGTTGCAGTGTCGAAATTAAATCTGCGCCCTTGACGCTGATAAAGCCGGGATAATTTTCAATGCCTGTAGCGTTGGCAATTTGCCCGCCGACAATTCCATTTTCCAAAACTAAAACGTCAAGATTCATTCGCCCCGCGTACATTGCGGCAGTTAAGCCCGCCATTCCCGCGCCGATAATTACAATATCCTTGTGAACCTGTTCCTTTGCCATAAAATAACCTCACTTAAAAATTAACGCCATTGTCTGATTAAGTTTTTCAACAGTGCTGTCGTCGCCGCTTTTAACCGCGTCAACTATGCAATGTTCAACGTGGTCTCTTAAAATAACGCGGCTTACAGATTTAATAGCCGCGTCAACCGCCGAAAGTTGAATTAAAACTTCGCTGCAGTCTCGCCCGTCCTCAACCATTTGCTTAACCGATTTCATATGCCCGATAATTCGCGCCATTCGATTTAAAACCGCCTTTGTTTGAGTGTGCGTGTGCGAATGTGTAATAACTGTACCATCCGCCAAAATGTGCTCGTGTTCGTATTCGTATTCGTCTTCAAAGACATTTTCATTTTCTTTTTTCATTTTATCAACCCGTATTCCATAGATTTTTTATAAGCCAAAATAGCGTCAACAAAATTTTTGCCGCCTTGAGTTTCAAAAATATCTTCCGGCAAATTTTTATATTCGTCGGATTTTATGAAGTTAATCCATTCGTCCTGCACTGCGCGAATTGCATAAATATATTTGTCGAGAATATCGGACGCGCCTTCAGATTTTTCTTCGCCGTCAACTTGCAAATTATTCTGCGCGAAGGAATTTTCATTTGTCGAAAGATTTTCTGCGTTGGTAAGATTTTCGGCAGTTGCAATTTCGCCGCTTGAAATATTTTCAGCCGAAAAATTTTCCGCGCCGCCAAAACTCATATCAGCCGAAATATCGCCGCCGAAATTTATACCTCCGCCGCCTGCGCCTGCGCCGCCTTTCAGCGCGTCGAAATCTGCCGAACAATCAGCCGCAATTTTTGCAACCGCGCGCATAACTGCTTGTCGCGCCTCTTGTTTGGTGTCGGCTTGTTGCAATTCGGTTTTCAATTCTTCGCGCGCTTCATCGGCGTACTTTGCCTTTTTGTAGGTTGAAGGGTCTTTTTCTTTCAAATAACTCATTTCAGCCGCAGAAAGTTTTTTGCCGCTTTTAAGTTTTTGCTTGATTGAGGCAAGCCGCGTTTTGTCCGCCGCGCTTACAGAATTTTTCTTTGAACTTTGAATGCTGTTAAACATTGTCGCCCTTGTAAGCGTCAGCCGCCCGTTGCCGTCAACGATACTTTTGCCCGTTTTAATTCTGTAATTTGCGGCGAAGAGCAAATTTTTCTGCTTGGCGAATGTGCCAATTTTTCCTATCCCTGTAAAATCCATTTCTAAAACCTCCTTGTTAAAAACTTCCCAAAATCCTGCGCAAATTTTATAATAAATTTACCTTGCAAGCAAGTTTTTTTCTGTAGTTGAAATAATTTTTCGCCTTTGCTAAAATGTTCAAAAAACTATTGGAGGGATTTTTATGGACGATAAGGATTGGGAAATTTTTAAGAAAAAATTAAACGTCAAAACGGGAATTGATTTACAACTCTACAAAGAACCGCAAATGCGCCGCCGTATCGGCAACCTTGTTACTCGCGCAGATATGAATTCTTATGTTGCATACTTCGACAAAGTTTCTCAAAACAAAGAAGACTTCGCAAGCTTTATCGAATACTTGACAATTAACGTGTCGGAATTTTTCCGCAACCCCGATAAATATGACATCGTCGAAAAGGAAATTTTGCCGTACCTTTTAAAAAGTTCGCCGAAATTAAATATTTGGAGCGCGGGCTGTTCCATTGGCGCGGAGCCGTATACTCTTTCAATTATTTTGAAAGAATTGACGCCGAATGTTAAGCATAGAATTTTGGCAAGCGATTTGGATATTGATATTTTGGGGAAAGCTAAAAAAGGCGTGTATTCAGAAAACGAAATTAAGGCAATGCGCCCCGATCGTAAAACAAAATATTTTGACAAGACGCCCGACGGCAAATACGCCATTAAACCCGAAATTAAATCTGTCATAGAATTTAAACGCCATAACCTTTTGAAGGATCCCTTTGAAAACGGCTTCGATTTTATTTTATGCAGAAATGTTGTTATTTATTTTACCGAAGAAGCTAAAGACGTTCTGTACACAAACTTTTTTAATTCGTTAAAGCCGGGCGGAATTTTATTCGTCGGAGCGACTGAAGCTATTTTAAATTACAGAAAAATGGGCTACACTTCCTATAAACCTTTCTTCTATCAAAAACCTGTTGATTATAAACCTGCAAAATAAATTCTTGACAACTTCGCTTGTAAATCGTAATATTACCGAAAATTGAATATCGATTGGATTGGGTGTAGAAATACTTAATAAGGAATTCGGTACAAGCCGAAACGGTCCCGCCACTGTAACGGAGAGCGATTCTGCAAAAATGTCATTGAGCGTAAGCTTGAGAAGGCGCAGATAGCAATGACCCGAAGTCAGGAGAATTGCCCAATTAACAATCACCATTTGACCTGCGAGCGACAGGAAGGGGATTTTTGCAAGCGAAGTTTTTTGTTTGCATTTGCCCCGCGTTGCTTTGCAATTCGGGATTTTTTAATTTTGACTTCCTGCGAAGTTTCGCAAGAATAAATTTGCTCATACATTTCAATTCAAAGGCGGCGCAAATTTTCAGCGTCGTTTTTTTTGTAAAAATTTTCCTTGCAAATTTTTTAAGTATGGTGTAATATTTGCGCGTAGAAAATTTTAGCTCTTTGAAAATTGGAAAGTGATTTTAGGGTACGGCACAAAGCCATTTTACCAAAACCTTTTCCAAAATTTAAAAATGGCGTAACGACGGGAAGGAGTGGTAGTTTTCTGAAAGTTAGCTGATAAAAATTTAACAAAAATCTTTGAACTTGGAGCAGTTTTGGAGACATTTTCCAAAAGCCTCTTTTGAGCCGCATTGGGGCGCGCTAAAACAGGTCTGCTCCCGCGCGTTTGTTCTTACCGCTTGCGGTTTTGAAACTGGAGAAGACGGAAAGATAATGGGCGTTAAAGTTGGTGAAGGTGCCCGCGCGTTTGTTCTTACCGCTTGCGGTTTTGAAACTTGAGAATCTCATATCCTCAACACAAGAGAAAAACCACCCGCGCGTTTGTTCTTACCGCTTGCGGTTTTGAAACTTTCGTTTGTTTCCTTGGCAGGATTGTACGGAGAAGCAGCCCGCGCGTTTGTTCTTACCGCTTGCGGTTTTGAAACTATAAGTAAAACCAGATTATATGTAGATGAAGATGTTACGCCCGCGCGTTTGTTCTTACCGCTTGCGGTTTTGAAACTCCTTAAGCATGGCTATCGCCTCCTTTCCGTAGGAATATTGGACCCGCGCGTTTGTTCTTACCGCTTGCGGTTTTGAAACATAAAAATGGCGCCCGACGGATACTTTTTCGTGATCGCCGGCCCGCGCGTTTGTTCTTACCGCTTGCGGTTTTGAAACTCGATGCCTACATTTTTAATCAGTAATTTATTTTTTGCTTGACCCGCGCGTTTGTTCTTACCGCTTGCGGTTTTGAAACTAGTCAAGAAACTTACACTTACCAGTTTCGGGTTCCATACCCCCGCGCGTTTGTTCTTACCGCTTGCGGTTTTGAAACATCTAGCTTTTAACAACTTCTTAGTTGCAATCATCATCGCACCCGCGCGTTTGTTCTTACCGCTTGCGGTTTTGAAACCCATTGCTCCTCAACTGCGCTCCAGTCGTAAGTGATGCAAACTACCCGCGCGTTTGTTCTTACCGCTTGCGGTTTTGAAACCGCCATATCTGCCGCGAATGATGCAAAACTGTACCCGGACCCCGCGCGTTTGTTCTTACCGCTTGCGGTTTTGAAACCCGCCCTTAGCGGCGCAAATAGTTATAACCTCTTGCTGCTGCCCGCGCGTTTGTTCTTACCGCTTGCGGTTTTTGCGCAATAAAAAAGCCCGCTATATTCGGCGGGCTTTTTTGTATTTCTGTATACTTTATCGACAAGCATTTTAATTTATGATAAATTAATTAAAACTTTAAAGGAGTTGGTAAAATGGCAGATTTACTTTACACAATAAAAGCGAATACCCCAAAAGAGGAAATTATAAAACTCCTGCGCGACCACCCCGAAATAAAATTTGTGTCGTTAATGGGAATAGATTTAGCCGGCAACGATACGGACGAAAAAATTCCCGTGCGAATTTTTATCAAAGATATTGACGAATTTTACGCGGGGCGCGCCGTGCAAACTGACGGCTCAAGCGTAGTTTTGCCGGGAATTGCTACAATTAACAACGCCAAAGTCGATATGCCTGTTGATTCTTCGGTTAATTGGTTCGTCGATTATAATTTTGAAAACTACGATAACTTGACAAATCGCCCCGTAGGAACTTTACGCATTCCAAGTTTCTTGATTCACGAAGGCAAGCGCGTTGATTCTCGCGCAGTTTTGACTGACACTTTAATTAACGTCAAAAAAGAATTGGTTGACTTGTTCCACCATTATCCCGAAATCAGCGGTACAATTTTCAATGGTAAAGATGTTGTTGACATAGTTTTTACAGCTGCAACGGAGCTTGAATTTTGGGTAAAGACGCCGCTTGAAGAGGCCGCCGTTGAGGAAATGACGGCGTCGCAAGTTATGCAAGAGCAATATTGGGAAAGAACGCACGGCGCGGTTAGATGTGCGCTTGAACAAAGTTTGGCGGAGCTTGACAAATACGGCTTAAATGTGGAAATGGGGCATAAAGAAGTTGGCGGCTTGAAGGCGCAAATTGACGAGAGCGGGCATTTAACGCACGTCTGCGAACAGTTGGAAATTGACTGGAGATTTTCTGACGCGGTGCAGGCGGCCGACAATGAAATTATTGTGCGCACTGTTGTTAAAGAAATTTTCCGCGCCAACGGGCTTGAAGTAAGTTTTAAAGCAAAGCCTATGATAGGGCTTGCAGGAAACGGCGAACATACGCACATTGGCTTAGCCGCCGTTACTGCCGAAGGCAAAATGTTTAACCTCTTCGCCGCCAAAAATCCCGAAAAAGATTATATGAGTGCGGTTGGTTACGGCGCGTTAATGGGCTTGCTGAAAAATTACGAGGTTATTAATCCCTTTGTAAGTTCGACGAATGATTCTTTGAACAGATTGAAACCTGGCTTTGAAGCTCCCGTTTGCATTGTTACGAGTTTGGGACATACGCCGAAATTTCCGAGTCGCAATCGTACAATTTTAGTCAGTTTGATTCGTGACCTTGAAAACCCAATGGCAACACGTTTTGAATTGCGCGCCTGCAACCCTTACAGCAATATTTATTTAGTTTTGGCGGCGTCGTATTCGGCAATTATCGACGGGATAAAAATGGCGGTACACCATACGACGGATTCACTTTTGGCGGAGCTTAGCAAAGACGCGGGCGTTGAAGGTTTTTATCTTGAAAAAGACCGCGCTTACAGAAGCGAAAAGGATGTTTTTGAAGATTATACCGCTGAAGAAAGAGATAAACTTTTTGGCAAGCCGCCTGCAACAGTTTGGGAAAATATGGCGGCGTTTGAAAAATTCCCCGACAAAGTAAAAATAATTTCATCAGGCGGCGCGTTGCACGAAAGAATCATTAACGGCTTCAGGGAAGGCGCACTGTTGCGTTGGAAGACAGAATTAATTTCCCGAATTTTGCCCGAAATGCGCACGCTCGTACGCAAGGCGAAAAAAATTCATTCAGATTTTGTAACTGACCAAGACGCCTATAACTGGAACAAAATTTTCAAACTTCGCGCAGAACTCGCCAAAGATTCAATCGACCAAAAATCTTTATTTACGCAATTAATTAACGCGCTGACTTCGGGCAAATACGATAAAGCCTCCGCGTTGCAAACTGAAATTTATGAAAAAGTTGAAGAACTCAAATCTTTGTATGACGCTTACGAAAAAAATATTATCTAAATAAAAGAAGCGGCGAACGTGATGTGAGCCGCCACTCGCGCAGGACGCGCGGCAATTTCTACTTCCTAACCTGAAAAGTGCAACTCGTCAATGGTGGTAATACGCCCGTCTCCTCGCCGCAGCTTGCTATTTTTTAGATGCGTCGGAAAAAGTTTGCGCCCCCAAAAGGGGCTCACTGACTATGAGCGTACTTGAAACCGAGCGGCTTGACGGGCGAAAAGTTTCTTTCTTTTAGGTGGCTTTTCTTTCTTCCTAAAGAAAGAAAAACCACATTTAAAATATTTAATGAATAAAATTAAAATTTAAAACTGATTCAACCGCGCAAAAAACGCGGCTTTTTTATTTCCGCAAATGTAGTATAATTACACCAAAAGAAAGGCGGGGATTCAATGCAAAATTGGAAAATCCTTTTGAAGGGCAAATCAATCGATTTTGTAATTATAACCGGCATAACAATTCTTTTTCTGTCAATGATAGCTATGAACGTACGCTTAATTTTTCAAATGACTTCAAATCAGACTGAAGAAATTGGCAGAATGCAACTTGAAAGTATTCGCAACGAATTGGAAAGTAAAATTCTGGATTCTGAAAACGCCGTTAAACAAGTTGCAAGCGAATCAGAAAATTTACTTGCGGCGGGAATTTCTCAAGAAGATTTAACAAAATTTTTCTACCAGAAAAAAAGCGAGCAAAAAAATCTTTTTAACGGCGTTTGTTTCAACACCTACATTGCAAGCAAAAATTTTACGATTATTCCCGACTTCGATTTTCCTGAAACTTACCACGCGCCCGAGCGTCTTTGGTACATTGGCGCGGCTGAAAAGCCCGGCGAAATTTATATTACCGAACCGTACATTGACGCTTACACGGGCGATATTTGTTTCACTATGTCGCAAATGTTGCCCGATAAAAATACAGTCGTTGCTCTCGATTTTAATTTTGATGACTTGCAAAAATTTATTTTAAAAATGACTGAAGGCAGTAACCGCACCGCCTTAATCGTCGGCAAAAACGGTATGATTATCGGCTATACCGATATGAGTTTTGTCGGCGAAAAAATTTCTAATATGCTGCCGGCTTACAAATCTATTCTTGAAAAAGTTGTAAGCAATCCCGCGCACGAAAGTTTTGAAGCGCAAATTAACGGCGATTCTTATACTATCTTCAGCAGTCAAACTAAAAACGGCTGGTATATGATTGTAAGCGTTGACAACTTCACGCTGTACGAGGCAAGCTACAGACAAACTTTGCTTACAATAGCAATTAGTTTAATTATGCTTGTTGTTATCATAATGTTCTATTTGAACAGCGTTAAAAATCGTCTTGAAACTGAAAAAGCTCTCCACGCCAAAGAAGATTTTTTATCTAAGCTGTCAAAAGAATTGAAAAGCCCGTTGCAAAATATTTTAAAGCTGTCAAAAGTTGAAACGCTTGAATCTGCAGAAACACCCGTCAATTTGGCGTCGCAAGTCAGAGAATCCGCACTGAAACTTTCTGATATGCTTGACAATCTTTTTTCTTTTTCAAATATCGTGGCGAATGATTCAAATTCTGCCGCCGCCAATAAAATTTCAACTTCCAAAGAACTTTCCAACGCAAGCCGCTCCGCGCGAATTGGAATTATTGCAGTTTTAATTTTCGTCATTGCAATAAGTATGTTTTTCTGTATCAACGCCACAAATAATTGGGGCGATACGAAAATGAACCGCGAAGCAGATAACTATGAACACCAACTTTCAAATTGGGTGGACAATCAGCGCGGCGTGTTAAATTCTTTCGTCAACATTATAAAAGCCAATCCTGAAGTGCTGGATGACTACGACGGCGCAGTTAAATTTTTAAATAATTTGGCGGTTAATTATCCCGAAATTTCAGTTTGCTACATTGCCAACCCTTACAAAGAACATTCGGTTATAATGAATAACGGCTGGGAACCTTCGGAAGATATTCGCCCTGAAACGCGCCAATGGTACATTGACACCGAAAATTCAGATGACGGATTTAATATGACTGCGCCCTATTTCGACGCGCAAACGGGCTTTTATTGCGTGACACTTTCTCAAACTGTTTACAGCAGGAAGGGCGAATTTTTGGGCGTCTTCGCAATAGATTTTTTCTTGGATAAATTAATTCACATTCTCGACGCAAGCTACACGCGCAACAGTTACGCTTTCCTTGTCGATAAGGACGGCGTTATTGTCAGCCACCCCTTTTTAAATTATCAAATGCATACTAAAACCTCAACCAAAATTTCTGATACCGAATACAACGCGGCTTATTTAAATTCGGGCGAAGTTTTTACAGTTACCGATTATCAAAATAATCGTATGGCTTGCCTCGCCAAAAAAAATCCTACCTCAAATTTTACCGTCATTGTTGCTAATAATTGGTGGGATATGTACGGCGGAATTTTTATTTTGGTAATTACGTTTATAATTTTGTTGGTAATTTGCATTTTCGTTGTTATGAATTTAATTCAAAGCTTTTTGAAGTGGCAACAGGAAATAAATCGAAAATTAAAAATTGCGGCGAAGGAAGCAATTTTGGCGGGCAAAGCAAAGAGCCAATTCTTGGCGCAAATGTCGCACGAAATTAGAACTCCTATGAACGCCGTACTCGGTATGAATGAATTAATTCTGCGCGAAAGTACCAACCCTACAATTCTTGACTACGCCGAAAATATTCAAAACGCCGGCAGAACTCTTTTAACGCTGATTAATTCCATTTTAGATTTTTCAAAGATTGAGACAGGGCAAATGAAAATTGTCCCCGTCAACTACGATACAATAAATTTGTTTAACGATTTATTGAGCATTGCAGGCGAACGCGCAAGCAAGAAAGGTTTAAAATTAAACGTCGATATTGATTCAAATCTCCCGCGTACACTTTTCGGCGATGACGTACGAATTAAACAAGTCATTACAAATTTGTTGACCAACGCAATTAAATATACGCACGAAGGCTCCGTTACTTTGACTGTAAAAATTTTCGCTCTCGATATTGACGCCGTGAAAATTTTGGTAAAAATTTCTGATACGGGAATTGGAATTAAGGCGGAAGATATCGGCAAGCTGTCAATTTCATTCACGCGCCTTGACGAAGAAAAAAACCGTAATATTGAAGGCACGGGCTTGGGAATTTCCATTGTTCAAAAACTTTTGGCAATGATGAACAGTAAATTGGAAGTTGAAAGCGTTTACGGCAAGGGCTCAACTTTTTCATTCAAGCTAAGCCAAAAAGTTATAGATAAAAATCCTGTCGGCAATTTCGCTGAACAAAAAATTAGCCGCGTCAAAGAAGATAAAAAATCTAAAACCTACTTCAACGCGGCGGGCGCAAAAATTCTCGTCGTCGATGACAATTCTATGAATTTAAAAGTTATTCAAGGGATTATGAAATTTAATCAAGTTAAACCAGATTTGGCTGACAGCGGTTTTAAATGTTTGGAACTCGTCGCGCAGAATCATTACGATATAATTTTCTTGGATCATATGATGCCGCAAATGGACGGTATAGAGACTTTGAAAAAAATTAAGTCTCAACATTTGGCGGACGGCACAATTATTATTGCGTTGACTGCGAACGCTATCAGCGGCGCAAAAGAAATGTATTTGAAAGCAGGCTTTGACGATTATTTATCTAAACCCGTAAATCCAAACGCGCTGGACGAAACTTTGAAAAAATATTTTGTAGGAAACAGGATACAGGATACAGGGAACAGGGAAGAAATTGAAGAAGTTGAAGAAGTTCCTGCAGACAGTTTCAGCAACACCGAAAAAAATTTGTTGAAAGAAATTTGTCCCGAAATAAATTTTGAAGTTGCAATGGGCTATTGTATGGACAGCAAAGAAATTTTTACAGAAATGATGAACGAATTTTTCAACGGCAATAAAACTGAAATGTTGAACAGTTTGTACACCGCCGAAGATTGGGAAAATTATAAAATTCAAGTGCACGCGCTGAAAAGTACTTCTCTTGTTATCGGCGCGGAAAAATTCAGCGAAGCGGCAAAGGCGCAGGAGTTCGCCGCCAAAGAAAATCGTATCGACGATTTGAAAAGCAAGCACGTTGAATTTATAATCAGCTACGCGGAACTTTTGGAACAAGTTGGAAATTGGATTAACAGGGTTTAGTTTTTAGATTTTATAAATATTCTTGGTAATTGTTTACAAATTCAAATTTTTTAAAATGTACTTTCTTTTTCCGAAGCAAAAAAGAAAGTACCAAAGAAAAGTGCTTTTAACAGTAAGCTTAGTAGGAGACCCGCTGAAATCGCGTCACGCGATTTGCGCGGGAAGGCCGCCCATCCTTGGGCGGCAAGATTTTTATTTTTTTATACCACCTAAAACGAGGAGACCGTAAATGCAAAAAATTTTGATTGTCGACGATGAAATTATAATGCAGAAAATCGCGTCAAAAATCCTTTCGCAAAAATATAAGACAATCTGTGCGAGTTCGGGCGCGGAAGCAATAAAACTTTTTGAAATTGAAAAGCCCGATATGGTGCTTTCAGACCTTTTAATGCCCGAAATGGACGGATACGAACTGCATAACATTCTGCAAGAAAAAAGTTCTCATACAGTGCCGATAATGTTTATGACGGCGGATGACAGCGACGAGAGCGAAAGTCACGGCTTTGAAATTGGCGCGGCTGATTATATTCGCAAGCCGTTAAAAGCTGATATTCTGCTTCGCCGCGTTTCAAATATTCTTGACAATCTGGATAAATTGCAGGATTTGCAACAAGCCGCAGATGTTGACAAAATGACGGGGCTTTTAAATAAAGCAGCGGCAACGCGCGAACTTGAAAAAATCTGCGCAACGGCAAGCGGTGCACTTTTAATGATTGACTTGGACAGCTTTAAACTCGTCAACGATATTCACGGGCATATGACGGGCGATAAAATTTTAATAAAATTTGCCGAATTGCTGAAAAGTATCACGCGCGAATCAGATTTGCTCGGGCGAATGGGCGGCGATGAATTTATTGCTTTTTACCACGATATTAAAAGCGAAGCCGTTATAGCAATGAAGGCGAAATATTTAAATGAAACACTTTTGAACGCCGCAAAAAAACTTATGGGCGAAAATATGGATATACCTTTGGGCGTTTCGGTGGGCGCGGTTTTCGTGCCAAATTCCGGCAACGATTTTAAAACTTTGTACGAAAAAGCAGATAAGGCGTTATACGTCGTTAAGCAAAACGGCAAGCACGGCTATAACATTTACAGCGAAGAAAAAATTTCTGCCGCGCAGGAAAATTTTTCTGATGTCAATCAAATTTTCGGCGAAAGGAATCCGCCAAAGGGAGCGTACCTTTTGGAATTGGAACAATTTAAATTAATTTATCGCCACCAATTAAGATTGGTTACCGCATACAAAAAAAAATGTCAGATTGTAACTTTGACGCTTTACAATGAAAAGGACGCCGCTATGGAAGAATTGGGCGAACTTTTGAAAAATAATTTGCGCGTCAGTGACTGCGTCGCGCAGGGCGGCAAAAATAAATTTTTTATATTGTTGCCTGAAAGTGAAGCCGAAAATGTTCCCAGCGTTACTGAAAGATTGACGCTTAAAATTTTATCGACGAAAAATTTTTCGCACTATAAATTTTCTTTCGATTCAAGGTCTCTGTAACATTTAATTTTAATAAAAATATTTTATAAAACTTTATAACCATTTAGAATAAATTTTATTCAAAGAAAGAATTTTTCTTTTTGACGCGCTGTAATTAAAATAGATAAGATTTTTAAATTTTTAGGCATTAGGAATTAGAAAAAATCCCCTGACACCTGACACCTAAAACCTAACACCTAAAATCGACCGAAGGGAGATTTTTTAATGGGACATCCTGTAACGACAAACCCGCTTATAATTATGATGATAAATATGACGGTTGTATTTGTCGTATTAATTTCGCTAAGCTTTTTGATAAAGTTGATTCACGCAATAGACCCGACCAAAAAGCCCGAAATTTCAACTGAAGACCACGAAGATGACGAAGACACGGCGGGCGAAACTGCAGCAATAATTTCAAAGTTGCAGGCACAAAACAATTCGTCCGCGCCCGCTGTCGAAGAAGGAACTTCGCCGGAAGTTATAGCGGCAATTACGGCGGCTATAGCTTGCTGCGGAATTTCGGGGCAAGTTCGCGCAGTTCGTGTTGTAAATAACGGCGGCGCGTGGCGTCAAAATTCGCCGAATAAAATTTTAGCCAAGAAATAAGGGGGTAATGAGTTGGAAGTTTTAGACGCATTTGCGGTATCGTTGCAAGCAGTTTGGAATGACAGCGGCTTTTCAGCTTTTACGCCCGGCAACGGTATAATGATTTTAGTTGGACTTTTCCTGCTTTATATGGCGTTCGTAAAAGAATTTGAGCCGCTTTTATTGGGACCGATAGCCTTCGGTTGCATATTGGCAAATTTCCCGAATACAGATTTTTTCGGCGAAGAAATGAATGTAATGCAAGCAATTCGTTTCGGTATCAACTATGAAATTTTCCCGCCGTTAATCTTTTTGGGAATTGGCGCAATGACAGACTTTGCGCCGTTGTTGGCGCGCCCTTCAACATTACTTTTGGGTGCGGCGGCGCAAATTGGCGTATTCGTTGCACTTGCAGGCGCAATGCTTGTAGGATTTGACATTAAAGAAGCTGCGGCAATAGGAATTATTGGCGGCGCGGACGGGCCTACTTCGATTTATCTTTCAATCAAACTTGCACCGCACCTTTTGGGCGCAATAGCGGTTGCGGCGTATACTTATATGTCGCTCGTACCGATGATTCAGCCGCCGATTATGAAGGCGTTGACAAGTCAAAAAGAGCGCGAAGTTGTTATGACTGAACTTCGCCAAGTTACGAAATTTGAGCGCGTAGTTTTCCCAATCGTTGTAACAATTTTTGTAAGTTTGTTACTGCCGCCGATAACTGCACTTTTGGGAATGTTAATGTTAGGTAACCTTTTCAGAGAAAGTGGCGTAACAGACAGACTTTCAGACACTGCGCAAAATTCATTGTGCAATATCGTTACAATATTTTTGGCAACGGGCACGGGAATGACAATGAACGCGGACGACTTTTTGAAGGCAGATACTTTGTTAATAATTTGCTTGGGGCTTATAGCGTTTATGGGCGGCACGGCAGGCGGCGTTATTTTCGGAAAAATTATGTGCCGTATGTCAAATTGGACAGTTAATCCGCTTATCGGCTCGGCGGGCGTTTCAGCTGTTCCAATGGCGGCGCGCGTCAGTCAAATTGTCGGTATGAAGGCTAAGCCGGGCAATTATCTTTTAATGCACGCAATGGGACCAAATGTTGCAGGCGTCATAGGTACAGCGGTTGCAGCGGGTACAATGCTTGCAATGCTGAAGTAGTTGGATAGTTTGATAGTGTGATAGTAAAAAACGCTGTTGCAGAAATGCAGCGGCGTTTTTTGTTTATTAAGATTTGATAAAAAATGGCATCATAACTTGACAAAGGCAAAACGGGGGGTATTATATTTTTGTATAGTTAGTTGAAGTGGTTTTAGTGGAGGAGGCAATTTTTTATGTTTAAGTTCAAGTTTAACATTCAGCGTTTTGCAGAAAATATTAATCTCACGGAGGGTAGCGACAATTATACGATTACCGGTTCTGACAAAATAGTTTACGCAAAAGGGGGACATGATTTTATCTATAATCGTGACGCTGATAAAAATATTACAATAGTTGGCGGCGATGGTGCAGATACAGTTAAAATTGGTTGGTATTACGGTACAAACAATGTTTCTGTTGTAGGTGGTTCTGGTAACGACTCCATTTACAATTATAGTGGTGATAACTGGACAGTAAGTGGCGATAATGGAAACGATAATATACAAAACGATTATGGACAAAATATTTCAATAAATGGCGGCGACGGTAACGATAAAATAAAAAATAGTTCAGGTTCAAATGCTATTCTTATTGGAGAAAACGGGAATGACAGTATTGAAAATTATGGAGACTATGGTTTTCTTGATGGCGGAAATGGTGACGATTATATTTATAGCAGTGGCGGTATTGATGTATCACTTATAGGCGGTTCCGGAAACGATGAGATTTATTGTGAAAAAAATAAAAATGGCTTGATACTCGGCGGCGCAGGTGATGATTATATAAAAGTTTTGAACGATTCAAGCAATGTTACAATTAATGGCGGTATTGGAAATGATAAAGTAAGTTTAACTGCTTCAAGTAAAAACAATATCATTCAATATTCAAGCGGCGACGGCTACGATTATATTTACGGCTTTGACGATAACGACACGCTGAAAATTTTGGGCAGCTACTCAACAACTGCAAGCGGCAATAATGTTATCGTAAATGTTGGTAGCGGCAAAATCACTCTCGACGGCGCGGCGGGAAAATCTTTAAACATTGTCAGTGGCGGCAACGGCGGCACAACAGTTCAGCCGACTCCGCCTGCTACTTCAGAATATATTTACAACACTAAAGCAAATTCTCTTGTTTCGGGTGGCAGCGGCGCAGATACAATTTTGAACGTTGCCAAAAATTCCACGCTGAACGGCGGCGCAGGCAACGATTATATTTTTAATATGGGAAATCCCGTTTCAATTTTCGGCGGCGCGGGTAACGATACAATTAACGCTACAACAGGCAAAGTTACAATCAATGGCGGCTTGGGCAACGATGAAGTTATTTTGTATAACGGCAGCGCACTTTATCAATATGCAACGGGCGACGGCAACGATACTTTGAGCGGCTTTAATTCAAACGATACTTTGCACATTACAAGCGGCAGTATTTCCAAAGCAACTGTCAGCGGCGCAAATGTTATCTTAACCGTTGGGACGGGCAATATTACTCTGCTTGACACCAAAAATAAAACTTTGAAAATTAAAACAGGTAGCGGCAGTGTCCTTTCAACCATTATTGGCGGCTCTTCAACTACCGTAACAACTCCCGCAAATACTTTGCCTGCAGGTATTTCTGTCAAAAATTCAATCGTTACTGCGTCAAGTTCTTTCAAGGGAAATAAAATTGATTTGTCAGATTATCAAGCAACGAAAGTAAACGCGGCGGCTCTTTCACAAGCAGTTTCAATCGTCGGTACAGCGGCGGCAAACTCATTAAAAGGCGGCAAGGGCGCAGATAAAATTTTTGCAGGCGCAGGCAACGATACACTTTGGGGAGGCGCGGGCAATGATTCACTTTTGGGCGAAAACGGCAACGACCTTTTGAAGGGCGAAGCAGGCAACGATACTTTGAGCGGCGGCAGCGGCAATGACACTTTGACGGGCGGCGCGGGCAATGATACTTTCATTTACAGCGGCGGCAAAGATGTTATCACGGATTACGCGGCGGGCGATAAAATTAAAATTTCAAGCGGCAAAATTTCTAAAACTTCCTACAACGGCAAAAATGTTATCTTCACAATCGGCAGCGGCTCGTTGACTGTTCAAAACGGCAAGGGAAAAAATATTTCTGTCACTGATTCAAGCGGCACTAAAACTTATTCAAGGACACTTGATATTTTGTACGATAATAATTTTATGACTGACGATACAAGCTTGGATTCAATCACTGAAAGTAAATTCGCAGTTACAGAAATTCAAACGCAAGATTATTCTAACCTCGCGCAGGACGAAAAAACTTTTATTGCGTACGCGGAAAAGTAACCAATTATTAAAATCAGATTAAAAATTGGCGGCGGTATTTAAATCGCCGCTTTTTTGTTGTAAAATTTTTGCGGAGGTGTTTTGTATGGAAAGCAAACCGAAAATTTTTATAGTCGAAGACGAACGCCAAATTGCAAGATTTTTACAGATTGACTTGGAAAAAGAAGGATTCGATACCGCAATAGAAAAAAACGGACGGCGCGCCTATGAAAGAATTATTCAAGAAAAATATGACTTGGTAATTTTGGACGTAATGCTCCCCGAAATGGACGGAATGGAAATTTGCAAGCGCGTCCGCGAAATTAGCGACATTCCAATTATTATGTTGACTGCGCGCGACGAAATTAAGGATAAAGTTGAAGGGCTGGATCTCGGCGCAAATGATTATGTTACAAAACCTTTCGCTTTTGAGGAATTGTTGGCGCGTATTCGCGGGATTTTGAAACGCCGTAACGAAGATCCGCGCAAGGAAGAAAACCGCCTTGTTGTAGGCAACGTGATTCTTTACCCCGACCGCTACGAAGTCAAGGTAAACGGCGAACTTGTCGACTTGACGCACAAAGAATTTGAACTGTTGCAATATCTCGTTGCAAATAAGCCGAATGTTTTGAGCCGCGACCAGATTTTGCAAAAAGTTTGGGGCTATGATTTTATGGGCAATACAAATGTTGTTGACGTGTATATAAGTTATTTGCGCTCGAAGATTGAGGATAAATACAACGAGAAACATATTCATACAATTCGAGGCGTCGGCTATGCTTGCCGTGATTAAAAATCTGCGCGAAAAAAAACTCTCCACGCAAATAAATATAACTTACGGCGTCATTTTACTGTCAATGCTGCTTATAACGAACATTGGAGCAACGGCGGGGATTTATTATTTGTTTCATCACCAAGCCGCGCGTGCCATTGATTTGTCTGTTGAAAGAGTTGAAAGCCGCGTCAATGAATTTCAAATGATTGACGAAAATTTTTTGGCGATAAATATTCCGCCGAGTGTAATTTTCCGCGTGACTGACGACGACGGCAATATTATTTTTGACAGCAACCCGTATTTTGCACCAACTGAAAGAATGTTAAAGCGCGTGCGCGAAAATCCGCCGTTTTGGTCGAGCGACAAATATATTTTGCTTGAAACTACGCACAGTTTTTTCTACTATAAAAAATTGCCGTTGGAAGTCGGCGGGCGCAATTTTTATTTTCACTTTTTGAGGACGATAACATTTGAAAAGCAGTACATACGCTATTTGTTATGGGCAATTTTTTTGGCAGATTTAATCGGATTGGGGCTGGCACTTATGGCAGGAAATATTTTGGGCAAAAAAGTTTTGAAGCCGTTAAAAAATGTTACGAAAACTGCGCGAGAAATTTCCGTAGGCAATATGGATAAACGCCTAAAAATTGAAAATTCGGGCGCGGAAGTCAATGAACTTTCTTTAACATTTAACACAATGCTTGACAGGCTGGAAAAAAGTTTTGCCCAACAGCAACGCTTTATTGCCGATGCGTCGCACGAATTGCGCACGCCAATTACGGTTATTCGCGGCTATGCAGATATGCTGGAAAAGTACGGCGCGGACGATAAGGAAATTTTGGAAGAGGCAACCGCCGAAATAAAAAAATCTGCGCAAAATATGCAATACCTTGTTGAAAATCTTTTGTTCTTGGCGCGCGCGGACGCAGGCACTCAACCGCTAAAAAAGATGCCCGTCGAAATTAACGAAGTCTTAAAAATTGCCGTAGAAAGTTTTAAAAATCCGCGCCTTAAATTTACCAAAGACAAAAATTTTGAAATGATTGGCGACGCCGAATTTTTAAAGAAAATGTTTGCCGCGTTCATTGACAACGCGCTGATTTACAGCAACGACAAAGTTTTGATAACGCTGAAAAATTTGGGTGATTCGGCGGTTGTTGAAATTGCAGACAGCGGCGCGGGAATTGCACCCGAAAATCTTGACAGGATTTTTGACAGATTTTTCAGGGGCGATAAATCCCGCGTTAAATCTGATGAAGATAAAATTTCGGCGGGGCTCGGGCTTTCAATAGCGAAATGGATTGCAGATAATCATGGCGTTAAAATAGAAGTTGCAAGCGAACTCGGCAAGGGCTCTGTTTTTAAATTATTTTTTTAGATTTAATTTTTATTAATAATTTTTAACACGGTTTTTCTTTCTTTTTGTAAAAAGAAAGAAAAGCCGCCTAAAAGAAAGAAAAATTCTTCGCCCGTCAGGGCCGCTCGGTTCAAGTACGCACTTAGTAACGGGTGGCCCCCTTTGGGGCCTCTAATTTTTCCCACGCGCCAAGATTACCGTGTGCTGCGGCTTTAGTGACGGGCGTATTACCAGCATTGACGGGTTGCATTTTTCAGCTTACAAAGTAGAAATTGCCGCGCGTCCTGCGCGACTTTTTACGGGGCGCACGTCCTGTGCGCCCTCTTGATAAATAGATAAAATTAAAAAGCGAGGTAACATTTTGAAAAAAATAAATCGCCGCACATTTATAAAAGCCGCCGCAATTTTGACAGGCGGAACTTTTTTTGCCGGTTGCAATGACAATCTGCGCGAAGTTGCCAAAAATCTTGACATAAAATATTTGCGGCAAATTATAACTGTCGATTCTTCAAAAAGCCGTTGCATAATGTGGCAAAGTGATTCAAAGTTGAACGCGCCCGCAGTCGAAATTAACGGCGCAAAAATTCCTGCAGTCGATTCAACTTTCACGGACGACGGGCAGGAAATTTTTCAGTACACCGCGCAGATTGAAAATCTTTCGCCCGCTACCGAATACCAATTTAAAATTGTTGACGGCGAAAATTTTAGCAAAACTTTTACATTCAAAACTTCGTACGACAAAAATTTCAAGGCGATAATTTTTTCAGATTCTCAATCAGCCGATTATAAAACTTGGGGCGAAGTTGCACGCGCCGCCTTCCAAAAAAATCCTGACGCAGAATTTTTTGTTGATTTGGGAGATATTGTTGACAACGGCGAAGACCGCTTGCAGTGGCAAAGTTGGTTTACTGAAATTGAAACGCCGCTAAAAAAATTGGCGTTTGTACCCGTGCTCGGCAACCACGAATGTTACAACCGCGATTGGAAAGTTAGATTTCCCGCCGCGTACATTAATTATTTTGCGGTGCCTGATAACGGCACAAAAGATTTTTCGCGCAGATTTTATTCATTTGATTACGGCGCGGCGCACTTTGTAATTTTGGACAGCCAATGGGACGAATTGGAACAGTTCGCGCCGAATTTGATTGAAACGCAGAAAAAATGGTTGCGCGAAGACGTTGCAAAGACTTCAAAGAAATGGAAAATTGCGCTGATACATAAGGACGTTTTGCAGTACAGGATTAACGGCAGACCTGAACGCGCTGAAGGTTTTTCAGATGTTGGCGTTGAGTTTATGCCGGAGTTTGAAAATTTGGGCTTTGACGTGGTTTTCAGTGCGCACTTGCATACTTACAGGAACAGGGGGCGGCTTAAAAATTTTGTTGATGATGACGGCGGCACGCTGTACATTTTGACGGGATTAAGCGGCGATGTTCGCTACCCTAACCTTTGGATAAATCACGCGCTGGATAAAGTTATTGCGCCGCAACCTGAAACTGATAATTTTTTGACGCTGGAAGTTGACGAAAAAATTTTGTCAGTAAAATGTTTCCTGCCGAGCGGCGAACTTATTGACGAAATTTCTTTAAGTAAAGTTTAAAAATCATTGTTTTAACTTGTCATAAATGTATCTTTTACACCTTGTAACAACAGCAGACATTTAGCAGACAAATGAATGTTTGTGGCGAAGGAGCAATGAGGTTTTACCTTTTAACACGCTGATTTTTTCAAGGGCATTGTTAAAGCCCTGCATAGTTTTGTCTTGCATTGACATTTCGTTATCAGTCATTTCTCTCACCCTTTCGTCATACATTGTTGCACTTGTTTTGGATATAAAATCCCCTCAAAGTACCGCGCGGATACTTTCAAGGCATTTTCCCCCAACAAAAAAAGCCGCTTTTGCGGCTAATTAATGCAGGATTACTTGCAGTTTCTTGCTTGGTTGCAATTAAAGATTGATTTTAATATTAGTCAAACTCCCGCGCTACTTGCACATTATATTTAGCCGAAGCTCAAATTCGGCTTTTTTGTTTGTGCTATAATTTTACTGTCGGGTTGAAAGGAGGTGTTTTGGTATGGAAAATTTTATTGATAATATTGGTGATTTGCCGCTTGTGAATCTTACTCCAGATTTAAACAGTATTAAAGCCGCACAAACGGAAAAAGCACGACAGGATTTTAAACAACTCGAAACTTTAATCTGCGAGTTTGAAAACTCAATCGCGCCCGATTCTGCAGTAGGAACAGTCTTTGACGGCATTACCTTTCAATTAATCAGTGTCACGATTCTTTATCGGCAACAATTAATTCTTCTTTTTGGGAAGCTTCCCAACGGAGGTATCTTTCGCGGCGTGCGTTCGCTATATCCGCTGCGTCTTGCGCTGTTAGAGCTACCGAAGGTAACCGCGCCAAATCAGCGTGCAAAGATAGGTTTCTCAATTCAGGGTCAAGAATCGTCGCAAGGTTAATTATTTGTGCCGTTAATTTTGGTAAGTCTTTAGTATCGGCACTTTTAGACCGTTCGTTGAGTAACTCCAACTGCTCAGCGAGCGTCTTTTTTATTTCTTGAGTCATTTACAATTTCACCTCTGCAAGCTCTGTTAAAAATTTCCTGTACCAATTCGTCTTCAGGGTCAATATCGTCTTTTCCAAAATTTTCACCATATTTTTCTTTCATTTTGTTATCTAATTCTTCATCCGACAACATTCTTAAAAGGTTCATTTTTTAAACACCATCCCAATTTTTGACAGCATCTGTTACGGCTTCAGATAATCTTCTGCCGTCTATTCTCATAAACCAAGTTTCCCATTTTATTATACTAACCTTTTTCAAAATCTCATCTATATTTATAATTGTGGCTGATTGTGGGTCAATATAATTCAACTTACCGTTAATACATTCTACTGTGAAAAAATGTGCAGAGCCTTCTATCCATTTTACACGAACCATAACACGAGCATTTTCACCCCAACGGTCAAAGTTTTGTTTTAACACCTTTTTAAAATCAGATTTAGTAAAATCCCAAACAACATTAGAATCTTTCCACCAAACTTTAGAATCAAATCTCCAAGCCGCAATGCCGTTATCTTTTATTAAGTCGTTTTTATCAAACGGCTTAGCAGTTACATTATAGCCGCGCTGTAATAATTCCCACGCCACTACACATCTTTGGCAGTTATGCGTCCATTCATATTTGCCGGTTGAATAATTTGGATTTACTTGAGCCAATATTTGCGCTTCGGTTTTTGTAAGCTTATCATAAACACTGAACTGTTGCAAGATTTTGGGCTCGTTTTCAGGTCTGGGCAGTATCGGCGTTACCTTTTCACCGTTAGCCAATCTGCGAATTATATCTGCGCCGCGTGCCTCTTGCTCTTTAATTTTTTCTTTTTCGGCGGCGGCGCGTATCTTATCCTTTTCACGCCATTGCTCAAGCGTCATACTTTTATCCAAATACACTTTTTTATAATCAGGATAAGTTATAGACGCGGGCACTTGAATATTTTCGCCTTTAGAGTTACGCGCAATTCTTGTACCTGTTTTTTCGCCAAGAACCGCGCTTATGAAAGAGTAAATTTTTTATAGTATATGTACTGGATATTATTGACGAAATTTCTTTAAGTAAAGTATAATTCACTTTCGCAAGCGTACCTTTCGGACGCTATGCCTTTTTCAATTTTAAATTTTCTAGCTTGTATCTTTACTGAACGAGACCGGAGGTGTATTTTTTTGGACAAAATTTTAAAGTTCAAAAACAATTTGACAGAGGGCGAAAAATTCAGCTTGGTAAGGCGCGAGGCAATTTACACGGGGCTTGCACTTGTCGGGCTGATTATTTTTTGGCTTATTGCGGGATTCGGCTTGGCGAATGTTGACGTAAAAATTTTTCATTTGCCGTTATGGGCTCTTGCAGGTTCAATCGGCGTTTGGCTTTTTGCAATCTGCGCGAGTTACATTTTAAGCCACAAACTTTTCAAAGATATTGATTTGGACGGTGACAAAAATGACAAATGAAGGAAGTTTCGCCGCCCTTTTGCCGCTTGTAATTTTTATGGCGGTAATGGTAGGAATAAGCATTTTTGTTCGTCACCAACAGGCAGGAAAAAATTTTGTAGGAAATTATTTTATCGGCAACAGGGAACTCGGCGGCTTTGTCCTTGCAATGACAACTGTTGCAACTTACAGCTCCGTTTCAAGTTTTGTAGGCGGACCGGGTATGGCGTTTCAAATTGGATTCGGCTGGATTTATATGGCGGTTGTACAAGTGACGGCAATATTTTTGGTACTTGGAATTTTCGGCAAGCGCGTTGCACTGCTTGCAAGAAAATTTAACGCCGTTACGGTTGTTGACATAATCCGCGCACGTTTCAATTCTGATTTATTGGCGGCAATATCGGCGTTCGTGATAGTTTTATTTTTTTGCGGGACAATGACGGCGCAATTTGTCGGCGGCGCAAAATTATTTTCTGCCGTTACAGGTTACAGTTACGAAACGGGCTTAATTTTGTTCGGGCTTGTAGTTGTCATTTATACGTCAATCGGCGGCTTTCGCGCGGTTGCATTAACTGACACTTGCTGCGCGTTAATAATGATGGTCGGAATAGTTTTGTTGCTGCATTACGTTTTGCAAGCGGGCGGCGGCTATGAAAATATTATGCTCACCATTGAAAAAAATAATCCCGAAATGTTGGAGCCGTTTTCATTCGGCAATATGCCTTGGACGCTGTATTTTACGCAATGGCTTTTAGTCGGAATTTGTACCATAGCGTTGCCTCAATCAGTTGTGCGCGGAATAAGTTACAAAAATACTCAAGGCTTACATAGCGCAATGCTGATTGGTACGGTTGTAGTAGGCTTTATGAACATTGGAATAAATTTCACGGGGATTTTGGCGCACGGAGTTTTGACGGGCGCACCCGCAGATTACGGCGGCGTTGACAATATTATTCCAACAACGATTGTAACAGTTATGCCGAAAGAATTGGTTGGGCTTGCGATAATTGGACCTTTGGCGGCGTCAATTTCTACAATTTCGGGCTTGTTAATAGTTGCGTCGAGTGCGATTGTGAAAGACGTTTACCTCCATTACAAAGAAAAAAATTCTGAAACGGTTGAAAGTTCAAAGTTGAAAATTTTATCAATGGCAACAACGGCGATAATTGGCGCGGCGGTATTTTTTATAGCGTTGACGCCGCCGAGTTTAATTTGGTTAATCAATATGTTTGCATTCGGCGGGCTTGAGACTGCGTTTTTCTGGACGTTACTTTTGGGCTTATTTTGGAAAAAAGCGAACAGAGCGGGCGCAATGCTTTCAATGATTGGCGGCACTATAATTTATTGTGCGACGCAAGCGGCGGGCTTTAAAATTATGAACTTGCACCAAATAACCATTGGAATAACAATTTCGCTGATATTATTTTTAATAGGCGCGTACTTCGGCAAAAGTTCGGACGAAGAAACTTTGGAAAAATTTTTCCCGTCAAAATAAAAAAATTTCGCCTTGCCTTTTGATAAACAAATTTTCGGAGTAAATCTTGACAAAATTTTTTAAAGCTTGTAAATTTAGCGGCGGGAGGTTAGAGCCGCGCTTGATTTGCAAGTTTATTTTTTTGGCGCGGCGAAATAAAATTATGAATCTTAATGAAACTCTTGATAAGGATAAAATTATTTTTGACGCAATAGAAAACGAACTCAACCGCCAACGCAATAACTTAGAAATGATTGCTTCAGAAAATATAGTAAGTAAAGCAGTAATGCAAGCGCAGGGCTCGGTTTTAACTTTGAAGTATGCTGAAGGCTACCCTTCCAAAAGGTATTACGGGGGCTGCAAATATGTTGACGTTGTAGAACAAACGGCGATTGACAGAGCAAAAGAACTTTTTGGCGCAAATTTCGCCAATGTTCAACCGCACTCGGGCGCGCAAGCAAATATGGCAGTCTTTATGGCGTTGTTAAATCTCGGCGATACTGTTTTAAGTATGAATCTTACGGACGGCGGGCATTTGTCGCATGGTATGAAATTAAATTTCAGCGGCAAATATTTTAAAATTGTTCCCTACGGCGTAAGTAAAGAAACTGAAACGATTGACTATGACGCGCTGGAAAAATTAGCCGTCGAATGTCAGCCGAAATTAATTATTGCGGGGGCGTCAGCATACAGCCGAATTTTAGATTTTGAAAGATTTTCAGCCATTGCAAAGAAAGTTGGCGCGTACCTTATGACGGATATTGCGCACATTGCGGGGCTTGTAGTAGGCGGCGTTCATCCTTCGCCAATGCAATTTGCGGACGTTGTTACAACCACCACGCATAAAACATTGCGCGGACCGCGCGGCGGCTTAATAATTTGGAACAATGAAGATTTTACAAAAAAATTAAACAGCGCAGTTTTTCCCGGCACGCAAGGCGGACCTTTAATGCACGTCATAGCAGCAAAGGCAGTTGCACTCGGCGAAGCGTTGCAACCTGAATTTAAAGAATACGCCGCGCAGATTGTCAAAAATGCAAAAACTCTCGCCGCCAAACTTGCCGCCGACGGTTTCAGAATTGTTTCGGGCGGCACCGACAACCATTTAATGCTTGTTGACTTGACGAGCAAAAATATTACCGGCAAGCAGGCGCAGGCACTTTTGGAAGACGTTAATATTACCGTAAACAAAAATACAATTCCCTTTGAAACTTTGAGCCCGTTTGTTACCAGCGGCATAAGAATCGGCACGCCCGCACTTACTACGCGCGGCTTCAAAGAAAATGATATGAACGAAGTTGCAGATATTATTTCGCTCGTTTTGAATAATCCCGAAGACGAAGATAAAAAAATTGCGGCGCGTGAAAAAGTCGCCGCGCTCTGTAAAAAATATCCGCTGTACTAATTTTACGGCAACAATTTTAAATATCGATTTAAAGGCGGCTAGAATTAACGACAAGCCGCCTTTAATTTATTTTTGGTATAAATATATAGGTGCGTTTTGAAAATTGAATGGAGGCAATTTAAATGCAAAATGCAACGGCTGAAAAAATTCCTGTCGAAGAAAATTTTGACACTGAAGAAGACGTAACTTTCGACAAGTACGAATTGAAAAATTTTATACAAGAAATTAAAAATATGATACTCGAAGGCGAAGAAATTAATCTTGCAAGAGCCATACATAACGCACGTTATCTTGGCAAACTGGATAGAGCCGACGAAGAATTTAAAGCCGGACATTGGGTTGAACACGATATAATCGAGGTTGAAGACGATGACTAACAAACGTTGGAGCGATAGAGCGTGGGAGGACTACACTGATTGGCAAGCTAAAGATAAAAAAACTGCCAAACGCATCAACGATTTAATCAAAGACATTGAACGCAATGGCGTAGCTACAGGAATTGGCAAACCTGAGAAATTAAAAAATCGTGACGATTGGTCGCTCAGGATTGACGATAAAAACCGCTTAATTTACAAGATTGACGAATACGGATTTATTTACATAAAATCTTGTGAAGGTCACTATGGCGACAAATAAAAAAATAGCGGCAGGCTCCAAAAAGAGCTTGCCGTTTTAGTTTGCAAAAAATTATTTAATTGAGCGCGGCTTTAATTTTTTCTGCAACGCCGTAAATTTTTTTGAGCGGCGTTGAACAGGCTGCAACTCTTATACCCAATTTCAAAGGTACAGCAAAAATTAAATCGTCGTGCAACTTTTTACAGGCGGCGGCGGGATTTTCGGCGGGAACCGCTATAAAAAAGCCGCCCTTGTACGGTACAATTTTCAAGCCGCAATTTGCCGCCTCGCTAACAAAAACTTCTGCGCGACGGTTTACCATTTCACGCAAAATTTTTTGGTCAGCCGCCAAAGCTTCACTCAAATTTTTATCGCCGTTAATTTTCGTAAATAAAACCTGCGCGCCGTGATTAATATTCGACCAAACGGCGCGGCTTGAATATTTATTCGTGTCGTTAAATTCGTCAATAATTTCCTTGTTGGAAGAAATCGCCGCCAACGCGCCGCAACGTTGCCCGTACAGCGTGTAACTTTTTGACAGGCTCAAAGAAATTAACACAAAAAGATTTTCGGGCAAATTTTTAAATTTCTCAATGAAACCCCACGCCGTTTTCTTATCGCCGGCAAAATCTATGTACGCAATGTCAACCAAAAGTGTAATTTTCTTGCCGCCATTCGCGCAGGTTTTCAGCACTTCCAAAACTTTATCCCATTCGGCGTCACTCAAAGAATAACCCGTCGGATTGTGCGCGGGCGAATTTATTATCACAAGCAACGAATTTTGCGCAGATAAAATTTCTTCAACCTTCGCAGAGAAATTTTCAATGTTAAAAAATTTATAATCGTCATCGAAAAGTTTGAAAGTCTCAAGCGTTTTGCCCGTTTCGTTGCAAATAATGTTGTACGTTCCCCAAAACCAATCCGAAGTCAAAACTTTGTCGCCGCGCTCGGCGTAATTTGCAATGGCGTGATGAATTGCGCCCGTTCCGCCCGAAGTTGCAACCGCGCCGAAATATCCTTCAAAATTTTTATCGCCCAAAATCTGCCGCTTGACACTTGCAATAAAATCTGCGCGCCCTGAAATTGGCGCGTAGGACATAAATTCTGACATTTGCATTTGCTTAAAAACTTTTTCAACCGTCGGCAGGACTGATAAATTTCCCGCTTCGTCAAGCACTGTACCTATTGTAGCGTTGGTAACTTTTTCTGCGCCGAATTTTTCTATTGCCGCCTTGCAAGCCGCGTTTGCCTCAAAAATTGGGTCGATTAATTTTCTGTTGACTGCGTGAGTTGCCGCCATATTTATAACCATTTAAAAATTTGCTCCCTTCAAGATTTTCAACGGGAATTATAACATTTTGGTAAACTTTGGCAAATTTTTTGGCAAATGTATTCACGTATTCAAATTAAATTTCGCCCGTTAATTATTTAAATATTTTTAATTCGCCAACTTTTTGGAAATGCACGCCACCATATCGCCAACGTTTTTCAATTCCTGCAATTCTTCAAAAATAAATCTTATGCTGAAACGCTTTTTAATCGCCGCGATAAGGCGAATTTGTGCGAGTGAGTCCCAATCTTCAATATCATTTGAATTTGTTTCAGAAACTATTACCAATTCTTCATCGTCAAAAATATCGTGAAAAATCGGCTGCAATTCCTGCAAAATTTTTTCTTCTGTCATTAAAAACAACTTCTTTAAATTAAATTTCCAAAAGTTCAACAATCGGCGCGCTTGCAATTTAAAATAAATTCTGCGTAGCACAGAGCAGATAATCTTTTAAAAAATTTCGCCGCCGCTTACGGGAATATTTGCGCCGGTAATAAATTTATTTGCGTCAGAAAATAAATATTCAATCAAGCTCGCCACGTCTTCGGGCGTTGCATTTCTTTGCAAGGGATTATTGGCGGCGTTTTGCTCAATTACTCCGCCGTAAATATTCTGCAAAAATTTTGTTTCCATCATTGAAGGCGAAATCATATTGACGCGAATATTTTTGGCGGCGTATTCGGCGGCGAGAGCTTTACCCAATCCGAGCAAGGCGTATTTTGCCATAACATAATCAGCCCAAAATTTCGGCGGCACATTCAAAGTATATGAAGAAAGCAAAATAATTATGTTGCCAAATTTTTCCTTTGACATTTTCTGAATAAAAGCTTGCAGAATTTGCCACAAAGAGCGGCATTGCACATTTAATTGACTTTGCGCATTTTCCCAAGAAATTTTTGCAAAGCGTTCATTTTCGACTGGAACTGCGGGAACGTGCAAAATATGAGTAGGACAAAAATTTTTGCTCTTCAAATTTTCGATAAAGTTCAAAGTACTTTCGGCATCTTTAAAATTTGCCTGCAACAATTCCATATTCGCCGAAATATTTTTTTGAATTTCTTGCAAGTTTGAAGAGTTGCTGAAATACTGCGCAATAATTTTATCTTCGGCTTGCCAAGAATGATTTTTCAAAAATGACAGGCAAACTTCAGAAGACGCGCCCAATAACAAATAATTTTTTCTCATTCCAAAACTCCCGCTTCAATTTTCGCCTTTGAAATTTTTTTGCCGTCTTGATTGCGAATCACTGCCTTAATAATTATCTGCCGCACGCTGTCATGCTTTTCTGTAATTTTGCCGCTGACAGTCAAAGTGTCGCCGATAAAAACAGGATTTAAAAAATCCGCGTGAACGCTCTGCAACAAACAATTTTTGCCGGGCAAATATTCGCCTGCAAGGTAACTGTACAGCGACGCGGTAAGCATACCGTAAACCACGCGATCTTTAAATCCCTTTTCCTTTGCAAAATTTTCGCCCGTATGAAGGGGGTTATTATCGCCGGAAATATCTTTAAATTTTTCCAGCATATCGGCGGTAATTATCCCCTGCCCCCCCCCATTTGCGGTGAACTCGGCAGTTTTCCCGACAAAAAGTTCTTCCCACGTAAAATTATTCATATTGTTTCCTCGATTTTTATAAAATTTTCTTGTTCGACAAAATCAGAAATATTCAAGTTCCAAACAGTATCTGAAATTTTTTGGAAGCCGAAATTTTTATAAAGGTCGGCAACCATATTATTTTTTTTCGTTGGGAAATAATAGCCGACAATTTTTTTGCAGCCGAAATTTTTTGCGCGGCTAACCAAAGTATTCAACATTGCATTTTCCATACCGCGTTTTAAAACTCTGCAGCTCATCAGCCACAATCTGATATGAAGTTCTTCGCCGCAAATTTCGCCGATTATCACGGAAATTAAACCGTTATCGCCGAATTTATCTGTTAATCTTCCGTACAAAGTCAAGAAATTTGAATCGTTCGCCATTTGTTCAATTTCTGCGCGTGTAAATCTTTTTGTCGTCAAGTTGAACTGATTGGTTTTATTGGTAAGCTGCGCGATTCTGTCAAAGTAAAGCGGCTTGAAAGAATTACATTGCGAATTTATAGGCGTAAAATTGAAAACGATTGTACCATTTTTCTAGCCCGATTTTTGCTGAAAGTGTGTGCAAATCGTGCAAATAAAAATTGTCGTGCGTGCGCGCGTATTCGGCAAATTTTAAGTTTAATATTTCAACAAATTTTGACGTACCGTAATTTTGTACAGCGTCAAGACTCCCCAACAAATTTTTATACGGCAATTCAAAATTATTCTGAATAATCACGGCAGAAAATTTTTCGTGAAGTTTTTCCCAAATTTGCAGGTAGCGATTATATTCGGCGGACATTTTTTCAGTCAAAACTTTTTCTGAATCATTTAATTGCGGCAAGTTCATTAAATTAACAAAGCTTGTAAAAATTAAAATAATTTCCGGCTGAAAATTATCAAGTTCAGCGTTGCCAAAAACCGCGTCTTCATAATATTTATTGTATTCGGATTGATAAAAAATCGGTTTAATTCCCGAATCCAACAAAAAAATTTCAAGCAAATTGCAAATATCATTAACGGTGGATCCGCCGAGAACTGCAATTCTTTTTTCGATGTACTCGACGTTTTTTCGTTCAAGTAATTTTCTGCGAATACTTTTTTGTTTTCTCAGTAAAAATTCATTGTCATAAGGATAATCAAACACGATTCAATATTTCGCCTCCTGTATTTTTAATTTTAATTTTATCATAGTTTTAATTTAATGACACGCTTTTTGAATTTTTTCCAATAAAAAAAATCCCAACGGCGTCCTTGCCGAAGGGATTAATTTTTTTGTGTCTTACTTTACTGTCGGGCGATAAGTTCTAGCCTGAACTCTGACTTCTGCCCAAGCTTCTTCGCGTGAAATTTTTCTACCGCCAAGAAAATATTCATTATCTGCGCCGAGCCAACCGCCGTGCGGTTCTGCCTCGATTCCGTAAGCTGCAAACGCTTTTTTAATGGCGTCTTTGTCGTGTTTGTCTACGCCGTCGGACAAAACGCCGAGTGATTTAAAACTTTTAATATCGTCTTCCATTTGCCACTGATTGCCGCCTGCAACTTGCTCAAGTTGTTCGTCTTCCAATTTTTCGCTGTCAAGAATTTTTTCTTCAGCCATTTTAAAAACTTCCTTTCAATCTGTTTTACATTTTAGTATATGCCGCAAAATTTATTTTATGACAAGCTTACAAAAATTTTTTTATTGATTTACGAACCCCAATTTTTTAAGGGGTCTGCGCCGAAGTTTTTCAAAAATTCTTCGAGGTCTTCGAGGGTAACTACATTGACCTGCTTGTCGGTATTCAGCGTAAGTTTCAATGCGCGTACCGCCTGCGTACCGCCTGCAACGTTTTCCAATTCTTCGTCTTCCAATTTTTCGCTGTCAAGAATTTTTTCTTCAGCCATTTTAAAAACCTCCTTTCAATCTGTTTTCACTTGAGTATATGCTGTAGGTTTGAAATTATGACAGCTTACAAAAATTTTTTTATTGTTTTACGAACCCCAATTTCTTAAGGGGGTTTCGTCGAAGTTTTTCCAAAATTCTTCGCGTGTAATAACATTGCCCTTTTTGTCGGTGTAAATGTTGCCGTTCATAATGCCGTCTTTATCTTCGTAGCCGGTATAGCCCATTTGGTGCAAGAGGTTACGCACGCGCGAAGGAAATAAGCTGTCTTCTTCGCTCAAAAGTCCGCGCTTGTAAAGTTCATTGCCATCTTCCAAAGTTTCAAGGCGTGTACCGCCTGCAACGTTATCAAGTTGTTCGTCTTCCAATTTTTCGCTGTCAAGAATTTTTTCTTCAGGCATTTTTTAAACTTCCCTTCAAATTTCTGTCATTTTATTATATGCAGGAAATTTTATTTTATGACAAAAAATTTTCTAGAATTGTTTTTCAATGTGTTTCCAAGCTTCTTCGCGGGTAACAAGTTTATCGTTGATATAATATTCATTGCCTTTAGCTAAGCCGCCGTTGTCTTTAATTGTGACGCCGTATTTGTTAAAAGCGTCGCGCAATTTTACAAATTCGTTGTGCGTCAGAACAGGAATTCCGATAATATCATTATCATAAATCTTTACGCCGAGTTTTTGGAATTTTTTGGCGTCATCTGCGCTCTCAAGGTAAGTACCGCCTGCAACGTTGTCCAATTCTTCGTCGCTGAGCTGTTCGAGCTCGTCATTAATTTTTTTGAGGTTTTCTTCACGTGTTGACATTTTTAATACTTCCTTTCAAATATTTTCAAGTTTGTATATGCCGCAAATTTAATTTTATGACAGCTCAAAATTTTTTTCTAGGGTAGATAATTTTAGTGCCGTTTTCAGCGTCGAAGTTTTTCCAAAATTCCGCGCGGCTAATTTGCGTGCCGTCTTTGTTGATGTAAATGTTGGCGGTAGTGATGTCGTTGTTGTCTTTGTAGCCGCCGTAGCCCATATCGTGCAACACCTTACTTATTGCCGAGTAATTAAATATATCACTTTTGCTGAGCAAGCCGCGTTTAACGAGTTCTGCGCCGTCTCCCAAAGTTTCATTATGAGTACCGCCTGCAACGTTGTCGAGTTGGTCTTCTTCCAAAATTTCGTCTTTCAAAATTTTTTCGTCAGCCATTTTTAAAACGTCCTTTCAAGCTGTTTTACGTTTTAGTATATGCCGTGAAAATTATTTTATGACAAAATTTTTCAAGCGTCAAAAAAATCCCGCCGCTTGACGGAATTTAAAATTTGTTTGATAAAATTCAATATAATAATGCTCTCATCAATACATCGTGCGGAATTTCTACGCCCTTGAAGACAACTCAGCCTTTTTCATAATTTTCATAATATCATTGTGCGAAAGTTCTACGCCCTGGTAATAATATTTATTGGATTGTTCGCCTACGCCTGTACCATCTACGCCGATATCAAGTTTTGCAGTAATACCAAATTTTCCAAGTTCATATTGTAAATCGTCTCTTGCAAAAATCATATCGTCTGCATTGTTGACGTCCAATGCGCTAAAATCCATTTTATTAAGCACTTTGTTTAAAAAAACATCCAATTGGCGAGTTTCGGCGCGTGTTCCTCCAACAACGTTATCAAGTTGTTCCTCATCGAGCATTTCGTCTTCCAAAATTTTTTCGTCTTTCATTTTAACCAATCCTTTCCAACATATTTAATTATTTATATGCAAAAATTTTATTTTTATGACACGATTTTATAAAAAATTTTTTGCCGCGTCAATAAAAAAAATCCCGACGCTTGCCGAGATTTTTTTAGTATCAGATGTATAAATTTTGCCGCCGAAAATTTTTGCATTAATTAATTTTACGGCGGTCTTGAATTTGTTTTTTCTTGTGGAGACAATGAATCCTTGCGCGTCTTAATTGGCAGTACTTCTTTTGTAATAACACCGCCAGCAATTTTTTCCAATTCTTCGTCATCGAGTTTTTCAATTTCAGCATTGATTTTTTTCAAATTTTCTTCGCGTGATACCATTTTTAAAACCTCCTTTCAAGCTGTTTTACATTTTAGTATGTGCCGCAAAATTTATTTTATGACAACTTGCAAAAATTTTTTTACAGGATTAATCAATTACTGCAACAAGCTCAAAACAGTACTTGAATTTTGATTAGTTTGAGCAAGCACAGATTGAGCCGCCTGCAACATTATTATGGGGGGAGTGCTTTATTTCTTTTTTTTCAAAGGGATTCTCAATAAGATCTGAGCCCCAACCGCCTGCAACATCTTCCAATTCTTCGTCGCTGAGCTGTTCGAGTTTGTCATTAATTTTTTTCAAATTTTCTTCGCGCGTTTCCATTTTTAAAACTTCCTTTCAAACTGTTTTTAAAATTGGTATATGACGTAAAATTTTTTATGACAGTTTGCGAACAAATTTTTTTACTTTGCGCCGCCAACAAAAAATTTTCTTTAAAATTGCAGGGAAATTCGGCTGAATGAGCTGCAAGTCAATTTTAATGAACGGCGGCAAAATTATTCCGCTTAAAAATTTTTCTTCAGTCATTTTAAAAACTCCCTTCAATGTTGATATTTAATTATATGCAAAAAGTTTGAAATTATGACACATTGGCAAAAAATTTTACAAAAAAAGCGGCAGTTACGCCGCCAAAAAATTCATTGAACAGTCGGCAAAAAGCCGCCGTTATATTTGTCAATAATAATTTTCCAAGCGGCGTCGTTTGAAATTTTTTCGCCGTTGAATTTGTAAATAAAATTTTCGCCGTTAAATTCAATTCCGAAAAGCGCAAATGCTTTTTTCAAAGTTTCAATATCGCGGTTGCCCGCGCGTCCCTTTAAAACTCCCAAATCTTTAAATTTGCGAATGTCAGATTCAATCAGCAAAAAATTCATCGTGGATACTGTTGACGGCTTCGGTAAGTTGAGAACCTTTGATTAAGCAGGAAACGCTGATTTCAGAAGTGCTGATAATATCAATATTAACATCAGCCTTTGCAAGTGCGCCGAACATACGCGCCGCAATACCCGGCTTGCCCAACATTCCCGCGCCGACGATTGAAACTTTTGCAACGTCTTCTTCAATCAAAACGCCCATTGCATTAATTTTTTCGGCTACAACGTCAATAACTTTTTTGGCTTCCGCCAAATCGTCAAGCGCAATAGTGAAAACCATATCTGTAATATTTTTTTCAACATTGCGGATACTTTGAACAATCATATCAACGTCAATGTTTGCATCGGCAAGTGCGCTGAAAATAGTATGTGCAACGCCGGGAATATTTTCGACGCCAAGCACCGCAATTTTAGCAACTTTTTGGTCGTGCGCGACGCCTCTAATTTCAAAATCTTTATCTTCCAAAGTGTAATCCTCCCTAATAATTGTACCGGTTTTATTTGTGAATGTTGAGCGAACGTGAATGGGAATGTTGAAATATTGCCCCATTTCGACGGAGCGCGGATTCATAACGCCCGCGCCGAGCCGCGCCATTTCCAACATTTCAACATAAGTAATTTCTTTCATACGGCGGGCATTTTTTACAATACGCGGGTCCGCGCTGTAAACGCCGTCAACGTCAGTAAAAATTTCGCATTCGTCAGCTTTAAGAGCACCCGCAAGTGCAACCGCTGAAGTATCACTGCCGCCGCGCCCTAAAGTTACGGGGTCGCCGAATTTATCTGCGCCTTGAAATCCTGCAACAACTACGATATTTCCTTTGTCAAGTTCTTCAATCACGCGGCGCGGATTTATTCCCAAAATTCTGCCCTTCGTATGAACTGAATTTGTTCGCATACCAATCATTGAGCCGGTTAGCGAAATTGCGGGCTGCCCGAATTTTTGAAAAGCCATTGCCAAAAGTGCTATTGAAACTTGTTCGCCCGTCGTCAAAAGCATATCCATTTCACGGGAATATTTCGCGTTATAAGGTTGCGCGTCAATTCCTTCCGCCAATGTTATCAAATTGTCTGTTGAATCGCCCATTGCCGAAACTACTACAACTATTTTATCGTCAGGCTTTTTTTCGTCCAAAATTCGTTTCGCCACGTTTAAAATTTTTTCTGTCGTAGCTACCGAACTGCCGCCGAATTTTTTTACAATGAGAGCCAATTTAAATTCCTCCTCGATTTAAACCGCGTCATTATAGCAAAGTTTTTTTTTCCAGTCTATTTATTTTTTTATTTATAATTAATTTTTAAGCTTTTAAGTTTTAATATTTTAAATGTGGTTTTTCTTTTTTTGTAAAAAAAGAAAAGCCACCTAAAAGAAAAAAACTCCCCGCCCGTCAGGGCCGCTCGGTTTCTGTACGCACGTAGTAACTCGTGACCCCCTTTGGGGTCTCTACTTTTTCCCACGCTTCTAAAAAAGGACAAGCTGCGGCTTTAATGACGGGCGTTTTTTTTATTTCCTAACACCTGACACCTGAAAGCTGACACCTACTCCGCCAAAACTAAATTTGAATTGTAATAGCGCGGATTTTTGGAAACTTCTTCGCCGACCCAATCGGGAATTTTCACAAATTCGTCAAGCGAGCTTATTTCAACTTCAGCCAAAATCAAGCCTGCGTGCCGCCCTTCAAAAATATCCACTTCCCAAATATGCCCCGCGTACTCAACCTTATAGCGAACTTTTGTCAAAGTATTCGGCGCACAAAGTTTCAAAAGTTCTTCCGCGTCTGCAACGGGTATTTCGTACTCAAATTCTTGGCGCACTATTCCTATATTTGCGCTTTTTATCGTCAAGTAGCCGTGATTCTTTTTTATTCGCACGCGCACAATTTTATTCGGCTCGGTTGACAGGTATCCTTGCGAAATCCTTTCACCGCCGCTAAGTTTCAGCTTTACCAATTTTTTTACGTCTACCAAAAATTTTCTCTCAATTTCTAAAGCCATAGTTAAAACCTCACTTACAAAAATTCAGTTTAGTTTCATAGAATTAATCGTCAACTTTGGCAAATTTATTAACCTGCGCGAAAAATTTTTCATTGATAAAATTATAAAAGGCTGTTAAAATTATGGCAAGTTTTTTGAAAAGGGGAAATTTTGGCGTGGCATATGAAGCACTTTACACGCGCGGGCGTCCAAAAAAATTTGCGCAGCTTATCGGGCAAGAGCACATTGTAAACGCCTTGACGCGCGCAGTATCAAGCAACAGACTTTCTCACGCTTTTTTATTGGTAGGAACGCGCGGCACGGGCAAAACTTCCACTGCAAGACTTTTGGCGAAGGCTATGAATTGCGAAAAAGTTTTGGCGGCTCAACAAAACGGCGAAACTTTAAAGCCGTCCGAAATTCCCTGCAACGAATGCGCCGCCTGCAAGTCAATCGATTCTTCGCCCGACAACGTAGAATTTGACGCGGCGTCCAATCGTTCGGTTGAAGATGTCACGCGGCTTTTATCGACGGCGTACCTTGCGCCTCTGCAATCCCGCGTTAAAACTTTCATAATTGACGAAATTCATATGTTGTCGAACGAGGCGATAAATTCGATTTTAAAATTAATCGAAGAGCCGCCGCCCAACGTTGCATTTTTTTTGGCAACAACCGAATTAAATAAAGTGCCGATGACAATTCGTTCACGCTGCCAAGTTTTGAATTTCAGATTAATTCCGCAAGAAATTATTTCACCGTACTTGATAAAACTTGCAACTCGGCTCGGCGTGGAATTGGAAGAAGACGCCGCCAAAAAAATTGCGCGGCTTGCCGCAGGTTCAATGCGCGACGCTATGACTTATCTTGACCAATGTTATGCTATGGCTGACAAAAAAATTTCGCTAGAAAATGTCAATGATACTTTGGGCTTGGTTTCCGACGCAGATTTGGACGAAATTATTTCCGCCGTTCAATCGCAGAACCGTGCACAGGTTGCAAAGGCAATTAATAAAACTTTTCGTTCGGGCTTATCTTCGATTGTAATTGCAGAATCTTTGATAACGCGGTTGCGGGATTTGGAATTTGAGACGCTCGACAAAACGCGCACTTCAAAATTTCAAATGCTCGATAATTTTGTTGAGGCTGTACGCAAGGCAATTTCTGAAATGCAAAATTCGGGTATCCCCGATATAATTTTGGAAATGACATTATTAAAACTTGCCGCGCCGCAAATTATTTCCGCGCCGCAAATTGTTCAAAATTTTTCTGCCGCGCCCGCTCAATCTAACGGCGTACTTACAGGCAACCTTGACGAAGATAAAAAAATTTTTTATGATATTATTGCAAAGTCGAAAGTAAATGCAATGTCGTTGTATATGATTATAAAAGACGCAACGGTTAAAAATTTTGCCAACGATACTTTGACTTTGGCACTTTCAAAAAAATTTTTCGGGCTTTTTAATAAACCTGAAAAGGAACAATTTGAAAAAATCCTCGCGCAGGAATTAGGGCGCAAAATTACCGTTGAAGCTGTCGAAGAAAATGCAAAACTTGACGGCGTGCAAGAATCTGACAGGGAATTTCTAAAAAAAACTATGGATATATTTGAAGTCGATGACTTCACAAAAATTGAAAGTGAGGATTAATTTAAAATGGCACAAACACCCGGCTTTAATCTCGGCGAAATTATGAAACAGGCGCAGGCGTTGCAACAAAGTTTTGAGGCGAACAAGCAAAAACTTAAGCAAGAAACTGCAACTGCAACAGTCGGCGGCGGTATGGTTACTGCAACCGTTGACGGCGAAAAGCAACTCAAAGAAATTAAAATTTCGCCCGAAGTTTTGGAAGACGGCGATATTTCCACGATTGAAGATTTGGTAGTTAGCGCAGTCAACGCCGCCAACGCCGAAATTGACAAAAAAATTAACGCCAATATGGCGGCGTTCGCAGGTAACGCGCTCGGCGGCTTAGGCGGCGCGGGACTCGGCGATATGGCTAATATGCTCGGCGATTTGCTCGGAAATCCCAAAAAATAATTTCTGTATAAATCATTCCCAAAAAAATCTCCCGAAGAATTTCTGATTCTGCGCGGGGGATTTTTTAGTTGCCAAAAAGATTAATTGCGCTTATAATTTTAAAAAATTATCAAATGAATATTGGAAATAAAAACCCTTCCAACGCAGGAAGGGTTATTTAAAATAAGGCACAAAATTTTGGCGGAGGTTTTTGGCGTGATTAAACTGATTTTTTCTGATATGGACGGCACATTATTAACAAGCGAAAATAAATTGCCCGCAGGCTTTGACGAAATGATGGCGGAGCTTAAAAGGCGCGGCGTAATTTTTTGCCCTGCAAGCGGCAGGCAATATTTTTCACTTTTAAAAAGTTTTGAGAAGTACGCGGACGAATTTTTATTTTTGGCGGAAAACGGTACACTTGTAATGCACAGGGAAATTGAAATTTTTTCTTGCCCAATCGACAGAAAAGCAGTTGACAGGATTTTGGAAGTAACTGAGCCGCTGAAAAATATTTTGCGCGTATGGTGCGGCAAAAAGGATGCTTACATTCGCCGCGAACACGATACGCCCGTCTTTCAAGCTGAACTCGGCAAATATTACACTCATAACGCGGTTGTTGACAGTTTTGAAGAAATTGACGACACGCCGATTAAAGTTGCAATGTTCGACGTTACGGGCAACGCCGAAAAAAATATTTATAACTATCTCGGCGAATTTTATGACAATCTGCAAGTTGTTTTGAGTTCTGATTATTGGGTTGACTTGATGACGAAGGGGATTAACAAGGGCGAAGCGGTCAGAAATGTACAAAGGATTTTGAATGTTAAGCCCGAAGAATGCGCGGCGTTCGGCGATTATATGAATGACTACGAAATGATTCAAGCGGTTGGTTACGGCTTTGCAATGGCGAACGCGCACCCCGAATTGAAAAAAGTTGCAAAGTTTGAAACTTTAAGCAATGATGAATTTGGCGTTCTTGTCGGAATTAAAAAATTAATGTCGGAAGGCTTGATTTAAAATGGTAACGGCAATATTTCCTGCTGCGGGCGCAAGTCGAAGAATGGGCAAAGGCACCAACAAAATTTTTTTGGAACTTTTGGGCGAATCGATTTTAATTCGTACGCTGAAAACTTTTTCACAATCTGCGCGAATAGATTTTTTAATAGTGGTAACGGGCGCGGGCGAAGTCGAAGAAGTCAAAAACCTTTTGGACGCCACGCCAAATTTAAAACCGTACGCAGTAACAATCGGCGGCAGTGAGCGGCAATATTCTATTGCAAACGGCTTGAAACTTGTACCGCCCGAAAGTGAAATAATTTTGGTACACGACGCCGCGCGCCCTTTGATAAATCTTGAAACGATTGAAAAAGTTATCGACGCGGCGGAAAAATTCGGCGGCGCAATAGCCGCTGTTCCCGAAAAAAATACCATAAAAATTATTGACTCCGAAGGCTTTGTAAAATCGACGCCGCCTCGCGCAGATTTAGTTGCAGTGCAAACTCCGCAAGGCTTTAAAAAAGAAATTTTATTGTGCGCTTACGAACAAGCCGCGCTTGATAATTTTTTGGGCACGGACGACGCAAGCTTGGTTGAAAGAATCGGCGGCAAAGTTAAAATCGTGCAAAGTTCCTACACAAATATTAAAGTTACGACGCCTGAAGATATTCAAATTGCAGAAAGTTTTTTGAGGAGCGAAAATTTATGACGCGCTTTGGAATTGGTTACGATGTGCATAAACTTGTTGAAGGCAGAAAATTAATTTTGGGCAATGTGGAAATTCCGCACAAGTTGGGGCTTGACGGGCATTCGGACGCCGACGTTTTGACGCACGCAATTATTGACGCACTTTTGGGCGCGGCGGCACTTGGTGATATAGGGCAACATTTCCCCGACACTGACGCAAAATATAAAAATATTGACAGCGGGATTTTACTTTCTGAAGTTTGCAAGTTGATCCGTGAAAAAAATTTTTCCATTGTCAACATTGATTCAATAATTGTCGCGCAGAAGCCGAAAATTGCGCCGCATATTGAAAAAATTCGATGTAGACTTTCTGAAATTATGAATTTGGAAATTGACGCGGTAAGCGTAAAGGCAAAAACTGAAGAAGGGCTCGGCTTTACCGGTACTGAAAAAGGTATAGCCGCTTATGCCGTTGCCGCCGTCGAAAAATAAATTTAAGGAAACAGGATAAAGGGCAAAGGAGAAAGGGAATTGAAAAACTTTTTCCTTTTTCCTTTAAACTTTTTCCTAATTAATGAAATTGGCACAGACACTGAAAAAGATATTGCCGCCGTTGAAAGGTAGATTTTTTAATGAAATTTTTTGCGCGCCTAAAAAAAGATATTCGCGTTGTTTTTGAAAGAGACCCCGCCGCCAAAAGTACCCTTGAAGTAATTCTTTGTTATTCGGGCTTGCATGCAATTTGGATGCATAGAATTTCGCACGCCCTTTTTGAAAACGGCTGGATTGTAGCTGCGCGGCTTGTTTCAAATTTCTGCAGATTTTTAACGGGGATTGAAATTCATCCCGGCGCAAAAATCGGCGACGGGCTTTTCATAGATCACGGCACGGGAATTGTTATAGGCGAAACTGCAGAAATAGGCAAAAATGTTACACTTTATCAAGGCGTAACACTCGGCGGCACGGGCAAAGAAAGCGGCAAGCGTCATCCTACAATCGGAAATAATGTTGTAATTGCGACGGGCGCAAAAGTTTTAGGTTCTTTCAAAGTTGGCGACCATGCAAAAATTGGAGCGGGTTCTGTCGTTTTAAAGGAAGTGCCGCCCTATGCAACGGTTGTCGGGATTCCCGGGCGCGTTGTAGTTTTGCACGGCGTAAGGATTCACGACGAAGAAGATTTTAAAAAAGCTTGTATTGAACTTTGCAAAAAGCGCGGCTTAAATATCGACGACCCGAATATTTTTAAGGAAGTTTGCGACGAAATTGACGTTGATTTATGTCATAACGAATTGCCCGACCCTGAACGGGAAATGATTGAAGTTGCACTGCGACAAATTCAGCGGCTTGAGGAAAAAGTTCACGAATTGGAAAAAGAATTGGCGGCTACCAAAGCAGAAATTTCTGACGAGGCGCGGCGCACTTCCGCGCTTGAAATTATCGTCGAATCACCAAAAGTTGACTTGACTAAAAAGGAGAATTTAAAATGAGTATTCAAAAAAAAACGAATGACAAATGTAACAGCCAAAATGTTGGCTAAAGATTTAAAGGGTATAATTGACTTGCCGAATTATCCCGATAATCAGCTTGTAGAAATTACGGTAAGTCCAACTGTTTACAGAAAACCTTTGACAACGCAAGAACGCAGGCATGCTCTTAAAAGAATAAGAGAAATTATGTCAGAAGGCATAAAAAATAATCCTGACTTTGACCCCAATAAAACACTTGAAGAAATTCGTTCTGAAAGGTTGGCTAAAAAGTATGAAAATCTTAATTGATACAAACGTTGTTTTGGATGTAATTTTGTAGCGGCAACCTTTCTATAATTTTTCGGCAAAAGTTTTGGAACTTGCAGATAAAGGCGTTGACGAATATATTTCGGCGGCGGCTATTACTGATATTTATTATTTAGCTTACAGGGATTTGAAAGACCGCGAAAAAGTTATAGGATTAATGAAGGACGTTTTGGAAATTGCCAAAATAATCAGCGTTTCTGAAAAAGAAATTTATAACGCTTTTAATTTAAATTGGAAAGATTTTGAAGACGCCGTTCAATATTCGGCGGCAGTTTCAAATAACATTGACGCTATTATAACAAGAACTATGAAGGGATTTTCGCAAGGCGAAGTTAAAATTTGTACGCCTGAAGAAATTCTTGATTTTATAGAAAATGAAAATTTGGAGGCTGAAAAAATGTTACAAGTTTATAACACTATGACGAAACGCAAGGAAATTTTTAAACCTTTGAAAGAAGGCGAAGTAAGTATATATTGCTGCGGCGTTACGCCCTACAACGCGCCGCACATTGGCAACGCGCGCCCTTTTGTAACTTGGGATGTTATTCGCAGATATTTTAACAGACTCGGCTACAAAGTACGCTATGTGCAAAATTTTACTGACATTGACGATAAAATTATTAACGCCGCCAACGCGCAGGGCGTAACGTGGAAAGAAATTGCCGATAAAAATATTGAGGCGTACTTTCGTTCAATGGACGCGCTGAATATTCAACACGCCGATATTTACCCGAAAGTTTCTGACACTATGCCCGATATTATTAAAATGATTGAAACTTTGCTTGAAAAAGGTTACGCTTACCAACTCGATAACGGCGACGTTTTTTACAGCGTTGAAAAATTTGAAGACTATGGCAAATTGAGCGGGCGCAAATTGGAAGATATGCAAGCGGGCGCAAGAATCGAAGTTGACGATAGAAAAAAGCATCCGATGGATTTTGCATTATGGAAGGCAGCTAAGCCGAATGAGCCTGCTTGGGACAGTCCTTTTGGCAAGGGCAGACCGGGTTGGCATATTGAATGCTCCACAATGTCATTAAAATATTTGGGCGAAAAATTTGACTTTCACGGCGGCGGCGCAGATTTAATTTTCCCGCACCACGAAAACGAAATTGCGCAGTCCTGCGCGACGATTGGCGACAATCACGCCTTCGCGCAGTATTGGTTGCACAACGGCTTTATCACTATCGACAAAATTAAAATGAGTAAATCTGCAGGCAACTTTTTTACCGTCGAAGATATTCTGAAAAAATATCCCGGCGAAGTTGTAAGATTTTTCTTGTTACAAACACATTACCGCAGCCCGCTCGATTTCGGCGAAGACAGAATTAAAGAAGCGCAAACTGCCTATAACCGCCTGAAAACCGCGCACAAAAATTTAAATGAACTCGTAAAAAAAGTTGAATCCGACGAATTTATTAAAGATAACAAAACTGCACTGTTGACGTTGACGCAGGCGGGCGGCTTGGTTGAAACTGCAGAGCGTTTAATGTCCGCGTTTGACGACGCAATGAACGATGACTTCAACACCGCGCTTGCTATCAGTTATATGTTTGAACTTGCGAAGGATATAAATTCTTATTACAACGATTATATCAGCGGAAAAATTCAGCCGCGCGGAACTGACGCCTTTATAATTATGCGTGTTTCAGAAATTTTTACGGATATGGCGGCGACGATTGGAATTTTTGAAAACGTTGAGGACGAAAATAATTTTAATTCCGAGCTGACAGAAAAACTTATGGAAATAATAATTTCAATTCGGCAGGACGCGCGCGCCAATAAAAATTGGGCGGTTGCAGATAAAATCCGCGACGCTTTAAAGACGGCGGGAATAATTTTGGAAGACACTCCGCAGGGCGTAAAATGGAAACAAGCATAGACACGCGCGAACTTTCGCCGCTGGTTACGGCGTATATTGGAGACGCTTATTTTCATTTGTACGTAAGGACGCGCCTTTTGCAGAAAACTAAAAAAATTGACAAGTTGCACGATTTAAGCGCGGGGATTGTCTCTGCAAGTTTTCAAGCCGACGCCTACAAGAAAATTGAAAAATATTTGACTGACGAAGAAAAAGATATTTTCAGGCGCGGCAGAAATGCAAAAAGCCACGCGCCTCGCGTTGCAACAGTTGCCGAATATCACGCAAGCACGGGCTTTGAAGCGTTGCTTGGCGAATTGTTTTTAAATAAAAAAATTGCGCGGCTTGAGGAAATTTGCGAATTGGTTTTTGCTGAAGAAAAAATTTTTTAGGCACTAGGCAAGAGGCACTAGGGGATTGAAAAAAAACTGTCGCCCGTCCTCTCAGCGCAGCTGCCTGCCGCCTTAGCGCGTACAGAAACTAGAATGCAGAATCGACAGTTATAAGAGCGTTACCAACGCAAGGCGCACTGGACGGGCGACGCTTCTTTCTTTTAGGTGGCTTTTCTTTCTTCTAAAGAAAGAAAAACCACATTTAAAGATTTCTTAAAAAATTTTTTAATGAGGTTTTACAAATGCTGAAATTAAAATATTTTGCAATATTAATGTTGGCAAGTTGTTTAATTTGCGTAAATTTTTCGACTGCCGCCGCCGAAAATCAAGGCAGCGACGTTAAAAAAAATTGGGAACTGCAACTGGAATTTTTGAAAGGCAATGTAAGCAGCGAACGGCGCATTGACAATTACAACGTACACGTTTTGCAGAAAATGCACCAACACCGCGCGTTGTCATTTTATCGCGGCTTTACTTTCACGCGCGCTACAGGTTATACAAATCCCAAAGGCTTGGGGATTCTGCGCGACGGGCAAGGCGTAGGGATTGGAGCGGCGGCAATGTTGCGTTGGGATAAACACATTTCAGGCAAACTTTATGCAAATTGGGATTTTGCGGGCAGTTTAATGTTTTACAACAAGGCGCATCCCTACGACGGGCGCGCGTACGGTTTTTTGTGGCGAACGGGTCCGAGTTTCACTTGGAAATATCGCGGTGAAGATTCAATTACTATCGGTTGGTACATCAGCCATTTTTCAAACGGTATGAAAAAGCACAATCCCGGCTACAATACTACGGGAATTTCTTTGGGCATTAATCACAAATTCTAAAAAATTTTTCAAAGTGACAAGCTCCATAAATTTTAGAGTTTGTTGCTTTTTTGTTAGAACTAAAAAAAATAGCCGCGTTTTTTTTGCGGCTGTAATTTCAATTTGATTTTTTGCGTCAATGTCATTAAAAAATTTTTTTACTGATAAGTTCAATTAACCGGAGGGAAAGAATCTAAATCGATATATTCGCCGATTTTTTGTAAAACTCGCAGAGGCCAATGATTATTATCGTTGTTGTAATTAGAGTTCACAGGATAATAGCTTGGTGAAGTAAAGCGACCGGCTTTTGGAATGCCCTTTCTATTTGTAAGACGGTCTCTAAATTTTAGATTTTCTATGCAAAATCCCCAAGTGCCGTTTTTATCTTTAATAAAATCAAGAACCACCGGCCTATCAGGCTCATCAGCGTCTGTTATTATTGTTTGGCTTTTAGGTTCAAAATAAAAAACTGTAACAATTATGCTCTGTTCTCCGCTTGGATATTCCCAAACGCAGGTATTATCTGACCTGTCTATGTAAAGGTCTAATTTGTCAAATTTACCGTTATAAAAGTAAGTAGACCTTTGGCTGTGACATACAAAAATAGCTTCATCAATGCTCAAGGCACTGCAAGAATTAAAAACGCTCAAACACATTACGAAAACAAAAACCGATAAAATTTTTTTCATAACAAATCTTCCTAAAAATTTTCGTACAGTATAAAATAAAACCTGCGCGAGGTCAATAAATTTAATTGAAGAGGAGATATTTTTATGACGAATGAAGATTTGGTAATTGGCAGAAACGCAGTTACAGAAACTTTAAAGGCGGGGCGCAGTGTCAATAAAATTCTTGTTGCAAAGGGCAATAATGACGGTTCAATAAAAAAAATTCTTGCACTTGCCAAAGATTTAAAAATTATTGTCGAATTTGTCGAGCGGCAAAAGTTGGATAAAATTTGCGGCGGCGAACGTCATCAAGGAATTATCGCGCAGGTTGCCGCAATTCAATATTCAAGCGTCGAAGAAATTTTAGCTCTTGCCGCGTCGAAGAACGAGCCGCCTTTTATAATTCTTTTGGATGAATTGGAAGACCCGCACAATTTCGGCGCAATTCTGCGCACGGCGGACGCGGTAGGAGTACACGGCGTCATTATTCCAAAGCGGCGCAGTGTTTCTTTAAATTCAACCGTTGCAAAAACTTCTGCAGGCGCAATCGAATATGTTAAAGTCGCGCAGGTTACAAACGTTGCACAAACTTTAAAAAATCTGCGCGAAGAAAATTTAAAAATTGTCGGCGGCGATATGAGCGGCGAAAATATTTTTGGCGCAGATTTAAGCGGCGGGATTGTTTTAATTATTGGCAACGAGGGCAAAGGGATTCGCAGATTGACGCGCGAAAATTGCGACTTGTTGGTTAAAATTCCAATGCGCGGCAAAATAAATTCTTTGAACGCTTCGGTTGCAGGCGCGGTTTTAATGTACGAAGTTTTCAAACAACGAAATTTTTAAAATAAAAAAACCTCCAACAAAATTTTCTGTCGGAGGTTAATTTTTTTTTATAGAATTAAAAATTATTTTTTCATAAAGCTTGCGCCGGCATTCCAGGCTTGTCCGATTTTTTCGCCGACTTTGTAATAGCCGCTTCTGAATTGGTCGAAGGCGAAGGCGTTTAATTTTGCGGCGTCAACTTTGCCCTTTTCGTCCAAAATATTTTCTTCTGCAAGGACGTTTACAATTTCGCCCAAAACTCTCAAGCCGTAAGGTTGATTTTGAAACTCAACAACTTTGCATTCAAGCGTTAAGGGATATTCTTCAATAACAGGCGCGTTGACGCGCGAAGATTTAACAGCCGTCATTTTGGAACGTGCAAATTTATCTTTCATAGTATTTGCGCTTGCAATTCCGAAAAAGTCAGATTCTGCAATATGTGCCGCGTCTGCTATCGAAAGAGTAAACGCCTTTGTATTTTTTAAATTTGCAACTGTTTTATGACTTTCTTCCAAATTCAGCGCAACCATATTTTCTGCGCAGATACCGCCCCACGCCATATTCATAACGTCAACGGTTTCATCTTCGTTGTAGGTTGCAATCATTAAAACGGGCATTGGGAAAAGGTACGGTGCAACGCCTAAATCTTTTTTCATTTTATTACCTCCAAAAAGCTGAAAATTTATTTTAAATCTTGCGGCAAATCAGCGGCTGCTTCTTTGTCCAAAATAAATGTAGCGTCTTGATGAAGTTGCAAAATTGACGCGGGAGCTTCGGGCGTAACACTGCCGCAAAGTGCCTTGTACACTGCGGCGGCTTTATTTTTGCCGTTCGCCAAAAGTACAACGCGCCGCGCCAACATAATATTTTTTATTCCCATACTAATTGCGAATTTCGGCACTTCGTCAACATTTTTAAAAAATCTGGAATTGGCGGAAATAGTTTCGTCGTCAAGTTTAACTTTGTGCGTCGTTGCCTCAAATTTTATATCAGGTTCGTTAAAACCAATGTGCGCGTTTTGTCCAATCCCCAAAATTTGTAAATCAATTCCGCCCTTCGATTCAATCAGCGCGTCATAATTTTTACTTTCGGCGAAAATATCTTCAGCCGTGCCGTCGGGAATAAAAATATTTTCGCGGCGAATGTTTATCTGCTTGAAAAAATTTTCGTACATAAAATAATGATAACTTTGCGGATTATCCGCGCTTAAGCCAATATATTCGTCAAGATTAAAAGTCGTAACTTGCGAAAAATCCAAGCCGATTGTTTTATGGACGGCAATTAAATTTTCGTACATTTTAAGCGGCGTGCTGCCCGTTGCAAGTCCCAAAACGCTTGCAGGCTTTAAATAAATTTGCCCTGCAACAATTTTCGCCGCTTCTATACTCATTTCTTCATAATTGGTTGTAATTAAAATTCTCATAGCAATTTACATTTTTTTAACGGGAATTGGACCGCGTGAAAGTGCAATGGCTCCCGTGCGCGCAATTTCCACAATTTCATAATCGCTCAAAACTTCGCAGATTGCGTCAATTTTTTGTTGGTTGCCCGTAAGTTCGATAATGACATTTTCGCTTGTAACGTCAACAATTTTTGCGCGGAAAATATCAACAATGCTAACCAAATCTGCGCGAGTTTCCTTCGACGCTTTAACCTTAATCATAACCAATTCACGTTCGATTGAAGGAGCTTTACTCAAGTTGACGATTTTAATAACGTCAATCAATTTTCCCAACTGATTAACAACTTGGTCGAGTTCATTTTCACTTTCGACGCTTACAACGATATTAATTCTTGTGACGCTCGGCTCTTCGGTGTAGCCTGCGGAAATACTTTCAATGTTAAAAGCGCGGCGGCTGATTAATCCTGCAACGTGCGTTAAAACGCCGGGCTTGTTGTCTACAAGGACTGCCAATAAAAATTTTTTCATAACTTTCACCTCAACTTAAAACCATTTGGTCAAGACGCTTGCCGCCGGGAACCATTGGCAAAACGTTTTCTTCTTGCGGGACGTAAACATCAATTACAGCCGCGCCCTTTGAAAATAAAATTTCGGGCAATTCGGTTTCAAGTTCTGCAGCCTTTGTAAGACGGTAGCCGCGCAGTCCCATAGCTTCAGAAATTTTTATAAAATCACGTTTCAAATTTAATTCTGACGCCGAATAGTGGTGATTGTAGAAAAGGCGTTGCCACTGTCCTACCATTCCCAAAATAAAATTATGTACGATAACAATTTTAATATCAATGTTATTGTCGGCAAGCGTCGCCAATTCTTGAATGTTCATCATAATGGAGCCGTCGCCCGTGATAAGTACAACGTTTTTATCAGGGCAAGCCAATTTTGCACCCATTGCGGCAGGCAGTCCAAATCCCATTGTACCTAAGCCGCCGCTTGTCAAAAATTGGCGAGGACCTTTTACATTGAAAAATTGCGCCGTCCACATTTGGTGTTGTCCAACGTCAGTAACAACTATTGTATTTTCGTCGCAAATATCGCTAATCTTTGAAATAAGCGCACCGGGTTTAATTTCGTCGCCTTCAGTTTTATAACCGAAAAGGTGTTTGTTGCCAATTTCAATGGAATAATTCAGCCAACTGTTAAATTTTTTTGCAAAGTCAGTTTCGGCGGCGTTGAGTTTATCGCGCAGGAGCGGCAGAGAATTTTTTAAATCGCCCAAAACTTTTATATCGACTTGAACATTTTTATTAATTTCGGCGGGGTCAATTTCAAAATGAACAATCTTTGCATTGGGCGCAAATTCCGCAACTTTGCCCGTAACTCTGTCGCTGAATCTCATTCCAATGCAAATTAACAAATCGCAATTTTGAATAGCCATATTTGCGCCGTAAGAGCCGTGCATTCCCGCAAATCCCAAATAGCCTTCCCTGTCAGCTTCAATGCTGCCTAAGCCCATTAATGTTGAAGTGCAAGGACATTGCAGGCGGTTTAAAATTTCTCTTACAATATTTGAAGTTTCTGAAATAATGACGCCGCCGCCGACAAAAATTAAAGGAAAGTCCGCTTTTTCAATCGCTGCAACAACTTCATCAACAGCTTTTTCGTCGCAGGGATTTTCGCCCGTGTAGCCGCGCAAATTTATTTTTTCGGGGTATTCAAAATCAATTTCGCTGTTAAAAACATTCGCCGCAATGTCAATGCAAACGGGCGCAGGTCTGCCCGTCCGCGCAATGAAAAAAGCTTCCTTGACTACGCGCGGCAATTCCTCAACATTTTTTACAAGATAATTATGCTTTGTAATCGGCGCGGTAATTCCGCAAACGTCAACTTCTTGAAATGAATCCTTGCCTATTGCGGGGCTTGCAACTTGTCCCGTGATACAAACAAGCGGCACTGAATCCATATTCGCCGTTGCAATTCCCGTGATTAAATTCGCCGCGCCGGGTCCTGAAGTTGCAATGACTACACCGACTTTGCCCGTTGCGCGCGCGTAACCGTCCGCCGCGTGTACCGCGCCCTGCTCGTGTCCCGTCAAAATATTTGGGAACTTCATTTTATAAATTTCGTCGTAGAGTTTCAAAACAACGCCGCCGGGATAACCGAAAACCAATTCGACGCCTTCATTTTTCAGGCATTCCAATAACGCCTGCGCTCCATTCATTTTCAAAAAATTTCCCTCCAATATTTTATTTCGACGTATTATAACAAATTAAATCAATCTGTACAAAATTTTTGGCAACAAAAAAACTGCGTGGAAAATTTCTACGCCGCCTTAATTATTTGCAAAAATATTTTTTTTAACTTGTTGTTAATTGTGCTGTACGTATGACGAAATATCAATTTTGTGAGAACTTAAATTCCAATCTTGAATATCGCCGCTATATTTAACGGCAAAATTACTTTGACAAGAAAATTTTCATTTACACGCGGCGCAAAATATTTTAGAATAACCTATCAAAAAAATTAAGAGGTTTTAGAATTGAATTTTGTTGAACTTGGAAAAAAAATTTACGATTTAAATAACCCGCGCGAAGCTCATCGATTTGCAGTATTTGTGGCGCGTTGTTGTTTTCACCCGCAAAAAATGCAGCGCGTTGAAGATTTTTTTTCGCAGTCGGAAATTCTGCGCGAAGTTGCAGAAAAATTTCCGTACTTTTACGAACAGGTTACACGCGCCTTTTTCTACCACAAATCAACTTTTGACGAGCGAATTAAACTTGTCGAAGAGCATTTAAATTTTTTAACGCGCACAATGAATGAAAATTTTTTACGCAAACTTTACGGCAAAGAAGAAATTCTTTTGTGGAAAATGCCGCTTGACGAAAATTTGGGCGAAATGCGAATTGTAATTTTCATTCACGGCGGACAAAAAAAGGAAGGGCTCGCGTCAATAATTTTATTTTTGAGCGATAACACGGCAGTTTATCAAATTATGTTTTGGATTGCGAAAGATTCTGCAGAAAATTTTTCAATGTACATTGGCGCGTTGCAGGGTCCCAACGTCGAAAATTCCAAAGACTTAATAAAAATTTTAACCAAAAAATGTCACGCCTACCGCACTAAAAATTTAATCCTGTACGCCGCACAAGCCGTCGCCCGCGCCTTAAATTTGAAAAAAATTTACGCCGTCACAAACGAAGGCTATTATGCCAACAATCACATTCGCGCGGACAGGAAATTAAAAACTTCCTTCAGCGATTTTTGGCAGGAATGCGGCGGCTCTCCTACCAATGATAAAAGATTTTTTGAATTGCCGCTCGTCGAAAAGCGAAAAACTTTTGAAGAAATTCCAACTCAAAAACGCGCGGTTTATCGGCGCAGATTCGCGTTGCTTGATGAAATTGACGCCGCTATTTTTGAAAATCTGCAAGCTTACAAAAAAGAGGACTGATTATGAGAATTGCTATTTTTGAAAACATTATGACGCCCGGCGGCAATGAAGTTGAATTTAACCGAATTTTGGTTGACGAGCTGAAAAATTTAGGGCACGAAATATTTTTCTACGTGCCCGAAAATTTTACTTTCCAATTCGATTATAAAGTTGACTCGCATAAAATTTCAGGCGAAGCGGTTTCCTACACAAATTCAGGCGGTATAAAAAAAATCTTCGCCTCCGCCAAGCGCGAAATAAATCGCCTGCGTTGGTACAATCAACTTTACGAATTGCAAAAAAATTTTGACGCGCTGATTATTCCGACGGCAACTTATCGCTATTTGCGCGCGTTGAGTCATAGCAATTTAAAAAAAATTTCCGTGCCGCTGATTTTTGTTTTTCACGGGATTAACCCCAACGAGGCTCCGAAATTTTTAAATGAAGCCGCTAAACTTCTTCCCAATAAAAATATCAAAATGGCGGTTATCACGTTGGCAAATGACATTTTCGGCAAGACGCAGAAAAATATTTTTAACATTTTGCCGCCTGTTTTCGTTCCACGTGATTTAAATCAAGGCGAAAAAATTTCTGCGCCGCCTGAAGTTTTGACAATAGGATTTTTTGGGCAGTACCGCCGAGAAAAAAAGTTGCAGGATTTGCTTGCAGCATTTACGCGCGGCAACTACAGCCGCAAAGTTAAATTGCTTGTACAGGGTGCAACTATGCACAAAGAGGACACGGCGGAATTTGAAAAAATTATTGCACCCTATGAAAAATCGGAAAATATTTCAGTCATTCGAGGCGCACTTATCGGCGCAGATTGGCAACGCGCAATTTTGAATGTTGACGCGCTTTTATTGCCGTATTCCGCGCCGCGTTTCAAATATCATTGGGGCGGGATGCTTTTTACTGCGCTCGGTTACGAAAAGCCCGTTGTAAGCAGCGACGATATGAACCCCGAAATTTTTGCACGGTACAGAATCGGCGAAACTTTTGAGAGCGGCAACCTTGACGCGCTGACTTTGACGCTTGAAAATTTTGTCAATGACTTCGATAAAAATTTTTCCGCGTACAAAAAAAATCTGCGCGAGGCGGCAGAAAATTTTTCGCCCCAAAATTTTGCCCGTCGATTCGAGAAAATAATTTTTGAACAATAAAGCCGGTGATTTAATGAACAGAATCAACGTATTTGTACGCCGCCAAAGGATAAAAAAATTGGAAAAGTGGATAATGCGCGCAATTTTGGCGGAGGCATTTTTATTGGCGATATTTCCGCAAGCGGCGGCGGCGGCGGCAGTTTTCGGGATTATACTTTGGTTTTTGCGGCTGCACATCGACACAAAATTTAAAATGCGCTCGTTGTCCTTCGACGTTCCCGTTTCAATTTTTATAGTTTTGGGCGCGTTGTCAGTTTTTATGTCGCCCGCGCGAAGTTTTGAACTGATTTACAATTATTGCGGAATTGTCGGCTTGTACGGTTTAACATATTTGCTGATAGGGCAAAACATTCGCACGCCCGAACAAGTTAAAGAATTAGCGCAGGGACTCGGCGCGGCGGCGGTTATTGTAGTTTTGGTCGGCTACTTCCAATATATTTTCGGCGTGGATATTTCGCAAACAAAATGGATTGATGACGCGGCTTTTGCGGGCATTCATACAAGAATTTATTCAACGCTGGAAAATCCCAACATTTTGGCGGGCTATTTGGACGTTATGATTTGCCTTGCGTTGGGAATTTTGGCGAAGTTCGGCACGCGCAAACAAAAATTAATTTTAATAGCTGCGATAATTTTATTGGCAGCGTGTTTGGCAATGACGTATTCGCGCGGCGCGTTTTTGGCAATAGCAATTATTTTTGTCATTTACGGCTTTTTGTACGATTGGCGAATTTTAACGCTGTTTGCATTAATAATCGGCTTGCTTGTTTACAATGACGAAAATTTTTTGGAGAGAATGTTATCAATTTTCCAAGAGAGCTATGATTCTTCGGAAGGACTGCGAATTGGAATTTGGGTAAGTACAGTTTCAATGATTGCAGACCATCCTTTTGTCGGGATTGGTTGGGGCGCGTACAAATTCCTTTACCCGCAATACAATTATTATCTTGTTGACACTTCAAACACGATTTACCACGCGCACAATTTATTTTTGCAGACGGCGGCGGAAGTTGGAATTGCGGGTGCGCTTGCCTATTTTTGGTATTTTTTCGGCACAATGTTTGCGGCGTTAAATTTGAGTTTCAATTCTCATTTCTCAAAATTTGAAAAAATGTTTAACGAAGAACTTTTCAAAACTTTTATGGAAAGTAAATTTTTGCAGAACGTCGCGCAGGCTAAATCAATGTTAATGTTGCGAACGTCAGACTTTATCAACGAAATTTTAGAAAAAACTTCAAAGCCGAAAAAACCTAAAAAAACTAAAAAAACTTCAGAGCCCGAATTGGTTCACCACGAAGAAATGAAATTTCATAATTCCAAAAAATCTAAAGACGATAAAAAATCTGACGAAGATAACATTGACATTCAAAAATTCGCCGAAAATATTCAACTGTTTCAACCTGACGCCGATAAACTTGTTGAGTATAAAAATCTTGCAGCGGGTATGAAATTGGGAATTGGCTTGGCGTTTTTGTCAATGGCTTTAAACGGTATGACGGACGATTTGCTCTTCAACATACCGAGTTCAATTTTAATGTGGATGCTCGGCGCGTTGGGCGCGGCAATTAATTTGTTTGACGAAAATTAATTTACAAAAGAGTTGATAAAATGCAGGAAAAAAAACACGTACCGAAGGCAACGCTTGAAAGATTGTCACTGTACTATAAGACTTTACAGAATCTTGACAACGAAGAAGTTGTTACAACTTCGGCGATTGAGCTTGCAGAAATTCTCGACATTAAGCCGGAAAAAATTCGCAAAGATTTAAGTATGGTTGGCAAATTTGGAATGAAAGGGCTCGGCTATGACGTTATTCATTTGAAAACGAACATTGCAAATATTTTGGGCTTGCAAAATTATTGGCGGCTTGCAATTATAGGCGTCGGGAATTTGGGCGCGGCTCTTGCCAACTACGAAAAAATTTCTGATTGGGGCTTTGTAATTGCCGCGCTTTTTGACATTGACGAAAATAAAATTGGCGAAGAAATTAACGGCGTGCGCGTGTATGACTTTAAAAAATTTGCGTCGATTTCGCGCAGGAAATTAATTGACATTGGCGTTATAGCAGTGCCTGACGACGCCGCGCAAAAAGTAGCAGATACTTTGATTGCGGCGGGCGTGAAAGGAATTTGGAATTTTACCGCAGTGCAGATTGACGCGCCAAAAAATATTAAAGTTGTCGACGAAAATTTAATGACAGGCTTGAGTGCGCTGAGTTTTTATCTGAATCAAAATTCTAACTAGGCAGTAGGCAAAAGGGATTTGAAAATTTTTTCTGTTGAAAGAAAATAAAAAAGAGGGCGCACAGGACGTGCGCCCGTTGCCGCGCCCGAAACGCAGGATGCGTTTCCAGCGCGGCTAGCCTTTCTTTGGTTCTTTCTTTCTGCAATGAGAAAGAAAGAACATTTCAAAATGAAATAAAAAAATTAATTATAAAGCAAAATTCAGATTCTCCCAATTTGCAGGATAGAAAATTTTTGCGGCGAAATTAAAAATGTTATAAAATCCATAACGAAAGGAGAGCGCAGTTTTGGCAAAAGTAATATCAATTTCAAATCAAAAAGGCGGCGTAGGAAAAACAACCACTGCGGTAAATTTATGCACTTCGCTTGCAAATTTAGGGCAGCGCGTTTTGCTTGTAGACTGCGATTCTCAAGGCAACGCCACAAGCGGGCTCGGCTTAAATCGTTCGACGATAACGCGCAGCGTTTATGACGTGTTGGTTAATGATTTAAATCCGCGCGCCGCCCTGCAAGTTACACCTTACGGCGTTACAATTTTGCCCGCAAGCATTAACCTTGCCGCAGTTGAAGTCGAACTTGCAAATTTAAACCTGCGCGAAACAAGACTCCGCGCCGCGTTGGATTCACTGCGCAATGATTACGATTATATTATTGTTGACTGCCCGCCCGCGCTCGGTCTTTTGACGATTAACGCGCTTACCGCAGTTGACGCCGTTATTATTCCTATGCAATGCGAATTTTTCGCAATGGAAGGACTTGCACAACTTTTGAAGACTATCGAAATTATTAAAAATAATTTGAACCCGCTGCTTTTTATCGAAGGGATTGTTATGACGATGTTCGACGGCAGGTCAAAACATAACAAAGACGTTATTGCGGAAGTACGCGCAACTTTGGGCAATTTGGTTTATAAAACTGTCATACCGCGCGCAATTAAAATTTCGGAGGCGGCAAGTTACGGCGTGCCAATTCTTTTTTATGACAAATATTCACGAATTGCGAAAGTTTATCTTAAACTGGCTGAGGAGGTTTTAAATCGTGGCAGGTAAACGCGGAAATTTAGGGCGCGGCTTAAGCGCACTTCTCGGCTCTCAAGCTGTAGATTTCGCCAATTTGCAGGCGTCAGAAAATATTCAAGAAATTTTGGTTGAAAATATCCGCCCCAATCGTTACAGAATGCGCCAAACTTTAAACAACGATTCAATGAAAGAGCTTGCAGAATCAATCCGCGCGTACGGCGTCCTTCAGCCAATTATTGTCAGAAATGTCGGCGGCGAAAAGTACGAACTTATTGCAGGCGAACGCAGATTAAGCGCGGCCAGATTTATCGGGCTTGAAAAAATTCCCGCCATTGTTCGTGATTATACTGATTCGCAAATGAGGGAAGTTTCTTTAATAGAAAATATTCAGCGGCAAGATTTGAGCGTTTTGGAAGAGGCGGCAACGTACGAAAGTTTAATGAATGAATATTCCTACACGCAGGAAACTTTAGCTGCAAAAATCGGGCGCAGTCGTTCGCACATTGCAAATTTGTTGAGGCTGTTAAAACTTTCGCCGCAAGTTCGGGATTGGATTTCTGAAGGCAAACTTTCAATGGGGCAAGCGCGCCCGCTCCTTGCAATAGAAAATGAAGAATTGCAAATTAACGCCGCAGAAATGATTATTCACGAAGATTTATCAGTTAGAAAAGTTGAGGCGTTTATTAAGGAATTGCGCAACGCCGGCTTAATCCCCGAAGAAAAAAAATCTGATTTGCCAAAAGTTATGGCGTATGCAATTATGCCTTCGCGCCGCACAATTTCCAACAGAATTTCAGAGCAAATTTCCGAACAAAATATTGATACCGCGCTGATTACGCAGAATCGCCGCGTTTCGCCCTATGAATCCCGCTTCCGCGACGCCGAAAGAAAATTAACTAAATTTCTCAACGCGCCTATTAAAATTATCGAAGACGGCAACAACCACCAACTGCAAATTAATTTGCCCAGTGAAACTGAACTTTTGCGCATCCTTACAAATATTGAAACTGCGCTTACTAATTCTCAAACTAAAGAAATTGATTTTGAAGACACTTCGCGCGCCGAAAAAATTTCCGCGCTTAGAAATTTTTCAACAAAGGGAACTATTAATTAGAAAAAATTTACAAAGAAAAAATGAAGGTACGCAGGATGCGCGGCAATTTCCAATTCCTAATCTTGAAAGTGCAACCTTAAAAAGTACGCGCTTTCCAGGACACGACGTCCAAGGATGGACGCCGCCGCGATTAACCGCCGTGATGGAGGTTCTCGCGGTCGGAAGTTTTTCTTTCTTTGCCTAAGCGTTTCTTTCTTTTTACAAAAAGAAAGAAATGCTGTAATTTCAAAAAGATAAATTTGAATTTCTAAAAATACTCGGCGGAGGTAAAAATATGAGCGATTTTAACGCCACGCTTATTGACAATTTGGCGTACATTTTTATTTTTTTGGGAATTATAATTTTGCTGTTAATTGGCTTTGTGATACATTTGGAAAAGCGGCTGTCAGATATGAAAAAGCGTTATCGAAAAATTATGATGAGCGATGACGAAAATTCCAACGCCCAACAAATTTTGGTTAAACACGGCGAAAAAATTAATTCCGCCATTGAGACCGAAGAAAAATTAAACAACGAACTTGCACAAATGAAAGAATTAATGAAGCACGCAATCAGCCGCATGGCAGTTGTGCGTTTCAACGCCTTTCATGACGATACAGCAGAATTAAGTTATTGCATTGCGCTCCTTGACGCCGAAAATTCCGGTGTTATAATTTCTTCGCTTACCGGGCGGGATTTTTCGCGCAGCTACGTTAAGCCGATTGTTAAAGGCACTTCGGAAACTTACAAACTTACCAAAGAAGAAGAACAAGCCTTGCGCGACGCTTCAGCCGGAAAATAACGGGAGGAACTGGAATTGGAAGACGAAAAAAAGGAAGACGAAAAAAAAGAATACCTGATTACCATTGACGGCAAAAATAAACGGCGAGAAATTCGCTTATCGGCGTTTGAATTTAATCTCGGAATTTTTTTAGTAATGTTTTGCGCCTTTATTTTTATTGGAACTTGCAGTTATTCTGTTTACGGCGTTTTGCACCATCAACAGAATTTGGAATTTATAAGCGAAGTTCAACGCGCGGGCGAAATGCAACAGGAACAACTTTTAACCGTTTCAAAAAAAGCCGCCAATTTAAGCGAAACTATTCAGAATCTTGCACAACAAGAGGAAGAATTGCGCATTCAAGCGGGCTTGAATAAACCTGCGCGAGAAGATAAAGTGCCTGAAGAAAATCAATCTGCGTGGACGCCGCCGAGCGATGAAACGCCCGAGCTTGAAGAAATTGCGCCGATTGAAGGATTGCCTTCGCCCGAAGACCTTCCCGCGCTTGAAAATGTTCCTGCAAATGTAGAAATTCCCAAGCAAGAAACTAAATCTGCGTGGACGCCGCCTGCGCCGCTTGAAAATAATTCTGCGCCTGTTCAAGAAATTAAATCCGAATGGAAACCGCCGACAGAAGAAGGCGCGTACACAGGACAAGGCGGACCTTTGCCAGATTTGGGAATTAATGACGTTTCCGAAGCGTTGCAAATGGTTGAAAAGCGCGTTGCAATTCGCCTCGACAGTATCAACGAATTTCAAGCCGAATTGAAGGCACGCCGCGAACAAATGACGGTTGTTGCCGCTATACCCGCCACAAATACTTCAGGCGGTTACAGTTCGGTTGTTGTCAATAATTCGGGTATGCCCGATTTAAATGTTGATTTCGGACAATTCGGCGCGTCGTCAAGTAATACGAATGTGCCTGCGATTTGGCCGACAAACGGCGTTGTAACTTCGCCTTACGGTTTACGTTGGGGCGGCACTGATTTTCACCCCGGTATTGACATTGCAAACGATTTGGGCACGCCGATTGTTGCAACGGCGGACGGAATTGTTGAATACGCGGGCTGGAATGCGGGCGGCTATGGCAATATGGTCGATATTAATCACGGCAACGGAATTATGACGCGCTACGGACACGCCTCGCAAGTTGTAGTTTCCAACGGGCAACACGTCAAGCGCGGGCAACTTATTGCTTATATGGGCAGTACAGGCTTCAGCACGGGCCCCCACGTCCATTACGAAGTCCACGTAAACGGGCAAAGAGTCAATCCAATCAGCTACTTGTAAATTTAAAATGTTAGGAAAGATGTGAATGGCAACCAAAATTTTATTCATAACGCAGGGATTTTCATTTATGGGAAATTCCATACAAAAAGGGCTGGAAAAAGCCGAGTATTCGGTTATTCGTATTGATACCGAAGTTGAACAGCTCGCCGCGCAAAAAGAGAACGCCGATATAATTATTTTTTATCTTGGAAAATTTATTGGCGATATTCCAAATTTTTTGGTGTATTTGAAAGACGTTTGCGGTGAAGAGGGAAAATTTTTGATACTTTTGGGCAATAATGACGAAGTTTACACTGTCAAAGAATTTATCCCCGATACTTCCATTGGCGCAATTTTGGAACGCCCGATTGATATGAAAAAACTTACGCAGCTGATTGACAAAGTTGCAAAATCCGTAAGCAACAACGAATACAAGCGCAGTATTTTGCTTGTTGACGACGATACAATTTTTTTGAAAATGATGAAAAGCTGGCTTGAAAAATATTACCGCGTCACAATCGTAACAAGCGGCACGCAAGCTTTAATGTACCTTGCGGACAACACGCCCGATTTAATTTTATTGGATTATGAAATGCCCGTTACTTCGGGTCCGCAAGTTTTGGAAATGATTCGCAGTGAAACCAAAGTTGACAAAGTCCCCGTTATGTTTTTGACGGGCAAAAGTGACAAAGAAAGTATCGTCAAAGTTTTGGCACTCAAGCCCGACGGCTATTTATTAAAATCTTTGAACCGTGAGCAAATTTTATCTACGGTAAATCAATTCTTCGCAAAAATCGATTCTCAAATTTAAAACGTGTTTATTTAAAGGAAACAGGAAACAGATTCTAGGGGACAGGGTATTGAATCTGTATTCACTAATCCCTGCTGTCCTGTATCCTGCTTTCCTAAATGTTTTTTTAAGATAAATTTGAATTTGTAAACACGTTCTGAAAAATAAAGAAATAAAAGACAGGCGGTGTAAAATATGACGGGAGTCAGAGAAGTCATTACCGGCGGCGATTTTAAGCGGATGATTTCCGGCGCGTACAGTGAATTTTTGCTCGAATACGCAAATATAAATTCAAAAGCGGGCGCGGGAACATTGCCGGGTACGCACATTTTGCGGACGATGGGAGCTGCAGTTATGCCGCTTGCCGATGCAAAAGATGACAGTATAGGCGGACTTTCGCGCAGAGTTTCAACGGCGGCGGTTTTCGGCGCACGCGGCAATGCAGGCGTTGTTTTAGCGCAAATGTTTCGCGGAATTGCTACGGGGCTTGCAGGCAAATATGACGCTACAGGCTCAGAATTCGGCAAGGCGTTTCAATACGGGATTTTGTACGCTCAACGCTCTTTGCCTGATGACAATGAAAGCCATTTCATAACCGTTGCAAAGGCGGTTGCAAAGGGCGCGTATCACGCCGTTAGGGAAAATATGCCTATCGTTGAAATTTTAAATCAAGCAATTCAATCAGGCGAAAAAATTGTTGAAGAATCCGGGCAACATAACGCGGGCGCAAGTATTATGATTAGTTTTTTGAGGGGGTGCCTTAAAGGGCTGGACGGAAATTTTGTTTCGCCGACTGTAAGTTTGTCTTTGGGATTGGGGATTCATAAAAATATGCCCGACCCGCGAAATGATTTAGTGCGCCCGTACTGCATAAGGTTGCGCGTTAAAACTTCCAATGCAAATATTTCTGAACTTGAACGGCAACTGAAAGACTTCAGCAGCTTTTCAATAGTTGAAAGATTAAGCGGCGGAATTGAAGTGCATTTGCATACAGATCACGTAGGAAAAGCACTTGAGCAAGCGTTGGGTTGGGGCTCCCTGCGCGACGTGAAAATTATAAATATGAGCGAAGTGCACGCCCTGCCGGCAAATGACGCATTGATAACTGTTGCAGCGTTGGCAGTTGCAAAGGACGCCGAAGAGGCGCAAAAGTTGCAAGACGCTGGCGCAACTGTTTTAGTTTCAGGAAGTCCTCAAGCGTCGCCTTCGCTTGCTGAAATTGTAGGCGCGGCACATTCTGATTTGGCGTCAAGCTACGTTTTGGTTTCTTCCAGCGAAGATTATCGATTGGTTTTCAAGCAGGCGAAAAAACTTTTGGGCAACCGCGTTGAATTGGTTTTAACTGATTCTTTTGATAAAGCTGTTGCCGCGTTGAAAAAATTTTCTTCCGCAATTTCCGCCGCCGAAAATGCAAAAATTATGAACGCTGTTTAAAAAATGTACACTGAAAAAATTTTAACTTTGCCCGCGTACCAATTTTTGACTGAAAATAAATTTTTGGGCAAAAATATTATCTACCTTACAATTTCAGGCTCGAAGGCTTACGGCACAAACAACGAAAATTCTGATACTGATATTCGCGGCGTTGCCGTTGAATCGTTGGACGATATTTTGACGGGAAAAAGTTTTGAACAGATTGAAGACGATAAAACCGACACGGTTATTTACAGCTTGCGAAAATTTTTCAAACTTTGCGCCGAATGCAACCCCAACGTTTTGGAAATGCTCGGCACGCGCCCTGAAGATATTTTATTTATGAATGACGCAGGAAAAAAGCTCCGTGATAACGCGGAAATTTTTTTGTCAAAATTAGCGTACCAAAAATTTGTCGGCTATGCAACCGCGCAACTTCGCCGCCTTCAAAATTCTTTGGCGCACGATTCCTACCCTGTCAAAGAAAAAAATTTGCATATTATCAAGTCGATTGAATCAATGTTGCTTGCCTGTAAAAATGAATACGGCTTGAATAACGCCAAAATTAATTTTGAGCTCGGCGAAGAAATTTTAATTTCGGTTGACGCTAAAAATTTGCCGCTGAAAAAATTTTTGGCAATGAACGCGGGACTTAATACAATGCTGAACAATTACGCCAAATTGAATCATCGCAACCGCAAAAAGGACGATAACCATTTGAACAAACACGCAATGCATTTAATTCGGCTATACTTGACGGGCATTGACATTTTAGAAGGGCGCGGCGTCACCACTTACCGTGAAAAAGATTTGCCCCTATTGAAAAAAATTCGCGCAGGAGAAATTCCCTTCGATGAAATTTTTAAAATGGTCAATTCTTACGAAGAAAAAATTTTGGCGGCGTACGAAAATTCACGCCTTCCTGATTTCCCAAACTATGAAAAAATTGACGCGCTTTTATTGGAAATTATTAAAAACTAAAAAACCGCTGCAGATTTTGCAACGGTTTTTTTATTTTGAAACTTTTTTTAGTTTGCCGTGACGCGGCTTTGAAAATTCGTGCTTTTTAAAAGGCGGTAAGTCCGCCAAGTTGAATTTAAATTCTTCAAGCGTACGGTTGATAATTGCGGGCGTTAAATTTTCGCGCGGCAGTTGGCGTATCAGCTGCACTAAAAATATTGCCGCGTCTGAAGTTGTATCGCCGAAAGAAATTTTCGCCGCCCGTTTCAAAATTAAATCCATTCGCGCAGATTCTATTTTTTCCGGCGTGCATTCTTTATAGAGGTGCGGGAATTGCCGAATTATTTTTTGTTGAATTTCTTGAAAGTGCGTTTCGGGCGCGGCAAGAAAAATTTTTTTGATTGCGGCAAATAATTTTTCACGTTCCTTGACAGCGCAAATATTGCAAAGAATTTCTTTTGGCGGACAAAGTAAGTTGCAGAATTTGCATTTGTGCCAACCGCTTTTAAGTTTTCGCTTTTCGGCTTTTTTGTAGCTTAAAATTGTTTCAAACAAAATTTGGCGTTGCGTTTCATCTGCAACGGCGGCAACTTTTTTTTTGCACTCGTCAATTTCTTCCGCCGAAAGTTGAATTTCTTCCCAAATTTTTGGCGCGGAATTTTTTTTAAGCGGCAGCGGAATATCTTCAAAACTTTTGCCGAATTTAATTTTTGAAATGATTGGCAAACCGGGCGAAATTTTTTCGTTAATCTTTTGAATCAAATCGGGTGCGTCGAATTTCAGCATATCTTTAAAAGCACTGTCATTTGAATCAACAATTAAAGTTTCGCCGTCGATTTTGACGGGGAAAAATTTATCTGCGAAGGCGGGAAAAATTTCTTGCCAACGGTTAAAAATTTCTTTCTGCAAAAGTTTTTTCCGCAATTCGGGATTATCTGCCAAAGATTTTTGAAGTACCGCGCCGACAATTTCAGGTTCGCCCAAAAATTTTCACTCCTCGAATTTCAACGCGCCGTTTTCTATGAAAAATATTTTGCCCGTAATTTGCGCGGGGAAATACGCCTTTTCGGTTGCCGTTATCAGCGTTTGAATTTTTTGGCTCAATAAAAATTCCAAAAGTTTTTCGCGGCGCATTGCGTCAAGTTCGCTCATTACGTCGTCAAGCAATAAAATCGGATATTCGCCCGCAGAAATTTTCAGCATTTCAATTTCAGAAAGTTTCAACGCAAGCGCGGTTGTGCGCAGTTGCCCCTGCGAGCCGTAAAGCCGCAATTCTTTGCCGTTTATAAAAAAATTTAAATCGTCAAGGTGCGGACCAAAACTAGTCGAGCCGCGCTGAATATCTGTAAAATTTCTTGCAGAAAAAATTTCGCGGTACCAATTCTGCAAATATTCAACGTCAAAATTTTTGGGCGCGTCAACATTTTTTAAATCGTGAATCTCATAAACAATCGACAAATTTTCTTCCTGCGCGGAAATTTTTTGTTGCATATCGTTTGCCAAAATGTTCAAATTTTCAACGGCGGTAATTCTTTTTGAGGTAATTTTTGCGGCGGCGGCTGAAAGTTGTTCGTTCCAAAGTTCCAAATTGGAAGGCGACGCCAAATTTTCACGAATTTTTTTCAGCAAATTATTTCGCTGTTCGGTCAAGCGGTTGTAAGTCGTAAGTTCGGAAAAATAAATCGGCGCGGCCTGCGCGAGGACAATATTTAAAAATCTGCGCCGCGCGGCGGGCGAATTTCTGAAAATAAATAAATCTTCGGGCGAAAACATTACAGCATTTAATTTGCCGATAATATCGCGCAGTTTAACCGCGTTGCCGTCAAATAAAATTCTGCGCCGCCTTTTGTCGGAATAAATTTCAACCGCCAAATCGTGCGAAACATCAGCCTTTGAAAAATTAATTCTAATAATCGCGGCGTCTTGAGTCCAGCGCACCAATTCGGTATCTTTTGAAATGCGCGCAGTTCCCAACGACGCAAAATTTATTGACTCAAGAATATTTGTTTTGCCCTGCGCATTTCGCCCCAAAAAAATATTTACCGTGTCTGAAAGGTTTAAATTCAGCGCGGTAAAATTGCGAAAGTCATTCAAAAATATTTTAAAAATTCTCATTGAGTGCGCACGGGCGTTACGATATAAATAAAGCTGTCGTCTATTGGAATACGGAAATCTGCAGGGCTCAAGCTGTCATTCATACCAATTTTGACTTCGGCGTGGCTTGCAGAAATTCTCAAAAATTCCCGAATGTAGCGCAGATTAAAAGCAATTTCGATATCGGGTCCTTCAACTTCTGCTGTAAGATGTTCGACAACGCGCCCCGTTTCATAAGACGTTGCAGAAAGTTCCAAGCCTTCGCTGTCAAATTTTAATTTTACTGTATTATTTTCGCTTTGTTTGGAAATAATTTCGACGCGGTTAATTGCGGAGGCAAATTCGCTGATGTCAAGTATTGCAAAAGTTTCGCAAGACGCGGGAATAACTTTCTCGTGCGGCGGGAATGTGCCGTCAATCAAGCGGCAATTCATAAAAATATTGTTGATTGTAAAGGCAATATTTTTATCCGAAAAATCGACTTTAACGCCGTTATCTTCGCTTGAGGCGTTCAAAATTCCGAGAACGTCATTCAGCGCACTTGCGGGAACAATCATTTTATTTTCGCCGACAATACCATATTCAATCTTATCCTTCACGACAACCAATCGATGAGTATTCGTTGCAACAAAAGTTATTTTATCGTCTTCAACTGTAATTGAGCAGCCTTGAAAAACGGGGCGTCCGTCCTTTTCGTCGGCGCAAGCAAAAGTTGAACGCGTAATTAATCTTTTCAAAATTTCGTTTTTGATAAAGAAAGAATTATGATATTCCTGCGCGGTAACTTTAGGAAAATCTTCGGCGTCGCCTTCCATAGTAAAAATTGAAAAAGTTGTGGCGTCGGATTTAAAAGTTGCCATACCTTCTTCTTCTTCGGTGGAAATTGTAACGATGTTGCCTGAAAGTTTGCCTACAATTTCTGTAAGACTTTTGCCGTTGAGGACGATTGCGCCGGGCGATTCAATTTCGGCAGGAATTTTTGCAACAATACCGGTTGAAAAATCTGTAGCGTGAATTTCAACCATATTGTCTACTGTAGCAATATAAATGCCGTTGAGAATTGGCGTTTGCGCCTTTGCAGGAAGAGCCTTTGACGCGGCAATTAACGCCGCTTGCAATTCTCTTTGAGAACAAACGATTTTCAAAATTTTTACCCCCAATATTTAAATTTTGGCAACGCCGAGAGAAATTTTTTCGCCGTTAATATCCCAATCTTTTGAGTTATCGCAATTTGAATCAAAAATAATTTCGTCAGCAAGTGCAACGGTTTTAATTCCTTCGGAATTGCGGCTGATAATTTCGGCAAGTTTTTTATTGCCGTCGACAAAAATTTTAATTCTGTCGGTAACTTCAAATTTAGAATCGCGGCGCATAGTTTGTACCTTACTGATAATTTCGCGCACAAATCCTTCTTCGATAAGCGCGGGCGTAAGTTCGGTTGAAAGTGCAATGGAAATTTCGTTTTCAGTTTGCACGTTGAAATTTTCGCTTTGCAGTACGTTAATTTCAATATCTTCCGCCGTCAAAACAATTTCGTCGCTTGAAAGATTTAATTTCAATTCGCCTGTTTTATCGAGTTCGGATTTAGCCGCCGCGCCGTTCAAAGTTTTAAGCGCGTTTTGCACTTCGCCCATTTGCTTGCCGACTTTTTTACCGAGTACGCGGAAATTTGGTTTAATTTGATATTTAACAAATTCTTCCATATCTGCGCGAAATTCGACAGCCTTAACGTTGAGTTCGTCTTCGATAATTTCAACAAAGAATTTTGGAAGTTCGGCGGCTTTGACAAACATTTTTGCAACGGGTTGACGATTTTTAATATTGGCGGCGTTACGCGCGGCGCGTCCAAGTACAACGATTCTCAAAACTTCGTCCATATTTTTTTCAAGGGCGGAATTAATTTTAGTTTCGTCAGCCGTCGGGAAATTGCACAAATGAACACTTTCAGGCGCGGTTTTATCAATCGAACAAACTAAATTGCGGTAAATATTTTCCGTGATAAAAGGCACCATTGGCGCGGCGCATTTCGCAAAAGTTACAAGCGCGGTGTACAGCGTCATATAGGCGTTAATTTTATCCTGTTCCATACCCTTCGCCCAAAAACGCGCGCGGCTTCTGCGAACATACCAATTTGAAAGTTCGTCAACAAAAGATTGCAACGCCTTTGCAGTTTCAGGAACTTTATAATTTGTCAAGCACTCGTCAACAGTTTTAACCATTGAATTTAATCTTGACAAGAGCCATTTATCCATAACGCTCAAATTTTCGTAGTCAAGCTGATATTTCGTGGCGTCGAAATTGTCAATATTTGCGTACAGTACAAAGAAAGCGTAGGTATTCCAAAGCGTGCCCAAAAACTTTCTTTGCCCTTCAATAACCGCGTCGTCGTGGAAACGATTCGGCAACCAAGGCGCGGAATTTTCGTAAAAGTACCAGCGAATAGCATCCGCGCCGTGCTTTTTGAGCATATCCATCGGCGCAACCGCGTTACCTTTTGACTTCGACATTTTTTGCCCGTCTTTGTCAAGTACAAGCCCTAAAACAATTACGTTTTCAAATGACGGCTTGTCAAACAGCAAAGTTGAAATTGCAAGCAACGAATAAAACCAGCCGCGCGTCTGGTCAACTGCCTCGCTGATAAAATCTGCGGGAAAATGTGTCTCAAAAATTTCTTTGTTTTCAAAAGGATAGTGCCACTGCGCAAAAGGCATTGCGCCGCTGTCAAACCAACAGTCAATAACTTCAGGTACGCGGTGCATTTCGCCGCCGCACTTTTCGCAGGGGAAAGTTACAGCGTCAATATATGGGCGGTGCAGTTCGATATTTTCGGGACAATTTTTTGACAGGGATTTTAATTCTTCAATCGAGCCTACCGAATGTTGGTGCCCGCAGTTGTTACATTCCCAAATATTTAAAGGAGTTCCCCAATAACGATTTCTGGAAATTCCCCAATCTTGCACGTGTTCAAGCCAATCGCCGAATCTGCCGCTGCCAATCGTCGGCGGTATCCAATTAATCTGCGCGTTATTCTTCAAAAGATTTTCTTTAACCGCTGTCATTTTAATAAACCACGATTCACGCGCGTAATAAATCAGCGGCGTATCGCAACGCCAACAATGCGGGTAGCTGTGTTCAAATACGGGAGCTTTAAAAAGTTTGCCCGTCTTTTTCAAGTCAGCCAAAATCAGCGGGTCAGCGTCCTTTACAAAAGTTCCCGCCCAATAAGTTTCTTTCGTCATATTGCCTTTGCCGTCAACAAATTGTACAAAGGGCGTATCGTATTTTCTGCAAACGCGGTTATCGTCTTCGCCGAACGCGGGCGCACAATGTACAATTCCCGTACCGTCTTCGGTTGTAACGTAGTCATCGCAAACAATTATAAAAACATTTTTCTTGCCGGACTTTGCAACAATTTCATCTGCGAAGGGGTAAAGCGGCTCATATTTTTTAAATTCCAAATCCGCGCCTTTGCAAGTTGCCAAAATTTTTCTTTCGCCTTCGACGCCTTCAAAAACTTTTTCAACCAACGCTTCAGCCAAAATATATTTTGTATCGCCGACTTGAATTTTAACGTAGTCAACTTTTGGATTGACGCACAAAACTAAATTTGAAGGCAACGTCCAAGGGGTTGTTGTCCACGCCAAATAATAAGCGTCATCGTCAACAGCTTTAAATTTGACAACCGCCGAGCGTTCCTTTAAATCTTTGTAGCCTAAAGAAACTTCGTGGCTTGAAAGCGGCGTCCCGCAACGCGGGCAATACGGCACAACTTTATAACCTTTGTACAGTAAACCTTTTTTCCAAATTTCTTTAAGTGCCCACCACTCGGACTCGATATAATTATTTTCGTAAGTAATGTATGGGTTTTCCATATCAGCCCAAAAACCTACAACGCCCGAAAATTCTTCCCACATTGTTTTATATTTCCAAACTGATTCGCGGCACTTTTTGATAAATGGTTCAATTCCGTAAGCCTCAATTTGTTCTTTGCCGTTAATGCCGATAAGCTTTTCAACTTCCAATTCAACGGGCAAGCCGTGAGTATCCCAGCCCGCTTTACGCAAAACTTTTTCGCCCTTCATTGAATGATAGCGCGGGAATAAATCTTTGATAACGCGCGTTAAAACGTGTCCTACGTGCGGTTGCCCGTTAGCGGTTGGCGGTCCGTCATAAAATGTAAAATCCTTGCAACCTTCGCGTTGGTCAATCGCCTTTTGCGCAATATTATTTTCAGCCCAAAAATTTTCAACTTCTTTTTCGCGGCTGGCGAAATCTAAATTTGTATCAACTTTTTTATACAAAACAAAAATACCTCCAAAATAAAAAAATTTTTTTGCCGCGTTATTATAACAGGTTTAAAGCAAAAAAAACAGCGGGCGTCAAAGTTTTTTAAACCTTGCGCCTGCCGAAAATTTTTTTGGAGTGTATGTTTATAAGGTTTCCCTTAAAATGTCTTCAATTAATTATATGCAATAAATTTGATTTTATGACACGCTTACAAAAATTATTTTTTCAGGAGTTCAAGGGCAAGCCGCGCATTTTTTAAAGCGAGTTCGCGCAGATTTTTTAATAATGATTCGTCGTGAAAATTTTTTGCGTCGAGCTTTTTTATTGTGGCGTCAAAAATTTTTTCAGCTGTTACGTTGTCCAAATTGCCCAAAGGTTTTTCGCCTATTGAATCAAGGAACCTTTCAATTTTCGGGTCGTAGGAAATTCCCAACATCGGCACGCTCATAACGCCCGCAAAAATCAGCGCGTGAAGTCTAATACTAATCAAAACATTTGTACAGCCTACCAAAGATAAAATTTCGCCCGTTGAAAATTCTTCGTCAAGCACGGTACAAGAATTTTTCATAAGTTCGGCGGTAGCCTTTGCCGATTTAATATCTTCGGGAAATTGCATTGGGATAAAAACAATTTCGGCGTTAATTTCGTCAACAAGTTTATCGAGAGCCTGCGCGAGTGCCGCTTGGCAATTTTGCCAATTCATCCAGCGGCGAACAGATACGCCGATAATTTTTTTGTCGAAATTGATATTGTGCCGCTTGAAAATTTCTTTGCCGAAATTAAGCGGCACGGGTTTAATTGCCAGCACGGGGTCTGCGGTGCAGAAAATTGGCGGGCGATTTATTTTTAATTTGTGCAATTCTTCAAGCGAACCCTTATCACGCACGGTTATTAAATCGACGCGGTTTACAATCCAATTCATAAGTTTTTGCGCAAAAGTTCCTCGAATTGGTCCTATTCCCTGCGCGTACAGCATTACTTTGCAACCGAAAAATTTCGCTAAAAAAATTATTCCCAAATAGTAATACAAGGAACGGCGGCTTGTGACATTTTGCAAAAGACTGCCTCCGCCGCTTATCAGTAAATCTGCCGCAAGAATTTTTCTTATTATCGAAAAAATATCCAGCCACTTTACGGCGTCAACTTTATGGCGTTTTTTGGTGTATTCGGGATTCAGCGAAATTACTGTTGCGGAAATTGAGCCGTCCATTTCGCGCAGGACTTCCAACATTGCCGCCAACATTGCCTCATCGCCGCCATTTTTTGAACCGTAGTAACCGGAAATTAAGATTTTCATTGCGACTAAAATTTAGCTCCTTTTATTTAGGAATTTAATTTTTTTATAAATTTTAACACGGCTTTTCTTTTTTTGTAAAAAAAGAAAACCCGCCCAAAAGAAAAAAACTTCCCGCCCGTCAGGGCCGCTCGGTTCAAGTACGCTCTTAGTAACAGGATGCCCCCTTTGGGGCGCAAACTTTTTCCGACGCGCCAAGATTACCGAAAGCTGCGGCTTTAGTGACGGGCGGTTTTTTAATCCCTAATCCCTAGTCTTTAGGCTTTAGGCTTTATCCCCTAAATTTCTGAAACTTGCCGCGAAATTTAAAAACAAAACTAAAACCGCGCCTATTAACGCACCCGGTAAAACGCCGTCCACCCCGCGCATAAACGACATAAATATTGGCGTGCGCATATGTGCAAATGTTTCTACCATTGAACTTTGTCCGATTGTTGCAACGATTGTCAACACGAAACAAATCGACTTCGGGAATTTTTGCAGGAAAGCCGCTATTGCCATTACAAATGCAGGATGCCCTATAAAAATTTCCTTCGAGCGCGGGCGCGCGTAAAACATATGCTCCAACATTGCGCGGATTTTTATTTCTAATCCTGAAACGGGCATTCCCGAAGTATGTCCGCTTCTTGCAATTAAAACCACGAACGCCAATAAAACAAAAACGCCCGCCAATAAATATTTTACCGTTACGTTTAAATTTAAAATTGCCTTCAGCTGTTCAAACGCCGAAATATTTTTTTGCGCCTCGTCAAGAATGTTGAACCTTTGCAAAAATGCTATTGCTACCAAAATCAGCGGCAGTACGAATGTTAATTTTATACCCCTGAAAATTTCAAATTCAAGGAAAAATTTTACGTCAGACAACGCGCCCGATAAATACGCCGCGCCCGTCATTGAAAGTAAACTTGTTACGAACAGCGCAATTATTCCCGCCAAAATTATTTGCACGGTTGAAAATTCGGACTCCTCCGCGAAGGATTTAAAGCGGGCGAATCTGAATTTGTCAAGTTGCCAAATGACTGCAAGCGCGGGGAATAAATTCGCACTCATTAACGCCGCCAAAATTCTAACCTTGCCGCCGCCGCCCATTAAAATTGGTACCGCAAAAATTATTGCAAGTATCAAAAAAAGTATCAGCTGAAAATTTTTGTTGGCGTTGACGCGGTACGAAATTAACGACAAATATAAAACTGCTGCCGCCGCCACGCCGATTACTACAAAGACTCTCAAAAACTTGCTCGGAAAATAATTATCAAAAGTATCTGCAAGCCCCAATGTATAACCTTTCGCCTTCAAAAGTTCGGCGGTGTCTCGCACATATTTTAAATTTGTTTCAAGCAAAGTTAAACCGGGCGCGGGTTTATCGTACGTGCGCAAAAGATTAATTCTAATGTTGCGTTCGTGGTCAGTCGTCGCCCAACGATTAACCGCCGTATCAATCAAAAGTTTCGGCTGTTCGTCTTTTGGAATTGCATAAAGTCGCGCAATTTCGTCATAGCCGATTCTTTCTGCAAGTTCAAACATTCCCGTTTGATTATAAAATTGCAGTTGGCTTGTATGTTCGATAAGCCCCAAAGTGTAGCCGTGATTTTTAAATTCTTCGGCGGTTGCGTCAATGTGATTCGGCGCGCCCAAAATTTCGGGACCGTCAAAAACAATTTCTGAAATTGGATAATCTTCCAACTTTGCAAAGACGGCTTGAATTTGTTCGGGCGTGCATTGGCTAAAGTTTTTCGGACGTGCAAGAATCATAAAGCCTGCATTTTTTGCAATTTCCAATTCTTCCTTGTCGATACCGAGCGGCGCAGCCATAAACGCGCCGAATTGTGCTTTGACTTCCAAAACTTCAATTTCGCCGAGCGCAAAAGATTTAACGCGGTTTTCGCCGTATCTCAAAAATAAATCTGCCTTCGCCGCGTTGTAACTTTCCAAAGTGCGCCCGATGATATAAACGCGCGTTGCGTCAATAACGCCCGCTTCGACAGCTTCGCGCCAAAGATAATCATTCAACGCGCCGCTGTGATAATTTGAAATAATATCCGCGCCGAAAACCGCAATAACTTTTCCTGCGCGCGTCAATTTTTCAAAAGTTGTATCGTAAATTGCAAGCGAAGTAATTCCCGCGTCCTTGAATTGTTGCAAAGTTTCTTGAAAGTCAAGCCCTTCGCGTTCAGACAAATTTTTTATGCTGTCAAAATCCATTGCCATATCAACTTGCGAATTGTGAATTTCGACGGCGTGCCTTTGCCCCGCAATTACCAATGACGCTATTAAACCCGCCGCTATTGCCAATAGTAAAATTTTGTTGTAGAAAAATTTTCGCATATTATTTTACCGTGCTTGCCGTAATAACTGCTTCGCCTTCGCGCAGTTCGACTGATTCAAATTTCATACCGAAAGGCAAATTTGCGCTGTCCAAAACTTTTATATCGCTCAAAAAAGTATCGACGTTGACGCGGCTTAAAATCGAATTGCTGTTTAATTTCGTCATATGAAAATAAATATCGCCGTTAATCGCAATGAAATTTCCTGCAACGTCCAAATCAACCGTGCGCCCGAAAAATTTAACTTGGGCGGTAGCAGTTGCGCCTTCGGGTTTCAATGAAACTTGCGGATTTTTAAAATTGTCGTCCTTGTTCGCAATGAAAGTTTGAATTTCGTCCTGCGTGATAATCCCGCTGAGTTGAATTTTATCGGCGTGTTTTAAAACAGTTTGATTGCGTAATTGCGGGGATAAATCTTTATTGGGGAAAAGCAATTCCGGAATATCGACAGAAATTTTTTCGCCGTCGAGCGTCAAATTTTTAAAGCTTACTTCGCCAATTTTGCCTGCGGCGGCGGTGGCGTGAACTTTATCAATATTGCCGAATGAAATTTTAAAATCAGGCGTGGAACTCAAAGAAACGTCAACGGCGGTTGCAGCAGTGGAACTTACAATTTGATTTTTAAGGATACTTTCAACCACGCGCGGCAAAACGAATTGCAACAGCGCGGCAATTATCAGCAAAAGAATTACTATTACTGACAAAAATTTTTTCATTTGTTAAACCTCCGAATATGCAAGGCGCAAAATTTTTTCTGCAGCTTGCGGGTAAACTTCCAAAATTTCTGCGCGCGTCAAAAGTTTAAAGCCTTCATATTTAAATTTTGGCGTTGTCGCGCAGCTTACGAAAGTATAAGAATTTTTGTCGAGATTTTCGGCGGCGAAAATTGCACCAGCAGGAATTATAACCATTGCGCGTTGATTCTGTTCAACATTTTTTCCGAGCAAAAAAGTTTCAAGCTTGTCGTTTTGAATTATGAAAATTTTCAATCCGCCGCCTTCGTGGTAGTACCAAATTTCGTCGCAGTCGATTTTGTGGAAGTGCGAAATATCATTTTTATCAAGCAAAAAATAAATACTGCCCGCCGTTGGTCTGCCGTTTTCGGCGAAGGGCGAAGTATAAACTTCAGAAAAATATCCGCCTTCAACGTGCGCGGCAAGCGAATAAATTTTTTTCAAAGTTTCGACGCGGTTTTCTGCACCTTCAACGTTATTCAAAAATCCCATAATTACCGCCGAAAAAATTATTAAAGTTAAAATTTTAAACCGTAACATTTGCCCTCATCGCCAAAAACGCCCTGATAAAATTATCCAATTCGCCGTCCATAACCGCCTGAACATTGCTTGTTTCTTCGCCCGTGCGCAAATCTTTAACTAAAGTGTACGGTTGGAAAACGTACGAGCGAATTTGGCTGCCCCATTCGATTTTCATTCTGTCGCCTTCGAGTTTGGCGCGTTCTTCTTCTTTTTTCTCAAGTTCCAGTTCAAAAAGTTTTGCGCGTAACATTTTTAAACATTGTTCACGATTTTGAATTTGCGAACGTTCATTTTGACATTGTACAACAATTCCCGTTGGAATGTGCGTCATTCTTACAGCGGACGAAGTTTTATTGATATGTTGCCCGCCCGCGCCGCTTGCTCGGTATGTGTCAACGCGCACATCAGCCATATTTATATCGACTTCAACGGCGTCGTCAATTTCGGGCATAATATCACAAGCAGAAAAGGAAGTATGACGCCTTGCATTTGAATCGAAGGGCGAAATTCTGACGAGGCGATGAATCCCCTTTTCAGATTTCAAAAAGCCGTAAGCGTTGTGCCCTTTAATAAAAAGCGTGACAGATTTTACGCCCGCTTCATCGCCCGGCAAAATGTCGGCAGTTTCAACTGTAAAGCCGTGACGCTCCGCCCAACGTACATACATTCGCAAAAGCATTTGCGTCCAATCTTGCGCTTCAGTGCCGCCCGCGCCAGCGTGCAAAGTTAAAATTGCGTTGTTTGCGTCGTAGGGTTCACTCAACAAAATTTCAAGCCGCAAACTTTCCAAGCCGTCTTTGATAGTTTGAATTTCGGCGGCAATGTCGGGTTCTTGTGAATCGTCATTTTCTTCCATTGCAAGTTCAAGCAGTGTTTGCGCGTCGTCAAATTTCGACAAAAGATTTTTGTACGTATCGACGCCCGATTTAATCCCGTTCAATTCCTGCGTAATTTGTTGCGCGGTGTCGGGGTTATCCCAAAAAGTCGGCTCGCCCATTTTATATTCTAATTCTGCTATTTTTTCTTCCTTGTTGGCGATGTCAAAGTGAATCCCCCATTTCGTTCAGCTTTTCGCGCAGTGCCGTTAATTCTATTTTTCTGTCTTCAAGCATTTAATCACTTCCTAAATTTAAAATTTTATCTCGAACAACGGCATTTCTTTCTTTTTGCAAAAAGAAAGAAACGCCTGGCAAAGAAAGAAAAACTACCACGCCGCTAGAACCGCCATCACGGCGGTAAACGCGGCCGGCGCACGTCCTGTGCGCCGTGCCCTAGCAAGCGCGTGCTTTTTTAAGTTGCACTTTCAAGCTTGGTAACTGAAATTTGCCGCGCATCCTGCGCATTACGAGGCGCACGTCCTGTGCGCCTCTTTTAGTTTTTAAAAATTATTTAATAAAAAAGCGTGGTTCATTGGTCCGCTGCCTTTGCCAAGATTTAAGCCGAAATTTAACGCGCCCGAAATATAATTTTTCGCCGCGCTGATTGCGTCTGTCAAATTTAAATTTTTTGCAAGTCCCGCCGCTATTGCACTTGACAAAGTACAGCCTGTGCCGTGCGTATTTGTTGTAGAAATTTTTTTGCCTTCGAAAATTTTTGTTTCGCCGTCAAATAAAATATCGTTGGCGTCGTTCAAGCTGTGCCCGCCCTTGCAAAGTACCGCGCAACCGTAACTTTCAAAAATTATTTTCGCCGCTTTTTCCATATCGGCGGCAGAATTTATTTTAATGTCAGAAAGTTTTTCGGCTTCGGGAATATTCGGCGTTATCAAAGTTGCTAGCGGGAATAAATATTTTTTCAGCGTTGCAACGGCGTTATCGTCAATTAATTTTGCGCCGCTCGTTGCAACCATCACAGGGTCAACGACAATATTTTTTGCGCCGTAAAATTGCAGGCGTTCGGAAATTGTTTTAATCAATTCGGCTGAAGAAACCATACCGATTTTCACGGCGTCGGGCGGAATATCTTCAAAAACTGCGTCAAGTTGTTGCTGTAAAAATTGCGGCGGCACTTCCAAAACTGCAGTAACGCCCGTTGTATTTTGCGCCGTCAACGCGGTAATTGCGCTCATTGCGTAAACGCCGAGCATTGTCATTGCTTTAATATCAGCTTGAATGCCTGCGCCGCCTGAAGAATCACTGCCCGCAATAGTTAATGCTGTTTTCAAAATTTAACTCCTCCACAAACTTAATAAATTTTCAGCCGCGCGTTTGGGATTTTCGGCGGCGATAATTGCAGAGACAACCGCCACACCGTCAATTTTCGCAGGTTTAATTTTTGAAATGGTTTCAAGATTAATCCCGCCTATTGCAACGATTGGAATTTTAACGGCGGCACGAATTTTTTTTAAAGTGTCAAGTGTTACAATTTTTGCGTCAGTTTTAGTGGCAGTTGCGAACATTGCGCCGACGCCCAAATAATTTGCGCCGTCAAATTCGGCTTGCATTGCCTCTTCAACTGTCGAAACTGAAACGCCTATAATTTTTTCTGCGCCAAGAATTTTTCTTGCAACTTTGCAGGGTAAATCACTTTGCCCGATGTGAACGCCCGCCGCGTCAACTGCCTGTGCAATATCAATTCTATCATTGACGATAAGCGGAATATTTTTTTGCGCGGTAATTTTTTTAAGGCGCGTTGCAACGTCAAAAAATTCTTTGCTTGAACAATTTTTTTCGCGCAGTTGTACGACCGTTACGCCGCCTTCTATTGCAAGTGCAACTGTTTTTTCAATGTCGGCAGTTAAATTTCTGTCAGTGCAAAGGTACAGCGAATAATTAATTTTCATAGCGAACAATTTTACCTCGCGCAGAAATAATTTCGTCGTCAATTTGACTTAGCGCGTCGATAATTCCAATGTGCAAACTTCCCGTGCCGACTTCAGAAAATTTTTCAAAAGAAATTTCACCCGCAATTCCCATACTTGCAACGGCGTTTACAGCGGCTGAAAATTTATCTTCGCACGCGCCGATATACGCACCCAAAATCCCGCTAAGCATACAGCCCGCGCCCGTAATTTTTGACATTGCGGGGACGCCGTTTTTAATCTGCGCGAAATTTTTACCGTCAGTAACAACGTCAACCGCGCCTGTAACAACTGCCACGCAAGAATATTTTTCTGCAACGATTTTTGCAATTTCGGCGGCTGAAAATTTTTTATCGTCAGAATTTGAATCAACGCCGCGCGTTTCAGAATCTTTGCCCGCGCAAAAAGCCATTTCGGATAAATTGCCGCGAATCACGGCAAATTGATTATTTTTCAAAAGGCGCGTAACAACTTTATTTCGCAAGCTTGACGCGCCGACTCCTACAGGGTCAAGAATCACGGGAACATTTTTTTTGTTGGCGGTTGACGCCGCCGCCCACATTGAAGCCGCCGTTCTTTGGTTTAAAGTGCCAATGTTTATAACAAGCGCGTTTGCCTTTGCAACAATTTCTTCGATTTCGTCAATATCGTCCGCCATAATAGGTGCGCCGCCGACTGCCAAAATTGCGTTTGCCACGTCATTAACCGTAACGTAATTTGTTATGCAGTGAACGAGCGGATTTTTTTCCCGAACAATCTTATTCATAAATTATTTTCCCCTTCCGCAACAATTTTTATATTTTTTGCCGCTGCCGCAAGGACAAGGGTCATTTCTGCCGACTTTTTTACCGTCAGCATTTTTTAGGGCTTTTTGAGTTTCGGCGGGGCTTACGTCGTCGCCGTGCGAGGCTTGTGCAGTCTGCAATCTGTCTTGAATTTTTTGTTCTTCCTGCGAAACTATTGCAACGTGATAAATTAATGACGCAATTTGGTCTTGAATTGACGCCTCCATTTCTTCAAACATTGCCAACGCTTCAATTTTGTATTCGACAAGCGGGTTTCTTTGCCCGTACGCGCGCAAATTTATTCCTTCGCGCAACATATCCATATGGTCAAGGTGTTCCATCCATTTATTGTCAACAACGCGCAACATTATAACTTTTTCAAGTTCGCGCATAGTTTCTTCGCCGAAAGAGTCTTCGCGCTTTTTGTAATTGGCGGCGGCTATTCCCTCAAGATATTCTTTGAGTTCATCGCGGCTCATTTTTTCCATTTCCGAAAGGTTAAGCTGTCCTTGCTCCGCGTAAATTTGTTCGGCGTCTTTTACAATTTCCGAAAGTTGCCATTCTTCGGGGTAAAGTTTTTCGTTGGCGTACTGATTCATTTCAGCTTTGATTATGTGGTTAATCATACCTACAATATTTTCGCGCAGGTTTACGCCGTTGAGAATTTTTCTGCGTTCTCCGTAAATAATTTCGCGCTGCTGATTCATAACGTCGTCATATTCCAAAACGTGCTTGCGAATGTCAAAATTGCGCGCTTCAACTTTTTTCTGCGCGTGTTCGATTGACTTTGTTATTAAAGTATGTTCAATCGGCTCATCTTCTTCCATTCCCAACTTGTCCATAATTTTTGCAACGTTATCTGACGCAAAAAGCCTCATTAAATCGTCTTCAAGTGAAAGGTAAAATCTTGATTCGCCCGGGTCTCCTTGACGCCCGCTGCGCCCGCGTAACTGATTATCAATTCTGCGCGATTCGTGCCGCTCCGTACCAATTATAAAAAGTCCGCCGAGTTCGGGAACGCCTTCGCCCAATTTAATATCAGTGCCGCGCCCTGCCATATTTGTTGCTATTGTAACGGCGTTTTTTTGCCCCGCGTCTGCAACAATTTCAGCTTCTTTTTCGTGGAACTTTGCATTTAAAACGCTGTGCGGAATCCCGCGCTTTTTAAGAATTGTGCTGAGTTCTTCGGATTGAGTGATTGAAGTTGTACCGATTAAAACGGGCTGCCCTTTGGCGTGAACTTCTTCAACCATATTGCCGACGGCTTTATATTTTGCGCGTTTGTTTTTGTAAATGACGTCGGGGTGGTCAATTCTGCGCACGGGTTTATTTGTAGGCACAACGATAACGGGCAATTTGTAAATCTTTAAAAATTCGTCTTCTTCGGTTTTCGCAGTGCCCGTCATTCCCGCCAATTTGTCATACATTCTAAAATAATTTTGAAAAGTTATAGTTGCAAGCGTTTGAGATTCGCGGCGAATTTTAACGCCTTCTTTAGCTTCAATAGCTTGGTGCAAGCCGTCAGAATATCTGCGCCCCGGCATTAAACGCCCTGTAAATTCGTCAACTATAATAATTTCGTCGTCTCTGACAACGTAATCTCTGTCACGCTTAAACAAAGATTTTGCACGCAACGCCGCTGTAAAGCAGTGCGAATACTCAATATTTTCAGCCGCGTACAAATTATTTATTCCGAGCCGCTGTTCAATTTTCGGAATAACTTCATCTTTGGGCGAAACTGTTTTTTGCTTTTCGTCAACGGTATAATCTTCGCCTTCTTTCAAAGTCGAAACTGCACGCGCCATAATTGCATAAATTTCAGTTGACTTTGCGCCGGGACCCGAAATTATTAAAGGCGTCCTTGCCTCGTCAATCAAAATGGAGTCAACCTCGTCAACTATTGCGTAATGCAGCGGGCGTTGTACCATTTGCTCGGGGTGTACAACCATATTATCACGCAAATAATCAAAGCCAAATTCATTGTTGGTGCCAAAAGTTACGTCGCAGCTGTAAGAATATTTTCTTTCGGGGAAATCCATATCGTGTACAATCAAGCCGACAGTTAAGCCCAAAAAGCTGTAAAGCCGCCCCATCCATTCGCTGTCACGTTTTGCAAGATAATCGTTGACTGTAACCATATGGACGCCCTTGCCTTCCAGCGCGTTCAAATAAACAGGCAATGTTGCAACGAGCGTTTTACCTTCGCCCGTTTTCATTTCGGCAATTTTGCCTTCGTGCAAGCACATTCCGCCAATTAATTGTACGTCAAAATGACGCATTCCCAAAATTCTGCGCGAGGCTTCGCGGCAAACTGCAAACGCTTCAGGCAAAATACTTTCCAAAGTTTCGCCGTTGCGAATACGTTCCCTAAAATTTTCGGTGGAATTTGTCAATTTATCGTCAGTGTAACTTTGCAAGCCCGCCTCAAGCGAATTAATTTTATCAACAACTTTTTGCATTCGTTTAATTTCTTTTTCGTTGTTATCACCCAAAAATCTTTTCAAAAAGCCAAACAAATTTTTCACTCCTTAACAAAAATTTTTAACGGCAATAATTATAACAGTTTCAAGAAATTTAGGGAATAGGGCAAAGGGAATAGGGATTAGGGATTTTTTTATTTATAATTTTATTTATTAAATTTTTTAAATGTACTTTCTTTTTTTCCGAAGCAAAAAAAAGAAAGTAAGCAAATGCTCTTACTCATCGCATTTGCAAGAAAAAAGTGCTTTAAAGCGCGTGCTTAGTCGGAGACCCGCTGAAATCGCATCCTGCGATTTGCGCGGGAAGGGCGCGCGTCCTGCGCGCCGTCAATTTTTATCTTTAGTTTACAATTTGTAATTAAATCTTATTAGGAAAAGCCGCCAATTTAAAAAAATTTAATGGCACTGCCAAAAAATACGATACTTCATTAGAGAGGAGAGGCAGTTTATGGCAAATGCAAACACCAATTTAATGTCGATTAATATAAATACATCGGCAAGCTCGACAGGTTCAACTTCAAAAAATTTTGGGTTGCATTCTTCGCAAAAAGGCGGTTCAGATTTTAATTCCGCGCTTGACAGAGCCAACAACGAAATTAATCAGCAAAGTCAAGCCGCGCAGGGTAAACCTTCTGACGCCGAAGAAATTCAATACACGGAGGCAACCGCTCAAAATCCCGCCGCGCCCGTCGAACAACTAAAAAATTCTAATTCTCAAGGAGAGAACCAACAACCGCAGGACGCGCCTCAAAATGTACCGCAAAATAATTTACCCGCTGAAAAAAATATCCCCGCTGAAATTTCTGTCGATATTTCAAAAAATGTTAAAGCTGAAGTTACTTTCGACGATAATAATATTTCTTTGAATGTCGAAATTAAACCGAATGAAAATATTTCTTTGAATGTCAACGCGGAAAATATCGAAGTGCCGCAAGAAATTTTAGCCGCGTTGCCTTTTATTTTCAATTCCAATGCTGAAAATTTATTGCCCGTGCAAAATCCCCAAAATGTCGGCGAAGTTAATTTAATGACTGTAATGCCGCAAGAAGGCGGCGATAAAGCGCAGGCTATGCTTAACTTTTTAAGCGGCAAAACTTGGACGGCGGAAGACGTAAAGGCTAGCATTGCCCCGCAAAATTCCCAAAATGTTCAAGTCAATCCCGACACTTTGCAATTTCAAAGCGGTAAAAATTTCACGCTGAATACTAACCAAAATCAAAGTGCCGAAAATGTTCAGCCGCAAATTTTAATTCAATCTGCGCCTGTTCAAACTCAACAACAAAATTTGAATCTGCAACAGCAAACACAAAATTTAAATCTGCAACAAAATTTAAATTCCGAACAAGCTCCGCAAATTCAACAACAACAGCCGCTTATGCAAACGCAACCGCAAGTTGAATTTCAGAATCAGCCGATTGTAAATTCTCTTCAGCCGCAAGTTGAATTAAAGCCCGTTCATCAGCAACAACAAATTTCTGAATTGGTTGGGCAAAATTTGCAAGTTGAAGATAATCAAAACGCCGCTCCTTTGTCGCCCGTACAGCCTTCCCTTCGCCAACAACATCAACAAAATCAACAAAATCAACAACAATTCGCCAATCAAAATTTTCAGCAGAATTTTTCGCAGGATTTAAATTCTGAAATGCAAGTTCAGCAAAATATTGGCGGCAGTGAAGAATCCTTCGCGCAGAATTTGACGCCTGCAAGCAATAATGTTGTTTCAAATACTCAACCCGCCGCGCAGGTTCAAAATCCCGAAGTTGCCGCTCAAGCCGCGCGCCAAAATGAAAATATTCCCGCTCAAATAGTTGAACAGGCGCGCCTCATTCGCAACGCCGAAAATACCGAAATGGTTATTAATCTTAAGCCCGAACATTTGGGACAATTAACCCTGCGCGTTTCCGTAAGCCAAAACGGCGCGGTTAATGCAAGCTTTTACAGCGATAACGCTCAAGTTCGCGCCGCTATTGAAAATTCGCTCGTTCAACTTCGGCAAGAACTTAATGATCAAGGCTTGAAAGTCGATAACGTGCAAGTTTACGCGGGCTTAAGTGACGGCGGTTTAACCAACGGACAAGGCGGGCAGGCTTGGCAACAACAACAAAATAACGCTCCGCGCAGAATAGATTTTGATTCACTGCAAGAAGAAGTTGACGCTGTAACACCCGCTAATGAAATTTCCGCTGAAGGCGTGGACTATAAAGTTTAATTGGAGGTAATGATTATGGCAAATGCATTAAATACAATCACGGTTGACGGCGTAACCTACAACGCGGAAGCGTACGCCGCCAAACAAAAAGCGGACGCCGCTAAAGAAACTAAAAACGATTTGGATAAAGACGCTTTTATAAAACTTTTGGTAACTCAATTACAATATCAAGATCCGCTCGAACCGCAGGAAAACGGCGAATTTATCGCACAAATGGCGCAGTTCTCCAGCCTCGAACAAATGACTAACGTTGCAAGCAAACTTGAAGATATTAATACGCTTGTCGGCAACATTGATACTTCAGTTTTGGTAGGACAGCTTAGCAGTATGATCGGGCAAGGCGTCAGCTGGAATCATACGGTAACGACGGCGGACGAATCAGGTGCCCCCGTTACAACAACTGAAGAACTCAGCGGCGTTATTACCGCCGTAACTGTTTCAAGCGGCGTTACAAAAGTTGTTGTTACAACTGAAGACGGCACCACTTATCAAGTTGATATTTCAAATATTAACGAAGTTTACAATTTAAAAAACGTTGCAGAATAAAATTTTTTCCGCAATAAAAAAATCCCTGCTGTATTCGGCGGGGAATTTTTTTTTACCAATTAAAAATTTTCTGCAGCAAAAAATTTTTTTTATAATTGGGCAGGGATTTTATTTTGGCGTATAGAATTTTTAAAGAAATTTTTTAGCGACATTTATGCATGAATGTCGACTTTACGGAAGGGGATATTTTTGTGAACGTAAAACTCGCAAATCCGTTTATTGAGGCGTTCATGTCGGTAATGCCGGTTTTGGGTTGCCCAACTCCAAAAAGAACAAAAGTATATTTGCATGATAAGGAAGTTGCCAACGAAGGCGTAGCGGTGCGCGTAAATTTTAAAAAAGAATTAATAGGCAGCGTAGTTTATAACATGAAAGAAGATACTGCAAAATTTATTGCGTCAAGCATGATGATGGGAATGCCTGTTTCAGAAATGGACGAATTGGCGCGCAGTGCTATTTCAGAATTATCAAATATGCTTACCGCGAACGCTACGACAAATTTAACAAAACTTGGCTATGAAGCTGACATTACGCCGCCGAGCCTTGCCATTGCACTTGGCGAAATGATGACTATCGGCAATTCTCAATGTTTGGGCGTTGAAATGGACGTTGGCGGGCACAGCGTCAATATTTTAATTGCTATTCGCCGCTCCAAAACAAGCAAAAATGCAGCGGGGCTTATCGAATAAACTCCACTGCACCAAAAAATTTTTCTTGCTTAAAATTCAAATTCCGCCGAAAATGTTTCCCGAAAAATTATTGGAACCGTTACCGCCCAATGCGCCGCCTAAATTATAAGCAGAACTCATAGCTTTTGTAGCTTCTTGTCCGGCGTCAACTTCATTTGAAAGGCGAACGCGGGCGGTTGCCGCGCTTATTTCAGCGGCTTCAGCAGTATTATCAATCTTATTTTCCGGCAGGCGTTTGGGAAATTCATCTGCCAAAAATGAATCCTCGTACATATCGCCGAACGCATCTTCCCGAAAGAAATTTTTTTCGTTACTCATACTTATTACCTCCGCTGATTTATTTCAGTTATTTTATCATAAATCAAAGAAAAAATCCCCTCCAATTTTGCGGAAGGGATTTTTTTGTTGCAGAAAATTTTATTTGTTTTAATCAATTTTCAAAAATCAAAAATTTTAAGCCTCAAAATTTCTCTGCAACATTTTATCGCAGAAAAGTATAAAGGCGGCTTCTCGTCAAAATTAGCCGCCTTAAAATCGATATTTAAAGTTATACAAGAAAAAATTTTTACAAATATCTTATCCAAACATAAGCCATTGAAATTACTATCGATAAAATCATAAGCGGGAACGCAGTTTTCATAAAACTGATAAATGAAATTGGCTTGCCGCGCTGCGCTGCCATACTCGCTACAACGACGTTTGCACTCGCGCCGATAAGTGTACCGTTGCCGCCTAAACAAGCTCCCAATGCAAGACTCCACCACATTGGCTCCAAATTCGATAAGCCCATTGCGCCCATATCTTTAATCAGCGGTATCATTGTTGCAACGAACGGGATATTGTCGATAAACGCGGACGCAAGCGCACTCATCCACAAAATTATCATTGCCGTAAAGAATACGTCGCCTTCTGTAACTGCTATTGCTTCTTCAGCCAACATTTTTATTACGCCCGTTTCAACCAACGCGCCTACAAGTACAAACAAGCCTGCGAAGAAAAATATTGCAAGCCATTCAATTTTACTCAAAACTTTTGCAATTTTTTCTTCGTTGTGCGAATAGGTTATCAAAAGTAACAAGCCCGCGCCGCTGAGTGCCGCCGTTGCAGTCTCAAGCCCCAAAGTGCTGTGCAGTACAAACATTGACATTGTTATTAATAAAACGAACAGGCATTTCTTCAATAAAAGCGTGTCTGTAATTTGGCTGTATTCGTCGAGTCTCATAACCTTATCTTGCAATTCGGGTTGAGTATGAAGTTTTGAGCCGTACATTATTAATATTATCCCGATTGTTATTACGAAAATTATTATCGCCGGCAGCGTCAAGTTATAGATAAAATCCATAAAGCTTAAACCAACCGCCGAGCCAATCATAATATTCGGAGGGTCGCCGACGAGCGTTGCAGTGCCGCCGATATTCGAGCTGATAATTTGCGCCATTAAAAACGGTTTAACGTCAACTTTCAACTGCGCGGCAATGTTAAAAGTTACGGGGACTGTCAGCAAAACTGTTGTAACGTTGTCAAGCAATCCCGAACATACCGCCGTTAATGCACTCAACGCCACCAAAAGTTTTATAGGTTGCGCCTTAACTTTTTTTGCTGCCCATATTGCCAAAAAATTAAACAAGCCCGTTTCGCTGGTGATATTAACAATTATCATCATTCCCATTAAAAGTCCGAGCGTGTTAAAATCTATGTGGTGAATTGCCGTTTCTTGCGAAATTATCCCGGCGATAATCATCAACATTGCGCCGAAAATTCCTACTATCGTTCGGTGAACTTTTTCGGAAATTATCAGCGCGTAGGCGGCAATAAATATTACTACCGCCACTGTTGTCATATCCATGAAAAACTTCCTTTCAGTCAGTTTTTAGGGTTCCAAGGTTCCAGTGAAGAGAGAAAAGGGTTTTCACTAATCCCTAATCATTGGTTCCCTAAAATTTCTTGTCAACAACGGTAAGGGTAATAATTTCGCCGTCGCGTTTAATTTTGAAGTTGTAAGATTTAACGCCTTCCATTTCCAACTGCATTTTGAGAGCAAGAAGTTCCATACCGAGCTTTTCAGTTAAATCTTTGGTAAAGCCTGCCTTAGCCAAAGGTTCGGGCGGCGCGTCAACTGAATCGGCGAGGCGGCGTTTTTCGGCTTTTTTCGCCGCCGTCAAAAGTTGCGCCTCAACGGATTTTTCTTCAACATAATTTTTAATCATATCTTTGTCAGTCAAGCCGCGTGGCGGTCTTTTCATCATTTTAAAAACTTCCTTTCAATCGTTAATAATTAAACTTGTGCGAATAATATCGCCCGCGCCGTTTTTGCCCTGCACTTTCAGCAAGTGTACAATATTTTTGAAATTGTAGGGCGGCTGTTCCAAAAATACGCCCGATTTAAAATCCCCGCGCGTTTTATAATCTGCAACTTTATCGACGTTGTAAATTGCGTCCGCGCCGTCATAAATACTTTCAGTCACAAGCACAAACTTAAAAGCGGCTGCCTTCTGCAAAATTTTTTTAATGTCAGCGTTGCTTAAATGTTGAAGTACTTGACGAATTATAATTAATTCGCCCGCAATTTTAAAATCGTCCTGCGAGAAGTCGCAACAATAAAATTTTACATTCTGCTTGCCGAAATTTGCGGCGTTGTAATTTATCAATTCTTCAACAACGTCAACGCCGCTGTAAAAGTAGGCGTAATTATTTTTTTCAAGAACGTTCAAAACTTGGCGCATTATCCAAAAATCGCCGCAACCAATATCGACTATCGAGCGAATATTATTACACTGCACAATTTGCAACAACAAATTTATATACGGCGCAATAACTTTTTCAAGGTGCGAGCCACTGCCGGAGCCGAATTTTTCGCCGGGCAATTTGCTCCATTTTTCGTTTCTGTAAATGTCAGAAAAAATTTCACGGTTAGTTTTCAAAATCCTAATCCCTAGTCTTTAGTCTTTATTCCCTAGTCTTTAACCTTTTGCCACGTGTCTTTCAAACTTACAACGCGGTTGAAAACCAACTTTTCAGGCGTAGTGTCGGGGTCAATTACAAAATAACCTAAGCGCAAAAATTGAAAGTGCGTACCCGCCGCCATCCAACGAACAGTCGGCTCAATCAGCGCATTTTCAATCACTATCAAAGATTGCGGATTCAACGCGCCGATAAAATCTTCAGGCAAATTGCCCTTTTCGTCCGTCGTCAAAAGATAATCATAAAGGCGAACTTCAGCCTTCAGCGCGTGTTGCGCGCTTACCCAATGAATTGTACCCTTAATTTTTCTGCCGGCAGTTGCGCCGCCGCTCTTTGAAGTCGGGTCAATCGTGCAATGCAATTCTGTAATATTTCCTTCGGCGTCTTTTATGACTTCTTCGCACTTGATAATATAGGCGTACATTAAGCGAACTTCGCCGCCCGGTTTCAGGCGGAAAAATTTTTTTGGCGCGTCTTCCATAAAATCGTCACGTTCAATATAAATTTCGCGCGTGAAAGGAACATAGCGCGTTGCACTGCGCGCGGGGTGATTCTGAGCCACAAGGTATTCGGTTTTATTTTCTTCAACGTTGGTTAAAACAACTTTCAGAGGATTTAAAACCGCCATAACGCGGTCAGCATTGCTGTTCAAATCTTCGCGCACGCAATGCTCCAACATTGCAACGTCAACAAGGCTGTTACTTTTTGCAACGCCGATTCTTTCGCAAAAATCACGAATTGCAGCGGGAGTAAAGCCGCGCCGTCTCATTCCCGAAAGTGTAGGCATTCTTGGGTCATCCCAACCGCGCACGTGTTTTTCTTCGACAAGTTGACGAAGTTTTCTTTTGCTTGTAATGGTGTTAGTTAAATCAAGGCGCGCAAATTCAATTTGACGCGGGCGGTTATTAACGTCAAAGCCCAAAGAATCTAAAAGCCAATCGTAAAACGGGCGGTGGTCTTCAAATTCCAAAGTGCAAACTGAATGACTTATCCCCTCAATAGCATCTTCGAGCGGGTGCGCAAAATCGTACATCGGATAAATTAACCAATCGTCGCCTGTATGGTGGTGCGTCGTGCGCGTAATTCTGTAAATGACGGGGTCGCGCATATTAATATTTGGCGAAGACATATCAATTTTGGCGCGGAGAACTTTTTCGCCGTCAGCAAATTCGCCCGCCTTCATTCTTGCGAACAAGTCAAGATTTTCTTCAATCGTACGGTTACGGCAAGGACTTTCTTTGCCGGGTTCAGTCAATGTGCCGCGATATGCTTTAATTTCTTCCGCACTTAAATCGTCAACGTAAGCCAAGCCGCGCTTAATAAGTTCAACCGCGTAATCGTAAAACTTGCCGAAATAATCTGACGCAAAAAATTTTCTGTCGCCCCAATCGAAGCCGAGCCATTTAATATCTTCCTGAATCGAATCGACGTACTCAACGTCTTCCTTTGTAGGGTTGGTGTCGTCAAAGCGCAAATTGCAAAGTCCTTGATTGTAAATAGCCAAGCCGAAATTCAAGCATACGGATTTAGCGTGCCCAATGTGCAAATAGCCGTTCGGCTCTGGCGGAAAGCGCGTCAAAATTCCGTTTTTGTATTTGCCTTCCTTCAAATCGTTTTCAATTTCCTGTTGAATAAAATTTATCATTGCAAAACTCCTTAGCTTATAAATTTTTCTACATAGTTACGAAGGCGGTGAATACCTTCAGCAATTTTTTCATCTTGCGGCAGATTTTTTATAATTTTTTCAATGTAGCCGCGCTCAACAATTTTTTTCATTGTCCAGACAAAATTAACATTGTAAATCCACATTAAGCGAACAATTTTTCTGTCGCCGTTTGTACGAATTTTCCTGTAATCAGTTTGTTCGCCTCTTACAAATTTTTCAACAAAATCAGGGCTGACATCTGCAACGAGTCTGCTTGTGCTTTTAATGAAGTTGGGCATTTTATCTGCGTTTTCCTGCGCGAGGAAAGGTTCAAGCACTCTGTAAATATCAAGTTTATCAGCGTCACGAATTACCTTCGCAAATAAAATTTTTCTTTCATCATCGCAGGGCGCAATATCTTTTTTGTTATGTTGTTGAATTGCGAATTTAACAATTTCGTAATCGACGGCGGGAATTTTTTTAAAGAAATCAAGCTCTTCGATAACTTTAACTGCCAAATCAGCGTGGTCTTCGGAATCCGCGTCATTGAAAGTTTTGTAAATGCTGTATTGGCGGAATCTGCCGACATCGTGAAACAAGCCGATAATTTCCGCAATTTCGGTATCGTGTTTATTGAAATTTAAATTTCGGGCGAGTTCAATGCAATTTGCGGTAACGTAGCCGGTATGCTTTTCTTTAATCAAAATTCCCTGTTGAACTTCGGCGTCATTGCTGTAAAAACTTTTCATATAATTCTGCATCCAAGAATGCATTTCTTTCAAAATTTCTTGCAAGTTTATCACCACCTTTTGAAAAATTAACTTTAATATTATAGCAGATTAAATTTAAATTGGAATATTGGAACACAAAAAAAAACGGCGCGCAGGAAACGCGCCGCCGCGTTGAATTTCAAAATAAAAAATTTTAAGAAACACTTGCCAAATTTGCAAAAATTGAACGTGTAAGCTTTGCGCGCTCGGCGGCAGTCATTTGCTCGTCAGCTTCACTTTGGTAAAAATTTAAAACCGTACGCGCCACAAGTTCAGCTTCACGCCGCGTTATAAATTTTTGTTCCCATAAAGTCCCAAGCATAGCTTTTACAACTTCAAAGGGCGTTTCTTCGCCAATTTTATTGATAATGCTGTTATAGACAATATTTTTTTCAATTTCCGGGTCTTCTTCAATGATCGTAATGCGAATATAGCCGCCCATACCGCGCCGCGATTCCACCGAATAACCTTTCGCTTGAGTGAAGCGCGTATTTAAAACGTAGCTGATTTGTGAAGGCGCGCAGCTGATTTTGTCCGCCAATTTCGTGCGGCTCAATTCAATCCAGCCTTCTTGCTGTTCTGCAAGCTGTTCGAGAATATAATTTTCCACTATGTCTGCTTTATTATTCAACATAAAAATCACCTCGACTATTTGACATTATATTTGCCGTTTTGATATTTTGCAAGTTTTTTACAAGAAAAAATTTTTCAAGCAGAATAAAAAATTTCTGCAAATTTCTTATTGTCAAAATTTCTTAACGGCGCAAAAAAAGGAAATTTCGCAATGACAGGGAATATATAAGCCGGAAGGTGTAAAAGCGTGGAAAATTCGGAAATGGAAGACTTTATTAACGCAGTGCGCGAGCGTTCAGATATTTATGAAGTGGTTTCGCGGTACGTACCGCTTACCATGAAAAACGGGCGTTTCTGGGCGTGTTGCCCCTTCCACGACGAAAAAACTGCGTCATTTTCTATCACGCCCGAAAAAGGCTGGTTTTATTGTTTCGGCTGTCACGAAGGCGGAAATGTTTTCAAATTTATTTCAAAGATGGAACACATAACCTACTTTGAGGCGGTAAAGTTACAAGCCGAGCGGTTGGGTATAAAACTTCCTTCAAGAAAAAAAAATGCCGCAGAAATTCAAGTCGAACAAGAAAAAGAGTCCCTTTTGAAAATTACGGAGTTGGCACAAAATTTTTATCATAATTGCTTGATTAAATCCAAAGAGGGCGAACAGGGCAGGAAATATTTTGCGGCGCGTGGAATATCAGAAAAAATTATCGAAAGTTTTCAACTTGGATTTGCGCCCGATTCTTGGGATTTTTTGACAAGGAAAATTACCGCGCAAGGCTACAGCGAAAAGAAGTTGGTTGCAGCGGGGCTTGCAGTCGAAAAAAAAAGCGGCGGCGGCGTGTATGACAGGTTGCGCGGCAGAGTCATTATTCCAATTTCCGATATTTCTGATAAGGCGGTTGCATTCGGCGGCAGAATTTTAGTTACCGATGAAAATCAGCCGAAATATCTTAACACTCCCGAAACAGAAATTTTCAGCAAGGGCAAATTGCTTTTCGGCTTGAATAAATCGAGCCGCGCGATACTTTCTGCGAATACCGCAATAGTTGTTGAAGGCTATATGGATGCAATTTCGCTTTACGGCGCGGGCGTTGAAAATGTTGTTGCGTCGTTGGGTACGGCGTTTACTGAAGAGCAGGCAAAACTTTTGGCAAGGTACGCGCGGAAAATTATTTTTTGCTACGACAGCGATGAAGCGGGGCAACGTGCAACAATGCGCGCCCTGCCGATTATGCGAAATACAGGCGCGGAAGTTTTTATTTTGATTATCCCTGACGGCAAAGACCCCGACGAATTTATAAGAAAACACGGTAAAAAAGATTTTATGCAGTTGCTGAAAAATGTTTCGCCCGTCATAGATTATCAATTTCAGTATAAAATCAAGCATACAGATATTTCAAATTTCAACGACAAAATGCAAATTCTCCGTGAAATTTTCCCGCTTTGCCGCAAAATAAAAAATAATGTCATTCAAGGCGAGTATTTAAAAAAATTTTCTTCTGCGCTTTTGCTTGATGAAGGTTTTATTCTTGGGGAATGGAAAAAATTTTTATCCCGTTCACCGACGCAAAATAAATTTGTAAAAAAATTTTCGCCGCAAAAAAAAAATTTAGCTTTTCAAGCGGGTACAAGCATTATAAAAAAACTTTGGTACGAGCCGGAATTTTTGGATTATGTCAACGCGCTCGCGCCCAAAGAAAATTTTACCGATGTTCACAAAGAAATTATAAATTATATAGAAAAATGTTACGCGGCAGGGCAACCTCCCAATGACATAACCGCCGCCGCCGAATTGAGCGCGGAGGCAAATTTGGAAATTTCAAGGATTTTGGGAACTCCCGAACCGCAAAATACGGAAATTCTTGCTTTTCAAGATTCTGTAAAAATTATGAGGCGTGCAAGCCTTGAAAAAAAATGTAAGCAAATTCTTAAGGAAGCCGCCGAATTTGAAAAGGCAGGCGACAGAAAATCTTTTGAAGAAAAATTTCAGCTTGCAGAAAAAATTCAAAAAGAACTCAGCGAATTATAATTATAAAATTTCTAAAAAATTGAAAGGAGCTACAGCATGACAGAAAAAACTGGAGCTGTCAAAACAGAAAAAAAATCTCCTGTCGAAACAGAAAAAACCGGAACAAGCAGCGGAGATCGTAGCTCTCAAATAGTATCAATGCTTTTGGACAGAGCCGCCAAAAACGGCTATAAATTGTCGGAAGGCGAATTGTTGGATGCTACGCAGAGACCGGATTTGTCGGCGGAAAAGGAAGCTGCCGAATTTGATTACATATACGCGGATTTGGCAAAGCAGGGCGTTAAAATTGTCGATGACGCCGAAAAGCAAAATTTGACGGTAAGTTTGCCGCGCAGTGAAGATTCAGAAAAAGTTTCTTCGGACGGAATGGAAATTGCAGTACCTGACGGCGTGGCGATTGATGACCCCGTTAGAATGTACTTAAAAGAAATTGGGCGCGTACCGCTTTTAACTGCGCAACAAGAAATTGACCTTGCAAAGCGTATGGAAAAGGGCGACGTTTCAGCTCAAAAAGAATTGGCTGAAGCGAATTTGCGCCTTGTTGTAAGCATTGCCAAGCGTTATGTCGGGCGCGGTATGATGTTTCTTGATTTGATTCAGGAAGGAAATTTGGGGCTGATTAAAGCTGTTGAAAAATTTGACTACAACAAGGGTTACAAATTTTCAACGTACGCTACGTGGTGGATTCGGCAGGCGATAACGCGCGCTATTGCCGACCAAGCGCGAACTATCAGAATACCCGTGCATATGGTTGAGACGATTAACAAATTAATTCGAGTTTCACGGCAACTTTTGCAAGAATACGGGCGCGAACCTACCGCCGAAGAAATTGCAGAAAAAATGGACGTGCCTGTTGACCGCGTGCGCGAAATTATGAAAATTGCGCAAGAACCCGTTTCACTTGAAACGCCGATTGGCGAAGAGGAAGATTCGCATTTGGGCGATTTTATCGAAGACCATGATGCGCAGGCTCCGGCGGATGTTGCCTCGTTTACACTTTTGAAAGAACAGCTTACCGAAGTTTTGAGTACTTTAACGCCACGCGAAAAAGACGTTTTGAAATTGCGTTTCGGGCTTGAAGACGGCAAGGCGCGTACTCTTGAAGAAGTTGGAAAAAATTTCCACGTTACGCGCGAACGTATTCGCCAAATTGAAGCAAAGGCGTTAAGAAAACTTCGCCACCCGAGCAGAAGTAAAAAATTAAAAGATTTTCTGGAATAAAAAAATAAGACTATCGCAAGCGCGGTAGTCTTTTTAAGTTTTAAAAATATTTTTAAATCCATTGCGCGGCGTCAATGGCGTGGTAAGTAATAATAATATCTGCGCCCGCGCGTTTCATTGCGGTTAAACTTTCAAGGACAATTCGCCTTTCGTCAATCCAGCCGTTTTGCGCCGCAGCTTTAACCATTGCGTATTCGCCGCTGACATTGTACACGGCAACGGGATTATTAATTTTTTCCTTAACCTTGCCGACAATATCAAGGTACGCAAGCGCAGGTTTAACCATTATAATATCCGCGCCTTCCGCAATATCAAGTTCAACTTCTTTCAAGGCTTCGCGGGCGTTGGCACAATCCATTTGATATTGTTTTCTGTCGCCGAATTGCGGTGCGCTGTCAGCGGCGTCTCTGAAAGGACCGTAAAAAGCAGAAGCATATTTGACGGCGTAACTCATTATTACAACGTTGGAAAAATTATTTTCGTCGAGAGCCGTGCGAATTGCGGCAACGCGCCCGTCCATCATATCCGAAGGGGCGATAATATCTGCGCCCGCCTGCGCTTGACTCAATGCAACTTTCTGCAAAAGTTTTAAAGTTTCGTCGTTGTCAACGTACGCACCGCAAAGTTTGCCGCAATGCCCGTGACTTGTATATTGGCAAAGGCAAACGTCGCCAACTATGACAAGTTCGGGAACGGCTTTTTTAATTGCGGAAATTGCGCGTTGAACGGGGCTGTTCATATCCCAAGCGGCAGAGCCGATTTCGTCTTTGTATTCGGGCAAGCCGAAAATTTCAACGGCGGGTATTCCCAACGCCGAAATTTTTTTTGCGAGTTCGACTGCGTTTTCAACAGATAAATGATAGCAATTCGGCATACTTGGAATTTCTTCGCGAACATTTTTGCCCGGTACAACGAAGAGCGGGTATACAAAATCTTTTGCGGTTAAATTAGTTTCACGTACGAGCGCACGCATATTTTCTGAAATTCTCAAGCGGCGCGGGCGGATTATTTTATTGAACAATTTTTTCACCTTCGTAAAAATTTTTAATGGCGTCAACAAGTCCTGCGATTGTAAATTCTTTGGCAACAATGTCAGCTTCAACGCCGAAATTTTTTAAAGTTTGCGCGGTAATTGGACCAATAGCGGCAGATTTAATTTTTTTCAGCGTGTCAATTCCTACAGCTGCCACGAAATTTTCAACGGTTGAAGAACTTGTAAACGTTATCAAATCGACTTCAGCAAAATTAATTTTAACGGCGTCAGTGGGAACAGTTTTATAAGCGGCGGCGATTGTAACATTTGCGCCGAAATTTGAAAGTTCACGCGGCAAAATTTCCCGTGCAACTTCTGCGCGAGCGATTAAAATATTTTTTCCTGCAACTGAATTTTTCAGCGCGTCAAGCAAAGATTCAGCGCAAAATTTTTCGGGGATAATATCAGCGATAATTCCAAAATTGGAAAGTTTTTCTGCGGTTGCAGAGCCGATAACGGCGATTTTAGAATGGCTTAAAGCGCGGGCGTCAAGCTTAAAATTTTTCAGCCGCGCAAAGAAATTTTCAACGCCGTTTGCACTTGTAAAAATTATCCAATCGAAATTTTTAATGTCAGAAATTGCGGCGTCAAGACTTTTGAAATTGTCAGAAGGCGCGGCAATTTTTATTGTAGGAAATTCCAAAACTTCCGCGCCCAAATTTTCAAGTTGCATTGAAAGTTTTGAGGCTTGTTGACGCGTTCGAGTAACGACAATTTTTTTGCCGAACAAAATTTTTGTATCGAACCACTTTAAATTTTCGCGCAGGTTTACAACTTCGCCGACGATAAAAATTGCGGGCGGCTGAATATTTTTTTCTGCAACTTCGGCGGAAATTTTTTCAAGCGTGGAAATTAAAACCTGTTGAGAATTTTTAGTACCGTTGCGAATGACGGCGGCGGGCGTATTTTTGGCGCGTCCGTGCTCAATAAGTTTTGCGGTAATTTGCGGCAAGTTCGCAATTCCCATAAGAAAAATTAAAGTGTCAACGGCGGTAGAAATTTTTTCCCAATTAATGCTCGATTCAACTTTTGCGGGGGCTTCGTGTCCCGTAACCACCGCAAATGAAGTTGCAACGCCGCGATGAGTTACGGGAATGCCTGCATAGGCGGGCACTGCAACCGCGCTTGTTACGCCCGAAATTATTTCAAAGTCAATCTGATTTTCGCGCAGAGTCAAAGCCTCTTCGCCGCCGCGCCCGAATACAAAAGGGTCTCCGCCCTTCAAACGTACGACAATATTTTTTGACGCGGCTTTTTCGACAAGCAGGCGGTTAATTTCTTCTTGCCGCAAAGTATGACGCCCTGCGCTTTTGCCGACGTAAATTTTTTCGGCGGTTGCAGGTACGTAATTTAAAATTTTTTCGTCAGCAAGTCTGTCAAAAATTACAACTTCTGCAACTTTTAAAATTTCCCGCGCCTTAAGCGTCAATAATCCCGCGTCGCCCGGTCCCGCGCCGATTAAGTAAATCATTTCAACACCTCAAATTTTGTACATTAAATCGAGCCGCCGCAAATATTTTTCAAGCCGCGCCAATTCTTTTTGCGAAGTTACGCGCCGTCCGCTGTAAAAATATTCGACGTGCGGAATTTTTTCTGATTCTGTATCAACTTGCAAATTCGCCAACTTGATTAAATAATTTAAAGTACCCGCGTTGCCGTCAAGAAATTTTATATGAGGCGGCAAAATTTTTTTCATAGTGTCCTTGAAATAGTTGAAGTGCGTACAGCCCAAAACGATTGACGAAAAATTTTCAAAATCATAAGGTTTAAACTCTTCACGCAGATAATTTTCAACTTCTGCCGAATTAAATTCCATTCGCTCTGCAAATTCGACAAGCGGCGATAATGCTTTTAATTCTGCGAAATTTTGTGCGTTCAATCTGTCAATCAAGCCGAAAAGTTTTTCGCCCGTGATTGTAATTTCAGTTGCAGTAACCAAAAATTTTTTGTTGGGGAATAAGTCCAGCGCGCGCTTAATTGCCGGCTCCATTCCTACGATTGGCAAAGAATATTTTTGGCGCATTGCACGAACTGCTGCGCTTGTTGCCGTGTTGCAAGCTACAACTATTGCGCCTACTTCCTGCGTTACCAAAAATTTAAACGCTTCTTCAACGTAGCCTAAAACTTGTTCGCGCGTTTTTGTGCCGTATGGTACGTTGTCTTCATCTGCAAAAAATATAAATTCTTCGTTCGGCAAAATTTTCATTGCGTGGTGCAATACTGACAGCCCGCCTATTCCCGAGTCAAAAAATGCTATTTTCAAAAATTTCCCCCTCCTTTGGTTTTTAGTTTTTAATTTAGTATTTTTTTATTTTAAATGTACTTTCTTTTTCCAAAGCAAAAAAGAAAGTACCAAAGAAAAGTGCTTTTTTTTCGCCCGTCAGGGCCGCTCGGGTACTGTACGCCCTTAGTAACAGGTGGCCCCCTTTGGGGCCTCTACTTTTTCCGACGCTCCAAGATTAGCGCGCGCTGCGGCTGAGAGACGGGCGGAAGTTACCGGCACTGACAGGTTGCAGTTTTATTTTTGCAAAGTAGAAATTGCCGCGCGTCCTGCGCGGTTTTGCGTAGCAAAAGCGTGCTCTCTTCGCGAATGGCGGCTCAAGCAAATTTTCTTACTCATCAAATTTGCAACGTTCGCCGCTTTTTTATTTTTCTAAAAAATTTTAATCAAAAACAAAATCCGTTACAAAATACGCGCCCGCGCCCATTAAAGCCGTTAAAGGGATTGTCATAACCCACGCCTTCAGCATTTCTTGTGCAACGCCCCAATGAACTGCATTAACTCTTTTTGCAGTGCCTACGCCCATTATCGAGCCGCTTACAACGTGCGTTGTTGAAACGGGCAAATGCAGGAGCGTTGAACCGAAAACTACGATTGAAGAATTTAAATCCGCCGCAAAGCCGCTTATTGGTTCCAGCTTAAAAATTTTGCCGCCGACTGTTCTTATAATTCGCCAACCGCCCGTTGCAGTTCCTACCGCCATTGCAGTTGCACATAAAATTTTTACATAATTGGGCACTTCAAATTCTGAAATAAAGCCGCCGCTGAAAAGTGCAAGCGTAATTATTCCCATTGATTTTTGCGCATCGTTCGAGCCGTGCGAAAAAGCCATTGTTGCCGCAGAAAGGATTTGCATTCGCCGAAAATTTTGATTGACGGAGTGCGGGCTGAAATTTCCAAACAGCCGAAATAAAATATTCATTACGATAATTCCTGTAACAATCGCAATGACAGGCGAGGCAATTAACGCCACAACAATTTTTCCAATACCGTTCCAATTTAAACCTTCGCTGCCTACAGAAATTAATACCGCGCCAATCATTCCGCCGACAAGCGCGTGAGAAGAACTTGAGGGAATTCCGAGCCACCACGTTATTAAATTCCAAACAATCGCGCCGAATAGCGCGGCAATAATTATTTTTTCGTCAACGATACTTGCACTGCTGACAATATCTCCGCCAATAGTTTTTGCAACGCCTGTTGAAACCATTGCGCCAAAAAAATTAAGACCCGCCGCCATAATAATTGCGTGGGTCGGATAAAGCGCGCGCGTCGATACCGAAGTTGCTATTGCGTTTGCCGTGTCGTGAAAGCCGTTTATGAAGTCGAAAACCAACGCCAATATTATTACCGTGAAAATTAAATATTGCAGTTCAAGCATATTTCATCACCACGCCGCGAATCATATCGCCAATTTTTTTACAGTGGTCAAGCGTCTGCTCAAGGTCTTCCAAAATGTCTTTCCACTTAATCAAGTGAATAACCGCCTTGCTTGCGCCGACTGCTTTTGCGGCAACTTCCGCCTCGTCGAACAAAACGCCGATATCTTCGCGGTAAATGTGGTCGCCCTTGTTTTCGTAATCTGAAACTTTGTGTACGGCGTCAAGCATTGCGCGCTGATTTTTTTTAATATCGTGCATAAGTTCAAAGGCGTGCAAAAGTTCGTTGGTGCTGTCAACCAAAAGCTTTGTCATTCGCGCAGATTTTTCAGTGGCGCGTCCTGCGTGGTACATTATGATTCTTTGCAGCGCGTCATGAAGCATATCAACGCCCGTTGCAAGTTCGCCCGCTATCGAGTAAATATCTTCCCTGTCAATCGGCGTTATGAAGCTCAAATTCAATTTTTCAATGATTCTTTCATTGACTTCATCGGCGGCTGATTCAAGCCCCAAAATTTCTTCGATACGTTCAAAAGTTTTGTTGGGGTCTTTAATTACTTCGTCCAGAAGTACTGCGCCCAAATGAAAATATTTTGCGTTCTCCAAAAACAAGTCAAAAAATTCCGTGTCTTTACGTGAAAAGTTAAACATTAATTTTCTCCTTACGCAAGATTTTTTTTAGCTTAATTTTTTTTTTTAATGTACTTTCTTTTTTTCAGTCGCAAAAAAAAGAAAGTACCAAAGAAAAAAGTGCTTTTACCACGCCGCACATCCGTGTGCGCCGTTCCCCAGAAAGCGCGTGCTTTTTTTGTTGCACTTAAAAGCGTAGTAACTAAAAGTTGCCGCGCATCCTGCGCGAAAGGGGCGGATCGCATCACGCTCGCCGCTTTTTTCAATTCCAAAGATTTAAATTAATTTCGGAAATTTTATTAACTATAATATCAGCTTGAGATAAATCTTGGTTGCCGCTGTGCGGACTGCGAAAACCTATGCAATACATTCCCGCCGACTTGCCCGCCAAAACGCCGTTATGACTGTCTTCAAGTACAACACATTCAGGCGGCGCAACTTTTACCATTTCAGCCGCCTTTAAATAAATATCTGGCGCGGGCTTGCCGTTTGTAACTTCGTAGCCGCTGACAAGCGCAGTAAAATATTTTTCAATGTCAAGGCGTTTAATCATTTCCCTAATTAATTGCGGGCTTGACGAACTTGCAATAGCCATTGGAATATTTTTCGCCGCCAAATTTTCCAGCAAAATTTTTATCCCGTCAATCGGTTTAATTTCGCTGTTGTCAAATTCGGTTTTAAAATCCAGCGGTATAAATTCCGCTGCCTCGTCAATCGGAATATCAACGCCGCGCTTTTGTGCAATACCGCGCAAAAATACTTTTGCTGAAGTGCTTTGATAATTAAAAAGTTCCGCGTCAGTAATTTCAAGTCCGTAACGTTTCAAAGTTCTTTTTCTGCCGGCAAAATGAATCGGTTCGCTGTCAATCAAAACGCCGTCCATATCGAAAAGCATTGCTTTCATAAAAATTTCTCCCTTCGGTCGAAATTTTAGGAAACAAGATGAAGGATACAGGAATTAGAAAAATTTTTCCTTAGTCCTTTCTCCTTATTCCTTATTCCTTAATTTCTAAGTTGATTTAGAATTTTTTGCATATCGTCAGGCAGCGGTGCAGTAAAATTCATTCTTTCGCCCGTTGCGGGATGTATCAAACTCAAATTGAAAGAGTGCAACGCCTGCCCGCTTATTTCAAAAATATTTTTTCGCGCAGTGTATTTTGAATCGCCCAAAAGCGGGTGTCCAATCGCCGTCATATGAACTCTAATTTGATGAGTGCGCCCCGTTTGCAGTTTGCATTCAACGTACGTAAAATTTTTAAATCTTTCCAGCACTTTAAATTCAGTAACCGCGGTTTTACCGTCTGCAACAACCGCCATTTTTTTTCGGTCAAATTTATCTCTGCCAATCGCGCCCGTAATAATTCCCGCGTTGTCAGAAATTACGCCGTGTACAATCGCCAAATAATTCCGCGTTGCAATTTTGTTTTTAATTTGTTCGGCAAGGTTAATATGCGCCGCGTCATTTTTGGCAACAACCATAACGCCCGAAGTATCTTTGTCGAGGCGGTGGACAATACCGGGACGCTTGACGCCGTTAATTCCCGATAAATCTTGGCAATGAAAAAGCAGCGCGTTTACAAGCGTGCCGCTTTTAACAGTGTCGGCGGGGTGGACAGTCATACCGCGCGCCTTGTTGACAACGATAATATCCGCGTCTTCGTACAGAATATCAAGCGGCAGATTTTCGGGCAAGTATTCAGTTTCGACAGTTTCAATTTCGGCAACAGAAATATTTTCGCCGCCTGCAAGTTTAAAACTTGGTTTAACAATTTTTTTATCGACAGTAATTTTGCCGTCGGAAATAATTTTTTGAATGTGCGAGCGAGACCACGCAGGAAATTTTTCACTCAAAAAAATATCAAGGCGCAAATTTTTTTCCAAACTTTCAACAAAAAAATTCAACGCCGCGCCTCCTTCAATTTGCCGTCATCTTCCATTTTGAACGCCACAAAATAAATTACTATAAACATTCCCAAAACTATTGCAACGTCCGCAATGTTGAAAATTGGCCAAATTCTGAAGTCGATAAAATCGATAACATAGCCCGTTTGAAATCTGTCAATCAAATTTGCAGTCGAGCCGCTTACCAAATTTATCACGCCGAATTTTAAAAGTTTTTCGTTTTTCTTAATGCGCGGGTAAAAATAAATCGTCGCAAGAATCAGCGCAATTCCCGTAAGCAAAAAAAATACCCGTTGATTCGGTAAAATACCGAATGCCGCGCCGGGATTTAAAACGTATGTGAAATGGAAAAAATTTTCTATGACGGGTACAGATTCGCCCAAAATCATTGAGTTTGTAACTTTAAATTTCAAAATTTGGTCAACCGCAATGACGCCTATAAACAAAGTTTTTTCCCAATTTATGACGGCAACGGCGATAACTAATTCAATGACGAGCAGAATTTTTTTAAAAACTGCAACGATTGACTTCAAATTTTCCACTCCTCAAGAATTTTTTAGAATTAATTTTTTTTGGCGGGTTTAAAAACAGTAGTAGCGTTTTCATCTTTGGAAACTTCGGCGGGTTTATCTTCTGTAGTTTTTTTGGCGTCAACTTTTTCAATTTTGACGGTAGGTTCATCTGCGGACGCGGGCGTTTTAGTACTTTGAATAACTTGTGCGGCGGAATTTTTCATAGTTTCAATTTCCATAGATGTCGGGATTGAATTTAAAAGCTGATTGATAACTGCCAATTCGGATTCCATAGCGGCGCGCATTTTCCAAAGGAAAGAATTTTTTTCCCTTACAATTTTATCATATTCTAGCATAACGGAATTTAATTTAAATAAAGTTTCGTCCATACGTTGCTTGGCGTCGAGTTGCGCCTGTACGCGGATATTTTGCGCCTCTCTAATTGTATTTTCGTGGACAGTCTGCGCTTCATTGGCGGCATTTTCTCTGATTTCCTTAGCGTTTTTGCGCGCGGCGGTTAAAACGTCGTCGGCGGTTTTTTGCGCCACCATCAAAGTATCCTGCAAATTTTGTTCAAGCCCTTTGTAATGGGTAATTTCTTTTTCATTAACACCCGCGCGTTCCTTAAGTTTTTCATTTTCGCGCAGGAGCTTTTCATAATCTGCAACAATTCTGTCCAAAAATTCGTCGACTTCGTCCTCATTGTAACCGCGAAAACTTTTTTTAAATTCGTGGTTTTGAATATCCATTGGTGTAAGCACCGTTATAGCCTCCCGTGAAAAAATTTTTTTTTAGTTTGTCCTTGCAGTTTATGTTTTGCGTTTAAAAATTTTAATTTCTTCTTTTAAATGTACTTTCTTTTTTCCAAAGCAAAAAAAGAAAGTACCAAAGAAAAAGTGCTTTTACCGAAATTGCGCCCGTTCAAATTTTTTCGCGTCAAACATTTTAGCAAGTGTACTTCTTCGCCGCGTCTTATCGCGTTGTAGAAAGTTAAGTAGGCGACAAAAAAAGGCGTGAACGGGCGATTTGCACCGGCGCGGCGCATCCTGCGCACTACGCGGCGCACGTCCTGTGCGCCTTCTTTTTTTTATAAAAATTTCTAAACTGAATGACGCCCTAAAAAAATCTTTTGAGTAAAACGCCGATACGCCCTTTTTTGGTTTGCCCGCGAATTTCGGCGACTTCGATCCTGCCGCGCCCGCGCATACTTAAAATATCTCCTTGCTTGATTGACTGCGCGGCGTTTTTGAGAGTTTGCCAATTTAATTTAACTTTTTCGGCGTCAATTTCGGCAGCCATTTTACTGCGCGACATACCGAAGCCTGCGGCGGCGATAGAATCTGCGCGAAGTGAAGCAACGGTTGCAGAAATTTCTTTGACGCGCTCTTCTTTCGGCGCAATGTCAGAAAGTTCGTCAAGCGAAGTTTCAACGCCGCTGTCGCCGATTCTTTTCAAATTCGCAACGAAATAATCAGCCATTTTTTTATCGACAAGGATTTTTGCAAATTCTTTGGTAGCAATAATATCGCCGACAATTTCGCGGCTTACGCCCAAACTTAAAATCGAGCCCAAAACGTCACGATGACTAAGCCGCGCAAATTCGCCGTTCCATTCGGCTTTAATCACTGCAATTTCAAAAACGGGCGTACCTGCAAAGTCCATATGACAAAAAGCGGCGCGTTGTCGTTCCGCGCCGATAAATCCGCCGTCAAATTCAACGTGCAAATCGCCCAAACTGTTTGCAATGGTATTCGCCATTTCCTGTTCAAAGGGCGTTAAAAAGCCGCTCAATTTGTATTTACGATTTTTTTTGGCTTGTTCGGCGAAGTCAACGAGTTTAACCGCCATTTGTTCGCCTTCAGTGCCTTTATAGAATCTTATAATTTTTTCGTGAGAATCCTGCAAATTTTAGCCTCCAAAATTATTTTTCGTCAGCGTTTTCAACTTCAAAATAATCAGGCGTAAAGAGAAAAACTTTTTGCCCGACTTGTTCCATTTTGCCTTCGGCGGCGAAAATTTTACCGTGAACAAAATCTAAAATTTCTTTAATGTGCGTTTCGTCAGTTTCATCAAAACTTACAACGACGGGAATTTTATCCGCCAAATAATCTACAATTTTTTGAGCGTCCTCAAAATTTTTGGGTTTAATCGTTGCAATTTCAATTTCCTGCACTTGATTTTTATGGTTGTACCAATTACCGAAAAAATTTTTGAACAAATAATTCATGGTACGCACCTCCGGAATTTACCATGTCCTTTTAGTTTCGTTGGTAGCCTCAACGGTAATATTATCCGGCGCAAAAATAAAAACTTTGTTGCTGACTTGTTTAATTTTGCCTTCGACGGCGTAGGTAGTGCCGCTTATAAAATCCATAATGCGTTTCATTTCTTCTTCGCTTGTTTCCTCGAAATTTACAACAACGGGCACTTTATCACGAAGGCAATCGGAAATAGTTTGCGCGTCGTCAAGATTTTTAGGCTTGACAGTTTTTATTTCAGATTTTTTATAAAAGTTGCCGGAGTTGGGAGTATTTGTATTTTCAAAATTATCTTTAATAGTGATTCGCCTCCAATTAATCTATGAATTTTACGCCGGGTTTTTTATCTTCTTCGGAAGAAGAAACAGTAACGTTATCCGGCGCGGCGATAAAAACTTTTTGGCTGACTTGCTTAATTTTGCCGTTAATTGCGTAAGTGGTGCCGCTGATAAAATCTATAATTCTTTTTGCTTCGTTAAGGTCTGTTTCTTCAAAATTTACAATGACGGGAATTTTATCGCGAAGTAAATTTGCTACTGTTTGCGCGTCGTTAAAATCTTTCGGCTTAATTGTAGTGATTTTTGACGGAACAAGCTTGCCTTGACGCGCGGAATTTTCTCTGTTTGACATTGCGGAATTAAAATTCAACACGTTGTAGTTGGAATTATTTTGTTCCGATTTTTCCTGCTTATCGTTTTTTGAATCTTGCAGGCTGTCATTGTTGTCTTGCTTGTCGATTTCCTTCTCCTCCTCTTCACCTGAAAAGCCGAAAAAGCGGCTTATCTTGTCAAGTATACTCATTCGTAGCATTCCCCATTTCTAGTAAATTCTTTCGCCAAATATTGCTGTGCCTACGCGCACAACGTTAGCCCCCTCCTCTATCGCAATTTTATAATCGTGCGTCATACCCATTGACAGAAAATCGAAATTCTGCCGCGTCTTTTGAGCTTCGACGAAAATTTCATACATACGACGGAAGAGCGGACGACAATTTTCAACGTCAGAATAATTCGGGGCGATTAACATAAAGCCGCGAAGGCGAATATTTTGCAGCGTGTCAACCGTTTTAATGAGAGTTTGCAGATTTTCTTCGTAAACGCCAAATTTTGAATCTTCTTTTGCCAAATTAACTTGAATCAGCACGTCTTGAATTTTCCCGATAGAATGAGCCGCCTTGTCAATAGCCGCCGCCAAGTTTTCGCTGTCAACGGAATGAATCAAATCAAAGAGTCGTACTGCTTGTTTTGCCTTGTTTGTTTGAAGGTGCCCTATTAAATGGCGCGTAACTTCTCGATTCAGGCTTTTAAATTTTTCTGCCGCCTCTTGGATACGATTTTCTCCAATATCTGCAACTCCCGCGTCAATGGCTTGCTGCATCATTTCTACGCCGTGATTTTTCGTAACTGCGACCAATGTTACAGGCGCGTTTTTCTCAATCGTGCGTTTACTGCGCGAAATTTCTATTTCGTTTCTGACAATCTGCAAATTTTCGACAACACTATTCAAAGTATTCGCCTCCGCCGATATATTAATATTTTTGGCGTTGTTAGTCAATCAGAAATTTTTCAGTTTATGTTATTGTTTTTGATAAAATTTTTTTAATAATTTAACACGGCTTTTCTTTCTTTGAAAAGAAAGAAAACCCGCCCAAAAGAAAGAAACTCTTCGCCCGTCAGGGCCGCTCGGTTTCTGTACGCACTTAGTAACTGGTGGCCCCCTTTGGGACCTCTACTTTTTCCTACGCTCGTAAAAAAGGTCAAGCTGCGGCTTTAGTGACGGGCGAAAGTTCGCCTGGCGTTACAGGGTTGCACTTTTCAGTTTGCAAAAAAGAAATTGCCGCGCATCCTGCGCAGTGGCGGGGCGCACGTCCTGTGCGCCCCTTTTTTTTAGTTACAGTTACAATTCCCTAATCCCTAGTCTTTAAGCTTTATTCCCTAAAAAATGACGCAGTCATTTTTTTATCCAGCCGAATTCTTCAAAACTTTGGCGGTATTCAATTCGCTCATAAAAATCTTTCATAGTTCTGCCGGTGTTGAAAATCGGTACACGTTCCAGCGCGTAAAAATTACTGCCCAAATCTACGTTGCCATATTTAATCGTGTACGCGCCCTTGTAACCTACCGCCTTTGCAATTCCCGCAATGTGCAAATTATAAGTGCCCGTCGGATACGCCAAAAATTCTACAGGGTGCCCGAGTTGTTCCTCAAGAATTTGTTTTGAGTTCAAAAGTTCGCTGCGTATTTCGTCGTCGGGCAATTCTTCAAGCTTGTAATGATTCATTGTATGACTTTCAATGGTAATTCCGCCCGCTTCCATTTCGCGCAGTTGTTCCCAAGTCAAATAATTATCGTACTTGCCGACAAACGCCGGTATTACAAAAATTGTTGCGCGCATTCCGTAATATTTCAAAATTGGAAAAGCATTTGTGTAATTATCCACATAGCCGTCATCGAAAGTTATTAATACGGGTTTCGGCGGGAGTTCAATTTCGCCGTTCAAGCCTTTGTAAAGTTCGTCTGGCGTTATTGAAACATAACCGTTTGAAGAAAGATAATTCATTTGCGCTTCAAAATCTTTTTCGGCAACGGCAAGCGCGCTGTTTGCAGTTTGTACTTGGTGATAATTCAGCACTAAAATTTTTGGACCTTCAGAAATTTGTTGTACATTCTGCGCGAAAATTTTTCCCGCCGCCAACAACATTAAAGCCGCAATTATTAAAAATTTTTTCATAAATTAATCCTTCGGACGCTCTCCTGTTTTTCCCGTGAATTTATGATAGTTGCCGCCTTTGCGTCTGTTCATAAGCTCGGCGAATAATTCTTCGGGCTTAATTCCGTGATACGCCAATAAAACTAAACAATGGTACCAAAGGTCGCCCATTTCGTACAGAATTTCGGAGTTTTCGCCGTTCTTCGACGCAATGATAGTTTCAACTGCTTCTTCGCCGACTTTCTTCAAAATTTTATCTTGCCCCGCGCCGAAAAGATAATTTGTATATGAACCTTCGACGGGGTGGCGTTGCCTGTCCTTAATCACGCTGTAAAGTTCATACAGTACAAGCGAAAGATTTTCTTCAGGCGGCTGTTCGATAACTGCGGGCAAATTATTATTTTCGTCAAGCCTGCGCCCGCTGAAACAGGAATAACTGCCCGTATGACAGGCAACGCCCGTTTGATGAACTTTAACTAAAAGCGTGTCGCCGTCGCAGTCATAATACAACGCCTTGACGCGCTGGACGTTGCCGCTTGTTTCGCCCTTCTTCCAAAGAGTTTGGCGGCTGCGGCTGTAAAAATGCGTGTAGCCTGTTTCAATCGTTTTGTTGAGGGATTCTTCATTCATATAGGCAAGCATTAAAACTTGTCCGCTTTCTTCCTGAATAATTGCGGGAACTAAGCCGCGTTCGTCGAATTTAATTTTTGTAATATCGATTTTCATAATTTAGCCTCCAAAATTTTTTCAAGAAAAAAATTCTTAATCAATGTCATAAATTTTCCTGCGGTGCCCAATGTCAACAACGGTTATTAAAATTTTATCGTCTTCGATTTTGGCAATAATTCTGTAGTCTCCAACGCGATAACGCCAATTACCGCTCAAGTTGCCCGTTAAAGCTTTTCATTGAAAGCGCGGATTTTCGCAATTTACAAGATTTTCTCTAATCCATTGAACAATTCTTTTACGAACAGGATTATCTAATTTATTGAGAATTTTTTTAGATTTAGGCGAAAGTTCAACAGAATATTTTATCAGATACCTAATTCCTTGCAAACTTCTTCAAACGAATAAGTTGTAGGGTCTTTGCGATATTCTTCCATTGCTTTATTGTATGCTGCCAAATCTGCGTCATCGTCGAAAATCATTTCAAGAATTGCCTGCCGCGCAACTTCTGAAACTGTCATATTCCTGTCTTTCATATAACGTTGAAGAGTTGCAGTATCTTCGTCATTTAAATTAATTTCAAAAGTCATTTTAAATCTAACCTCCACGTTGTATTTTTAAATTTATTTTGCAAGAACTTCATAAAATTTATTTCAATTTCGACAGTCATTTAAATCACCTCGATTAGTTTCAAATTATAAAATTTTTCGGCGTCAAATGCAACTTGACAAAAGGATTTGCAAATATTGCAGTTTCAAGGTAGAATATACAAAGTTTTTTTACAGGGGGAGGTATTTTTATGTTTAAAATTCTGCCGGTCATTCTGGCAATTTTTTTATCCCTGTACAACTTACATTTTTTTGACAGCAATAAAAATAATTTGCCGGAGGCGATTGAAAATAAAAATCCGCGTAACCACTTAACGCAAGACGCCGAAAACCGCCAAGAAGTTACTGCAAAAGTTTTATCGGTCAGTGAAGCCGCGCCCAAAAATCTTACAATCAATCATACAAGCGAAAGAAATTCGCCGAGTGAAACCGCCGCGCCCGCCGAAGAAAAAATTTTGCGCTTGACGTGGAATGTTGTTCCGCGCGCCGTCAAATATAAAATTTCTTACGAAGGCAAGCACGCAATTTCTTATACAAACGGCATTGAAATTTTGGTAAAAAATTCAAGCAGCACAATTCAAATTGACGCGCTGGATTTTGACAGCAAAATTGTTGAGGACGAAGTTTTAATTTTGACGGCTGAAGAAAATCCGCCCGCGCCGCTTACAACCACCGAATTTGACAAAATGAAATTTGCGCCGTTGTTTTTGGTATATTCTTGGGTGCCGACGATTAACGCCGACCATTATGAGATTCAGCTTTTCAAGGACGGCGAAATTTATCGTGATTACGTAACTGATTTTCATCCGAAGGACGATAATTTTGATTTTTATGACGAAAAGCCTTTGATCGAGGACGGGGATTATTTTTGGCGAATCAGGGGAATTGCGGCAAACGGCGCAGTTTTAACCGAATGGTCAGAACAAGCTCCTTGCAACAGTTTCAAAGTTGAAAAACCTGCGCGATTTTGTGCACTCGGCGACAGCATTACGCACGGCGGCGGATCCATTTCCGTACCGCCTTCAACCGTAATTTATAATTGGCAAAATTATTGCAGCCTGCCGATTAAAAATCTTGCGAAGAGCGGCGACACTACAGAAAAAATGCTGAATCGTTTTGAGCGGGATATTTTGCCCTTCAACCCCGAAGTTTTATTTATAATGGCGGGCGTCAACGATTACCGCAGTGATATTGTAGGTTGGGATTCTGTAACAAATCTTGCGGCAATTCGTGACAAGTGCGAAGCGTACGGAATTAAACCTGTTTTCATTACGCCTACGCCGCTTAATCCCCCTTTGATTGACAAAGTAAATTTCGTGCATTATCCGCCGTATGATTGGCAGGAACAGCGAAAATATATTTGCGAATGGATAAAGGAGCAGGAGGATTTTATTGACATTGAAAACGCGCTTTCCGATTCAAATGGATTTCTTCGCGCAGATTTGGCTATTGACGGCTTGCACCCCGACGGCGAAGGGAAAAAAATTATTGGGCGCGCCGTTGAAAATTGGCTTACAAATTATTTAAATAGGGAATAGGAAAATTTCCTAACACCTAAAACGAAAGGAGATTTGGAAAATGACAAAGGCAATAATAGTTGTCGATATGCAAAACGATTTTGTAACGGGCGTACTTGGTACGAAGGATGCGCAGGAAATGTTGCTGCGCCTTGTTGCGAAACTTTCTGAAGTTGTAGAAAAAAAATCTGCAGATATTATTTTCACGCAAGACACGCACAAAGAAGATTACCTTCAAACGCAGGAAGGAAAATTTTTACCGTTTGAACATTGCATAAAAGGGACTGAAGGTTGGGAAATTGTTCCCGAACTTCAAAAAATTATTCCGCACGCAAGAATTGTTATCGAGAAAAAAGCATTCGGTTCAACGCGCCTGCCTTCGCTTTTAAAGCCGTATGAAGAAGTTGAATTTGTCGGCGTATGTACCGATATTTGCGTTGTATCAAACGCGCTTTTACTTAAAGCTTTTTACCCCGAGCAACTTGTTTCAGTTGACGCAAGTTGTTGCGCGGGAACTTCGCCTGAGGCGCACCAAAAAGCACTTGAAGTTATGAAAAATTGTCAATGCCTTATTAGGGAATAGGAAACAGGGAAAAGGGATTAAGGATAAAAAAAAACTGTTCCCTGTCCCCTGCTTTCCTGTTTCCTAAAAAAACTGACTGAAAGGAAGTTTTTTTCATTGTCCACGCTGTCCAGAAAACTTTTTAAAAAGTTGCACCCCAAAAATAAAAAAAACGAAAAGCCGCCCGAAAAAGTCGGCAAAGATTATTTGCTGATAATAATTCTTTCGCTGACGATAATTTTTTTGGCAATAGGTTGGTCAAATTTCGATAACGTCAACCGCGCACTTTACGTAGCGTTGATTGTTTCGCTCGGTACAACCTACGCGCGCCGCCACTTAAAAATTACTGAAAGTCAAGACGAATTAATTGAGCGCGTCGGCTTAATTGCAATGGCGGCGGCAATAGTTTTGTTTGTTGCAGAAATTTATATTAAATTCATAGCCTGATTGGGGGTAATTGAATTGTATAAAAAAAGTCATTTTATGTTGTTTGCAGCAATATTTTGGATGATAGTTACAGTACTCAGCCGCGATATTTTGCAACGCGCCGTTGATATGTCTTTGGCGGCGTCTTGTTTAACGATTTATGTACAAAATCACTTTTCGGCAAATTCAACGCAAAAATTGTGGCTGAATCGTATAAACGTCGTTGCACTTGCGGCGGCGGCAATATTTTTAGTTTTGAATATTTATTATATGTTTATAAAATAGTTTGGAGGTAAATTGATTGGAAAAATATAATCCCCGTGAAATTGAGCCGAAGTGGCAAAAAATTTGGGACGAGCCGAATTATTACAAAACTGAAATTGATAAATCTAAGCCGAAATATTACGCGCTTGAAATGTTCCCGTACCCTTCGGGCAATTTGCATATGGGGCACGTCAGAAATTATTCAATCGGCGACGTTGTTGCGCGTTATCGCAAAATGGCGGGTTTTAACGTTCTTCATCCAATGGGCTTTGACGCCTTCGGAATGCCTGCAGAAAACGCGGCAATTTCGCACGGCGTTAAACCGAGTGATTGGACTTTCTCAAATATTAAAAATATGATTCGCCAACAAAAGCAAATGGGGCTTGACTACGATTGGAACAGGGAAGTTGAAACTTGTCGCGCAGATTATTACCGCTGGACGCAGTGGCTTTTTGAACTTTTCTACAAGCGCGGGCTTGCCTACAAAAAAGAGGCGTCGGTTAATTGGTGCGATACTTGCGGCACTGTTTTAGCGAATGAACAGGTTATTGACGGAAAATGTTGGCGTTGTGATCACGAAGTCCATAAAAAAAATTTGGCGCAATGGTTTTTCAAAATTACTGATTATGCGGACGAACTTTTGAAGGATTTAGACAAACTCGAAGGTTGGCCAAGCCGCGTTAAAATTATGCAGGAAAATTGGATTGGGCGCAGTGAAGGTGCAGAATTTTCATTGCAAGTTGACGGCTTCGACGAAAAAATTTCTGTCTACACCACGCGCCCTGACACTATTTTTGGTATAACTTTTATGGCGTTGGCAGTTGAACACCCGCTGATTGAAAAATTAATTGCAGGGCAGCCGAATGAAAGTGAAATTCGCCAATTTATCAAAGAAACTAAAGATATGAGCGATATGGAGCGCACGTCCAGTGAATCCGAAAAGAAAGGAATTTTTACGGGCGTTTATTGCGTTAATCCCGTCAACGGGCGCAAAGTTCCAATTTGGATTACAAATTATGTTTTGTTTGAATACGGCACGGGCGCAGTTATGGGCGTTCCTACGCACGACGAAAGAGACTGGATGTTTGCAACAAAATATAACCTTGATAAAATTTTGGTTATCGACAATCCTGCCGCGCCGCTTGAACTTTCAAAAATGGATAACGCTTACATTGAAAAGGGCGTGCTGATTAATTCGGGCGAATTTAACGGCGTCGATAATGAATCTGCAAAAAGCAAAATTATTGATTGGCTCGAAGATAAAAAAATTGGTACACGCAAAATTAATTACAAACTGCGCGATTGGCTCATTTCCCGTCAAAGATATTGGGGCGCGCCAATTCCCGTTATCTATTGCGAAAAGTGCGGAGAAGTTTTAGTGCCTGAAAAAGATTTGCCGGTTGAACTTCCTGACGATGTGGAATTTAAACAGGGCGCGTTGAGTCCTCTTTCAACAAGCAAAAAATTTAACGAATGTACCTGCCCGAAATGCGGCGGCAAGGCACGGCGTGAAACTGATACAATGGACACGTTCATTTGTTCGAGTTGGTACTATCTGCGCTACGCTGACCCGCACAATACCGAAAAACCTTTTGCCCGCGAAATTGTAAATTATTGGAATCCCGTTGACCAATATATTGGCGGGATTGAGCACGCAATTTTGCATTTGCTGTACTCAAGATTTTTTACAAAAGTTCTGCGCGACGCCGAATTATTGGATTATGACGAGCCCTTTACAAATTTGTTGACTCAAGGAATGGTTATTAAAGACGGCGCGAAAATGTCAAAGTCTTTGGGTAATGTTGTTTCGCCCGAAGAAATTATTGAAAAATACGGCGCAGATACTGCCCGCCTTTTCATACTTTTTGCTGCGCCCGTTGAACGTGATTTGGACTGGAGCGATAAAGGCGTTGAAGGTTCTTACAGATTTTTGAACAGAGTTTGGCGGATTTTGGGAATTTTTGAAGACGCAATTAAAGGCGGCACGGAAAATTATGACGTTGCAACTTTGAATGACGAAGAAAAAATTTTGCGCCGAATTTTACATAAAACAATTAAAAAAGTTACCGAAGACTTGCACGACAGATTTGCATTCAACACGGCGATTAGTGCGCTTATGGAACTTGTAAACGCCGCGCACAATTTCCAAGATAAAAAAATTAATCCTGACCTTGCGCGGGAATTTGCGAAAAATCTTTTGATAATGCTTGCGCCGTTCGTGCCGCACATTGCCGCCGAATTGTGGAGTAAATTTTTTGCGGGCGATGTGCATAAACAAAATTGGGCGAAGTTCGACGAAGCCGCCATTGCTGAAGATACCGTTGAAATTGTCGTGCAGATTAACGGCAAAGTTCGTGAACATATTAACGTTGCAAATAATCTTGACAAAGCCGCGCTTGAAAAACTTGCTCCGACTTTGCCGCGCGTTCAAAATCTTATTGGCGATAAGAAAATTGTTAAAATCGTTGCCGTTCCCAATAAATTAATCAACGTTGTTGTCAGATAGGTGTCAGGTTGCAGGTGTCAGGTGTCAGTAAATTCCCTGAAACCTAAAACCTGATACCTGACACCTAAAAACAGGGAGCGAATTAAATGGTTGCTGTAGAAAATGACTTACCAATTTTAGACCACTTGACAGAAAAAATGCCCGGCGGTTTTTTCATTTACCGCGCCGACGAAAAAGAAGAACTTTTATACGCAAATGACGTAATGCTGGAAATTTTCGGCTGTAAAACTCTTGACGAATTTAAAAAATTGACGGGATACACTTTTCAAGGAATTGTACACCCCGACGATTTGGATATTGTTCAAGCGTCAATCAAGCATCAAATTGCAACGCACGATAAAAAAATTGACTATGTGGAATACAGAATTATTCGCAAGGACGGCTCCATTCGTTGGGTTGACGATTTCGGCAGGTTCAGTCGTACCCAAAATTACGGCGACGTTTTTTACGTTTTCATTCGTGATATAACCGAAATGCATTTGGCGCGCGAAGAAAATCAACGCCGCGAAAAAGTTATTGAAGGCTTGAGTATCGGCTTTTCTTCGATTTATCTTTTGAATCTTGACAAGGGCACAATGCGCCCCTATCGTCTCAAAAATAAAAATTTTTTAAAGCTTACTGAAGAATTGGGCGTCAATGACAAGGAAAAATTTTCTTTCAGAGAAATTTTGCCGCTGTACGCCGAACGCTACATTTTGCCCGAAGATAAAAATTTATATCTGAAAGAAATTGAAATTGAACGCCTGCGCGAGCGGTTGAAGGCTGAATCTTCCTACACCGTAACCTATCGCTGCAAAAATGACGACGATAAAATTATTTATATCGAAATGTTTATAGCGCGTGTCGAAGAAGAAACTTTCACGCGCCACGTTGTTATGGGTTATCGTGACGTTACAAAACATTTTACGCAGGCGCGGCGCGAGCTTGCCGAAAAAATGAATATGGAAATGGAATTGGAAAGGGAAAAACGCGCCAACGAAATTAAATCGTCTTTCCTGTTCAACATTTCGCACGATATAAGGACGCCTATGAATGCAATTATGGGCTTTACCGAACTTGCGAAAATTCATTTGGACGACTCCGCGCGCGTGAAAATGTACCTTACAAAAGTTGACGAGGCTAACCGCCATTTAATTGCGCTGATTGACGATATTTTGGAAATGAGCCGAATTGACTACGGCAGGCTTGAAATTAAATCCGAACCTTGCAACCTGCGCGAACAAATTAATATTGTTTTGGGAATGTTCCGCCCGTTTATTCACGAAAAACAAATTTTGCTTGAGGAAAATATAAAATTGCCCGCCGACGAAGTTTTTGTTGACGCTTTAAGATTTCGGCGAATTATGAGCAATTTGTTAAGCAACGCCGTAAAGTTTACGCCCGCGCACGGCAGTATAAAAATTTCTGTGCGCCGTAAACAAATTTCAGAATCAGGTTACGCGCGTTATCAATTTATTGTTGCTGATACGGGCTGCGGTATGACCGAAGATTTTATGAAGAAAATGTACGACGCCTTTGAGCGCGAAAATTCTTCCACGAAAAGCGGCTATATCGGTACGGGATTGGGACTTTCAATCACGAAAAAACTTTTGGACGTTATGGGCGGCTCCATTTCAGTAAAAAGCAAAAAAGATGTCGGCTCCACTTTTACGATTGATTTACCTTTGAAACTCGTTGAACATACGCCGAAAAGCGAAATTATCGAAGAACCCGCAATAAAAAAATCTTCGGGCGAACATAGAATTTTGCTTGTTGAAGATATTGAAGTTAATCGACTTTTGGCGGAAACAATTTTGACTGAAGCGGGCTATTTGGTTGAATCAGTGCCTGACGGCTCGGACGCGGTGGAAATTATTAAAAACCGCCCCGTTTGGTACTACGATTTAGTTTTAATGGATATTCAAATGCCCGTTATGAACGGCTACGAGGCAACGCGCGCAATTCGTGCGCTCGGCAGGGACGATACAAATATTTTGCCGATAATTGCGTTGAGTGCCAACGCCCGCGAAGAAGATAAAAAAATGAGTCTTGAAAGCGGTATGAATTACCACGTTGCAAAACCTTTTGACATTGCGCATTTAATTTCGACTGTCGAAGAATACATTTCCACAAGCAAGGGCTAAAGATTTTTTAGCCCTTATTTTTTTTGAAAATAAAAAAATCCCAAATCTTATTTTCAAGAAATTGGGATTTTAAAGCAGTGTATTTTTTAGAGTGCTTATTTGTTATCTGTTGCGGTGAGAATTAAGTTTTCGGGCGTAAGTTTGTCAAAATTCTTTGTATCTTCAAATTGCCCTGAAAAGTTTTCTGCGCCATTTTGAATTGAATCAAATTCAATTATGTCATCAAAATTATCTTCCGGGAACAAATATTCGGATTCTGATTTTCTTGCGTTTGAAAATTCGGGCTCTGCAGTCTGATAAATTTTGTTGTTTATAGAAATGTCCTGCCCTGCCGCGTCCTCAAGCGTTATAGTTCCTTTACCAACTGTAATTACAACATCAGAGTTTTCAGTTTTAACAGATTTTACAGTTACTTTAGAAATTTTGATTTTATCTTCTTCAGTGAAATTTGCAATGACATCATCGCCGTCGCCGTTTGAATAGACGAAAGTATTTGCCGAGCCGTCATTTGAAAGATAGTCATTGCCTTTGCCGCCTGTAATTGTTAAATTACTCCCTGCAACTGTAATGCTGTCTTCAGACTTACTGCCTGCAATAGCGGCATTGTTATAATTTTCTTCAAAATAAAATTCATAGTTTCCACCACTGACGCTGGATTTATTTGACAAAATTTCGCCTGAAATTGAAATTGAATTATCAAATACGTTAACGCCGTCAGTTGATTTAGTTCCTTTCTTTAAACCGCTAACGCTTGCAGTAACTTTGCCTAACACTGCCTTTTTGTAAGAAACGGATTTTTGATTAGTTGCAAGCACATAGCCGGCGGCACTTGCAGGCTTTACATTGAGCTTTGTGCTACTTACGTAAAGTTCAAAGGTGCTTTCGGTTGGTTCCGGGACGTCGCCCTCAAGTTCCAGAGTGTAGTTGCCTTTGACTTTAACATTTGAGGTACCGAGTACTTCAGCAGAAAGCGTTACAACTTTGGAATCTGTATCTGCGTAAATTCCTTCAATTTCGCCGTCGATAACTTTTAAACCTTTTTTGAGACCCGTAAGCGTAATCTCAGTAACTGGTTTTGAAGATTTTTTATAGGTGATTGTGCGGCTGTCTTCTGAAAGGATATAGCCGCTTGTTGCAGACTTTTTAAGTGTTGCAGTGCTGCCTGAAAATTTCCAAGTTGTAGAAGTTTTAGGAGTAGCAACGGAATCAGCCAACTTAAGAGTATAGCCCGAAGAAATTTTTATTGTCTTATTGCTAAGAGAGTGTTTATCAATTACAACGGTAGTACCTTCTAAAGAAAGTCCTTCGGTAGATTTTACGCCGCTAACTGTTACAAGAATTTCTGTGGTTGTGCCGTAAGTGGCAACATTCTTTTTAAAGCTCCATTGCGCCTCTTCGCCAACAACAGGTTTTTCTTCAACAACGGGTTGTTTTTGTCCGACAATGTTTAAATTTATTAACATTAAATGCATTTGCCATAATTTTCAACCTCATTCAGAAAATAAACTTAATTAAAACTGTTGTTGGGAAGTTCTAAAATTTTTTGATAATCACGCCTTCTAAAATCAATTGAGATATCGTTCATTAATTTTTTCGTGTATACAAAATATGTTCTTTTATTCGCTGTTATAAAAAAATTTTTTATAAATTTTATTGGAGGAGGATAAAATGCAGGAAAAATGCCGGAATTGTATAAAAGCCCGAATGTTCCCGAAGAAAATTTATCTGCTGCAACTGTTGCACTGTTGACTAAATTATTTTCTGACTCGAAATATTCCAGCGAAGAAAAATTATTTTTTCAATTCCTCTTTGAAAACGGAATAGAAAATTTTATCAGCGGCGAAATTTTTACCGCGCACATGATTAGATTAGATTCGGATGATAAACAAGCTGACGTATTTTTTTGTCAAATGGGATTAGCGTATTTATTGCACCAACTTCACAATGCAAAATTAAACAGAGGGACGCCGCAAAATTTTCGTATGGAAATATTTGACCTTTATCTGTATGATATTAACTGTCAAGCAGAAAAAAATTCACAATTAAATATAACAGTGTACGGCTATGATAACGAGTTCTGCAAGTATGTTAAAAGCCTTTTGGAAATGAAATATAATTCCCGCAGAATATCTGGGCAAAAAAGGCAAGGGTATAGCCAATTTTTAGAATCTGTTGCAGGGATAACGCGCAGCAAAAAAACAGAATATACTTTGCCATATTGTCGGACTTCAAAAGTTGATTTACTTATTTTTTGCATTGTTTTAGGCTACAATTCCCGACACTTTAACAGACTGATACAGCTTAGAGATAAAGGCAGATCTGCGGGAATTAATCCGACTAATCCTGATAATCCTTTTAGTGAAGACAGCGACGAAATGAAATTTTTTATAAAGTATCTTGATAAGTCCGCAGAAAAAAATTTTAACTATATTAAAAATGAATTTGAAAAAAGCTAAAGCCTGAAGAAAATCTTGAAAATAAAGTATGTCTGCAACACGCCCTAAATTAAAATTTTCTATTATAAAACGATAAAAATAAAAAATTTCGTAAATTGACAACGGCTGAAAAATAAGCTATTATTCTTGCGTTAAAAATTTTTGGAGGTTGATACAATGCCAATGATGGATTTGACAAAATACGGTATTACAGGAACAACTGAAGTACTTTATAACCCTACTTACGAAGTGCTTTTCAATGAAGAAACTAAACCCGGACTCGAAGGCTTCGACGTCGGACAAGAAACCGAACTCGGCGCAATTAACGTTATGACGGGCGAATTTACGGGACGTTCTCCTAAAGATAAATTCATTGTCTACGATGAAACCACTAAAGAAGGCGCACCCGGCGAAATTTGGTGGACTTCTGACGAATACAAAAACGATAACAAAAAATGCTCCGTCGAAAGTTGGAAAGTTTTAAAAGAACTCGCTATCAAAGAACTTTCAAATAAAAAATTGTACGTTGTTGACGGTTTCTGCGGTACTCATAAAGATACACGTATGAAAATTCGTTTCATTATGGAAGTTGCTTGGCAGGCGCACTTTGTTACCAATATGTTCATTCGCCCCAAAACTCAAGCTGAATTTGACCAAGAACCCGATTTCGTAGTTTATAACGCTTCAAAGGCGAAAGTTGAAAATTGGAAAGAACTCGGCTTAAATTCCACAACCGCTGTTGTTTTCAACGTTACAAGCAAGGAACAAGTCATTATTAACACCTGGTACGGCGGCGAAATGAAAAAAGGTATGTTCTCAATGATGAACTACTTTTTGCCGCTGAAAGGTATTGCCGCTATGCACTGCTCCGCAAATACCGATATGAACGGCGAAAACACCGCTATTTTCTTCGGACTTTCAGGCACGGGCAAAACTACCCTTTCAACAGATCCCAAACGCCTTTTGATTGGCGACGACGAACACGGCTGGGACGATGCGGGCGTATTCAACTTTGAAGGCGGCTGCTACGCCAAAGTTATCAACCTCGATAAAGAATCTGAACCCGATATTTACAACGCTATCAGCCGCGACGCACTTTTGGAAAATGTCACGGTTGACAAAAACGGCAAGATTGATTTTGCCGATAAATCAGTTACTGAAAATACCCGCGTAAGTTATCCGATTTATCACATTAAAAATATTGTTCGCCCCGACAGTCACGGTCCGGCGGCAAAGGCTGTTATTTTCCTTAGCGCAGACGCATTCGGCGTACTTCCGCCAGTTTCAATCTTGACGCCCGAACAAACTAAATATTATTTCCTTAGCGGCTTTACTGCGAAATTGGCAGGCACTGAACGCGGAATTACCGAACCTACGCCTACTTTCAGCGCGTGCTTCGGTCAAGCTTTCCTTGAACTTCATCCTACTAAATACGCTGAAGAATTGGTTAAACGTATGGAAAAGAGCGGCGCAAAAGCTTACCTCGTCAACACAGGCTGGAACGGCAGCGGCAAACGCATTTCTATTAAAGATACGCGCGGAATTATCGACGCAATTTTGGGCGGCGCAATTAATTCTGCTCCTACAAAGAAACTTCCTATTTTCAACCTTGAAATTCCTACCGAACTTGAAGGCGTTGCTACAAATATTCTTGACCCGCGCGATACTTACGCCGACAAATCCGAATGGGATAAAAAAGCTAACGACTTGGCAGGTCGCTTTATCAAAAACTTTAAGAAATACGAATACAACGAAGCAGGCAAGGCTCTTGTTCCTGCAGGTCCTCAACTTTAATTTTGTAAATTATTTTTCCAATAAAAAAAGAACCGCCAATAAAACGGCGGTTTTTTAGTGCAATTATTACTTGACACGGGTGGAAGATTGTATTATAAAAATTTGTACGTAGGAGGGATTGAATTATGTCAAAAAAAGATAAGCGCGGATTGATTATTTTGGTTTTGTTCATGTTTGGATTAGTTACATTGGTATACTTTGTAGCTTGGATAAAACAAGGTTTGTCCATAGAAGAAATAGGTATGCGATTTGCCGTTTATGGATACATGATTTTTTTATTTTGTTCATTATATTTTATACTTCCATTATTGGGGAAGTGTTTGATATTTCTTGAAAAGTTTGTTGGTAGTAGTAAAAATAAATCAGATGATGAAGATGAAGATTTGCAAAATATTATGAACGTAATAAAAAGTATGGATAGAGAAAGCAAAATAGAAACTCTTGAAAATAAAATTTTTGATTTAAAATGTAAACGTGGAAACATTGTTACGACTAATGGATGGCGAACAGGTTCTGATAAACTTAGTCCATCTCAATTAGAACATAATTGGAAGAGAGTTGACTATTTAGACCAACAAATTGAAGAACTGCAAGAACAAATTCGTATATTAAAAAATAGATAAAAAAAGAACCGCTCAAAAGGGCGGTTTTTTTAGTTTCATTCAAAATTATTTTCCGCGTAAATATTTATTTTCCAATTTCGCCAAAGTGCCGTCGTCTCGAATTTCAGTCAAAACAAAATTTATATAGTTCAAAAATTCTTGGTCGCCCTTCTGCATTAAAATTCCGCAAGAATGCACGGTAAATGGCTTGTCAATCAGCGGCGCGGCTAAATTCGGATTTTCCTTAATGTAAGTCAACGCCTCGACAGTTTCAGTTATCATAATGTCAGCATTACCCGCCGCAATTTGATTCGGAATTTCTGCATTTTCGTTGAAGACAATTAATTTTGCATTTTTCAAATTGGCGTGCGCAAATTTTTCATTGGTACCGCCGGGATTTATCATAACGCGCACTGAAGGTTTATCAATATCTGCAAGAGTTTTAAACTTTTTGGCGTCCTTTTTCCTGCAAAGAATAGTTTTGCCGAAAATCCCAACGCCGTAACCGTCAGACATTGCCAAAACTTTTGCACGCGCGTAATTTCTGGAAATGCCGCAAAGTGCAATATCAAATTTGCCCGCCAAAGTGTCAGCCGTCAAAGTTGGCCACGTTGTAGGTACATATTCAATTTGCACGCCCAAAGAATCTGCAATAATTTTTGAAAGTTCGGCGTCAATGCCTTCATATTCGCCGCTTGAATTTAGGTAAGACATTGGGCGATAATCCCCTGTCGTACCGATTCTGATTGTGCCGCGTTCCAAAATTTCCTCAAGGTGTCCAGCCTCTGCGCTTTGAAAAATTAACAGCGTCGCGCAGATTATCAAAAAAATTTTTTTCAGCATAAAAATTCCTCACAATCCAAAAAGTGCGTCAGCAAATTCTTTTGCGTTGAACGGGCGTAAATCGTCAAGCCCTTCGCCGACGCCTATCCATTTTACGGGGATATTTAATTCTTCCTTAATGCCGATAATCATTCCGCCCTTCGCCGTGCCGTCAAGTTTAGTTAAAACAATCCCTGTTATATCTGCGGATTTTGAAAAAAGTTCGGCTTGACGAAGTGCATTTTGTCCCGTTGTTGCGTCAAGTACCAATAAAACTTCGTGCGGTGCGCCGCTAATTCCCTTGCCGATAATTCGATTAATTTTTTTCAATTCTTCCATAAGATTAAATTTATTTTGCAACCTGCCCGCCGTGTCAACTATCAGCACGTCAATATTTCTTGCAACGGCAGAGCGCGCGGCGTCGAGTGCAACCGATGAAGGATTGGAGCCCTCGCTGTGCTTAATAATTTCTGCGCCGGTACGTTGCGCCCAAACTTCCAGTTGGTCAATAGCTCCTGCGCGAAAAGTATCAGCGGCTGCAACCATAACTTTTTTGCCGCGTTCGGAATAGTACGCGCTTAATTTTCCTATCGTGGTAGTTTTACCCGCGCCGTTTACGCCAATCATTAAAATAACGTGCGGCGGCGTCAAATTTACCGCCGAGCCTTCTTCTTCAATCAAAAGTTCGCGTATCTGATTCGACAAAAATATTTTTACGTCTTGCGGCGATTTTATTTCAGTTTTGCGAATACCCTTGCGCAGCTTTTCCATTAATTTTTCTGTAGTCTTTGTGCCAACGTCCGAAATTATTAAAGTTTCTTCCAATTCTTCCAAAAGTTCGTCATCAATTTTTGTTGAGTTATTTAAAAGGTCGTCGATTTTATCTGCAAGTTTTTCACGAGTTTTGGCTAAACCTGCTTTAAGTCTGTCAAAAAATCCCATAAGAAACTCCTTTCACAATATTACCGCCGGAGGGTACCGGCTTTGTATCCCCAATCAATTTTATATTCGCCAAAAAAATTTTTTTATCCTGCCGCGCAATTTTTAAATATGCGCTTTATAAGTATTCGGGTGTAAAAACTTTTTAATAAAAATTAGAAATTGTACAATACGCCGCGCTTTGAAAAATAAAAAATTTCCACAAAACTTTTAAAAAGTCTTAAAACTGCGCGAAATTTGCCGCAACTTTTAAACAGTGCTATAATCGAATTGTAAAAAATTCAAAGGAGAGTATTTAATGAAAGAATTAATGTTAGGGAATAAGGCAATAGCGCGCGCCCTGTATGAAGCGGGCGTTTGTTTTGTTTCAAGTTATCCCGGTACACCTTCAACCGAAATTACGGAAGAGGCGGCGAAGTTTGACGAAATTTATTGCGAATGGGCTCCCAATGAAAAAGTTGCAATGGAATCAGCATTCGGCGCAAGCTTGGCAGGACGCCGCGCCTTTTGCGCCCAAAAACACGTCGGCTTAAATGTTGCTGCCGACCCGCTTTACACAATGAGTTATACGGGCGTCAACGCGGGTTTGGTTGTAGTTGTTGCTGATGACGCAGGTATGCACTCTTCACAAAATGAACAGGACAGCCGCCACCACGCCATAGCCGCAAAAGTTCCAATGCTTGAACCTTCGGATTCCAAAGAGGCGTTGGAATTTACAAAACTTGCTTACGAAATTTCCGAGCTTTTCGATACGCCCGTTTTAATAAAAATGTGTACGCGCGTTGCACATTCTCAATCAGTCGTTGAAACTTCAGAGCGTACAGTTCCCGAAAAAACTTACGAAAAAGATATTGCAAAATATGTAATGATGCCCGGCAACGCCAAAAAGCGTCATCCAATCGTTGAAGCGCGTACAAAAAATTTAATCGAATACGCAGAAAAAACCCCTGTCAACCGCGAAGAAATTTTTTCAAACGAAATTGGAATTATAACTTCTTCAACTTGTTACCAATATGTTAAAGAAGTTTTCGGCGACAGTGTCAGCGTTTTAAAATTGGGAATGGTAAACCCCTTGCCGCCCGAACTTATTAAAAATTTTGCGGCGAAAGTTAAAAAATTGTACGTGGTTGAAGAACTTGACGACGTTATAGAAAGTTTCGTCAAAACTTTAGGGCTTGCAGTCGAAGGAAAAAATATTTTGCCGCGCGTTGACGAATTTTCGCAGAATTTAATTGCAAGGGCATTTAACCAAAAAGTTTCTGAAGGCGTAAAGCTTGAAGATAATATTCCAAATCGCCCGCCCGTAATGTGCGCAGGTTGCCCTCATCGCGGCTTGTTCTATTCTCTCAAAAAAAGAAATTGTACCGTGCTTGGCGACATCGGATGTTATACTTTGGGCGCAGTGCCGCCGCTTTCAACAATCGAAATGACTTTGTGCATGGGCGCAAGTATCGGCGCAACACACGGCTTTAATAAAATTCTCGGCGAAAAATCCGAAGGCAAAACCGTTGCAGTTATCGGCGATTCAACTTTTGTACATTCGGGAATTACGGGACTTGCAAACGTTGCTTACAATCAGTCAAATTCGACGGTTATTATTTTGGACAATTCAATTACTGGTATGACGGGACATCAACAAAATCCTACTACAGGTTTTAATATCAAGGGCGACCCCGCAGGCAAAATTAATCTTGAAGCGTTGGTAAAATCTATGGGGATTAACCGCGTGCGCGTTGTTGACCCGTACAATTTGAAAGAATGTGACGCCGCTATTAAAGAAGAATTAGCCGCGCCTGAACCTTCAGTAATTATTTCGCGCAGACCTTGTGCACTTTTGAAATATGTTAAACATAATCCGCCGCTGAAAGTTGATTCTGAAAAATGTATCGGCTGCAAATCCTGTATGAAAATCGGCTGCCCCGCAATTTCCATAAAAGACGGTAAAGCCGTTGTTGATTCTACGCAATGCGTCGGTTGCAGTGTTTGCAGTCAACTTTGTCCGAAAAAAGCTTTTATTTCGACGGAAAATAATTAAGGGAGATAATTTTAATTGGCTAAACGTGAAGGATTTTTTCTCAACAAAAATACTTTTTCCGAAGTTACCGCAAAAATTCACGATGAATTAACCAAAACAAAAGCTACAAAAAAAGAAATTATGATGGCTGAATTGCTGCTTGAAGAACTTTTTATAAGAATTTCTCAAATTGGCGGCGTTCCTGAAGTTATCGTAAAATTACGCAAAAGATTCGGCACATTGAATTTACAACTTGAATACAGCGGTAAAGAATATAACCCGCTTGTTGAAATTACCGACTATGACGAAGAAGACGAAGATTTTTACCGCACGGTAATTTTGAAATCGTACCGCTCCAAAATGAATTACGCGCACTACGCTACAAAAAATATTGTTGTCATTCATTATCACGACTCGGGCAATAAACAAATTTACTATACGCTTATAGGAATGGCTGCGGGAATAATTTTCGGCTTGTTAATAAAAAATATCGCTGCGCCTGAAATTGTTTCGTACTTCGATGAAACGATTGTAAAAAGTTTCCGCACAATGTTTATGAACGCGCTGAATATGATGATTGCGCCTGTAATTTTCTTCAGTGTAATAAGCGGCGTAACGAGCATTACAAACGCGGCTGAAGTCGGCAGAATCGGCGGCAAATTAATGGGGCTGTACACGCTTACAACAGTTTTTGCGTCAGCTATAAGTATTGGAATAGGTTATTTGGTTTTTATGGGCGAAGTGCCGCAAATGGGAACGGTTGAAACTTCCGCCGCCGCGCAAAGTCAATCAATTTCTTTACTTTCAATGCTTGTAGAGATTGTGCCGAAAAATTTAATTGCGCCGATAGTCAACGGCGAAATGTTGCAAGTAATTTTTGTGGCAATTCTTTTTGGAATTTGCATTAACGGGCTCGGCGAAAAGGTAAAAATTCTTCACGATATTATTGACGCAATGAATAATTTTTGCCTGAATATGATCAGTTTAATTGTAAAATGTATTCCGCTGATTGCGTTTTTGGCAATGGCGTCGCTGATAATAAATTTGGGGCTGGATTCAGTATTTTTGTTGGGAAAATTAATTTCGGCGCAAGTTTTCGGAAGTATTTTAATGGTCGGAGTTTACGCGCTGATTTTAATTGCGGTAGGAAAAATTACACCCTTGCCGTTTTTGAAAAAAATTTTGGGCTTTATTCCAATACCTTTATCAACTTCCAGTTCCAATGCAACAATGCCGTTTTCAATGAAATTTTGTACAGAAAAATTGGGGATTGAGCCGAAATTGCCTTCGTTCTCAATACCGATAGGCGCAACAGTCAATATGGACGGCGGCTGCTTTTATTTGGCGATAGCAAGCATAATGTTGGCGCGAATGTACGGAATAGAATTGACGCCTGATATTTTATTTACAATTTTTATAACGGTAGTAGCGTTGTCGATAGGTGCGCCGGGCGTACCGGGCGGCGCGTTTGTCTGTTTGGCGTCGATAGTAATTGCGTTGGGGATGCCTGCAGAAGCTACCGCCGTAATTTTGGGAATAGACCCGATTTGCTCGATGATTCGCACTGCTTTAAATTGTACGGGCGATATTGCAATGACAACCGTACTTGCAAGCAATGAAAATTTAATCAGCAAAAATATTTATCTGAAAAATTAATTCGGAGGAAAATTTATGGAGACAAAAAATATTATAATCGTCGGCGTTGGCGGACAAGGTTCACTTTTGGCAAGCAAAATTTTGGGACACTTGCTTTTAAATCAAGGCTACGATGTCAAAGTTTCTGAAGTGCACGGAATGAGCCAACGCGGCGGCAGTGTTATAACTTATGTGCGTTTCGGCGAAAAAGTTTATTCGCCCGTTGTCGATAAAGGGCAAGCTGATTTTATAGTTTCGTTTGAAATTTTGGAAACTGCGCGTTGGTTAGATTGTTTGAAGGAAGGCGGGCAAATTGTCACCAATACTCAACAAATTGACCCAATGCCCGTAATTATCGGCGCGGCGCAATATCCCGAAAATCTCGTTGAAAAAATGCGCGCCAAAAATATTAAAGTTGACGCTATGGACTGCCTTTCACTTGCGCGGCAGGCGGGCTCTCAAAAAGCAGTAAATATAGTTTTGCTCGGCAGGCTGTCACATTATTTTGATATTCCCGAAAGTGCGTGGCTTGAATCTTTAAAGGCGAATGTACCGCCGAAATTTCTTGAACTTAATCAAAAAGCATTTGCGCTCGGAAAAAATTTCGCAGAATAAATTTTTTTGCAGATTGGAAAATTTTTCAGTCTGCTTTTTTTATTTACACCTTGCCAATTTTGCCGAAAAATTATATTATTGTAAAAAATTTGGGAGGCGGTTATTTTGCTGAAGAAAAAATTAGCCGTTGCAATTTTTGGCGCGTTAATGTTCAGCCCTGTAATTTTGCCGCCGAATAATTTTTTGCCCGTGCCTGTAGTTTGTGCTGAAGTTAAAACGATTGAAGCGGACGGCTATTACATAATGGGCGACGGCTTGGAAGAAAATCAAGGCGTTGCAAAGGAACGCGCCCGCGAAGACGCTAAACGCGCCGCAAGTGAGCAAGCTTGCCTTTTCGTCGAAAGTATTTCTGAAATTAAAAATTCCAGTCTTACGCGCGATGAAATTCGCACTTTTTCAGCCGCCGTTTTGCAAATTATAGAATCCCCCGTCAAAATTGAAACTAACGGCGATTCAATGGTTTTCCATTGCCGCATAATTGCAAAAGTCGATACCTCAAGCGTTGCAGAAAAACTTCAGCAGGACAGACAAAAACTTTCTGAACTTCTGCGCAAAAATAAGGAACAATCCGAACAAATTGCAAAACTTAACGCCGAAATGGACGCCCTCAAGAAAAAATTTGCAACCGCCTCCACCGACGAACGCGCCAAAATTAACAACGAAGTTAAACGCAACGAAGAACAATTCACCGCCGCGCAATGGTTGGACAAAGGCAATTTTTATTTTGACGCCGAAGACTACAACACGGCTGTTAAATATTACAATAAAGCTGTTGAATTAAATCCCAATTACGGTACAGCGTGGAATAATATCGGCGTTGCCTATTACAATTTGGGCAACTACAACAAGGCGGTTGAGTATTGCAATAAATCGCTCGAATTAAATCCTGATTATGACATTGCGTGGAATAATTTGGGCTTGGCTTACAGGAAATTGGGCAACTACAACAAGGCTGTTGAGTGTTACAATAAAGCTGTTCGGTTAAATCCTAAATATGATACCGCGTGGAATAATTTGGGATTCGCTTACGATTCGGCGGGAAATTATAACAAGGCTATCGAGTCTTACAATAAAGCCATTGAAATAAATCCGAAATATGGTACAGCGTGGAATAATTTGGGCTTTGTTTATTACAGTTCGGGCGACTACAATAAGGCTGTTGATTGTTACAATAAAGCCGTTGAATCAAATTTTACAGACGCGCCTGTCTGGAACAATTTGGGCTTGGCTTATGATTCATTGGGCGACTACAACAAGGCGGTTGAATATTACAATAAAGCTCTTGAATTAAATCCGAAATATGGCACGGCGTGGAATAATTTGGGCTTTGTTTATTACAATTTGGGCAACTACAACAAGGCTGTTGAATGTTACAATAAAGCTGTTGAATCAAATTTTACAAGTGCGCCTGTTTGGAATAATTTGGGTTGGGCTTACAGAAAATTGGGGAATTATAAAAAAGCTCTTGAATACTACAATAAAGCCATTGAATTAAATCCCAATGATGACCATTATAAAAAATATCGTGATGACGTACTGGCGAAAATGAATTAATTCATATAAAAAAATTTTTAGGGAGATGAAATTTTAATGCTTAAAAGAACAAAAATTATTTGCACGCAAGGACCCGCAACCGACGCACCGGGCGTTATCGAAAAACTTATTGAAAACGGTATGAACTGCGCACGCTTTAACTTTTCGCACGGCGACCACGCAGGACACAAAAAACGTATCGACGCAGTACGCGCCGCCGCCGAAAAAATGAATCGCGTTGTTGCTTTAATGCTTGACACAAAGGGACCCGAAATGCGTTTGGGCGAATTTGCAGCAGGCGAAGTGCAACTCGTTGCAGGAAATAAATTCACGCTTACCAATGACGATACGCCCGGTGATGAAACTCATTGCTCCGTCAACCATAAAAAACTTTACGAAGAAGTTACAATCGGCGAAAAACTTTTGTTGAGTGACGGGCTCGTTGAATTGCGCATTGACGAAATTAAAGGCAAAGATATTGTTACAACAATTTTAAATTCGGGCAAAATGAGTACTCGTAAGCGCGTAGCCGCGCCCGGTGCAACTTTGAGCCTTCCCGCAATTTCCGAACAGGACGAAAAAGATATTATTTTTGGCGTGGAAAACGATATGGATTTTGTCGCTGCAAGTTTCATTCAACGTGCCTCCGACGTCGAAGAAATCAGAAAATTAATTGCGCGTCATCACGGGCATATGGAAATTATTCCGAAAATCGAAAACCTTGCAGGCGTTCAAAATATCGACGATATTATAGCGGCGGCTGACGGGATTATGGTTGCGCGCGGCGATTTGGGCGTTGAAATTCCCGCCGAAGATGTTCCCGTTATTCAAAAAGAAATTATCAGAAAATGCAACGAGGCAGGAAAGCCCGTTATTGTTGCAACGCAAATGTTGGAAAGTATGACAACTAATCCGCGCCCGACTCGCGCAGAAGTTTCTGACGTAGGCAACGCAATTTTTGACGGCGCGGACGTTATTATGTTAAGCGGCGAAACTGCAAGCGGCAAATATCCCGTTGAAGCTGTTGCAACTATGACGAAAATTGCGCAGCGCGTAGAAAAAGCTTTATCATACAAGAAAATTTTTGAAGAAAAAGGCGTCCATAGAAAATTTTCACATACTGACGCAATAGCGCATGCAACGGTTCAGCTTGCTTACGAACTTTCGGCGAGTGCAATTATCACGCCGACAAAATCAGGTTATACTACAAAAATTGTTTCAAAATATCGTCCGCAGGCGTTTATAGTTGCATTTGCGCCCAATCAAACTATAGCGCGGCATTTGGCGTTGCGTTGGGGCGTTTTCGTAATTCCCGAAACTCCTTGGCTCAATCAAGACGAAATGTTTGCTTACGTTTCCAGAATTTCCCTTGAAAACGGCTTTGTTAAAAAAGGCGATATTGCGGTTGTAACAAGCGGCTTGAAATACGGCGCGGGCGGTACAAGCGCAATTCAACTTCATACTATAGAATAAATTTTCTCACATAAAGGAGGTTAAGCGGTCGGAGAAATTCTGACCGCTTTTTTTATGAAAAAAATTTTTTTACTGATTTTAACAATTTTAATGTTGAGCGTTGCAGGTTGCGGCGAAAAAGTTGACGACGGCAAATTAAAAATCGTCACGTCATTTTATCCCGTGTATCTTGAAACAATAAACATTGTCGGCGAAATTGAAGGCGTCGAAGTTGTAAATTTGACTAAGCCGCAAACAGGTTGCCTTCACGATTACCAACTGACAACTGAAGATATGAAAACGCTTGAGACTGCTGATATTTTTGTTGTCAACGGTTTGAGAATGGAAAATTTTTTGGAAAAAGTTATTGAAACGCAGAAAAATTTAAAAATTGTTGACGCCTCAAATTCGGAAGAAATTTATTTGCTGAAGGAAGGCGAGGAAGTCAACCCGCACGTTTGGTTGAGTGTAACTTATGCAATGGCGCAGGTTAAATCGATTCAGCGGCAACTTTGCGAACTTGACCCCGAGCACGCCGATATTTACAAAAAGAACGCGCTGCATTATTTAAACGAACTTACAACCCTGCGCGATGAAATGCATTTGGCGTTGGATAATTTGCCGCACAAAGATATTGTAACTTTCCATGAAGCATTTCCGTATTTTGCGGCAGAATTTAAATTGAACATTGCGGCAGTTATCGAACGCGAACCGGGCACGGAGCCGACGCCGCAAGAATTAGCTGACACTATCAAAACTGTAAACGAATTGCCCGTAAAAGTTTTATTCACCGAGCCGCAATATTCACCAAAAGCAGCAGAAACTATTGCGCGTGAAACGGGCGCAAAAATTTTTACTCTCGACCCCGTTACAACGGGCGAATCTAAATTTGAAAATCGTCAAGACTATCAAAACAAAATGCGCCAAAATATGAAAACTTTGCAAGAGGCGTTGCAGTAAAAATTTTTTAAATTTATGCAAAAATTAAAACGTTGCAGTAAATTTTCAAAAATGATAAAATCCCTGCGGTTTAATTTAGAAGAGATTTACGGGAAAAATTAAACTTTGGAGGAATTTTAATGAAAAAAATTTTAGTGCCCGCTTTAACGGCGGCTGTAATTACGGGGATAACTTCAACAAGTTTTGCGGCGACGAATCCTTTTTCGGACGTACCTGCGGGTCATTGGGCGTATAATTCCGTTACAAAATTGGCAAATGAAGGCGTCATCGAAGGTTACGGCGACGGCACTTATCGCGGCAACAGAAATATCACGCGCTACGAAATGGCGCAAATGGTTGCACGCGCCCTTGCAAAAACTTCAAATTCAAATATCAGCAGTTCCAGCCGCGCAGAACTTGATAAACTTGCCGCCGAATTTCGGGACGAGCTTGACAATCTCGGCGTTCGCGTTGCCGAACTTGAAAAAAATTCTGACTTTGTTAAATGGCAAGGCAAAGTTGAATACACCTACACGCGCACTAAAACTGACCCCGAAAACAGCGGCACTAAAACTAAAGAAACAAGCAACGGCTATATTTTCCGCCTTGAACCTTCGGCTTATTTGAATGACCACTGGACGGCGAACGCCCGCCTTGACGCTAAAGGCGATATGAAACACGATTTCACTACAGAAGTAAAACTGAAACGCATTTGGGTTGAAGGCGATTATGATAAATTCAACGTCAAGCTCGGCAGAATGGAATTTTACACGAATGAAGAAGGCTTAATTTGGGACACGGAATTTTCAGGCGCACAGTTGACTTTCGGCAGTAAGTGGCAAGTTACGGCACTTGGCGGGCGAATTGTGGCTGACACGGTTGGCGGCGGAATTTTGGGCGAATTTGATGACGATACACATACCAGCGATTTGGCGGGCGTAAATGTTCAATATGACGCCGAAAAAGGCTTTTACGGCGGCGCGGGTTGGTACTATGTCAAGGACGACGATTTTAAAACTGAAAATTATTCAAAGAGCGGCGAAACCAACAAGGCAAATATTTGGTCTGCAAATTTAGGTTATGCCTTCACTGAAAATTTTAAACTTTACGGCGCGTACGCACGCAACACAAAGGCTGACACCGAAAAATATTCTTGGCAGGCGCAGCTTGAATACGGCAATTATGACGATTACGCCGAAAAGGGCGATTGGAATGTTTTCGCAGGTTACAGGCGTTACGCAACCAACGTTTCATTTGCGCCGACGGCTGAAGATGTTGTCGAAGGGACAAAGGGCTGGTTTATTGGCGCAAGCTACGCGCCCTTTAAAAATGTCGGGCTTATTGGAAAATTTTTCAAAGGCAAATACATAACTGACGGCGGCAAGGCTGATAATATTTTTGGGCGCGTTGAATTTTTCTTCTGATATAAAAATTACTCAGGCATTTGCAAACATCGATTTAAAGGCGGCTAGAATTAACGACAAGCCGCCTTTAGTATTTTTTTGATACTTTGTACCTAAAAATTTTGACCCCGCAAAATTTCGATTTTATGGCACTAAAAAAACCGCTGGAAGTTTATTCCAACGGTTTTAATTTTTTTTATGGTGTAAGAAAAATTATTTAATTTCGACTTTTGCGCCGACTTCTTCGAGTTTCGCTTTGAGAGCTTCAGCGTCAGCTTTGGAAATTTTTTCTTTAACGGGAGCGGGTGCGCCGTCAACAAGTGCTTTAGCTTCTTTAAGACCGAGTCCTGTTGCTTCGCGAACAGCTTTAATAACTTTGATTTTTTCTGCGCCGACATCAGCGAGTACAACGTCAAATTCGGTTTTTTCTTCTTCTTCAGCGGCTGCTGCGCCTGCTGCGGGAGCTGCTGCAACTGCTACAGGAGCTGCTGCGCTTACGCCAAATTTTTCTTCCATTGCTTTTACGAGTTCGGAAAGTTCCAAAACTGTCATTGAGCCGATAGCTTCAATAATTTCTTCTTTAGTCATAGCCATTTTATTTTTCCTCCAAATTTTCAAATTACAGGAATTAATTCCTTAGTCTTTAGGATTTAATCCTTAGCCCTTAAAATCAAGCGGCTTCCTTTTCTTTTTTATCACGCAACGCGGCAACAACGCCGACAGCATTGCGAATAATAGCGGAAAGAAGTCCAACCGTATTGGAAAGCGGAGCATTCAAGCTGCCCAAAAGTTTTGCAATAAGTTCTTCTTTGCTAGGCAACGCCGCAAGTGCTTTAACTTCCTTATTGCTGAGAACTTTTTTGTCAAGGATACCCGCTTTAATTATCAAAATGCCCGGGTCTTCCAGCTTATTCTTCTTCATAAAATCGACAAGAATTTTAGCCGGAGCAACTGCATCGGTTGTTGAAAAAGCAATAGCGGTTGTGCCTTCCAAATGAGAATCGAGCCCTTCAATACCCAAATCTTTGGCGGCGAGTCTTAACATTGTATTTTTAACAACTTTATATTGAACGCCTGCTTCGCGCAATTCGCGGCGCATTTGAGTATCTGTAGCAACATTCAAGCCTTTGTAACTTGTAACAACAACGCTTTTTGCACTTTCAAGCCAGCCTTTAATTTCGGCAACTACAGCCTGTTTTTTAGGTGTTACTTTAGGTTCTTTTGCTGTATGCATTAAAATTTCACCTCCCGAAAAAGTATCACGGGAATTAAAAAAATCCCCGACCCAAAGACAATCGGAGATGCTTTTTTAATGGTAAACTCCGACCTCGACAGGATTTACTTTGCACCTGTTGTCTATGGTCAAATATTTTTATTTAATGTTATTCTTCAATAGCTAAGCCGTCATAACGCAAGGTAATTTGAGAAACTGAAAATAAATCAATGTCGTCGTAGATATAAGTGTTGCCATCTAAAAAAGTAACCATCATCGCCCAATATCTGTCAGTTTCTCTTCTGTCAAAGTGAACGTAAGTTGATTCGCCGTTGGGCAAAATATCTAATTCCAAAATATCGTCATTCCAATAATAGGAATGCGAAGGCGTGATATAAACATTTATGATAGGTCTGCCTGTTTGATTTACCAAAATAAAATCTTGCACGCCTGCGGACGCGGTATTTGTCAGCACTGCCGAAAAAATTAACGCCGCCGCCAAAAACGCAAAAACTTTAAAATTTTTCATCTCAAACACCCTTGCAAAAAATCATTACGGCAAAACAACGGGGACGCCGGGTCCCATAGTTGCGCTAAGCGTGATTGAGCGCACATATTGCCCTTTCGCCGCCGCAGGTTTAACCCTAATCAAAGTATCAAGCAAAGTTTGATAATTTTCGGCGAGTTTCTGATTTTCAAAGGACGCTTTGCCAATAGGGCAATGAATGTTGCCTGCTTTATCGGTGCGGTATTCGACTTTACCTGCTTTTTGTTCGGTAATAGCCTTTGCAACATCGGGCGTAACTGTACCGAGTTTAGGGTTAGGCATTAAGCCGCGCGGTCCCAAAAGTTTACCGAGACGCCCGACAACACCCATCATATCAGGAGTTGCAACTGCAACGTCGAAATCGAACCAGCCGCCTTTAATTTTTTCAACGAGGTCTTCTGCGCCGACGTAATCTGCGCCCGCCGCTTCAGCCTCTTTGACTTTATCGCCTTTTGTAAAAACCAAAACGCGCTTTGATTTACCTGTACCGTTGGGCAGAACAACTGCGCCGCGAACTTGTTGGTCGTTGTACTTGGGGTCAACGCCCAAACGCACGTGCATTTCAATCGTTTCGTCGAATTTAGCTGTAGCAGTTTTTTTCGCCAAATCTACAGCGGTTTCAACGTCGTACAATTTGCCTTCTTCGATAAGTTCAAAGGCTGCACGATATTTTTTGCCTTTCTTTGCCATTAAAAAAACTCCTCCAATAGTGGTAATAACGAATTAATCTCCCACATTGAAATTGCAACCTTAAGCAACAATTTCAATACCCATACTTCTTGCAGTGCCTTCAATCATACTTGTAGCGGCTTCAATGGAGCCTGCGTTTAAGTCTTTCATTTTGAGTTCTGCAATTTCTTGAGCTTTAGCGCGGGGAAGTTTCGCAACTTTGTTTTTGTTGGGTTCGCCCGATGCTTTTTCGATACCTGCCGCTTTTTTCAAAAGAACTGCTGCGGGCGGGGTTTTAGTTATGAAGGAGAAAGATCTGTCTTCATAAACCGAAATAACAACCGGGATAACCAAGCCTGCTTGTTGCGCTGTACGGTCGTTAAATTCTTTGACGAACGCCATAATATTAACGCCCGCTTGACCGAGCGCAGGACCTACAGGCGGCGCGGGTGTCGCTTTACCTGCGGGAACTTGCAACTTTACAACTTTGGTAACTTTCTTTGCCACAATTACACCTCCCTTCGTTGCAGTGGTAATATTTTAATCGTATTTTTCAACTTCTTCAACATCTAAATCGACGGGCGCATTTTCGATAAGAACTTTGACGCGCCGTCTTTCAATGTCAATTTCTTTAACAATGGCTATACGGTTTTCAAACAAGCCTGAAACAATTCTTACTTTGTCATTGACTTCAAAACCAATGGGCTCATCTTCGGGGCGAGCTTCTGCGAGTTCGACTAAAATTCTTTCGGCTTCTTCCAAAGTCAAAGGCGTAGGTTCTTTTTCAGAGCCTACAAAACCCGTTACGCCGTTGGTATTTCTGACAACGAACCACGAATAGTTATTAACAATCATATCAACCATAACGTAGCCGGGAATTAATTTTTTTCTGACAACGCGCCGCTTGCCGTCCTTAAATTCGGATTCTTCGCGCATAGGAACTACAACATTAAAAATTACGTCGTCCAAATCCTGCGCGATAACTTTTTTATCGAGGTTGGCTTTAACTTTATTTTCGTAGCCTGAAAAAGTATGAATGACATACCACGCGCGTTTAGAAATATCCTTTGAATCCGTATCTTTTGGCTTGTGTTCCATTTAAGGACTCCTTTCAGCCGAGAATGACGCGAAACAGTTTTGAAAAAGCCGTATCGCACACCCAAATTAATGCGCAAACTATCACTACAGCTATACCGACAACGCCCGTATATGACGCCAATTCTTGTTTTGTTGGCCAAGATACTTTATTTAATTCGGTGCGGACTTCCCTAAGAAATTGCATTGCGCCTTTTTTTTCGCCGTTTTGTTCGGACAAAATTTACACCTCCGCCGAATTGAAATTATTTAGTTTCCTTGTGCAGAGTATGTTTTTTGCAGAACTTGCAATACTTTTTCATTTCGATTCTGTCAGGGGTATTCTTTTTGTTTTTGTTAGTCCTGTAGTTACGATTTTTGCACTCGCTACAAGAAAGAGTAATGTTAGTGCGCATTTTTTGCCCTCCTTAAAAATAAAACCCCTAAGCTAAGGGGATTAGTTTGCAAAATTGGTGGCGGCACACAGATTTGAACTGCGGACACAGCGGGTATGAACCGCTTGCTCTAGCCAACTGAGCTATGCCGCCATTTATGGAGCTGATGACCAGGATTGAACTGGTGACCTTATCCTTACCAAGGATACGCTCTGCCGACTGAGCTACATCAGCGTTGGTTGCGGGGGCCAGACTCGAACTGACAAGTCTCCGGGTTATGAGCCCGGTATGCTAGCCATTGCACCACCCCGCGGGGTTCTTTGCTGAATCATTCCAGCTTGCGAAGTTTAACATTATTTTTTTACTATGTCAAGAAAAATTTTTTCCACTTTGAATTTTTATTTTAGTTTTAAATTTTTTTATGTAAATGTACTTTCTTTTTTCCAAAGCAAAAAAAGAAAGAACCAAAGAAAAAGTGCTTTTTTCCCGCCCGTCAGGACCGCTCGGTTTCAATGACGCTCGTATTCCGTACGCCCCCTTTTGGGGTCTCTAGTTTTTCCTACGCTTCAACATTACGTCAAGCTGCGGCTTTAGTGACGGGCGGGGTTTTCTTTTCACTAACTCCTAAAAATTTTGACAGCTATGCTATAATATTTGCAGGAGGTAATTTTTAATGTCAATAGAAACTTTAGAATTTCAAGCTGAAACAAAAAAGCTTTTAAATCTTGTTATCAATTCGATTTATACCAACAAAGAAATTTTCCTGCGCGAATTAATTTCCAATGCGTCGGACGCTATCGACAAGTTGCATTTTGAATCGCTTACAAACAAAGATATTCTTGAGGGCGAAGATGAATTTGAAATTTTTGTTTTGCCGAGCAAGGAAACCAAGACGCTTACAATTTCTGATAACGGAATTGGTATGACGCGCGGCGAAGTTATTCAAAATATCGGCACAATCGCGCAGAGCGGCACAAAGGCTTTTCTGGAAAAAATTAAAGAATCCGAAGGCAAGATTGATGAAGAATTAATCGGGCAATTCGGCGTTGGATTTTATTCGGCGTTTATAGTTGCTGATAAAGTTGAAATTATCACGCGCAAGGCGGGCGAAACTGCCGCCGTTAAATGGACAAGCGACGGCGCGGGCGAATATACTATTGAAGACTGCGAAAAAGATTCGCGCGGTACAATGGTTGTACTTCACTTGAAAGAAGAATTTATCGGCGGCGAAGACTTCGACTTTACCAGCAGTTTCACGCTTGAAAATCTTGTCAAAAAATATTCTGATTATATTCGCTACCCTATTAAAATGAATTTTGACGTTAAGGACAAAGACGGCAAGGAAACTGTTGAAATTCGCACGGTTAATTCAATGCAACCGCTTTGGACACGCAATAAATCTGATATTAAAGACGAAGAGTACGACGAATTTTTCAAGCACCAATTCCACGAATGGGAAAAGCCGTTGGAAATTTTTCATACAAAGGCGGAAGGAACTACCGAGTACACCGCGCTTTTATGCATTCCCAAGCACGCCGCAATAAATTTATATTATGCTGATTATGAAGCGGGCTTGCAACTTTATTCTCGCCACGTCTTCATTATGGAAAAATGCAAAGATTTTCTGCCGGATTATCTGCGCTTTATTAAAGGGCTTGTTGATTCGCCTGATTTGCCGTTAAATATTTCGCGTGAACTTTTGCAGCAGAGCAGAGAAGTTAAAAAAATCGGCAAGGCGTTGGAAAAAAATATTCTCAAGCAACTTTCAAAAATTCTCAAAAATGACAGGGAACACTATGAAGAATTTTGGAACGAATACGGCAAGTCTTTAAAAATCGGCGTGTACAATAACGCCTACGACCAAAAAGTTAAGGACGATTTAAAGGATTTGCTTTTATTCGCAACTTCGACGCAGGAAAAATTTTCCACGCTTGAAGAATACGTTTCACGTATGCCTGAAACTCAAAAGAAAATTTACACTGCAAGCGGCAAGGATAAAGAAACAATTTCTCAAATGCCGCAAATGGAAATTCTGCGCGAACGCGGGATTGAAGTTTTGTACTTGCTTGACCCAATCGACGAATTTGCTGTTGAAGCGTTGAGTAAGTACGCGGAAAAAGATTTTCAATCTGTCAGCCGTGAAGATTTTGAATTGGATGACGAAGAATCCAAAAAAACTAAAACCGAAGTTGAAGAGCTTGCAAAGTCGCACGAAGATTTATTGAAGGACGTTAAGGAAGTTTTGAACGGCGCGGTTGCTGAAGTTCGTTTAACTTCGCACCTTAAGAGCGGCGCAGTTTGCCTTGCAACGGGCGCGGCGGGGCCTTCGCTGAATATGGAAAAAACTTTTGCCGCTATGAATAATCCTTTCTTTAAGGCGCAGCGAATTTTGGAAATTAATCCCAATCACGCGCTTTTCACAAAACTTAGCGGCTTGCACGCGCTCGGCAAAGATACCGACGATTTTAAAAACTTTTGCCAACTGCTTTACACGCAAGCACTTTTGATTGAAGGTATTATGCCCGATAATCCCGTTGAAGTTGCAAACAAAATTGCTGAACTTATGGCTAAGTAATGGGATAGTGTTATAGTGGAATAGTTGGATAGTAAAAATTTTGCCCGTCAAATTGGCGGGCTTTTTTTATTTTTTCTATAATATAAAAAATTTTTAAGGACGTGATAAAATGTCAAATTTAAGCGTAAAAACTCGCTACGGAATTTTCGACGGCTTTTTGGATAAAAACGGCGTGCAAACTTGGCTCGGTATTCCTTTTGCGCAACCGCCCGTTGAAAATTTGCGTTGGCAAGCTCCTCAAAAATTGCAACCTTCCGATAAAACTTTTGACGCAAAAAAATTCGGATCTTCGCCTATGAAAGCGGAAATTAAAATTGATGTTTTTGTAAAAGAAGAGGACAACACGCAAAATGAAGATTGTTTGACGCTGAACATTTGGAAACGCGGCGAAAAAAAGAATTTGCCTGTTATGGTTTTTATTTACGGCGGAGCTTTTCTAAGCGGCAGTTCAAGTGAAGGCGGCTACAACGGCAGTAATTTTGCGGCGGCAAATGATGTTGTTCTTGTCACAATTAATTATCGCGGAAATATTTTCGGCTTTATGAGTTTAGCGGCGGTTGATAAAAATTTTGAGGACAGCGGCTATTTAGGAACCAAAGACCAAATTGCGGCTTTGCAGTGGGTAAAAGAAAATATTTCTGCATTCGGCGGCAACCCCGACAACATTACAGTTTTTGGCGAAAGTGCCGGCTCAATTTCAACGATGCTGTTGACAGTTACACCTGCGGCAAAAGGTTTATTTCAAAAAGTAATTCCGCAGTCAGGGCACGTTTATTTTTATAATGAGCCGGAAATTTCCGCCCAATTCACTGAAAAATTTATGTCATTTATCGGCGCAAAAAAAATTGACGATTTAATGAAAAAATCCGCCGTCGAACTTCAACAGCTTTATAAAAAATTTTCAAGCAGTCGAAAAAGCAGTAATATTGCTGAACTTTTTCCAATGTGCGACGGAAAATTTTTGCCGAAAAATCCTTTGCAAGCGTTAAAAGACGGCGCGGCACGCGGTATTAAATTTTTAACGGGAACTACTGCCGACGAATGGCGCGCTTTCCTTACGGGCAGCGAAAATTTCTTTAAAGTTTATCGCAACGAGCCCGAAAAAATTTCTGCAGTCATTAGGAGATACAAAGCAAAAACTTCCGAAGAAATTTATAAAAATTGGCTGAAAAATCGTCCTGATACCGAAGATAATTTTGCAGATTTTGCAACGCTGATTGATTGGCGCATTGGGCAAGAAATTTCTGCTGAATATCAATCGAACTTTGAAGACGTTTATTTTTATGTTTTCAGTGAACAGGCTCCGCCGCCGTTTGAATATTTGCGTGCGTTCCACGCCTTTGACTTGCCGTTTACCTTCAACAACGGCGATGAAATGTTACCGAATCCCGCGCCAAATCTCGTAAAGGCTATTCAATCTTCTTGGGTGGCTTTTGCAACTACGGGCAACCCTGACAATGAATTTATTCCGCACTGGGAAAAATATTCCGCCGCCAATCGCCAAACTATGGAGTTAAATTCTAACGGCTGTACCTTACACAAAGATTTTAACACTGAAAATTTAAACGCCCTGCGCTATGTTTACGAAAGCTAAAAAAATTTGAAATTTTTCTTAATCTTGGCAAGTGTCAAGATTTTTTTTAATATAAAAAATTTTTTGGAGGTTTTAAACTATGTCAAAATTGAACCGCAGAACTTTTATTAAAACAACTTCACTTGCGGCACTCGGTTTAATGTTTGCAGGTTGCGGCGGAAATAATTCCGCAAGCGGCGGCGGAAAAGCAGACCTTGTAGTTTACGGCAAAATTTTTACTTCAGAAGATAACAAAATTGTTGAGGCATTCGCAGTTAAGGACGGTAAATTTATTTACGTTGGCGACAAAGCGGGCGCAGAAAAATTTATCGAAGACGGCAAAACAGAAATTATTGACTACGCGGGCAAAGGTTTAGTTATGCCTGCTTGCGGCAACGGGCACGCTCATTATTTGTCGGCGTTCGCTGTAGAATCATTCGGTACAATGATTGCTTATGAAGACAGCGTTGACAAGTTTTTAAATGAAATTGTTCCTTCCGCCGTCAAAAAAGCAAGAGAAAGCGGCGCAAAAGTTGTTTACGGTATGGGCTGGGAATATGAAAAATTTAAACATAATATGCCTACCCGCCAACAGTTGGATGCTCTTTGCAGTGATATTCCAATGTATTTTGCAGACGAAGAAAATCACAAATCTTTGGTAAATACTCTTTTGCTTGTTAAGGCAGGCGTTATGGCTGAAGACGGCACTGTTTTAAAAAAGGGCGATGATATACGCGGCGGCGAAATTGTTATGGGCGAAGACGGCACGCCTACAGGTTTTTTGAAGGAGCAAGCTTCAACTTACGTACGGTCTTTCCTTGACAATGAAAGCCTTTTCCCTGTCGATACGGCAATAGCGACAATTAAAAAAGTTCAAGAGCATATGTTGGCGGAAGGTTACACAATGTACCTCGACGGCTACTCAAGCTATTTCTTTAATGACGTTTATTACAGGGCGGTTCAACAATTTGAAAAATCAGGCGATATGCATTTGGTATTGGGCACGACTTACGAATTTGACAGTTGGATGAACATTGACGAGAAATTGAAAAACGCCGTTGACGCCAAAAAATATGCTTCAACACATTTAAAACCAAATTGGATAAAACTTTTTATGGACGGCACAGTTGAAAGCGGCACTGGATTTATTGATCCGCCTTATCCCGACGGGCATCAAGGAATTGTCAACTGGACGGAAGAGGAAATAACCGAAATAACCCGTAAGGCAAATGAAAACGGCTTAACAATGCACATACACGCGCTCGGCAACGCTGGCGTTAATCGCGTCGTCAATGCTTACATTAACGGCGGAAAAAAAGAAATGAGAAACACGATTGTTCATTTGCGCAACGTCAACCCCGAAGATTATAAACGTATTGCAGAAAATAATATTTATGTAACTGCAGGAATGATTTGGCACCATGCCTCCAAAGCACAGGCTGAAGACTATAAAGCTATGCTTTCTGCAGATATAGCTCTGAAAGGTTATCCTATGAAATCTTTCTTTGATAACGGTATAAATCCTTCATTCCATACGGATTATCCCGCGTTGAGCGACAGCCCCGACGATCCTTTTGGAATTATGGAAATTGCGTTGACGGGCGTATATCATGAACAAGACGGCGAGCCTTGGTGGACTGAAGAACTCGTTACACGTGAACAAGTACTTACCGCCTTTACTATAAATTGTGCAAGGCAAATGTTCATTGAAGACGAACGCGGCAGTATCAGCGAAGGCAAATATGCTGATTTTCTTTTGGTTACAAAAGATGTTTTGTCTTGCCCCGTTGAAGAAATTCATACCGCAAAACCTGCAGCAACTTACTTTGAAGGCAAAAAAGTTTTTTCTTTGTAATGTACTCCGCTATAATAAAAAAATTGCCCGCCGAATATTCGACGGGCTTTTTAGTTTCGATATTAAATTATTGCCATTGAGTTTCGCAAGTTAAATTATATGTGAAGTCGCCGTTATAAGTAATATCTTCGTCATCGCTCAAGCTGAAAGTTCCGGGATATGTTCCATTTGAAGGAACTATGCATTGGCTTAAATCTGCAACGCTTGAATCAATCGTAAAATCTATTTTGTACAAAACATTTCCATTCGGGTCATTCAAAGTGCCGAAAACTCTTATTGCAGTAATATTTACGTCAGTGTTGCTGTTGTTGTAGAAAAATCCTTCGAGGTGGCATTTGCCGTCAGCAAGTATGACGTTTTGCAATTTATAGCCAATATCAGCCTTTGCATTTGCCGCCGCAAAATTATTTTGAAACGCTCCAGCCATAACCGCCATTACAAGTACCGCCGCCATTAAAATTTTCTTTGTCATTTTTATCAACCTTTCTTTTATTTCTTTCGACTTAATATACGCCTCAAAATTTATTCCGTTACAAAAAAATCCCGCCGAATTTTTCAGCGGGATAAAGATTTTTATGCAAGTGTAAATTTATTTTTCGAGAGAAATTTTGGGGGCGAAAGTAAAAGCTTTGCCGTCAAAATCAAGTTCGACAGCATCGCCGTCTTTAATTTCGGAGGCGATAATTTGTTTGCTTAATTCAGTTTCAACGGTATGTGTAAGCAAGCGGCGCAGCGGACGCGCTCCAAAATTCGGGTCGAATCCTTGAGACGCCAACGCCTCAACTGCTTTATCTGTCCACGTCAAAGAAATATTCGTTTGCTTTTCAAGGCGGGCGTTCAAATTGTTCAAAAGAATTTCCGCAATAGCTTTAACCTGTTCTTTAGCCAAAGATTTAAATACAACAATATCATCGACGCGGTTAAGAAATTCGGGGCGGAAATAATTTTTCAGCATATCCTTAATAACGGTTTCAGCCTCTTGAAAATCTTTGTTGGTGATAAAGCCGATTTTTGCGCGTTGCAAAATTTCTTGAGAGCCCAAATTGCTTGTCATAATGATAACAGTATTTTTGAAATTGACAACGCGCCCTTTGCCGTCAGTCAATCTGCCGTCGTCAAGAATCTGCAAAAGTACGTTGAAAACATCGTGGTGCGCCTTTTCAATTTCGTCAAGCAAAATTACACTGTAAGGGCGGCGGCGTACAGCTTCTGTAAGTTGTCCGCCTTCTTCGTAACCTACGTAACCGGGAGGCGCGCCGATTAATCTTGCAACGGTGTGCTTTTCCATAAATTCCGACATATCAACGCGAATCATACTGCGTTCATCGTCAAAAAGAGCTTCAGCCAAAGTTTTTGCAAGTTCAGTTTTACCAACACCTGTTGGTCCCAAAAAGATAAATGAACCTATAGGGCGGTTGGGGTCTTTGATACCTGCGCGTGCGCGGAGAATTGCTTCGCTGACAACTTTAACAGCTTCATCTTGCCCGACAACTCTTTTATGTAAAGTGTCTTCAAGGTGCAAAAGTTTTTCACGTTCGCCCGTCATCATTTTAGTAATTGGAATGCCCGTCCAGCGGCTAACAACCTTTGCAATATCTTCTTCGCCGACTTCTTCTTTTAAAAGGCGTTCGCCCTTGTTATGTTCAGCAATTTCCTTTTCGACGTTCTGCAAAGTTTTCATAAGTTCGGGGAGTTTGCCGTATTTCAATTCGGAAAGTTTTTGCAAATCGTACGCGCGTTCAGCCGCCGCCATTTGGTTATTAATTTCGTCAATTTCTTTTTTGATAGCGCGGACGCGCAGAATTGATTGTTTTTCGGCTTCCCATTTATCGCGCAGAATTTTTTCTTCAGCTTGAAGTTTTTCAATTTCAGCCGTGATATTTTGCAATTTTTCTTTTGAGGCGGCGTCAGTTTCTTTTTTGAGGGCTTGCACTTCAATTTCAAATTGCATAATTTTTCGGCGTATTTCGTCGATTGGCGCGGGCAGTGATTCAATTTCTGTACGAAGTTTCGCCGCCGCCTCGTCAACTAAATCTATTGCCTTATCGGGTAAAAATCTGTCAGAAATATATCTGTCAGAAAGTGTCGCCGCCGCAACCAATGCCGCGTCACGAATCCTGACGCCGTGATGAACTTCATAACGTTCTTTCAAGCCGCGCAGAATTGTAATAGTATCTTCAACTGTCGGCTCGCCTACCATAACGGGTTGAAAGCGGCGTTCCAGCGCGGTATCTTTTTCGATATATTTTCTGTATTCGTTGAGAGTTGTAGCACCAATGCAGCGCAATTCGCCGCGCGCCATCATTGGCTTTAACAAATTGCCCGCGTCCATTGCGCCTTCAGCTTTGCCCGCGCCGACAACTGTATGAACTTCATCTATAAACAGTAAAATTTGCCCGTCAGATTTAACAATTTCTGAAAGTACGCTTTTCAAACGTTCTTCAAATTCGCCGCGAAATTTTGCGCCCGCAATTAACGCGCCCATATCAAGCGCGTACAGCGTTTTATTTTTCAATGATTCTGGAACATCGCCTGCAACAATTCGCCGCGCCAATCCTTCAACAATAGCAGTTTTGCCGACGCCCGGTTCACCAATTAACACGGGATTATTTTTCGTGCGGCGGCTTAAAATTTCAATCGTGCGCCGAATTTCTTCATCGCGCCCAATGACGGGGTCAAGTTTGCCTGCGCGGGCGGCTTGCGTTAAATCCCTGCCGAATTTATCCAGCACTTGGAAAACTTCTTCGGGGTTTTCGGAATTTACATTTTGGCGACGATTTTTCTTGATAGAATCTTTTATTCTATCCGCCGTCAATTTAAATTCTTTGGTTATTGCTTGAAGTTCTGCGCTGCCGTCAGATACCAACGCCAACAGCAAATGCTCCGTGCTTATGTAAGAATCCTGCATAGATTTTGCATACTCGTTCGCCTTGCCGATTACGCGCGCCAAATCTACCGCCATTGCTAATCGTTCTTGCCCTTTGACTGAAGGTATTTTATTTAATTCCGCCTCCAGTTTGACTTTAAACATTGGTAAATCAACGTTACAATCATTAAAAATTGCCAACAATAAACCTTCAGGCTCTTTTGCCAACGCCAACATTAAATGCAATGAATTGAACTCTTGATGATATTTCATAGCCGCTAATTGTTGCGCCGCTTGAATTGCTTGAGTAGCCTTCGTTGTAAATTTTTCTCCTGCCATATATATCAACTCCAATTAAAATCTTGATTAATTCATTACAGCAGGAATTTTACAACCTAATTGTCAAATTGTCAATATGTCAAATTGTTTTACAGCTGATTTATAAACGTTTGAATTTCTTTGAAGGCATCAACGCTTTCCTGCAATTCGGGAAGCAATAAGGGGAAATCGTGCGACATTTCAGGATAAACTGTCAAAGTTGCTTGCACTTTATCAGCCTTCGCCTTTTTGGCAAGTTCCGAACAGTCATCTAAAAAAATTTCGTAGCCGCCGGCTTGAATGAGCATTGGCGGCAAATTTTTTAAATCTGCGTAAATCGGCGAAATAAGCGGATTTTTTAAATTGTGCCCTTTGAAGTAAATACGATTTTGAACCCCTTTATACCAAGGCGAACTTTTGCCCAAAATTAAATCTTTTTCCAAGTTATATTTGCGGGAAGGCAAATTATCTTTCATATTTACTGAAGGCGAAATTAAAATTAAAGCTTTAGGTTGCGGCAAATTTTTTTCTTTCAAGTACAGCGAAAGAGCAAGAGCCAAATTGCCGCCCGCAGAATCGCCATAAACGATAATATTTTCAGCGGGAATATTCCGCGTCAAAAGTAATTGGTAAGCGGCGAAAACGTCCTCAAGCGCGGCAGGGTGGATATTTTTCGGCGCAGTTCGATAATCAACAAAATAAGTTTGCAAGGCGTTCGCCAAAATTCCCAACTTCGTACCAAATTTTCTGTGCCCGTCGTCGAGCGTGTAAACAAAGCCGCCGCCGTGAATGTACAGGGCAACGCGATTTTCGTCGCCGTTGGGATTCGTCAAGCATTCAACGTTCAAGCCGTTAAGGTACAATGTTTCAAAAATCCAGCCGTCAGGCACTTCAAAATTTTTCAAGTCATTTTTAAAATCGGGCGCGGGGTGAAATATATTGTTCATTTTTTTGGCAATGTAATTTTGTTTAGCCGCGCCTTCCACTTGCAAGCCGCTTTCAGGCAAAGTCCACGCGGACGCCGCCTTCGCCGCTGAAAAATTTATCAGCACAAACAACGCCGCTAAAAGTTGTAAAAATTTTTTTTGCATAAAAATTCCTCCTTTAAATACGGTTGAAAATTTTCTGCCACGCATCATAGTTTAAAAAACTTTCTTCAGCAAGATTTTCAAGTTGCAAAAATTTTTCATAGGACAAACTGAACGCCAATAAATTTTTGTCGATAAACTTCCGCGCAGAAGGGTCTGTCAATCCTACGTAACAAAAATTTTTATCTGTTGCAGGGTACAAAAAAATTTGTGCACATCCCGCGCCGAATAAAATTTTTACGGCGTCATTTTGCGGCGAATCGTAATTTGCCAAAGTTACAAGCCCCGAAAATTGGTCAGCATTTACCAAAAAAATTATTACTTCGGGCGTTTCATTTTCCGCCAAAAGTTCCAGCGGCTTAAACAGCAGAAAATTTTTTCGCGCAGGAATTTTTTCAACTGCCGCGTTTGAAACATTTTCGATAAACGCACGCGCAATTTCGGGATTTTTTTTATAGTGTTCGCAACGTGTAACATTTTCACTGCCGCAAGAAAGAAAATATTCAATCCAACCGAGCGGATATTTTGCAAAGCCTAAACCTGCGCGCCCGCCAACGCAAGTTGCAGTTTCGCTTGAAAAGGCGGCAATTTGACCGTTGGCGGCGGCGGCAAGCATTGCAATTACACAGCCCCATTTGCCCGCCTTGAATTGCAAAACTTTTTCAGGCAAAGTGTCAGCTTGAATCACGGCAACGGGGTTATTTTCCAACTTAATCAGCTTTTTTATTTTGCTCTCCATAAAAATTTCCCCCATAAAAAAAGCCGCCACAAAAATTTCTGCGGCGGCTGTAAAAATTTTTTATGCAAATTAAATTTCTTCGCCGTTGGACGCAATAACTTTCTTGTACCATTCAAAAGATTTTTTCTTATAGCGGTTGCCCGTGCCGGTGCCGTCGTCATTCAAATCAACGTAAATAAAGCCGTAACGTTTAGCATATTCGCCCGTTGTAAAACTTACAACATCAATGCAACCCCAAGGCGTATAGCCCATTAAGTCCACGCCGTCAATTTCAACGGCTTTTTTCATTTCGGCAATATGGCGGCTCAAATATTCAATCCTGTAAGAATCGTCGCAAGTTTTATCGTCGTTGAGTTTGTCGAACGCGCCCAAGCCGTTTTCAACGATAAAGAGCGGCAATTCGTAACGTTCGTACATAACATTTAAAGCATAGCGCAAGCCTACAGGGTCAATAGCCCAGCCCCAATCAGAAACTTTGACGTAGGGATTTTTAACGGTATGCTTGTTGCCGCCCGTAGTTGTCGCCTTCAATTCGTCAGCGGCGGCTTTAACCGTGTTGCTCATATAGTAACTAAAGCCGATATAATCAACTTTGCCCTGCGCCAAAATATCTTCGTCGCCCGCTTCCATAACAGGCGCGGTACCTTCGCGCGCCCATTCGTTTTTGGCGTAATTTGCATAGTGCCCGCGCGCGTGTACGTCCATAAAGAAATATCTTTCGTGCATTGATTCATTGGCGCAAATAATATCGTCGGGGTTGCAGCTGAAGGGATAATACGGCACAAACGAACACATACAGCCAATTTTAAAATCAGGGTTAATTTCGTGCCCTTTCTTGACAACTATTGCGGAGGCAACAAGTTCATGGTGCGCGGCTTGATACATTGCCTGCTTGGGATTTTCAAGCTGACTGTAGCGAATACCCGAATTTGTCCAGCCGAAAATATCTGACGCCATAGCCATTTGATTATTAATTTCGTTGAAAGTCATCCAGTACTTGACTTTGTTTTTGTAGCGATTCATGACAACTTCAGCGTAGCGAACAAAAAATTCAATCAGTTTGCGATTAGTCCAGCCGCCGTATTTTTGCGTTAAGTAATAGGGCATTTCAAAATGTGAAAGCGTAATAACCGGCTCAATTCCATATTTCAAAAGTTCGTCAAAAAGATTGTCATAAAATTGCAAGCCCTTTTCATTCGGCGTCAATTCGTCGCCGTTGGGGAAAATTCTGCTCCAAGAAATTGAAGTGCGAAAACATTTAAATCCCAATTCGGCAAAGAGTTTAATATCTTCCTTGTAGGTATGGAAGAAATCAATACCCTTATGATTGGGATAATATTTGCCTTCAATAACGCCGTCGGTAATGACGCGGGCAACTTTGTTACTGCCGCCCGTCATAACGTCAGAAACGCTTGCTCCGCGCCCGTCTTCATTCCAGCCGCCTTCAAGTTGATGAGCGGCAACCGCGCCGCCCCAGAGGAAATTTTTCGGCAATGCCATTTGTAAAAACTCCTTTCAGTCGTTTTTAGGTGTTAGGCGTTAGGTGTTAGGTGCTGGTAAAATTCCTAAAACCTAAAACCTAATCCAACTCTTCGCCGTTGGAGGCGATAACTTTTTTGTACCAATAAAAAGATTTTTTGCGGCGACGTTCAAAAGTGCCTTTGCCCGCGTCGTCAACGTCAACATAAACAAAGCCGTAACGTTTTTTCATTTCGCCCGTACCCGCAGAAACTATATCAACAGGTCCCCAAGTCGTATAGCCGAAACAGTCAACCAAATCAATTTCGCAGGCGTCCTTCAATGCTTGAATGTGTTTTCGCAAATAATCAATTCTGTAATCGTCGTTAATGCTGCCGTCGTCTTCGATTTTATCAAGTGCTCCGAGTCCGTTTTCTGAAACAAAAAGCGGAATTTGATAACGGTCGTAAATCGTATTCAAAGAATAACGCAAGCCCAAAGGGTCAATCTGCCAGCCCCAATCCGAACTTTCCAAATAGGGATTTTTGCCGCCGTCCAATAAATTTCCGTCCGCCGAATAATCCGCGCCCACGCCGTCAACCAACGAAGAATAATAACTGAAGCTGTAAAAATCTACCGTACCTTCGCGCAGGGTTTCCAAATCGCCGTCAGCAATTTCAAACTGCGCACCCATTTTCTTTTGATAGGCTTTGCAGGTGTTGGTATAGTAGCCCCTGCATTGCACGTCAGAAAAATAATATATCGGCAACAAATTTTCATGAACAATCAGTTGGTCTTCGGGGCGGCAAGTCAGCGGGTAGCAGCAGTTGTACAAAATCATATTGCCGACTTTGTTTTCAGCGTCAATTTCGTGCGCCGCCTTGACAGTCAACGCGCTTGCAACAAGCTGATAATGCGCCGCTTGAAACATTACATTAATTTTATTTTCGTCCGCGCGGTAAATAATTCCCGCTTGGTGCCACGGGGTTTTTGCAATAAACATCGAATTAATTTCATTGAAAGTCATCCAATATTTAACTTTGCCCTTGTAGCGCGTGAAAACGGTTTTTGCATATTTTACGGCAAGTTCAATTAATTTTCTGTTACGCCAACCGCCGTAATTTTTGACAAGTGCCAGCGGTAATTCAAAATGGTGCAACGTTACAACAGGTTCAATATTATATTTTCTGCATTCGTCAAAAACGGCGTCATAAAATTTCAAGCCTTCTTCATTCGGCTCGGCGTCGTCGCCGTTGGGAAAAATTCTGCTCCACGCAATGGACATTCTGTAACATTTAAAGCCCATTTCGGCAAAAAGTTTAATGTCTTCTTTGTAGTGGTGAAAAAAATCTGTAGCGTTGTGACTGGGATAATAAACGCCGCTTTTAATTTTGTCGTCAATTTCGCGCGGTTTGCCGTGACTTGCGCCGCGTTCCACGTCATTAATTGAAAGCCCGCGCCCGCCTTCGTTGTAGCCGCCCTCGTACTGATTAGCCGCACTTGCGCCGCCCCATAGGAAATCTTGGCGCATTGTGAAAACTCCTTTCGTTGTAGTGTTATAGTGTTATAGTTTTTTACTATCCCACTATAACACTATCCCACTATCCCACTACTCAAGGTCTTCGCCGTTGGTTGCAATAACTTTCTTGTACCAATAGAAAGAATCTTTCTTGCTACGCGCAAAATCGCCGCTGCCGTCATCGTGCTTGTTGACGTAAATAAAGCCGTAACGCTTAGCATATTGCCCCGTACCTGCGCTGACTAAATCTATTGGTCCCCAAGTCGTATAGCCGATAAGCGGCACACCGTCATTTACAGCTTCACGCATTGCGCGAATATGTTCCCTGAAATAAGAAATTCTGTACTCGTCGTGAATTGAGCCGTCCGCCTCAACTTTATCGAACGCGCCGAATCCGTTTTCAACAACCATTAAAGGCGTATTCGGATAACGCGAGGCAAGCTTATTCAAAGTCCAACGCAAGCCGTCGGGGTCAATCTGCCAACCCCAATCACTTGCCTTAAGGTAAGGATTTTTTGCGCCGCCCATCATATTACCTTTAACTTTTTCGGCGTCATTCTGTACCGTTACGCAATTTGACATATAGTAACTAAATGTATAAAAGTCAACAACGCCTTCGCGCAAAATTTTTTTATCTTCTTCGTTATCCATGAAAGAAGTATCAACGCCCAAATCTTGATAATATTTTTTGGCGAAGTAAGGATATTCGCCCCTAACGTGAACATCGCCGCAAAGGTCATTGCAAATAGAATCGCGGCGTTGGTCTTCGAGCAAATCTTTAGGATTGGGCGTCAAAGGATACCACGTTATATGACAAATCATATTGCCAATCATAAAGTTGGGGTTAATCTTGTGCCCTTCAATAACCGCCTTTGCCGACGCTACAAATTGATTGTGCAAGCCCTCAATTCTTTCTTGCGGAACGTCAGTAAGTTCAGGGAATTTACAGGGCGCGGTACGATTTAAATCAACGTCTTGAATAACGCCTACGCTGTACAAATCGCCCATATTCGGCTCCATAAGCGACATATTAATTTCGTTGAAAGTCAGCCAATATTTAACTTTGTCCTTGAAACGTTCAAAACAAGTTACGGCGTACTTAACAAAAAAATCAATAGTTTTGCGGTTGTAATAGCCTTTGTACTTTTTGACGAGTTCAAAAGGCATTTCGTAATGATTGAGGGTAATTAACGGCTCAATGTTATATTTTCTGCATTCGTCAATAACATTTTCGTAAAATTTCAAGCCTTCTTCATTCGGTGTAGCGTCGTCGCCGTTGGGGAAAATACGCGCCCAATTAATCGAAAAGCGGAAACACTTAAAGCCCATTTCGGCGAAGAGTTTAATATCTTCCTTGTAGTGGTGATAAAAATCAATCGCAGTATGAGAAGGATAGAAAACGCCTTCTTCGATTTTCGGGCAAAAAGTGCGCGGCGTGTTTACGTCGCCGCCCAACAACATATCGGGAATTGAAAGCCCCTTGCCGCCCTCAAGGTACGCGCCTTCAAGTTGATTTGCGGCAACCGCGCCGCCCCAAAGAAATCCTTGTGGAAACCCCATAAAAAATAAACCTCCATTCAAATTAATTTCAATAGCAATTTTAATTCAAATGAAGGTTTAATTTCAAGTGTAAAAATAAAAATTTTCAGATTTTTTAATTGAGTACAAAAGAGGCGCACAGGACGTGCGCCTCGTACCCTCGCGCAGGATGCGCGGCAATTTCTAGTTTGCTGAATGAAAACTGCAACCGGTTAATGCCGGTAATATCCGCCCGTCACTAAAGCCGCAGCTTGACCTTTTTTAGAAGCGTGGGAAAAAGTTTGCGCCCCAAAGGGGGCATCCTGTTACTAAGTGCGTACTGAACCCGAGCGGCACTGACGGGCGAAGAGTTTTTTTCTTTTAGGTGGCTTTTCTTTTTTTACAAAAAAAGAAAAACCACATTTAAAATATTAAATTCAAAACTTAAACTAAAAAATTTCTAATAAGCTGTATGGAAATTGCCCTGAACTTTTTTACTTTCGTACGCCGCCAAATCTGCGTGCTTGTAAATTTTAGCGGGCGAAATATTGTCTTCGGCGTGGAAAGTTGCACTGCCCAAGCTGATTGAAATTTTTCTGTTGCCGAGTTCGGGAATATTTATAGCGTCAATCGCCGCAAAAAATTTTTCGACAAGAATTTTAACTTCAGCCGCGTCAACAATCCCGACAGCATACGCCGCAAATTCATCGCCGCCAAGTCTCATTACAATATCTCCTGCGCGAAATGTTTTCTTCAAACAATCTGCAATGGCTTTAATGACTTTGTCGCCGACGTCATGCCCGTAATTGTCATTTATCGATTTAAATTTATCCGCGTCCATCATAAAAAATGTACCCGCGACGCCCTTTTCAACCATTTCCTTAAAAGCTTTTTCGCCGCTGCCGCGATTTCGCAAGCCCGTCATTAAATCCGTCTGCGAAAGATATATTAAATTATTTTCTCGATTTTTTTCTTCGTCAATCAGCTCAATCGCAAAAATAATTTGGTTAATCTTGTGTTGTTCGTCAAATTCAGTTGCAATGAAATAAGCCTTGCACCAACCGTAATTTTTGCTCAAAAATTCGCAGTTAATAACGTTGCGTTCTTTCAACCGTTCGGAAATTGTTGACAAGTCCACAAAGTGCAGCATTTTATTCAAACTTTCGTGCGCCGTCATTTCTATCACGGCGTTAATAATTTGCGTGTTGAAAGTATCGTACTTGTTAATTGAAAATAAATTGTATTCAGGATCTCGGCTTAATTCGTTAATAGTTTTTTCCTGCAAGTCAATCAAATGCATTGAAATATATAAATCCGAATAACTTGCAAGCCCGTGAGTCTTCGCCGTCTTTTCAACTTGTTTCTGCCCAACATTCAAAGCAACGTGCATAAAAAATAAAAATATCAGCGTCGCAAAAATAAAACTACTAACCATATAAATTACCAAGTGCGAAAAAGTTCCCTGCGTAATGTCGGCGTCGCGTCGAACTACCATATACCAGCCCAAATCGGGAATATATTTTGTAATGGTATAAACTCCGTCGTTTTTATTCAAAACAAATTGTACAGATTTATTCGGATTGATAATATTTTGAGAGTGTGCATTTTCAATGCTTACCGAATCAGTATCAACTTGAATAACGCCCTGTCGGTCAACAAGATTTATTTTGACGTTGTAAGTTTGCTCGGTTGTTATGAAAAGATTTTGCAAGCCCGTTAAGTCAATACCAATTCCGCAGACGCCCAAAAGTTTGCCGTTGTCATTGGCAAGCCGCCCGCTTACAAAAATTGTCCAGTTATTTTTATTTGCCTCGTCAATGTCAATATCAAATTCGTAAGGTTGCATACTTTCAACAAAAAGCTTGTACCAAATATCGTGCGCGTTTTTTTCCACGTCAATAATTTTATGAAAACCTTTGAAGGTATAATAAATTTTCGATTCTTCGGAAACAACATAGGCGGAAGTGCATTTAAAATTTTTCTGTATATCGGCAAGATATTTTTGGAAGGACGCAATATTTTCTTCGCGTGAAAAATTTTTTTCGTTGGCAAGGCGTTCCTTCAAATAAACGTCGCTTGAAATGACGCGCACCAAAGTTACGGGGCGTAGCAGTTCATTTGCAATATCATCGTAAATATCGGCGGCAATGAATTTTATTAATTCCTCTTCATGCTGTTCAACAACTTTATCCAAAACTATTGACGCAACCGAAATTGCAAGGACAGCCATAGCCGCCGTTATTATTAAAATTGTTTTGGTAATGTTTTTGTTGCGTATCAGAAATTTTTTCATTCAGCCTCATCACTTAATTTAAATTTTGCATATGATACATTAGTTGCAAAAATTTTTCAATGATTGAATACAATTCAGATAACGTTGCAAAAATATTTCGGCGTGTTATAATTTTTAAGATTTTTAGATATATTGGAGGGCTTTTAATGAAGTCTGAGTTTACTCTGAAGCTTGACAGGTGCAAGGGTTGCGGCATTTGCGTTAATTTTTGCCCCAAAAAAGTTTTGGCGTTGGATACACTTGGCAAAGTTTATGTGGCGCATCCTGAAGATTGTATTGCTTGCGGGCAATGTGAATTGCGTTGCCCTGATTATGCAATTTTTGTTGATAAAATTAAGGAGGCGACTTCACAGGGTACAGAGAATAAAGGCTGAATTTTGTTTACAGATTGTTTTAAAATGTAGCATTCACTTGCAAAAAATTTTAAGTTTGTAAACAAATTTTAATTTCCTGTACTTTTGAAGTAGTACTGAAGATTTTTTTTTTACTGATTGGAGAAATTTTAATGATATTAATTCAAGGAAATGAAGCCGTCGCGCAGGGCGCACTTGCCGCCGGCGTCAGATTTTTTGGCGGCTACCCAATTACGCCTTCAACCGAAATTGCAGAGTCAATGGCTAAACTTCTGCCGAAATACGGCGGCACTTTTATTCAAATGGAAGACGAAATTGCAAGTATGGGCGTAATTTTGGGCGCGTCGCTTGCAGGCAAAAAAGTTTTAACAGCGTCAAGCGGTCCCGGTATTTCTTTAAAGCAGGAATTGATTGGCTACGCGGCGGCGGCTGAAATTCCCTGCGTAATTGTAAATGTGCAGCGTGTCGGTCCTTCGACAGGACAACCAACCGCGCCTTCGCAAGGCGACGTTATGCAAGCGCGTTGGGGAACTCACGGCGACCACTCGATTATTGCTTTGAGCCCGTGGAGTGTCAGGGAAGCATTTGAATTGACAGTTAAAGCCGTCAACTGCGCCGAAAGATTCCGCACGCCCGTAATTTTATTAATGGACGAAATTGTCGGACATCTGCGCGAAAATGTCAACTTGCCTACCGAAAACGAAATAGAAATTTATCCGCGCCGTAAGCCGAAAAAAACACGCGCCGAAGGTTATCAACCCTACGCGCCCGATGAGGATTTAGTTCCCAACATTGCAAATTTCGGCGAAGGTTATCATATTCACGTTACAGGCTTGATTCACGATGAAACGGGATTTCCTGTCGGCAGTCCTAAAGTAACTGCAGATTCAATCCGCCGTATGCACGAAAAAATTTCAAAAGATATTATCGAAGTGCAAACAGAATTTATTGACGACGCAGAATTTGCGGTGCTTGCTTACGGCGGCACGGCGCGCACTGCCTACCAAGCAGTTTTGGACGCGCGCGCAAAAGGCGTTAAGGTCGGCTTTATTCGCCTTGTAACTGTTTGGCCTTTTGCAGACGAATTTTTATTTGACATTTCCAAAAAGCTGAAAAGCATAATTGTTACTGAATTAAATTACGGGCAAATTGTCGGCGAAGTGCAACGCGCGGTGAAGGGCAACTGCGAAGTTAAACTCTGCGCGAAGTACGATATGACAATTTTTGAACCGGAAGAAATTGAAGAAAAAATTTTTGCAGAAACTAAATAAAAAGCGGCGAACGTGACGTGAGCCGCTCTACCATCGCGCAGGATGCGCGGCACTTGCTAACTATTAATCCTATAAGTGCAACTAAAAAAAGCACGCGCTTGCTAGTGAACGGCGGTCACGGATGACCGCCGCCCGCACTTAATGACGTGATGTCATTATGTGCGGGGTGGAAGTTTCTTTCTTTTAGGCGGCTTTTCTTTCTTTTCAAAGAAAGAAAAACCGTGTTAAATAATAAAAAAAAATAAACTTAATTATCACGAGGTGAACTAAGTGACTGAAAGAAGTTACGAAAAATATTTCAGGCAAAACAGACTGCCGCATTTATGGTGTCCCGGTTGCGGCAACGGAATTGCAATGAAGGCTATTGTACAAGCCATTGAAAATAAAGGCTGGACTCAAGATAATACCGTTATTGTAAGCGGAATAGGTTGCTCTTCGCGCGCGTCGGGCTATATGGATTTTGACACTTTGCATACCGCGCACGGGCGCGCAATTCCATTTGCAACGGGTATAAAACTTTCAAAGCCGAATTTAAATGTTGTAGTAATAACGGGCGATGGAGACTGCACGGCGATTGGCGGAAACCACTTTATACACGGCTGCAGGCGCAATATCAATTTGAATGTTATCCTGTTCAACAACGATATTTACGGAATGACGGGCGGGCAAGCGTCCCCAATGACGCCGCTCGGCAAAAAAGCTACTACCGCGCCTTATGGAAGTATCGACAGACCTTTTGACGCTTGCAATTTGGCGCAGGCGGCGGGAGCTACTTTCGTTGCGCGTTCAACGGCTTTTCACGTCCAGCACCTTGTCAAAATGATTCAAGAAAGTTTTGACAACACAGGCTTTTCATTCGTTGAGGCGTTGGTACAATGCCCTACTGCTTACGGCAGAAAAAACCGTATGGCAGAACCTGCAAAAATGTTGCAGTGGATGAAAGATAACGCCGTTATGAAAAACGTTTGGGATAAACTCCCCGAAGAAAAGAAAATTGGCGAAAAATTTCCTATCGGGCTTTTTTATAATTCTGAAAGCGAAACTTATGACGTTGCTTACAAAAAAGTTATTCAAGCAGCGGGAGGTATTGCTAAATGAAACCTGCAAAAAAAGCCGCTGAAATGACGCTTAAGGAATTGGCAAGCTATATTGACCAATCAGTTTTAAAGCCCGAATTTACGCAGGAAGATATTAAAAAATATACGCAGGAAGGAATTGACTTCGGCTGCGCGACAATCTGCATAAATCCTTCTTCGCTGGAATTGGTTTCAAAAATGGTTGCAGGCACTTCAACGGGTATTTGCGTTGTTTGCGATTTTCCCTTTGGTCTTTCAACAACCGAATCTAAAGTTAATCAAGCCGAAAATTATTTGAGCAAATACAAAATTGCAGATTTGGACGTTGTTGCAAATTACGGGCAACTTCGCAGCGGCAACTTGGAATACGTGATTAACGATATTAAAGCGGTTGCCGAAATTTGCCACAAATACGGCGCGAATTGCAAAGTTATTATCGAAACTGACGCCCTTAACAAACAACAAATTATTGACGGTACAAAGTGCGCGGTTGCGGCGGGCGCAGATTTTATTAAATCTTCGACAGGCTTTTATACGGGCGGCGCGGTTGTCGGCGCAACGCCTGAAGTTGTTCAAACTATGATTGACGCGGGCGCGGGCAAAATTAAAGTCAAAGGCAGCGGTTGCATTCGTACGCAGGAACATTTTTTCAAATTGATTGATATGGGCGTTGACAGAATTGGAATAGGCTACCGCTCAACCCCTGTTGTTCTCGGCTTAAAGAAATAAAAATTGCTGCGCAATTTTAGGAAACAGGATACAGGACAACAGGGAATTGTAAATTTATTGAAATAAAAAATAGAACTTGTGCAACTCGCCCGTTCACGCCTTTTTTTGTCGCCTGCTAAACTTGCTGCAACGAAATTAAACGCGGCGAAGAATTAAACTTACTGCAATGCTCGACGCGAAAAAAGTTGAACGGGCGCAATTTCGGTAAAAGCACTTTTTCTTTGGTTCTTTCTTTTTTTGCTTTGGAAAAAAGAAAGAACATTTATAATAGGAAATAGAAAAATTTTTAAAAAGACTTTTTAACACGTTTTAAAAAAAATAATGTGAGGTTTTTATATGAGGACTCAATTAAGATTTTCCGGCTCGGGCGGGCAGGGGGTAATTACTGCCGCAATTATTTTTGCAGAGGCGGCCGTCGCGCAGGGCTTTAACGCCGTTCAATCTCAATCTTACGGACCCGAAGCGCGCGGCGGCGCGTCAAAAGCTGAAGTTATTATCGACGAAGAAAAAATTTTTCATCCGCACGTCAAGTCGCCTGATTTTCTTTTGGCACTTACTCAAAAGGCGGCGGATAAATATTTTCACGACCTTAACCCCAACGGCACTTTGATTATCGATTCTGATTTAGTGCCCAATCCCCCGTATGTTCCAAATATCGTTTCTGTACCGTTTACAAAAATTGCTACAGAAAAATTAGGCAAAACTCTTTTCACGAATATTATTGCGCTCGGCACTGTTGCAAAAGTTTCAAGCTTTAATCTTGACGCTATTAAAAATGCTATCTTTGAACGTTTTCCGATTAGTTCGGTTGAATCAAATTTTCAAGCTCTGCAACTCGGCTTTAGGAGTGTATGACGTGTTTAGAATTTTGCTTTTGGTAATTTTATTTTTACATTCCACAGCATTTGCGTTGCCGCCGATAATGCCGCTTGCCGAAGTGCAAAACGGTATGCAGGGTACGGCGTATACTGTAGTTGCAAATTCGGGCGCACTTGAGTCATTCAATGTTAGAATCGTAGGCACACTTCAAAACGGCAAAGGCGCGGCAAATTATATATTGGCGGAGGCGTCGGGCGATTTGATTAACCGCACAAACGGAATTTTGCAGGGAATGAGCGGCTCGCCCGTTTACATCAACGGCAAACTTGTCGGCGCAGTTTCTGCAGGTTTTAAAGAAATGACCCCGCGCACTTTCTTAATTACGCCTATTGAATCAATGTTAAAAATTTGGGGAATGCCCGACACTTTCGTTATAAATCCCTACAAAGAAAAATTTGACGAAAAGCCCGCCAAAGAACTTAGGGAGAATATTGACGAAGAAATTTTTGACAAGGACGAAATTTCCGCCGAAGAAAATTTTACTGAAGAAAAAACAGTTTTTATTTATAACGGCTTCGATTCAGCCGGCTTGAATTATTTAAAAAATACTTTTCCCGATTTTCAGCAAATGACGTTGGCGGCGTCGAACAGCACGCCCAATTTAAAATATGACGCTACGTTATATAACGGCGCACCTTTCGGCGTTGCTGTAGTTTGCGGCGATTTTTCGGTTGCTGCAACAGGCACTGCTACTCTTGTTGAAAATAATAAACTTTTAGGATTCGGGCATCCATTCACGCACACGGGCAACGTAAATTTTTTTATGACTGATGCAACTGTTATAGGAACTATAGCAGGTGAACCCGGCAACGGTATGAGAGTAGCAAGCGTCGGAAATATTATCGGCAGAATTAATCAAGACAGAGAGGCGGGCGTCGGCGGGATTTTGGGACAATTTCCCTCCGTCATTCCAATCAGCGTTATTGTCAACGATAACCAATACAACGCGCTTATGGCTTACAACGAAAATCTTGTTGCGAAATTGAGTGCGGCTATTGCATACGGTGCGCTTAGCAAAAGTGCGGATTCTTTGGCAGAAAGTACCGTAAAAGTTGCCTTCGATATAAAAACTGACGCAATTAACGGCGGAAGTTTCAGCCGCGAAAATATTTTTTACAGCCCGACTGATGTCGGACAGTTGGCGGTTACAGAACTTTTAACGGCGTTGTCGCTTGTCACTGCAAACACCACCGCCGAAAGTAATATTTTTGGAATTGATATAAAAATTGACTACGAAATGGACAGGAAAACTGCAAGCCTTGTTAAAGCCGAGCCGCTGAAAAAATTGGTAAAGCCGGGCGAAACTGTAGATTTGAAAGTTACTTTGCAACCCTACCGTAAACCAGCTGAAGAAATTATCGTAAAATATACCGTACCGCTTGCGGCGCGTGAAGGCAAATTTACTTTGGATTTGCACGGCGGCGGACTTGTTCCGGTTACTCAAGTGCAAGCGGCGGGCGTCGTTATGCCGAGTACTAAAAGCCCCGCCGAACTTTATAAAGAAAAATTTTCACAACTGCTCCGTTCCAATAAAAATAACGAAATTGTAATAAAACCTTCAGTCGTTGCAAAAACCGAAAAAGAATTAAAAGAAGACATTAAACGCGCAAGAAAAATTTTGGCGCAGTTGGAAAAGAGCGGCAAAAAACTTCCCGCCAATCAGCCGCCGTCAAAAGTTTCAACCGAATATATTATTGACAACGTGATTCAATGCACTTTGAATGTTGACGAATTTTAATAAAATTTTTAAAATGTGTCAGTAAATCAAAAAAGCGGCTGAGCGTGATGCGAAGCCGCCAATCCCCTCGCGCAGGACGCGCGGCACTTGCTACTTTGCAAGCCTGAAAGTGTAACCCGTCAATGCTTGTAATACGCCCGTCACTAAAGCCGCAGCGTGCGGTAATGCTGAGGCGTGGGAAAAAGTTGGAGCCCCAAAGGGGGCATCCTGTTACTACGTGCGTACAGAAACCGAGCGGCCCTGACGGGCGAAAAAAAGCACTTTTTTCTTTGGTACTTTCTTTTTTTTGCTTTGGAAAAAAAGAAAGTACATTTAAAAATAAAAATAAAATCTTAAACTAAAAAAAATTTTTACAAACACGCTCTAACCCCAAAATCTACCGAAGGGAGATTTTTTATTGGAACGACTAATTATAAAAGGCGGGAACCGCCTGAACGGTACTGTAAAAATCAGCGGCGCAAAAAATGCCGTTTTACCAATAATAGCGGCAACTTTGCTAGGACAAGACAAAGAAACTTGCCTTGACGAAGTGCCGAACCTTGATGACGTAAAAACAATAAGCGAAGTTTTGCGAACATTGGGCGTTGCAGTGCGTCACGATATAGAAAAAAATCAGCTGTACGTTGACGCCTCAAAAATCGAAAATGTAACTGCGCCTTATGATTTGGTTAGAAAAATGCGCGCGTCATTTTTGATAATGGGACCGCTCTTGGCAAGATTGGGCGCGGCGAAAATTTCATTGCCGGGCGGCTGCGCAATAGGTACGCGCCCCATTGATTTACACTTGAAAGGCTTCGAGGCGTTGGGCGCAAAAATCGAAATTGGACACGGCGATATTTCTGCAACCGCGCCGAACGGTTTAAATGGTGCAAGAATTTATTTAGATTTTCCTTCAGTCGGAGCAACCGAAAATATTTTAATGGCGGCAAGTATGGCGCAAGGGCAAACTATTTTGGAAAATCCCGCGCAAGAACCCGAAATTGTTGACTTGGCAAATTATCTTAACATTATGGGCGCAAAAATTCGCGGCGCAGGTACCAACGTCATAAAAATTGAAGGCGTGCCGAAATTAATTGCGCGTGATTATGCAATTATTCCAGACAGAATCGAGGCGGGCACTTATATGATTGCGGCGGCGATGACGCGCGGCGATGTTTACATTGAAAATGCTATCAGCGAACATTTAAAGCCCGTCATTGCGAAGTTGAAAGAGGCGGGCGTTACCGTCATTGAAGACGTTGAAGGTATCCGCGTTACTACCGATAAACGTCCGCGCGCCGTCGATATTAAAACTTTACCTTATCCGGGTTTTCCTACCGATATGCAGGCGCAATTTATGGCTATGCTGACAATTTCCGAAGGTACAAGTATGGTTACTGAAACTGTTTTTGAAAATCGTTTTATGCACGTTGACGAATTGCGGCGAATGGGCGCAAAAATTAAAATTGACGGGCGTACTTCGCTAGTTGAGGGCGTCGAAAAACTTACAGGTTGCCAAGTTAAAGCTACTGACCTTCGCGCAGGTGCGGCGGTTGTTTTGGCGGGGCTTGTTGCCGAAGGTACAACCCAAGTCGGCTACATTCATCACATTGACAGGGGCTACGATAACCTTGTTGAAAAGTTGGTAAATCTCGGCGCAGATATTAAGCGCGTCGATTTCTAAATAAAAAAAGCCGACAGAATTTTTTCTGCCGGTAATTTTTTTTGCAACAAAATAATTTTTCTACTCGAAGAATTTTAAAATTTCAGCTTTCCATTTAATTTGGTAGCCTGCGTGTCCATTACGCTCAAAAGGCATTGCTTCAGCGTATTCTTTACCCTTTTCAGTCAATTTGTAGCCGTCGCCGTCTTTTTCCTGCAAGCCGAGTTCAACTAATTTTTTATTGACATATTGCGGACTCTTGCCAATTTTTTTTCCAATTTGCGTAGGCGTATAAATTCCAATTTCGTAATCGGCGGGCGGGATTAAATTATCAAACGCGCTCAAATCTACGCCGTGATTTTTTTCAACTGCATTTTTGCAACTTGCCAGCGCAATGCCGGGCTTTACGCCGTAAAGTTTTTCAATAAGTTCAACTGAAATTTCAATATCTTTAAGCGCAGAAGCTACAATTAATTTCATTTCAAAATCATTTTGTACCGCAACTGCATTTTTAACTTTTGGCAAAGAATAAGAACCTGTTTTGCGAATAGAAGGAACAACTTCATCAGCGAGCCACGCTTGAAAATTTTCTGCAGTTTCGTTGTTAGCCTTCATCGCGAGGCGATAAACCATATTTTCGGGGATAAAATCCTCTTTTGTAACAGCGTCCCCAACTTTGGGGATGCCGTCCCCACTCGTGGGGATGAATCCAAAACTATTGAGATACTTGTTGACACGTTCCCAACGAATAACCACATTTCCACTTTTAGCAACTTGAGTAAAGCCGAGTCCGCGTGCAATATCTTCAACGTTAAAAAAGGCTGTGCCGTTTTCGTTGAGGTAACCGTGAACTTTTCCAAATTGTGGATGTTCAAAAATTAAAATCTGTTTTTCCATATAAAAAACGCCTCCTGATATTTTATTGACAAAATACCCGAAGACGTTTATAATTAAATTGTTAGCTTAAGGATTCGTCTCCGAGTATTCTGTATGAGCTAAAGGAATTATATCAAGTGGAGACGATTTAGTCAATTACATTCGTTAGAATTTTATATAAAAATTGTCCGCCGCAAGGCGGATTTTTTTATTGCCCAAATTTTTTGCAAACTAAAAAACCTCCGCCGCTTAAGCAGAGGTTTTAAATATTTTAACGATAAAAATTTTATGCAAGAACTTTGGCAAGTCTCATATATTGCGGGTCAAGTTGCTTTTTGTTATTAACTGCGTCATGCAAATTAATTGAGACAACATGTCCGCGACTGAATCCAAAAACAATATCACTCAAGCCTGAAATAATAGCAAGTGCGGCGTGTTCGCCGAGCCTGCTTGCGTTTACGCGGTCGATAACTGAAGGAGAGCCGCCGCGTTGAATGTGCCCGAGTTTTGAAACACGCGTATCACGCCCTGTTTTTTCGGCGATAATAGGTCCAATTTCGCTTGCTTTGCCCGCGCCTTCGGCAACTACCATTAAAATATAGCGTTTGCCTTTTTCATATTCGGCTTTCATACTGTCGCAGATTTGGTCAAGGTCATAAGGTTCTTCGGGAACTAAAATATATTCCGCGCCGCCGGAAATGCCCGCAACCATTGCAAGCCAGCCGCTGTTTCTGCCCATAACTTCCAAAACAATAATGCGGCGATGAGCAGAGGCAGTATCGCGCAATTTATTCATAGCGTCAAGAATAGTATTTGCCGCCGTGTCACTTCCAATAGTATAATCCGTGCCCCAAACGTCGTTATCGATTGTGCCGGGAAGTCCGACGATAGGTAAGCCTGTTTCTTGTGAAAGAGTTGACGCGCCGCGCAGTGATCCGTCGCCGCCGACAACTACCAAGCCTTGAATGCCTCTGTCAACCAAATTTTTATAGCCGAGCATACGCCCTTCAGGAGTTTGAAAACGTTTACAACGCGCAGTTCCCAAAAATGTTCCGCCGCGTTGAATAATATCTGAAACGTCCTTTGACTGCATTTCAAAAATTTCTTCGTCAAGCATACCGTGATAACCGCCGCGAATACCCCAAACTTTAACGCCCATATGTAACGCCGTGCGCGTTACTGCGCGAACTGCCGCATTCATTCCCGGGCTATCGCCGCCTGAAGTCATTACTGCTATACTTTTAAGCATTTAAAATCCTCCCTTTGCCAAAAATCCTAACTCAAATTTTTCTGTATAATATCATAAATTCGCCGAATTGCAAACAAATTTTTACTGGACACTTTTAACATTGCGAAATATAATTTAAAAAATTTCCAAATTCTTAAAAAGCTTGAAGGAGAACTTTTAATGACAGAAATTGAGACACTAAGTAAAATTTTGGCGCAAAGTCAAAGCGCGGTATTTTTTGGCGGCGCGGGAATGTCAACTGAATCCGGAATCCCTGATTTTCGCAGTGCCGGCGGAATTTTTAACCAAAGATTAAATACAAATCTTCGTCCCGAAGAAATTGTTTCACATACTTTTTTTATGAATTGCCCTGCAGATTTTTTTGAATTTTATCGTACGCGAATTGTATACCTTGACGCAAAACCGAACGCAGGACATATTGCGCTTGCAAAGTTGGAAAGGCGCGGCAATTTAGCGGCGGTTGTTACTCAAAACATTGACGGCTTGCACCAAGCGGCAGGTTCAAAAATTGTTTACGAATTGCACGGCTCGGTACAAAGGGCTTTTTGCATAAATTGCGGCGCACCCTATGATTTACATTATATTTGCGAAAATAAACCAATTCCCTATTGCAAAGAATGCGGCGGACTTGTTCGCCCCGATGTTGTTTTATATGAAGAAAATCTTGACGAAAGAATTTTAAAGGCGTCGATTGAGGCAATTTCAAAAGCGGATACTTTGATTGTCGGAGGTACTTCTTTGGTTGTTTATCCTGCGGCGGGGCTTGTCGATTATTTCAACGGCGAATTTTTGGTTATCATAAACAAAACAGAAACTCGCGCAGATTCTGAAGCTGAATTGATAATCCGCGCAAATATCGGCGAAACTTTGAGCAAGGCTGTTGAACTTATCGGCAAATAAAATATTTTAACAAAACTTTTCAGAGGACATTATGAATAATTTTAAAACTTGCGAAATTTGCCCGAAACATTGTCGGCTTGACACGGGCGAAATTGGAAAATGCCGCGCACGGATTAATGACGGCGAAAAAATTACCGCGCTCAATTACGGGAAAATTACTTCCATTGCGCTTGACCCAATCGAAAAAAAGCCGCTGTACAGATTTTTTCCCGGCAGTGCAATTATTTCTGTCGGCAGTTACGGTTGCAATTTGAATTGCCCTTTCTGCCAAAATTTTGAAATTTCTATGGCTGATTCAAAATTTCCAACGCGCACTATCACGCCCGAAGGACTTTTGGATATTGCGCTGGAATTTTACTACAAAGGCAAAAATATCGGCGTTGCCTTCACGTACAATGAGCCTTTTATCGGTTATGAGTTTGTATATGATACTTCAAAACTTCTCAAAGAAAATAATTTAAAATCTGTTCTTGTGACCAACGGCACGGTTGCAAGCGGCGCGTTGAAAAAAATTCTGCCGCTGATTGACGCAATGAATATCGATTTAAAGGGCTTCAGTCAAGAAATTTATGATTATCTCGGCGGCGATTTTGAAACTGTAAAAAACACGATTCAAATTGCCGCGCAAAGTTGCCACGTCGAAGTTACAACTTTGATTGTGCCGAATATGAATGACAGTGAAGACGATATGCGAAAAGAATCAGCTTGGCTTGCGTCAATTTCGCCTGAAATTCCCTTACACGTTTCAAGATTTTTCCCGCGCTACAAAGTTACTGACAGACCGCCGACTGACGTTAAAAAAGTTTATCGATTGGCGGAAGTTGCACGCGAAAATTTGAAGTACGTTTATACGGGAAATTGTTGATTATGGAAGAAAAATTTCAAACTTTCGACGTGCCGAATTTTGCGGAACTTGATAAATATCCCGGCGTTGAAATGTTCGGGCGATTTTTCGCCAAAGGCGAACGGAATGCAAAATTGCGCTGAAAGATATTGTAACCGCAGAAATTGATTTGAACTTATTTTTTCTCAACACTTTGTGATTTACACAAATTCGGATTCTCATCGATTCGTTGTCTATCACGGCAAAAATTGGTTGAAAAATATCAATGACGCCATTGCGGCTCTTGAAAAAAAAACTCGCCAGGCTTTAACCTGTCGAGTTTTTTAATTTTTGTTTAGAGTTCAGAATTTAAGCGGCGGTTTCTTCCTTTATCACGTAGCGAATATACATTGGGATTTTTTCAATAGTTTTATCTAAGCGCGGATTTTTATGCCAAAGTTTGTAGTTGTATAATTCCGCCTCTGATCGCCCGTTTCGGAAAAATTCGTAGACGCCTTTTGAAAAACTTTGCGAAAACATATAGTAGCGTTTTCCACCCGTTAGAAAATAGAAATGGATTTTGTTATTTTTCTTAGTGATTTCGATTTTGTTTCTCATAATTTCGCCCTCCAAACAGTCAACTAACTATGGCACAATTTTAATTTATTTTAAAAAAATTGTCTACCGTCGGCGGAGATTCTTAATCCTGCGCTAAATATTTTTAATCTTATTTTAATAAAAAAGCCCGCCTGGTTTTCAGCGGATTTAATTTTTTTTTGAAACATTGCACAGATTATTTTTCTTTTGCGAAAATTAAAACAGGTTGCGAAATTTCTTCAAACTTTGAACTTTGAATTTCTGTAACAGAATATTTTTCTTCAGTGATAGAATCAATATCGCTTGCAACAAAGTTATTGTCGTCTTCGAGGAACCAAACATTTTCTGCAACGCGCCCGTTAAACGAAATTTCTTCGCCGTTCGTGTCAATCAAATTAAAGGTCTTTGTTTTGCCGCTCTTCAACGTTATGTTGCCTTCCGAAGTTTCAATAATTTTGTTCGTGCTGATTGTCGAAATGCCGTTAATTGTAATTTCGTCTGTGTCAATTTGTTGCCTTTGCCGCCATTAATAGTATTTGTTCCTCCACTCAAGCTGATAAAATCTGCGTATGCACCGTCTGATATTGATGAGTGCCGCCGTCAATAACTTGGTCGTTGTTGGTGTTCATAAAAATTCCTCCCCAAAAAATTCCGCGTTAAACATACAAAAAAATTATACCTCCGCGGTTGCGTCAAGTTATAACACTTTTTCTAATGGAATTTTAATTTTTGTAAAAAAAATTCCCCTTTTTGGGGGAGTAAAAATTTTAAATTTCGGGGTTTAATTCTTCGCCGTATTCGCGCAGGAAAATTTTTTGATATTTTCTGTAGCGTGGGTCAAGCGGTTTTTCTTTTGGGCAATGTATGCACCAAAAATTTTTTGACTGATTCGGGACAACAACTTTGTAACCTGCGCGTTGCATTTCCTTGCAGAGCGAAGTATCGTACAAGTGCCAGCCGTCAAATAAATCTTCGCGCCAAAATAAATCGTATTGCGTCGCCAAAAATAAACCGTCCGCCGCCTCAACTTCTTGGTAATCGCCCTGCGGTTCTTCGCATTCCGAATCGACGACACTTTCAGGTTCGCAGGCGTGCAAAACGCGCCCGTAAGTTCGCAATCCGTCCCACCAAACGCCGCTTGCAGGCAAATTTACGCAGCCAATCATTCCTACCGCGCCAATTTTTTTATCGCTGAAAATATTCAGTAAATCCTGCAACAAATTTTTATTTACAACGAAAGTATCTTGGTGCAGGTAGATTTTATATTTTGCGTCAGAATTTTTCATAGCGGAATTATAGCCCGCCGTCATAGAATTTGCGCCGCGCACGGGAATTATTTCCACGCTGTAATTTTCGGGTATGTTTAAATGTTTCAGATACAAAACGCATTCGTCATACCAATAATCGCTGTTGACGCAAGTTATAAACGCAAATTTTTTATCGTTCAATAAGTTCAACTGCCTTTTAATATTTTAAATGTACGGTATCTTTCAGAAACTTTTTGTTTCGAGTACGTCAAGAAATAGCATAACGTTTGACCCAAGAAATATTACTTTTGACGAAGGCGCGCAGGCGAACGAGTCCCTTGTAATCGGGCTCATCGTTTTTAATCATTCTGTACGCGCCGCCGTAATCGTCCTCAAAACTATTCCAGCGTTTATTTGAAAGAGTCCAAAGCTCGCCGCTAATCATTCGCTCGGTGCCCTGCGTCAAGTTTAAGGCTTTTTTCATAAATTTAATTTCGGTAACTTTTTTATCTGCACCCTTAGTTTCCTGCCATTGCCACAAAATTAAATTAGTTCCTTTGAGTTGAAAAGTTGTAGTATCTGCTGTAACGGTTGTAGTGTTGCCTTTGGCGTCAGTGAAAGTCCATAAATCTATCCAACGGTCTTTGGCGTTTTTCCTGTCCATTTCGCCTTGCTTGAAAACTTCGTCAACAATAGCAGCGTAAAAATCTTCATCGAAGGCTTGCGAATTAATTTCTTTAACTCTGCCTTCGGTTTTCGACCAAAGAATTTTATTTTGTGCGTTGTAAAAATCTTCGCGGGCGTATTGAATGGTGCGCGTTTGCGGATTAATTTTAAAAAGTGCAAGACTGTAAGATAAAACTTTTGGGTCGGGCAAAATGTTGGTAATTTCGTAATTTTTAATGGTTTCCTTCGCGCCGTCATAGGTGTAAGTTGTTTTAGTCCACGCCTCAATTTCGGTAGGAATATCTTTGCCGTTATTGGTTTTCGCCTGTTTGAGGACGCGGACTGAATCGGGCGCGAAATATTTGCTGTACTTGTTGTTTGAAGTCAGCCAATACCATTCCGAATCTTTGGAAGGCGGGGAATTTTGCGCGGCGTTGACGCTGAAATTAAAAAATAAAATTGCGCCAAAAATAATTGCGAAGATAATTTTATTTTTAAATTTGAACAAAAAGTTTCACTCCTTAAGGCGGTTGATAATTTCGGCGTTTAATTCTTCGATACCCGCGCCGGTTTCTGCGCTTGTACAAATTGGTTGCAAGCCTGAAACTTCGACAACTGCCGCCGCCAAATTTTTTCCGCCGTCAACAAATTTATCGCACTGCGTAATTACCGCAATGACAGCCGCGCCGAGTTTTTTGAGTTTGCTAATCCACGCAAGCTCCAATTCAAAGGAATAGTTAGAAATTAAAATGAGCGCGACTTCGATACTTTCTGCAGATTTTTCAGCTGTAGATTTTTCAACGTCAACGCCCACTGTATCGACGAGCATAATTTTGCCGACGCCCGCAATTTCCATTGAGCTGTATTCAGTTTCTTTAGTCATTTTATGGCGAGTCAGCGCGTACATAAGCGCGGATTTGCCGCTCTTTCTTTTGCCGAAAATTCCAACTTGTCTCATTTGCTAACGCCTCCTTTTTTTTAAATTATAACATTTTAAAGGCGAATAGCAAATTTTTTTTGGCGGATGTTAATATTTTAGAAAATTTTTTTGTTTCTTTTTTAAGATTAAATTTTTCTGATAAATGTTCTTTCTTTTTCCGAAGCAAAAAAGAAAGAACCAAAGAAAAGTGCTTTTTTCCCGCCCGTCAGGATCGCTCGGGTTCAGTACGCACGTAGTAACAGGTTGCCCCCTTTGGGGCGCAAACTTTTTCCTACGCTCGTAAAAAAGGACAAGCTGCGGCTTTAATGACGGGCGGGTTTTTAATCCCTAATCCCTATAATCTGTTTCCTGTTTCCTAAAATTGCGTAGCAATTTTTTTAATCAAGGTCAACTTCTTCGCGTTGGCGATTATTAAAGCGCAAAATTTTTTTGTAGCCGAAACTTTTTGCATATTCGACGGCTTCCGCGTTAAACTTGCCGCAATCTTCGGGCTGATGAGCGTCTGAAGTTATAATTATCGGCAAATGGTACGCGGCGGCTACTTTCATAAAATCTGCGAACGGCGAAATTTCCTGAACGGGGTAACGGTACTTCGTGCCGGTGTTTACGTCAACTGCAAGATTATTTTTCTGCATTGCGGCGGCTGCTCTTTCAAGGTAGGGCGTTACGTCAAATGTTGGAAAATATTTAAACAGCCGAATATTAAAAGGATGTCCCAACACGTCATAAAGTTTTGACGCCGCCAATTTTTCAACTTCAAGCGTGTATTGTTCGTAAATGTCGCGCAGGTTGCGGCGATCCCATTCAGCTTTTATTTTCGAGGCATCATAGCCCCAACCCCAAAGAAAATGCACCGAGCCAATTATATAATCAAAATTCCAGGCGTCCAAAATTTTTTTGACGGCGGCTTGATTCTGAAAGTTGCAAACTTCAATTCCGATTTTTACCGCGTGATTTTTTTTCAACTCATTCATAAAATTAAAATAATCTTGCAGGGAATGTTTGAACTTGTTGGTTTTCAGCCAAACTTTTTGAAACGCGCCAACTTCCGAATCGTCCAAAATTAAATCGTCGTAATAAAGTTTTTCAAATTCGGGAAAAGTATGCGAATGCTCCGAAATTCCAATTTCACTAAGCCCGCGCTTTTTCGCCGCGTCAAAAAATCCTTCAACCCAATCAATTTTATAATCGCCGTATTCAAAATGGTTATGGTAATCTGTTTTCAAATTAAAACTTCCTTTCAAGAATGTTGAACTATAAAAATTCCCGCCAATACCATCAACATTCCAATTATTATTGAAATTGTCAGCGGTTCGCCCAAAAATATCACGCCGCCCAAAACTCCTACAACCGGCACGCCTAAAACCGAAATTGACGCCTTCGAGGCTTGCATATGTTCCAAAATGTACACCCATAACAAAAAAGCTATTGCCGACGCTATAACAACGTTGTAAGCCAAACACGCTACCGCCGCCAAAGTCCAATTTGCGCGAAGGTCTTCAAAGGTTGCTGCGTAAATTGCAAGCAATACCGCGCCAATTACCATTTGCCAAGTTGTCATTGAAATTGGATCGCACTTTGATAATTTCGCTTTAATTATAATATTTCCAATCGCCCAACATAACGCCGCAGATAACGCTATTAACATTGCCGAAAATTCGCCTTCAATGTTGACGTTCATTAAAACGCCAATTCCGATTATACCCAACGCTACGCCGAAAATTTTTTTCTTTGTCAACCTTTCGCCCAAAAATATCGCCGCCAAAATCGTTACCCACATCGGCATTGTATAATTTAAAACTGAAACCAATCCCGCGTCAAGGTATTGGAAACAATATTGCACGATTGAGCCGCCGAGCGTTATTTGAAAAAATCCCGTCCAAAATATCCAGCCCCAAAATTTTTTCGGCGGCAACGGCAATTTTTTTATGTACGCAAAAAATAAAAGTACCGCCGCGCCGAATGAAAATCTGTACGCCACAAATATTTCGGGCGAAAAATATTCGTTAGCCGTTTTCATTACGACGAAATTAAATCCCCATATCAGGCAAAGTATCAATAAAAGTCTGAACAATTAATTTCCCTTCCTGCGAAAAAAAAGACTAGGCAAAAAAATCCCTAGTCTTTAGGCTTTATTTCTTAACCCTTATAAACCTGCTTTTTCGCGCAGAATATCAACTTTGTCAAGTTTTTCCCAACTGAAACCTTCTCTGCCAAAATGTCCGTACGCCGAAGTTTCTTTGTAAATTGGGCGGCGCAAATTTAACATTTTAATAATACCCGCAGGGCGCAAATCGAAAATTTCTTGTACAAGTTTAGAAATTAAATTTTCGTCAACTTTAGCAGTGCCGAAAGTGTCAACGTTTACAGAAATTGGACGCGCAACGCCTATTGCATAAGATAATTGAATTTCGCACTTGTCGGCGATTCCCGCCGCAACAATATTTTTTGCAACGTAACGCGCCGCATAAGCCGCGCTCCTGTCAACTTTTGTCGGGTCTTTGCCGCTGAACGCGCCGCCGCCGTGTCTTGCGTAGCCGCCATAAGTATCGACTATAATTTTTCTGCCTGTCAAGCCGCTGTCGCCTTGCGGTCCGCCAATTACAAATTTGCCCGTTGGATTGACGAAATATTTTGTTTCAGGCGTCAACAATTCGGCGGGAACAATCGGCTTGATAACGTATTCAATCATATCTTTTTTAATTTGTTCAATGGAAACTTCGGGGTTGTGTTGCGTAGAAATAACAATAGTATCGACTGCAACGGGCTTGCCGTCTTCGTAAATTACGGTTACTTGAGTTTTGCCATCGGGGCGCAAATAATTTACTTCGCCCGTAACTTTTCTAATTTCCGCCAATCTGTACGCTAATTTGTGCGCTAAAGAAATTGGCAACGGCATATATTCGGGCGTTTCATTGCAAGCATAGCCGAACATCATACCTTGATCTCCCGCGCCAATTTCGTTTTCGTCATCGAAGGCGTTGTTGACGCCTTGCGCAATGTCAGGCGACTGTTCGTCAAGCGAAATTAACACGCCTACAGTATCAGCGTCGAAACCGTAAGCCGAATTTGTATAGCCGATTTCGCGCACTGCCTCACGAATTATTTTTGCTATATCAACGTAGCAGTTGGTTGAAATTTCGCCTACAACGTGAACCTGTCCTGTTGTAACTACAGTTTCGCAAGCTACGCGCCCGTTTTCGTCGCGTTCCAAAATTGCATCCAAAATGCTGTCAGAAATTCTGTCAGCAACTTTATCGGGGTGTCCTTCTGTTACTGATTCGGAAGTAAACAAAGTTCTTTTCAAATTAATCACTCCTTTAATTTTGAAAGTTATCATATTTAATTTCGCCTGTCAACTTGAAAATTTTTCTTGCAAAATTTTTATGTATGGTGTAATATTTGCACGTAGAAATTTTTAGCTCTTTGAAAATTGGAAAGTGTTTTTGGGGTACGGCACAAAGCCATTTTTCTAAAACCTTTTCCAAAATTTAAAAATGGCGTAATGACGGGAAGGAGTGATAGTAATTTTAACAAAAATCTTTGAACTTGGAGCAGTTTTGGATACTTTTTCCAAAAGCCTCTTTTGAGCCGCATTGGGGCGCGCTAAAACAGGTCTGCTCCCCGCGCGTTTGTTCTTACCGCTTGCGGTTTTGAAACAAGAATGGAGCTAGTAAAGTTAGGTATCTTCACCAATCTATAGCCCGCGCGTTTGTTCTTACCGCTTGCGGTTTTGAAACTACTGAGATATTATTAATAACATTTTTCATCATTCTAAAACCCGCGCGTTTGTTCTTACCGCTTGCGGTTTTGAAACCTGGTTCTAATCCTATAACAGCATCTGATTTTAATAAGATGCCCGCGCGTTTGTTCTTACCGCTTGCGGTTTTGAAACTGAACTTATTTGAGCTATTCTTGTTAATATCCGATGGATCCCGCGCGTTTGTTCTTACCGCTTGCGGTTTTGAAACCCTTCAACTTCGCCAAAGGTGGTCTTAAAGATTTCGACGCCGCCCGCGCGTTTGTTCTTACCGCTTGCGGTTTTGAAACGAAAGATTGGTGACCGTCGGAACCGTTATTGGTTTCTTTTTCCCGCGCGTTTGTTCTTACCGCTTGCGGTTTTGAAACCCGTATTGTATTTCTTTGTCTGCTTTGTCAATTCGTCAATCCCCGCGCGTTTGTTCTTACCGCTTGCGGTTTTGAAACTCGAAATTAAAATCATTCGCAATAATAACCATTGCGAATCTTTTCCCGCGCGTTTGTTCTTACCGCTTGCGGTTTTGAAACTTCTCTTTCCAAATGATTTGCCATATTAGTTTTATTTCCGCCCGCGCGTTTGTTCTTACCGCTTGCGGTTTTGAAACGCTCCGGTACAAGCCTTGCCGCACGAGCTTCTAATGCCCCGCGCGTTTGTTCTTACCGCTTGCGGTTTTGAAACCATAATGGTATCCGGACTCATATTTCCAGATCAAGCGGCTGCCTGCGCGTTTGTTCTTACCGCTTGCGGTTTTTGCGCAATAAAAAAGCCCGCCGAATTTTCGACGGGTTTTTTTGTGTTTGTAATTTATATCAAATTAATTTTTGGCGTAGCATTTCTCATAAATTCCTGCACGTTTCAAAGTTGCAACGACAGTTTCGCCGATATGTGCAACGGTATCAGCAACTTCAATACCAACAGAATTTAACGCCTTGATTTTGTCGGCAGCAGTACCTTTGCCGCCTGAAATAATTGCGCCTGCGTGTCCCATTCTTTTACCGGGAGGAGCTTGACGCCCCGCAATAAACGCCGTTACAGGTTTATTCGGCATATTCGCAGAAATCCATTTAGCGGCGTCTTCTTCGGCAGTGCCGCCAATTTCGCCAATCATTAATACTGCCAAAGTTTCTTCGTCATTTTTGAAAAGTTCCAGCGCGTCAATAAAATCCATTCCCTTGACGGGGTCGCCGCCAATTCCAAGTGAAGTTGAAATTCCAATTCCAGCGTTCATAAGTTGAAAAGCCGCTTCATAAGTCAAAGTTCCACTGCGCGAAACTAATCCGACGTGCCCTTTTGTTTGAACGTTGCCGGGAATAATTCCTAACTTGCATTCGCCCGTTGTCATAATTCCGGGACAGTTCGGACCGATTAAGCGCGTCTTTTTGCCTTCCATATAGCGGCGAACTTTAACCATATCAAGTACGGGAATATGTTCGGTAATGCAAACAACTAAATCTAATCCCGCGTCAACGCCTTCCATAATCGAATCAGCGGCAAAACGCGCAGGCACATAAATAACCGACGCAGTTGCGCCCGTTGCCTGTACCGCGTCTGCAACCGTATTAAAAACGGGCACGCCTTCAACAATTTGCCCCGCCTTGCCGGGCGTTACACCGCCTACAATTTTTGTACCGTAAGCGAGCATTTGTTTTGTATGAAAGGTAGCTTGCTTGCCCGTTATTCCCTGTACAATAACTTTTGTATCTTTGTTTACAAGTATACTCATTTTCATTTCTCCTAGAGTCTGCTTACAAATTAAAATTTTTTAATGTACTTTCTTTTTCCAAAGCAAAAAAAGGGTTCTAAGGTTCCAGTGAATAGGGATTAATGAATTGAAAATCTGTCTCTTTTAAAGCGCGTCCTGCGCACTGACAATTTTTTTTTTGTAAATACCGCACCCTAGAAATTTTCAGTTAGCTTGATTGACAAGGCGAACAATTTCTTTTGCGCCGCCTTCCATAGTTTCAGCCATAATAACATTTTTAATCGGCGAATCTTTTAAAATCTGCCTGCCGAGTTCAACGTTGGTACCTTCAAGTCGAACAACAACGGGAACGGGCAAAGATTTTCCGTCCGCAGAAATAATTTTTGCCGCTTCGACAATCCCGCCTGCAACTGCGTCGCAACGATTTATTCCGCCGAAAATGTTTACGAAAATACCTTTGGCTTGCCCGCCGTCCAACATAATTTTAAAAGCGATTGCAATTTTTTCGGGCGTGGAATCTCCGCCAACGTCCAAAAAGTTTGCAGGGGAGCCGCCGTAATGTTTCAAAATGTCAACGGTTGCCATAGCCAATCCCGCGCCGTTTACCATACAGGCAACATTGCCGCCTAAATTTACGTAGCTTAAACCTTCTTTGGCGGCGGTGCGTTCTTTAACGTCTTCTTCGGATTCGTCGCGCAGGTCTTCAATATTCGGGTGTCTGAATAACGCGCTGTCATCGAAATTTAATTTTGCGTCGAGTGCAATAACGTTATCTTCAGCCGTAACAACGAGCGGATTAATTTCAACTTGCGAACAATCTTCGCCGATAAAAACGTTGTACAGTTTCAAAATAAAAGCACTTGCCTTGCGAATTGCGGCGGCGGGGAAATTCATTTTGTAGGCGATTCTTGTTGCTTGAAACGGCATTAAACCAACAGCGGGGTCAATGTATTCGCGGAAAATTTTTTCGGGCGATTCGGCGGCGACTTTTTCAATTTCGACACCGCCCTCTTCGCTGCCCATCATTACAACGCGCGCGGTTGTCCTGTCAATTACGAAACTTAAATAATATTCTTTTTTAATGTTGGAGCCTTCCTCAATCAGCAAGCGATTAACTTTTTTGCCTTCCGCGCCCGTTTGATGAGTAACTAAAATTTTGCCCAAAAGTTCAGCGGCGTAAGTTTTAACTTCGTCAAGATTTTTGGCGATTTTGACGCCGCCTGCCTTGCCGCGCCCGCCCGCGTGAATTTGCGCCTTGACAACCATAACGGGCGAATTTAATTCCTGCGCGACGGTAACAGCCTCTTCGACTGAAAAAGCGGGCTTGCCGTTCGGCACGGGCACGCCGTAACGTTTGAGAATTGCTTTACTTTGGTATTCGTGAATGTTCAAAATTTCTCCCTCCCAAAAAATGCTTGATTTTATTTTAGCAAAAATTTTTATATAAGCAAGCTTTTTAATTTCGCCCAAATTTGCCCGAAATTTAATTTTTTTGCAGAGGGTATACTTTTATACTAAAAAAAGTTTGAAGGCGGCTTATCGTTGAAATTTGACGCTTTTAAAGCGGTTTTAAATTGTGGTAGAATATTTTTGAGGTGTAGCGAATGAATTTAAAAATGAAAATTTATAAAACTTTGACGGGCGCAAATGTCAGGAAAATTATTCGCACGGTTGAAAATTTCTGCGCCGAAAATTTGCCCGCGCTTTACAAAAATTTTCTAATCCCCGCGAAGGCAACCGCAAAATCTAAACTTTTGAAATTTACTATGACGACTGCAAAAAAAAATAAAAGCGGCGTTAAACTTTGGAAAAGTCCTGCGCGAAATGCTGAAAATTTTTTGCCGCTCGTAAGCGTCATTGTGCCCAACTTCAACCACGAAAAATTTTTGCGTCAACGCCTGGAAACTATTTATAATCAAACGTACAAAAATTTTGAAGTGATTCTGCTTGACGATAATTCGACTGACGCAAGTTTGAAAATCCTGCGCGAATTTTACGAACTGCATAAAGATAACACGCGCCTTATTGTCAACGAAAAAAATTCCGGCAACGTTTTCAGCCAATGGCGAAAGGGTATCGAGGCGGCAAGCGGACAAATAATTTGGCTTGCAGAATCAGATGACTACAGCGCAGAAAATTTTCTTGCCGCGCTTGTACAAAATTTCGCCGATGACGCCGTTAAACTTGCATTCGTGCGAACTGATTTTATTCAGGAAGGCGTTAAAATTTTCGACACGGAAAATTATTTGGCGGATATAAATTCTTTCGACTGGACGAAAAATTTTTCTGCAACCGCCGCCGAATTTGTTTCAAATGCTATGTCGATAAAAAATGTTATCCCCAATGTAAGCGGCGTTTTGTTTCGCAAGCCGTCAACAATTCGCGCGGAAATTTTAAACCTTTGGCAAGAAATGAAACTTTGCGGCGATTGGCTTTTCTACCTTGAAATTATGAAGGGCGGCTGCGTCGCCTACAATCCCAACGCCACGAATTTTTATCGCGTGCACAAAAAAAGCACTTCCCTAAAAATTCAAAAGGAAATGCGCTATTACCAAGAACACGAAAAAATTTCAATGTTTATCGCCGAAAATTACAAAGTGCCGCCCGAAGTTCACGCGCGCCATTTGAATTTGTTGGAAGACCATTTTATAAATTATTTCGGCGGCAAGGATAAAGCCGAAGTTGCAAAATATTTCAGCGTCGAAAAAATTTTAAGCGTCAAGCGGCGGCAAAATATTTTAATGTGCGTGTACTCAATGAGCATTGGCGGCGGCGAAACTTTTCCGCTGATTCTTGCCAATGAACTTTATAAAATCGGTTATCCCGTTACGGTTTTAGATTTTCAAATTGCGGAAGATTTGCCAGAAGTGCGAAAAAAATTGCGCGGCGATATTCCCTTGATTCGCCTGAAAGAAGTTGAGAGTTTGGCGGAAGTTGCCGAATTTTTTAAAATTGACATTGTGCATACGCATCACGGCGCAACCGACGAGGCGGCGGCGTATCTTTCAAACGTTCGGCGCGTTGTAACTTTGCACGGAATGTACGAGGCAATGGAGCCCTTGCGCCTGCAAAATCTTTTAAAAATCGTCCGCGAAAAAGTCAACGCCTTTGTTTACATTGCCGATAAAAATTTAAAGCCGTTCACTGATTCAAACATAGACATTGACGCAAGATTTTTCAAAATTGGTAACGGGCTGGAAAAATTTCCGATTAATCCTGTGCCGCGCCAAAGTCTTGACATTCCCGAAAATTCTTTTGTAGCGTGCGTGGTAAGCCGCGCAATTCCGCAAAAGGGCTGGCAAGCCGCTGTTGACGCGGTGGAACTTGCCAATAAAAATTCTTCGCGCAGGATTGATTTAATTTTGGTAGGCGCGGGCGAAATGTTCGACAAACTCAACGGCAAAGTTTCTGAATTTGTACATTTGACTGGCTTTAAAAGCAACGTGCGAGATTATTTGGCGGCGGCAGATATTGGATTATTGCCGAGCGAATTTGCGGGCGAAAGTTTTCCGCTTTTAATAATCGACAGCCTTTTCAGCGGGCGTCCCGTTGTAAGTTCCAATTTGGGCGAAGTTGCAAATATGCTAAAAAATTCAAGCGGCGAATTGGCGGGCGCAATTTTTGAATTGGTTGAAGGCAAAGTGCCCGTCGAAACTTTAAGCGAAATTTTGATAACGCTTGCAAATGACGTTGACGCTTATAAAAAAATTTCTGCGCGAGTTGACGACGCAGCGCAAAAATTTTCTATCGAAAAAGTTGCAGAAAAATATATCGAAGTTTACAACGCCGTTACAAATTAAAAAAAGCCGCCCTTTTTGAGCGGCAGAAAAATTTTTTACAAATTATTTTTTCTTCGATTTAGAATCATCTGTACTTGCATTGAAACTTTTAACTTCTTTGGCCTTGAGAACTTTTTTGGGAAGTTCCAATTTATCTTTAGCGTTGGGATTCAAGAAAGATATATAGCCCTTCAATTCGCTGTAGTAAGCAACGCTTTCCAACATTTCACGAATAGGATCCATATTAACAAAACTATTTGTAGGATCGTTCAACGCGGCGGTTGCCATATTCTGCAGCAAGCTTGAGAAATTAAAACTCATATTTGTAGTTTGCCATTTAGTTTTGTCAACCGTCCACATAATCCACATATCGGCATTTTTAAAACCTTGCTCCATATACCCGAAAATAGCTTTGGAAATTTCATTTTCTTGTTGTTTTTGAACTTCGGGGTCTTTATCCATTTCAGCCTTCATATCTTCCCAAAATTTTAAGCCGTCAATTTTTATAAGCAAAGTGCGGCTTTTATCGCTTTCTCTCAAAATGTTGACATTTTTAACAAGTCCAATCATTTTTTCGAGTTGCGCAGCATTGGGCGTTGACATCATATCAACTATATTTGCGGCGGATACAGGCGAAATCATTTTATTCCATTTATTTTTTTCGTCCGTGAAATAAACTACCATATTTTGGTTATCTTGTGTAATGTAGAAAGGTTTTTCAACTTTTGTATCGTTGCCGTTTTCGTCAACATTCCAAAGGAAGAAAAAGCCGCGCACTGTCAATTCTTCTTTTTTTATTGCGCCGAAAAATTCCAATTCGCCCGTTAATTGCGGCATAAGAAATAAAATATCTTGGTGATAAACTCTGTCATCGTACTTTGAAGTTTGCGCTACAGTTTCGCGGAAAATTTGCATAGCCTCTTGATTGACTTCTTCAGCTGACGCCTTACCTCCGATAAAAAGTATACCGACCAAAAAAATTCCCGTTACGAAAATTTTTGTGGCGTTAAAAATTTTTTCCATTCGATTAACCCCCTACTTAACTAATTTTGCGAAATCTTGAAAGAATGAATTGCAAATGCGCCCGTACATTCCGTCCTGCGCACTTTTATCGTTTCTGTCGCGTACATCTTCGCGCCCGAAAACCAATTTGCCCGTGCGCGTATCGTACACTTCAAAATTTACGGCAATTTTTGAAATATCGACGCGGTACGGCGGATAAGTTACAGGCACCGTCATATAGTAAGCTTCTTCGTAGTAATTGCCGTCATAGTCACGAGCTGAGCGATACATTTTCTTTTTTTCCCAAACTGTTCTTTCAGGCACAATGTAATAATCGTCGCTCCAATCGCGGATATTGCACTGAATGTACAAATCAGCAACGCTTGCAAAACTGCGAGGATCTGAAGAGCCCGTCATTCTGCTTGCTTGGTCTTCGGTTAAAACGTTGCACTTTAAGCGGCGCGCGTTATCTTGATAAGTGGTGCGCAATTTCTGAACAAAAAGATTTCCCCTGTTACGAAAATCAATGTTTGATGACACGTCAAGCAAAACAACGCCGCGCACATTTCGGAAATTGTAATAGTTGTCCTTGAAATCGGTTTTTTCGGCTGAAACATTTTGCGGCAAAATTAGCAAAGCCAATAAAAGCAACACGCCGAAAATTTTTTTTACAGTAACCATTTTTTAATTTTCCCTCCCTTTATTTTCCAAATCAGAAATGGTTTTTTCAAGTTGACGAATTTTTTTAATAAGTTCGGGGATTTTCTGAATTGACGCTTGAGAGCGTAACCATTCATTGTGCGGTTGAACGGGAAAACCTGAACCGAAAAAACCTTCGGGCATATTTTTGGTAATTCCCGACCTGCCCGCGTAAACCGAGTGTCCGCCAATTTTAATATGCCCTACAGTGCCCGTTTGCCCGCCGAAAGTTACGCTGTCGCCGACAATCGTTGAGCCCGAAATTCCCGTTAAAGCAACAAGCAAACAATTTGCGCCAATTTTGCAGTTGTGCCCGACGTGAACAAGATTATCAATTTTCGTACCGTGTCCAATGACAGTTGAACCCATAGCCGCACGATCAATTCCTACGTGCGCGCCAATTTCCACATCGTCTTCAACAATGACGTTGCCTATTTGCGGTACTTTGGTATGAATGTCATTTTTGGTAGTGAAGCCGAAACCGTCCGCGCCGATAACCGCCGAAGAATGAATGACGCAACGCGCGCCAATTTCGCAGTATTCCCGAATTGTCACGCTTGAATAAATAATTGTATCTGCGCCGATTTTTGCATTTTGTCCAATGTAAACGTGCGGGTAAATAATTGCGCCGTCAGAAATTTCGGCGTTATCGTCAATGTAAGCGAACGCCATAATTTTTGCGGTTGGCGAAATTTTAACATTCTTGCCGATAAAAGCTTTATCACTGATACCTGCGGGAATATCAATTTGCGGCTTGAAAATTTCCATAAGTTTTGCAAAAGCGAATTTTGGATTTTCGGCTTTAATGGAATTTTTGGGAAGTTCGCCGCCAAAATTTTTTGGTACGATAACGGCGGAGGCGTTGGAATTTTTAGCCGCTGCAACGTGGTTTTCGTCCGCAAAAGTCAAATAACCCGTTCGCGCAGTTTCGATACTGTCAAGCCCCGTAATTTTAATATTGCCGTCGCCGACCAATTCGCCGTCGATAAGCGCGGCAATTTCTTTCAAAGTTTTTTGCATATTCCCACCTTATTGCAACTTTTTAATAGCGTCTTCAGTAATATCAATTCCGCCCTGCAAAACAATCGGCTGATTTTTGGAACTGTCAACTACAACGTCGAGCTTTTTTTCCTGCGAAATTGCAGCCAATGCCTCATCGAGTTTATATTTTAACTGCGTGGCGTACGCTTGATTTATCCCCATAAGTTTTCTTTGGGCGTCAGCGGTTGCCTTGTTTTTTTCTTCTTCGCTCCAATCGGGATTATTTTCAAGGGTAGTTTGCATTTCTTTTTGAATTTCTTCAGCTTTTTGGCGACCTTCGTCAAGCACTGCTTTAATTTGCGGAGCTTCTTCCATAAGCCGCCCGCTGTCAACGTAACCTATATTTGCTTGACTGCCGCACCCCGTGACGAAAAGTGACGCTGCCAAAAGCGCGGCAAATTTTATTTTCTTCGATAAATTCAACTTTAAATCACTCCAATAAAAAAAGTAGAATTATTCTACCAGTCAAAATTTAAATTGTAAAGTTTTATGCTCTTTGTTAAGTTTTAGAATTTATTTTAATTTAAATGTACTTTCTTTTTCCAAATCAAAAAAGAAAGTACCAAAGAAAAGTGCTTTTTTCCCGCCCGTCAGGGCCGCTCGGTTCAAATACGCTCGTAGTAGGTGAGTCCCCGTTGGGGGACGCCAACTTTTTCCTACGCTTGTAAAAAAGGTCAAGCTGCGGCTTTAGTGACGGGCGGGGTTTTCTTTTCACTACTGCCTTTTAATACATTGTTTTCAATAAATCTTGCGTTAAATCTTTGGTATCGTTGCCTTCAAAAATCATTGCGCCGGGCGGTTTGCGTGTACGCAGTTTAAAATTCATTTCAACATTTCTTGATAATTTTTCTGTAGCGTAATCAGATTCACGCTTGATAAAAACCATTTGCAACTTGTACAGCGCGCCGAGCTTGCCTGTTTCATTGGCTATTGAATCTAAAATTGCGTCTTCGAGTTTTTCGCGTTCCTTTTCGGTTGATAAAAGTTCGTCCAAAAGTTCACGGCGGCGCGTTTGCCTGAAAGCAATTTCCTGCATTGCCGCTTCCATTAAAGCTTTATTGCGCTCTTGCGTTTCACGAATTTTTTGCATAGCCTCTTCGCTGTATTTTTCCTTCAATTCGTCAGATTCGCGCTGTATACGCGCTTCATCTTCGGCGACTTGCGAATTAACATAAGCTTCAATTTCCGCCGTCCACGCGTCCAAAAGTTCCTTCTGCTTTAAATTTCGTTCAAGGGTAATTTCGTTGAGGCGGTTTTCAAGTTCCTGAATTTGTTCCGGCGTCAAATGTAAAGTTTTGGCGTTTTGAAGTTTCAGCGTGATATTGAAAGCCTCATTCATATAAAAATCTCTGTTGGCGTCGCGTTTTTCGAGGTAAGCTGCTTCAGTTTGATTTTTGTACTCTTCGGCAATTTGCTTTTTGCGCGCGCGCAAGTCTGCAAGTTGGCTCATTAAATTTTGCATATTTCTTTTTCGCGCAGATTCTTCAAAAGGCGTTGTATCGATTTCAGGAAGTTTAGGCGGCGAAACGGGGCGCATAATTTCATTCAGTTCCAGCTTCAAGCGAATTTCTTTGCCAATTAATTCTTTTAATTTTTCGCCGTCGCGGTGTTTGTTAATGACTTGTTCAAAGTCAATGTAGCCGAAGCCGTGCACGGGATTTTCTTGCTTTTCTTGCACAACTTTTTTAGGTTTTTCGACTGTAGCGGGCGTTGGGGGATTGTACAAAATTAAGCCGCCGCCGATTATAACCGCAATAACTGCCGCCGCCTTCAATCTGTAATTTGACATTGCCGCCCTCCTTGCAAATATAAAAAAATGACCAGTGATCCTAAAATTTTTGACCACTGATCACTGAAGGCTGACGGAAATTATTTCTTTGTAAGTCTTGAAATAACGTCTTGAGTAATATCGGTGCCGCCGTAAACTACAACAGCTTTTTCAATTACTACGCTTAAGCCCTTTGAATCTGCAACTTTTTTAATAGTGTCGTCAACTGATTTTAAAATTGGTTCCATAAGTTCGCTTTGTTTTTGGGCGAGTCTTTGTTGGCATTGGCGGTAATAATCTGCTTTTTCTTGGTCAGTCATACCTTTAGATTTTTCTTCAAAATCTTTTTGGACTTCTTCAATAGCGGCGTTCATTTGAGTTTGAAAATTTTGCCCGTCGGGGTGTTGACTCAAAATAGCATCTCTATCTACAACGCCGACATTAACGGAACTTGCCGCCGAAGCGATACCGCTGCCTGTCTGCGTAAGTGCCAACGCAACAACGCTACCCATAAAAACCAATGCAATTACAATGCTGATAATTTTGACTTGCCTTTTTTCCAATTTTAGCATTCTGCAAAATCTCCTTTATTAGTTCATAACAACGCACATTATAGCAAACAGAATTTTTCATTGCAAGAAACTTTTTAGAAAAATTTCACATTCGCCACATTCCGCTGATTAAAAGAAAACTCAACACCAAAAAAATTATGCAACCAATGACTAAGAGCAACCAATCGGGCGCGTAGTGCCAAATTATATCATTGCTGAGCCTTTCCAGCGGCAAATCTGAATCTTTGTGCGCAATCGGCAAATAAATTACTGCGCCGAGTATCATTCCGAAAAATATAACGCAAATAAATCCAATAATGACATCGAGCGGCACGGGCAGCCCTTCAATATTTATCATTTTATCACCTCTTTAAATAAATAATCCGCTGATTTTTGGAGCCGCGAAAATCCAAAGTCAAATCCCGCAACTCTTCAACAAATTCGCCGTCAACTATAACATCTACAAATTTTAAAAGTTCCTGTGCGTCTTCGGGAATTTCTTCAAATTTATAACCGGTATAAAGCCAAACATTCAGATTTAAAAATTTTGCCGCCCTTGCAAGTTCGAGCGCGGGCGCAATTTGCAAAAGTGGTTCTCCGCCCGTCAAAGTTATCCCCGTAAGCAGTGGATTTTTTTTAATTGCGTCGATAATTTCTGAAGTGTCGATAATTTTACCGCCGTTCAAATCGTGCGTTTCGGGATTTTGGCACCCCTTGCAATTTCGCAAACAACCTTGCATAAAAATTGCAAATCTTATTCCTTCGCCGTCAACGTAGGACTCGGGCACAATCCCCGCAATTCTGATTTTCAACGAGTTCACTACCTTTTAAAGTATAATCGCAAGAAAAATTTTTTCAAGCGTTATTTTGGGAATTTTTTCTGCGTTATTTTTATTCATATATTAATTTAAAATTTTAAATGTACTTTCTTTTTCCTGTACGCCGTCAATAATTATTATTTTTTAATTCGTCGTCAACATACAAAGTTTTTTGATTCACGAAGATAACAAAGCCGGGTTTTGCGCCTGAAGGTTTTTTGACAAATTTGCAATGCGTGTAGTCAACGGGGATTTTTGAAGAGCCCGCCGCCTTTGAAAATTTAGCAGCAAGTTTCGCGGCAAAAATCAAAGTTTCTGCCGAAGGTTCCACGCCGCCGCAACGTATGATAACGTGCGAGCCTGTAATTTCTTTGGTATGGAGCCAAATGTCATCGGGTGCGGCAATTTTAAAAGTCAATCTGTCATTCTGCGCGTTGTTTTTGCCAATCAAAATTTCTGTACCGTCGGGCGCGGTAAATTTCAGCGGCTCGGGCTTTTTGCTGGACGCAGTTTTTTTCTTTTCGGCTTTAAGGTAGCCGCCGCTTGTCAATTCTGCGCGAATTTCGTCAATATCAACCAAAGTATCAGCCGTGCTTAGCGAATGTTCGACGCTCTCAAGGTAAATAATTTCTGCGCGGCACTTTTCGATTTGTTCCAGAATGTGCGCGGTTGAACGTTTGAGCTTGTCATATTTTTTATAAAAAGCTTGCACGTTATCGGCAATGGTCAATTTTTTATCGAGCGTAATTGAAATTTCTTCGCCCGTCTCGCTGTAGATATTTTTGACAGCAATAATTTCGTCGGCGTGGTCTTTGAAGTTATAGCGGTAGGTTGAAAGATTATCCGCCATAATTCGCCAATCGTCGGCATTTTCGGCGGTAGCAAGTTCACTTTCAAGGACGGAAATTTTATTGGTTGCGCGTTTAAGTTCGTTATGTACAAGCTTAGAAAATTTTTCCTTGTCGGGCGGCGTGTAGCTGCCAATTAAATTATCTGCAACTTCGAGCATTTCTGAAATTGTATCAAAAATTTTAATTTCGCCCTGCGAAAAATAATTCAACTTGACGGCGGAAATTGCCAAAACTTTGCCGTTATCTTCGACAAGGCAAGGCGCGGGATTTTCGGCGGCAGATTTAATTTCTGCCAAAGAATTTTGCAAGCTTAAAAAATCCGCGTCATCGAGTTCGGAAATTTTAATATCATTCGGCAAGCCGGCAGAAAAAATTGTTTCCTTGACGCTTTGCGGTCCGAAGCCTTGACAAAAATTCATAACTGCTTTATCGATTCGCGCAGATTTATCAGATTTAATTTTTTCGACAATATCTGCAACGTTGCAAGAAAAAATGTCAAGCTTATTTTGGGGCGGGGGCATTTGATAAATTTGATTAGGTAAGACAGTGCGGACGCGGCTGGAATTTGTGCCGATTTTTTTCAGTGCGTCAATAATTTTGCCTTCGGAAATTAAAATAATGTTGCTGTACTTGCCGATAAGTTCAACTGCAAGCGTCAACGTTTGAATTTTGCCGCCTGCTCCGATTGTGTCAACGTCAATAAAAATAATTCTGTCGAGTTCAAATTGGCGAATGTCGGCGATTCTGCCGCCCTCAAGATTTTTCCTTAGTACCATACAAAAAGTTGGCGGTTCGGGCAAATTTTCGGGCGATTTTTTTATAATGTGGATTGAGGGATTTTGCGGCGCAACGGAAATTCTAAGCAAATGACTTTGTCCGAGCGTGCGAATTGTGATTGTAAAGTTAGCTTTATTTTGTTGAGTAATTTTGTCGACGCGCCCGCCGATTAATAAATTTGCAAGTTCGATAGTTAGGGGGCGCATTGAAAAGCCGTCGAGGTTCAAATTTTTTACCGCCTTTCGTTGAAATAAAAAAAGTCGGCGCATTGCCGCCAACTTGAAAAAGCTGATTTTAAAACGTGGAAGGGTTAAAATTATTTACAAAAAAATAAAAGCTACGCCTGATTAATTCCTGACTTTACGGCGCATCATTTGTTGAATTAATAAAACTGCGCCGCGCCCCAAGCCTGTTTCCTTTGCAATTTCTTCAACCGTCATACCGTCCATTAACATTTCACGAACAACCGAAGAATCGCCGCTGTTTTCAAATTCACTTTGTGCGGGCGTAAGTTTAGCGGGCATTTCGGAAATTTTTCTGACGGGCGCGGCTTTTGTAATTTGTTCGGAACGTTTAGGCGGCGCGGGTTCAGTCATAGATTGTTCAAGAATTTTTGAAAAGTTTTGAGTTGGCGGCGGCGTGATTGGACTTTTAACAGGTTGTCGCACAGGTTGTCTTTGTTCGACGTTATCAATTTTTGAATTAACACGCGCCGCTAAATTTTTTAAGTCAATCGATTGTTCATCAATTTTGCGTGACAATTTTTTTAATTCGGCAATACGCCCTTCAAGTTGAGTGCGGCTTTTTTCGGATTCGTTCAAAAGTTTTTCAAGGTGCGCCGCTTGAGTTTCCATTCGCCCGATAATTTCATTGGCGGTTTTTTCCAAATCTTGTTTAAATTTTTCGGTGGATTCTTCAGCATCCCTGCGTTCGTCATCGTCATTTTTTCTTCGTCTTGCGCTTGTCCACGCAATAAAAATTATTACCGCACCGACGACGATTAAAATTATCATAAGTTCAGTTATCATTTAACCTGCAACTTTCTCAGAGCGAAATATCTAAAAGACGCCCTTTTCTGTAGTCAACCGACAAATTATCTTGTTCCTCTTCGTCCTTCTGCTGTCTTTTTGAACTGCGGTAATAGTAGCCGCCGCCGCGACTTCTGCGGTCGGGGTCATCTTTAATTGTGCCGCCTTCAGAATTATCTTTATTGCGAACTTGAGATTGTTTTAAATCGGCATCTTTTTCCTGCCGCGCAGTTTCAAAGCCCTGTTGAAGTGCTGCCTCATGGTTTAAATTGTGTTGGACTTGGCTGGCGTTTGCGGCGTTTGCATAAGTCATTTGTACTCCTACCGGCGCAATATCCATTTTGTTTCACTCCTTCCGCAAGTATATTTTTTTTATTAATTTTTAACACGGTTTTTCTTTTTTTGAAAAAAAAGAAAAGCCGCCTAAAAGAAAAAAACTTTTCGCCCGTCAGTGCCGCTCGGGTTCTGGACGCTCTTAATAACTGGTGGCCCCCTTTGGGGCCTCAACTTTTTCCTACGCTCCAAGATTACCGCGCGCTGCGGCTGAGAGACGGGCGTATTACAAGCATTGACGAGTTACAATTATAAGCGTAGCAATAAAAATTTGCCGCGCGTCCTGCGCGGTTTTGCGTAGCAAAAGCGTGCTCTCTTCGCGAGAGCAGGGCGGCTGCGCGTCACGCTTGCCGCCTTTTTTCCAGCAAAATTTTATGTCGCTAATATTGCCCCAAAACTATTTGCCCGTCTTCCAAAAGCATTGTGCAATGGTGATATTCTTCCTGAATGCTTTTAACGATTGAATTTATTGAAAGTCGCACGCCGGGATATAAAATATCGTCAACGCGCACCCTGCCGTGTTTCATATCGCCGAGCAAATCTTCAAGCTCCAAAATTCTTTTTTCGTCGCGTTTAAGTTGTCCTGCTATAGGAAATTGAGAGCGCGTCAAGGCGTTAAGTTTGTCGAGTCTTTCTTTAGGTAAGCTGCTCATATCTATTTTTGAAAGTGTATTCAAAGTTTGCGTAATGTGCAAAAGGCGTTTCTTGCCTTCCTTGTAACTTTTGCAAACGTTATGATATTCGCGTTGGAGGTTAGGGTCAACGCCAACAGAAATTCTTGTGATAACGTAGGCTTCATTGCCGATAACTTTTGCTTGAACTTCTTCGCCCGAAACTGCCAAGCCGCCCATAATTTGCCCGTGCTTGCCTTCGACGACGATTCTTTTACCTGCGCGAAGTGTAGAATGGAGCGCAACGTCAGCAATATAAATATCTTTGCCCGCCTCGATAACGGCATTTTCGGCAAATGCAACGCGCACATCTTGTTGAGCTTGAACTTTACAACGATTCGCGCCCGTAACGCCGCCGCTGATAATGACATTGCGCCCTTCGACTTCGCCGCCGTTTACGCTGCCTTTAATTTCAACGTCGCCCGTTGCCTTGACAGAAAAACCTTGCTTGACATCGCCGCCGATAGTCACGCCGCCGTCAAATTCAATATCACCCGTGCCTACGCCGATTGAACCTTTTATAACCAATTTCGGGTCAACGCTGATTTTTGTACCTGTATCAACAATTTGCCCGTTAATTGCGGCAATGAGTTGATTTTCGCCGAGCACGATAGTATTTTTGCCGTTGGGCATTGGAACGGGTCTGCCGTTTTGCGCGGGGACAATTTCGCCGTAAATATCTTTACCGGGCGTGCCTTTGGTCTGCGGGATTCTGATTGCTAAAGTATCATTTGCTTTAACAAGTACGAACAGATTTAAATTTTTATAATCGACGCGGTCATATTCGTCCATAACGGGACGCCCTTTGACGCCTAAATTAAATTTTCTGTCAATATAAGCATTTTCGCCTGCAACGGGCGGGTCGCCTTCCGCCGCAATGAAAATTGAAAAATGTTTAACGCCTTCTTCAATAGCTTCTTCATCAATCCCGTAAACAATACCTTTTTCTTTCAAGGCGTCCATAACCATATCAACTGTAGGGAGTTTGGAGCCGCGCTTAGTATCGAATTTGACTGACGCACGCATTTTATCGCGGCTGACTTCAACAACAATGGCGGCGTATTCTTCCAATTCGTCACTTACAAGCGGCGTTGAAGTTTGAGAATAGCGGCTGATTTGTTCTTCAGTAACTTCAACAGGTGCCGCAATTTTTTGGGGTTGACCTGACGCTTCGCGCACTGTTCGCGCCAATAAAGTAACATCATAATCTAAAACGCCGTAATCTCTCAAGATTTGGCGCATATCTGAAAGTTCAAAAAGCAGTTCATCTTCCACCGGGTAAATTGTCAAATAAACTCCGTCCGGTCGAAATTCGTATTTATACCCGGCGTCAATTCCGCCCAGCGTCGGGTAATTTGCGTCTGCCACTATTGCGTCACCTCTCATATTAAGGGAACCAAGGAGCCAAGGAATAGGGATAAAGTGAAAATTACAAATCCCTATTCCCTAATCTCTGGAACCTTGGAACCCTATAAAATAGATTTATTTCTTGCTAAAAAATTTCGCATTTTTAAAACGGCTTTTGTATGAATTTGAGAAATTCGCGCTTCGCTCAAATGCAAAATCAAGCTGATTTCTTTCAAAGTAAGCTCTTCATAATAATAAAGAGAAATAACCATGCGCTCCTTTTCCGCCAATTTGTCAATCGCCTTAGCAAGCATATCTTTCAATTCAAGCATTTCCATTGCGTCGGCGGGGTTATTATCGGCGGCAGTTTCCGCGTTGTCAGTTTGCAGATATTCTTCAAGCGGAATGACTGTAGCGGCGTTACATTGCCCAACCAAAATTTGCAATTCGTCAACTGAAATTTCCAGCGCGTCAGCAACTTCTTTATCGGTAGCACTGCGCCCGAGTTCATTTTCAAGGCGGTAAACAGTTTGTTCATATTTACGAATTTTTTGGCGCATAGTAACGGGAATCCAATCTTTGGAGCGCAGGTAGTCAATCATTGCGCCGCGTATTCTTACGCCTGCATAAGTTTCAAATTTAATATTTCTTGAAATATCAAAACGGTCAATAGCGTCCAGCAAGCCGAAAAAGCCGCTGCTCAAAAGGTCGTCTCTGTCCAAATGTGGCGGCAAGCTTATTGCAAGCCGCCCGCCGACAATTCGCACGAGCGGCAAATAATGTTCGGCAAGTTTATTTCTTACTTCGATAGTTTTATTTTTAGAATACTGTTGCCACAAAGCGGCTACATTGATTTTTTCTGATTTACTTTCCATGTTATTCACCACCCGCTCCATGCTTATTGCGGCGAAAAATCTGCGCTAAAATTATTTTCCAACGTTAGGCAAATTTTCCGCGCTCATTGGTTGAAAAGTTTCTGTTTCCTGTTGCGGCGGGGATTCGGCATTTTCTGCATTTTCGGCGGGCGTTTCTTGAATAATTTCCTCAACGTCTTGCTTTAATTTTTTCGCCTGCATTTCCTCATAATAATCGAAAAGCATCATAATAAAATAAGTAGCCGCGCTTGTCATTGCGCAGGCAAAAACCGCCCTTATTGCAAGCGTGGCGAATCCTACAACGCCGCTTGTTAATCCTGAAATTAGTACGATAATCATTGAGACAAAGCCCAATAATAACGCCGTCAAAAAAAAGTTCACGGAAAATCACCTGATTTAGGGAAGATGGGCTAGGAAATATTTTTTAGAGTATGTTTACAAAGGAAAAAATAAAATTCTTGACGGCGCACAAATCGCGTGACGCGATTTCAGCGGGTCTCCTGCTAAGCTTGCTGTTAAAAGCACTTTTCTTTTTTGCAAGAGAGCACGCTTTTGCTACGCAAAACCGCGCAGGAAAAAGAAAAGTAAATTTAAAAACTTAATTTGTAAACAAGTACCAAAAATTTTACCTGACGCCTAAATATCTTTTTCGCCTCTGTCGATGGTTTTAACTTTATAAACGCCTGTATCCAAATCAATTTGAACAGTGCGCCCGTAGTTGCCGCCTGTATCTTCGGCAATGACGCGAATACCATTGCGGCGCAGAATGTTTTTCACGGCTTCAGCATTTCTGTTGCCGACGCGCATAATATCAGTAGCATTAGCGAAAGCGAACATTTGCGCACCGCCCGCCAATTTTGCGACGAGGCGGCTTTTTGACGCGCCCAACGCTATAACGTCATTCAACATTAAGGGAATACCTGTATCTGCGAATTTTGCGGGATTATCGCTGGCTCTGGCTTGCGTGCTGTCAGGGAGCATAATATGCAACAACCCGCCTATTTTTGTTTGAGGGTCGTACAGCGAAACGCCTATACACGACCCCAACCCATAGCTGATAAGAGTGGACGGTCCGCGCCCGACCTTGTAGTCAGCCATGCCGACTTTTATAAGGGCTGCCATATCATTCAACTCCTACTGCTTTTACTAACGTCCCCAAAGAACCGGGATCCGGTACCAAGAAAAAGTGCCCGTTAATTCCTTCTTCTTCTGATAAAAATTCTGTTTCAATAACCATAGCTTTATCGCCCATTTGCCCGAGCTGTACGAGTACAACATTTAAAATTGCGCCCGCCATATCCATTGCCATTGCGGGGATTGAAGGCAACATTGAAATATGCGTAAAGTTAAAAAAGGCGTTCAAATACGCGCCTGAAAGAATGTTGCCAATTTCTTTTAAGGCTGATTCGTCCATAGCGTCAAAACTTTGTGTAGTGCCTTTTTCTTTGCCGAGCAATGTATCTACCAAATAGAACGCGCTTTTTTGCGGCATAAGAAACAAAATATTACTTGGGGCTTTGCCGTATACGCGCAGGAAAATTCCGACAACAATAACATCGGGGCCGCCTACCAAATCAGGCACTGCTTCAATCGGTACGAATGCTACTTTTGGGACGTTCATATCAATTTTTTTGTTAATAATTTGAGAAAGTGCCGTTGCAGAATTTCCCGCGCCTATATTTCCTATTTCCCTCAAAGCATCCAGCTGCAACGGAGAAAGGTCAAATTCATCCTTCATTAAAAAAGCTCCTTTCAGTCGCTTTTAAAGGGTTCCAATGTTCCAGAAAATAGGGAATAGTGATTTTCACTGGTTCCCTATATCCCTTGAACACTGTATCCCTTATCAACCGGGTAAGCCGACAATTTCTTCTAAGTTCAACATAATAACCAAACGCCCGTCCATATTGCCGATACCGCTTAAGAATTTGCCAATATCTTTGTCGTTAATAGCTTTTTTTGTATCGACAAGTTTTGAACGAATCGTTAAAACTTCAGTAACAGAATCGACGAGCATACCAACGGGCAAATCGCCGACTTTAACAGTAACAATGCGCGTTTTATCTGTATAGGGCGTAGGTTCCAAGCCGAGACGCTTTTTCAAATCGATAACCGGCAAAACTGAGCCGCGCAAATTGATAACGCCTTTAATATAGCTTGCAGAAAACGGCACGCGCGTAATATCTACGAGGTTACGAATTTCCTGCACTTGGAAAATATTTACGCCGTATTCTTCGTCGCGCAATTTGAAAGCAACAACTTGAATACCTTCGCCCATGCTTATATCTTCGCCCAAATCATTGGTTAAAACTTCTTTAGCCATAGTTTATACTCACTCCCTTTTCACGCGGCTTTTATTGTAAAATCGTCGCTACGTCCAAAATTAAAGCAATGCGCCCGTCGCCCATAACCGTTGCGCCCGAGAACATTTTAAGCCCTTGAAACAGATTGCCGAGCGTCTTAATAACAATTTCTTGTTGTCCGATAAGTCTGTCAACAACCAAGCCGGCTTTTGCTTCGCCCGCGTGTACAACGACGACAAAAATTTCATCTGAATCTTTGACGTGCGGAACAAGTAAATTTTGTTCCATTCTTATAATAGGAATAATTTCGCCGCGCAAAACAATAACTTCGCGGTTTTGAACGGTTTTAATATCGTCAAGTTGAATATTAATAGTGCTGTCGATTGAGCCAAGCGGAATTGCGTACATTTCGTCTTGTACGCGCACCATCATAGCTTGAATAATTGCTAAGGTAAGCGGCAATTTAATTTTGAAAACGGAGCCTTCGTTTACGTGCGTTTCAACGTCAACATGCCCGCTTAAAGATTCTATCTTGGAGCGTACAACGTCCATACCGACGCCGCGCCCGGAAATATCTGAAATTTTTTCTGCAGTTGAAAAGCCCGGCAAGAAAATAATTCTAACGGCGTCAGCGTCTTCCATTTTGTCAACTTCGTCTTGAGAATACAAGCCTTTTTCGACTGCTTTTTTACGAATTTTATCAGGGTCAATACCTTTGCCGTCGTCAGTAACCATAATAACAACATTGTTACCTTCGTGACGCGCAATAAGTCCTACTTCACCAACACGCGGCTTGCCTTTTGCAACACGCTCATCAGGCATTTCAACGCCGTGATCCAGTGAATTTCTCAAAAGGTGCATTATAGGGTCGCCGATTTCGTCAATAACGGTACGGTCAAGCTCTGTTTCTTCACCTTCGATAGTCAAGTTAATTTCTTTATTAAGTTCTTTTGTAATATCACGAACCATACGCGGGAAACGGTTGAAAACTTGGCTTACGGGAACCATGCGGACTTTCATAACGATATTTTGAAGGTCGGTAGTAACTCTGTCCATTTGTTCGAGAGTTTCAGTAAGTTCGGAAAGTCTGTGCGTTTGCCCGATTTGTTCAAGGCGAACTTTATTAATAACCAATTCGCCCATAAGATTCATAAGCGTATCAAGTTTATCAATATCGACGCGGACAGATTGGCTTGCATGACTTTTTTTCTGCCCGGCTGCGCCACCGCCTGCGGCTGCTGCGGGAGCATTTGCGGCAGGTTTAGCGGCAGGTTTGGGAGCGGGAGCATTTGCGGGCGCGGCAGGAGCTGCGGGAGCCGCCGCTGCGGGAGCGGGCGCGGCAGGTGCAGGAGCCGCCGCTGCTGCGGGTGCAGGAGCAGGAACCGCCTTTGGAGCATCGGGGTCAATAATTTCCACGTCTGCTTTTTCTACTTCTGAAACATTTGTAACTGCTTCTTGAATTGCGGCTTCTTCGCCGTCAGAAACCATAATTACTTCAAAAGAATTTTCAAATTTTTCCTGTTCCAAATCTTCCGCGCCGGGAATGGAGCGCAAAACTTCGCCGACTTCGTCCAACGCATTCATAACCATATAGGAACGCGCAGATTTCAAAAGGCAGGAGCTTGAAAGTGTAACGGTAATATGAAAGCCGCGCATACCGCTTGATTTTGCTTGGCGAATAACATTTTTTTCGGTTTCAGTTAAATCGTCAAGAATATCATTTGCCGCCGCCGCAGGAGCTGCCTCTGCCGCTGCAGGAGCCGCAGTTGCAGGAGCTGCCGCCGCAGGTGCGGGAGCTGCTTCGCCTCTTAAAATAGAAGACAATTTTTTAACTAAATCTGAAACGTCAATTAAATCTTCGGGGTCGCCGTTGCCTACGTTGTCAATCATTTGTTCGAGTGAATCAAGGCATTTAAAAAGCGTATTGATAATATCTTCAGTAACTTTGAGTTGCTCTTTACGGAGGGCGTCGAGTACGTCTTCCATTTCGTGCGTTAATTCGGCGATTTTATTATATCCCATAGTTGCAGACATACCTTTTAAAGTATGTGCATTGCGGAATATTTCATTTAAAATAGATAAATCTTCGGCGTTGTCCTCCAAGCCGAGTAAACCGTCATTAAGCGATTGCAAATGTTCATGTGATTCATCCAGAAACATTTCCATGTATTGATTAGTTTCCATTCATATTCCTCCCGTTTAGGTTATAGGCTACAGGGCTATAGGTTACAGAAAAAAAGTCCGAACTCTGCAACCCAAAGACCTAAAACATATTTTAACGTCGAACAGCTTCAACGATAGCCTCCGCAATTTTGGTAAGTGGTTTAATTTCGTCGGCGAGTCCCGCGTCAACAACGGCTTTTGGCATACCGTAAACAACGCAACTTGACTCGTCCTGCGCGATAGAATAACCGCCGTTTGCTTTAATTTTTTTCATACCTTCGCAGCCGTCGCAACCCATACCCGTCATAATAACAGAAACTAAATCTTTGCCGATATTTGCAACAGAATCAAACATAACATTAACGGCGGGGCGGTGGTTACCGACGGGCGGCTCTTGACTTAAAGCGATTTTTCTTGCTCCGCCTGCGGCAGGAACAACGCGCATATGAAAATTACCGGGCGCAATATAAACTTGTCCGGCTTTTATGACTTCATCATTTTCGGCTTCTTTAACGGCAATTTCGCTGATAGAATTTAATCTGTCAGCAAGAGACTTTGTGAAACCTGCGGGCATATGTTGAACGACAACAACGCCGCAAGGCAAATTACCCGGCAAGCGCGTTATAACAGTTTGCAATGCTTGCGGACCGCCGGTTGAAGTACCGATAGCTACCAATTTTTTATTACTTAAAGCATTCGATGTCAAATTTGGAATAGGTTTAGCAGGCGTTACGGGAGTTGCAGCAGTTGGAATTTTTGTAATTGTTGGTTTTTGTCCCGGTACAAATCCTGTATTTCTGCGTTTAAATTCAATTCGGCGAGTAGCAGGAAGGTCAGGTTCTTTTTCCTTTTTTGGGGTAAAAATCAGCGGCTTTGAATCTGCAGGCGAAAGTCTGATTTTTGAGGCGTGCGCTTGCGCGGCTTCCCTGCATTTTTCAAGAATTTCATTAGCTATTGTATCGATTTTGGAAATTGGACCGCCCGCCTTGCTGACGAAATCGACTGCGCCCAATGCAAGGGCTCTAATCGTTGCGTCGGTACCGGCTTGCGTCATACTGCTTACCATTACGACAGGGAGCGGGCATTCTTCCATAATTATTGCCAATGCTTCCAGCCCGTCCATTACCGGCATTTGTACGTCGAGCGTCAATAAATCCGGTTTTAATTTTTTTACTTTTTCAATAGTATCTGCACCGTTGACTGCTGTACCTGCAACTTGAAAATCACTTTGCCCGTTGAACAAATCGGACAAGACTTTCCGCATAAACGCCGAATCGTCAGCAATCAATACACGAATCATCAGCGTCACTCCTTCTCTTAACGCTCGCAAGATTATTTTTCAACAATTATTAGTACTTATTCGCCCGACTTGCAAAAGTTCCTTCATTAATCAAAAAATTTTGGGCGCGGGATTTTTTTTGATTGGAATATTATTTTTTTTTAAATTTATATTTATATTTATATTTATATTTATATTTTAAATGTTCTTTCTTTTTTCCAAAGCAAAAAAAGAAAGAACCAAAGAAAAAGTGCTTTTTCTCGCCCGTCAGGGCCGCTCGGTTCCAAATACGCACGTAGTAACGGGTGGCCCCCTTTGGGGCCTCAACTTTTTCTTACGCTCGTAAAAAAGGACAATCTGCGGCTTTAGTGACGGGCGGCTTTTTTAATTTCCTTTGTCCTTCCTCCTGTTTCCTGTTTCCTAAAATTGCGCAGCAATTTTTATTGCAATTAAAGCTTCAACAAAACTTGGATAAATTGCCGCACAAAGTTTTTTTATTTCTTCGGTTGGTTGCGCAGTGTCGGGAATCATTACAGCCGCGCAGCCTGCCGCATTCGCGCCGCGTATTCCGTTAAATGAATCTTCAAAAACGTAACATTCAGCCACAGGCAAATTTATTTTTGCCGCCGCCTTCAAAAAAATATCGGGCGCGGGCTTGCCGTGTTCAACTTCTTCGCCGCTTACTATTGCAGAAAAATATTTTGTTATGTCGGCGTTCGCAAGATTTTTTGTTATAACGTCCATTCTTGAAGAACTTGCAACCGCCATTTTTACGCCGTTTTCTTCAAAGTATTTTAAAATTTCAACCACGCCCGGCATCATTTCCACGCCGTCATTATTAAAAACTTTTACCGCCGTGCCTACAACTTGTTTAAAAAATTTGTCAACGTCAACATCGGGGTAAAATTCGTGAATCATTTTGCGGCAATTCGCCTCGCTGGAGCCGCTAACCGTTTTAACAAGTTCTTCGCCTCTGTCCTTGCCAAAATCTTTTACAGTCTCAAGCCACGCCCTTTGGTAAATTTTTTCGCTGTCAAAGAGCGTCCCGTCCATATCGAAAATTGCGCCTTTTTTCATTCTAATAACCCTTTCCATACTGCTAAGCCGCTTAAAATAATTTGCAGAAAAAATAAAATTGGTACGCCGTATTTAAATTTTAAGTGCAAAGTTTTATGGTGGCAAATTTCCATAGCCGCGCCCGCGCCCAAACTTCCGCCAATAGCCGCAAAAAGTAAAAGCGTACTTTCTCGGACGCGCCATTTATCATTTTTCGCGCAGTATTTATCATAGGCGAAAAGCGCAAAAGTTATAATGTTGATTGCTGCAAGATAGGCAACCGCAATAAAAATTTTTTCCTGCATAATTTTCTCTCAATTCAAAATTTCCAAAATCTGCGCGGCTGAAATAATTCCCTGCCGCAAAATTTTTAATTCGCCGCTTGAAATATCTGCAACTGTTGAAGAAATTCCAACATTGCATTTGCCGCCGTCCAAAATTATTTCAACCTTGCCGCTTAAATTTTCAAAAACTTCCTGCGCGGTAGTTGGCGGATTTTTGCCCGAAATATTTGCACTCGGCGCGGCGATTGGTACGCCTGCAATTTTTATAAAGTCCTGCGCGACGGAATTTTTTGGAAAGCGCACGCCGACACTTTTTGAGTTGCAAGTTACAAAGTCAGGCACAATATTTTTTTTCGGCAGAATCAGCGTCAATGGTCCCGGCAGAAATTTTTCAATTAGTTTTTCGGCGGCTGAAGAAATTTCTGCAATTTGTTCAATCATTTCAAAAGTTGCAACGTGCAAAGTTAAAGGTTTATCTGCGGGGCGTTTTTTCGCCGAATAAATTTTTTTGCAGGCGGCAACGTTAAAAGCGTCCGCGCCGAGCCCGTACACCGTTTCAGTTGGAAAAGCAACAATTTCGCCCGCTTGAATTAATTTCGCCGCACGCAGAATATTTTCAGCGGCAGGTTTCAAAATTTCTGTATTCATTTCTTCCACGCCGCAATTACTCTCTCAAATCCCGCCAAGTCTTTCCAAATTTCAACATTTTTAAAGTTGCCGCTGTCTTCGATTAATTTTGTTACGGCTTCGGAATGATTGAAACCGAGTTCCATTGCCAAAAAGCCGTCATCGGATAAAAATTTTGGAGCTGTTGTAACAATTTGCCTGTAAAATTTCAAGCCGTCTTTGCCGCCGTCAAGTGCCAATTTCGGCTCGCCCTTAACTTCAGGCTGAAGTGTCAAAAAATCTTTTGCGGAAATATACGGCGGATTTGAAACTATAACATCAAAAAATTTTCCTTCCAACGGCTCAAATAAATTTCCTACGTGAAAATTAATTCTGTCATCGACGTTAAATTTTTGGGCGTTAAACTGCGCAATTTCCAACGCACTTTCAGAAATATCTACAGCGTCCGCAGTAACTTTTTCTAAAAATTTTAAAATTGAAACGCAAATTGCGCCGCTGCCGACGCCCAAATCTGCAAGCTTTAAATTTTGCCTGTTAAACCGTTCCAAATGTTCAATGACGCCCTGCGCCAAAACTTCTGTATCGGGGCGCGGTATCAAAACATCAGGCGTTACTGCAAAGTTCAAGCCCATAAATTCCTTATGCCCCGTAAGATATGCAACGGGGATTCTTTCAAGGCGACGCTTTAATAAATTTTGGTAACGTGTAATTTGCGCGGCGTCAAGAACTTTTGCACTTTGAACATAAAGAGCAAGGCGGCGGCAATTCAAAACGTACGCAAGCAAAACTTCAGCGTCAAGGCGCGGGTTGTCAATTCCCGCCGCTTTAAATTTTTCTGTTGCAAGTTTTAATTGCTCGGAAACTGTATTTTCATTCAAATTTTCTCACTCCTTAAAAGTTTCTTCGTTGGACAATTTTTGAGACTGGTCGGCAGTTATCAGCGCGGAAATTAATTCGTCAAGGTCGCCGTTCAAAATGCTGTCCAATTTATAAAGCGTCAAATTAATTCTATGGTCAGTAACTCTGCCTTGCGGAAAATTATAAGTGCGGATTCTTTGGCTGCGGTCGCCGCTGCCGACTTGGTTTTTTCTGTCAGCTGCAATGGCGGCGTTTTGTTCCCTAACTGCCAAATCTTTAACGCGGGCGCGCAGTACGCGCATTGCCTTCTCTTTATTTTTGAGTTGAGATTTTTCGTCTTGACATTGCACAACAATACCCGTCGGCAAGTGCGTAATTCTTATAGCGGTTTCTGTACGGTTGACATATTGCCCGCCCGCGCCGCTCGCGCAGTACGTGTCAATTCGCAAATCTGCGGGATTAATTTCAACTTCGACTTCTTCAGCTTCAGGCAAAACTGCAACCGTAACTGCGCTTGTATGGATTCTGCCGCCGGATTCTGTAACGGGGACGCGCTGAACTCGATGAGTACCGCTTTCATATTTTAATTTACTGAACGCGCCCGCGCCGTCAACCGTAAAAGAAATTTCTTTAAAGCCGCCAATGGTTGTAGGGTTTGAATCGACAATATCGACTTTCCAGCCTTGCCGTTCGCTGTAGCGCGTGTACATTCTGAATAAATCGCCTGCGAAAAGCGCGGCTTCTTCGCCGCCGACGCCGCCGCGTATTTCTACGATAACATTTTTTTCGTCATTGGGGTCTTTGGGCAAAAGTAAAATCGGGAGCTCTTTATCAAGTTCGGATTTAGTTTTTCTGAGTTCAGCCAATTCTTCAGCCGCCAAAAGTTTAATTTCTTCGTCTTCGGCAGTTTCAACTAAATTTTTATCTTCGTCAATCTGCGCGAGGATTTTTTTATATTCGCGGATTTTTTTAACGATAGGTTCAAGCGTTGCAAGTTCGCGCGTCAACTTTGTAAATCTTTCAACTTCGGAAATAATTGCGGGGTCGCCGATTTGCGCCTCAATTTCTCTGAATCTGTCTTCAACTTTTTCCAATTTTTCAAGCAAATAAATCATCTCACTAAAATTTAATCTTTGTTTATAATTTTATCTTGCACGGTTGTAACAGAATTTCTGTCAGCGTGTTCAAGATAATATTTTTCGTCTTCGGGCAATTTTTTATAATTAAAGTACCACGGCAAATGACGGAGGCGAAAATCCCCGTAAGTTCTAAGCGAAAAGCGCAAACTGTAAATCCGCAAATTTGAATAAAGCGCAAAAGTTGTATCGACGTTTGCATAGGAAACATTGTCGCCAATATTGCCGCGCTTGAAAAAATCAAATTCGCGGCGGCGGTGTTTTTCTTTATCGTCAATGGTAATATCTTCCCAAAGTAAAGAAAGTCCTACCTTCCTGATTTCGTGGTTGCTGTCCAAAACTTCAATTAAGCGTTTCATAAAATCTTTCGGGCATTCATCGATTGGCAAAACATCGGGGTCAGTGTAAACATAGGGCGTAGAAATTTTCATATCTTCCAAAATATTTGAAAGCCAAAGTGCCTTGTAGCCGAGATTTTTTTTCAGCATAACAACTTTAACGCGCTCATCTTCTTCCAACTTTGAATAATATTCCAATAACTTCGGATAAGTTGAATTGTTGTCGAGGATAATTAAATTTTTGTAGCCGGCTTTTAAAAGCCAATTAATTAATTTTCGCAAAACGCCGACGCGATCTCTTGAATTTATAAAAATCGGTACGTCTTGCCAATCGCAAAAATTCCAAAGGCTCGAAACTTCCAGAATTAAATTTTCATTTGTATCTTGCTTTACAAGTTCAAGATTATTTTGGACTTCGGGGAAATCTGCGTGAATGGTTAAAATTTTTTCGTACAGCATTTGAGCTTCTTCAAAACGTTCCTGCATTGCCAAACTGTTTGCACGATAAAAATAACTTAATTCGTCAAAGTCTTTCCATTCTTCCGTGCGAAAATTATCCTGCAGATAAAAAAATTTTGCCGCACGAACATAATTTTTTGAAATGTAATTTGTTCTTCCCAACAAATAGAAAAAAATAAAAAGCCCTTGTGGAATCGGCGCACTGTATTTAAAAACACTGTACGCCAAAAGTTGCGCCCGTTCTGCATTTTTTTCATCAATGGCTTTCATTACCCCGTAAAGCAAAGTTTCCGCGTAGTAAAGAATTTCTTGCAACTTAACGGGAATATTGTCTTTCGAGCTTTCGCAAAGTTCCATAGCTTCTAAAAGGCAGTCAGTAATTTCTTCAATGTTCTCAGCTTTTTCGGCGTTTTTAAATTTCTTGTACAGCAAATCGACTTCCATAAATATTTCTCCTTTTTTTGCAAAGTATTTTATACTTTTGGCGGCGATTAGGCAATTATAAAAAATATTTCTTGAAATATATTTTCAGCGGAATTATAATAAAAGCGGTATATTTTTAACTTTTTTTATGTTTTGAAAGAGAGGAAAATTAATTGGAAAGATATTTTCAAGAAGAAATTGAATGTGCGCCGCGTGAAAAAATTTTGGCTATTCAAAATGAAAAGCTCGTCGCGCAGGTTAAAAACGTTTGGGATAACGTCGAATATTACCGCAAAAAAATGCAGGAAAAAAATTTGACGCCCGACGACATTAAATCAGTTGACGATTTGCACAAATTACCGTTCTTATCTAAGGCAGATTTAAAGGCTGCGTACCCTTACGGCTTGCTTGCACGTCCTTTGAAAGATTGTGTACGTATTCAATCTACTTCAGGCACTACGGGCAAGCGCGTTGTTGCTTTTTATACGCAAAAAGATATTGATATGTGGGAAGAATGTTGCGCGCGTGCAATAGTTGCGGCGGGCGGCACCAATGAAGACGTTTGCCAAGTTTCCTATGGTTACGGCTTATTCACGGGCGGTCCCGGTTTAAACGGCGGCTCTCATAAAGTCGGCTGCTTGACAATCCCTGCAAGTTCAGGAAATACCGAACGTCAAATTATGTTTATAATGGATTTACAGGCAACAATTCTTTGCTGTACGCCGAGCTATGCCGCGTACTTGGGCGAATCTATGAAGGAAATGGGCTTGACGCCCGAACAAATTCCTTTAAAAGCGGGAATATTCGGCGCGGAGGCGTGGTCTGAAGAAATGCGCCGCGATATTGAAAAAACTTTGGGGATTAAAGCTTATGACATTTACGGCTTGACAGAAATTTCAGGTCCCGGCGTTTCGTTTGAATGTTCCGCGCAAAAAGGTATGCACATTAATGAAGACCATTTTATTGCAGAAATTATTGACCCCGATACAGGCGAAGTTTTGCCCGAAGGCACGCAGGGCGAATTGGTTTTCACTTCGCTTGACAAGGAAGCTTTTCCGCTCCTGCGCTATCGTACAAGGGATATTTGCACTTTGACTCGTGAAAAATGTTCCTGCGGGCGCACGCACGTAAGAATGGCGAAACCGCGCGGACGTTCGGACGATATGTTAATTATTCGCGGCGTAAATGTTTTCCCGAGCCAAATTGAAACCGTACTTTTGAAAAACGGCTACGCGGCTAATTATCAGATTATCGTTGACAGAATTAACAATACAGATACTTTCGATATTAATGTTGAAATGACGCCCGATATGTTTACCGATAACGTCGGCGAAGTTCAAACGCGCAAAAAAGTTCTTGAAAGCGGCTTGCATTCAATGCTCGGTATCAAGGCGAAAGTTAATCTTGTTGCGCCGAAAACTATCACGCGCAGTGAAGGTAAAGCCGTCCGCGTCATCGACAAGCGTAAAATTTAGGGAGCCAAGGTTCCAAGGATTAGGGATTAGTGCAAATCCCTCTTCCCTTTGCCCTGGAACCCTGGAACCCTAAAAAACTGACTGAAAGGAAGTTTTTTTCAATGGCAGTAAATCAAGTTTCAGTATTTCTTGAAAATAAACCGGGTACACTTAATCAAATGACAAAAGTTTTGGCGAATCACGGCGTAAATATCCGCGCGTTGTCATTGGCTGATACAAACGATTTCGGAATTGCAAGAATGATTGTAAATGACGTTTTCGAGGCAACAAACGTTTTGAAGGAAGAAAATTTTGTTGCAACGTTTACGCCTGTTTTAATTTATGCAATTTCGGACGAAGCGGGCAGCTTGAATAAAATTTTGGAAAAATTCACGGCGGCAAATGTCAACGTCGAATATATGTACGCCTTCGCAGGCAAAAAAAATGCGTATATGATTTTCCGCGTCAAAGATACTGCAAATGCCGAAAAGCTTTTGAGTTCTCAAGGCTTAAAATCACTTACGCAAGAACAAATTGCTGATGTGTAGTGGGATAGTTTTATAGTGTGATAGTTTTTACTATACCACTATACCACTATTCCACTATCACACTATCCAACTATATTTTTCATTGGCAACGGTAGTAGGCGGCGTATGCCCCGAAAATAAAATTGTTTCAGCGGGCAATGTAAAAATTTTTTCTTTAATATTTTTAAAAAGAGTAGGAGCATCGCCGCCGTAAAAATCCGTGCGCCCGTAACTTCCCAAAAAAATTGAATCGCCGACAAATGCAACGCCGTCATTTGCGCTGTAAAAAATTGCGCCGTCAGTAGTATGCCCCGCGCAGGGAATCAGTTGCAGCTTAAAATTTTTGTTGGCGTTTAAAATAATTTCGCTGTAATCGTCAAGGTACGTTACATTTTCCAAAATTATTTCCGCGCCAATTTCGCTTGACAAATTCCAAACAGGATTTTTGACATAATCCCCGCCGTTTTTCTGCATACAAATCGGAATGTTTAATTTTTGCTGAATTTCGGCGGCGGCTCCAATGTGGTCAAAATGCCCGTGCGTTATCAAAATTTTTTCAATCGTAAAATTTTTTTCTGCAACAATTTTTAAAAGTTTGTCAGCTTGTGCGCCGGGATCTATCAAAAAGCCGTGCCGCGTTTTTTCATCAATGTAAAAGTAGCAATTTTCGGCAAAAACGCCGTGTACTTCAACAAGAAAAATCATTTTTATCACCTTAGGAAAAAAATTTATGGAAACAAAATTTGCGGGTAAAGAGTGCCCATTGGAACGCGCCATTGATATTTTAGGCGGCAAATGGAAAATTAAATTAATTTGGATAATTTACAGTTACAAAACAATTCGTTTTAACCAACTCAAGCGCGAACTTGACGGGATAACAGATATAATGCTGACGAAAATTTTAAAAAGTCTCGTTGCAGAAAATATCGTACACCGCGAACAGTTTAACGAAATTCCGCCGCACGTCGAATACTCATTGACTGAAAACGGCGTCAAGCTTGTTGAATCACTTTCAGAAATTCGCACTTGGATAAAATCTCAAAATCAGCCGTCAAATTTGCAACCGTCCGCGCCGCAAGTCATACCGTCCAAAGAATTTTCTGCAAGATAATCTTCAATAGCCTGTTGCAGAATTTTTGCAGGTTGTGCGCCCGAAAGAGTGTACTTTTCGCCGACAATGAAAAATGGTACGCCGTGAATACCGTACCGCGCGGCTTGCATTTCATCTGCGCGAACTTCGGCGGCGTATTTATCGCTGTTCAAAATTTTTTCAACTTCCGCAGAATCGAGCCCGCATTCGGCGGCAATTTTTTTTAGTACGTCGAAATTTGAAAGTTCAAGATTTTTTGTAAAATAGGCGTCAAAAAGTTTTGCGATAATTTCATTGTGTCCTTTTTCCTGCGCAAATTTCGTAAGGCGGAGCGCGTCAAAAGTATTTGTATAAAGCGTCGAGGCGTAGTTAAATTCAATACCTTCAGCGCGTCCCATTTCTGAAATTTGCTCAATATGTTCGGCGGCTTCGGTTTTAGTCAAGCCGTATTTTTCGGCGAATCTGTCAACCGTGTTTGACGTAACATTTTTTGGCGCAGTCGGGTCAAGTTCAAAACTTTTAAAAATAACTTCAATATTTTTTTCGGGAATTGCGGCGAGTGCCTTTTCAAGGCGTTTTTCTCCAATGTAACAGAAAGGACAAGCATAATCTGACCAAATTTCAATTTTCATAGTGCGTTCAACCTCCAAAATATTTTCTGCAATTATAATCGCGCAAAATTTTTTGGCAAGAACGCAATTTTTTTTTAGATACTATAAAAAAATAAAGGGGCGTTAATTACTTTGAATCATAATGAACTGCTGAAAAAAGTTAATCCTGTTTATTTTAGCGCGAAAGGTTGTCTCGGTCTTTTGGCAGAAACTAAAGAGCCTGATATTATGCGCTTTTACAATGAAGTTGACAAAGAAACAATCACGCCCGGGTCTATTGATATAAATAACCCCATTACCAAAAGTTGGGTAGTTTCTATTGAAGTTCGCTACAATACTTGGAATGTTATTGCACAAAAAACTGACTGCCCAAATATTGTAGATTTACCTTGCGGCTACCTGCCACATTGTTTGAAGGCTGCCAAGCTGAATAAAAAATATTACGGGCTTGATTTGCCGATTGTCATTGAAGAAATCAGCCCCATTGCCTTTAAAAATTTATCTGACGCCGAAAAAAATTTTGTGCAATATCACGCGGCAGACGCGACGAATTATATTTCTCTGCGCAATGCTTTAAAAGACGTTCAAGGAAAAATTTGCATTATTACTGACGGCTTGCTGGGATATTTCAACCGCTACGATTTAAAAGCCGTTTGCCAAAATATTCATCGTTTGTTACGAGAGTTTGGCGGCTGTTGGTACACTTCGGATTATGAATTTTCCGATTTAATGGCAGCTACGTACGCTTTAGTTACAGGCGGCAAAAAATCTGATATGTTGGAGGCAAACACAAGCGGCAGCGGGAAAATCGCCGACGCCGATAACAGCGATTTTATATTTAATACGGGAACGCTTGAGGAACGCAAGAATTTTATTGAAGAATGCGGCTTTAATGTCAAAACTTTTCGCTACAGCGATATGATAAATTTTATTCCGTCATTGAAAGAAAATCCTGAACTTATGCAAAAAATTTTGTCAGCATACCAAGATTTTGAAGGCTGGATATTGACGGCAGATGAAACGGCAGAAACGCAAGAAACCGAAATTCCTTTTGCGCAAAATTTTTCCGTAAAAGATAATGTACTTTCAATCAGTATCAGCGGGCGTTTGGACAGTATCACCGCTCCCGAATTGTTGCAGAAATATGAGGAACAACGCGCAAAAAATATTTTTGACGAAATACACGTAGACGCGGCGAACCTTAAATATATTTCTTACGCGGGCTTGAGAGCATTGAAAATTATGCAAGAATCTTGCAACTTTAAAATCAGCAATATGAATGACGAAGTTAAAAAAATTTTTGAAGAAAATCAGGAAAAAATTTAAAATTTTATAGCGTCAATAATTTCTCTGCGTTATCGCCGAGAATTTTATTTTTTTCAACTTCAGTAAGCGGCAGATTTTTTATAAAGTCGATTGATTCTTTTTGCGGACTCCAGGGGCTGTCAGTGCCGAATAAAATTTTTTCCGCGCCGAATGTTTTAACGAGTTTCATAAATTCTTCAACGCCCAATAAATTTAAATCTTCCGCCTTCCATACAAAATCACTTCGCGCAGGAATTTTCCCCGTTGAAAATGCAGTGTCCAAAAAAATATTTGTGCCTGCAAGCTCCGTTAAAACTTCGTCCCAATTTTTCCAGCCGCCCATATGCGCCAAAATAAATTTAAAGTCGCCAATTTCTTTAATGACGTTACGCGCCATTTGCGGCGAACATTGCACGACGCCGGGAAATCCAATATCCAATCCCGCGTGCGTCACAACTATTAAATCCAATTCGGCGGCGCGGTACAGTATCTGCAAAAATTTTTTGCCGTCAAGATTTTCGCCCTGATAAATCGGATGAATTTTTATACCCTTCAAGCCCAAATTTTTAACGCGGCTTAATTCTGCGCGAAAATCTTCAAAGTCGGGGTGCATTGCCGCAAAATAAATAATTCCCTGCGCAGAAAATTTTTCTGTAACCTGCGCGGCGAAGTCATTAATTTTTACAACTTGACGCGGCGCAGTTGCAACAGGCAAAACCACCGAAATATCAACGCCGCTTTTTTCCATAGAATTTAAAAGCCCGTTCAAAGTGCCGTCCGAAAAATATTTTGCGCGGCTTATGCGGCTCAACTTTTCGATAGTGTCAACGGCGATTTTGTCGGGAAAAATATGAGTATGAATGTCAATAACCATTTTTTAACCTCAATTCAGAAAGGAAAATTTTTTATGAAAAAGATTTTAACCGCAATAATTTTAAGCGCGTTTTTGCTAGTTGGCAACAGTTTTTGTAACGCGGCAATGCCAAGAAATGAAATGTATCTCGGCGGCTTGACTTATGGAAGTTCCACCGCGCAATTTTTGAGAATGTACGGAAAACCTGCAAGGACTGAAGGCGGCGTCGAACATATGTATACCTGCTACTACGGCGAAAGTGCGCAGATTGGTTACGCCGCAGATATTAACAAAATTTTTTCAATAACAATCACGGATAACAACGGCTGGAACACGCCGCGCGGGCTCGCCGTCGGTATGACGATTGATAAAGCCGTTGAACTTTACGGCAACCCCGATTTTGAAAAATACGGCGCGGAAAAAGCCGCCTATGTTTATTTTCATTCACGCGGCAACCGTCACGATTTCGGCTTTATAATTATTTTTGATAACGCTACCGCAAAAATTCTCAAGCTGGAAATTAGCGGCGATAATTCAATGGCAACCTTCGACGATTTTTTGGAAGGAAAAATTAATTACGAATTGGGAATTGCGGAATAAATTTTTGGAGGCTTGAAAATGAAAATAGCATTGCTTGTTTTGTACTTCGCTGTTTTAATTGGAATTGGTTTATACTGCCGCAAACACGCAACGGACGTTGACGGCTTTGTTTTGGGCGGGCGCAGTGTAGGTCCTTGGCTTACTGCGTTTGCATACGGCACAAGTTATTTTTCTGCGGTAGTATTCGTAGGGTACGCGGGACAATTCGGCTGGCGTTACGGAATTTCTGCAACTTGGGCAGGAATTGGCAACGCTTTAATAGGCTCGTTAATGGCGTGGTTTATTTTGGGACGGCGTACAAGAATTATGAGCCAACATTTAGATTCGGCAACAATGCCGCAATTTTTCGGAAAACGTTTCGGCTCCAACGCTTTAAAAATTGGCGCGTCGATTATAATTTTTATTTTTATGATACCGTACACCGCGTCACTTTATAACGGCTTGTCGAGACTTTTCGGAATGGCGTTTGGAATTAATTACTCAATTTGTATTATCGTTATGGCAATTTTAACCGCAATTTACGTTGTTGCAGGCGGCTATATGGCAACTGCAATCAATGATTTTATTCAAGGTATGGTTATGCTTGTTGGAATTTGCGCGGTTATCTACGCGGTACTTGAATCAAAAGGCGGCTTTATGGCGGCGTTGGACGGCTTGGCAAGAATTGAAGATTCAAGCGTTGCAACGACGCCTGGAATTTTCGCCTCATTCTTCGGACCTGACCCGCTGAATTTATTGTTTGTAGTAATTTTAACTTCGCTCGGTACGTGGGGACTTCCGCAAATGGTACAAAAATTTTACGCCATTAAAAATGAACAATCGATTCAAAAGGGCACAATTATTTCAACGCTTTTTGCAATAATCGTGGCGGGCGGCTGTTACTTTTTGGGCGGCTTCGGCAGATTGTTTTCAGCAGAAATTGACATTAAAGCGAACGGCTTCGACTCAATTATACCTACAATGTTATCGGGCTTAACTGAAGGAATGATTGCGCTTGTAGTAATTTTGGTTTTATCTGCGTCAATGTCAACTCTTTCATCGTTGGTAATTGCGTCGAGTTCAACTTTGACAATCGATTTAATCAAGGACAACATTATTAAAAATATGAGCCAATCAAAACAAGTTTTATTTATGCGCGGACTGATAGTTGTATTTATTGCAATTTCGGCGGTACTTGCTCTGATTCAATATACAAGCTCCGTAAACTTTATCGCGCAGTTAATGGGAATTTCTTGGGGCGCAATGGCGGGCGCGTTCCTTGCGCCGTTTATGTACGCGCTGTACTCAAAAAAAGTTACGGCGGCTTCTTGTTGGGCGTGTTTTATTTTCGCAACTGTTTTAATGACTGCAAATATGTTAATTCGCCCCGAATTTCCCGCAATTATGCAGTCGCCAATTAACAGCGGCGCAATAGCTATGCTTGCAGGTTTAATTATCGTACCTGTTGTAAGTTTGTTTACGCCCGCGCCTGATAAAAAACTTGTCGATAACGCCTTTGCTTGCTATGATAAAGAAACTACCGTACCTGTTAGCGTTGCTCTCGGCAAGGACGGTAAGTAGGTATCAGGTATCAGGTATCAGGTTTCAGGGATTAGGTTTCAGGTATCAGGTTTCAGGTTTTAGGTTTTAGGTTTTAGGGACAAAATACTGACGCCTGACACCTAACACCTGACACCTAATTTCGACTGAAAGGAGTTTTTCACTTGCCAACTTTAAACTGGCTCGGCAGAAACAAGGTTGAAAATTTGAAAGTGCCTTTTCACTTTTTGAACGAAAAATATTCTGTCGGCAATTCGCAAAACAAAATTATTCACGCTGATAACCTCTTGGCTCTTAAATCACTTTTGCCGCGCTACGAAAACAAAATTAAATGCATTTACATTGACCCGCCCTATAACACCGGCAACGAAGGCTGGATTTACAACGATAACGTCAACGACCCCCAACTCAAAAAGTGGCTCGGGCAAGTTGTCGGCAAGGAAGGCGAAGACCTTACACGCCACGATAAATGGCTCTGTATGATGTTCCCCCGTCTTAAACTTCTTCATAGACTCCTGCGCGACGACGGCGCAATTTTTATTTCTATCGACGATAACGAACAGGCGAACTTAAAATTAATTTGCGATGATATTTTTGGCGCGTCAAATTTTTTGGCTGAATTTGCAATAAAACGTTCAGGCGGACGACAAGACAGCAAATATTTTGCAATAGTCAACGAATATTTAATTTGTTATGCAAAAAACGCAGAAAATTTTGTTGCAGGCAAAGATATTAAAGCAGGCGAAAATTTCCCAAAATTTGACGAAAAAATCGGCAGAAATTATAAAACTCAACTGTTAAGAAAATGGGGTTCAAACAGCCGCCGAATTGACAGACCAAATTTATTTTATTCAATTCCCGCGCCCGATGGTACGGAATTATTTCCAATGCTTTCAGAAAATGAAGAAGGTTGCTGGCGTTGGGGCAAAAATAAAATGCAAGCCGCGCTTGACGAAAATTTAATTGAATTTGTCAAAAAAAACGGCGCGTGGGTTGCCTATGAAAAAATTTATCAGCCTGAAGGCGGCGAAGGTACAAAAAAATTTACAACGTGGATTGACGAAAATTTTTCAAACGCAGATTCAATAAATGAAATTTTCGGCGAAAAAGTTTTTGATTATCCAAAATCAGTTGGATTAATTGAAAAAATTTTAAGAATGTGCAACGCGGATAAAAATTCAATCGTGCTGGACAGTTTTGCAGGTAGCGGGACAACGGCGCACGCGGTACAGAATTTGAACGCGGCAGACGGCGGCTCGCGCAGATTTATTTTAATAGAGCTGAATGACTACGCGGAAAATATCACGGCAGAAAGGGTACGGCGAATAGGCGGCGAATTTAGCTTTTACGAAATTGGCGAAAGGCTTTTTGACGATGACGGCTTTTTGAATGAAAACGCGCCGCTTGAAAAAATTTTTGACTACGTGTATTTTTCTGAAACGGGCAAAGATTATGTACCGACGGCAGAAAAAAATTTGTTGGGCGTGAATGACGACACGGCGTATTATTTTTTCAACGGCGAAAGTTTAAGCTGGTCAACGCTCGCGCAGATTCAAACCCGCGCCAAAAATTATGTCATCTACGCGGAGGCTTGCAACCTTAGCGAAGGCGAACTCTCAAAATATAAAATCACGTTCAAAAATATTCCTGCAGATATTCGCAGATACGGAGGCGATAAAAATGGAGCTGAACTCTTACCAACTTGAAGTAATGGCAGATTTAAAAAATTATTTGGATTGTATCAAGGCTGAAGACGATTTAAAAATTTCGTGGAAAAATTATTGGGCGGCGCGGGGAAAAATTGTAGGATTCGGCGGCGTTCCTGCCTACCAAGATAAAATACCGCGCGTCCCGCACATTTGCATAAAAGTACCGACGGGCGGCGGCAAAACTTTTATGGCGTGCGCGGCGTTGCAGCCGATTTATAAAAAACTTTTGAGCAGTAACAAAAAAGTTGTAGTTTGGCTTGTACCGAGCGAGGCAATTTTAACGCAGACAACAGCCGCGCTGTCAGATATCAAACACTCCTACAGAAAAAGAATTGAACAGGATTTTCAAAGCAACGTTGAAGTTTATACAAAAGAAATGCTGTTGCAGGCGCAAAATCTTTCGTCGTCAAGCATTAACGAAAATCTTTCAATCTGCGTTTTGAGTTATGATTCAATCCGCGCCAACAAAAAGGAAGGGCGCAGAGTTTACAGAGAAAACGGCGCGCTTGCACCTTTGGCGGAAAAATTAAATATCGAGGATACCGCGCTGATAAATATTTTGCAGGAACTTTCGCCGCTTGTAGTTGTTGACGAGAGCCACAATGCAACTTCAGAATTGAGTATAGAAATGTTGCAGAATTTAAATCCGAGTTTTATTTTGGAACTTACTGCAACTCCGAAAAGTACAAGCAACGTTATTTCTTACGTCAACGCCCGCGCCCTCAAGGCTGAAAATATGGTTAAGTTGCCGGTTATCGTCTACAAGAAAAACACGCGCCAACAAGTTATTACTGACGCTATAGCAATGCGAAACAAACTCGAAATGCAGGCTGAAGAAAATTTTAAAAACGGCGGGAAATATATTCGCCCGATAGTTTTATTTCAGGCGCAACCGAAGAGCAACGACGATAATACAACTTTTGACAAAGTTAAAGAAATTCTCGTCAAAATGGGAATTGCCGAAGAACAAATTGCAATTAAAACCGCTAACCTTGACGAATTGAAAAAAGATTTAATTGATAAAGATTGTCCCGTTCGCTACATTATCACTGTAAACGCGCTGAAAGAAGGTTGGGATTGTCCGTTTGCATATATTTTGGCGTCATTGGCGAATAAAAATTCTCAAACTGACGTTGAACAAATTGTAGGACGAATTTTGCGGCAACCCTACGCTACGCGGCAAAATAAGACGCTTTTAAATCTTGCGTACGTTTTCAGCTGCTACAAAAATTTTAATGATACGATTGATAAAATTGTTGCAGGTATGAAATTTGCCGGCTTTTCAAAAAATGAATGCCGCGCCGCGCCCGAGCCGCCGCCTCAAGAAAATTCCACGCAGGAAGAATTACAACTTGAAAACGAAATTTCGACTGCAACTGCAACTGCAACGGATGATTTTTCAGATATTGACACGGAAAAAATTAAAACAGATTTACAGGAAAATATTTCCGAAAATGACGACGCCGCGCAAGCAGAAAAGCAAGCTGCAGAATTTGAAGAAAATTTTAAAGGCAAAGATAACGTACAAGTTTCGGGCGAAAATAAATTTGCAATTCGTGACGAGTTCAGAGAATCAGTTGACGGCTTGAAAATCCCGCAATTCTTTAGGGAAGTTGGAAAAAATTTTTTTGACCACGAATATATTTTTTTGCAGAAAGAACACCTTTCAGAAAAATTCACGTTGGATAAGCAAGACGCCAATATAAATTTTTCCATTTCGCCCGACGATTTATACAAAATTGACATCAGCGAAAAAGGCGACGCGCTCCCGCAGTACAAAAAAATTATCGGCAAGGAGCGCGAACAATTTGTAAGTTACCTTGAGTCGTTGCCTTCAAAAAATAAAATTAATCAGTGCGTTGCCGCAATTACACAAATTATTCAAAACAACAACACGGGAATTTCTTCGCACGAAATCAGACCGTACGTAAAAAAAATTATTGAAGGTATGGACGAAGGCAAGCTCTCTGTTATCAGTCGGCAATATCAATTTTACGCAAGCAGGATTCAACAAAAAATTCTTTCGCTGCAAGAAAATTTCCGCAAAAAAACTTTCAGCCGTTGGATTGATACGGGCGAAATTATCTGCAGAAATTCTTTTGAACTGCCGCAAATTATCGACGCGCCAAAAAATATTGATTCAATTCCAAAATCATTGTATAAAGCCGAAATTTCAGATATGAATCAGCTTGAACGCCGTATGATTGATTCTTTGGTAACTTTTGAAAATGTGAAGTGGTGGCACAGAAATATTTCCCGCAAAGAATTTAAAGTCAACGGCTTTATAAATCATTACCCCGATTTTATGATAATGACGAACAACGGCAAAATTTTGCTGATTGAAACTAAGGGCGATGACAGGGACAATTCAGATTCACAGGAAAAATTGGAACTCGGCAGAAAATGGCAAGCTCGCGCAGGACTCAACTATAAATATTTTATGGTTTTTACCAACAAAAAAATTAACGCGGACGGCGCATATAATTTTGAAGAATTTTTGGACGTTGCAAGAGAACTGTAAAAAATTTTTTCTCTTTACAAAAAATACTTTTTACCTTAAAATACTAAAAAAAATAAATATAAAATTTTTTAGGAGAAAGTATTTTTTAGGAGGGTTTAACTTATGGCAAAATATGTTTGCACCGTTTGCGGCTACGTTCACGAAGGCGACGAACCGCCAATTGAATGCCCGATTTGTAAAGCTCCCGCCGAAAAATTTAAAAAGCAAGAAGGCGAACTCGTTTTCGCAGATGAACACGTTATAGGCGTTGCAAAAGGCGTTGACGAAAAAATTATTGAAGGCTTGCGCCAAAATTTCAACGGCGAATGTTGCGAAGTCGGAATGTATCTTGCAATGAGCCGCGCCGCGCACCGCGAAGGTTATCCAGAAATTGGCGAAGTTTTCCGCCGTTATGCTCTTGAAGAAGCTGAACACGCCGCTAAATTCGCTGAACTTTTGGGCGAAGTTGTAAGCGCGTCAACCAAAGAAAATCTTGAAAAGCGCGTTGCCGCTGAACACGGCGCAACTCAAGGCAAAAAAGATTTGGCTACCCTTGCTAAACAACTTAACCTCGATGCAATTCATGACACCGTACACGAAATGGCAAAAGATGAAGCGCGTCACGGTAAAGGTTTCAAAGGTTTACTCGACAGATACTTTAAATAAAATTTCGTTCGTACCAAAAAAATTAAGCCGTCCAACTGCGGACGGCTTTTTTGTTGCTTAAAAATTTTTGACGATTTTATTTCACTGCTGTATAATTAACTTGGTAAAAAAAATTACAGCCAAAATAAAACCGTCGGAATTTAACGAAGAAATTATAAAACACTCCGGCGGAATTGTAAAGGAGGTTTTTAAAATGGCAGATTTAGAAACAAGAGTTGACAAACTCGAAGGGCGCGTAAGCAGCATTGAAATTACGGTTGAAAAACTTTCACAAAAAGTGGACGATTTTATTGCAGAGAGCCGCGCAGATCGCGCCGAAACTAAACAAAGATTGGCAGCAATGGAAACTCGTATGGACGCAATGAATCAACGTATTGATGATTCTATTGCAAGTTTCAGAAATTTAACGCTTGGCGCATTGTTCGGAATTGGCGGAATGACAATAGCCGTAATAGTTGCTGTAGCATTCAAGTAAAATTTTTTCCGTACAAAAAAAATAAAGCGCGGTTTAAACGCCGCGCCTTTTTTAGTTTGCAGAAAAATTTTATCAGAAGGCGGGAACTATTGCGCCCTTGTATTTTTCATTGATAAAGTTTTTAACTTTTTCGGATTGAAGAGTTTGCATAAGCGTTTTAATTTCGGGGCGGTTTTCGTCGCCGTCACGAACAGCAATAATATTTACATACGGCGAAGTTTTATCTTCCATGAAAAGCGCGTCATTGACGGGATTTAAATTCGCGTTCATTGCAAAGTTGGTATTGATAACCGAAATATCAACGTCATCGAGCGTGCGCGGAAGTTGCGCCGCTTCAATTTCCTGAATGTGAAGATCATTGTTGTTGCTGATAATATCTTGAACAGTCGCCATTTCTTTGACGCCTTCGCGCAGGGTAATTAAGCCCGCCTTTTCAAGGAGCAAAAGTGCGCGCCCGCCGTTTGTAGCGTCATTGGGAATTGAAACAGTTGCACCAAAAGGCAACTCGTCAAGCTTTTTGATTTTTGAGGAATAAATTCCCATTGGTTCGACGTGGACGCCGCCCGCGCTTTTAATTTTCATTTCGGTATGTTCTTTAACAAAATCATTGAGGTAAGGTTCATGCTGGAAAAAATTGGCGTCAAGTTCTTTGTCGTTGAGTGCAATATTCGGCTGAACGTAATCGTTAAATTCGACAATTTCAAGCGTGATATTTTTTTCTTTCAAGTCGGCTTTAATTTCTTCCAAAATTTCCGAATGCGGTACGGGCGTTGCACCAATTTTAATTGTAGCGGCAGCATTTGAAGTTGCGTTGTTGTTGCTTGCGGGCGAAGAAGTATCGCCGCCGCCGCAACCCGTAAAAACTAAACTTACGGCTAGTCCCAACATTGCCAAGAAACTTTTTTTCATGTGGAAAACCTCCGATTAAATAATAATTTCGTGCGGAATAATATTTTGGTCGTGATTCGCCAAAGACTCTACACAATTTGACATTTTACTAACTTTTGAAATCCATTGCAAGGATTTTAAAGATAAATTTTCGTCAAGGGCAGTACCGGGCGGAATTTCTTCCTTCCAAGATTTTTCGGCGTAGCCGCCGTCCGAAAAAAGCAAAACAAATTTATCGCCGTTTGAAATTTTCATAGCCGCCAAGCCGCTTGTATGTCCCGGAATATTTATAAGTTCAACTGTGCCGTCGCCGAAAAAATCAAAACTTTTTCCGACAGGTCCCGCGCCCGTTTCTGCAAAATCAAAAGTTTCAAAATTAATTCCTTCCCACATTGACGCAACGTAACGAATAGGAAATTTTTTAGTGTCATCGAGTTCGGGCGCGCTTACCAAAAATCTTTTTGCGCCGACAAGTTGCCTTAAGCCGCTTGCGTGGTCCGTATGCAAGTGCGACATTATCACGCAGTCGATATTTGACGGCAAAATATTTTTTTCTGCAAGCTGTTCAACCAACGCTTCGCCCTGCGGCAAAAGTGCCTGATTCAACAAAAAATGTCCAACGCCCATATGTTTAACCTGCGCGATTCTGTCATATTCTCCGCGCGGAGAAACTTCGCGGCTCCAGCCCGTATCAAAAAGCAATAAGCCCTTCGGGTGTTCAATCAAATACGCAGAGACAGGCAACCAAATTCTGTTTTTGCGCCCGTACAATGACAGCAGCGAAAGTTGGAAGGGATTGGGATTTTTTACAGAATCTTTGAAAGGCAGCGCGGGCGATACATAAACTTTGCCTGTATGTATGACTGAAATTTTTATCATTTATTGAACTCCTTGTTTATAGGTGTCAAGCGGTATGATAGTACATTTTAAAAGATTAAAAATTTTTTTAACGCTTATTCAAACGCTTGGCTAAAGTATTCCCCAAAAATTGAACAACTTGCACAAGCACAATTAAAATTACAACCGTTGCAAGCATAACTTCAGGGCGGAATCTTTGATAACCGTACCTAATAGCTAAATCTCCCAATCCGCCGCCGCCTATTGCGCCCGCCATTGCAGATTCGCCGACAAGCGCAATTATAACCGTTGTCAACTGCGAAACGATTGAAGGCATTGCTTCAGGCAACAAAACTTTTGAAATAATTTGCGTTGGTGTCGCGCCCATTGACAGAGCCGCCTCGACTAAGCCTGCAGGAACTTCTTTAAGCGAAGTTTCAACTTGCCGCCCTATGAATGGAATTGACGCAACTACCAATGGAACTATCGCCGCCGTTGTACCTATTGCACTTCCTACCAAAAACCTTGTGAACGGAATTATTGCAACCATTAAAATTATAAACGGTATCGAGCGCAATGCATTTACGATTGAGCCTACGATTTTATTTAACGTTGGACTTTCCAAAATTTGCCCCTTGTCCGTCGTATGAAGTAACACGCCTAGCGGCACGCCGATTATTGACGCAAGCAACATTGAAACTAAAACCATATAAACTGTTTCGCCGAGTGCCTTAGTTAAAAGCGGGATTATTTCGCTTGACATAGCCAATCACCTCCACGCGCACATCTTTACCGCGCAAAAATTCCAGCGCACTTTGAATAGAATTTTCTTCGCCGCTTAAACCTACGATAAACCGCCCGAAGGGTACGCCGTGAATTTCGTCCAAATTGCCGAAAAGCATTGTACATTCAACGCCCGCACAATTTCTAAGCATTTGCGAAATAACAGGGTCATCTGCACTTTCGCCCAAAAATATCAAGCGCAAAAGTAACAAACTGCCTTCGGTTTTAACTTGAGAAATTTCATTGCCGCGAAAGGCGGCGGGTAATTCGTTCGACAAAAGGACGCTGATAAATTCTTTTGTAATTGGCTGTTGAGGATTCGTAAAAATATCTAAAACCGCGCCGCGCTCCGCAATTACGCCGTTAGAAATTACTGCAACCTTGTCGCAAATTTCCTTGATAACCTGCATTTCGTGCGTAATTATGACAACGGTTAATGAGAAATTCTCATTGATAACTTTAATTAAATCAAGAATAGATTTTGTAGTTTGCGGGTCAAGTGCGCTTGTTGCCTCGTCGCAGAGCAAAATTTTTGGGTCGCTTGCAAGGGCGCGCGCAATTCCTACGCGCTGTTTTTGTCCGCCCGAAAGTTGCGCGGGGTATTGGTTAGCTTTATCTTTCAATCCTACCAATTCTAAAAGCGGATTAACTTTTTTTTGAATTTCGGCGGCGGGAACTTTTGATAATGTCAAAGGGAAGGCGATATTTTCATAAACCGTTGCAGAACTCAACAAGTTAAAATGTTGGAAAATCATACCGATATTTTTTCGCGCCTCGCGCAGTTCGGATTCATTTAATTTAGTCATTTCCTTGCCGTCAACCAAAACACTGCCGGCGGTAGGACGTTCAAGCATATTAATGCAGCGTACAAGCGTAGATTTGCCCGCGCCGCTCAATCCTATTATCCCGTAAATTTCGCCCTTCGCAATTTCTAAATTAATACCTTTCAGCGCGTGGACTTTTCCTGCGGGCGAATCATAAATTTTTTCTATGTTTGAAAGTTTAATCAATTTCGTTTCTCCTCTTTGAAGGCGGGATTTTCTTTAGCCGCGTTAATAACGTCATCAACAGTTGTAGATTTTTTTTCGACTGAAACTTTTTCTGCGCCGTCAGTTTTTGCGCCTGTATAAATTTCTTTTGGAACAGGATTTTCTTTAGCCGCGTTAATCACGTCATCAACTGTAGCTCGCGCAGGTTCTTTTTCGACTGAAATTTTTTCCGCGCCGTCAATTTTTGTACCTGTATAAATTTCTTTTGGAATAGGATTTTCATTCGCCGCGTTAATAACGTTGTCAACTGTAGCAGATTTTTTTTCGGCGGGTTTAACTTCTTCCGCAGAATTTTTCGGCGTTTCGTTTGCTGATTCTTCCAAAGTTGCTGAAAGTGCCGCCTGCGCCTTGCGAAATTCCCTTAAACCTTTGCCCAAAGTTTTGCCGACTTCAGGCAAATTTTTTGGTCCGAAAATTATCAGCCCTACTATTAATATTAAAATAAATTCGCCCATACCGATTCCAAACATTTTAACCAATCCTTTCGCCGCCGAATTATATCACGTCAAGGATTTTATTCCAAATTTTTTTGTGGTAAAATCTTTTAAAATAAATTCGGGCGGTGATAAATTTGCTAAACGTTGTCACAATTACGGGCGTTAAAAAACTTTACAAAATGGGCAGTGAAATTGTCGCCGCGCTAAACGGCGTCGATTTAAAAATTGACGAGGGCGAATTTGTAGCGTTAATGGGACCTTCGGGCTCGGGGAAATCTACGCTTATGAATATTTTAGGCTGCCTCGACAGACCAACTGAAGGCTCCTACAAACTTTTAGAAAAGGAAGTCAGCAAACTTTCTGATGACGAATTGGCGGGGATTCGCAATAAAACTATCGGCTTTGTTTATCAAACTTTTAACTTGTTGCCGAAATTGACAAGCTTGGAAAATGTGGAATTGCCCGCCGTGTACGCGGGAATTTCTAAAAGCCAACGCCGCGCAATGGCTATTGAAGCATTGGAAAAAGTTTCGCTTGCAGACAGAGCAGAACATTTGCCGAGCGAACTTTCAGGCGGGCAAAGGCAGCGCGTAGCAATAGCGCGCGCAATAGCTATGAAACCTGCAATAATTTTGGCGGACGAACCGACGGGCAATTTAGATACTAAATCAACGCTGGAAATTATGCAGATTTTCAGAGATTTACATTCAACCGGCTCCACAATAATTATCGTTACGCACGAGCCAGATATTGCACAAGCCGCCGACCGCCAAATTTTGGTTAAGGACGGCAAAATTACCAAAGATATTATCACTGCGCAAACTACAGAAAAAATTGACATTGTTTAATTGCAGGAGAATTTATTATGGATTATGCTATTAGAAAATTTGTACTAAAATGGAAAAATCACGGCTACGAAAAGGGCGACACTCAAAAATTTTGGCTGCAATTCCTGCGCGACGTGCTGAAAGTTTCCAACCCCGACGATTTTATTGAATTTGAAAAACCTGTTAAAGTTAAAAAGACTACAAATTCTATTGACGCCTACCTCCAAGATTCAAAAGTTATCATTGAGCAAAAATCTTTGAATAAAAATCTTGACGCGGAAATTTTGCAATCTGACGGCTCAACTTTAACGCCCTATGAACAGGCGCAAAAATATATTGCAGGCTTGCCGCTCGATATGCACCCGCGTTGGATTGTTACTTCAAATTTCGCCGAATTTTATATTTACGATATGCAGACGCTCGGCGAACCTGTCAAAATTTTGTTGGAAGAATTGCCCCAACAATTTCACGCCTTCGAGTTTCTAATTGACGCAGAAAAAAATAGAGTGCGCCGCGAAGAAGAAATTTCAATCAAGGCGGGCGAACTTGTCGGCAAAATCTATGACGCGCTCAAAGACCAATGCATTAATCCCGACAGCGCGGAAACTTTGCAAAGTTTAAACAAACTCTGCGTGCGTTTGGTTTTCTGCTTTTATGCTGAAAGCGCGGGGATTTTCGGCAAGCACAAAATTTTTTGTGATTATCTGCAAAAGTCAAAATCTGACAGAATGCGCCAAGATTTAATTGAGCTGTTTAAAGTTTTGAACACGCCCGAAAATCTGCGCGACCCCTACCTTTCGGACGAACTCAAAATTTTCCCCTACGTCAACGGCGGACTTTTTGACGGCGAAATTATTATTCCGCAATTCAATTTCACGATTAAGCGACTTTTAATTGACGAGGCGGGCGAATTTAATTGGGATGGAATTTCCCCGCCGATTTTCGGCGCAATTTTTGAAGACACTTTAAACCCCGATACGCGCCGCGCAGGCGGTATGCACTATACAAGCGTGAAAAATATTCATAAAGTTATTGACCCCCTGTTTCTTGACGCCCTCAAGGCTGAATTTAATGCTGTTAAATCTTCTACAAGAAACAAAAATAAAAAGCTCCTTCAACTGCAAGATAAAATTTCGCAGTTAAAATTCTTCGACCCCGCTTGCGGCAGCGGCAATTTCTTGACTGAAACTTTTTTATCACTGCGTCGCCTCGAAAACGATATTTTGAAAGAATTGTTCGGCACGCAAATTCAAACGGGCGAACTTATTGAAAATCCCGTCAAAGTTTCTATCAATCAATTTTACGGCGTCGAAATTAACGACTTCGCCGTTGCCGTCGCCAAGACTGCCCTTTGGATTTCCGAATTGCAAATGATTCAACAAACGCAGGAAATTATTAAACGCGATTTAGATTTTTTGCCGCTCAAATCCTACGCAAATATTTTTGAAGGTAACGCCCTGCGCCTCGATTGGAAAGATATTCTGCCCAACGATTTAAACTACATTATGGGCAACCCGCCCTTTGTCGGGCGGCGTTTTCGCACTGCCGAACAAGTCGAAGATATTTCGTATTTTTTCGATTACAAAGACGTTGACTACGTTGCTTGTTGGTACGCAAAAGCCGCCGAATTTATTCGAGGCAAGAAAATTTTTTGCGCCTTTGTTTCAACAAATTCAATCACGCAGGGCGAACAAGTTGCCGCTATTTGGGAAAATTTGCCTATAGAAATTAATTTTGCTTATCGTACTTTCAAATGGCAAAGTGAATCTGTAGGAATGGCGGCGGTTCATTGCGTCATTATAGGTTTCAGCAATTTTCAAAATGACGCGCCAAAAATTATTTTCGACGGCGAAGATAAAATTGTTGCAGAAAATATTAATTTCTATTTGAAGGACGCGCCGAATATTTTTATAAAAAATCGTACTAATCCGCTTTGCAATGTTCCAAAAATGCAAAATGGTAACGTAGTTGCAGATTACGGCAATTTAATTATTGAAGCTGAAGACTACGAAAATTTTATTAAGAAAGAACCCGCCGCAAAAAAATTTATTAAAAATTTAATTGGCTCTGAAGAATTTATTAACGGCAAAAAAAGATATTGCCTTTGGTTAGTTGGCGCAACGCCCAATGAAATTAAAAATATGCCGCTCGTTTATAAGCGCGTTAAGGCTGTTCGTGAATATCGTTTAAACAGCAGTTATAAAAATTTGGCGAACAGACCAACTTTATTTAGAGATTTACACAACCCGAAAAATTTTTTAATTATGCCTGTTATTTCTTCAGAAAAACGTTACTATATGCCGATTGGTTATTCAAATTCCGCAGATAATATTGTTACAAATGCCGTGCAAATAATTCCGAACGCGGGGCTATATGAATTTGGCGTGTTAACTTCAAAAGTGCATATGGCGTGGATGCGGGAAGTAGCAGGGCGTTTAGAAATGCGCTACAGATATTCAAAGCAGATAGTATACAATAATTTTGTATGGTGCGAGCCGAGCGAAGAGCAGCGCACAAAAATAGAAATGACGGCGCAAAAAATCTTGGACGCGCGGGCGAAATATCCCGATTCAACATTGGCTGATTTGTACGATGAAACATTAATGCCTTTGGAATTGCGGCGCGCGCACGCAGAAAACGACGCGGCAGTTATGGCGGCGTACGGTTTTCGCGCAGATTTCAGCGAAGCGGAAATAGTTTCCGCGCTTATGAAAAAATATTTGCAGTTGACTAAATGAAAAATTGCGGCTATAATTTCAGCGTAAGATTTTTGAAAACAAAATAAGGCTGTTGACTTTAGCACGTCGACTCGCCCCAAGAATTTAGTTTTTTTGAGCCGTAGTTTCTACGGCTTTTTAAGAAAAGTTCTTTGAAATAAAAAAGGATAGCCGGCTTTTCCCTGTCGGCTATCCCCTTAGTATATAGTGGTTAATGGACTCGCCGCAGTTATTGCGGCTTTTTTGGTTTAGTTGAACAAACCAATGACGGATGCGATGAGACCGGCGGTGGAAATCACCAAGTTGATCCAGTCAATTTTGCGCATACACATCACCCCCTTAGCGGGGGAAAGCCGACAACCAACTGTTTTTGAAAATTATAACAGAATATTTTCAGATTGTAAAGAAATTTATTCGTAGCGCAGGGCGTCGATAGGGTCAAGCCGCGCGGCTTTTCTTGCAGGCAACATTCCAAAAAATATTCCGACAAAAAGCGAAAATCCAAAACTTACAAAAATGCTTAAACTGCTGATAACCGTTTGAAAGTTGCCGAATTGGGAAATTGCCCGCGCAATTCCAATCCCGACAAAAATTCCGATTATCCCGCCCAAAATGCTAATCATCGTTGATTCAATCAGAAATTGCAACATTATGCTATTGTACGTTGCGCCGATAGCTTTTCTGATTCCAATTTCGCGCGTGCGCTCGGTTACGCTGACCATCATAATATTCATTATCCCGATTCCGCCGACAACTAAAGAAATTCCCGCGATTGACCCTAACAGCAAAGTTATCATCGTGGTAGTTTCGGTCATAGTTTCCATAATGCTTGTTAAATTTCTAACGTTAAAATCGTCTTCAGCCCCTGCGCGGATTCTGTGCCGTTGCCGCAAAAGTTTTTCAATGTTGGCTTGCACTTCGTCCATTTTGTCAGATTCTGAAACTTGTACGTTGATACTTCTAACATAAGTAATGCCCATTAATCTTTCCTGCGCGGTTGTCAGCGGAATTAAAACTGTATCGTCTTGGTCTTGCCCCATGCCCGATTGTCCTTTGGTTGTCAAAAGACCAATGACAGTATAGGGCGCGTTGCCTACGCGGATTTTTTTACCGACGGGATTAACGCCGCCGAAAAGATTTGTTGCAACAGTTGTACCGATTACAGCAACGCGGCTCCTAACGTCAACATCATGCTCGCTGAAAAAAATACCGCTTTGCATTGTCAAGGATTGAATAGGCGCGTATTCGGGAATTACGCCGTAAACTGTAGTTTGCCAATTTTCGTGCCCATAAACAACTTGATAACTGCCCTGTATCGTTGGCGAAACGTAGTCAACATTTTTAATTTTTGATTTAATGGCTATTGCGTCGTCATATTTTAAAGTTTGTACGGAACCTGCGCCGCCGCGTACGCCTGTACGATTTGCACTGCCGGGACTGATGACGAGCATATTTGAACCCAAGCGCGAAATTGAATCCGTAACATTTTTACGCACGCCCATTCCGACGCTAACCATTGCGATAACTGCGCTGACGCCGATTATTATTCCAAGCATTGTTAAAAGCGTGCGCAATTTGTTTGCAACCAAACTCAACGCCGCCATTTTCAAAAGTTCGGTAAACAGCACGGGAATTACCTCCCAAAAAAATTGCCGCTTTAATCGAGCGGCTTTTTTTATTTCTGAAACTGATTGATTATTTTTACAATTCACTAACCCTTAGTCTATAGTCTTTAATCCCTAAAATTGCGCAACAATTTTTATCTGTCAGCGAATAATTCTGTTTCTGCAATTTTGCGCATAACTTCCAAGTCGGGCAATTCGTCAGTAAAAAGTCTGAAGGCTTCTTCGCCCTGCAATAAAAGCATATCCAAGCCGTTAAGCGTAGGGTAGCTGAGACTTTCTGCCGTTTGCAAAAATTTTGTTCGCGCAGGATTGTAAACAATATCGTAAACGAGCGCGCCTTCAGGCAAGAGTTTTAAATCAACGGGCGGCATTTCGTCAACGGCGGGGTACATTCCCAAAGGCGTTGTGTTTATCAAAATATCTGCAGTTTGCAAAATGTCTTTAAAATATTCAGAGTTCCAATCCATAACTTCAACGTTGCCGTAAATGCAAAAATCGTCCTCAAGAGTCTTCGCCTTTTTGGGATTTCTTACGCCGATAGTAATATAACCTGCGCGACGCTTGCAAAGTCCCCAAAGAATAGCGCGTGCCGCGCCGCCCGCGCCCAACATTACGGCGTTGCAGTCTTCGGGCATAAATTGCGCCGCCTGCAAAGATTTTAAAAAGCCCGTAACGTCGGTGTTATAGCCGGTTATCATTCCGCCGTCATTTACCAAAGTATTAACCGCGCCGATAATCATTGCGTCAGAATCTACCGCGTCAATAAATTTCATAATTGCGGATTTGTGCGGGATTGTAACATTTGCGCCGCGAAATCCCAATCCTTTCAAGCCTTCAACGGCAAGCATTAACCGCCCTTTCTGTACAGGAATTGGAATATAATTGTAGTTGGGATAACCAGCCGCCTTAAATGCCGCCTCGTGCATTTTCGGCGAAAGGGAATGCCCGACAGGGTAACCGAGTATTGCAAAATTTTTTATTTCTTCAGAAGCCAAATTAACCGCTCCCTTCAAAATTTTTACTTACCTAATTTGCGAAACATTTTTTCGCAAGCAATTAAATATTCCCTGTGAAAAGTTACAAATCTTTTTCCGTAAGCTAAACCTTTTTGTTGCAAAATATTAATAATTGGCGTATCTGCACCCCCCGTTGCCAGGAGCAGGTGCGGGAGTTTTTCAGGGCATAAATCATTTATTAAAATATCTGATTCTGATTCATCGTAGAAAAAAATTTTATCGCTCAAAGAATTATTTTCCAAAAGTAGTCGCGCAAGAATTAACATATTGTAAGGCGTGCGAATGACGCGCACAGAAGCAAAATCTTTTCTTGTCAAATACCGCATTAAAGATTGTCCTTTATTAATTCGACGATTCAAGCGTTGATATGCTACATTTATTAAGAAATTATCTGTACCATTTAAATCTAAATTTTTAAGCTGATTTTTAAATTGGTTTAAATCATAGCCGAAATTTGAAAAAGCTTTAATGTAAAAATCTGCGCTGAAGTTGTGCCAAGCATGACAACCGAAAGGCAATTCGCCGCCGTTTTTCTTAATGCAACGCAAAGGCAAATGTTCACTTGAAAATTTATATGCAACACTTATTGGAGCAGTACGAAAATTACTGCCTTCAATCATTCCGCAAATGCTCCAAAAAACATCTTCGGGAAGTTTTTTTAATTTTTCAACCCAATCCGAATGATTTTTCAAAAGTTCCAAACAAGATTTAACGTTGCGTAAACAAAATCCGCCGTTGCCTACGCGGGGATAAAATTTTTTTCCTTCAAAAACAGTTGGTACAGTTACATTTCTTAACCACGGTGCGCCAATATTATCGTAGCCGAGCGAACAAAAATATTCCAGCTTATCCGAAAAAACAAATGCATCAAGCTGATAAATTAAAATATATTCATATTCCAAAAAGGTTTTATAAAACCCTTCGGTTTTCATTAAAGCGTTATAAGTTTGAGTACTTTGAAAAAATTGCTGTGGAAAATAAATTACGTGGTTGCCCGCTGAAAAATATGAAAAATTTTTTCCTTCGGGCGCGGCAAAGATTATAGGATAATTGCCGCCAAGAACTTTTTTTACCTGCATTAGCGAAATTTTTTCAAATTCATTTAATTCTTCTTTGTAAGCGGGAATAACCACCGCTGCATTTGCCGCCAAAATTTTTCCTCCTAGCCGTTTAACTGCGAACGTGTTTTGTAAAGCAGGTTCATTTTCATTTCGTAATAGTTCGGCGTCATATCCAAATAATGGTGGTGCGGATTTTCAAAGCGTTGTTCTTCCTGCCAAATTTCGTTATCGAGCTGATTTTTTACATAAGATTTTATTTCCTGCAAAGTTGGCAAAGTTTCAACGCGCTTGCCGTCCTTTACGTACAGCTTTAAAAGTTTTCGCGCAGTACAATTTGTAAAAGTGCGTTGTTTCCAAGATTTTACAGGGTCAATATATCTGAAAGGTTTTGACAAGTCAATTTCTTCGTCCATAAGTGCAAGCATATCTGCGACGGCGTGCCCGATCTCGTCATAAATTCGATAAACATTTTTCAAGCCGGGATTTGTAATTTTTTCAACATTTTCGCTGACTTTAATTCGCGGCTCAAATTTATCGCCGTTACCAACTGCAACAATTTTATAAACCGCGCCAAATACAGGTTCACTTCGCGCAGTAATTAACCTTTCGCCAACGCCGAAGCTGTCAATTTTTGCGCCTTGATTCAAAAGAGAAGTTATTGTAAATTCGTCCAAACTGTTTGACACAACAATTTTACAATCAATCAAGCCCGCCTCGTCAAGCATTTTTCTAACTTTTTTTGAAAGGTACGCCAAGTCGCCCGAATCAATTCGTACGCCCTTTAAACGATTGCCCGCAGGTTCCAAAACTTCCTTTGCAACTCTTATTGCGTTGGGGACGCCGCTATGAATAACGTCGTAAGTATCGACAAGCAAAGTTGTTGAATTGGGATAAACTTCCGCGTAGCGTTTGAACGCCTCAAATTCGTCTTTGAAGTACATAACCCAACTATGCGCCATTGTGCCGTTAATCGGAATGTTAAACTCTTTGCCGGCTGAAACAGTTGCAGTACCGACAACGCCGCCGATAAAAGCCGCGCGCGCGCCTAAAGTTGCCGCGTCCATATTGTGCGCACGCCGCGCCCCGAAGTCTGAAACTAAACGCCCTTCAGCTGCGCGAACAATTCGCCGCGCCTTCGTTGCAATTAATGACTGATGATTTATCTGCGTCAAAATTGCAGTTTCAACAAGCTGAGCGTCAATCAAATCCGCAATAACAGTTATAATCGGCTCGTTGGGGTACATAATCGTACCTTCAGGGAAGGCGTAAATATCGCCGTGAAATTTGAAATTTGCAAGGTAGTTTAAAAATTCTTCGCTGAAAAGATTTTGCGCGCGGAAATATTCAACGTCCTCTTTATCGAAGTGCATATTTTCCACGTAGTCAATAATTTGTTCAAGCCCTGCAAAAATCGAAAATCCGCCGCCGTCGGGGTTGCGCCTGTAGAAAACGTCGAAAGCTACGCGCGAATGTTCGCCGCCCGTTTCAAAATAGCCGTTCGCCATTGTCATTTCATAAAAATCCATCATCATTGAAATATTTCTTTTATCAAATTGCGTCATAAAAATTCCTCCGTGCAGAATTAAAAGCCGCTAAAAATTTATCATATAAGCCGCGCCTTGTCAAAATTCTGTTGCCTTTGACAGAAAAAAATTTTTTAATCTGTAGAAAATTTTTATAAACTAAAAAAGCGGCGAGCCGTTAAAGCTTGCCGCCAAATTTTTTGTTAAAATAAATTTTATGAAACAGCCATAGCCGCCGCAAGAGCCGCGCCAAGCCCCGAACCGCCGTTATCTAAAATTGTATCGACTTTTGCCGCGTCATCGCCCAAAAGTTCGCGCAGGGCTTTATTGATATTTTCTTGAACAAGCGGCATTTTTTCATAAACAGAGCCGTCAACTGCAACGTGTTGAGTAGTAATTTCGCCGCCCGCCGCGCGTTGCCAAACAATTCCAACGTATGACGCAGTAACAAGCCGCGCAGAACGAATTATAATAGCCGCGTCGAGTTCCTTAATTTTTTTCAAATCAGCAAGTTCCAACTTATGATTGGTTTTTTCTTCGATAATTTTTGCCGCTTTTTCAAGATTGGGCGTGTCGTCAGAAACAATTTCAGACATATCAATGGAAGTAAAGCCGTAATTGTTGCCGATATCGTCCAAAAGTTCAGCAACTGCCATTGTGAAAAGTTCGCCCATATATCTGCCTGAAACCATTTTTTCAAAGCGTTGTTCGCCAGGCTTTTCGGATTTTTTATCCAGTTCAATGTCAAAACGATTCGGCGTCAACTTCATAAAATTGCCGCATTCAAGATTTAAAATCATACCGCCCTTGCCGAATCCCTTCGGGTCTTTGATACTGCCTTCAAGATAGCAGGTATTGTGCCCTGTAGCATAAATCGAGCCCGTGTAAACGTCGGATTGTTGGTACGCGGAAGAAAGCAAAACTGCAACGGTATCGTTGATAACTGCAACGGGAACAACATTTTCAATGCCGCGTTTTTTGAGTGCGTCCAAAAGTAAATCGTTTACAACTTTGCCTTCAACGCCGGGCGTTGCAAATTCTTTTGTCCAAATGATAAGCTTGGCGTTATTTAAATCGTCTTGAGTTGACGGAAAAGAAAAAGTATGCCCGAGATAAAATTTAGTGTTGTGGTCGCCGTCAATAGCTTCGTCGATAAGCCGCGCCAAAAATCCGAACATTTCGTCGGCGGTAGAATTTTTGCCGATATAATCATATTTGCCGGGAACAATCAGCGGCTCGCCGACTTTTTTAATAACTTCAAAACGTCCTTCGCCCTCAAGTCTGATTTTCAAAACGCGCACATTTGTGCCGCCGAAATCTAACGCCAAAAATTCGCCCTTTTCGTTGCCTGTAGGAAGTCCTACATAAGATTTTAACATTCTCATTGAAGAACTTTTGGGGTCGCGCAGTCCAATTTGCAAATCTTTTTGAAAGTTCATAGCAACTTCGCGGATAAATTCGGGAGTTGCCGCAAATTCCGACATAATGTCTTGAAAATTTCCTTCATTAAAAGCCATAAAAATTTCTCCCTTCGGTCTGCCTAAAAAATTTTTTTGATTATAACACGCCCTAATTTTTATTGAAAGTGTTGACAGAAAATTTTTCATAAAATAAAAAAAAGGCGGCAAGCGTGACGCGCAGCCGCCATACCCTCGCGCAGAGAGCACGCTTTTGCTACGCAAAACCGCGCAGGACGCGCGGCTATTTCTAATTTGCAAAAATAAAACTGCAACCTGTCAGTGCCGGTAACTTCCGCCCGTCTCTCAGCCGCAGCGCGCGGTAATCTTGGAGCGTTGGAAAAAGTAGAGGCCCCAAAGGGGGCCACCTGTTACTAAGTGCGTACAGTACCCGAGCGGCACTGACGGGCGGGAAAGCACTTTTCTTTGGTTCTTTCTTTTTTGCGACTGAAAAAGAAAGAACATTCAATAAAAAAATAATTTCAAGGAAATAAACGCCGCTAAAAAAGATAACCCAAAATCTTTGAAGTTGACAAAGAAAAAGCGCGTTGTAAAATTATTTTGAAAAAATTTTAAAAGCGGGGATGTTTATTGGCGGTAATTTAAAGGAATTTAAAATTTTGTATCGAAATTTGAAAGAAAATATGTGCTTTTTTGGTTAGGAGGGGAAATTATGATTAAGTTGACAAGATTCAATTCAGATTCAAAAAAAGGCGAATTTATTCTCAACGCCGAACACATTCAAACTATTGAGGAAACGCCCGACACCGTTATAACATTGATGAATGACAAAAAACTCATTGTCGAAGAACCAATGGAAGAAGTTGTCCGCCGCGTTATGAAATATCGCCGCGCCTTGAATACTAAATAAGTTTGGAGGATTATTAAATGGCTGATAAAGACAAAGAAAAAGACGCCGCCGCTGAAGCCGCCGAAGAAGGCGCAGAAGGCGGCGAACCCAAGAAAAAATCGCCTATAATTCTAATTGCAGTTTTAGCAGTTGTCGGCTTGGCTCTTGCTGTCGGTATTTCTATCTTTGTAACAACTCAACTTATAGCTGGCGCAAATCAAGGCGGAGGCGGAGATGACGGCGGCGGCGACGGACGCCACCATGACGCAGGAATTTTTCTTAAATTGGGCGACCCCAAAGAAGGTATTTTAGTTAATGTCGGCGGACCGCGCGGCGGTAAATTCCTTAAAGCAGGTATTGTACTTGAAATGAATCCCGGCAGAAGTTCTGTTATTAACGAAGAAACAAAAACTTTCTTGCCCGACGCCGAAATTAGAATTATGGATATTACAATGCAATTTTTACGCTCCACTAAAGTTGAAGACTTCGCCGCCGAAAAGCAAGACGAACTTAAAAAGCAATTAAAAGACGCGCTTAACGCCGAACTCGGCTCCGGCTCTGTCTACGATATTTATATTACAAGTTTCCTGTTACAGTAAAATTTTTTTCGCTGAAGAAAGAGAGGTGAGTACAGATTGCCGGATGTATTAAGTCAGGCTGAAATTGATGCTTTATTGCAGGGCGTTATGACAGGCGAAGTTGACGCCGAAGCAGCAAAAAAAGAAGCTGATACAAGAAAAATTAAAGTTTACGACTTCAAACGCCCCGATAAATTTTCTAAGGACCAAATTCGCACTTTGTATATGTTGCACGAAAGTTTTGCACGCCTCTTGAATACTTACCTCAGTACACATTTACGAACGCTGATAAATGTTGACGTTGCTTCAGTTGAACAATTAACCTATCAGGAATTTGTGCAATCTGTAGCTAATCCAAGCTTTATAAGCGTGCTCGGTGTCCCGCCGCTCAAAGGCAATATCATTTTGGAATTTGATACGGCAATAGCCTTCGCTTATATCGACAGAGTTTTTGGCGGCGACGGCAATACTCAAATGAAAACCCGCGTACTTACTGAAATTGAAGACGCCGTTATGCGCCGTTTCGTTACTTCCGCAATGGGGCACTTCAAAGATGCGTGGTCCAATGTTACGCCAATGAATCCATTTCTTGAAACTACCGAATCCAATCCGCAATTTATGCAAATAGTTACACCTTCTGAAATGGTTGTTATTATCACGCTTCAACTTAGAATTGGCGATACTGAAGGAATTATGAATATTTGTATTCCATATTTGGTACTTGAGCCGATTATGTCGAAATTAACTACAACTTTTTGGGTTGCTTCGTCAATTTCAAAAAGTGATTCCGAAAATCAAGTTGCAATTATTCAATCTAAATTAGAAAAAACCGAAGTCCCCTTCGTTGTCGAAGTCGGGGAAGTTCAAATTACCGTCAAAGAATTTTTAATGTTGGGATTTGGAGACGTACTGCAACTCGGTACAAAAGTAAAAGACGATTTACCCTGCCGCGTAGGTTCAAATGCTAAATTCTACTGCAGACCGGGTACTTTTGGCAAAAAAATGGCGGTGCAAATAACGCGCGTCGTAAATCCGGAGGAGGACGAAAACGATAATGTACAATGAATTATCACAAGAAGAAATTGACGCGCTTATGGCGGCAGCAGGAGCATCTGACGACGACGACGGCGGTGAAGAAGAAGAATTTAACCCCGATGAACCCGATGACGCAAGTAATTTACTTTCTGATATGGAAAAAGACGCGCTCGGCGAAATTGGAAATATTTCAATGGGCAGCGCGGCTACTTCCCTTTCGGCTCTCTTAGGGCACAAAGTTAATATCACTACGCCTACAGTTAAAATCGTTACAATGAAAATCATTAAAGACAGCTACCCAATGCCGTATTTAATGGTTGAAGTTACTTATACTGTCGGTATTAACGGAAGTAATATTCTTGCAATTCAATCAAGCGACGCCGCAATTATCGCCGATTTAATGATGGGCGGCGACGGGCTTAACCCCGACCCAAATCTCGGCGAAATTCAAATGAGCGCAGTCGGCGAATCTATGAACCAAATGATGGGCGCAGTTGCTACAAGCCTTTCAACTATGTTCAGCAAGAAAATTGATATTTCGCCGCCTGTCGTAACCTATATTGATTTAGGCAAAGATGATATTGTTACAGAAATGGCAAAAAGCACTGAAAAAGTTGCTTGCATTTCCTTCAGAATGGAAGTTGAAGGATTAATCGACAGCGAAATTATGCAAATTTTGCCGTTGCCTGTAGCCCAAGAATTGGTTGCAGCTTTAATGGGCGGTGCAATGGACTCTTCGCCTGCGCCTGCGCCCGAACCTGCAGCGGCTCCCGCGCCCGCGCCTGAACCAGTGCAAGCGGCTCCGCCGCCCCCGCCTCAAGCAGCGGCTCCGCCTCCACCTCCGCCCCAACAAGCCGCGCCCCCGCCTCAACAACAATACGCCGCGCCGCCCCCGCAGGGTTACCCGCCGCAGCAGCAATACGCGCCGCCGCCTCAAGGTTACCCGCCGCCACCGCCCGGCTATTATCCGCCGCAATATCCGCAACAATCAAATATTGTTACGAATATGCCCGTTGCGCCTGTACAATTCACGCCCCTTTCAACCGAACCTGTACAAGTCAACGACGCAAATATTGGCTTGATTTTGGACGTACCGCTCCAAATTACTGTCGAACTCGGCAGAACCAAAAAATCTATCAAGGAAATTTTGGAACTTTCCAACGGCTCCATTGTCGAATTGGATAAATTGGCGGGCGAACCTGTTGAAATTCAAGTCAACGGACATTATTTGGCAAAGGGCGAAGTTGTTGTTATCGACGAAAATTTTGGCGTGCGTATTACTGAAATTGCAAGCCCCGCTGAACGCGCTAAACAAATCAGATAATTGGGAACTGTTGAATAATATACGAAGAGTCACGCACGGACGCGCACCCCTGTCACTTTTGGCGGCTCAAAAGAAAGTACATTTATAAAATAAGTTTTCGTAATTGATACAATGAATTAAATTCTTGCAATCAAAAACTACTTGCCGATTTTTTATGTATAGGTTATAATGCTATGGAATATTTTCAAAAGAATTTACGGCGCGGTTTTTCAAAAATTGCGTTAGGTACATTTTTCATGAGGAGAGATGAATTATGGCAATAAGAGTGTTGGTCGTTGATGATGCAGCATTTATGAGAATGATGGTCAGAGATATTTTGTCCAAAAACGGTTATGAAGTTGTTGGCGAAGCCGAAAACGGAATGAAAGCCGTTGAAAAATACAGCGAACTTCACCCCGATTTGACAACTATGGATATTACAATGCCCGAAATGGACGGAATTTCCGCTGTCAAGGCTATCAGAAAAATCGACCCGAATGCAAAAATTATTATGTGTTCAGCTATGGGACAACAAGCAATGGTTATCGAAGCAATTCAAGCCGGCGCGCGTGATTTCATAGTTAAGCCGTTCCAGGCGGACCGCGTACTCGAAGCAGTTCGTAAAGCTGTCGGCTGATGAACCGGCAATTAAAAAAATTTTTGCCTGTTGTAATCGCGCTTTTCGGCGTAATGTTGGCACTGAATTTCGGGACTGCAGAGGCAGTCGGCGAATATCTTTCAAATTATGAAGAAGTCGAGCCGAAACCTACTGCAGTCTCTTGGTGGTCAACGCTTGCTTATTTGTTAAGTTTAGTAGCAGTTTTCGCCGTTGTCGTCGTAATGGCTTATTTTACGGCTAAATTTATCGGCGGGCGTTTCAATGCGCGTATGTCAACAGGCGGCGGCAGAATCCTTGAAAATTTGCCGTTGGCACCCAATCGCTCTGTCTGCATCGTTGAAATCGCCGGCAGAGTATTTTTGTTAGGTGTAGGCGAAAATGTTTCATTGCTTGCCGAAATTACCGACGATAATACCGTTGAAAATCTGCGCGAAAAAAATCAAAATATGTTTTCGCAAGACTTCAGCTCGGTTTCTGATTTAATTCAAAAAATCCCGCCTATCTTTAAAAAGAAAGACTAAAGGCTGGGGGTTAAAGACTAGGGGATATTTATAAAAAACGGGCGAAGATTCTTTCTTCTAAAGAAAGAAAAACCACTTTTAATAAATAAAATTAATTTGTAGATTTTATTTGCAACGAAGGGAGCATAACGCGGCTTGAATCGAAATTTTTTTGTAATTTTTACAGTCGGAATATTAATTTTGCTCTCGAACGTTGCAGGCGCAGAGCCGTTAATTCCGAGCGTCAACGTTGAAATTGGAACCGCCGAAAATCCGCAAGAAGTTTCTTCGACGTTGCAAGTTATTGCACTTTTAACAATCGTAACAATAGTGCCGGGAATTTTGCTGATGACAACTTCATTTGTGCGAATTGTCGTTGTAATAGGATTTTTGAGAAACGCTCTTGCAACGCAAAACGTCCCGCCGAATCAAGTTGTTTTGGGGCTTGCAATGTTTATGACTTTTTACATAATGTCGCCCTATTGGAGCGCGGCAAATGAACAGGGAATACAACCGTATTTGGCGGGCGAAATTTCGCAGGAAGAGGCAATTACAAAAACCTTTGCGCCAATCCGCGAATTTATGTTCAGGCAAACGCGCGAATCAGATTTAGCGTTATTTGTAAATCTTTCAGAAGCCGAACGCCCGCAAACTCAAGACGATGTTTCAACTTTCGTACTTATTCCCGCGTTTATGATTAGCGAATTGAAAACCGCCTTTCAAATCGGCTTTATGATTTACGTACCGTTTATCGTTATCGATATGATTGTTGCAACAACGCTTATGTCAATGGGTATGATGATGTTGCCGCCGGTTATGATTTCCCTGCCGTTTAAAATTTTGCTTTTCGTAATGATTGACGGTTGGCACTTGCTGATTAATTCAATAATTGTTAGTTTCAGGTGATAAAAAATGTCGGGGGATTTAGTTATTCAACTCGGGCAAGAAGCATTAATGGTTGTACTGATTGTAAGCGCGCCAATGCTCGGGCTCGGTTTAACTGTCGGCTTAATGGTCAGCGTCTTTCAAGCTACTACTTCCATTCAAGAACAAACGCTTGCTTTTATCCCGAAAATTATTGCTGTCTTCGTTGCAATTTTAATTTTTGGTCCTTGGATGCTCAGTATTATGGTTGAATTTTGTACGGGAATTTTTACAAATGTACCAATGCGAATAGGATAAATAAAATTGACAGAAATAGATTTTTACGATATTTATCAAGGGCAGTTGGCGGCGTTTTTGCTTGTCTTGACTCGTGCAAGCGGGATTTTTTTAATTGCACCTTTTTTCGGCAGTTTAAATATCCCTGTTCAATTTCGGGCGGCGGCGGCAATTCTTATTACGCTTGTAACTTTTCCCGTAATTGTCGCAAAAACAACTGTAACTGCGCCCGAGTCAATTTTAATGTTTGGCGGCTCAATCGCGCAGGAAATGTTTATTGGTTGGCTCATTGGTTTTATTGCCTTTATAACATTTGCCGCAATTAATATGGCGGGCAAAATTATGGATATGCAAGTTGGCTTTTCTGTTGCACAAGTTATGGATCCGACTTCCGGTCAGCAGTCTCCGCTTATCGGAAGTTTTCTTTATAATTTGGCTATAATTTATTTTTTGATTGTCAACGGGCACCATATAATTATTTCCGCGCTGATTGAAAGTTTTAACAGAATACCGCTTGACGGGCTTGTTTGGAACGCGCAAATTACAGATTTGATGATTAATTTAACTACAGGAATTTTTTTGACGGGTATGAAAATTGCAATGCCCGTAACTTTTTCAATTCTGCTTGTCAACGTAGGAATGGGAATTTTAGCGCGTACAATGCCGCAAATGAATATTTTTGTTATCGGTATTCCAATGCATTTAATGATTGGAACTTTTATGTTGGCAATGCTTATGCCGTTTTTCGTTTTATTTTTGGACGTGATGTTTAATGATATGTACGCAAGTATTACCGCCGCGCTTAAACTCCTTTCACCCTGAAGAATCTGAAAACCTGCGCGAAGTTTTTTTTGACTTACAAAAATTCGCAGAAGGCGGCGACAAAACAGAAGAGCCTACAGATAAAAAACGCCGTGACGCAAGAAACAAAGGGCAGGTTGCACGCAGTCAGGAACTCAACGCCGCCTTTGTACTTTTGGCGGGCTTTTTCGCAATAAGGCTTTTATGGGAAGATATTTATACAAACATTGCAGATTATTCCGCGTACATTTTCGCCAATCTTGCAACTACAACCGTTTCAGCTGAATCCGCTATGCAAATTTTTTTGGGAATGGTTGAACTGTTGGCAAAAACCGCTTTTCCGATAATGTTGGGAATCACGATTATAGGATTGGGGATAAATTTTTATCAAGTCGGCTTAGTTATTTCAGCTGAAAAGTTGGAGCCGAAATTGGATAACCTGAACCCCATTAACGGTTTCGGCAGAATTTTTTCTAAGCGTTCACTTGTCGAAATGCTTAAATCGCTTTTCAAAATTTTAATCATAGGATTTTTTTTATATTGGTATTTGAAGGACGAAATACCCTTCACGCCGTATTTTATTTTTTATGATTTGCCGTACAGTTTGGCGGAAATTGCGGACAAAATTTTTACAATGGCGTTTCAAGTTATCGGCGTCATAATAGTTTTAGGTATTGCCGACTACGCCTATCAAATTTGGCAAACTACGCAAGACTTGAAAATGACTAAACAGGAAGTTAAGGACGAATACAAACAAACTGAAGGCGACCCGCAAATTAAAGGCAAAATCAGACAAAAGCAACGTCAAATGGCAATGAGCCGAATGATGCAGGAAGTACCAAAGGCTGACGTTATCGTTACAAACCCTACACATTTTGCGGTTGCTTTACTTTATGAGCAGGGAATGTCCGCGCCCAAAGTCATTGCCAAAGGGCAAGATTTGGTTGCACAAAAAATTAAAGATATTGCCCGCGAAAATAATATTGCTATAGTTGAAAATAAACCGCTGGCGCGTGCGCTTTTCGATACTGTCGAAATTGGCGGCTTCGTGCCTGAGGCGTTATATAAAGCCGTTGCAGAAGTTTTAGCTTACGTTTACAAACTTAAACATAAAAAAATAGGAAACAGGAAATAGGATACAGGATACAGATAAAAAAATTTTAACGAAGGGAGAAATTTTAATGGCTGCACCAGAAGGAACATTGCAACAGACCGATTCGGCTATTGGCTCGTTTATACAAAAATACAGCGACGTAATAATTGCAGTAACGCTTGTTATGATTGTCATAATGATGATTATCCCGTTGCCGACTGCGCTCCTTGACGTGCTGATTTGTTTAAATATCACAATCGCGCTTGTTGTAGTCATGAGTGCAATTTACAACGAAGAGGCGTTAGATTTATCAGTTTTCCCTTCGTTATTGCTTGTTACAACGCTATTTCGATTGGCGTTGAATATTTCTGCAACGCGGTTAATTTTAATCGGCGGCTACGCGGGCGAAGTTATAACTGCGTTTGGTAATTTTGTTGTCGGCGGTAATCCCGTTGTCGGTTTCATAATGTTTATAATTTTAGTCATTATAAATTTTATCGTCATAACCAAAGGCTCTGAACGTGTTGCTGAAGTTTCGGCGCGTTTTACATTGGATGCTATGCCCGGTAAACAAATGGCTATTGACGCTGATTTGAATCAGGGCGCAATTACTGACGCGGAGGCAAAAGTTCGCCGCGAAAAAATTCAACGTGAAGCTGACTTCTTCGGAGCTATGGACGGTGCCTCAAAATTTGTTAAAGGCGACGCTATAGCCGCTATTGTTATTATGCTGATAAATATCGGCGGCGGATTTGTAATTGGTATGTTGCAACGTGATTTGGACGCCGTAACCGCGTTAAACACCTACACGCTTTTAACAGTCGGTGAAGGCTTGGTTAGTCAAATTCCCGCGCTTTTAATTTCTACTGCTACAGGTATTATCGTTACTCGCGCAGCGTCTGAAGGAAATTTGGGCGCGGATATTGTCAAACAACTTTTCAACAACGAAAGAATTTTCTTTATCAACGCGGGCGTTTTAACAATGCTTGCAATAGTACCGGGCTTGCCGGGTATTCCGTTCTTTACATTGGCGGTAATTTGCGGATTTATAGGTTACAGCTTGCATAGAAAATCAGCCGCCGTTGCAGAAGATGAGAGCCAAGCCGAAAGAGAAACTCAAGCGAAGGCAGAAGCTACGCGCCCTGAAAATATTGTTTCGCTGTTGCAAGTTGACCCGATGGAATTGGAAATTGGCTATTCGTTAATCCCGCTCGTTGACACGGTACAGGGCGGCGACTTGCTAGATAGAATTGTTATGATTCGGCGACAATGTGCGCTTGAATTGGGCTTGGTTGTGCCGACAATTCGTATTCGTGATAACATTCAGATTAAACCAAATTCTTACATAATCAAATTGAAAGGTATGGAAATTGCGCGCGGCGAATTAATGTTAGACCACTTTTTGGCAATGAATTCAGGTACAGTTTTTGAAGAAGTGCCGGGCATTGAAACAACCGAGCCTGCGTTTGGTTTGCCTGCGTTATGGATACCTGAAGCGCAGCGCGAACAAGCCGAATTAAACGGTTACACGGTTGTTGACGCGGTTTCAGTTTTGGCGACGCATTTAACAGAAGTTATCAAGCAACACGCAAGCGAAATTCTCGGGCGTCAAGAAACTCAAAACCTTATCGACAATCTTGCGAAAACTCATCAATCGCTTGTACAGGAAGTTATTCCCGAACTTTTGGGCGTCGGCGAAGTGCAAAAAGTTTTGGCTTATCTGCTTGACGAAAGAATTTCAATTCGTGATATGGCAACAATTATGGAAGTTTTGGCAGATTATGCCCGCGTTACAAAGGATCCCGAAATTTTAACGGAATACGTTCGCCACGCAATGGCGCGGCAAATTTCCGCGCAGGTTGTTCAAGGAAACGTTTTGCCTTGTATCACGCTTGACCCTTCGCTGGAAAATCGAATTATCGGCGGCGTCCAACGTACGGATCACGGCTCATTTGTCAATCTTGACCCCGACACTATGCGCAAAATGATTACTTCTCTTAACGCGGAAATTGAAAAAATTGCAAATATGGGTTACCCGCCCGTTGTTTTGACAAGCCCCGCCGTTCGCCTGTACTTTAGAAAATTAGTTTCGCGTTCGGTTTCGGGAATTACGATTGTTTCGCACGCTGAAATTAGCCAAAATGTTGAAATTCAAATTCTCGGCGTTGTCAGAATATAAAATTGGAGGTGAATTTACAAATTGCAGATAAAAGTTTTTAAGGCAGCGACAATGAAAGAAGCAGTAGCGGCAATGCGCGCAGAATTGGGCTCAAAGGCGGTTATTCTGCACAGCAAAAAATACAAAGAAAGCGGCTTGTTGGGACTGCGCACGCGCGAAGTTGTTGAAATTACAGCCGCCGTTGAAGATTCGCCCGCGCAGGAAATTAAAGAAATTGCGCCCGTTAAATCCGCGCAGCCTGCAAGCGTCGCCGCCGCCAAGTACAAAAAAGCCGCTGAAAATCCCAAATCTCAAAAACAGGAAACGCCCGCCCCCGCAGATAAAAAAATTTCTGAAGCTGACGTTCAAAAACTTCAAAGCGTTTTAAAGCGCGTTAAGGATAATTCACCAATAGAAATTGAATCCCAATCTGACGCCGAAATTTTAAACGCTACCGAAGTACCGAAAAAAAATCTGCGCGAAGAACCTAAAAAAACTTTAACCGAAGAACCGAAAAAAACTCCGCCGCAACCAAAAAAATTTCAGCCGGAACAAATTACTTCAACGCCGCCGCCCGTTAAAAAAATTGAGCCGCCGCCCGTCGAAGAAGTTCAACCGTTGCCTACTCAAACTTCAACAAGCGAAAGTTTACGCACTGAAGAAAAATTACCGGCGGGCTTGACGCAAGAACAATTTGCACAACTTCAAGCAATGATGTTCGCGCAGTTTCAACAAATGCAACAACAAGCCGCGCCGCCGCACGTGCAACCGCCGCCCGCCGAAGAAATTCCCGCGCCGCCAAAATCTGAAAGCGTTGCAGTATCTGAAAATGTTTCAGACGAAACTGAATCGCCCGAAAAAATCAGAATACGGCAGCTTGAAGAAGAAATTTTGCAAATGAAAAAAATGCTCGCCGATGCATTGGGCAAAAATTCCCGAGCGGTTATGACTTTGAACGAAGCCTTGAAACAGCAGGAAGTTAGCGAAGAAATTATTAACGAAATGGCGGATACTTCGATTGATTATCTTTCAAGTGCGGCGAAGTGGACGCTGTCTTCATATTTTAGCGAACATATGGAATTTGCTGACGGTATAAGATTGAATCGGCGCGGCAGTAAAATTGTTGCACTCGTCGGCACAACGGGCGTCGGCAAAACTACCACGCTTGCGAAAATTGCCGCAAAATTCGTCCTCGAACAGGGAATTAACGCGGCTTTAATTACCGCCGACACTTACAGAATTTCAGCCGTCGAACAACTCAAAACTTATTCAGATATTTTGGGCTTGCCGCTGGAAATTGTGTACACGCCGCAAGAATTGGCGTTGGCTATCGACAGGCACCAAGATAAAGAATTAATTTTAATCGACACGGCGGGGCGCAGTCAGTACAGCGCAGGGCAAATGCTGGAACTGCAGGAATTTTTAAAAATTAATCCCCGTATCGAAAAACATTTGGCTATCAGCGCGTCAATCAAAATCAATGACGCCAAAGAAATTATAAAAAAATTTTCCGCCGTTGAACCCGAAAAAATTATTATCACGAAGATTGACGAAACGGGAAATTTCGGCACTGTTATAAATCTTTTGCGCAATGAAAATTTGCCGCTTTCATATATGACGACGGGGCAAAGTGTACCCGATGACATTGTTACGGGCAACGCCGACACGCTTGCTGATTTGTTGCTGAAAAAAATTAACGCTATGCTGAAGTAAATTTTTTGAAAGGAGTTTTGAAAAATGTTGCGTGGAATAAGGGGCGCGGCAACCGTCAAAAATAATTCTAAAGATGACATTTGGAAGGCGGCGCAACTTCTTGTTACAAAAATTCTTTCTGCCAATGAAATTTCGCTTGATAACGTCGGCGCAATTATTTTTACTTCGACGAACGATTTAACGGCGGCTTTTCCAACTGCGGGCTTGCGTCAACTGCCGGGCTTTAATTTTGTGCCGCTCTTCGACGCGCAAGAAACTTTTGTTGAAGGAAGTATGCCGCTTTGCATTCGTGTTTTGATTTTGGCAGATATTAATAAAAATTCTTCGGAAATTCACCACGTTTATTTGGATGACGCGCGAAAATTGCGTCCTGATTTATGCAAATAAGAAAAGCCGTCGAAAATCAAAAATTCGGCGGCTTTTTTATTGGTGTATACTTTTATACTAAAAAGAGTTTGAAGACGGCATATCGGCGAAATTTGACGATTTTAAAGCTATATTTGCCCGTGCTTGAGTAAAATATTTTTCGCAAAAAAATAACCGCTCGAAAAGGAGCGGCTTTTTTTAGTTTATGGAAAAATTTTAAATTGCTTCTTGATTTTCAATGGTAGTATCGACAACTTGCAAATTGCGATAACGCGGCATCCCCGTACCTGCGGGAATAAGTTTGCCTATAATAACATTTTCTTTCAAGCCGATAAGCGGGTCTATTTTGCCTTTAATAGCTGCATCGGTGAGTACGCGCGTTGTTTCTTGGAATGAAGCCGCGCTCAAGAAAGAATCTGTAGCGAGAGAGGCTTTGGTGATGCCGAGAAGGATTGGTTTGGCTACGGCCGGCAAGCCGCCACTTTCTATGATTTTTGTGTTGGTGGATTCAAAGACGTTTATGTCGACAAATTCGCCCGGTAAAAATTCGGTGTCGCCGCTCTCGTCGATTTTCACTTTGTGCAGCATTTGACGCACCATTACTTCGATATGTTTGTCGTTTATCTCGACGCCTTGCGATTTGTACACTTTTTGTACTTCGTACACCAAGTATTGGTGCGTCGCTTTTAAGCCATTTACCCTTAAAATGTCGTGCGGATTTATCGCTCCTTCTGTCAGCTTCGCTCCCGCTTTTATCCAGTCCCCCGCATTTACACTTAAACGCGCTCCAAACGGTATCGTATATTCACGCGCTAATCCAATTTCAGGTTTTACCGTGATTTGTAATAAGTCGTTTTTCTCATTTTTGCCGAATATTACTTCGCCTTCTACTTCGCTTATTATCGCGTTGTGCTTCGGCTTCCGCGCTTCAAATAATTCTTCTACGCGCGGTAAACCTTGCGTTATGTCATCGCCCGCTACTCCGCCCGTGTGGAACGTTCTCATTGTTAATTGCGTGCCCGGTTCCCCTATGCTCTGCGCCGCTATTATTCCTACCGCTTCTCCTACTTCCACCGGTGCCTGATTCGCTAAATCTGCTCCGTAACATTTTATGCATACTCCAAATTGACTCTTGCACGTCAATACACTGCGGATTTTTACTTTGTTTGAACGCGCTTGCTCTATTTTATGCGCTATTTCCGACGTTATTAACGTCCCTTTTTCCAGGATTTTTTTATTTTTTAAGTAAATATCTTCCGCCAATATTCGCCCTGCAGATTCACTTGCCGCTATTTTTTCAACAGTATCATCTGACATTACTTTTACATTGCCCGTGCGTAAATCAGCTATTTTTGCCGCCAATTTTTTGTCTATTTCGTCATTAACTTTCGCAATTAATTTCCCGTCAAAATCGTAAATATCTTCCGCCAATACGCGCCCAACTATCCTGTCGGCTAAACTTTCTATTACGCCGCTGCCTTCCGTTATCGCCTCAACTTCTATGCCCTTAACATTGTTTTCGCGCACAAACATTTCTAACGCATCACTCTGTAAAATCCATTCCAAATCCTCGTGCGTTAATAATTTGCCGTTTTTTAAGGCTCCTATAGTTTTTGCCAACTGTTTGCCTTCGTGCCGGTGAATAAAATTTTCACGTACTTGGCGGCGTGCCGATTCTTCGCGCGTGCCCAATTTTATCGTTTCACTTACCAATGAATGGCTCGCACTGTTCGGCGCGGTTAAACTCCGCCCCCGCAATTTGATTTGAGTTGCGCCTATTTGTCCTATTTTTTCTAAAAGTTCATCGTTCAAAGTGGCGTCCCGTTGTATTTCTTCGTTTATGTCGGCGGCTAAAATTCGCCCGTTTAATTCTTCGTGCAATATGGAAATGGCGTCGAACGTGTCTTCAGCAAGTTCCGCGCGTACCAATTTCAAATTGATTATCGACACGTCGCAGTCTTCCTCACGTACTATTACATCTTGCGCTACGTCTACCAAGCGGCGCGTCAAGTACCCGCTGTCCGCCGTCCTCAACGCCGTATCTGTTAAACCTTTCCGCGCTCCGTGACTACTTATAAAATAATCGCTGACGCTTAAGCCTTCCCTGAAATTCGCCGTTATCGGCAAGTCTATTATTTTGCCGCTTGGATCTGCCATTAAACCGCGCATTCCCGCCAACTGCCGCATTTGCTGTTTGTTGCCGCGCGCGCCGCTGTCCGCCATCATATATATCGGGTTGAACGGCTGATTTTCCTTAAGATTGTTCATCATCGCGTCGGCTACCGAATCGGTGGCTTTGTTCCATAAATCGACTACTTTTTTATAGCGTTCCTGTTCGGTTATCAGACCAATATTGAATTGTTGCTCAACGTTTTTGACTTTATTTTTGGTGTTATCGATAATGTCTTTTTTTTGCGGCGGGACTATGACGTCGGAAATAGCTACAGTCATACCTGCAACGCAGGCGTAGTGGTAACCTAAATTTTTTACGCTGTCGATAACTTTTGCGGTTTTCGTTGCTCCGCATTCGTCGTAGCATTTTGCTACAAGGTTTCCCAATTCTTTCTTGTTCATCACTATTCCCAATGTCCATTGGTTATCGACTTTTTTAAAGTAGCGCAGATTTTCAGGCAAAATTTCATTAAAAATCAAGCGTCCGAGCGAAGTTTTTACCAGTGAAATTTGATTGTCGGGGGTTTTCATACGGCATAAAATTTCGCTTTGAAGTTCCAATTCTTTATTTTGGTATGCCATTAAAGCCTCTTGAATGCCTGTGAAGGCGCGACCTTGACCTTTGGCGTTTTTCTTTAAGACTGTCAAATAGTAGGTACCCAGTACCATATCTTGAGTTGGAACGATAATTGGCTTGCCGTCTTTTGGTGCCAAAATATGGTTGGCGGCAAGCATTAAAACTCTTGCTTCAGCTTGAGCTTCTGCGCTGAGCGGCAGGTGAATAGCCATTTGGTCGCCGTCGAAGTCGGCGTTGTAGGCTGTACACGCCAGCGGGTGCAATTTTAACGCGCGCCCTTCAGTAAGCACGGGTTCAAACGCCTGAATACCCAAGCGGTGCAAGGTAGGGGCGCGGTTCAATAACACGGGATGTTCTTTAATAACTTCTTCCAATACCGCCCAAACTTCTTCGCTTGCGCGTTCAACTTTACGTTTAGCGGCTTTAATTGTGGTATTGCCGTCTTGGGATAATTTTTTCATTACGAAGGGCTTAAAGAGTTCCAAAGCCATTTCCTTAGGCAGACCGCATTGGTGCAATTTGAGTTCGGGACCTACAACTATAACACTTCTGCCGCTGTAGTCTACGCGCTTACCTAAAAGGTTTTGGCGGAAACGACCCTGTTTACCTTTTAACATATCGCTTAACGATTTTAACGCCCTGCCGCCGCTGCCTGTTACGGGTCTGCCGCGTCTGCCGTTATCAATAAGCGCGTCAACTGCCTCTTGCAGCATACGTTTTTCATTGCGCAAAATGAGTTCAGGTATATTAATCGTCAACATTTTTTTAAGGCGGTTGTTACGGTTAATAACGCGGCGGTACAAATCGTTTAAATCGCTTGTAGCGAATCTGCCGCCGTCGAGTTGCACCATTGGTCTTAAATCGGGCGGTATTACCGGCAATACTCTTAAAATCATCCATTCGGGTTTATTGCCGCTTTTACGGAATGCTTCAACTACTTCAAGGCGTCTTATTGCCCTGAAACGTTTTTGGGCACTTGGCGATTTTATTTCTTGCCTTAAATTTGCTGCCAATTTATCCAAGTCGATATTTTTCAACAGAAATTCAATAGCTTCTGCGCCTATACCTACTTTGAAAGTATCGCCGTATTTTTCGCGGGCGCGGCGGTATTCACTTTCAGAAAGCAGCGTCATTTTTTTTATTTCGTCGTTATCTTTTGGTTCTTCCAACACTATATAGGCGGCGAAATACAATATGCGCTCCAAATTTTTTGGCGTAATTCCCAATATTAAGCCCATTCTGCTTGGTATACCTTTGAAGTACCAGATATGGCTTACCGGCGCGGCAAGTTCAATATGACCCATTCTTTCGCGGCGGACTTTGGCGCGGGTAACTTCTACGCCGCAGCGGTCGCAGATAATACCTTTGTAGCGTACGCGCTTATATTTGCCGCAATGGCATTCCCAATCGTGCGTGGGGCCGAAGATTCTTTCACAAAAGAGACCGTCTTTTTCGGGTTTTAATGTACGGTAGTTAATAGTTTCGGGCTTTTTAACTTCGCCGTATGACCAACTTTTAATTTGTTCGGGCGAGGCAAGTCCTACTCTCATACTGTCGAATATATTTACATCGAGCATAATTTAGCTCCTTTCAGTTACCATTCCACTATCCCACTATTCCACTATTCCACTATTCCACTATTCCACTATCCCACTATCCCACTATTCCACTATTCCTCATCATCATAATTGAAATCATCCAAAGGCGGCAAATCGTCATTTCCATTGAAATAATTTTCCAAATCTGCGTCCAAATTTTGGGCTATAAATTCTATTTCGTCATCAGTAGGTTCTTCTTCTGAATCCTCTGAATCTTCTTCAGTGTTGCCGCCCGATACCTCTTGAGCTGTAACGGGTGAATCTTCAATGCTGCTTGGTACTTCCGGTCTTGTTACAGGCGACTCATCTTCTTCGTCTTTAATATCAATTTCTTTTGAATCGCCTGCCAGGACTTTTATATCCAGACCTATTGACTGCAATTCTTTTATTAAGACTTTGAAAGATTCGGGGACGCCGGGTTCGGGGATATTGTTACCTTTAACAATAGCCTCATAAGCTTTTACGCGCCCTACAACGTCATCGCTTTTTACTGTCAAAATTTCCTGCAGGGTATAACTTGCGCCGTAGGCTTCCAATGCCCATACTTCCATTTCGCCGAATCTTTGCCCGCCGAATTGGGCTTTACCGCCGAGCGGCTGTTGCGTTACCAAGCTGTAGGGACCTGTTGAGCGCGCGTGTATCTTATCGTCCACCAAGTGGTGCAATTTCAGCATATATACGCAGCCTACTGTTACTTTATTTTCAAAGCGTTCACCTGTTCTGCCGTCATAGAGGATTGTTTTGCCGTCTTCATCCATACCTGCCAATTTCATTGTTTTTATAATATCTTCTTCGCGTGCGCCGTCGAATACAGGCGTTGACACGTACAGCCCTTCTTTTTCTACTGCCGGCAATTCTTTATTTTGCGCGTAACCTGCCTCTGTTAATTCTTTTAAGACTTTTTCGCCTTCTTTTGATATTCGCCAGCCCAATTTTTTTACTGCCATTCCCAAGTGCGTTTCCAATATCTGCCCTATATTCATTCGGCTTGGCACGCCCAGCGGGTTCAATACTATATCTACCGGCGTTCCGTCAGGCAAAAACGGCATATCTTCCTCTCTCATTATTTGCGACACTACGCCTTTATTACCGTGCCTGCCGCTCATTTTATCTCCCACGCTTATCTTTCTTTTCTGCGCTATATATACTCTTACTTGCTTATTAACGCCCGGCGGCATTTCGTCATTATTTTCTCTTGTAAAGATTTTTACTGCCACTATTTTTCCCGATTCGCCGTGCGGTACTCTCATTGATGTATCTCGCACTTCTCTTGCTTTTTCCCCGAATATTGCTCTCAGCAATTTTTCTTCTGCTGTCAATTCTGTTTCACCTTTCGGCGTCACTTTACCCACCAAAATATCACCGGGTCTAACGTCGGCACCAATAGCAATAATGCCCTCGGCATCCAACTGAGCTAAAGCCTCTTCGGCAACATTAGGAATATCGCGGGTAACATCTTCGGGGCCGAGCTTGGTATCGCGTGCGTCGCATTGGTGTTCTTCAATGTGAATAGAAGTGTAAATATCATTTTTTAATAAATTTTGAGAAAGTAAAATGGCATCTTCATAGTTATAACCTTCCCAAGGCATATAAGCGACAATAATATTATAACCCAGAGCGAGTTCGCCGTTCGAAGTAGCGGGGCCATCTGCAATAGGCTGCCCTGCGCCTACCTTCTCGCCCACGTGAACAATAGGAATCTGGTTAATACAAGTGCCCTGATTGGATCTGGCGAATTTTTGTAATTTAAAATAATCTTTGCCGTTCTTGGCGTCAATAACAATCAAATTAGCATCAACATAAGAAACAATACCGTCATTCTTAGCCAGAATCATGACGCCGCTGTCAGCCGCGGCTTTAGCTTCCATACCGGTACCGACCAGGGGGGCTTGAGTGCGAAGGAGCGGGACAGCTTGTCTTTGCATATTCGCGCCCATTAAAGCGCGGTTAGCGTCGTCATTTTCCAGGAACGGTATAAGAGCGGTAGCAATGCTAACAACTTGCTTGGGGCTTACATCCATAAAATTAACGTCCGCTGCCTTAACGCGCGAAGAAATTTGAAAGTGTCTTGCGGTCACGGTGTCGTTAATGAAGTGGAACGAAGAATCGAGCGGTTCATTAGCTTGAGCAATAGTCAGGGGTTCTTCGTCCGCTGCGTTCAAATAAAAAGCGGAGTTGGAAACGAGGTTGTTAATAATTTTTCTGTAAGGAGTAAGAATGAAGCCGAAAGAATCAATTTTGGCGAAGTTAGCGAGCGAGCCTATTAAACCAATGTTAGGGCCTTCTGGAGTTTCAATAGGGCACATTCTGCCGTAGTGGGAGTTATGAACGTCGCGCACTTCAAAACCTGCGCGTTCTCTGGAAAGACCGCCTGGACCGAGCGCACTTAATCTGCGTTTATGAGTAAGTTCGGAAAGTGGGTTATGTTGGTCCATGAATTGGCTGAGTTGGCTACTTCCGAAAAATTCTTTAATAGCGGCAATGACTGGTTTAATGTTTATAAGAGCTTGAGGAGTAATAATATCGGCGTCTTGAGTGGTCATCCTGTCTCTGCAAACTCTTTCCATTCTGGCAAGTCCTATACGGAATTGAGTTTGAAGCAGTTCGCCCACCGAGCGGACTCTGCGGTTTGCCAAGTGGTCAATATCGTCTGTCTGCCCTTCGCCTTCCATTAAATCCAGGAGGTATCCTATAGCAGCTGCAATATCCGCCGTGCGAAGTGTTCTTTGGTCAGACCTTGGAGCGCAAATTTTAGTAATAAATTTATCGCCCTTTTTAAGTTTCAGCATTAAAGGGGACTTATTTTGCAAATTAAATAAATTTGCTTCACGAATCGAATCCAACAAATCAATCGACGCGGAGTTAATAATAGAGCCTTTTTTTAAAACAAAATCTCCTTCTGCAATATCCTCGTCCAGCGCGATCTGCCATTTCTGATTTTTTAATAACTCTTCTATATCTTCTTCCTTCAACAAAGAGTTATTGGCTTTTTTATTCAAAAGGAAATGACTTGGACCAAACAAATTCTTAATCCTCGACTCCGAAATAAGCGAATTTTTAGGAATAATAATTTCCCCTGTAAAATTATCGACAATATCTTCCCTGTTGAAATAACCTTTAATTCTCTCCAACGCGCCTAATTTTTTAGTTAATTTGAATCTGCCCACCGGTGCCAGGTCGTAACGTTTATTGTCGAAGAAGAGCGAATACAGCAGTTGCTGAGCGTTTTCCGAAGAGGTAGCGGGTTCATTGGGGCGAATATGTTTATAAACTTCTTCCAGAGCTTTTTCAGGATTTTTTTCAGATTCATCTTCTCTATCGAGTTCATCTTTAATAAAGTGATTGTAATCGAAAAGTTGTAAAATTTGTTCATCGGAATGAAAACCAAGCGCACGCAAAAGCGTCGTCACCGGCATTTTGCGGGTACGGTCGATACGCACGCGAATTTTATCGCCGGGTTCAGTTTCGAGCTCCATCCACGCGCCGCGATTAGGAATAAGTTGAGCGGAGAAAATTTTTTTACCGGTTTGGTCAATCGATTGAGAAAAATAAACGCCGGGCGAACGCACGAGCTGGCTAACAATAACTCTCTCCGCGCCATTAATCACAAAAGTGCCCGTCTCCGTCATCAGCGGAAAATCCCCCAAAAAGACTTCCTGCTCTTTAACGTCGCCCAATTCTTGATTGACAAGTTGCACTTTTACGCGAATCGGCGCAGCGTAAGTGCTGTCACGTTCCTTGCATTCTTCAAGCGTATATTTCGGTTTTCCAAGCACAGGATCTTTGAAGAACAATTTCAAATTTCCCGTTGCAATGGAAATTGGCGAAATATCTTCAAGTAATTCTTTAAGCCCTTCTTCCAAAAACCATTTGTACGAATTGCGCTGAATGTCAAGAAGATGCGGCATCTCCATAACTTCCTTAATTCTTGCGTAACTGTAACGGGTTCTTTTTCCTACTTTTACAGGATTAAACATTAACGCCTTCACTCCCAATTTATAAAAAAAAATTTTGAAGTCAAGCAATAGATAACCTTCAAAATATAAAACGGTAAAGGAAATTATAAACTGTAATAAAATTCTTGTCAAACAAATAAAATTTCTAAAAAGGCGGTTGCATAAATTTCTTTCAATTTGGTACAATACGCTTGACGAAAACGAAAAATTTTTAAGGAGGTGTAGCGGCAGAAATTTCTGTCGCATTTTGCATGACCGACTCAAATTTTCAAATCCCTACAAAGTTCGACACTGAAATATACCGCATTTTGAATGACGTTGAAAACATAATTTACTTCAAATGGAATATAGCAGAAGATTTAATGGAATTTGTGGCGTCAGTAGAAGAATCTGATTACGATTTGCCGCAAGTTATCACGCCCGCCTCAACTGCTTTTTTCGGCGGCAATATGATTCATCCCGAAGACGGCGAAAAGTTTGAAAAATTTTTTGACGAAATGTTTTGGCTCCAACATACCAAAAACGATTCAAAATATTTCAGCAGCAAAATTCGCCTGCGCGGCAAAGATGACAGGGGCTATTTATGGGCGGAATTTCGGCTCTTGCTTTATTTCGACGAAAACGGCCCCGTTGTAGGATTCGGCTGCATTTGCAATATTAACGTCAAGCAACTTTGGCAAATGGAACTTCAAGACGCCGCCGAGCACGATACTTTGACGGGATTTTTGAATAAAGACGCAACGCACAAAAATATTGAAATGTACCTTTCAAAGTTGAAAGATAAAGACCTCCCGCCTGCGTTTGTTATTATTGACGCGGACGGCTTTAAAGCTATCAATGATTCTTTCGGACACCTTTTCGGCGACGGCGTTTTAACTGATATGGGCAATGCAATTCGCGGCGTTTTCCGCCAAAAAGATATTGTCGGCAGAATTGGCGGCGATGAATTTGTTGTGCTTTTTGTCGATATGCCTTCGCAGGAAGTTTTGGAACGTCGTTGCACCGAACTTTTGAGAACTTTAAACCGTAACTACGAAAGTAACAATGTCAGCTTGCCTTTTTCCGTAAGCATTGGAATTGCGCTTTATCCCGAACACGGCACAACTTACCAAGATTTATTCAAACGCGCAGACCGTGCTTTATATGAATCAAAATCACGCGGCAAAAATCAGTATTCATTTTATCATCAAAGTTTGATTGGGCGAACTTTTGCCGTTGATTCTGCGCGAGATCCTCAACACGCCGAAGATATTCGACAAACTGCCTTTCAAGATAATATGCTGGAATTTATTTTAAATATGCTGTACGAAACGCAGAACCCCGAAGCTACAATTTCAATTTGTCTCGGAATGTTCGGCAAGCAATTTAACCTTGACCGCGTTGCAGTTTCAAAACTTAATAAAAGTTCCAATCAGTACGTTGTAGCTTTTGAATGGATTAGCCCCAACGGCTTTTCTTTCGGCTCCAAAGAACATATCGAACAATTCGGCGATTTTTTGAATGTTTATTGCTCAATGGTTGATTCACATTATCACCCGACCCCCTATGGTGTTATGTCAATCTGCGAAAATACCTATTCCAATTTTCCCGAATACACGGAAGTTTTTTCAACTTTGAAAGTCGGCTCCTTTGTCTATTCGCAAATTGCGCACGGCAGCGAAACTGTAGGCAGTGTTTGTTTTGAAGTTGCCAACGCCGACCACGTTTTTTCTAAAGAAGAATTTACGCGGCTTAGTATTTTTTCCGTACTGTTGGGAAATATTTTACTCAATCAGCAAAACGACACTGTTTCAGAAAAAATGAGCAAGCACTTGCAAAATATTCTTGACCATATGCAGGAATTTATTTATGTTGTAGATAAAGATACTTATGAGCCGATTTATTTCAATAATACGATTCGTCAAACTTTAATGAATGCCACCAACGAGCAAACTTGTTACAAGCGTTTTCATAATCTTGACGCTCCCTGCGAAGGCTGCCCGATTAATAAACTTTCAAAGAGCGGCAACGAATATATAGACGTTAAATTAAATAATTGGGGCGTTGAAACTCCTGCGCGAGCGTATAATATTCGTTGGGATGACGATATGGATAATTATTTGGCGTTAATAATTCAATCTTCATTCTAGGTGTCAGGTGCCGGGTGACAGGTGTTAGTAAAATTTCCTAAAACCTGAAACCTATTACCTGAAACCTGAAAATCGACCGAAGGGAGAAATTTCCTTGCCAAAGGCTAAAGGTGTAAAAGTTGCGTGCGAAAATCGAAAGGCGCGCCATGATTATTTTATTCACGAAACTTACGAAGCGGGCATTGAACTGAAAGGCACCGAAGTAAAAAGCTTGTGCGCCGGTAAAGCAAATTTGAAGGACAGTTACGCCGAAGTTAAAAACGGCGAAATTTTTGTTGAACATATGCACATAAGCCCTTACGAACAGGGAAATATTTTCAATCATGACCCGTTGAGGCGGCGGCGTCTGCTTATGCACAAAAAAGAAATTTTAAAACTTTTCGGCAAAACGCGCGAAAAAGGTTTTACTTTAATTCCGCTGAAAATCTATTTTAAAAACGGCAAAGCAAAACTTGAATTGGCTCTTGCAAGCGGTAAACATAATTACGATAAACGCGCCGCACTTGCCGAAAAATCCGCTAAGCGAGACATTGAGCGCGCAATTCGTGACAAGCAAAAAATTTAATTTTCCAAGAAATAATGCGCGTTATCTAAAATCGATTGAAAGGAGTTTTAAAAATGGAGTTGCGTAAGGGACAAAAAATAACGCTCAATGAAAATTTGTTAAAAGTAACTTTTGAAAGAAATTCCGGTGCATTGGATATTGACACGGCGGCATTTTTGCTACAAAATAACGGCAAAGTTGCAGGCGATGAAGATTTTGTTTTTTACGGCAACCCGCGCCATAAATCAGGAAGCGTTACACATTGCAGCGACGATTCTGTTGAAATCGATTTAACAAAAATTCCGCGCCATGTTGAAAAAATTTCAATAACTGCTACAATTTACGAAGCCGACACGCGCAAACAAAATTTCAGCAAAATCAGCGGCGCAAATTTAATATTGCAAGATTTTTACGGTACCGAAATTGCAACCTTCAAGCCTGACCAATTTACCGTTGAAACAGCAATAGTTTTGGGCGAAATTTACCGCTATAAAGGCGCGTGGAAATTCAATGCAACGGGTGCAGGCTTTAAGGGCGGACTTGCCGCTCTTTGCAACGATTTCGGTATTGAAGTTTCTGACGAAATGACAGCTCCGCCGCCACCGCCTCCTACGCCGCCGCAGAAAAAAAATATTAATACCGTGCGTCAAACGTCGCAAAATTCCGCGCCTAAAAAAATCGAATTGCGCAAAGGGCAAAGAGTTAATCTGATTAAGCGCGGCAATACTTTGGGCGAAATTGTTATAAATCTGAATTGGCGCAAGCCGCAAGGTTTTTTCAGCAACGCCATTGATTTAGATTTGGCTTGCCTTTTTGAGTTGAAGGACGGACGCGCGGGCGCAGTGCAAGCGTTGGGAAATCTTTTCGGCAGTTTGACAAAGCCGCCCTACATTGCCCTTGACGGCGACGACAGAACAGGCGACTTTGAAGGCGGCGAAACTTTGCGCATTAACGGTAAATTTGTCAACAAAATTCAGCGCATTTTAATTTTTACTTTTATTTATGAAGGCGCGGCAAATTGGGAAGGCGCAAACGCCGTTGTTACCGTAAAATGTCCCGGCAGTCCTGAACTTATTGTGCGTATGGACGAATACGGATCCGAAAAAAGAACCTGCGCGATTGCACTTTTGGAAAATGTCGGCGAAACTTTTAGTGTTGAAAAAATCGTTCGCTTTTACCACGATTCCCAAGAAATGGATGAAGATTTTGATTGGGGCTTGAGGTGGACTGTCGGACGCAAATAAGGGTTCAAGGGTTCAAAGGAAGAGGGAAGAGTGAAAATTCACTAATCCCTCTTTCCTGGAACCTTGGAACCCTAAAACTGACTGAAAGGAAGTTTTACTAATGGCTGTAAGTTTAAGAAAAGGGCAGAAAGTTGACTTGACAAAGGGTAATCCCAGCTTGAAAAAAATTTTAATCGGCTTGGGCTGGGATACCAACAAGTATGACGGCGGCTTTGATTTCGATTTGGACGCGGCGGCATTTTTGCTCGGCGCAAACGGCAAAGTTACAAGCGACGAAGATTTTGTTTTCTACAACAATTTGAAACACAAAAGCGGCTCAGTCGAACATTTGGGCGATAACTTGACGGGCTCCGGCGACGGCGACGACGAAGAAATTAAAATCGACCTCGAAAAAGTTCCCGCAAATATCGAAAAAATCGATTTTACCGTTACAATTTACGACGCCGAAGCACGCAAACAAACTTTCGGGCAAGTTTCAAACGCTTTTATTCGCGTTGTTGACGATGTAACGCAACAGGAATTGATTCGCTACGATTTGGGCGAAGATTTTTCAGTTGAAACTGCAGTTGTTGTCGGCGAAATTTATCGCCATAACGGCGAATGGAAATTTAACGCAATAGGCAGCGGCTGGAGCGGCGGGCTTGCCGCGCTCGGCAAAAATTACGGCGTCAACGTTTAATTTCTAATCAAAAAAATTTTTTAGTCGAATGAATTTTCATTCGGCTTTTTTTGTTGGAAAAAATGCTGTACGATTTCAGGTGTTATGGAATTGAAAAACCCGCCCGTCACTCAGCCTCAGCTCGCAATATTTTTTGCAAGAGAGTACGCTTTACTACGTAAGCCGCGCAGGAAAAAGAAAGTACATTTAAAATAATTTCTAAAGCAAAGAAACGCTGTATTATAAAAAAATTGAAACTAAATTTTTTATTGAGATTTTCCAATTTCTACATTATAATTACCGAAAAAAATTAAAGGGGGGAGTGTGCGGCGTCAAAGTTTTGTCGCACGAGAAATGGCAATTACAAGGAGCATCAGAAATAAAATTTTTCTACTCCTTATCATTATGGGCGCAGTGCCGCTCATAATTGTAACTTTGTTCAGCGCAAGAAATACAATGGAAGAATTGGAAGACCACGCCCAAAAAAACGGATTACTTAAAAATTCTATTGTGTCGCAGTACGTTACTCAACTTTGTGATAAAAATTTTCACGTGTTGCACTCTTTGGCTATAAATCCAATTCTTGTCGAATACCTTCAAAACCCCAACGAATCAAATTTTCAAGAAATGCAAAATCTTATTTTTGATACAAACAGAATTTTCCGTGATAAAAATTTAACCGCGCTGACAGGCAAGGACGCCCAACAAATTGTTCGCACCGACTACGCGCCTTTGGTAAATCTTAGCGGGCGTCAACATTTCCATGAGGCTATGCGCGGGCGCAGTTTTATTTCTGATATTTTAATAAGCCGCTCCACCGGCGAAAGAGTTATTATTTTGGAAGTGCCCGTTAAAGATAACCTAAACAAGCCTATCGGTATGGTACAGCGAAATTTTAATTTGAATGTTTTGCAGGAATTTATTCAAAGTTACGACAGCGACGAAAATTCGGTTATCATAATCGACCGCGAAGGCAAAACTATCGCACATTCTGACAAAGAAAATTATTCCGGCTTTATAAAAGAAGCAAACGGCGTAGGGCGTTACAAATACCTTGCAGATAAAATAAAAAAAAGCAGTTTCGGCAATTTCCGCGCCAGAGTCGACGGCAAAGATTGCATTATAAATTATTCAAGAAATTGGCGTACAAATTGGATTATTATCACAATTCAACCCTACGCGCAGATTTTGGAACAAGTTTATTATAAAATTTTTCAGTCGATTATTCTCGGCACAATTATAATGGCGGTAATTTTTATATTGGCGTTTTTAATTTCATTCAAAGTTACGCGCCCGTTGGTTAAAATTACCGACGCTGCCAACAAAATTATTTCAGGCAACGGCAAAATTGAAAAAATCGAAATTCAATCAGACGACGAATTTGGGCAAATGGCGGCGGCGTTCAATAAAATTCGCTCCGCCCGCGACGCTTACCAACTTGAAGCTGAACTCGACACGCTTACTAAACTTTATAACAAAGCTACTACTGAAAATATCGGCAAAATGAAACTGCAAACTTTCAACAAAACTGAACAAAATGATACATTTTTGGCAATGTACATAATTGACTTGGATCACTTTAAAGAAGCTAACGATACCCACGGACATCAATTCGGCGACAAAGTTTTAATGGAGTTTGCCAAAAATTTGCGAAAAAAATTCCGCCCGAATGACTGCATAGGCAGATTCGGCGGCGATGAATTTGTTGTAATTATTGACAACTTGCCCGATATAGAAATTGTTATTCGCAAGGCAAAGGATATTAAATCTGTTGCGCCGGCGTTGCTGATTGACGGCGTAAATCCCGGCGTTACGGCAAGCATTGGAATTGCTATAGTTCCCAACGACGGCAAAGATTACGATACAATTTTTAAAGCGGCTGATAACGCGCTCTATTACGTCAAAAAACACGGGCGCAACGGCTTTTATTATAAAGGTGCTGACGGTGTAGGCTAAATTAGAACGTGTTTACAAAGAAAAAAATTGACGGCGCGCAGGACGCGCGCCCTTCCCGCGCAAATCGCAGGATGCGATTTCAGCGGGTCTCCGACTACGCACGCGATTAAAAGCACTTTTCTTTGGTACTTTCTTTTTTGCTTCGGAAAAAGAAAGTACATTCAAAAATTTTAATTTGTAAACATACTCTAGTGCCTACTGCTTTTTGCCTTAAAATTTTTAATTTGCAAATACATCCTAGAAATAAATTTTACTGCCAATTTTAAAATTCAACCTGTCAGCTTCGCCCGCCGCCAATTCAATAACCGCGTGCGCGCCCGCGCAAATCGACATTCCGAGCCAAGGCGGCAAATTTTTTACAATCTTTTTGACTCTGTAATTTTCGTCAATATAAACCGCGTCGATTGAAAAGCGCATAAAAAGCATATGAATGCTGTTGCAAGGCAAAATTAAAAGTCCGCGCCCTTGCGGAATTTTTTTTCTTAACATTAGCCCGCAAAATCTTTTGAAAAAATTGTCGGCAATTTCCAGCAAAAAAATTTTTTCGCCGTCAGTATTTTGTATTTTACATTGTTTTAACACGGATTAACACGCACCCCCGCCCTTGAGTTTGATTGACAATAATACCAAAAAGTTTTAGAATGTGTCAATATAAGTATGATCGGTTAGTGTTACATATACCACAAAAAAATCTACAAAGAAAGAAGGTTTAGGTTTAGTTGAGAAGGTTTTTTGATTGGTTGAGTAACTTACGCCCGCGCCAACTGTTAGCATTAGCCGGTGTTGCAGCAATTATTATCTTTTTTTTAATGTATATTGCACTGACAATGCTTTCAAGCGGTTCACGTAACGCGCCGCCGCCCGAAGTAGAACAACAACAAGCCACCGAAGAAAATCAAACTCCCAAAATTAAAACGGTTAATGTTGTAGTTGCGGCGGGAAATATTGAGCCGAGAAGTATGCTTGTAAGCAACTTGTTGGAGACTCAAGAAATGCCCGAAAATATGGTTCCGCAAGACGCAGTTACTGATATTGCAGAAGTTGCAAATAAACCTGCGCGAGAAAGAATTTACAAGGGCGACGTAATTACTCACGCAAAAGTTTACCAAAATGCAGCAATGGCAGGATTTGTCGGAAGTATTCCGCCCGATTGCCGCGCAGTTTCAATAGCTATTAACGATATTACGGGCGTTTCAGGTTTTGCAAAGCCCGGCGATTATGTTGACGTTCTTTTGATTGAGGCTGAAAATAACAAGGTTACAAGTCGCCTGCTTTTGCAAGATGTTTTATTATTGAGCATTAACCAAAATATGGGCGTGCGCAACAATTCCGACAACGGCAATAATAATAACAATAATAACAACAACAACAATAACAATGACCCTTCGGTTAATCCAGAAACAACCGCTATTGCCAATCCTACAATGGCAACTTTGGCGTTGCGCCCCGAAGAAGTTATGATGCTTGTTTCTGCTACAAAACTCGGCGATATTTATTTAATGTTGCGCCCGCTCGTCCCGCAAAGTGACTACATTACAGGCGCACAATACGTTATGGAATCCGTAAAAACTCCCGCCCAATCTGAAACAGCGCAAACTGCACCTGCACAAACACCCGTGCAAGCTCCGGTTGCGCCCGCAGAAAATAAAATCGAAATTATTTACGGCAATAAAGATGATTCTGCTACCGCACAAAATGCTACAGCAAATAATAATGCCAATTCACCAAAAACATCAGTAACGCCTTAATTGAACAGTGAAGAGTGAGAATTATGAAATACGGAAAATTTTTTATGCCGGTATTGGGTACGCTTCTCGCCGTAAATTCTGCCGTTTATGCCGAAAGTGCCGCGTATCGGGAACAAATAACGCTGGAGTTTTACGCTTCAGAATATATCAGCTTGAATAAAAAAATTTCAAGAGTTTTTGTAGGCAGTGACGAAGTTATTACCGTCAAGCAACCGTCAACTTCCCCAAATGAATTTGTTATAACCGCAAAAGAAAAAAAGGGCTCTACCACGCTTTTTATTTGGACTGCTGACGGCGCACGCTACGAATATTTAATTAACGTTGTCGATGAAGAAATTGGGCAGGCGGCAATTATCGAAAAAGCAATTAATTTGCCCGATGTTCACGTTAAAAAAGTCGGCGACAGAATTTTATTGACAGGCACTGTACAAAATCAGTATGAAAGAAATTATGCCCTGCAAACTGCCCGTCTTTACGTTGGCAGCAACGGCGATAATAATTTATCTGTCGGCAGCAACGTCGATATGCAACTAAGTACCTCAAGTGCAACCAGCGGCGGCGGCGGCAGCAATGTTGAAGTAAATGAACTTGAAAGCGCAGGTACTATCATTGACCTTTTAGAAATGGTTAATCCTTTGCAAATTCGACTTGAGGCGCAGGTTATAGAAATCAGCTCCGATAAAGCAAAAGATTTGGGTATTACCTACGGCGAGAGCGGAAGCGGCGGCGTTTTTACTTTCGGCGAAGCACATGACAGAACCAACAAAGCAAGAGTTTACGTTTATAATGACCCAAGTACAGGTGCGCCTACAAGCAGCAGTGTAACTTACAGCGACCCTGTTGATTTTAAAGATAAGCCGCTAAAATGGATTGAACAAAGATTCGGTCCTATTAACGCTACAATTCACGCGCTCGTTACAAAAGGCGACGCACATATTTTATCACGCCCGAATATTACAACTATGAGCGGCGAACAAGCTACTATTCAAATTGGCGGGCAAATTCCCTACACCGTTTCAAACGCCAACGGCAGTACAACCAATTTCAAAGACTACGGTATTATTTTGCAATTTAAACCCGTCATTGACGCGCAAAACAGAATTACTTCAGTGGTTCATACCGAAGTCAGCAATTTAAGCGGGCAAACGGTTGACGGGCAACCTATCATTGCTACGCGCCGCGCAGATTCTGTCATTAACATTGATTCGGGTTCAACTATGGTTATTGGCGGCTTGATGGATTCTACTGAAAGTAAACAAGTTTCAAAAATCCCGCTTTTGGGAGATATTCCAATTCTCGGCGAATTTTTCAAATACACCACAAAGAGCCGCGATAAACGCGAATTAATTATTGTAATTACGCCGTACATTATGGGCGACGGCGAAGTTAAACGCGCGGGTATGAGTGACGAACTGCGCGACCTTTACCACGCAGGGCAGCGCGATAAAAATAATTTAAATGACGTTGATTTAAATGCACTTCCGCCGCCTTTTGACGAAAAAAAGAAAGATAAAAAATCTAAAAAAGATAAATCCCAAAAACAAGAAAAACCCGCCAACGTCGAAATTAATACTTCAAATGAAAATCCTGACGTTGAAATTTACGGGGACGCATTTTAAAAGGGAGGCGAAATTTTTATGGCAGAAGGGCGCAACAGTGTCATAATCAGCATTTTCAGCACAAGCTCCGGCAACGGCAAAACTGTTACCGCAATTAATTTGGCGGCAGGGCTGGCTAATGAAGGTTACGCCGTTTGCTTGGTGGATTTGGATTTACAATTTGGCGACATTGCAACTTATTTAAAACTTAAGCCGAAAGTTACAATTACAGACGCACAAATAGCCCTCGAAAACGAAGAAGAAGATTTTGACGTTTTAAGTTATTTGACCGAATACAGCTACAAAAATTCAGACGGTAAAGGCGTTGAATTTTTCGTACTGGCGCGCCCGCCTTTCATTTTCGACGCTTACGGAATTGAAATTCCCGTTGTTGAACACATTGTAAATTCTTTGAAATGGTTTGATTTTGTTGTTATCGATTTAAACGCGGCTTTCAGTGCTTTAAATCTTGCCGTTTTAGATTTGAGCACGATTATTAATTTTCTCGGCGTTGTCGATTTTCTTCCTTCCGTCAAAAATTTCAAAATCGGTTATGATACTTTAATCAGATTTGAGTATGAAGAAAGTAAAATTCGCCTTGTGGAAAACCGCTCCAATTCTCAAAAATTAATCACGGGGCAAGACGTTGAAAGGCTTATCGGCACTAAATTTTATCATCAGCTGCCCAACGACTTCCCTTCAATCAATAAATCTATTCGTGAAGGCGTGCCGCTGATTTTTTCTTCGCCCGACGCCGCAATTACAAAAAGTTTCATTGACCTCGCCGCAAAATACACCAACAAACACGTTGAAGAAGAAACTCCTGCTGCCGAAGAGAAAAAGGGATTTTTCCAAAAAATTTTCGGTAAATTTTTCGGTTAAGGCGGTGATTTTTTTTGAGGTACAAAACTATTGTAGTTGAAACTGACAGGCGAATGGCTGAAGAAATTTCCACCACGCTTAAACGTTCCAAAGACTTTGAATTATTGTCAACATATTTTGACGCAGATTCGGCGTTGGGGCAAAGTCACATTTACAACCCGAATTTATTTTTGATTGACGTTGAATCTGAAGAACTTTTGGAAATGTTGCCGGCGTTTATTGACCTTTTCCCAAAAGCTGAAATTATTGCAACTATGTCTGCTTGGGACGCGGATATTGCATTTCAAGCGCAAAAAGCGCACGTTACAGGCTCCGTGTTAAAACCTTTCAAGCCTGAAGAACTGCTTGAAACAATTAATCTTTCAGTAAAGCGCGGCAAGCGTGAACCTTCGCGCGTCATTTCTTTTTTCAGCCCAAAAGGGCGTTCGGGGCGTACAACTTTAGCCGCAATGTTGGCTATTGACATTGCAAAAAAAACCAATGAAAGCGTTGCACTGATTGACGGCGATTTACAATTTGGCGACTTGCCGATTTTCTTTGACATTGAGCCGCGTCATACGGTTGTTGACGCAACGCACGATATAAAATTATTGACGCCCGTTGCCTTCGCGCCGTATTTTCATAACATTCAAGATAATCTTTGGATGTTGGCGAGTCCCGACCGTCCCGAATACGCCGAGCTTGTAGAAACAAACAATTTTATTGATGTAATTCGTATGGCGGGGCACGTTTTCAGATATTTGTTTATAGATTTGCCCGCAGGATTTAACCCGATTTCGCTTGATGTCAGCAACTTCGCAGATACAAATTTTGTTATTGCAATGATTAATACCGGCTTGGAAGTTGACCATATGCGGCGAACTATGGATATTCTGCGCGAAAGAGGGCGCAAAAATAAATTCGATTATCCGATTTTTACGCGCGTTAATCCCTGCACCGAAGAAGAAAGATTCAAGCTTGAATTGAAACTCGGTTACCCCGTAACGGCGATTTTCCCCAACGAATACAATTTGGTTTCGGTTGCGAACAGCGGCAGAATTTTATACGGCGTGCCGCTCGATTCGCAGTTAAACCAAAATATTGAAATGTTATCGGAAAAAATTATTTCGGGGGAGTTGTAGCGTATGGTTTTATTTATTGCCATGCTGGTTGCTTTTGCAACATTTTTTTTGGTAATTTTTCTGCTTATGGCTTTTAAAAATAAGCGCAGTTTGGATATTTTTTACAGAATGCGCCGCCATAACGTTGACCCTGTAGTTAGAAAGCCAAATGCTCCTCAAGACCTTGCTACACGTTTTCGGCTTTTCATTCAAAGACTTGCAAAGCCGCTTGTTGAAAGAAATTTTGCGCAGTCTATTGAATACAAATTGCGCAGTGCGGGGATTCAACTGCTCGGCGGCGAATACATTGTTTTAAATATTTTGGCAATGATTGTCGTAGGTATTCTTGTATATTTCTGGACGTTGAATCGTGTTTTTGCACAAGGCGCAGTTGCACTTGTTCCCGCTGTTTTTTGGTTTGGCGTTTTGACTCTTTCAAAAAGACGTTTGGGCGAATTTACCGAACAACTCGGCACAAGCTTAATTACAATTTCAAATGCTCTTCGCGCAGGTTACAGTTTCCAACAAACAATCGAAGTTATTTCAAAGGAAATGGAGCCGCCAATCGGCGAAGAATTTACTGAAATGTACCAACAAATTGCAATGGGGATGCCGCTCGAAGAAGTTTTGGAAGACGCCAACAGAAGAATCGGCAGTTCAGATTTTGAATTGGCGGTTACGGCGGTTTTAATTCAGCGCGAAGTCGGCGGCAACCTTGCACAAATTCTTGACAGCATAAGCGGTACAATTATGGAAAGAATCAGAATGCGCCGCGAAATTGTTTCTGTTACTTCGCAAGGCAGAATGTCCGCAATGGTACTTTTGGGCTTGCCGGTTGCCGCAGGGCTTGCAATGTTTACGCTTGCTCATGACAGCTTTATGCAACTTTTTACAGAACCTATTGGAAAAATGGCAGTAGCCGCAGCGGTTGTTATGGAAATTATCGGCTACTTCGTAATTATGAAAATTGTTGATATTGACGTTTAAACAACGTGAAAGTTGAATGAATAAAATTTTTCTTGACAAATTATAAAAAATTAGTAAAATTAATTATGGTGAATTAAGGAATGATTCACAGCTAACAAGCGAGTTATGCCTGTTAATTTGTGAATTAATTGACGGCTAGTCAAGAAAGGGATGGTTATTATGTTAAAATTCATTTATGACCTCAAAGCAAAATTGCAGGAGAAACTCTCTGAAAAAGGTCAAGGTATGACTGAATACGCAATTATTCTTGCAGTTGTTGCTGTTGTCGCAGTTGCTGTTTTCTACGGCAGCAATAAAAACGCAGGTCTTCAAGGTACTATCAGTAATGCATATGGTAAAGCCAATACTGCAATTGATGGTATTGGTAGCAATACCAATAACAACGGCGGTGGCGGCAGCGGCAACACCACCACCCCCACCACCACCTGATTTAATCCAGTATTCTTAATTTAAATCTAAAAAAATTTGGTAGTTCTTATAAAAACCGAGCCTCCTATGTTTTGTAGGGGGCTTTTTTGGTAAGGTGGTGATTTTATGAAAGAAAAAGGGCAGGGGCTTGTAGAATTTGCAATTATTGTGCCGTTCTTAATTGCGCTCAGCATAGCGATAATTTATCTTGGCGCGCTTTTCTTGGATTACACGCAATACAACAACGCCGCGCGCGACGCTGCCCGTGATATTTCCCTCCAAGCAGGAACAGAATCAAACGCCGCATATTTGAGAAACAGTATCGTTAATTCGATAAGAACTCAAGATGCAGCTACTTTGGCAAAATACGCAACGCCGATGACAAGCCTTTATATTCCAATTTGGAGCGTAATTTTTTATAACGGTACTTCAACGCAAGATACGGCAACCAACGCTACAGATGTTGAAGTTACAATCAATTTGCATTTGGATAAACAGGCAGGCGGGCTTTTGGCAGAATGGGGAGTTTTGCCAAGCGATTTAAAGCCGATAACTTTCAGAATGGCGTTAGAAAAATCTATGATTATTTATCAATGACGGGGAGTTGATTAAATGGCAAGATCATTATCATTGTTGGAACGTTTAACCAATGCAAAAGAAGCCGCGTCAAGATCTTCTGCCGACGCTCCCAGAAAAAGAGTCGTTGAAGAAAAAGTAACGCCGGTATATCATAGCCGCCTTCAAACAGCAACGGGCGCAGATCAGCCGGTTGAGGCGTCAGCATTCGCAGGGCGTCATACCGCAATGAATAACGTTGAAAATCGTATGCAGGATTTGAGAACGTCGATTCATAAAAGAATTGTTGACGAAATGACGCCCGAAGAACAATTATTAATTTCGCAGGGCGAAAACGCGCGCGACCAAATTAAAACAATTATTTCTGCCTACACTGACAGGGAAATTGCCGAAAATATAAATATTTCTTTGACGCGCGGCGAACGTTTCCAACTTGTTGACGATATTTGCGACGAACTTTTGGGGCTCGGACCGTTGGAGCCGCTTTTGAAGGACGAAAAAATTACTGAAATAATGATTAACGGTCCGCGCGATATTTTCGTTGAACAAAAAGGGAAGTTAATGCTGACAGATACGCACTTTCACAACGAAGCGCATTTAATGAGTATCATTGAAAAAATTTTGACGCCGTTGGGGCGGCGCGTTGATGAATCTTCGCCGCTTGTTGACGCGCGTTTAAAAGACGGTTCCCGCGTCAATATAATTATTCCGCCGCTTGCGTTAAACGGCGCAACGGTTACAATTCGTAAATTTGCGAAAAAAGCTTTAAGCGTTCAAGATTTGGTAGGCTTCGGCACATTGAGTCCGAGTATGGCAAGATTTCTTGAGGCTTGCGTAAAGGCGCGGCTGAATATTTTGGTTAGCGGCGGCACGGGCTCGGGTAAAACTACCACGTTAAATATTTTGTCGTCATTTATTCCTGAAACTGAAAGAATTGTAACCATTGAAGACGCGGCGGAATTGCGCTTGCAACAGCGGCACGTTGTAACATTGGAAGCGCGCCCGGCGAATATGGAAGGCAAAGGCGCAATTACAATTCGTGATTTGGTTAGAAATGCCTTGCGTATGCGCCCTGACAGAATTATTGTCGGCGAAGTGCGTTCGGGCGAAGCGTTGGATATGTTGCAAGCAATGAATACAGGGCACGACGGCTCTTTGACAACCGCGCACGCAAATACCCCGCGCGACGTTGTTGCACGTCTTGAAACAATGGTTTTAATGGCGGGTATGGAATTGCCCGTCCGCGCAATTCGTACTCAAATTTCTTCGGCTATTGATTTAATTCTCCAACAATCCCGTATTCGTGACGGCAGCAGAAAAATCACTTATATTACCGAAGTTCAAGGTATGGAAGGCGACACAATTATTTTGCAGGATTTATTCCGCTATGTTCAAGATTATATCAATGACGAAGGAAAATCTGTAGGACACTATGAAGGCTCGGGCTTGCAGCCGCTGTTTATCGACAAATTCAGAATGAATGGCGTTGATATGCCTGATTTGGAAGATGATTAAAAATTAGGGAACGGGAAATTTTTTCCAATCCCTAATTTTTTTAAAGGAGCGTGATAACGTGGCTTTTACACTTGCACTTATTGGCAGTCTTTTATGGATGGGGATATTTTTTGCACTTTTTTATATGCGTCAAACGCCCGAATCTAAAGTTCGCAAAAGAATCCTTACAATGATGGAAACTGCGGAAAAAGAACGCGAACGCGCAGGCTCTGCAAAAAATACAAAAAAAGTTAAAGTGCATGACCCGAAGGAAAAAAAATCTTTCTACTTCAGAATTATCAAGCCGAAGGTTGAAAGTACGATAGATTTTTTTCATTCGTTTACACCGTCAGCTATTGTGACAATGTTGGAAAATCGAATATTTCGCGCAGGCAAGCAAAATATTTGGAGCGTACAGCGCGTTGCAGCTTTTTGGGCAATATCGGTTGCATTTTTTACGGGCGTAGGTTTTTTCGTGGCACAAAGGACTAATTATTTTGTTACACAGCAATTTTTAATTATGGTAGCGGGCGGCGTTTTCGGCGCGTTCTTCCCGTTCATTTTATTAAATCAAAAAATCGCCGCGCGTCAAAAACTTTTAAAGCGTCAACTGCCCGAATTTCTTGATTTGTTATGCGTCAGCGTACAAGCGGGACTTTCATTCGACGCTTCGGTTGCAAAAATTACAGTGCGAATGAAAGGCGAACTTTCGGAAGAATTTAAACATATGCAAGAAGACGTAAGATTTGGAATGACAAAGCAATATGCATTGGCGCAAATGGCGAAACGTTGCGACGTCGAAGAAATTTATTTGTTTACAACTTCAGTAATACAAGCGGAAAAATTGGGAACAAGTATGGCGCAGACTTTGGCAACGCAAGCAGAAAATATGCGCGAACGCCGCCGCCAATATATCCGCGCGGAGGCGTTAAAAGCTCCCGTCAAAATGATTTTCCCGATGGTAATGTTTATTTTCCCGTCAATTTTTATCGTACTTTTAATGCCGTCAATTATGACAATGATGAAAAGTTTCGGTGCTATGCAGTAATTTTGGAAAATTTGAAGCCGCTGAAAATTTTCGGCGGCTTTTTTTGTTGGCAAAATTTTTCTCCTGCAACTTCCAATATCGATTTTAAAGCGTCAAATTTTAACGTTAAGCCGCCTTCAAACTTTTTTACGATATTTTCTCAAGAAAAAATTAAAATGCCGTTACGGCTATTTTTGCGCAAATTTGAGCTTGTGAAAAATTAATTTATAAAAAGCTTCAAGCAATAAAAAAAACGCCCCGCCAATTTGGCAGGACGCCGCTTTAAAAGTTAGTCAATGTGTTTGGAACGTGGCGTAAGGTAGAAAGCGTCAGTAGCAACTTCTGATTCTTTGTTTGTAAATTCACTCTTTGCAAGGTAGGTATAGTCAACAAGGCTGACGCAGTAGAAAGAATTATATTTCACTTTGCCGAGATTGAAGGGATTTCCTGCAAAAGTAAAGTCGTCCGAAGTATTAAATTCTTGGTCGTTATATTTGTAGGTAACGGCGGGGTCATTTTTTGTGAAACCTTCGGCAAGTGCAACATTAGGCGTAATGGAATCGCCGTATTGGACGTTGCCGTGAAAATCAACAAAGAGCGGGTTTTCGTGTCCTTTGTTGTCCTTGAATCTGGTTATTATCCAAGTGCGGTCTTCGTTAATTTCGCTTTTGCTGCCGGTTTTTTCGTCAGGTGAGAAAACGGTTGCTTTTCTGCTTTGAGAGCCGCTGTAAGCAACTTTTTCTTCAGTAACTTTGTAAATAATGGCACCGCGCGGAATGTAATATTTTGTACCTTGAGTATCGGTAACTTCAACGTCGCTGTATTCGGCGAAGGGATAAAGTTTTTTCATATCGTCAAAATAACGCTTTGAACCGTCGCTAAGTTTTACGGTGTAGTTGGGATTTGTCTTCGTTTCAGAAAGGTCAGTTTTCAACATATAATAAGGATGTCCCCAATAATAAACTTTGGTGTAGTTATCGTCGATAGTATATTCTTTGTGGTCAATTAAATTGTAAATGTTGTTGACGTAACAAGTACCGTCGTTGCCTGTAACTTCATATTGGTATTGGTAACGGTGATAAGTTTTGCGGGTATTTGCTTCATTTACGTAATATTTTTTGCCGCTAAATTCGACTTCAAGAATTTTATGCTTTGCGGTGCTTAAATCTTCTTTTTTGGCGTAACATTCTTTGCCGTCGTAATAAATTTTAACATAATCACTTTCTTGCATTAATTTAACATAATCGGAGGCAACAACAAAGCCTTCAAAGTTGTAACCGTTGCCGTTAATTGCAACAGGAGTTTTCGGCGCAAATAAAATTCCCCTGAAGTCTGCATAAAGATTTAAAATAATCGGCTGATAACGTCTTATGCCAATATAAGTTGTGCCGTTATAGGAGCTGGACATTTTGCCTTTATCAACGTCAATGTTTTTATCGTCATCGCTGAAAGGTTCGGGACCTTCATAGAAGAAAATAATCGGGCGGTTAGCGTCTGCGTTGGTATAATTATCAATTTTGTTGTTGATAATAATTTGACGAACGGAGCTCATATTGCTACGCCCGCTCAACCAAACGTCATTATCTTCTTTGTCATAAGTTTTATAACTGCCGCTCTTTCTGACAGGTTCTCTTTCAATGAAGGCGTAAATTGGGTCAGGCGCAATTTTGCCTTTATCGGTACGCACGGGGTAAAGCCCGCTGATATTAATTGGGTAATGGACTCTGAATTCATATTCTGGTTGATTGCCTCTGTAGTCGCCTTTGTTGCCGTCGCCGGCGTCGCCGCTGTAACCTTTAATAGCGTAGTCCCACATAATGGTATTATATTTTTGGCTTTTATCTGCATCGGGACCAACAACTATATCAGCCATATCAATATCCATATAATCGCTCATACCTTGCATTTCGCCTTGAAAGTCAATGAAAAGGTCGTCCCATTCATATTGGTGAATACCTGTATTTTGGTCGACGTAGTTTTTGCCGAAAGACATTCCGTAACCGTCAAGTATAGCTAATTCAGTGCGGTAAGTTTTGCCGCCGTTGTAAGTTTGCCCGTCGTCATAAAACGCGCCTGCAGTAATAACGCTGCGGTTATCTGCGGCAGTGTTGCCGCCGTGCGCTTTTTTGATAATATCCCAGTCAACATAAGTTTCTGCGCGTTCTTTTGCTTTCATTTGAACATAAAGGCTCGGACCGTGTACATATTGCGTACCGTCTGCATTTTCGGGCAAACGTTGAATGTTATGAGTAATTTTTGCAACCGCCATAACTTTTGTATTAAGATTTTCAAAGCCGAGATTATCCATAATGCTGAACAAATGATAAAGCGGCTCTTCAAGTGTTACAACGTAATAAAGGGATTTATAATCTGCGTCGTCCGTACCGTATAAAGCACTTTCAAAATTAACATCGTTATTATTATTCCAGGCGTCAGCTTGCAGCAAAGTAATTTTTCTGCCGCTTTTTTTGCTTGCGTCAACATAAGCCCAAGTGCCGTTGTAAGTGCCGACATTTTCTTTGGATAAATTTTTTGCAACGTACTGCGCGGCAACTAAGTCGCCTGCGTCAGTTGGTCTGTTGTTCGGGCGGGTATCACTTTCCATCATTTCCAAAAGTCCCGCTTCAGTGTTTGAAACAAAAGTAACATAGGTATAATCTGAAACGCTCTGTTCATCGCCGATAAGTACTTTTGCGCCCGCAGTAACTGCCGCGTCTGCCGCGTTTTGCAGGCGGGATTGATTGAAATACATCCAGCCGAAATCTGCCGACGCCCCAATAAACATAAAAAGCAACGGCAAAGCGGCAGCAAGAAAAATCATTGATTGCCCCTTTTGCCGCGCTTTATTTAAAAATTTACTTAGCATAATGTTCCCTCCACTATGATTAGTCTTAAAATTTTATCGCAGGGGGTACTGATTGTTAATTTAACGACTGTTTATAAAATTTTTTTAATTTAATAAATGTACTTTCTTTCTGCTCGAGAAAGAAAATTTTCGCCTCACGTTCAGCCGATTTTTTATAACTTTTAAATGTGCGAATCGAGACTGTAGCCGATTAAATTTGTAACGACGTGCGCCACCTTCTTTTTGTTGGCGTGATAATTTTCGTCTTCGGCTTCAGCCATTTTCAATTTTTTAACAGATTCAAAAAGCTTGTTGGGCGAAGTTACGGCAAGCGGCGTATTCTCAAATTTTTCTTCGCTTGCCAAAAAATTTAAAACTTTGTAGCCTTCGATAAATTTTAAATCCGCGCTGATAATTACCAATGAAACTTCAGCCTTGCGCAGAAATTCCACGCCGCCCGCGCCCGTTGTTTTCATTACAAATTCGTGCTTGAAATTGTCTTCCAAAATTATTTTCCACGCCTCAATATTATTTTCGTCAACAACCGCCAAAACTTTGTTGCTTGTTTCAGTGATAAGTTTTTTGCTGACGCGCTCAATTAATTCATTGGGCATAAAAGGTTTTTTGACGTAATCCCTGACGCCGAGCGCGGACGCTTTTTTAATGTTGTCTTTGTCAAGCGACGCGGTAAGCATAACAATTTGCGTATTTTTAATTTTGTCATCGGAGCGAATTTTTTCCAGCGTTTCAATCCCGTCCATTTCGGGCATAAGAATATCAAGCAGAACAAGGCGCACGTACTGACTTTTCAAAATTTCAATACACTTTTCGCCGCTGCGCGCAGTTATAACTGTGCACGGCAATTTTTTTTCAAGAATCATTTTGGCAACCTGCAAGTTCATTTCGTCATCATCAACTACAAGAACAACGTTGTTTTCGCTGAAGTCTCCCATTTTCAACGCTCCTTAAATTTCAAGATTTTCTGCAATTTTTTTTGCATCTGCAGAAATTTTATCGTACATTTCCATAACGGCGGAATGATTTTGCTTGATATATTCGACGGCTGAAATTTTTTCCCCTTCAGTTGAATTTTCGGCGGTAATTTTTTTGCCTGCAAGTTCCAATTCTTTTGCAAGTTCAAAAAGTTTTTCCGCGCCTATCGACTGCGCGTTAGATTTTAGCGCGTGTACGTAAACCGTATAATTTTTCCAATCTGCGGCGTTGAAACTTTCCTGCAAGTTAGATTTTTTTTCGTCCTTCAAATTGGCGAAAGTTTGTAAAATATCCTTGTAAAGTTCAGGCATTCCCGCGCTATATTGCAAACCCGTTTCAGTGTTAATTTCATCGGCGGGCGTGTCAAAATTTTCTTCAACCTGCGCGAAAAGATTTTCAGAAATATTTTTTGCGGCGGCGGAAATTTTATCGTACATTTGCATTAAAGCGGCGTGATTTTTTTTAATAAAATCTGCGGCAGAAATTTTTTCGCTGTCAGAAATATTTTCGGCGGTAATTTTTTTGCCCGCGCTTTCAAGCTCTTTTGCAAGTTCAAAAAGTTTTTCCGCGCCAATAGATTGTGCGTTAGATTTTAGCGCGTGTACATAGACAGTATAATTTTTCCAATCTGCGGCGTTGAAACTTTCCTGCAGGGCAGATTTTTTTTCGTCCTTCAAATTGGCGAAAGTTTGTAAAATATCCTTGTAAAGTTCAGGCATTCCCGCGCTATATTGAAAGCCCGTTTCAGTGTTAATTTCGCCCGCGTCAATTTCTGCGGAAATATTTTCCTGCTGCCCTTCGACTTTGTAAGAAATAATTTCGGGCGGCAAATGTTTTTCAAGCATTGTTTCAAGTTCCGAAACTTCGATTGGCTTCGATAAATAATCGTTAAAACCTTCGCGCAGGTAAATTTCACGCATTCCCGCTATTGCACTTGCCGTCAACATTATTACCGCCGTTTTATCGCTTAAAATTTTTTCACGTTGCATTTTTTTCAGCGTTTCAATTCCGTTCATTTCGGGCATCATATTATCAAGAAAAATTATGTGGTAAAAATTTTTCTTCGCCAATTCGATACATTGTGCGCCGCTGTCGGCGAAGTCGGGAACAATTTCATTTCGCTTGAGGAGTCCGCGAATAACTTTCAAATTCATATGGTTGTCATCGACTGCAAGAACTTTTGCGCCGGCGGCAACCAAATATTTATTTTCGGTTTTTTCGAGGTGTTTATTTTTATGGTCTTCGTAGTTGCCGATAGGATTTTTATCAATAATTTTTTGAATCAGTTTGAAAGAAAAAGCGGAGCCTTCGCCGTACACGCTTTTAACTTCCAAAGTGCTGTTCATCATTGCCAAAAGTTTTTGAACAATCGCAATTCCCAAGCCCGTCCCTTCAATGTTACGATTTTTTTCTTCGTCAAGGCGTTGGAAGGATTGAAATAATTTAGTCATATCTTCTGCGCGAATACCAATCCCCGTATCAGAAATTTCAACTTGCATTTCAAAAGTATCTGCGTCAATTTCCGCGCCGCCGATTTTCAAAGTAACCGCGCCTTCGTGCGTATATTTTACGGCATTTGTTAAAAGATTGGTGATAATCTGCCGAATCCTTAAATCGTCGCCGTAAAGACTGCAGGGGATTTTTGAATTAATTTCGGTTTTAAATTGCAAGCCCTTTTTCTTCGCCTTTTCGGAAATCATATTTTCCAAATCGTCAATCAAGGTAACAACTTCATAGCGCACGGGGATAATTTCCATTTTGCCGTCTTCGATTTTTGAAAAATCCAAAATGGAATTAATCAGCGTCAAAAGAGTTTTGCCCGCGCTTTGAATGTTGGTAGCGTAATCTAAAATTTCATCGTCCTTACTTTCGCGCAGAATCATTTCATTCATTCCCAACACGGCGTTAATAGGCGTGCGAATTTCGTGCGACATTTGCGCCAAAAATTGAGACTTCGATTGACTTGCAGCAAGCGCAGTATCTGACGCCGCTTTTAATTGCCTGTTTACCGAATCCTGCCACGTCAAAAGGCGATTAATCAACGCGCCGACAATCAAAATACAAATCCCCAACAAAACTATAAAGGCCGCGCCGAGAAAAACAATATTGCCGTAAGTGTTCCACCAATTATTTGCAACAATGACGGTAAAATTTGACGTAGAATTTTTTTTGGCGAGGCAAGCCATATAGTTGCCGGTATAATCTTTGAGCGTGTCAACTTTGCCGCTTGTGTAAGCTTTGCGGTATTCGGTGCCAAAAATGTCAGTCATACGTTTAACCGCCATTTGATAATTGTTGTTGGGGTGGTTAATAATAATCCCGTTTTTGTCAACGAGGAAGGCGTAGCCGTTTTTGGTATAACTTTCGCCCAAAATTTGAGTTAATCTGTCCAGATAAAAATCAATCCCGAATACGCCCAAAAATTCGCCGTTCGCGCCGTAAACAATCTGCGAAAGTGTAACGCAATAGCCGCCCGTTTGGTCGTCGTAGTAAGGCGAAGAAACGCTGAAGTTGTCATCGCTTTTAAAAGTTTCAACGTACCACGGGCGTTGCTCAACGCGCCAATTCGGGTCTGAAGATTCCCAACCGTTGTTCATAATGACTTGGTGCGCGGAATAAGGATTAGCCATATAGCAGGCAGAAATTTCGGGGTAATGTTGTGCAATGTCATTTAAAAATTTTACCGCCGAAGGATAATCCTCCATAAGCGCGGGATTTTCGGAAATGATATTTGAAAACATTCCCAAAATTGCGCGTTGCTTTTCGAGCCAATTTTCCAGTTGGTGTTCGTAGTTGTCAACTTCGCCCTGCATTGCGGTATTGCCCCAATTAAAAGTTGTGTTGACGCAAATACCGAGACTTAAAAGCATTGACACAATTAAAACCGCAATAATTCCGAAACGCGCGGCGCGGCTGACTTTTGAAAGGGTATGCGCTTGATTTTCTTCCGCCAAAATTTTTTCTTTATCGTTAGAAACAATCGTGGAAAATGAAAAAAGATTGTCCAACATATCAGAAAGTCTCAGCGCAGATTCTCTGACTTGTGCGGAATTTTCGGCGGCGTCATTTTTTAAAGCCCCTTCGCCCGATAAATTTAAAATTTTGTGCAAAGGCGTTCTCAGTTCGCTTGAAAGTCTCGACAAAAATTCTTCTTTGACGTGCAAAGCCTCTTCAGCTCGCAAGCCGTTTCGCATTGCGTTAAGGTAGAAAAAAATTATCGAAATCATCATTGCGAAACTTAGGGCGATGGTAAAAATAATTTGGCGGTGGCTGTCCTGATAAAAAGCCTCGTTGTCAACGCTCAAAATCATATACCAGCCGTTATTGGTTTGACTGCTGAAAATTGTATATTCGCGTTCGTCAATCAGCGCGGTAAAACTTTCATTATTATTTTGTTGGACGACGCGCATTAAAATACTTTCATATTCGGGAAGTTTTTTAGAAATTTTTTCGCCGACCAAAGACATATCGTTATAGCCGATAATCAGCCCGCTTTTAGTTACAATTAACGCGGCTCTGTCGCTTGCCGCGCTCATTTTTGAAATTGACTGTTGAATATCAGCCATTGTAAAATCGAGTCCGACAACTGTTTCACCGTCGCTCAAAATTTTTGACATAGTGAAACAAATTTCGCCGGTGTAGGCGTCAATGTACGGTTCGGTAATGTAAACTTTGCCGGGATTTTCAGCCGCGCCCTTGTACCAAAGACGCTCCGGCGCGTGATAATCTGCGGGCATATCGAAGTCGGGGATAATCGTCCAATCTTTCGCCGTGATGTAAACATTGAAACAAACGCCGCCGCTTAAATCGAGTTGTTCGCTTTTCTGTTGGTAGAAAAATCTTTCAATCTCGGCGTGCGACGCACCCGCTTTTAACATTTGCTCTGCCTCAAGGGCGGTGCGCAGTGTAGCATTTTCTGCATTTGCAAGCGCACCCTGCAATTCGCCGCGAATTGTTTCAAGTTGCATTTGCCCAATTTCTTCAGCCTGATTTGAAGTCATCTGAAAAATTAATCTTACATTCATTGCAATGACGAAAAGAAAAATTAAAGTTATTGCGATTATTATAAAAAAATCTGCGCGACGCCCGTTTTTTAGAATTTGCCAACCTTGAAAAATTTTTTGGTGCAAAGTCATAAAATCAGCCCTTTCAAAAAATTTAAAAGGATTTTCGCTAATGATAACACAAAAAAAGCTCCAACAAAAATTTTTGCTGAAATTTGAAATGGCATAAAGATTTTAAAAATTTTTATCGATATTAAAAATATAGGGAAGTTGCCAATAAAAAAAATGCGTGTTAAAATAAATGCAAATTTTGTTGGAATGTTTTTCTAAGGAGGGATTTAAGATGATTCACAGTGCAAATATCCATACACCGATAATGCCGGTGCAAAATGTTATTCAAAGTACGCCAATGAAGCCGGAAAATGTCATTAAGCATACGCCTCTTTGGGGGCAATTCAATACTACGATGATGCAGACAAACCGCGAATCTATAAACTACGGCGAAACTGCAACAGGCGAAAGAATGTTCGCTGCAAGAGAACCTTACACCACCTCAAATTTTGGCACTGAAACTAAAATCGGTAACGGCGAATTAAGCCGCCAAAGTCGCGAAACGTTGGAAACTTCGGTTGAGGCAATTTCAACCATTATGCAAAAAGATGACCAATTTGAAGGTTCAAAAACAGGCGATTATTCTGCGCTCGGACCTACAGGTTTTCAAGAATACAATGACCGCTCTTTCCAGTCGCAACAACAGGCGGCTGCTAAAGCGTATGAGTATTTTGGTAATTTCGGTTGATTAATTAATTTAGGAATTTTAACTGCGTCGCTCAAGAATTTCTTGGGCGGCTTTTTTAGTTTTCAAAAAGTTTTTTGTTAAATTCGGCAATTTCTTCAGGCGTAAATTCAATGCGAACAGATTTCCAGCGGTCATGCAACCAAAACCATTCAGCGGGATATTTGCGAATGTGATTTTCTGTAAGCGTCGCCAAAATCTGCGTCATTTTATAAATATCTGCGCGCTTATCTTTTGTGCGCTCAACATAAAGCGGCGGCTGAATTTCCAAAGTATGAGTACCGTCCGAATTTTTGTGCATAAACGCGGGAAAAATTGGCACGTTTTTAAACCTTGACATTGACGCCGCGCCCGTAACATAATTTGTTGCACGATTAAAAAATTTCACTATAACGCCGTCATGCCTGCCAACGTCTTGATCCATTATCAAGCCGATAAAATGTCCCTCGTCAAGCAGTTGGTACATTTCGCGGACGCCGCTGCGGTACGTTATGTGCATTCCAATCAAAGTGCGGTATTCGTTAATAAATTTATCTGCGCCTTCGGATTTTTGCTTTTTTGCAACGCCGACGAGCGGTATACCGTTTTGGGCGAACGCGCCGCCCATCAATTCCCAATTATCACTGTGCGAAGTCATAATAACTGCGCCGCGCCCGTTTCGCTCCGCCGAATTTATATAATTTTGCAAATGTTCAAGCCCGATTAATTTAACGTGGTCTTTCATTGTATTTTTTAACACAGGGAACATTAAAACTTCAATCAAAATGTTACCGAGATTAACCGCGCTTTCTTTTGCAATTCGCGCAGATTCTTTTTCGTCAACGCCCAAACAAATTTTAATATTGTCCTGCGCGAGGCGTTTTCTTTTTTTTGGAACAAAGAACCAAAGGAAAGTTGCAAGCGCACGCCCGATTTTTATTGCAAAGTCGAAAGGCAAAGCGCAAATTATTTTGCTCAAAAGTTTAAAAAATGTGTACGAAATAATAAAAACCACTCCAAAAAATAAAATCAAGCGTGACTTGCAAATTTCCCGAAAAAATTTATTCGGCGGCGAATTTCAAAACTGCCTGCGCCATATCTTCCTTGTTGCAAATATTTTCGTGCAAAATTTTGGCAGTACCGAGAGCCGCAAGGTTTTTCGGTACATTTTTCTTTGTAAAGAAGCTTAAATTGTCAAGTTGTTCCAAGTCGTCGACGCCTTCGACAGGTTGCCCCAACGCCTTCAAAACTGCGCCCGTAAATTTAAACGGGCTTGCAGTTGCGGCAACAAGGACAGGCGACATATCGTGCGTATTGCGGCGGTACTTGCCGACAGACATCATTGCAACAGCGGTATGAGTATCGACAAGGTATTTGTAATTGTCAAAAATTTCCTTGATAATATTTGTAGTTTCCTCTTCGGTAACGTAAGTTGCGTAGAAAATTTTGTCGAGTTTCTTTTTTAAAGAATTGTCAATTTTATATTTGCCTTTAGTGTTAAGTTCCTGCATAAAATTTTTAACGCGCTTTGTATCGCCGTTAGTTTCGTGGTACAAAAGTCTTTCAAGGTTGCTGGAAATTAAAATATCCATTGACGGCGTAATGGTTTTATGAAATTCGCGGTTTCTGTCATAAACGCCCGTATTAAAAAAGTCCGTCAAAACGTTATTAATATTCGACGCGCAGATTAATTTTTTGAAAGGCACGCCCATTTTCTTTGCATAGTACGCCGCCAAAATATTTCCAAAATTTCCCGTAGGAACTGCAACGTTGATACTGTCGCCGAGTTTGATTGAACCTGATTTTACAAATTCGGCGTAGGAGGCGAAGTAGTAACAAATTTGCGGTACGAGCCGCCCCCAATTAATCGAATTTGCGGAACTCAATTTGACGTTGAGTTTATCGAGTTCTGCGCGAATATTTTCATTGGCGAAAATTTCTTTGACGCCGTTTTGGCAGTCGTCAAAATTTCCTTGAACTGCCGTAACATTTACATTTTTGCCCGTTTGAGTAACCATTTGCAATTTTTGAATTTTGCTGACGCCTTCGGCGGGGTAGAAAACCATAATTTTTGTCTGCGGTACGTCGGCGAATCCTGCAAGCGCGGCTTTGCCCGTATCGCCCGAAGTTGCTACCAATATTAAAATTTCTTTTGTTTCGCCAACTTTTTTTAAAGCTTTACTCATAAGGCGCGGCAAAAGCTGAAGTGCCATATCCTTAAAGGCACTTGAAACACCATGATACAATTCCATAACGCCAACGGGTGAATCTTTATGTTGTTCGTCAGATATTAAAATTGTAAGCGGCACTTTGGATTCAACGTCAAACCAATCATAGGCAAGTTCAACGCATTCGTTTAACTCAAAATCGTCATAATCTGTCAAAAATTTTTTCAGCATTGCAACGGCGCGCCCGCAATAATTTTTGTCAATCAGTGATTTAATTTCGTCAAGCGTAACTTTCGGAATTGTTTCAGGCACGAATAAGCCGCCGTCGTCGGCAATCCCTTTCAATATAACTTCCGCCGAATCTAAAAGCGGTGAATCTTTTGTACGAGTGCTTTTATACTTCAAAAATAATTCCTCCTAAAATTTTTTCAGATTGTAGCACTTTTGCCGCCGTTATGGAATAGAAATTTTTATTTATTGTTTTTTATGCGTTCGCGGTATGCTTTTTTTGCACATTCTTTACTGCAATATTTTCTATTGGTAATTTTTCGAGAAATAAACTTTTTACCACAAAATTTACAAATTTTAGTTTCAGATGCATTTTGTGAGCGAGCTTTTTGAACACATTCACGCGAACAATAGACTCTTATTGCGAGATTTTAGGCTCTGAAAAATTTTTCCACATACGATACAAGTTCTAGTCTCTAAGCTTTCATTTGTACGAGCTTTACCTGCACAAACCTTTGAACAATATTGCGTTTTTGTCGATGGACACGTTTCAAAAATTTTTCCACAAATTGGACACTTTTTTACCTCACGACTTCTTGGCATTTTTTGGGCTTTTAATAAACATTCTTTTGAACAATATTTTTTATTCCTTAACCTGTAAGGTACGTCAAATTTTTTACCGCAATAATGACATTGACAGGTTGCCTTTTTACGTCTGGCTTCATTGTGTAATTTATGATGTTCTGCAGGAGTAAGCATTTTTAAGTTGGTTATATCGTTGTTGGCAGGGTTAAAATCTTTGTGGTGAATTTCCAATCCATCCGGAATTTCGCCATAAAAGTAGTTCCAAATTAAGCGATGTAAACAAATGTGTGTAATATAATGACCACTATTTTTATGTTGATAGTATACAAAACCATCCAATTTAACACGCCCTTCACCCACAACCTCAATCGGCGGCATTGTAAAGGTAATTTTGTTTACAAGGTCTTCGACGATTTTTGCCTCGCGCTCGTCTTCGACAGATTCGCGCAGAAGTTTAAAAATTTCTTCTTTGTTTTTCAAAGTGTAACGCCCCTTTCTTGTTGACAACAAGCGGGCAAGGCGTTAAAATAATTAAACTAAAACGCCTCGCAGGCTTGGATTTTTAGCAATTCTATTGTAACTTGCGAAGGCGTTTTTTGCAACACTGAATAAAAAATTTTTATTTTTCGGCAGTGCGCAAAGATAATATTTTTCTTTTGAAGGAAATATTAATTTCGCCGCCGAATATTTTTTTGTTAATTTTAATTCAATTTAAATGGAGGAAAAAATTTTTATGGCTGAAAAGCAAATTACAAAAATTGCAATTTTAGGATTCGGCACAATCGGTAGCAGTGTCGGCAAAACTCTGCAGGATAATAAAGATATAATCACTCAACGCGCAGAAACCGAAATTCAAATTAAAAAAATTTTGGTACTGCCGCACGAAATCCCTAAACTTCAAGCGCAAGGTTTACCCGCCACAAATAATTATGACGAAATTTTAGATGACCCCGAAATTTCCATTGTCGTTGAATTGATGGGCGGTTTATTCGCTAAGGACTTTATGATTAGGGCAATGGAACACGGTAAAAGCGTAGTCAGTGCAAACAAAGATGTAGTGGCGCAATTCGGTTCTGAATTATTTTCCACTGCCGAAAAATATCACGTAGACTTTTTATTTGAAGCAAGTGTTGGCGGCGCAATTCCTATCATTATGCCTTTAAAAAGATGCTTGACGGCAAATCGTATCTCGGAAGTCTTAGGGATTGTGAACGGCACTACAAATTATATGCTTACCAAAATGACGGAAGACGGCGCGGACTATGATACAGTTCTGAAAGAAGCGCAGGCGAAAGGTTACGCGGAGGCGAATCCTGCCGCCGACGTTGAAGGCAAAGACGCCGCGCGCAAAATTGCTATTCTTGCGTCAATCGCGTTCAATTCCCGCGTACAATTTGATGACGTTTCCATTGAAGGAATTACAAAAATTACGCCAAAAGATATTCAACACGCCGCAAATTTAGGCTACGTTGTAAAACTTTTGGCAATCGGCAAAGAATCTGATTTAGGCGTTGATGTGCGCGTTCATCCCGTACTTTTGCCGAAAACTCATCCGCTTGCAAGCGTCAACGGTGTCTTCAATGCAATTTTTGTTAAAGGTTATCCTATCAATGAGGCAATGTTTTTCGGACCGGGCGCGGGTTTCCCGACTGCTTCAGCCGTAATTTCCGATATTATCGAAATTGCACGCGGTATGCAGACTAAAAGTGTTGGCAGATTCGGATGCACTTGCTACAACAAAAAGCCTATTTGCCCGCTTGAGGAAACTGTTTCTGCTTATTACATTCGCCTTTTGGTTGAAGATAAGCCTGGAGTTTTGGGCGCGGTTGCTACAACTTTTGGAAATGCGGGCGTAAGTTTGCATTCAGTTGCACAAACTGAAAGCGCGGTTGAAGGGCACGCTGAATTGGTTGTTGTTACGCACAAAGTTAAACACAAAAATATTTTAGCCGCGCAGGAAGAATTGAAAAAATTATCTGTTGTTGACGAAATTTCCAACGTTATGCGCGTTGAAAATTAGGTATTAGGAAAAAATTTTCTAACACCTTACAGCAAAAAATTTAATCGCGCAGATTTTAAAATTTATGCGCGTCGAGAGTTGAGATTATGGATGTTGATTTAAATAAAGTAACTGTGCGCGTTCCCGGCACTTCTGCGAATTGCGGACCGGGCTTTGACTGTTTGGGGCTTGCAGCCACGATTTATAATGATTTGGAATTAACTTTGCTTGAGGAAAAATCTTTGACAATCGAGGCGAAGGGCGACGGCGCGGAAACTATTCCTACTGACGAAAAAAATATTGTTTGGAAAGCGGCGCGAATGATTTTGGAGCGCAGCGGCTACGCCGAAAAATTTCAGGGCGCAATTTTGAAAATGACTAATCATATTCCAATGTCACGCGGCTTGGGTTCCAGCGCGGCGGCGATTGTTGCAGGGCTTTTTGCGGCAAATGAAATTGTCGGTAAACCTTTCAACCGCAAAGAAATTTTGAAATTCGCTACAGAAATTGAAGGACACCCCGATAACGTTGCGCCCGCGATTTACGGCGGCTTCACTATCAGCACTGTTGACAACAGGGGGCAAGTTCAAACTTTTTCGTTCTTGCCGAAATTAAAATTAAAATTAATTGTAGCAGTGCCTGATTTTCCGCTGTCAACGCGGCTTGCGCGCCAAGTCTTGCCAAAAACCGTAATGCTCAAAGACGCAATTTTTAACGTCAGCCGCGCCTCAATGTTAATAGCCGCGCTTATGCAGGGCAAAGAAAAATTTTTGGCAACGGCATTTGATGACGCGCTCCACCAACCTTACAGAACAAAACTTGTACCGGGTATGCAGGAAGTTTTTCACGCGGCAAAAAAAGCGGGCGCAGTCGGCGTAGCTTTAAGCGGCGCTGGTCCTTGCCTTATAGCTTTTTCGCCTGTCGATAAACACATTGAAAATAATATTGCCGTTGAAATGGTGCAGGCATTCAAAAAAAATGAAGTGCAAGCAGACGCGCTGATTTTGGATTTAGATACGCGCGGCGCGTTTGTTGTTTGAGGTATTAAAAATGGAATTGCGGCAGTTGGAATATTTTTGCGCGGTTAGTACTTTGGAAAATTTCACGAAGGCGGCGCACTTTCTGCACGTTTCGCAACCTTCAGTTACAAAGGCGATTCAGTCTTTGGAGGCGGAATTAAATTTATTGCTGTTCGACCGAACTCAAAAACATATTCTATTGACGGAGGCAGGGCAAATATTTTTACTGCACGCAAAAAAAATTTTGCAAGACGTACAAACGGCGCAAAAAAGCATTGAACGTTTTCAAACGCAAAATAGCGGCGTCATAAGATTAGGAGTGCCGCCAATGCTTGAATCTTATTTCTTCCCAAATTTTTTTATGAAGTTCCAAGCGTCGAACCCGAATATTTTATTGGATGTGCAGGAATGTAACACTTCGCAAGCAATCAATGAAAAATTGGACGAAGATTTTTTGGACTTCGGAATAATTTGCTTGAAAGCAGATGATTTAATAAAACATTCGCTGAAATTATTGGACAGTGAATTTTATATTTGCTTGCCGCCAAGTCACAAATTCGCGCAGGTTGAAAAAATTTCTTTTGCCGAATTGCACGGCGAAAAATTTATTTTGCAACAAGCGGGAACAATCCAAAATTTATTGACGATGGAACTTGCGGCGGCGGCGGGATTTGCGCCAAATATTTTATTGAGTACTTCACAATTAAAAACGATAAAAGAATTGGTTTCAGGCGGCGTGGCAGTTGCACTTTTGCCAAAATTTGTTACAACGGACGCGCCGAATTTTAAAGCAGTACCGCTTGAGCCGCCGATAAAATTTAAAGTAGTTTTGGCGTGGAACCGGTTTAAGGAACTTTCGCCGCTCGGTACGCGCTTTTTAAATTTTTTTTATGAACTTCTTCAAAGTCAGGAGGTGAAACCTTGACAGAAAATTTTAGTGTCGCAATTAGTTACGGCGAAAATTTGGGTTACGTCGAATTTGACGAGGCAACAAAAAAAGTTATTGTTGTGCTTGGCGATGAGGAAGGCAAGCGAAAGGCTGAAAAATTTTTGTCCGAAGTTCACGAAATTAAAATTCCGCACGAAACATTGTTAGATTTTACGGCTGAAAAAATAGACCCGCAAGCAAACGCCGAAAGTTTGAAAATTGCATTGACGCGCCTTTGGGAAAATACGGGCGTGCACGTTGATTGGAGCCGCCCCGTCGATTATGTCAAGGCGCATCCTCATTATTGAAAAATACTGCAACAAATATTTTTACCGCCAATTTTCGGCGGTTATTTTTTTGTAAAAGAAAATAAAAACCGCTTTGCAATGCCAATTTTTAAAACCTTGACATTTTGTCAAAAAGGAATTATCATATAGCAGTTGTCAGCAGGTAAGCTGAATCGTAATTCCATTGGGAGGCTAGATAGTATGATTAAACCACTCGGAGACAGAGTTGTAATTGAAGTCGCTGAAGTCGAACTCAAGACTAAAAGCGGTATTATAATGCCGGAGACTTCAAAGGAAAAACCGCAAAAGGGTAAAGTTGTTGCAGTAGGTACGGGCAAAGTTCTCGACAACGGCACGCGCTTAGCCCCCGAAGTCAAAGTCGGCGATGATATTCTCTTTAACAAATACGCGGGCAGCGAAGTTAAAGTTGACGATAAAGAATATTTGGTTATCCGTGAAAGCGATATTTTGGCTATTATCTAGTGGAATAGTAAGAACTATAACACTAAAACACTATTACACTACAAAAACTGACTGAAAGGAAGTTTTTTCATGGCAAAAGAAATTTTGTTTAATGAAGACGCCCGCCGCGCTCTCAGCCGCGGTGTTGACGCTCTTGCTAATGCTGTAAAAGTTACACTTGGTCCGAAAGGGCGCAATGTTGTTTTAGAAAAAAAATTCGGCGCACCTGCAATTACTAATGACGGCGTAACCATTGCAAAAGAAATTGAACTCGAAGACCACTTTGAAAATATGGGCGCGCAACTCGTTAAAGAAGTTGCAACAAAAACAAATGACGTTGCAGGCGACGGCACTACCACTGCAACTTTGCTTGCGCAGGCTATTATTCGCGAAGGTATGAAAAATGTTGCAGCCGGCGCAAATCCTATGATTATCAAAAAAGGTATCGAAGCCGCCGTTAAAAAACTCGTTGACGAAATTAAAAATTCCGCCAAAAAAGTTGAAGGCAAAGACGCTATCGCGCAGGTTGCCGCTATTTCCTCAAGCGATGAAGAAATTGGTAAATTAATTGCTGACGCTATGGAAAAAGTCGGCAAAGACGGCGTTATTACCGTTGAAGAATCCAAAACTATGACAACCAATATGACGGTTGTTGAAGGTATGCAATTCGACCGCGGCTACATTTCGCCCTATATGGTTACTGACGCCGATAAAATGGAAGCGGTACTCGATGACCCCTACATTTTGATTACTGACAGAAAAGTTTCTTCAATCGCTGACATTATGCCTATCCTTGAACAAATTGTTAAACAAGGTCGCCCGCTTGCAATTATTGCTGAAGATGTTGACGGCGAAGCACTTGCAACAATCGTTGTAAATAAATTGCGCGGTACATTTAAAGCCCTTGCAGTTAAAGCTCCCGGTTTCGGCGACAGAAGAAAGGCAATGCTTGAAGATATTGCAATTTTGACGGGCGGCAACGTTATCAGCGAAGAACTCGGACGCAAGCTTGAAAGTGTTACTTTTGAAGATTTGGGCACTGCGCGTCAAATTCGCTCAACAAAAGAAGAAACTACCATTGTTGACGGCAACGGCGATAAGAAAGAAATTGAATTCCGCGTTGCACAAATCAAAAAGCAAATTGCAGAATCTACAAGCGATTTCGATAAAGAAAAACTTCAAGAACGCCTTGCAAAATTGGCGGGCGGCGTAGCAGTCATTGAAATTGGCGCGGCTACCGAAGTTGAAATGAAAGAAAAGAAACTCCGCATTGAAGACGCTCTCAACGCTACACGCGCGGCAGTTGAAGAGGGTATCGTTGCAGGCGGCGGCACAACCTTTATTGACATTTTGCCCGCACTCAACGAAATTAATTTGGAAGGCGACGCAAAAGTTGGCGTTGAAATTGTAAAACGCGCTATTGAAGAACCTGTACGCCAAATTGCGGCAAACGCAGGACAAGAAGGCAGCGTTGTTGTTGACGCCGTTAAAAAATCTGCAAAAGGCGTCGGCTTTAACGCGCTGACAAATGAATATGTTGATATGATTAAAGCAGGTATCGTTGACCCTGCGAAAGTTACACGTTCTGCACTTCAAAACGCGGCGTCAATCGCAGCAATGGTATTGACAACAGAAACACTCGTTGCAGATAAACCTGAACCTACACCGCCTGCACCGCCAGCAATGGGTGGAATGCCCGGTATGATGTAAGGGCTAAGGGTTAAAGCCTAAAGCCTAAGGGCTAATGATTTTATTTAGAAAAAAATGAACACCTCGATAAATTGTCGGGGTGTTTTTTAGTGTAAAAATAAAAAAAGTAGGGCTGGTGCAACTCGCCCGTTCACGCCTTTTTTTGTCGCCTACTTAACTTTCTGCAACGCGATAAAACGCGGCAAAAATGTAAACTTGCTGCAACGCTCGACGCGAAAAAAGTTGAACGGGCGCAATTTCGGTAAAGCACTTTTTCTTTGGTTCTTTCTTTTTTTGCGACTGAAAAAAGAAAGAACATTTAAGAATAAATTTTAAATAAAGAAAAATTTCTACCGAAGGAGCAAATTTCTTGAAAATAATTTATGACGAAAAAAAATGCGTACATTGCGCCGCCTGCGCGAGTGAATCAGAAAACGGCGGAATAACTTTCAAGCGCGGAAAAATTATTATTGACGAAACTAAAAGCGAAGATTGGCACGCAATAGCCGCAATTTGTCCCGTTGCCGCGCTTACTGTCGAAAAAAAATAACGCCTCGATAAAATTTCGGGGCGTTTTTATTTTTAAAGCGGAAAATTATTTATTTTTATTTTTCTTCTGCTGTTCTTTGAGATTTTTTTCGGCGGCTGCGTCAAATTTATTGTAAAAATTTTCGCAAGCCTTAGTGTAGCCTTTTAAATTTTTGCCGATTTCGCTGCTCTGCGTCGTCAACAAATAAACCAATTCGGCGTCTTTGGCGTCTTGCACTTCAAAGAAAAATTGAATTTTCTTGCTGTTGTTGGCGGTTGTAACAGTAACAAAAGCATCAGCGTATTTTGCAATGTTGGCATTGTAAGTTTTGCGGGCGTCAGCGTCCTGCAAAGATTTTATATCAACGCCCGTATCACGTTTAATATTTGCCGCAATTTCATCGTAGGAAATGACGTAGCAACGCGCCGCCTTGCTTGAGTTAAAAATTATTTGTTCAAATTCCTCAACCGTAGGTTCGGTTTCTTCCGATTTGTAATGCATTGGCAAGGCAACCGCCAAACGCTTTATCGAGGCAATATCCGCGCCTTCTGTAACGGTTTCTTTGAACGCCGCCATTGCAACCGTTGAAGTTAGAAATATTGCCAACATTAATACCGTAACAAAAAATTTTTTCATTAAAATTCCTCCAAATTATTCTAAGCCTTTGTAAACGAACGCGGCAAGCGCAGCTCCAATCAAAGGTCCGAAAATAAATACAGGCAAACATTCAATAGGCACGCCGTTGCCGCCAAGCGCACAAACTACCGCAGGTCCGAAACTTCGCGCAGGATTTACTGAAGTTCCCGTTAATCCAATGCCGAAAATGTGCACGCCGACAAGTGTTAAACCAATTATCAAGCCGCCAAATGAACCGTGTTTAGCCTTTTCCGAAGTTACGCCCAAAATGTTTATCACAAAAATAAATGTCAGCACAATTTCAACAATTAAACCTGCAACAGCAGAGCCGTTGACGCCCGCAAGCCCGTTTGTGCCGAGCCCGCCCGTCATATCAGTAACGCCGCCTGTAACAAAAATTGTTGCCAAAAGTTCCGCGCCTATAAATGCGCCTATGCACTGCGCGATAACGTAATAAACAAAATCTTTGCTTGTCATTCTGCCACTCAAAAGTACGCCCAATGAAACCGCCGGGTTAATGTGACAGCCTGAAATATTTCCGATTGAATACGCCATTGCAACAATCGACAAACCGAATGCAAACGCCGTTAAAATGTAGCCGCCGCCCAAAACAGCGTCGCAGCCTACAAGCATTGCCGTCCCGCAGCCTAAAACAACCAAAGTCATTGTGCCTATACATTCGGCGATATATTTTTTCATTGTTATACCCCCAATAATCTGTGACTGATTAACGCGGCTCTGACTGTTTCCAAATGTTGAGGCTCAATTTCAGTAAGGGGCATTCTTACATTTCCAACTTTCCAGCCCAAAATTTTCATTGCCGCCTTAACGGGAATCGGATTAACTTCGCAGAACAGCGCGTCAATTAAATCACTGTAATCTATTTGAAGTTTCGCCGCCGCTTCAACTTTCCCTTCAAAGTACAGTTGGCAAATTAAATGTGTATCCTTCGGCGCAACGTTCGACAAAACAGAAATTACGCCCTTGCCGCCAACTGACAGAATGGGAACAATTTGATCATCGTTACCCGAATAAATCGCCAAGTCATCGCCGCAAAGTCTGCGCGTTCTTACAATAGCTGACAAATCGCCGCTTGCCTCTTTTGCGCCGACAATATTTTTATGCTTGCAAAGTTCGGCGTAAGTTTCAGGCTTGATATTAACGCCCGTGCGCGAAGGCACATTGTAAACAATCATTGGAATATTTACCGCGTCCGCAATTTTCGTGTAGTGCGCAATTAAACCTTTCTGCGTGCATTTGTTGTAGTACGGCGTAACCAATAATAAACCGTCCGCGCCGACTTTTTCCGCGTATTGCGAAAGTTGAACGGCGTATTCTGTATCATTGGAACCCGTGCCCGCAATGACGGGAATTTTTTTATTGACGTGTTCGACGGCAAATTTTATAGCCGCCTTGTGTTCTTCGTCAGTCAAGGTTGCAGATTCGCCTGTTGTCCCCGTGATAATAATTGCGTCAGTACCTTCCGAAATTTGGTTGTCGATAATTTTTCCGAGTTCGTCGAAATTAATTTTGCCCGCGTCATCAAACGGCGTAATTATTGCAACGCCCGCGCCCGTAAAAATTGTTTTTTTCATAGTAGCCCTCCTGTTTTTTTATTAAGGAATTGCATAAAGTACCAATTCTGTATCAGATGCCAATGTATGTTTGCAAAGGTAAAATTTATAATCGGGATTGAGACTTTTGATAAATTGCGGCAAAGTGATTAAATCTGCCGCTTTATGGTAGGCGCAAATTGCAAGCGTAGGTTTAAATTTTTTTATAGTTTCAGCCGCGCCTTGCAATGCAGGAAGTTCCGCGCCTTCAATATCCATTTTAATAAATTTAATTTTTTCGCCGCCGGTAATGTTGTCGATAGTGTCAGCGGCAATTTTAATTTTTCCTTCGGCAGAAACAGCGGCATTTGTTTTATTTGTATCAGAAAAAGTTAGCGTGGTTTTTTCATTCCACGCGCCGCAATTTACCGCAACAACATTTTTATAATTTTTTTCGGCAATAAACTTTTCAAGCGCGGCAAAATTTACAGGGTCAGCCTCAACTGCAAAAATTTTTGAATAGTTGCCGCCGCTCCAATCAATAAAATTTTTAACAGTATCGCCGTTAAACGCGCCGCAATCCACGTACCCCCCCCCACCGTTTGGCGTAGTTACGCCATTTGTTATTTCATTGAAATATTGGCTCGGGTAATAAATTTCAAAGTTGCATTTTATATCGTACGTAATTTTAGCCTTAAGAAATTCAATCATAGTTTTTTTGGAAAGTTCGTCTGCAAGCCAATAAAAAGTTTCTGTAAATTTTGCACGATTGGCCGAAATGTATTCGTAGTTAAGATTTTTAGCTATAGTGCTTTCGTTAAAAGCATATTTAATAATTTTTGTATCTTTAAGAAATTCTATTATTCTTGGAGGTTCACCGCCAACTCCAACGCACCCCAGCACAAAAACATATTTTTCAGGCGTAGTTACAAGTTCATCAAGATTATATACCGAGCGTTCAAGATAAGTTTGATTCGGCTTGAAATATTTTTCGTCAACCGCGTAGCCTGCAATTTCGACGCCGTAAGATTTTAAAATATTTGCAACACGTCCTGCAGTTTCAGCTGCGCCGAAAATTATAACGGGCAAATTGTGGTTTTTAATTTTTTCGCAAATTTCGGGGCGAACATCTTTCAGCGTTTTCAATTCTTCCAAAATTTTTTCAAATGACATTAAAAATTTGCCTCCAATTTTATTTTGAATTGTAGTCAAGTTTTTTGCTGGAAACTAAATTTTCAAGCGGCGAATTTACAAATTGAAAAATTGCCGCCGAAGTAACTTTGTAGTTGTCAAGAAACGCCGAATGCCACGCCTTAGGAACTACGCAAAGCCGAGAATTTTTTAACATTTGGTGCGCCTCAAGTACTGTAATAATTGGCGCGTGGTCGTCTTCATCACCGACGATTAAAAGTACAGGACAATTTATCGCGCCGAAAATTTCTTTGCCGACGCTCATATTGTGCCAAAATTTCATATATCCGTCAAAAAATTCTTGCCAACGTTCGGGTTCAGGCATTATCGATTTTTCGTAAGCAACAAATTCCGCGTCAATTTTTTCCAAGTCGTCAACTTTCATAGCGTCAGGGAAAAATCCCGCCTTCAAAGTGCCCGCGCCTATTGCAACGATTCTTTCTACTCGCGCAGGATACATCGCCGCCAATTTGTAGGCAGTGTACGCGCCGTCGCTGAAACCTATCACTTGTACGGGTGCATTTGAAATTGTGTTTAAAACTGTCAAGGCGTCATTTGCTTTTTGTTCAAAAGTCAGCGGCGAATTTCCAATTTCGGAGCGTCCGTGCCCGCGCGTTGACATTATTATAACTTTGTGATTTTTTTTCAAATCGTCAATGAGTTTTCCCAATTCGTAGGGACTGCCAACGCCGCCGCCGTGCAAAATTAAAATCGGTTCGCCCGCGCCGTAAACTTCATAATAAATTTTTGCGTCGCCAGCCTGTACGTAATTAGCGGCTTTTTGGTTATCGCCGTAAGGAGTTTTAACGCCCTTTGAATCGCCTTGCATAAAATAACGCGCCGCGTCAGCCGTGCAAGTGCCGCCTATCAAACTTAAACTTAGCAAGCCCGCTAAAATTTTCTTTTTCATAACAAGCCTCCTTTAATTTTTGGTGTAAATTTGCCCGTTGTAAATTCTTTTGAAGGAAGTATCAAAATTATCATTGACAATACTTTTTGCGGCGTTGAAAGATTCAGTGCGAATATCCATTAAATCTAAAACTGTATGAATAATTAAATCCGTGCGATAAGGTTTATCGACAGAATTTTTTATTGCGGAAATTTTTTCCGGGTAAAGTTCATTGAAAGTTTTTGAAGTCCAAATCAGCATTGGAATTTCAATCATACTGCGATTGCCCAAGCCTTCCCAAGAATGCCCCGAAAAATCTTTTCCGTTTTCAAAAACTTCTTCGCCGTGATCCGAAATGTAAATTATCAGCGCGTTTTTGTCTTCAAAGCGTTTAAAAATTTCGTCCAAAATATAATCGTTGTACAAAATTGTATTGTCATATTCGGCAACAAGTTTTTCTTCAGGATTTTCGGCGGTAAATTTTTCAAATTCAGGCGGGTAGCGCAAATTATAAACGGGGTGCGAGCCGTACAAGTGAATTAAATAAAAATTTTTTTCGTAAGCATTGGAAATAAATTCGTCAAGCGGCGGCAATAATACGCCGTCAATTTCCCTTGCAAAAGAATCTTTTTGTTGCAACGCCTCAAAAAATTTTTCATTGCAACGCTCGGCATAAACTTTATCTGTATTGCCCCAAATGCTTGTCGGCGTTTGATTGGAAATCCAAACAGTATGATAACCTGCGCGACGCAAAATATCAAAAATATTCGGCGCAGTGTACCATTTTTCGTCAGAATCTTTTTCGGAAAATGTAAACATCAACTCCATTGCCTCCGCCGTATGATTGGCGCAGGCGATACAGTCATTGAATTTAAAAATTTCGCCGCGTTTGTATCTTTCCATAAGCAGCGGATTATTTTGCAAATTGTAGCCGTAAATTTGCATATGGTCTCTTCGCGCAGATTCGCCGAGTACAAAAACCACATACGGAATTTTTGAGTTGTTGGAAATAATTTTTTCTTCGTGTTTGTCCCATTCCGCCAAAATTTCTTCTTCGCTGCCCATATCTTCCATTGCGCCGAGCGTATTTTCAATATTTCGCCCAAAAATTGTATTTTGAAAAGAATTTTGAGTCAACACTAAAACAATATTTCCAATCCAATAAGCCGAATGTAAAACAGCAGGCAAAAGAATTATCAGCAAACAGTTACTGATTTTGCGCAAATTATTTTCTGACAGATTTTAAAAACCTGCGCGAAAATTTTTAACCGCCGTAACAATCAGAAAAATTGTTGCCGCCGTGCCGAGCATTACAGGTAAATTCAACACGTAGTTTTGAAAAAATTCTTTGACTGTAGCGGGATTTGTACCAATCAAAATTACAATCATATATTCTTGCAAAGTCAATTCAAATTTGTACAGTAAAAAAATATCCGTTACAAAAAATGTTGCAAAAATAATTAAAATCAGCACTTGCAGGAAAAATTTTACGCGCGGAAATTTCGCCAACAAAAAATGTATAGCCGCGCTAAAAATAAGAATACAAACTGCGCCCGAATAAAAATTTCTAATGCCCTTTGATGAAATATAATCCAAGTCTGAAAAAATCGTCGGTAAATTTAAAATCAGCAACAGGAAGAAAAACCAGCCGTCAGATTTTAAAAAGCTGCCGAATTTTTCTCCCCAACATTTTACAAAGTTACTCAAATTTTTTCGCCCGGCTTTTACTTAATCGCAGGTTTAACAGTTTTGAAAATTTCGGCGTTGTCCTTGAGAACATTTTCATTGCCGAAAACACACAAATTATTTTCCTGCATACAATCTTCAACGAGTTTTGCAAGCTTTTTAATATCGTCTTGCCGCGAGTTCAAAATTTCGGTACGGGATTTTTGGCGGTCTTCGTAAGTTATACCTTTCAAGCAAAATTCGGCGGCAATTTGCCCTTTAATCGAAGGCGTCAGCGGCTTGTCAACTTTACTCATCGTGCCAATAATGTATTTGTCCATTTCCCTGTCAGAGACTTCAAAATTTCTCAAAAATTCCGCAGTGCCGTTAAACACTTCAAGAGTATTTTTTAAATTGGGGTCGCGGTAAGAGCCGAAAAACATATTGCCGTTACGATTGAAATTGACAAACGCGCCGTAAGCTCCGCCCTGTACGCGAATTTTTGTCCAGAAATATTCATAGCGCAAAATATGTTCAAGCACATTCAAAACGCCTCTGTATTCGTAGCCGAGCTTGATAAAATTTGCGCCCTTGCCGACGTACTGCACGCGGCTTTGAGAGTACAAGCCTTCATTCTGCGCGACGCAAGGATAATCATAACTTGCAACAGGATATTCATCAACCGGCAAAGATTTTATTAATTTTGTCAAATGCGGTCTGAAATTTTTATAAAGTTCGTCCGTTGCAGTAACGCTGACAATTAAGCCGTTGCGATTCAAAAGGCGGTTGTAAACGTCTTCCAATTCGTCAACAAGCGCGTCAAATTTTTCGTCAAAGTTCGCAAGCAAATCTTTCAAAAATTCGTTGAAGGGCAAAATTGCCGAATTGTTATAAGCTCCCGCGTTGGAATAGTAAGACGCAACGCGCGCAGAAATTAACGACACGGCGGAGCCTTGCAAGTTTAATTCAATACCAATTTGTTCTTCTTCGATAATTTCGCGCAGGCGTTTTTTGTTGGTAAAAATTGATTCAGTAAAAATTTCGGACAAAATTTCAGTCATTTTATCGACTTTGGAAGAAAGGCACTTTGCATAAACTTTCAGGCGCGGCGCAAAAGATTTCGGTTCATTTTTCTTTGTATCTGCGTTAATGTTGGAGCCGAAGCCGCCAATATTTAAGTTGACAAGGTTAGCCAAATCGTCATAGGAATGTTGGCGGGTATCGACGCGCCCGATTAATTCATTAAGCAAAAAGGCATAGAAAACTTTTTCCTGCGGAACTTTCAGCGCGTCAAAATAAAAATTGGCGTAAATAATGCCGTGCGTGTCAATGTTGCTGAACAAAATCCGCGTGCCGTCAATATCACGGTAAATCAGCGGCAAAATTTCAGGTTCTTTTTTAATATCGTCAATTTTGATAATCGGAATTTTTTCCAACGCTTCGGGAGAATCTGGAGTTTGTTGACGAATTTTTAAATTTTTTGTAGTTTCAATGACATTTTGAATTTCTTCGGGCGTCATTTTAGATTTAATTTCGGCAAGTTTAGCGGCGTTTTTGGCGTCGCGTTCCTTTGCAAGAGTTTTGCTCGGCGCAAGCGTTATCAAAACTTTGTGCGGGTTGTCAATAAAATATTTCTGCAAAAGTTTTTCAAAGTAGCCGTTATTCAAGCCTTCCTTGACGGATTTTAAATTGTCTTCGTAGCGAAAATAAGTTGTAGCGTCGCCGCCGTAAATCCACGTGCGCAAAATTCGCAAGCCGTAAATTAAACCTTTCGGCGCAAATCCGAAATCAGCCTCGCGCAGGCGAAATTCCATAAGATTTATTGACGCCTGCAATAAAGTTTTGTCAATGCCGCCTTCAACAAGTTTTTTCATTTCGTCGATAACAAGATTGTAAAATTTTTCGGCGCAGTCTTTTTCCGAGCCGTTCAAAGTTACGTTAAACGCGGGCTGCAGTAAATCTTCTTCCAAGCCACTGTCAACGTCTTTGCCCAATTTTGAATCAAGAATAGCTTTTTTCAGCGGCGCGGCAGGCGTTTGGAAAAGCGCGTGGTTTAAAATTTCCAAGCCCAAAATTGTTTCAGAATCTTTAATATCGCCCGTCAAAATGTTCAGCGAAATAAAAGTTTTTTCGGCGTCATTTTCGCCTTCGCCAATAGGATAAAAATCCTCAACGAGTTTCATTTCGGCAAAGGGTTTTTGCGGTTTAATTTCGCTGTCAACTTCGATTCTGTCAAACTTCGACAAATATTCGCCGTCAAGATATTTAAGCTGTTCCGCAATATCCATATCGCCGTAAAGATAAATGTAGCTGTTCGACGGGTGATAAAATTTTTTGTGGAATGCAACAAAATCGTCGTACGTCAAATCGGGAATAGCTTCAGGGTCGCCGCCGCTCTCAAAACTGTAGCAATTATCGGGGAAAAGTTCGTGCAACGCCTTCCGCGCCAAAATATCATCGGGCGCAGATAAGGCTCCACGCATTTCATTGAACACTACGCCGCTATATGTCAAAGGCGAATCAGCATTTTCAATTTCGTAATGCCAACCTTCCTGCATTAAAATTTCAGGCGTCGTAAGCATTGCAGGATAGAAGACTGAATCAATGTAAACGTCCATTAAATTTCTAAAATCTTTATCATTTCTTGAGGCTACAGGATAGACAGTTTGGCTTGGATACGTCATAGCATTTAAAAAAGTATTCAGCGAGCCCTTGACGAGTTCGACGAACGGCTCTTTCAACGGGTATTTTTTTGAACCGCACAAAACACTATGCTCTGTTATGTGCGCAACGCCTGTATCGTCATGGGGCGGAGTGCGAAATCCAATGTAAAAAACTTTGTTATCATCACTGCTTGCAACGTACAGAAGTTGCGCACCGCTTTTAAGGTGTTCAAACTCATAAACCTTTGAGGAAATTTCGGCAACGTCTGAAATTTTTTTGACTTTAAAGCCGTGAATTATTTCGTTAATTTTTAAATCCATAAAGATAACTCCTGTTTGAAAATTTTTTTTAGATATTATAACATAGCTTGAAATTTTTTCTACAGAAATTTGAAAGGCGGCAAATCCAATGTTCGTTGGCAAGGAAAATAAAATTTCGGCTGATAAACTTCGCGCAGGAGAAACAATTATAATTGTAGGCTTCGGCGAATCAATGACGCCCAAAATAAAATCGGGCGAGCCGGTAATAGTTGCGCCGGTAACTGCAGAAACTGTCCTAAAAAAAAATGACGTGGTATTTTGCAAAGTCGGCGGACACTTTTTTTTGCACAAGGTTACAGCAATTCGCAACGGCAAAACTTTTCAAATTTCCAACAATCACGGGCACGCTAACGGTTGGGTAAGCAGAAATTGTATTTTCGGCATTATGACAAAAAAATTATAATTGTGTAAAAATTTTACCGCCAAAAAATTTTTTCAAGAAATTTTTCAAGGAAATCTTAAGTTACTTGAAAAAACTTTCGATAGATATATTGAAAATGTTCAAACGCCGTAATTTGAGGCGAAAGTAAAATTTCAGGTTCTTTGTAAATTAAATACAACGGCGAAAATTTAAAATCGCTTATTGTTTACGGCAATAGGTAAGTCTTCGCGGCGTCCGCTTTGTGCACGGCGTGACGGCTCCAATTTTGGCGACGGTCAATTTTGGCGGAGATTCACTTGTTATAAAAACCGGCGGGAAGGAACTCGCCGAAGGATAAATGCATTTATTAGCCAAGGAGGAAATTACAATGGCAATGGTAGTAAAGAACAACATGAGCGCGATTAACACTCTTAACACTCTTAACAAAAATCAAAGCGCGCTCGGTAAGAGTTTGGCAAAAGTTTCAAGCGGGCAAAAAATCAATTCCGCGCAAGATGACGCTTCGGGGTTCGCAATTTCCGAACGTATGCGCGTTATGGTTCGTGCTCTCGACCAAGCTACTCAAAATACTCAAAACGGCTCCGCAATGATGAAAGTTGCTGAAGGTGCCGTTGCCAATACCGTTGAAATTCTTAAGACTCTTAAGGAAAAAGCAATTAATGCGGCGACCGATACCAACACTGACGACGACCGCAAAACCATTCAAAAAGAAATTGACCAATTCATTGACCAAATCAATGATAACGCTCTCGCTACCTTTAACGGCAAATACCTTGTCGACGGCTCCAAAGGCAACAAAGTTGTTTCAAATACCGCAACGGTTATGATAAACCAATCTTTAGATATAGCAAGCGATTCTACTATATCCAGCCTGTTCTTGACAGAACTCAAAGATACTGCAGGTAATAGCCTTAACATTGTTGCCGGCGATACTATCAAAGTTTCTTGGGTTATTCAAGGAAAAACATTCAGTACTTCGGATATTACAGTAGCAGCAGATAGTAACCTTGCAAGTATTTTTGGTAGTAGTGCTAATGATGATTTAGCTACGAAGAGTGCACTTGATGGACCAAATGCCGGCGGTTTCACAGAGCATCCTCCGGTGGGGCTTAGTATTGTTAGTGATGGCACTGTAAGTATTGGTAAAAATTCATCCGGTGTTGACGTATATACTCCAAACGGTAAATCGGCTCTCACATTTACAGGCTGTACCGAGACAAATAATATAGAGGGCGGTCTGTCGGGGCAAATTTCCGGCTTCACCATTACTGTTACCGACCAATACGGCAACGCTAAGAAATCTGCAAATGAACGCCTTGAATTTAAGACAGAAATTTTTGCAGCAAATAAGCAAGATGCTGACCAATCGCTTAAGATTCACGTAGGCGCGGCGGCAGGGCAGACAATTTCAATAGGCTTGCTGGATATGAGGGCAGAAGCCTTGGGCTTGCAGAATGCTAAAGCGGAAACTATCAAGGTATCAACGCCCGAAAAAGCAAACGCGGCAATAGCCGCCTTTGACAGCGCACTTCAAAAAGCTCTTGACCAAGCAACTACAATCGGCGCAATTGAAGCGCGTCTCGAATACACTGCCAACAACTTGACGACTTCAAGCGAAAACGTACAAGCAGCTGAATCCACAATTCGTGATGCTGATATGGCTAAAGAAATGACCAACTACACCAAGAATAATGTATTGTTGCAGGCGGCTCAATCTATGCTTGCTCAAGCTAACCAAAATTCAAGTGCTGTCTTGAGCTTGTTGCAGTAATTGATTAATTCTGCGCAATAAATCTTGTTGCAGTGTTGAAAAATTCTAAGTAGGAAATTTAAACCTCGTTGCATTGGGGTTTCACATAGAAAAGACCGTCGGTTATCGGCGGTTTTTTCTTTTTATAAATTTTCGCTTGCAAAATTGTTGGAAATGTTGTATTATTCAATTACCGAAAATAAAACGTGATTAAAGTACTCCATAGCGTAAACACCAAAACTAAAAAGCCCTCGGCGAATTGAGGAATAGCCTTGGGCTTTTAGTTTGCCATAACTTATGAGGACTTAGTTAGAGGGCGGGGTTACCTGCTACCGCTTCTTTTTAAAGATTTTCATAGATATAATTGTACATCAGCAATATCAATGCTTTTTCAGCTGTTTTGTAGTCTACCTATAGGCTATAGAGAAAAATTCGTACCTAAAACGCCCAACTCAAGAATCTTGGGCAGGAAATCTTCCATAGTCACCACCTCCCCTCGCGTCAACTTATGGTATAAGTAGCGGCATTAGAGCTTGCTGTTTCATTGGGTTTCTTCCTTCAAGATTTTTTCAACTTCTGCGCGCAATTTTTCAGGCACGTCCTCAAGTTTTTTCAAGCCTTTTTTAATTAATGCAACATAAATTTTAGCCAATTAAACCACCGCACTTTCGTAAATTTCAGCTAAAGCAAGCTGAGTTTGGGTCAATTCTTCCTCAAGCTCCGCTTCGCGTATCCTTGAATATTCGTCTTTTGTCAATTTGCGCTCTTCATATTCCCAATATTCATAAGTATTTTGGGTTAAATCGTCTGTGGCAGTTACACGCTGAATATTTTTTCGCTGATAAACAAAAAAACTACTCGACGTTGTGTCTAATTCCAACGGTCTTTCTTCTTGTGAACCTTGTACTAATTGCCATTCTGTCATAATACTAACTCCTTTAGCCGATGTAAGAGAGGCCGCAGCCGAAGTACCAGGCCGCATACGAAGGCGCATCGCTGACAATGAACGTGAACGCGCCCGAGACCGACGCCGCGTGGTACGAGCAGCCACCAGCTAAGAGATATCCAATGTTACCGCTCGGATACGCTGAACCAGAACGCCGCCAATAACTGTCGCAGTAATACGTTGAAGCACTGCCGCTTGTAACTCCGACAGGAATAACGCCAAAATCGTCTGCTCCTTCGACAGCCGCTTTGCAAGATGAAATGTATTTTAATTCTCCAATAGCGGGAATTGCCGTGGTCTTTGTCATTCCGTTGGTGTCAGTTACACGATAACCTTCACCTTCTGGAGTCATCTTCACATATACATATCCATCAGTATAATTAAGAATTAATCCAGCAGTTTTATCCCATTGATTGCCCCAGAAGTTTTCGATATGGAAAACTTTGACAGCAGATGTATTTGAAGAACTACCCCAGAACATACCTTTGTTCATAAGTGTACCCGTATTAATCGTAGAATCCGTGCCTCCAAAACCAGTTGCTCGACCAGTTCCGAAGACGGTCTAAGTATCCGTACTCTTACCCAGGAGAATACAGAGAGTACGAATTAATTCTCTCTGGCTCCAAGTGTGGATATACCAACCAGTTCCATTTGCAGTTGCACCTTGAATTTGCTGTGAAGCTGTAAGTGATTTACTCACAGTCTTACTAGACAATGACCTAATACTGCTTGAACTACCAGAACCATCAAACATACTGTAATAAAAATACTGCTTAACTTGACCACTTGCGTTTGTGTGTGCATACGCCTTATAGTTTTTGTCCCATTTAACATTTGAAACAATTTCGTAAATGTAGTCATCATCTTCATAACGCTTTACCCAAATTAAGGGGATTTGCACCATAGCGTTGCCTTCGTACTCGGTGTTGGCAACGTCCGAATCAGAATCGGCGGCAGTGCTGGGCGTTGTTACGTCGTCGCCGTTTGCCTTTATCGAGTAGTCGTTTTCATATAGATAATAGTCAACAGTGCCGTCGTTTTTAAGCATAAGCGGTTTAATATCTTTAACAAACCAAACATCGCTCCAACTGCCGAAATTAAAAGTATCGTTTTCAAAATCCATTTTTGCCGGCGTAAAGCCAACAGCGTCGTAAATATATTCAACACGCGCGTAAGGGTCTGGTTCGGTTTTCTTGATTCTGTAGCCGTAACGCACGAGGTGACGCACGAGGTGATCTAGTTTCTCAAAGTTTATTCCGCTGTCAATCAATCCGCCGTCGCTGTCAAAGGTAGGAATATTGCCGACCTTTGCGCCTGCAACTTTTTTAATAACGCCGTCAACAGCAACCGCAGAATCGGCAATTTTACCGTCCGAATCAAAAACCGGGATATTACCTGCAGTTGCGTTTTTAACCTTGTCAACTTTGCCGCTTATATCTACGTGTAAACCGTCATTTTTTTTAGTGATAGCGTTATTTGCCGCCGCTGAAATATTCACTGCAACTTTTTTAATAACGTTATCGACAATTCTTTCAGTTTGAGCTTGCAAACCTTCAAAAGAAATCAAAGTTGTTTCAGACAATAAAAACACCTCCTAAAAAAACGGGCGCAGAAAAAACTCCGCGCCCGCCGTGAGGAAAAAATTAGAAATTAAGCAAAGATAGTATCGAGGTAAGCTTCAACTTCGGCAAGGGAGGCAACTTTTAAGCCGTTGTCTTTAATTTTGCCGTTGGCGTCGAAGAGAACAACGTTGCCTTCGGTCGCGCCTGCAACTTTAGTAACAACATCTGCGCCAACAACCGTACTATTTGTCAAAGTGCCGTCGCTGGCAAGGAAGGGAACATTGCCCGCAGTAGCATTTGCAACCTTAGGCAGTGCGTCAACGTATAAGCCGTCTGATTTAACTTCGAGTGCGTTTCCTGCAACTGCAGAAATTTTGACTGCAACGGTGTAGCCGCTGATAGTAATGGAATTGTCGGCGGCGGTGTAAACGTCAATAAGTTTTTCAAGATTTACGAAAGAATATTTTGTAGTAGGATTGGTTTCCTTGTCGCCTTTAACTGCAAGAACTAAAACGGCTTTACCATCCAAATTAGGATTGGTGGAATTGGGATAAGTAGCCGCGCTCCACGCAAAATTTTCAACCAAAGTTGTACCTGCTTGGTCAAGGAAAATTTCTTCGGGGAAGTCGAAGGTAGCGGCGGCAGTGCCTGTGCCGTCTTTGCTTGTGAAGAAAGAAACGGTATTGCCGCTGACAGAAAGACTTTTGAAAGTCGGGGCAATAGCGGCAACAGTTTTTGTTGCAACAGAACCTAACATTTCAACAGTTGCGAAATCTTTAACATTAATAGCCATAATAAATAAACCTCCTGAAAATAGAAAAAAATATATATAACGCAGAAAAGCTATTGCGCACTAGCCCGCCGCGCTATTTTCAAAAATATTGTCAATGTACGAGTTAAAATCGTCATTGTCTGTAGTAACCGAAATATTGCCGTTGAAAATACTTTCAACGTAGGAATTAAAATCAGGGTCATCAATAGTTTCTGAATTTTCGCCGCTAAATATTTCTTCAATATATTTTTCAAAATCTTCAATCGTTGTATCATCGGCAGTAGTACCGCCGCCGCTTGAAGTGTCGCTTACTATAAACTGCACAACGTTTACAGGGATATTGAAACTTTTTGCGCCGTTATCAAAGGCTCTGATATACAGCGGCTCGTTAAAAGAAACTTGATTCAGCGAATACAACACAAAAACATCAGCAAAATCAGCAGAGTTGGAAAGTTCAATCTTATCCCTACCTACATTCTGTATCGTGCCGTATGTTTCACTGATTCTTGTAATTGAAGTGTCTGTAATGACATAACGCATAAAATCACATCCTTTTATTTCAAATATAATCGTCAAGCCCTAAATCTTCTTCATTAATACCTGCGCCCAAAATCCTTGCAAGCTTAAAAATAATGTTCGTGTAGCTTGCGCGTAATTTCGGCAATTCTTTAGAGACAGGCAATACTTTTTGGCGCGTAGGGTTATTTGGGTCTACCTTAATTAGCCCTGTAACCTTTGCTATTTCGTGCAATCTGTCAAGTTCTGCGCGTATTCTTGCCGCCTCTATTATTGCGCCGTCAACTAATTGCAGTTGCTTTTCGTCTACATCTTTAAACAAAGCTTTTATTCTCTCGTATTCTTTTTCCATTTCTGCGCCTTACTTTCATTTTCAATCGTTTTCAGAAAAAGTCAAAAATTTGGTGCCGATAAAAAAAATGTAATCCCAAGCCGGTCTGCCGCCCCCTTGCAACGCACTTGAGCGGGGGGGGTATCACGGCTCGAAGGCGTCAAACCAATTATCAATGTAACCGTGCCACTGCTTAGCCAATGCTCCGCGCGTCAGTGTTGCTGTCGCCTTTGCCTGTTCAATCGTTGAATCAATGTAGACAAGCTCTGCGCCTACCTTCGCCGCCAACTGTTCACGCTGTAACTTGCGCGGATAGCCGCCGACAATGAAGGCGTCGTGCCAAAACCCAACGCGCAGGCGTATTTGTTCAATCAGCGTATCACGCACTGCGAAGGCAACGCGCTTTAAATTGTTTGGGTGTTCGTGGTATGGAGATAAAGAAATTGCGGCGTAAATAGCGTCAAGGTCAACGATTAAATCATTGCGCCTTGCTAATTGATTAACGTAGGTACTTTTACCACTGCAAGGTGCGCCGTAAACAAGATAAACATTTTGTCCCGTGTCAAAAGAAAATCTTTCGTGCGCTTTATCGTGACATTTGCGGCAGATTATTTTTATATTTGCGGGATTGAGAGAAATATTTGCGTCATTTATATTTTCGGGCGTCAAGGGTTTAATGTGGTGTCCTACAAGTTGCGTTGAATCTTTCAAGTAACTTTCGCCGCAATCAGCGCACAGGAAATTATTTTCAACAATCAGCCGTTCGCGCAGTTGTCGCCACGCTTTGGAATTGTAGAATTGTTTAGCCCATATCTGCGCCATTACCACGCCGCCTCTTCTATTGCTTTTTCTTTCAGTTCCAATGCTTTTTCGTCTTGTGCGCGTTGCCAAATATCCTTGTCAACTTGCCCTAAATAATTCTTGCCGAGAAAAATAGCCATAGCGGCGTTTTTCTGTGCAAGTCTGAATTGTGCGCGGCGCAAGCTGATAAGTCCTGCGTTTCTTTTTAAATTGAATACTTCGGAAAAATTAAGCCCGTAAGTACGCTTGCACCAATCCTCTAATGTTTTATCGGACACATCAAAAAAACATAACATTTCAAGCAACGTACATTGCAAGCCGCAGAGTTTTTCAAAGTTATCTTTGTTAATTTCTTTCAACGGTCTGCCGCGTTTATTTTTTGTCATATCAATCACCTCGATATAAAATCCCTAAGTTTTGCTTTTAATCTGCAACAAAATTTCTTTCAGCTTGTCGGGCACAGGCAAGCCCAGCCGAACAGAATTTTCTAAGATAGAAATACCTTCGTTGCTTAAATAGAAAAAAATAACCGCTGTACGTAACAGCGGCTGGTCGCCTTCAACAATGTACAAGTCAAGCGTATTTGCAACGCCGACCATAATAATAACAAGCACTTTCCGCAGAATGCCTTTAGCTCCAACTTCGCTTGACAGTTTATGCTCGATAACCGCGCAAAAAACGCCTGTAATATAATCGACAATCATAAAGCCGATTAAAGCAATTAATAAGCCGTCAAACCCTCCCAACCACCTTGCTACAGCTGTACCTATTATCGCCGCCGTTACCCTTATTTCATTCATTGTCATCACCTTCTTCTATTTCCTGAATCCTCTCCCACCAACGCTTATAGTGCTTCATTGGGCGTAAACACTGATTGGTTAAAATTAAGTGCTCTAATTTAGTCAAAACGCCATTGTCACAAATATAAAGTCCTTCCTCTGGTAAAGTAGTCACCATTACGTTTGAAAACATAAAGGCGTGATTGTGTATAGCTATTAAAAATTTGTTTGGCGAAATTTTATAAGCTGATAAACAAGCTGTAAAACTACACTTAGGAATAGTTGCTATAAAATCCCCTTCGTGGGAATATAACGCAACGTCGAAAATGGGCGCAGCCGCATAATAATTCTCAATTTCAGGAGTATCAATCTTATAATAAAACCCGTCGTGCATAGGAATAGTAAGGTGCGGATTATCTGTATGCCAAACGCTATGATTAATTCCTGTCGTATCTATTATTAAAATACTGTTGAATAAATCCGCCGTTGTGTCCTGAATATTTTCAACCAGATATACCATAATTTGCCAATTATACTCATCGTCAATAAAAGCGTGAATCCTATTAACGTGAAAATCGTTAGAAATAACATTCTGTATATTAATAGTTTTAAAAATTTTATTATTTTTTAAAAGCTCAAATTTAAGTGTTTCAGGCGTTGCATACCGCCCGCTCCAATATCTTTTGATTGAATAAAAGTTATTTTGGCGGTCTATATTCAATGCACACGCCGCTTTATCGTAAACGATAGTTTTTTTGTTATTGGTGTTCCAAAGATATATTTCATCGGTTGGGAAATACTTAATATTCCCCGTTTTTAATTCATAATAACCAACAAATGGTTTTCGGATTACAGAGCCTAAGTAACCAGCTAAAGGTATCCCAAATTCATCTTTGCCTGTAATAACAATAGGTTGCTGTGGTGTATATTCATTGCCGTAAACGCACCTGCCGTCCGTCCAGATATTGTCGCCAACTCTAACATTTTTATTGCCAATGCAGGTTAGCCATTTACCGCCCGCCCTAACTTTTGTACCGCTTACAGTCTCAACTCTAGCTTTGTACATAATCAAGCTCCAATAATAACTGCTTTACCGCTTGTTGACTTCTGCGCCCAAACTTTTGCGCCTTCGCCCGTGTTACAATCAACCGCCGCCGTGTAAGGATAAGACTTTGAACCTGAAACAAATCTGCCGTTACGAATAGTGCCGCGCATTGCCCGCGCCTCTGAGTTAACGCGCTTATCTACTGCTGATTTAATAGAGTTCCCTAAACTTTCAATACTCATTATTGCCACCTCACTAACTGCAAAGATTGAATTAATTTTCTCGGCGTGAAGCTGATTCTGTTGCTGACTAAAAAATATTCGTAGCCGTCAAGTTTTACGCGCTCTGTAAAGTCTACAATATGCTTTAATGTCGGTACGCCTTTTTCAATTTTGCTGATTAAATCTACTGAAACTGTAATTTGGATTTTTCTGTTAAGCCATTTTAAATCATCTGTAAGTCTTTGAATTAAATCTAACTCCTGTACAGGAAATGAAGTATCGGCAATAGGCGTAAGCCTTGAGCGGTTTTCTTCGTATATTTCGTCAGGGTCTGTTGACTGCGTGCCGAAAATCTGTCTTATTCTCTGTGTGGTATAGAGTGAAACTTGGTTACTCGGTGCGCCTTGTGAAATTGTACTGCCCATATGTTCGCCGTTTTCATAAACTGTTGTAGAATACCAACCGTTGCCTGCTGGTGTGTGCAGTGTCTTTCTAATACTTGTTTCAGTTTCAGCCGCGCTCCAATTCCAGCCTAAGCCGTCGCCGCTTAGCGTGGTTGTTTTTTTAGTTTCAACTTCTTCGCGCATATAAACTTCAGTACGCAAACCATAATGCAAGCCTTTCCCGTCTTCGTCGTCTTCAATAGTTTGTTCGTGCGAAAATGTATAAATGTATTCTGTTTTGACTTCTTCAATGGTACGTGTTTTTTCTTCCCAATTAATAGAATCAGTTTTTGTTGACTTTGAATCAAGATAATATTGAGTTTCGCCTTCAATATGAAATGATGTATATTTATATTCTGAACTGCTTATTGTCGTGGTTGTTGAATTGTTCGAGCGTGAATATTCTTTTTGCAGTAAGCCGCCAAAATATGTTATTGAGTTACTGCTGTAAGCGTCTGTATAACCAATAGTGCCGCTGAAAGGTTTATCATAAGCCTCTTCGCCCAAATCGTCATCAGAATCAAAAGGGCTGTTGTACATCGAGCGCAGGAGCTTTTTATTAACAGTTGGTCTGGAGTGTGGAATATCAGAAATATCGAAAACAGAATCTTCGTAGCCGCGTTGAATACAATGCAAAATGCCGCCGCGTATAAAAACATTAATTTGACGTTGCGGCAGTTTTGAAGTCCAACTAAACAAACTGCTGATTAGGTCTGAATAGGTAATATTTGTGTTGCCAATCAAATTATACGGCGTGAAATCTTCAATCTTGATATTCGGCGAAAATCCCAAATAGGCGGCAATTCTGCTGATATAACTTGACGCCTTGTAATAGCCGCCTTCATCTGCTCTTTCTTCGCGCAGGTCTGTTTCAATAAACGAGTACAGCAATTTATCAATATCATACATACCCTTGACGCTCAAAAATAAATCCCGCTTTGTAGTTTCTTCAACCAAAAAGCTGAAGGGATAATCTAAAAACGTACCTTTAATCGCGTCATTAATTTCAATCTGCCGCGCGGTTTCAAGTGCAAAAGTGTCTGAAAGTGTACGCTCTGAAAGTGTAACTTCAAACAAAGCTAAATCATAATCTTTGAAAGTGTCAACAAGCGAATCCTGCGCGATAAAATTTAAAACGTGCGGCAGTCTCAAAACAGTATCAGCAACAGATTTTTCAGCGCGTGTAACTTTTCTGCAAGTATCGGCGGACGCCCTTTCAATCATACGGCGGCAAGTATCGGCAACTGCTTTTTCAGTAGCTGTAACTTTTCTGTAAGTATCAGCGGAAGTTTTTTCACTAACTGAAACTTTGCGCAAAGTATCAGCAGAAGCCGTTTCAAAGTTGGCAACTCTCCGCAAAGTGTCAGCAGTGGTTTTTGAAGTTTCAACAACGCGGCGCAGTGTATCAGCAGAAATATTTTCAGTGCGCGTGATTTTTCGCAAGCTGTCAGCAACGCTTTTTTCAGAATTACCCGTGCGGCGTAATAAATCTGCGCTAACGTTTTCAGTAGCTTTAACAACTCTGAATAAATCGAAGGCGGCGGTAGTCAAGCCAACTTTTCTTGAAGTGTCTGCAGGAACTTTTTCAAACTTTTTGACGCGGCGAAATAACCTGCCGCTTGCATTTTCGCTAAAGGTTAATTTTCTGAAGGTACGAGATTTAACAACTTCAGAAATTGCAACGCGGCGCAATGTATCAGCAGTAGCTTTTTCAGTAGCTTTAACCGTGCGCAATAAATCAGCATTTGAATAATCAGTAATACCAATTTTGCGCAAAGAATCAGCGGAAATATTTTCAAGCTTAGAAAGGTTTCTTGAAGTGTCGGCAGTAGCTTTTTCAACGTGCGGAACAAAAACAACGGACGCCCAAATTTGCGGCGCAATGTTTACTTTGCCGTTGGGAATGTAGGAGGCGTATATTTGCGGCGCAATATTAACTTTGCCGTCGGGAATGTAGGAAATATAAATTTCGGGCTTAAACGCCGCATCCATAATCAACCACCAACTTTCAAGCCTAATTGCATATTAGCTAAGTCTCCAATAGTGGTATCGCTTGCAACTTTGAAACTGTTGGCAACAACCGAATCAGAATCAGCAGGGATATTCGCCGCGCCGTATTCAGTTACGGTGTTATTTTTTTTGGTAAGCGCAGTAAAAGACGATAAACCTTCGGCGGTACGATAAGCGGGATTGCCAACCATAGTAACGCCTGTAACTTTTGAATCACTGCCAAAATTATTGATTAAATCTGCAACGTCAACTGACGCAAGCAAAGATTGATTAACAGCTGACGCGGTGTAAATCCCTGTATCGCTGTCGTACGCCATATCAGTTTCAATGCCGGTAATAGGCAACGCTGCAAGTTGTTCTTTGATAGAAATTGGCTCGTCCGAAATAATGATATTTGAAACAGGAAAATAAGAATAATTTTTAAAAGAAATTTCCACACTTGAATTGTTATACGGCGTTAAATCTGCGCTCTCAAATTTTTCAAAAGAATAATCATTTAAAGTCAATTCCATAATGCCGTTTTCAGTATCAGCCCACTTTAAATGAAATAACGTTGAAATTATACTTCCCTGTTTTAATCCAAAATCTAAAACATTTTTGCCGCTAAAAAGTTCCGTCCACCTTCTTTTAACAAAACTAAGAAATCTTAAAGTACTGCCTGAAAAATCTAAACTGAAACCGTTATAAGGCTCTGAGCCGTTTCCCCATTCTCCAAAATAAATCTTTGAACTTGCGGACGTAGGATAAAAGAAATCAAACCTAAAGTAAATTTCGCCGCTTGCAGGATAATCAAGCAAGAAACAATTTTCACCATCGCTATTACAAATAGCCGTTCCTGTTTTAGTTTTTGTTGCGTCTGTGTCATTTGAAATACTGCTACTGTATGGTACAAAATTAAGCCATTCTTTAAAGCCTGGATTCATATAACGCATAGCAAATCACTCCGTCGAAAGAACAAGCCCTTCGGCAACAAGTTTAACTGTCCTGTCGTTTTGGGGATTTTCGGTAGTAGTACTTGACGCCTTAACCCAAAACACAATATTAGTAGCGGCAACATTGGTAAAAGTCAAAGTACTTTGCCAAAGAGCAAGCGTCAAGGCGGTATCACTGGTAAAGCTGTTATCTTCTGCAACTTGCCATTTGGCGGCGTTTGTGCCTTCAAAATAAATAGCGGTGTCGCCTTCAACAGCAAAGCCTGAATCACAACGCACGGCAACTTTTACGGCTTTTTCTTCTGCCTCGCTTGCGTCCAAAATTACTGTAAGAGGGAGTGTGTTATCTTCGCTTGAAATTTCTGTACCGTCAGTACCGCCTGCGGTAGGATTATTCATATATAAATGTATGTGCGCCATTTCATATCCTCCATATTTCTAAAACGCAGTGTTCGTATTTGGCAAAATCTCTACTAACGTACCTATGCCTTGTCACTCTGACGCGGCAATCTTCATAAACATTGCCCGCCTCGTCAATGATTGTTACATAAGTTCGATTGTACCAATAGCCAAAAAATACCGCTTTGTCCTTAGCTTTAATATCAGTCTCAAAAGATAGAGTATCGCCTTTTTCAACGCGCCCGAAATCCTGTACAACTACGCCGCCTATTGTCTCGTGTTTAGTTTGTCTGTCGTCAGGGATATGGTCAAAATTTGTTATGTTAAACGCCTCAACCGCGCCAATTTTAATAGCCATTGGAATCACCACCCACAGCAGATAAGATTTTTGGCTCGATAATATCAGCAACGCGCTCGGCTAAATCGTTAATATGTTCGTAATCCCAAGCGTGCGCCTCGTGAATGCTGATATTGTTTGTAACATTCGGCGGCGCGGATTGTTGCTGATTTGTTATCGCAGTTTGTAAGTCACTTGCGCCCGTTTGTATCGCCGAAAGTATTTCTGCCGCCTGCTGTGTCAATTCTGAAAAATCAACAGGCGCAGAGGGTATACCGCCTTCAGCTTGTCCTATATTTGTATTTTGGAAAGTATAATACAAGTTGCTGAATGCAGTTGAAACATCTGTAATTTTCGGCGTCAAGTTATCAAGCCCACTGCTGATATTTTCAATAATCGGCGGCAATATTTCAAACTTCGCCGCAATATCGCTAAAATCAAAATCAGGTGTCGGTGTAGGTATATCAGCCGCCGTTGCAGGCATTTCTGTTTTTGGTAATTCAGGAGTTTCAGTAGGTGTAGCCTCGTCAAGCTTTTTCTTAAAATCTTCAACCGAGTTGCCCGCGCTATCAAGTTTTTGTTTTAAATCTTCATCAAATGACGCAGTTTCAGGTGTTGAAGTTGGTTTTTCGAGAATACCAAGTTCTTCTAGCCTTTTTTTCGCGTCATCACCAGTCCATACGCTTTTTGTACCATCTGGATTTTCTTCAACTACTGTATCTGGAATTTGCGCCTTTTGATTATTGTAAGCGTCTTCTGCTTCTTGTCTTTTCTTTGTTGCCTCTTTAAGTGCCGCTTGTGCATCTGCAAGATTTTTTTGTAATCCTGCAATCCTGTCATCTAATTTGCTTAACTGTTTAAGCATTTCGGGATTAGGCGGCGCAACCTGTGCTAAATTCGGCATTAAGCCTTTTTGTACGTCCCTGTTAGCCTGCTGAAAACCTTCCAACTGCGCGGGCGTCATTTTTAAATCTTTGTCTGTTATTCCTTGCTTGCGCAGTTCCTTTAAATAATATTCTTGTAAGCCTTTTTCGCCACCGTCACGATAAGCCCTAAACGCCTCCAACTGCGACCTTAAAACCTGCAAACCTTGTTCTGCCTGCGTTATTTCTTTAGCCTGCTGTTCGGCTATTCGCTCTCTTAATTCTTCCCTTTGTTCGAGTGCGTCATTTAGTGCTTGCTCGGCTGATTCTACATTTTGCGCTGCGGCTTGTTCAGCTTGCACCGCTGATTCATATTCTTGCTGATAAACTTGCGCCTTTTGTTGTTGTGCAAGTTGCTCCGCCTCTACTTCGGAAATACCTTTATCAATCCACGCCTGTTTTTCACGTTCGATATTGGCGAGTTTCTTTTCAAGCGCACTGCCGTTAATTTCGAGTACGCGGGCATTCCATTCTTCCTCTAAATCCTCAATAGCTTTTGCCTTCAGTGCCTGCGCGAGCGTTTCAGCTTCGCTTTCTTTCATACCAGCGTCTATCCAGTCATCCATTGAATTTTCTATTTCAATGTTACGTTTTTCAAGGTCTGTTTTAAATTCTTCAGTAGCTTCATTTCGTAAATCGTCAAGTTTATCTTGCGTTTGTTTTTCCAGTAATAGGCGTTTTTCAGCGTACAAATCTTCAATAGCTAAACTCTCGCCTGTCGATAATACATTCTGCCGCCGCGCTTTTGTTCTTTCCCAATCAAGCTTTGCCAATTCTAAATCGTAACCGTGTTTGAAGTTTTGATTTTCTATCTGTACTTCTGCGAGTTCGTCTCTTAAATCTTTTTCTCGCTGAATCGAATATTGCTGAAGTACGTTTATTTCTTTTTGTTTTGCCGCCGTTGCCTCTTCAGTTGCCGCCGTTATTTCTTTTGTTGTTTGAACTCCCTGCTCTTGTTCGCGCCGAAAATCAGCCCAAGACGCCGTGTCCTGTTCCTGCTCCTTGCGTAAATCTGCAAGAGTTGTTTTACCTTCTTCAGTGCTTTTGCTTTGCTTGCTTTGCGCCTCTGTAGCATTTTCAACGGCTTCTTTGTATTTATCCTGCTCTTCTGCCGCCCTTTCCAAAATGCCGCCAAAAAGCTCGCCTTTTATATCGCCGAAAAACACACTGGTTGAACGCGCCCAAAGTGTATCTTCTGAATCACTTTTTACTAAATCCGACAAACGATTCCAACGCCCATTTTGCTCCCAATCGTTGAAATTTAGCCCTGTATCGGCTAATTCAACAAAAGCGTCTTTCAACGCCTTTATTTTGTCCGCTATCGTTGTAAAAGTTTCTGCCGCTATAAAGCCCCAACTTTGTATTTCGTCTTTGTTTTCTACCAAATACTCTGTACCGTCGTGAAATACTTCAAAAAGTGATTCAAGCGAACTTACCCTTGCAGGAGTTATCAAATTTTCAAGCGCGTTTATAAATTCTTGCTGTTGCTCGTTATATCTGTTTAGCGAACGCTCCGCCTCGTGAAATTCTGTTGGGTCAAGCTTTGCCGTTGATATTTTTGCCGCGTCTTCTTTTGCCTCTTTGTACCTTTCAAGATATTGTATAGCGTCTGTAACGCCGCTTTCGCCGCCTAGCATTTGCAGAAATTCTATCTCTTCGCCCGCCGATTTTGCTTTGTCGTACATTCGTTCTATTGTTTCTGTCATTGCCTGGAAGTTTTTTATTTTACCGCTGGCGTCAAATGCACTTTCACCATATCGAGCAAAAACCATTGCTTCTGGGTCGTCAATTTCGCCTTTAATCATTGCGTCTGAAAGACCGCGTATAAAGCCCTTAAAGTCTTCAAATTCTCCGCCTGCAAGCCGCAATTTACGCAAGAAATCTTCTGTATCTTGCACGCTCATATTTAAGTCATATGCTTGTGTCTGCAACTCTCTCCAGCGTTCAATTAAATCAGTTGACGCCTTGCCTGCCGCTATTATTGCCGCGCCTAAGCCTGCTATTGCGCCTGCCGCTATTCTTGCTTGTGGCGGTATTCGCTCCAATACACTGTCAGCTAAATCTTCAAGTCCGCCACCGCCTATATCCAATCCGCCGTCTGTATTGCCGCTTGCCCCGCCGCCGTTTGTACTGCTTGTGTTATTCAGATTTTCTTGCGCCGTTCTTACTCTGTCTAATTGTTGCTCAAGACGTTGCAGTGTAAGCCTTTCTCTTTGCAGTCTTGTTTCCATATCTTGTACGGCGGCAGAATCCGAGCCTTGTGCGCTTGCCAAACGTCTGTGCGCTTCTTCAACAAGTCTTATCCGCGTCCGCTGTATATTTAACTGTTCATTCAGCGAACGTTGCCTTGTCTCTAGAATTTTGCTTTGGTTTGTAGTTTCGTCCAGCCCGCCTATTTCTACTTGCGCCCGCAATTCTATTAAATCACGTTCACGCCCCAATCTGCTTAAATTCTGTTGTACACTTCGCCCCGCTTCTATCAAGGTATCTTGTGCCGCTGTTGCGTTTACTGCAGAAAGTTCACTTTGTGCCGTCGTTACTCTTTCAAGTTGTTGCTGTAGTCTTTGCAATGCAAGTTGTTCACGCTGTAACCTTGATTCCATATTCTGAGCCGCTGCGCTTGCCGCCCCCTGCGTGTTGACGAGTTGCCTGTGTGCCGCCTCCGTCAATCTGATTCTGTCGCGTTGCATACTTAATTGTTGGGTAAGTGAACGTTGCCTTGTTTCTAAAATCTGCGTCTGATTTATGCTTTCATCAAGCCCGCCTATTTCTACCTGTGCTCTTAAATCTACTATATTTCTTTCTCTGTTTAGTCTGTTCAAATTTTGTTGTATCGTTGCATTTGCCGCTATGAAGTCACTTTCAAGCTGATTCAAATCAAGCCCTAACTCTATAAATACTGCGCCTGCCGAATTGTCATTTGTTGCCATTTTCTCACCTCTCTTTAAAAAAAAGGTAAAGCCGCTAACTTCCTTGTCGGCGGCTTTTTTCATTTTATAAAATCATTCAAATAGCCCATTGGCTCTGCATTCATTTTCGCTTGCACTATCGTTAAGTCCAGCAAATATTCCAATTCTGCCTCGCCTACTTCGGCTATTGACATATTAGGGCGTGTTGGTAAATTCCTAAAATAAAAAAACATAAGCACAAACTTTTGGTAAAATAAAGTTGAAACCTAAACCGAAAGGATATGCTTATGTCAA
>CAJOCQ010000001.1 GCA_905233135.1 uncultured Selenomonadaceae bacterium | reverse complement strand
GATAAAATAAGTTAGACATAAGCAATCCTTTCTTTCAAACTTATTTTATCAAAGAATTGCTTGTGTTTTTACTTTTTATAGTTTGCCAACAGCCCCTAGGTTCTAGCTTTTAGTAAATTCCCTAACACCTAACGCCTAACACCTAAAAAGCGACTGAAAGGAGCTTTTTCATTGACTGAAAAAATTTTTGGTTACGTAAAAACATTCAGAAATTATTTGCAGACTGACAAAGGTAAACACGATTTTACAGATTATATGCGCGCAGGATTCGCAATTTTGGTTACAACAATGATTTTAAGATTTCTTTTAAGGCTGGTGTAAAATTTGAAAGTCGGAATAATGGGCGGCACATTTGACCCGATACATTTCGGACATTTGCGAATGGCGGAATCTGCGCGAGAAATTTTTGAACTGGACGAAGTATTGTTTATCCCTTCGGCACGCCCGCCGCACAAAGTCGAAAAACACATAACGCCCGAAATGCACCGCCTGATGATGACTTATTTAGCTACGCAATCAAACAAATTTTTTCAAGTATCGCCAATGGAATTTCTGCGCGAAGGACTTTCCTACACGCTCGACACAATCGACGCGCTGCACGAAAAATACGGCACGGGCACTGAATTATTTTTCATAATCGGCGGCGATTCAATGGCTGATTTATATAAATGGTACAAGGCACGGGAATTGGTTCAGAAAGTGCATTTCATAGCGGCAACTCGTCCCGGCGTCGAAGTGAATTTTGAAGAACTGGAAAAATTTTTCGGCGCAGAAGGTATGACGCACATTCATCAAATAATTTCGCCCGAATTGGAAATTTCTTCAACCGAATTAAGGGAACGTATCAAAAACGGGCGTTCAATAAAATATTTACTTCCTCAAATCGTCGAAGAATATATTTTGAAAAATCGCCTGTATTTAAACGGCTGAAAATGCCCAGATTTTAATTTTTTTCAAGTGGTATACTTTTATACTAAAAAGCAGTTGAAGGCGGCTTAGCGTTAAAATTTGACGCATTAAAATCGATTTTAAAGCTTGTTGAATTGCATTTAAGGCAGTAGGCAAAAATGGATAGAAAACCCCGCCCGTCTCTCAGCCGCAGCGCGCGGTAATCTTGGAGCGTGGGAAAAAGTAGAGGCCCCAAAGGGGGCCACCTGTTATTACGAGCGTACAGAACCCGAGCGGCACTGACGGGCGGGAAGTTTCTTTCTTTTAGGCGGCTTTTCTTTCTTTTCAAAGAAAGAAAAACCGTGTTAAAATTATTTTAAATTATAAATTAAAATAACTTTAAAGGAGCGGTTATAAAATGACGATTGACGAAATGCGCCGAGAATTGCAGCGGCGTTTGAAAAAAGAAAGATTCGCGCACTCAATCGGCGTTGCAAATACCGCCGTCAAACTTGCCGAAAAATTCGGCGTCAATACCGAAAAAGCGTACATTGCGGGACTCTTGCACGATTGCGCCCGTCAATTTGAAAATTCCGAATTGCCCGCCGAAGCAGTTAAACGCAATATTAAAATCGGCGAAGTTGAAAATTCAATGCCGCTGTTGTTGCATTCGTACATTGGCGCAAAAATGATTGGCGAAATTTACGGTGTCGAAGATAAAGAAATTGCGCAGGCAATTTACCGCCATACAGTCGGCGCACGGGATATGTCGCCGCTTGACAAAATTATTTATTTCGCTGATATGATTGAACCCAACAGAAATTATCCCGGTGTTGACGAATTGCGCAACTTCGCCGCCAATTCTGATAATCTTGATGAAATTATTTTAAAGGCGTTGGACGAATCAATTATTTTTGTGGTGCAGAAAAATTCTTTGGTACACCCCAACACTATCGACGCGCGAAATTTTTTGCTCTTGCAAAAGGAGAAAGTTTAAAATGATGTATCCTTTTATGACGTTGAATGACGATACAAAAATTGTACATTCAGAAACTTTGCCCGACGGCAGAGTTAAAGTTTACATTGAAACGCCCGACGCTAAAGACGGATTTCATCATATGACAATTTTTTTGGCCGATTATCAAATTGAAGAAGTTTACCGCTATACCGCCGAAGAAGTTGAATATTATATTAATTTTGTACGCTCAATGGCACATTTGATAATATCTTTTGCAGCGGGCGGAGGTTTTGAAAATGCCACGCTTGTTTAGAAATTTAAATATTTTTAAAAAATAAAAAAGAGGCGCGCACGGACGCGCGCCCCCGTCACGCCCGAAACGCAGGATGCGTTTCCAGCGTGACTAGCCTTTCTTTGGTTCTTTCTTTCTGCAATGAGAAAGAAAGAACATTCTAAAAGAATTTTTTATAAAATTTTTTATGTTAATTAAAAAAGCGAGCAGTGTCCGAAATGGCTAATACAACTAAAACCAACATAGACAACAAGCGAAAAGCTTTGCAACGCAGGCGAAGGCGTCAAGCCTTTCGCAAAATTTTTATGTGCGTGATTCTGGTTTTAATCGGCTCTGCAATTTTGTTTGTAGGTTTCGGCGTTTACAGCATTGCAAGCCGCGTTTATACCGAATTCAGCTCAATGTACGAAGGCTACAACGAACGCCGCGCCGCGCGTACAGGCGAAATTAATCCGAAATTCGACGGCTACACAAATATTTTAATTTTGGGAATTGACGACGGCGAAAACGGCGGGCGCGAAGCCGACACAATCATTTTGTTAAGTTTTTCAAACGATACGGGAAAAAGCAGGTTGATTTCAATCCCGCGCGATACTTGGGTTGCAGCTGATTCTTCAGCCGGGCGGCTCGGCTCTTTGTACACTTGGGGCGGCGCAAGCTTGATTGTTCGCCACGTTTCAAATTTGTTGGGGATTTCTATTCATCAGTACGTTGTCATTGATATGGAAACTTTTGCAGAATTAATTGACATTTTCGGCGGCGTCGATATTTACGTTGAAGAAAATATGGACTATGAAGACCCCGAATCAGGATTGGAAATTCATTTGGGACAAGGTTACCAACATTTGAACGGCGAAGAGGCGCAAAAATATTTGCGTTTCCGCAGTGAAAAATTAGGCGATGTCGGCAGAGTGCAACGTCAACAAAAATTTTTTAAATCATTCTACGCTAAAGTTTTGCAACTTGAAACAATTCCGAAATTGCCCGCCATTGCAGATATTTTTAGAAATAAAATGGAAACAAGCGCGGAAATTTTTGACTCGGCGCACCTTGCAAACGTTTTGCGAAAAATGAGCAGCGATTTGCCAACTACCGTAATGTTGCCCGGCAGGGAAAATGAGCAGGGAATTTGGGAGCCGAATACCAGAGAAATTGAAATTAAAATTCAGGAACTTTTCCCCGTTCAAGATATTGTTGAAGAACTTCCACCTCACGAAGAAGAGGAATAAAATCCCTAACACCTAGCACCTAAAACCTAACACCTATAAAAGGAGTGATTATTTTGGAAACTATGGAACTTGCGAAAAAAATTTGTAAAGCGGCGGACGACAAAAAAGCCGTAAATATTTTAACAATGGATATGCGCGGCTTAATGTTTTCGACAGATTATTTTGTTATCTGCAGTGCGCCGACGGCTACTCAAGCCCGCGCCATTGCTGACAGCATCGAAGAAGAACTCGACGCCGAAAATATCCACTTCAGCCACAAGGAAGGCTACAACGAAGGCGAATGGATTTTGCTTGATTACGGCGACGTTGTTGCGCACATTTTCAAAAACGAAAACCGCGAATATTACGCGCTTGAAAAACTTTGGGGAGACGCGAAAATTACAAGCTATGAAGGATAAAATTGAACTTACGCCAATGAGCGTTGCAAAATTAAAAGTCGTACGCAAAACTGATTTTGGCGCGTTCCTTGACGCGGGCACGGGCAATTCTGATGAAGATATTTTGCTCCACAAAAACCAACAAACAGCTGAAGTTAATATCGGCGACGTTGTCGAAGTTTTTCTGTACCTTGACCCGAAAAAAAAATTAACCGCGTCAATGCGCGTTCCAAAAATGAAAGTCGGGCAAATTGCGCGGCTGAAAGTTATCAACGTTACAAAAAACGGCGCGTTTTTGGAAGTTGGAGCCGAGCGCGGAATTTTTATGCCCTTCGCCGAAATGATTGGCAAATTGCAAGTCAACGATATTGTTTGGGCGAAACTTTATATTGATAAAAGCGGCAGGCTTGCAACTTCAATGAAAGTTTCTGACGAAATTCGCCGCGCCGCCAAGCCCGCCGAAAATGTTAAAAAAGACGATACGCTGACCGGCGCAATTTACAACATTACCGACGCGGGTGCGTTTATGTTCAGCAAAGAACGTTATATAGTTTTTATTCCGCGCAATGAAATTCCGCGCTTTTTGAAAGTTGGCGAAATTGTTACTGCGCGAATTACTTTTGTTGACAACGAAGGCAAGTTAAACGGCTCTTTGAAAGATACCAAAGAAAATATTATGAACAGCGACGCCGAAAAAATTTTTAAGTTTATGCAACAAAACGGCGGTAATTTAAACCTTAACGATAACAGCGCACCCGAAGAAATTTATAAAGTTTTTCGTATCAGTAAGGCGGCTTTTAAACGCGCGTGCGGGCATTTGCTCAAAGAACGGCTCATTGAAAAAATTGACAACGGCTATAAAATAGGGAGCCAGGGTTCTAAAGGATAGGGATTAGTGAAAAACCCTATTCCCTGGAACCTTGGAACCCTAAATTTCGACGAAGGAGAAATTTTCTTGCTTATAATTGGATTAACGGGCGGCATAGCTTGCGGCAAATCTGCAGTTTCTGAAGAATTGCAAAAATTCGGCGCAGTAACTTTAGATATTGACAGCGTAACGCACGAACTTTTGGAACCGGCGGGCGAACTTTATGAAATTTACGTACAACATTTCGGCAAATACATTGTGGCAGTTGACGGCTTGCTGAACAAAAAAATTATCGGCGAAATTATCTTCAACCACCCTGACGAGCGCGAATGGATTAACTCCATAGCGCACCCCGTTTTGCTGAACGCTGCGCGAGATTTTTTGGAAAAGTGCGCGGCTGAAGGCGTCGAAGTTGCAGTTATAGAAGTGCCTCTGTTATTCGAGGCGGGTTGGGAATCTTTATTTGACGAAATTTGGGCGGTGTACGTTACGCGCAATAAGCAAATGTGGCGGCTGATTCAACGCGATAACCTTTCGCCGCAACAAGCCAACGCCCGCCTTAACGCGCAAATGTCGCCCGAAGAAATTAAAAACCGCGCCGACGTTGTCATTAACAACAGAAAAAATAAATCGCACCTTCGCAAGCAAGTTAGAAAAGCATTGCACGGGCGATTAATTGGGGGGCGGTCGTTTGCCTATGAAGTTTAAAAAATTTTCGTTTAAAAAATTTTTTGCACTTATAATAATAATTTGCGCGGGCGTTTATGCTTTTGTCAATCACCCCGACACGCAGAAAAAAGTTTTGTACCCTTTCCCCTACCGCGCAGAAATTGAAAAATATTCACGCAATTATAAAGTTGACAGCTTTTTGGCGGTTTCAGTTATGAAAGTTGAAAGTAACTTTCACGATAACGCCTGCTCGGGCAGCGGCGCAGTCGGTTTAATGCAACTTATGCCTGAAACTGCGGGCTGGATTGCCTACTGTTTAAATGAAAAAATTCCTACGCTTGAAGAAATGCACGAATGCGACAGAAATATTAAATACGGGATTTGGTATTTGGCGGAGCTTGAGGAAGAATTTTTTGGCAATGACATTTTGGCGTTGGCGGCGTACAACGCGGGGCGCGGCAATGTTCAGCATTGGATTCAAGAAAACGATTGGGACAAAGATTTTTCTGATATTGACGCAATTCCCTACAGCGAAACAAGAAATTATGTTAAGCGCGTTTTGCAGTGCCGCGAAAAGTACAGCGAACTTTACGGCGCGGGTATCGGCTACAAACTTGTTCAACTCGGCGAATTGCGCTTTGCAAGCTTAAAATTTCTTTACTGAAAAATTGCGGCGCAATTTTTAGGCACTAGGCAATAGGCACTAGGCATTAGGGAATTGAAACTGTAAAAAATTTCTTTCTGTAAAAAAACTAAAAAACTTTTAAAAACACATTTTCCGGAAAATAGGTGAGTTTTTTGAATTTCATATCTGCAACAGGCAACGCGGACGATTTGCGGGATTTGGAAATTTATTTGGAAAAAGCCGTAAGCGACGATATTTTTATAAAGGAAATTTGCACGCCCTTAATTAAAGGCGGCAAAAGATTGCGCCCAAAATTATTTTTGTTGTGCGCACGTACCAGAAAAATTTATCCCGCTAAAAAATTATTGCCGCTTGCAACCGCGCTTGAATTGATTCATACCGCAAGCCTTGTTCACGATGACATTTTGGACGGCGCAAAAAAAAGGCGCGGCGTCGAAACTCTCAACGCAAAATATAACGCTCAAATTGCCGTGCTTGTCGGCGATTATCTTTTTGCAAAGGCGTTTCAACTCGTCGCAGAAAATAATTACGGCGATGAAGTCAGCCTGATTCTTTCAAAGCTTGTGAAAAATCTTTGCATTGGCGAAATTGCCCAAGACCGCGCGTTATTTCAAATTCCGACTTTGGGCGAATATTACGGCAGAATTAATTTGAAGACGGCGTTTTTTCTTTCAACTTGTTGCAGACTCGGCGGGCTTATTTCCGAACTTGAAAATTCTGAAGTGGAAAATTTGGCGAATTACGGTACAAGTTTAGGGCTTGCTTTTCAAATTGTTGATGATTTGCTGGACTTTTTCGGCGAAGAAAAAATTACAGGTAAAGCTGTCGGCGGCGATTTAAAAAGCGGCGTTATAACTTTGCCCGTGATTCGCGCGTTGCAGTTTGAAAAAAATTCCGCCGCCTTGAAAAAAATTCTCGCGCAGGATAAAATTTCTCTTGACGATATTAAAACCGCTATTAAAATTATTTCTGAAACTGATGCAGTTGAATATTGCAAAAACCGCGCCGCAAGTCATATTGAATGCGCGCGCCTCGACTTGCCGCAAAATATTAATCAAGCTGTAAAATTTTCACTCGAACAAATTGCTGATTTTGTAATTAATCGCAAATGGTAACTCGTCGAAAGAAGGTTAAACTATGCCAAGCAAATTTGACGAAATTAATTCAGAATCCGAACAAATGCGCCTCGTCAAAGTCAAAACTATTATTCAAAATATCGATTTTTATTTGGCGGGACGCTCAGCCGGACTTTTTATTATCGGCAACGCCCGCACTAAATTTCGCGCTTACGCCGTGCCGCAATTCAAACGTTACAACGATGACGCCGTTATTGGCGCGTTGGACGCCGTTTTCAACCCGAGCAAGGACAGCCCGCTGGAAATTATCAATGAACAAATGCTCGTACAAAATTACATTGACACAAAGTACAGGAACGGCGATAAAAGCGCAATTTTGACTTTTCAGCGGCTGATATTTTGGCTGCTGTTCAGCGCGGCGGCGAATGACGAAATTTATAACCGCGAACTTTCAAATATTGTTGACTTGGCGTACTGTTTTGACTTCAATGAAAAAACTCTGCGTGATTGGTGCAAGGCGGTAAAATTCGTGGCAACCAACGGCAAGCTTGACAAAAACAGCGAATTGCAACTTGAAACCGACGAAGGGCAAAATTTTTTCTGCAAATAAATTTGAGGTGCAACTATGAAAAACATTTCAGAAATTTTGAAGGGGATTAACGCCAAAAAAACTTCAAAGAAAAAAATTAATCCCTATGAATCTTCGGGACTTTTGCGAACGGTTCATAATACGGTTGAAGATTTGGAAAAGACCGAAAACCTTTTTAAAACCGCGCAAGAATCCCTTGCAGAAGTTCAATTCAACGAAAGAATTTTTACAGCAAAGTTGCTTATGATAGCGGCGGTTGCAATAAATAATTCTGCGCCGAATTTCGACGAAAAAACTTGCGCCCTTATGAAACAAATTGCCGCCGAATCCGAAATGCGAGAAGGCGGCAAAAAATTTTTGGAGACATTGGGAATTAGGGAATAGGGGTTAGGGAAATTAAAAAGCCGCCCGTCACTAAAGCCGCAGCTTGACCTTTTTTAAGAGCGTGGGAAAAAGTTTGCGCCCCAAAGGGGGCATCCTGTTACTACGTGCGTACAGAAACCGAGCGGCCCTGACGGGCGGGAAAAAAGCACTTTTTCTTTGGTTCTTTCTTTTTTTGCGACTGAAAAAAGAAAGAACATATAAATAAAAAAACTATTTACAAAACCTTTAAAAGCCGTTATAAAACTTGTTTTTTTTTTATAGTTATGTTAAGATTTACGGCGTATTGCATAATGGAATAAACGGGAGGTCATATTTTGACAATGAAAACTACCACAAAAAAAATAGACAATTACGAAAGTGAAATTACAGTAGAATTTGAAGCCGCCGAATTGGAAAAAGCCAAAAAACGCGCTTGCAAACAACTTTCTGAACACGCAAATATTCCCGGTTTTCGCAAGGGCAAAGTTCCGCCGTTGCAAATCCTTGAACAACATTTCGGCAAGGGCGCAATTCTCGACGAAGCCGCTGACATTCTCATTCAAAAAGCCGCCAATGATATTATCAAAGAAGAAAAAATTATCCCCGTTACTCAAATGCGCCACAAAATTATCACTTGCGAAGACGGCAAGGATTTTGTTTTTACATTGACTTTCACGAATTACCCTGAAGTTAAACTCGGCGAATATAAAAATTTGAAAGTCGATAAAGTTGTTGAACCCGTTACAGATGAAGCGGTTGACGAACAAGTTGAACACCTGCGCGGACACCACGCAAATATGATTGACGCGCCAGCCGACGCAAAAGTTGCTGACGGCGATTTTATCACTTTGGATTTTGTAGGAACTGTTGACGGTGAAAAATTTCAGGGCGGCGAAGCTAAAGACCACCCGTTGGAAATTGGCTCTCACAGTTTCATTGGCGATTTTGAAGAACAACTCATCGGCTTGCAAGTTGGCGACGAAAAAGACGTTAAAGTTACTTTCCCCGAAGATTATCACGCAAAAGATTTAGCCGACAAGCCCGCAGTTTTCCATTGCAAAATTAATTCTATCAAACATAAAGAATTGCCGCCGCTTGACGACGAATTTGCAAAGAAAGTCAGCAAGTTTGAAACGCTTGACGAATTTAAAGCTGATATTAAAAAGAATATGGAAGCCAACGCCGAACGCCGCGCCGCCGAAAAACAGCAACAAGCCGTTATTGAAAAGGCTGTCGAAAATATGACTGTGGACGTGCCGCCCGTTATGATTGAGGACAGAATTTCTCAAATGATTCAAGAACTTTCTTTGCAACTGCAAAGTCAAGGTATGAAACTTGAGCAATATATGTCATTTTCAGGCGTCGATATGGACGGACTGCGCGAACAGTACAAAGACGCCGCAAAGCAAGACGTTTTGACAAGTATTTTGCTTGACGAAGTCGCGCACGCCGAAAATATTTCCGTCAACAATCAGGAACTTAATTACGAGCTTGCAATTATGGCGCAAATGTACCGCACTACTCCTAAACAAATTTATAAAATCTTGCAGGAAAATCGCCAACTCGGCAGCGTTGCAAATAACGTTCTGCGCCGCAAAGTTGCCGCGTTTATCTTCGACAACAGATTTAAAGATGACGCCGAAAAAGTCGAAGAAACTAAAACTGCTGACACTGAAAAAAAATCCGAAGAAAAAGCTGAATAATTTATTTTTAATTTAATAGAAATTTTTGAAAGGCGGTTGGGATTCGAGCTTTAATACTCGCGTCTCAATCGCAATTCTTATATATTCAGAGGTGAAATTTTATGGCTTACTATGTGCCAATGGTTATCGAAAAAACAGGATTTGGCGAACGCGCCTACGATATTTATTCGCGCCTGCTCAAAGACAGGATTATTTTTCTCGGCGGACCAATCAACGATGACGTTGCAAATTCCATTGTCGCGCAAATGCTTTTCCTTGAATCCGAAGACCCCGACAAGGACATTCATTTATACATAAACAGTCCCGGCGGCGTTGTTACGGCGGGGCTTGCAATTTATGATACAATGCAATATATAAAGCCTGATGTTTCAACAATTTGCATTGGTCAAGCCGCCAGTATGGGTTCCTTGCTTTTAACTGCGGGCGCAAAAGGTAAACGTTTCGCCTTGCCGCTTGCAAGAATTATGATTCATCAGCCGCTTGGCGGAGCCAGCGGGCAATCTACAGATATTCAAATTCAGGCGCGGGAAATCTTGCGCCTGCGTGAAGTCGGCAATGATATTCTTTGCAAACATACAGGACAGCCGCGCGAAAAAATTGTTGCAGATACCGAACGCGATAATTTTATGACTGCTGAAGACGCCAAAAATTACGGCTTGATTGACGATGTTATTTCTCGCCCCGCAAAAGTCGATTTAGATAAAGAGGAATAATTTTTTTCTAAAAAAATATTACAAAAATAAAAATCGCCGCCCAAGGATGGGCGGCCTTCCCGCGCAAATCGCGTGACGCGATTTCAGCGGGTCTCCTACTACGCACGCGCTTAAAAGCACTTTTCTTTGGTACTTTCTTTTTTGCTTCGGAAAAAGAAAGTACATTTAAAATATTAAAATAGTAATGAAAATTTTTTACTGCAAGAAGGGAGGCGAAATTATGGCTAAAAATGATAACAATTCAGGCGTTTATAAATGTTCGTTTTGCGGCAAATCCAACCGCCAAGTAAACCGCCTTATTGCAGGGCAAAGCGGCTATATTTGCGATGACTGCGTTAAAATTTGCGTAGAAATGCTCGAAACTGAAATTAAGGAAGAAGAAACTGCTATAAGCAATGAACTTCCCAAGCCGAAAAAAATTTTTTCAATCCTCGAAGAATACGTTATCGGGCAGGAAGAAGCCAAAAAAACTTTGTCGGTTGCCGTGTACAACCACTATAAAAGAATAGGGCAGAAAAAACGCAAGGAAGATGTTGAGCTCCAAAAATCCAATATCTTAATGATTGGACCGACGGGCAGCGGCAAAACTTTGCTTGCACAAACTTTGGCGAAAATTTTAAATGTGCCGCTTGCCATTGTTGACGCTAATTCTTTGACTGAAGCGGGCTATGTCGGCGAAGACGTTGAGGATATTTTATTGGCGTTGATTCAATCTGCGAACGGCGATATTTCAAAGGCGGAGCGCGGAATTATTTATATTGATGAAGTGGATAAAATTGCAAAAAAGCCCGGCGCAAATCGTGATATTTCGGGCGAAGGCGTCCAGCAAGCTTTATTGAAAATTTTGGAAGGTACAAGCGTCAATGTTCCGATTCAAAGCAACGTTTATCAGCAAATGCAGGAAATGGTTACTATCGACACTACAAATATTTTGTTCATTTGCGGCGGCGCGTTTAACGATTTGGATAAAGTCATTGAAAAGCGAATTAAGGGCAAAGCGTTGGGTTTCGGCGCAAATATTGCTTCCAAAGAAGATAAAGACGTTGGCAAACTTTTAAAAGACGTTATGCCCGACGATTTACTCCAAGACGGCTTGATTCCCGAATTTGTAGGACGCCTGCCAATTATCGTAACGCTTGACCCGCTCGACGAAAACGCGCTGATTCAAATTCTTACAAAGCCGAAAAATGCTCTCGTCAAACAATATCAAAAACTTATGGAAATGGATAACGCGCAATTAATCTTTGAAGATGACGCGCTGAAGGCAATAGCGCACGAGGCAATTTTAAGAAATACAGGCGCACGCGGCTTGCGCTCAATCCTTGAAAGAATTATGCGAAATGTTATGTTTGAAATTCCTTCCTTTGAAGGCAGTTCTGTTTGTACCATAACAAAAGAAGATGTTTTGCTGAATCAATCGCCAATGCTGAAAGTTGACGGCGGCAAATCTTTAAAACTTAAAAAATAATTGACAGTTGGTTAGCAAAAACCTAAAACCTATAATGGAGGTGACAAAATTGACACACGTAATAGACCATTTAAAATTGCCGCTCGTACCATTGCGGGGCGTAACGGTTTTTCCTAATATGATAATGCATTTGGACGTAGGGCGCGAAAGTTCAATAAACGCACTTGAGGCGGCTATGGTTGCCGACAGAAAAATTTTTCTTGTTACGCAACGAAATTTAGATATGGACGCGCCGCGCCGTGAAGATTTATATGAAGTAGGCACAATCGCCGAAGTTCGTCAAATTATTAAAATCCCCGACGGCAACGTCAGGGTTTTAATTGAGGGCGTACATCGCGGCGTTATTCAAGAATATGACGACACAAAAAATTATGTTGAAGTCGGCGTTGAAGTTCACGAGGACGCCTGGAAAGATTCTTTGCAACTTGAGGCGTTGGTGCGCGGCGTTGTTCACGAATTTGAAGAATGGGTAAAAATCAGCAAGCGCATTCCTTCAGAAACTTTTGTTGCAGTTACGATTCTTGAAGATATAGGGCGGCTTGCAGATTTAATCACAAGTCATTTAAATTTGAAAGTTGAACAAAAACAGGGCTTACTTGAAAGTTTGGACGTTGAAGAGCGGCTTGAAAAATTGTATGCAATTTTGGCGCGTGAACTCGAAGTTCTTCAAATGGAAATGCAAATTAATCAGCGCGTACGCGGGCAAATTGAAAAATTTCAAAAGGACAGTTACCTCCGCGAACAACTGCGCGCAATTCATAAAGAACTCGGCGAAGACGAAGACGTTGCAGAAAACGCCTCCGAATATCGTAAAAAGTTGGACGAGGGCAATTATCCCGACGAAGTCAAAGAAATTGTCAACAAGGAAATTAAGCGAATGGAGCGGTTGCCTTCAATGGCGCAAGAAGCCAGCGTTATTCGCACTTACATTGATTGGCTTTTAGATTTGCCTTGGAATGTTTCAACCGAAGATTCAACTGATATTGTAAACGCCAAAAAAATTCTTGACGCCGACCATTACGGCTTGGAAAAAGTCAAGGAAAGAATTTTGGACTTTTTGGCGGTAAAAGTTTTGACGCAGGATAAACCCGCGCCTATTCTTTGCCTTGTAGGACCGCCAGGCGTTGGCAAAACTTCGCTTGCGTCTTCGGTTGCAAAGGCTGTAAACAGAAAATTTATTCGTGCAAGTTTGGGCGGCATTCGTGACGAGGCAGAAATTAGGGGACACCGCAGAACTTATGTCGGCGCGTTGCCGGGCAGAATCATTCAAGGGTTGAAAAAAGCGGGCGCAAATAATCCCGTCTTTTTGCTTGATGAAGTCGATAAACTCGGCAAGGACGGCTACAGCGGCGACCCGTCTTCGGCGTTGTTGGAAGTGCTTGACCCCGAACAAAATAATTCTTTTACAGATCATTACATTGACACGGCATTTGACCTTTCAAAAGTTTTGTGGATTGTTACGGCGAACGATATGAGCACAATTCCCAAGCCCCTGCGCGACAGAATGGAAATTATTACCCTTTCAAGCTACACCGAACAGGAAAAACTTGAAATTGCCAAGCGTTATCTTGTCAAAAAACAAAAAGACGCCAACGGCTTAAAAACGGGCGACGTTGCATTTGGTAAGGGCGTTTTGCAGGAAATTATTGGCGAATACACGCGCGAGGCGGGCGTTCGTGAACTTGAAAGGACAATCGGCAAGGCTTGCCGTAAAGCCGCGCGAAAAATTGTCGAAGGCGCAGAAGGCACCGTTTATATTACGAAAAAAAATCTGCGCGAATTTTTGGGACGTCCGAGATTTTTGCAGAATAAAGCCGAAAAGAAACCGCAAGTTGGCGTTTCAACGGGTATGGCGTGGACTGAAGTCGGCGGAGATATTTTGCCGACTGAAGCAATAGTTTTGAAGGGCAAAGGTAAACTTTTACTTACAGGCAAGCTCGGCGAAGTTATGCAAGAAAGCGCACAAGCAGGCTTGACGTACATTCGCAGCCGTAGCGAAGAAATGCACCTTGACGAAGATTTTTATGAGAAAAATGACATTCATATACACGTGCCTGAAGGCGCAGTGCCGAAGGACGGACCAAGCGCAGGTATCACAATGGCAACCGCAATGTTTTCCGCGCTGACAAAAAGAAAAGTTCGCTCCGACGTTGCAATGACGGGCGAAATAACTTTAAGGGGTAATGTTTTACCGATTGGCGGCTTGAAAGAAAAAGTTTTGGCGGCTTATAGAGAAGGTATGCGTACAATAATTTTGCCAAAAGAAAACGCGCGAGATATTGAGGATATACCTGAAAGCGTGCGCGAAAAGCTTGAATTTGTACCTGTGGAACATATGGACGAAGTTTTAAAAACGGCGTTGCTTTCCTGAATGTTAGGGGTTGAAGAAATTCTTCAGCCCTTAATTTTTGCACCGTAAAAATTTATTTCGACAGGAGGGAGAAAATGTTTTGCAAATTTAAATTTCAAAAATTATTAGCATTGCGAATGTTAATTTTGCTTTTTACATTAATTTTTAGTTTTAATGTAAAATGTGAAGCTGAAGAGTTAGACCCTATAGCTGCACAACACCTTTCCACCACAAAAGATTCAATCATAGTGCCGATTGAAAAATTGCGCCCGAGCGAAAAAGTTACAGCTGAAGGAACGGCGCAAGCAATGTACTATATGAAACTTAGAATGGCTGATAAAAATTATTCAAAGCGTGCGCCTTTGGACGTAATTGAACGCGGCGACGGAACATATACAGTTCTTGACGGCAACAGAACGCTTGCCGCATTGAAAGAACTCGGCGCAAAATATCTGCCGGTAATTGTTCACCCGTACCCTTATCAAAAAGACGTTAAAAATATCAAAGACCTTTACGCGCTGAATAGGGCGGCGGAAGGCGAATTTAAAACTCTTATGCAAGATTTACAACAAGAATTGGGCGGCACTCTTAAGCAACGCCCCTATATAAAAAAAGAAAAGCGCGTACGTGAAAAGGCAAAAATTGAATATAACGGCGATTACAGCTACGTTACCGATATTTGGGCGGCAAGTTTAATTTTTCCGAATGAAGAAGAATTATTGGCGGCGTTCGAGAAAATTAAAAAACGTGATGAAGTTATTTGGATTAACGACCGCTGGAAAAATCCTTTGCCGCAAGGTTACAGAGATATTCAACTTTGCCTGATACTTTCAAACGGCGCGATTGTTGAATTGCAATTGCACCATCAAGCCGCTTTTGAGCTTAACACTACGATAGACCACAGCATTTACGAATTTGTACGGTCGAATATTAAAAAAACTAAAATGCAGGATTGTATACAACGCGCACAAGAGTGCCAAAAATTTTTGTACGACTCTGCTTGGAACGGGAAATTTGCCGAACTTGACGACACCACAAAAAAAGATTTATGGCAAATAACCAAAAAACTTGCAAATCAAACTTCGCCGAAAAAAGCTTCTGCCGTTTTGGATGAGTTGGAAAAATTTTTGAATGACACTTTAACCGAAAAATATGACATTGCCGCTTAAAAAATAAATCAAGTCTCGATTAACAATCGGGATTTTTTTATTGGCGCAAAAAAATTTTTTCCGTCAACGAACGCGGCTTTAATATTAAAATCTTCGTCGAAAATTAAAATGTCAGCCGCCTTGCCGACTTCCAAACTGCCAATTTTATCGTAAAGCTTAAGCCTTCGCGCAGGATTTTTTGTAGCAAGTTCGACAACTTCAGGGATTGAAATTTTTGTATTATGATAAAATTTTTTAACAACGTCATTCATTGGCGCAACGCTAGCCGCAATGTTGCCGTCAGCAAGCCTTGCAACGCCGTCCTTTACAAAAACTTTTTGCCCGCCGAGTTCACTTTCACAATCGCCCAAGCCGCAAGCCCGCATTGAATCAGTTATCAAAATAATTTCACTGCGCGGCTTAATTTTTTGCACAATTCTTTGAGTCGCAGCGGCAACGTGTACATTATCAGAAATTAATTCGACGGTTGCATTTGAATCGAACGCCGCGCCGACAATTCCCGGCTTTCTGTGATGTAAACCTGTCTGCGCGTTGAAAAGGTGCGTGATATGATTTGCGCCGCGCTCAATCGCCGCCGTTGCAATTTCGTAAGTTGCCGCACTGTGTCCAATCGCAGGAACAATATTTTTTTCGTTGCAGGCGTCAATAAATTTAAAATCGTCGAGTTCTTCAGGCGCAAAAGTTATAATTTTCATAACGTCAAAAAATTCTTCAAAAATTTTTAAATCTGCGCAAAGAATACTTTTTTTGTCCTGCGCACCGTGATATTTTTCGCTGATAAAAGGACCTTCAACATTTGCGCCGAGAATTTTTGCGCCGCCGAAATTTTTACAATCCCGAATATTTTTCAAGGCGCGTTTAATATCGTCAAGCGGCATTGTCATAGTTGTCGGCAAAAAAGAGGTAACACCTGCCGTTGGCAGAAATTCGCACATAGTTTTAAGTGCGGCTGGCGTGGCGTCCATAGTATCCGCTCCCGCGCAACCGTGAATATGAATATTGATAAAACCCGGCGAAACAAAATTTCCCTGCGCGTCAATAATTTCTTCGGCATTGGTAGAATTTTCCAGCGAAATTATTTTTTCGCCAAAGGTCAAAATTTTTTCGGTTGAAATAAAAAAATTGCCGCGCTCATTCGGCAAAATAAATTTTCCGTTTTTAACAGCCTTCATTTTTTACACCTCTGATATTTAAAGACTAAAGATTAATGAATTATAAAACCGCCCGTCATCCAAGCCGCAGCACGCGGTTTTGTTGGAGCGTAGGAAAAAGTAGAGGCCCCAAAGGGGGCGTACGGAATACGAGCGTATTTGAACCGAGCGGCCCTGACGGGCGGGAAAAAAGCACTTTTCTTTGGTACTTTCTTTTTTGCTTCGGAAAAAGAAAGTACATTTATTATAAAAATTAAAAACATAAAATAAAAAAATTGCCGCGTCAATTCGGCAAAAAAGATTTTATTTTTTAACGGCGGAACTTCTGCGCTTAATTTCGGCAACAACTTTAGTTTCGTCGAAAGTTTTCATTTCGTTTAAAGCGGTTAAAGCCGCCTCAACAATTTCAGTACCAATGCAAGCCGTTTCGCCGTCATAACCGAGCCGCTCGCCCGGCTCAAAATCAAAATTAATAAGCTCGGTTGAATGCAGGATAAACGGGCGAATTTGCGGACAAATTTTCTCAAGGTAACGGGCGATAATTTCAACCGCGCCGCAATCTACGATAATTAAAGTTGAATTGTGCGCGGCGGCAACCATTGCGCCGATAATTGCGCCCGTAAGACAGCGAAATTTTTTCGGCACGCGGTTTAAAAATTCTTCGGTTGAAACTTTAAAAGAGCCGTCCTTGTTCAAAAGAGCCGCTGCAAATTTTTCGTCAATCCTGTCGCGCGCCCAATCCGTCAATTCGGTAATCGCAATAATCGGAATTGCAAAAGAAATTTCTTCGCCAATCGTGCGCCCGAAATTAAATGCAACGGTAGGATTTTGTTTTTGGTCAACAACGCCTAAAAAAACTTTCATTGCAAAAGTACGAGAAGTCATACTGAAATTTAGCGGCAAATTATGATAATCGTGCCTTTTGCGTCTGCTCTGCGCACTTGGGGAATTTTCGGAATTGGTAAAGGCAAGCGCGGCGCGGCGCAATTTGTTTGAAGGTTTTTTTAAACTTGAAATGCCCGCAAATTGCGCGGCTATATCTTCAAGCAAGCCCAAACTTTTTTTCGGCTTCGTCAAAGTGTCAAGATATTCGCGGCATTCGTCCATTGAATTTAAATTCAACTTCGGCATTGTCTCAAGATAAAAATTAAAAGTTTTATCGGTCGCCGCAATCATTTCGTCCTGTTCGGGCGTCATTTCACGAATCATAATAGGATAGGAGCGCGGAATATTAAATTTTTGCGTGCTGAAGGGCGGCTCGTACGGTTTAAATCTTAAATCGTCGCTCAACTGAAAATCTACATTGACTTCTTCAATTTGCAAATCGCCTTCAAAATTTTCGTTCAGATAATCTTCCAATTCGTCAAAAGTTTCAATCTTCGACATTTCATTTAAGCCAAGTTGATTCATAAAATTTGAAATTATGGTTTCTTCGCTGTCCTCGTCTTGAAAGTCTTCCAAATTGCCGTCAAAATCATCTTCGGGCTCGCAAATAAAACTGTAAACTAAATTATCTAAAACGCGCGCGGCTATCGAAGAGCCTACCGCTTCGCCCAATGCAAGGTCAAGCGTAAACATTGGCGTAAAGCCGAAATATTTTATAATTTCCAAGTGCCCAATTTCGCGCCCAATGTGCGAGGCAATGACATTTTCGCAAGAATCAGGGTCAATCAAATCCGCAATTAACGCCGCCGCGCAACTGTTAAAGCCGTCAAGAATCGTAATGCAATTATTTTTTGACGCCTCCAAAATTACGCCCGCCATTGCGCCAAATTCAAAGCCGCCGACTTTGCTTAAAACGTCGAAGGCGTCTTCAGAATTTGGATTGTTGACGCGCAGAGCCTTTCTTATAATTTTAAGTTTATTTTTAAATTGCGTGTCAGAAATATTTGAGCCGCGCCCCGTAACTTTTTTCGGGTCAACTTCCAAAATTGCGGCGGTTATAGCGGATGCAACGGTTGTATTTGCAATTCCCATTTCGCCGATTAAAAAGCAGTTGTAACCTGCCTTAACGGCTTTTTTTACCATATCACGCCCGATTTTAACAGATTTTTTCGCCTGCGCCAAAGTCATTGCCGCGCCTTCGGAAATATCGTTGGTACCGTTGGAAATTTTTCTGTCGATAAGTCCCGGCAAATTTGAAATATCAGCATTAACGCCGACATCTACAACAACCAAATCAGAATTTGCAAAATTGGCGAAGGCATTGGCAGCCGCGCCCTTGTCAATCAAATAATTTTTAACCATTCCCGCTGTAGTAGCTTGAGGGTACGCGCTGACATTCATTTTCGCCACGCCGTGATCCGCGCAAAACATAAACGTACATTTTTTAGTTTTACCGATATTGCGATAGCGGAGCGTCATTTCAGTAAAAGTCATCAAAGTGGCGCAGCGAACCGCGCCGCTCACTTCCTTTCTTGCAAAAAAATTTTTTTCATTAATATTTAGAATGGGCATTTCTTTCTTTAGAAGAAAGAAACGCCTGGCAAAGAAAGAATCGCCGCCCGCTAGCGCACCATTGGTTGCAGAAATTGCAACCGCCCAAGCAGTTCAGCAAAGTAAGACGGGCGCAAAAGTGTTAGAAGAGTGCATAAGCGGGCGGCTTTTTTAAGTACGATTAGCGATACATAATTGGCACTTAATTTCCGCCTCTTACTAATTTTTGAACAACTTTTGCGCCAACGTTACGAACTTTGCGCAACGGTGCAACGCGCACTTTGGTTTTTGGTTTAACTTCCTTTTCCAAGCCGAAATCGCCGCGCTTAAGATAGGTGGATTTAACTTTTTCGGGCTGAAAATATTGTTTCAAAATTTTTTCCAGTTTTTCAGAATCTTCACTTTCGCTGCAGGTAAAAATATCTGCCGCCACGTATTTTAGTGCGCTGTAAATGTGCAGAGCTATATGTCCTTCTTTGAACGCCGCAACAAACGCGCTGTGTTCGCTGTCAACTTTCGTTGACGTAATTTCGGCTTGCGAATTGAAAACGCTCTCAACAGCCGTTTTAACAGCCTCAAAATCGTTAAATCTTTTTTCGTTGCAGTTGTACAAATCTAAAGTCAGTTGACGTGCCAGAATTTTCATTTTAAAGCTCCTCTCCGACTGTCAAAATTAAAGTTAAAAAATTGCGCTAAAAAATCAATATCGAAAATTTTGCGTTTAAACGAGCGTTACGCGCGTTTTAAAATTTTTAGGTATAAAATATCATAAAAAGTTTGAAAGGCACGTAGCGTTAAAATTTGACGCCTTAAAATCAATATTTAGTTATCGGGAAGTAAAACTATATTAACCGGCAAATTCGACGCGCCCGGCGGCGAATATTCAAAAACAACATTGCCGCTGTAGCTGCCCAATTCGCTTGAATCTGTAAAATTATTCCAAAGAGATAAGCCTTCTTCGCGCGCCTTTCTCATTGATTCAGTCTCGGGGAAAATTCTGTCGCCGAAATAAATTTTGCCCTGCGGCGTAGGAATTGTGCCTGATTTTTTGCCGTGATAGTAGCGAACTGCGCCCGCGTACATTCCGCCAAGCGGCGTCAAACAAAATTTTGTTTTCGCCTTAATGTTAAAGTTCAGCATATAATTCACGCCGTAATTTCCGAAATTTACAACTTCCGAGCCGTCCGTTGCGTCAATGCCGCGCTTGAAAAAATCTGTCACGTTATCGCAAATTAAAATATAACCAATGCCGTCGCGGTGCGGGTCATAGTCATTTTTCAATTTAATATGTCTGTTCATATTTTTGAAAGTGCCGCGCAGTTTATATTCATCCTTTGGCAAAATTTCGGCGTAGTTCAAAAACTTCAGCGGGTCGGCGTTTTCGGGGTACATCAACACGTAAACTCTTACCATATCTTTTGCGTGGAAATCGTACACGCCGTAAACCAAATGTCCCGGATCCACTACAACGTCATTCATTTTTTTCTGAAAGAGTTTAATTTCGCGCCTTTTGAGTTTAATTTTATCGCGGAAATTATTTTTCATATACATCATTTGCGTTTCTTTGCCGACAAGCAAATAATTATTATCGGGCGCAGAAAAGCCGCCGCGCGTAATTTCAACGGTATTTTCGTGGTAGGAAATATTTTCCACGATAACCGCAAATTTTTTTCTGACGCCGCTGTTATTCAAGTGATAAAATAAAATTCGCGCGTCGCCCTTAACAACGTCGGTATATAAAATGCCGTTCTTCGTTACGTATTCGGGACTGTCCGAAAAAATTAAAGTGCCGCCGCTGTCCTTAACCTCAACAGGCAGGCGTTTCATTATCGAAGTTTCAAAAGGTCTTGCGAAAACCGATGCAGTTGTTATGGAAGTAACAAGTGCAACTGCTGTCGCCAAAAATTTTCTGACAAGTCTCAAGGTTTTTGCTCCTTACAAATTTTTTAGGCGTTCAAAAATATTTGCCTTTAAAAGCCGCCAACGAAATTCAAAAATACCAAAACGCGGCTTGCGAATGTTGACGCGCCGCAATTTGTACGGGTCACTTTTAAGCGTGTTTAAACCCGCCTCGCCCGTTACTGCCGCCAAATAATTTTGCTCCTTCAACATTTCAATAATTTCAATATTGTAAATGCCGTTCGGATATGAGAAACTGCCGATTGGATCCAAGCCGTTCCATTCCAAAAAAATTTTCGACTTTCTGATTTGATTATCCAAAAATTCCGCGTTCAAAGTTACAAGCGGCAAATGGTCGGCACTATGTGAACCAATTTCAATTCCGCGCTTTTGCAAATCTTTGAGTTGGTCAAGCGTCAAATAACCGGGCTTGCCGAGTTCGTTTGTAATGACGAAAATAACCGCCGTCATACCGTGCGCCTCAAGAATCGGCAACATTTCTGTATAATTATCTGCGTAGCCGTCGTCGAAAGTTAAAATTATCGGCTTGGGCGGCAAAGGCTTACCGTACCTGCGCGCCTTTATAAAGTCATTCAAAGTTATTGTAGTATAACCGTTTTCTTGCAGATAATCAAGCTGGGCGGAAAATTCGGCGGGCGGCACATTGTAAATTTCTGATTCAGGCAGAGGGTTATTTGTTACGGTATGATATTCCAAAATCGGGAAACCTTCGGGCTCGGGCAAGCTGAAAATAAATCCCGCAAATAGCGCGGCAATTAAAAAAACTACGCCAATAAAACGCAAAATTATCACTCCGTTTTCATTGACTTTTTTACTTTGGCAAGTTATAATTTTATTGTAAAATTGAAAATTTTTTGGAAAAATCTTAGGAGTAGCGGGTGTGGCGGAATTGGCAGACGCGCCGGACTTAGAATCCGGTACCTTTATGGCGTATGGGTTCAAGTCCCATCATCCGCACCATTTGACATAGCGCATTTATCGAAAATGGAACGTCTTGAAGTTTTTCAGGCGTTCTGTTTTCGTTTACAGGTATTTTGATTTAATACAGTTTTCTTTCTTTAGAGCGCGTTTACAAAAATAATTTTAAATTTTTTCCTTTAACAAGTCGGCATTTCTTTCTTTTTGGAAAAAGAAAGAAAAACTCCCGCCCGCGAGTACCGCCATCACGGCGGTAAATTCGCGGCGGCGCACGTCCGTGTGCGCCGTGCCCTAAAAAGCGTGTACGTTTTTATTTTATAATTTCGCAATAAATTTTCTCAAGTGCAAGCATATAATTTTGCGCGTCAGTCAGCGCAGATTGTGAAATTTTTTCGCGCAGATTTTTTTGATAATCCTTGAAAAGTTTTTGCCGTCCTAGTTCGACGGCTTTTTTTATATAATCCTGCGAATCCTGCGCGATAAGTTCAGGCAAATTCGCGGCAGTCAAAATCGACGCGCCAATTTTTGCGCCGTGAAAATTCCCTTTCAAAGTTACAACAGGCACACCCATAAACAACGCTTCGCAAGTCGTCAAGCCGCCGTTATAAGGGAAAGTGTCCAGCGCAATGTCAATCTCGTTGTACTGTTCCAGATAATTTTTGCTGTAAGGGCGCAGTTCAACTTTTTCAACAGGAAAATTAATTTTCTGCAACCTGTCAAGCAAAATTTTTCTGCCGTCCTCAACGCTGCAAATTTTATTTTTTATAACAAGTTTTGAATCAGGCACGCCGTCAAGAATTTCTTTCCAACAAGTCAAAACTTTGTCAGTAACTTTTGCGAAATTGTTGAAACTGCCGAAAGTCACGAAATTATTTTTTTTATGCTTGACGGCGGGAAATTTATTAAGCGGCGCGTAGCAGAATTGGCAACCTTCCAACTTTAAAATTTTTTCGGTAAAATTTTCAGCGTTGCAAATAGTATCGCTCAAAAAATAATCGACAGCGTTTAAGCCGGTAGTTGCAGTATATCCCAACGCGCAAATTTGCACGGGCGCGGGCTTGTACGCAAGGACAGGCAAGCAGGAATTTTGCGAATGCCCCGATAAGTCAACCAAAATATCAATTTCGTCCGCGCGTATAATTTTTGCAATTTCAGCGGCTGCAACGTTGTACAAATCACGCCAAAAAATTTTTTTATTTTTGATTTTTTGAGTAACGCCGTCACTTTTGCCGGTACTGTAGCAGGTTACAGAAAATTTTTCAGTGTCAAAATTATTCAGCAACGGCGAAACAAAATTTGCTACCGCGTGCTTGCGAAAATCGGGCGAAATGTAACCAATTTTAATTTTGCTATGAGAAAATTTTTCGGGCGCGCAGGGTTGAATGTTGGCGAAAAATTTATTGTAGTCCTGCGCGAAATTTTTTATTGCGGCGGAATCAGTTTCAAAATAATTTCTGAAAAATAAATGCTTTGAATACAATTCGGCGGCGCGTTCAATGTTATTTGTCAAAGTTGACGCCTCGCGCAGATTTTCAGCCGCCGCCTTTGCATTGCCCGCCAAATATAAGCCGTTGACGCTCCAAGTTAAAGCCTTGTACAAAATTTTCTGCGCAAAAAAATTATTTGCAAGTTTTTTGGCGTCGTTAATTACCGCGTCGAAAATTTTAAATTCTTCAAGCAGTTGAAACTTTTCGGCGGCAATTCCGCCCTGTACCAAACGCCCGCGCAAATTATTTTTGTCAAGCGCAAAAGTTTTTTCCAAAAAATTTTCGGCGGTTGCAATTTCGCCCAAATATAAATTCGCTTCCGCCGTGACTGCGTAACCTTCCGCGCAATTTTTATCAATTTCCAAAATTTCTTCAGCCGCGCCGAGCATTGCCTGCGCGTCGCCGTCATCAGCAAATTTTTCCGCCAACTTCAGCCAATCTGCAATTTCTGTCAAAGTGTCCACCTACAATTTGAAACTGATTTTATTGACGCCGCCCGCGTATTCGTGCGAAATATCCCGCGTCAAATTTTTCAGAATCATTACGCCCAATTCGTCCTCAAAACTTTCTTCAGCATTGGCGAAGGGATTGTAATTTTTGCCCGCGCAGGTAATTTTAAATTCGGAATTTTTGCCCGCTTCGGAATAAATTATGTCAATGACGAGCGAAATTTTATCGCCGTCATCGTACGCGCCCTGCAACATTTCATAAATAATTTCTTCAGTGCAAAGTTGCAGGCGGTATGTATATTTATTTTTCAAGCCGTATTTTTCGGCGAACAGCAAAATTTTATTCTGCATTTCCGGCAAGTCAAAATTTTTATTGTCAATTTCGTAATGGAAATATTTCAGGCGTTGGATAAAAGCAACAGTTTTTTCGCGCTTGGGATTTTCAAAAATTTCTTCGGGCGTGCCCTGTTCATAAATCCCGCCTTCCGCAAAAAACAAAACGCGGCTTGCAACTTCCTTTGCAAAATTCATTTCGTGTGTAACGATTATCATTGTTAAATTTTGTTTCGCAAGCATACGAATAACCGCCAAGACTTCGCCGACCATTGTCGGGTCAAGCGCGCTTGTCGGCTCGTCAAACAAAATTACTTTCGGATTCATCATTAAACTTCGACAAATTGCAATTCGCTGTTGTTGCCCGCCCGATAAAACCGCAGGGTACGATTCAGCCTTTGCAACAAGCCCGACCTGCGCGAGGAGTTCCATTGCTTTTTTTTCTGCAACTTCACGCGGCATTTTTAAAAGCGTCATCGGCGCAATACAAAGATTTTTCATAACGTTCATATGCTGAAACAAATTAAAACGTTGGTAAACCATTCCCATTGATTGGCGAATTTTATCAAGTTCACAATTAGGCGCGGTTATTTCTTGCCCGTCGATAAAAATATTTCCCGCGTCAGGCGTTTCCAAAAGTTCAATGCAACGCAGGAATACACTTTTGCCGCAACCCGAGCCGCCAATTATTACAACCCGTTCGCCTTCTTCAATAGAAAAATTAACGTCGCGCAGGACTTCCAAATTTCCGAAAGATTTTTTCAGCCCGTGAATTTCAATAACGCTCATAAAATTTACCTCAAGTGTTTACAGATTTTTTATTATTTCCCAAGAATTAAAAGGTACGCCGTGAATTTCAGAAAGAAAATCTACCGCGTTAAAAAAGTCTTGCCCTTCAATAAAACCGACGCTTTTTAATATATCGCGCAGTTGATTATAACGTTGATTGTACAATGTCAAAATGAAAAAAACTTTTTTGCCGCGCTGCGCCACCATTAAATTTAATAAATTTTGTACGGATTCATTTGAAGTAAAGGTTAAAATTTCTTCGCCTTCCTGAAGGGCAAAAACATTTTTTATAAAATCAGTATTTTGTACGTCAGTAAAAAAGGTGCGCGTTTTGCCGCTCATAAGCGCAGAAATTTTTATAAGGAAATTTTGCCGCTCGACGTACATTTTTGCGAACGCCCAAAAAAAGTTTTAAAAAAGTTTCAGAATTAAAGAACGGCGTTTTAGAAAAATATTCCCAATACAAACGGTGATAATTATCCTGAATGTTTAAGCCGAGACTGTCGCCGCAACCAATAAAATGATACAAAATTTTTTCAATTTTAGTATGACCCAAAGCTCTTTCCAGGCGTACCCAAGTATTAAATTTGAAAGGCAACTTCAAATAATTTTTTGAAAAACAATAATTCCAAATGTGTTGCTCAATTATATTATCACTGTGTTTGTAATTTTCAATGACAAAATCCCCCCCCCATATGGAATTGGCGTCATTACGCCATTTTTCTAAATCAATTACTATTACTCCGGTATTAAAATAATTTTCCGGCTTAACAATTTTATCAATGCAAAGCGGCACTGTATGCGCTCCAACGTCAACGACGGCGGCAAGCGGTTTATTTTCCAATTCGATGCGCCAAAGTTCTTTTATATCCAAATTAACGATTGTATCTGTATCAAGATAAATTAATTTGTCGATTGTATCGGGAATTATTTTTAAAATAAGCAAGCGAAAAGTAACAGCTATATGAAATTGTTTCAACATCGAAGCAGGCAATTTGCTTTTAAATTCCTGTACTTCAGTCGCGCAGATTTTTTCAACGTTATAAAATTTAACCTGCTGATTGTAGTGCCCCGCAATATAGGAAAAATTTTCACGATTTTCAATGGTTAATTCGTTATCGTGCAAAATGTGAACGGTAATATTTTCGTTGGTGTTTTCAAACATTGAGAGCATAGAAGTTGCCGCAAATTTTGAATAAAGGTTGCTTGTACCGTATGCAACGTGAATTATTTTTTCTCCTCCGTCAATTTAAAAATTCCCTGCACAATGTACGACAACGCAAGATAAATTATAATCCCGCCAATAATCGTAATCATCGGTTGCATTGTGCGCGCGGCAATGTTGTTTATTACACGCGTTAAATCTGTAATTGTTACGTAGCCGACAACGCTCGTCCACTGAATCAAATTTATTATCGTCGATTGATAAACCGGCTTTGAAATGTGGAAAATTTGCGGCAGTATTACAAGTTTAACAGTTTGCCACTTTGAAAAGCCCAAAGTACGCGCCGCCTCAACTTGCCCCCTGTCAACCGCCATTAAAGCCGAGCGCAAAAGTTCTGCAACGTGCGCCGCCGTATGCAATGAAAAAGTTATCACTGCTACGATTAACGGCGAAAGTCCGCTCTGCGCAAATACGCCGTAAAATAAAAGCATTAAAAGCATTAACACGGGCGAACCGCGAATTATTGCAATATAAATCTGCGCGAAGATTTTCAGCGGCGTAATTTTGCCTACGCGAAAAAAACATATCAGTGCACCCAAAATCGTACCAAAAAGAAGCGACAGCGCAGAAATTTGCACCGTCGCCCAAAGTCCGTTTAAGATTGTCAGCCACGCGCCGCCTTTTATAAAAATGTTGTAAATCAGTTCCATTTTATTTCTTTAAACCAATGTGAACGAGTCTGCCTCTGTAATAGGGCGAAGTCAATTCAATGCCGTCAGGTTTATCTGCGTTGGCAGGAATAATTTCGCTTACAGGTACAATCGCCCAAAAAACAATATCGGCTTGTTTTGAAGTAAGAGCCGCTGCACGCGCCGTACTGTCAATTTGCACAATGTTAATATTTTTGTGAAGGCGTCTTCCGAGTTCAGCAAGAACAGCAGTGTTGAAACCTGCGGGCTTGCCGTCCACGCTTACAAAATCCAACGGCGGCAAATCGCCCGTTACTGCAATTTTTATTGTATCTGCGTCTGCGAAATTATCAAAGTCAACTGCAATTATACTTGCATCGCCTTTAACGTCGTTAATATATTCTTTAGTCAATCTGTCCAGCGTGCCGTCGTTGCGCATTTCCAAAATAGCGTTGTTGGCGTCTTTTATCAATTCTGTATCTTCTGCGCGAAGTGCAAAGCAAAAGGCGTCGATAAATTCCAGAGTATGACCTTCCAAAATTTGTACTTTAGGATAACGCGCGGCGAGATAATCTGCAACACATTTGTAAGTGCTGATTTCGTCAATTTGCCCGCTCTGCAACGCCATTACCATTGAATTTGAATTTGTAAAATATTTAACTTCGTGCGCGGGCATATCGAGCGCAAAAGTTTCCGCAATGCTTTTCATAAAGCCGTTAAATTCAATTTCGCTTGCGTTCAAATGTTCAAGCATACCGATTTTAATAACGGGCGCAATTTCTTTTTCTTCGCCGCAACCCGTAAAAATTGCCGCCGTCAAAATGCAGGCGAGCATTAACGCAAAAATTTTTTTCAAGTGCATTAAGATAACTCCTTATTTTTTCAAACTAATATGAGTAATTTCGTCTTTGAAGTAAGGCGCGGAAAGTTCGACGCCCTGCGGTTTATCAACGTCAACGGGCATATCTTCATTTTTCGGGATAATCGCCCAAAAAGAAATATCGATAGTCTTTGCATTCAAAGCAGCCGCGCGCGCCGCGCTGTCAATGTCAATTACTTCAATATTTTTCTGCAAGCGTTTACCGAGTTCAGAAAGTAAAGCGGTGTTGAAACCTGCAGGCTTGCCGTCCGCTGAAACAAAATCCAACGGCGGCAAATCGCCCGTTACGCCAATTTTTATGGTATCTGCGCCTTCAAAAGTTTCAAATGCAACTGCGGGCGGGTCTTCGTCTTTCTTTAAATCAGTGATATAAGTTTTTGTAAGATTTTCCAAAGTGCCGTCTTTTTGCATAGCCTCAATAGCCGCGCTTACAGAATTTTTTAAATCTGTATCTTCGGCGCGCATTGCAAATGCAAAATTATCTTGTAATTTCAAAGGATTATGATTAGCTACAATTTCAAATTTAGGATTTTTCGCCGTCAAATAATCTGCAACACTTTTATAAGTGCTTGCCTCTTGCACGCTGCCGGATTCCAAGCCCATTTGCATTGTTGTCAAATTGTCATAAAAAATTGTTTGATGGTTGGAAAGTTTAATGTTGGCTTTTTCCTCGACTTTTTTAATAACTTCGTCATACAAAGCTTCGCTTGCGTTTAAAAATTTAATTCTGCCGATTGTTATTTCTTGGGAATTTTGAGCGGGCGTGGTATCGCCGCCGCAACCTGTAAACATTGTGCCGGCAATGGCGCAGGATAATAAAACACTTGCAAATTTTTTTAATTTCATTTTTTGTACTCCTTTCAAAATTTGCGCAGATTATACCACAAATATTAAAATAAAAAAATCCCCGCCGTTTAAGCGGGGAAAATTTTTTAATTCGCTGGCGTTAAGTTTGTCTTCAAGAATTTGCCACGCTTCGAGGCGGCTGATTTTTTTCCCGTTAAAACTGTAAATATTTTCGTGAGAGTAGCAACCTTCTTTTGGAATGCAATCAATTCCGAATTTCGCAAAAGCGTTTTTAAGTGCTCCCGCGTCTTTGGAAGGAGTATTTTCAGGCAAAACGCCTTTTGCTTTAAAGGTTCTTATATCCCGCAAAATTTCTTTGGTAGTGCCGCCCAAAATTTTTTCGAGTTGGTATTCTGTCAAAATTTCACTGTCAAAAATTTTCTTCAGCCATTTTAAAAACTTCCTTTCAAATTTTCTAATTTAATATACGCAGGAAGTTTAAAAGAATAACAAAAAAAATTTTTAACCTTTGCGCAGAATATCTGCAAATATTTCCAAGATTTTAATTTGAAGTTCGCGGTTTTTTGTAAGCAAATCGTAAACGCCGTCCTGCGACAAAACGCTGCGCTTTAAATCTTTGGGGATTTTGCCGGCTTCGTCATCTTCGTAATCTTTCAGCCAATCCCCGCCGTAATAATTCATTAGCTCGAAATATTTTTCTTGCACGGCGGAAAATTTTTCCAGTGCGTCATCCAAATTATCTATAGCTGCCGAAGTTTCGTCGAAAATTTCTTCAAAGTGTTTGATTCTTTCAATTTGATTCATTTGTATCACCGATAATTTTTTCAGCGTAAATCATACTGTACCAACGATTAAATTTATAGCCGCAATTCGTGAACTTGCCGCAAATTTTAAAGCCGCAATGTTCGTGGAAATTTAAACTGTCGAGCGTCAAAAATTCGTCCGCGCCTTCGGGGTACCCTATGCAGGCGTACAAATTTTTTATACCAATTTCGCGCAGATTTTTTTCAAGGCGGCTGTAAAGTTTTTTTCCAATTCCCTGCCGCCGAAAATTTTTATCAAGGTAAATAGTAAGCTCCGCCGAAAATTGATAAGCCGCGCGCGGTATGAAATAATTTGCGTAAGCGTAGCCGACAATTTCGCCGTTCAATTCCGCAACAAGGTAAGGAAAATTTTTTTGAATTTGCGTCATTCGGCTTTTAAAATTTTCAACAGTCGGCGTTTCGTAATCAAAACTTACGGCGGTTTTTTCCACGTAGTAAGAATAAATTTTCAAAAGGCGCGGCGCGTCCTCAAGCGTTGCATTTCTGATTAACATCAATAACCGAGCCCTGCAAGCCACGCATTAACTTTTTCGCGCACGGCGTCAGGATTTTCTTGGCAATCTTTGCCTTTAATTCCGAGCCCTTCGCGAATCTTTGAACCTTTGGCAATTTCGGGGATTGTGCTTTCTTTTCCTGTCATATAAGTGCCTGCCGAAGTGCAGAACGGAATAATTGTTTTGCCGTTAAAGTCTTGCTTTTCAAGGAAAGTATAAATTATCATTGGGAAGGAATTCCAGTAAATTGGGAACCCCAAGAAAATTGTATCGTAGTTTTGAAGGTTTTCGGGATAAGCCGCAATTTCGGGGCGGGCGTTAGTTTCCAATTCTTTTTTTGCAACTTCTGTACATTGCCTGTAATCTTCAGGGTACGGCGTTACGGGTTTAATTTCAAATAAATCTGCGCCCGTTTTTTCGGCGATAAATTCCGCCATTATTTTTGTGTTGCCTTTTTCTATTACGCCTGTCTCGTAGTTGTCCCCTGCGCGCGAGAAGAAGGCAACAAGAATTTTGCTGTTGGAAGCGGCGGGGGTATTTTCGGCGGTTGCAGTATTTTCTGCGGGCTTTTCGCTCGGAGTTTCTGCGGGAGTTTCAGGAACTTTTTCAGCTGCGGGCGGAGTCGGTCCGCAAGCCGTAAATAAAAGCATTATCAACATTGACAACGCCGCAAATAAAGTTTTTCTCAATTAACAACACCTCAAATTTTTTATTGATTAAAATTATAATAAAATATACAATACTGTCAAATTTAAAATGGAGGCTGACAGTATGGCAGACAAAAAATTTTACGAAGAAAATTATACCCCCGAACAACAGAAAATTGCAAATGAAATTATTGCACTTGAAAAAGCCGCGCTCGATAAATATTATAAGGGCGATATGTCGGGGTTCCTCAATCTTTGGTCAAAGAAAAATTTTACTTATTTTGACGCAAATACCGTTTTACGAATCGACAAATACGAAGAAGTTGCAGATTTTTTCAACAAATATGTTGCAGGCAGAATGCACGCTGACAGTTACGATTTTGTTTCGCCGCGCGTACAAATCGGCGCAGATATGGCGGTTTTAACCTACCAACTCCACGCCGATACAACGCTCATTGAAATGCATTACAACGTTATTGAAGTCTTTCAAAAGGAAGACGGCGAATGGAAAGTTATTCATTCAACTTGGGATTTAATAACGCCCTTTTCGCCCGATGTTAAACGCCCGAAAACTCAAATTATTGTTTAAGGAAATTAATTTTTTTGAGCCAATCAGTCACCTTAGAATCAGTTTCAGAAAAATTTTTCTGCGCGGTTCTGCCGCTAATTGCAAAGCCCTGCAAGATTTTGGAATTGGGGCAAGCTAAGGCAAAACGTTGGTCAATCCCTGAAAGCCCGCTGCCGCCGTGCGTCACGAAAGGCACAATATTTTTTCCCGAAAAATCGTAACTCTCAAGGAATGTGTAAACGCACATTGGCGCATCGGCGTACCAAATCGGACTTCCAACAAAAACAGTATCATAATCAGCAAAATTATCAACGCGCGTTGCAAGTTTGGGACGCGCGTTTTGTGCTTTTTCGCGGCTTGCAATTTTCGTGCATTCGTCATAACTTACGGGATAACTTTCGATAGGCTTAATTTCAAATAAATCTGCGCCGAGTTTCTGCGCGATAATTTCTGCAACAATAGCAGTGTTGCCTTTCTTGATAACGCCCAAGCCGTATTCTTCGCCCGTCCTTGAAAAGTATGCAACAAGAATTTTACCCTGCGCGAAGGCGGCACTTTGCCCGAATGTAAAAACCATTATCGCCGCAATTAATACTGCAAAAAATTTTTTCAACTGTAACAACTCCTTAATCTATCGAAATTAAATCGTACTGATTATTGCCCATATGCAATTCTTTCATAGCGGTTAATTGACGCAAGCCGGAGCGGCTTTTAATTCTTTCGACTAAATCTTTGCCGTCGGGCGCGGCAAAAACCATATCGACGCAAGCTTGGTCAATCGCCAAAATATCAGTGCTTGCAACCATTCCAATATCGGCAATGGTAGGCTCGGCGGCTGAAGTTCCTGCGCAGTCACAATCGACACTCATTCGCCGCATAACATTCAGGAAAACAATTTTTTTGCCGAAGTGGTCACAAATTGCCTTGCCACTGTCCGCCATAAGTTCCATTAACGGCTCGCCCAAAATCCATTTGCCGAATTTCGGGACGCCGTGAACTTGCAACTTGCCCTTTTTGCCGCTTGCACAACCGATAGCAATATTTTTCAAGCTGCCGCCGAAGCCGCCCATTGCGTGCCCTTTAAAGTGCGTCAAGACAACAAGCGAATCGTAATTTGCCAAGTGCGAACCGACAGCAACTTCTTTCAAATGAAAGCCGCCGTTGACAGGGAAATTAATATCGCCTTCTTCGTCGATAATGTCAACCTGCGAAAAAGTCCAGCCGTTTGTCTGCAAAGTTTTTTTGTGACTTGCAGTGTTGGCGCGCGCGCCGCCGTACGCGGTATTTGCTTCAATGATTGTTGAATTTGGAATTTGCGCCTGAAATTTTTGTACCATATCGCGCGGCAAAATGTTTGGACCGTGCGGCTCGCCGCTATGCAATTTAATTGCAACTTTGCCGCAAATTTCTGAATTTATTTTTTGGTAAAGTTGAATTAAATGTTCCGCGTCAATATTTTTTGTAAAGTAAACTTTTGACTTTTCGGCGGCAGGTTGTGCGGTAACATTTTCGCCGCCGAAGTTATACAATGCAACGCCCGCCGCAGTGACGCCCGCCAATTTTACAAAATTACGCCGTGAAATTTCTGACATAGTAAACCCCTCCAATATTTTTTTGTATTATAAAATAATTTCAACTTTAAAATCAATTTTAGTTTTGCGCAAAATTTATAAGTTTCTCTAACTTTAAGCATTTAATTAGTAGTACCACTAATTTTTTATTCAACAAAAAAATCACCGCCGAAACGGTGATTCAAAAAAATAAAACATTGGGAGGAACTTCATTTTTTCTTGCTTGTGAAAACTTTCAACGAGCCGCGACAAATTTCACGAACAGCATAATAATTGATGGTGTTTGAAGACATTGTGCCGACAAAATTGGCAGGCGTCCAGAAACTGAAAATTAATTTACTGCCCCATTGGTAAGTCAATTTTGCAATTTTGTTAATTTCGTCGTCATAGAAAACTTTTTCGCGCTTTGTATTTTCGTCCGCGCCTTCGGGGCGTGGACCGCGCAGGAATTTAAAATTTTCGCCGCAAATAATAATATTCGGGTTGACGAGTTCCAATTCTCGGCGAATTTCGGCGGCGTCTTCGGTTGCGAATCTTTGAATTAAATCAAAATCACTGCGTTTTTGCCCGTCGCTTTTTTTGATATTTACAACGGCAAGCGAACGAATTAATTCGGGGCGCAAGCGCAGAATTTCTTTTTTGTTATAGGTAACGGGCGGAACGAAGGCGTCTTGAACAGCCTTTGCCCAAATTGCAATTTTGAACAAAAACATTGTCCACGCGCCTTTTTCGTTCCATTCAGCGGCAACGTCATGCCCGTTTGGAAATTTTTCAATATCATCATAACCGCCGGCTTCATTCAACAAAAAGCAAATTCTGACTTTCTGCTTTTTCCAATTTTCAAGATTAACTATACCGTCACGAACAAAGCCGCCGTACGGAGCTTCATGCGTCATTGCGTAAGGTGCTTCTGTAGAAATTTTTTCTGCGTGTTTTCTTGCCCATTCATCAAAAAGTTTATCAAGTGCAGGTGTTTGACTTCCCACGAACAATCACTCCTTTTATATGAGTAGTTAATTTTTGCATAAATTCTTTATTACGTCAAGTTTATTCTACGTGTTTTGGCGTTTTAGGTTTTAATGTAAGTTTAAATTTTAAATTTTAAATGTTCTTTCTTTTTCCGAAGCAAAAAAGAAAGAACCAAAGAAAAGTGCTTTTTTCGCCCGTCAGGGCCGCTCGGTTTCTGGACGCACTTAGTAACAGGCGGCCCCCTTTGGGGCCTCTACTTTTTCTGACGCATTTAAGTTACCGCGCGCTGCGGCTTTAGTGACGGGCGGATATTACAAGCATTGACGGGTTGCAGTTTTCATTTAGCAAATAGCAAGTGCCGCGCGTCCTGCGCGAGGGTACGAGGCGCACGTCCTGTGCGCCTCTTTTTTTTATTAAGAAAGCCAATCGTTATACAGCGCGTCAATTTCCAAAATTTTATTTTCGTGCGCGGCGGCAAGTTCGGAAAGTTTTTCGGGCGAAGTTGCCGCGTTTATTTCGTGTTCAATCATCTTGAGTTCCATTTCAGCCATTTTAATTTGCGCTTCCAACTTGTCGAGTTGTTGGGAAGTTTTTTCGGGCGGCGCAGATTTTTTTTGTTGGAATGAATCTTTTTGCGGCTTAGGCTTTGAAACTTTTTCGACTTTTGCAACGGGCGCGGGTTTTTCTTCAAATTCGATAACGCGGCTTGTTACGGCGTCCAATAAATATCTGTCGTGCGTAACAATTAAAATTGTGCCGTCAAAATTTTTAAGAGCACTTTCAATAGCTTCACGCGCGGGCAAATCCAAATGGTTTGTCGGCTCGTCAAGGATTAAAAAATTTGCGCCTGTAAGAATTAATTTTGCAAGAGCAACGCGCGTTTTTTCGCCGCCCGACATTGCGGCAATAGGTTTTTCGACAACCTGCGCGAATAAATCAAGGCGTGCAAGTTCGGCGCGAGCGCGTTCGTCCGTCAAATTAAATTCGTTTTGCAATTCCTCAATGGCGGTAAAATTTTCGTTTAGTTCTTCATGACCCTGCGAAAGGTAACCGATTTTAACGCGGTTGCCAATTTTTATAAAGCCCGAATCATTTTTTAAATCACCGACGATAATTTTTAAAAGCGTAGATTTTCCTACGCCGTTACGCCCAATCAAGCCGACTTTTTCGCCCTTGCGAATTTCCATTGAAAAATTTTTGATAATGTTTTTGAAATTGACATTTTCCAAAATCAAAACGCGGTTGGCGGATTCGGCGGCGTCAGCAAGTTTAACATTGACAGTTTCAGCTGAAGGCGGCTTTTCGAGGCGTTCCATTCTGTCCAAAATATTTTGGCGACTGCGAGCGCGTTTGGCGGTTGAAGCGCGAACTTTATTTCGGCGCACAAAATCTTCAAGCTTAGCAATTTCTTCCTGTTGCTTTTCGTAAGCTTTAAGTTCAAAGGCGCGGCGTTCGGCCTTAAGCTGCACAAATTTTTCATAGTTGGCAGAATAAACCGTCGCCTTGCAATTTTCCATATCAATAATTTTATCAACGCAATTTTGCAAAAAATGCCTGTCGTGCGTGACGGCAATAACCGTGTAGCGATAATTTTTCAGAAAATCTTCCAAAAAATCTATAGCGTAAATGTCAAGGTGATTTGTCGGCTCGTCAAGAATCAAAACGCGCGGCTCGGCAAGCAAAGACTTTGCAAGCGCAATTTTGGCAGTTTCGCCGCCGCTGAAGTTGTTGGGATTTTTCAAAAGTTCAGCTTCAGTGAAACCCAAGCCGAAAAGAATTTTTTTGACTTGAAATTCTTCGACGCCCGCGCTCAACATTTCTGCAAGCAACGTTGACTTTGTAAAGTGCGGAATTTGTTCAGCGTAGCCGATGTCCTCTTTGTGCAAGCCGCTGATATTGCCGCCTTCAAATTCTTCCGCGCCGATTATAATTTTTAAAAGCGTGGATTTACCCGCGCCGTTTTTGCCGACTATGCCGATTTTTTCGCCGTCCATAATTTTAAAACTTACGTCAGAAAAAATCAGGCGTTCGCCGAAAAATTTTGTAACTTTATCCAGTTGAATCATTTTAACCTGCTTTTAATCAGAATCGATTTTAACGCGGCTAATTTCGCTTACAAGCCGCCTTCAAATATTTTTTAGTATAAAAGTATACCCTTTGCAAAATTTTTAAAATTTGGGCGTTTTAAGCCGTTTTTGTAAAATTAAAATTTACTTAAAATAATTTAAATAAATGACAAGCCCTATAATTCCGGGTACGCCGAAAACGCCGACAATTAAACAATGGATAAAAGTAATTTTTATTGCAAAAATATGCAGAAAGTTGAGAAGGTACAGAATAACCGCGCCCAAAAGACTGTTTTTCAAGAGCCAAAAAGGCAGTGCCACAAGATGAATTAAAATCAAAATAATTGCAACGCCGACAAGCGGACCGACTAAAACTCCCAAATCAAAGCCAAGCATTTTCAAATACTCCTTTCAAATTGGAACTCGATTTTCAATAGCTTTTGCGATAGTAACGCTGTCAGTGCCTGCAAAATCTGCGCCAACTGACATACCCTGCGCGAGTTTAGTAACTTTGACGTTGGCAGGCTTTAAAAGTTTAGCGATAAAGTGCGCGGTTGCAGTGCCTTCAACATTCGGCTCAAAGGCAATAATAACTTCGTGAATATCGTTGTTGTAAACACGCTCCACCAATTCTTTCAAGTGAATATCTTCTTGCGTAACGCCCGCCATTGGCGAAATTAAGCCGCCCGTAACGTGATATTTGCCCGTGTAAAAACCCGCGCGTTCTATTGCGTCCAAATCCTTTGCATCTTTGACAACGCAAATTGTTTGCGCGTCGCGTTTATCGGAACTGCAAATTTCGCAAACGTCAAAATTTTTGTCAATCGTATTGAAACAAATCGCGCAGGAATGAGTTTCAGTTTTAATATTTTTAATAGCGGCGGCGAGGTTTTCCACGTCGTCATTTTTCATTTCTACGATATGATAAGCAAGCCGAGCGGCAGTTTTCGCACCGACGCCCGGCAATTTCATTAATGACTCAATTAAAGCCGTCATAGCTTTTGAACTCATATTAACTTCACCAAAATTTTAAGGTCTGCAGTTGCCGCAAGGGCGATAGCCTTTTTGAATAGCCTCTTCACGGGTTGCAAGCGGCACTTGATGTTTTTTCCACATTTGGTAAACAGAAACACAATTTCTGTAATGGAAAGTATGTCGATAAGAAATTAGAATTAACGTCACAAGCAAAAATTTTTTCATTGCCAACGCCTTTCTTTCAATATCTGAAACCCGTTCCCCAATCCTTCGGCACAATTTCAATCAAATAACCGTCAGGGTCTTTAATCCAATACAAGCCTGCAATTTTATGCTCTTTGAAAATGCAATTCATTTGCTTATGCTTTTGGTAAGCGGCGTTGAAATCGTCAACCATAAAAGCAAGGTGCGAAAGACTGTCTCCAACGTTGTAAGGAATATTTCTATTTTTGAGCTGTTGCAATTCCAAAACGTGGTCGCTTCTGTAAGAATCGCCCATATAAACAAAAATATAACTTTTAGTTTCAAGGCGCGCAAATTCTGTTAAGCCGAGAGCCTCTTCATAAAATTTCAAACTGCGGTCAATGTCAAAAACTGTCAAATTACTATGGTCAAATTTAAAATGTGGCAAGTTCCTTCGCCTCTATAAAATTTATTTCCCCCAATTTTCGGGCAAAACTTCAATCAAATAGCCGTCGGGGTCTTTAATAAAATAAATTCCCAAATCTTTAACGTCTTTGCAAATGCAGTTCATATTTTTATGCTTTTCGTACGCGGCGTCGAAATTTTTTACAGTAAACGCAATATGAAAATTTTCGCCGACATCATAAGGTGTTTGACGATTTTTAAACCATTGCAATTCTAATTGGTGTTGGCTGTTGAAAGAATCCGCCAAATATACCAAAGTAAAATCCTCAAACTCAAGGCGGCTTACTTCAGACAAATTAAGCGCGTCTTTGTAAAATTTCAAACTGCGCGGCAAATCTGAAACATTCAAATTGTTATGTGCAAATTTAAACATTATTATTACTTCTTTGAAATATTTTTTATAATTAAATTTTTTTAATGTACTTTCTTTTTCCAAAGCAAAAAAGAAAGTACCAAAGAAAAGTGCTTTTTTTCCCGCCCGTCAGTGCCGCTCGGGTTCGGGACGCTCTTAATAACTGGTGGCCCCCTTTGGGGCCTCTACTTTTTCCTACGCTCCATCGTTACCGCGCGCTGCGGCTGAGAGACGGGCGGGTTTCTCAATTCCCTTTGCCCTTCCTCCTGTTTCCTGTTTCCTAATTTAATTTCTTAAATCTTCAAGCGTCTTTTTTAAGCTGTCGATATTTTCGACGTTGAGACTTTTAATTTGTTTGTCGATACGGCGATTGAAGCCGCAAAGCGTTTTACCCGGTCCGCATTCAACAAAAATATCTGCGCCGAAATCTTGCATAGATTTAACGCAGTCAATCCATTTCACGGGGTGGTCAGCCTGCGCGACGAGGTTGCTTTTAATTTCGGCGGCGGCTGTTTCAATCTTGCCGTTAAAATTTGCGGCGATTGGGTACGCGGCATTTTTAATTTCGATTTTATCAAGTTCAACAGAAAGTTTTTCTGCGGCGGGTTTCATTAAAGTTGAATGGAAAGGCGCACTTACAGGAAGTACAACAGCTTTTTTTGCGCCCGCCGCTTTCAACTTTTCAACGGCGGCATCTACGCCCTTAACAGTCCCCGCAATGACAGTTTGACCGGGACAGTTGAAATTAACGGCTTGCACTTCGTCAGAAATTTCGTTGCAAGTATCGACAATAATTTTATCGTCAAGCCCGATAATTGCCGCCATTGAGCCTTCGCCGACAGGAACTGCTTCTTGCATAAATTGCCCGCGCTTGTGTACCAAAATCACGGCGTCACGGAAATTTAACGCGCCCGCCGTTACAAGTGCCGAATATTCGCCCAAACTGTGCCCGCCTGCAACTTCGGCGTTAATTCCTTCAGCCTTCAAAAGTTCCGCCGCTATTACGCTTACAATCAAAATTGCAGGTTGAGTGTTGGCGGTTAATTTTAAATCGTCTTCCGAGCCTTCAAAGCACATTTTTTTTATAGAATAGCCCAGCGCGTCGTCAGCCTCTTCAAAAAGTTTTTTGGCAACGTCGAAGTTGTCATAAAAATCTTTGCCCATTCCTACAGCTTGTGCGCCTTGTCCCGGAAATACAAAAGCAATTTTGCCCATTGTGAAAATCTCCCTTCGGTCGATTTTTAGGTGTTAGGTTTTAGGCGTTAGGTGTTAGTTAAAAATCCCTAAAACCTAGCACCTAGCACCTATTAAAGATAATTGCTTTGAAGATTGGCTACAGCTTGCGGCAAGCCGTTTACAATGTCATCAATAATTTCTTGAACAGATTTAATATCGTCAAGCATACCCGAAATTTGCCCAATCATAACCGAGCCGTTTTCAACGTCGCCCTTGTGCGTTGCAAGGTGCAATTTGCCGACGCCGAGTTCTTCGAGTTCTTCATTTGACGCGCCGTTAGCTTCCATTTCCATATAAGTTCTGGTCAATTTGTTTGCAATAACGCGCACGGGGTGCCCCAAACTTCTGCCCGTTACAACGGTTGAACGGTCTTTTGCTTTTAACACCAATTCTTTATAGTTGGGGTGGGCGATACATTCTTTGCTTAAAACAAAACGAGTGCCCATTTGAATTGCATGTGCGCCGAGTGCAAACGCCGCCGCCATTCCGCGTGAATCTGCAAAGCCGCCCGCCGCAATTACGGGAACTTCTACCGCGTCAACAACTTGCGGAATTAAAGGCATTGTACAAATTTCGCCGATATGTCCGCCTGATTCGCAACCTTCGGCAATAACCGCGTCCGCTCCGCTTTTAACAAGTCTTTTCGCCAATGCAACGCTTGCTACAACGGGAATAACTTTCGCGCCAATTTCCTTTAAAGCGGGAACATATTCGCCGGGATTTCCCGCGCCCGTTGTTACAACTGGAACGCGCTCATCAATTACAACTTGCATAACTTCTTTAACGAAAGGCGACATAAGCATAATATTTACGCCAAAAGGTTTATCAGTCCAACCTTTGCACTTTTGAATTTCTTTTCGTAAAATATCGGGCGGCATATGACCCGCGCCAATTAAACCCAAGCCGCCTGCATTCGATACTGCAGAGGCAAGTTCGGCGGTGCCAATCCACGCCATCCCGCCCTGAAATATCGGATATTTAATATTCAGCAGCTTACAGATTATGTTGTTTTCAAACATTAAAAATCTTCCTCCTAACTTTTTATATTATAACCTGCGAAAATTTTTATTTCAATCTTATTAAGGCTTATGGAATTTTTTATGTTCGCTGAAATGTTTTTATAATTTAGGAAACAGAATTTCAATTCACTAATCCCTAGTCTTTAGCCATTAATTCTTCTTCAAGAGCGGTTTTAATATGTTCCAGAACGTTATTGTTGACATAATTATTTGCAAGCCCTATAGCGTTAAAAATAGCTCTTGCGTCCGAGCTGCCGTGACTTATTATGCAACAGCCGTCAACGCCGAGAAGCGGTGCGCCGCCGTATTCTGACGCATCCAATTTTTTTGCAAGTTCTTTCAAAGTAGGCATTAAAAGCACTGCGCCCAATTTTGCGCCGACGCTGCCCGCGTCAATCGCCTCTTTTATCAATTTAAAAATTGTTGTTGCAAGTCCTTCAGCTAGTTTCAAAACTATATTGCCGACAAAGCCGTCGCAAACGATAACGTCAAATTTGCCCGTCGGAATATCGCGCCCTTCAGCATTTCCATAAAAATTTATCGTTGTCATATTTTTAAAAAGCTGAAAAGTTTCCTTCGCCTGTTCGTTGCCTTTGGTTTCCTCTTCGCCGATATTCAACAAGCCGACTTTTGGATTTTTTTTACCTAAAACGTGTTCGCAGTAAAGCGCACCCATAATCCCGCTCTGAATCAAATGTTTAGGCTTGCTGTCAACATTTGCTCCCGAATCTAAAAGCAACGATACACCTTGCGGCGTAGGAATTGGCGTAGCAATAGCGGCGCGGTCAATTCCCTTAATTCTTTTCAAAATAAGTTGCGCCGCTGCGACTGCCGCGCCCGTTGAACCGGCTGAAATTACCGCGTCACATTCGCCGCTTTTAACCATTTGCGTTGCAACTACGATTGACGAATTTTTTTTATTGCGCACGGCGTCGGCGGGGTGTTCATTCATTTCTATAACTTCTTCGGTATGTTTTATGGTAAGGGGGAAATTTTGCCAATCGGGAAATTCGCGCAGGACTTCAAGAATTTTGTTTTCGTTGCCTACCAAAACAATTTCGCAGGAATATTTTTTAACGGCGTCTACTGCGCCTTTAACAATTTCGGCGGGCGCGTTATCGCCGCCCATTGCGTCAAGTGCAAGTTTCATTTAACAACTCCTATAAAAAAAATGAGCAGGTCAATGCCTGCCCAACAATTTCCGTTATTTTCAAGCCGTTTCTATAACTTCTTTACCGTCATAGTAACCGCATTCCAAGCACACGTGGTGCGGGAGTTTAGGTTCGTGGCATCTTGGACATTGAACATAGTTTGGAGCTTCCAATTTCCAATTTGCGCGGCGTCTGTCACGTCTTGATTTGCTTAATTTTCTTTTTGGTGCTGCCAAGCTTCACACCTCCTCAATTTTGAAATTCATTAACGGTGCAAGTCTCGGGTCAACACTCAACCTTTGGCAACTACACTCGCCGTCATTCAAATTTTGTCCGCAGACGGGGCAAAGTCCCTTGCAATCGGCTTTGCAAAGATTTTGTATCGGTTGGCTTGCAATTAAAATATCCCGTACAAGTTCGCCAATATCGAAAAGGTCTTCGACAATTTCCGCGCTGTCAATTTCTTCTTCAAATTCGTGAATTTGGTTTATTGTCGATAACGCTAAGCATCTGTCGCAATTAAATTCTTTGCAACAATTAATTTTTCCGCGTACAATCGTTTCTTCGCCGTTATTCACGGTTTCGCCCGAAATTTCCAATTCGCCGACAAATTTGCCGTTGTCAAGAAAATCTTCACTGCAAAATTTTTCCGCCGACAGCTTAAATTCAAAAGGTACAACTTCGCCTTTAAAAATCTGCACTTTGAGCATTTTACAACACCGCCGTTGTTATTGTCAAGAATTACTTCAACGCCGCGCGCAAATATCCTTTCAAAATACTTGCTTGTTTATTTTTATTTTTATAAAATGTATAGAAAATTTTTATTGTGACAGTGCAATAGTAAAAAACTATAACACTATCGCACTATCCAACTATCACACTACTTAGGAGGTTTTCAATATGAGTACAGGTAGAATTTTTATTGCAGAAGACAAAACTTTGGTAATGCTGATTAACAAAAACGCCGCCGAACTTTCCTGCAACGGCGCGCCAATGAAAGTTTTGACTGCGAACACCACTGACGCCGCGCAAGAAAAACACGTCCCCGTTGTCGAAGTCGAAGGCAACAAAATTTCTGTCAAAGTCGGCAGCGTTGAACACCCAATGACGGAGGCGCACCTTATCGAATGGATTTACCTTCAAACGAAATTTGGCGGACAACACCGCTATTTAAATTTCAATGATAAACCGGAGGCAACTTTTTATATTGCGGAAGGCGATACACCTTTGGCAGTTTACGAATATTGCAACTTGCACGGCTTATGGATGGCGAAAATTTAAATGCTTGAAATTCTTTTAAAAGGCGGCCCCGTAATTTATCTGCTGATTTTAACTTCAATAATTGTTTGTGCGATTGGAATTGAGCGGCTGAAATTTTACGCAAGCGCGGGCAATGTCAATGAAAATTTTATTTCCAACTTGAAAGAAATTTTGCGCAAAAAAGATATTGCATACGGCGTGGAACTTTGCAGGCGCGAAGAAAATATTTTCGGCGGCGTTGCACTTGCGGGAATTGACGCCGCCGCGCACGGCGATAACGTTGAGGCGGCTGTAAATGTTGCGTACGATGAAGCCGCTATGCAACTTCGCGCTCGTTTAAATTATCTTTCAATGATTGTTACACTTGCGCCGCTTTTAGGTTTGCTCGGTACAATTTTCGGAATGATTGACTCATTTAATATTTTCAGCATACAGGCAGGGCAACCTTTGGCGATAACGGGCGGAATTGGCGAAGCGTTAATTGCGACTGCAACGGGTTTATGCGTGGCGATTTTCGCGCTGATTGTTCATACTTTCCTTGCTCAAAAGCTCGACGAAAAATTAACTGAACTTGATAAAATTTCCGCGCTTGTAGTTGGAGGTTTCCAAAATGAAAAGGCGTGACTTCCGCGAAAAAAATCAGCCGCTCGTTATGATAATCCCGATGATTGACATAATGTTATTTCTGTTGGTATTTTTTATGCTGTCAACAATTTATATGGTGCAAACAAATTCGTTACAAGTAGCGTTGCCGCAATCTTCAATCGCACAAAAAGAAACGCGCCCCAACGTTGTACCAATTACAGTTTTGGCAACGGGCGAAGTTATTTTCGGCGAAGAAAAAGTTACAGCGGAAATTTTGGCGCAAAAAATTTATTATGAACTTGAGGCGGACAAGGACGCAATTTTTGTACTGCGCGGCGATAAATCTGCGCGATATGAAAATATTGTTGCAGTGCTGGACTTGCTGAAAAAATCCGGTGCAAAAAAAGTTTCAATAGCTACGGAGCTTAAAAAATGACACGCTTAAAATATTGGCGGCAGGCAATTTTTTTATCGTTGCTGATACATTTGGCGGCGGGAATTTGTTTAACATTCGCCCTGCCGAAAATCTTTACTGAAAAAATTTTGCCCGTTGAAGAAGAATTTATTGACGTAGATTTAGCGGCAGAAAATTTTGTCGAAGAATCAGCCGCGCCGCTTGAAACTGCGGAAGTTGAAACAATCCCCGAATTTCCTGAAATTGTAATGCCTGAAATAAAAATCCCTGAAACAGTTTTTGAGCCGCCGCAATTTACGTCGCCTGAAATTCCTAAGCCTGCAGAAATTTTAAAGCCCGAAAAAATTCAAACGCCGCCGCCCGTTCAACAAAAAATTTCTGAAACTGAAACGACGCCCAAAGTTGAAAAGCCCGTTGAAGAAAATTTGCCGCAAAAATTAAATCGCCCCGCTGTTATCGTAAATGAAGTTTATCCGCAAAAAGGCAGCGGCTTAGGTTACACCGGCAAAATTATTCTCAACGTCAAAATTAACAAAAAGGGCGAAGTTAGCGGCGCGGAGATTGTTCAAGGTTCAGGCAGAATGTTGGTTGACAGCCTCGCGCAGGATTATATTAAAAAATGGAATTTCCGCCCCGCGCTCGACGATAAGGGCAGACCTATGGAAAGTTCCAAAGTTATTCAATTCGATTTTAAAAAATTTTCTTAAATTAAAAAAATCCCGCCGCTTGACGGGATTAATTTTTTTGCAGAAAAAATATTTATCAGAAATAAGCCCTTGCACGCGCAAAGAAAGTTCTGTCGTTGCCGCCGTTGTTAAAATATTTGCCGTGAAAATATGCAATATCAGTAACAATGCCTTTATACGGCGTCCACGACGCGCCAAATTCAAAACCTTTTTTGTTTGTAGTTTGCCCGAAAGTATTATAAGTAGCCGCAAGAGCTGTACTGCGCGGCGCGTAACGATAGGCGGCGTAAACGCCCCAACTTGATTTAACATTTCTGTTCGCGCCCTTGTAGTCGAGTTCGATATTGTAAGCGGTTTTATCGCTGTCAGCCTTGCTGTTATGTGCAACCGCGCCGAAGAGTTCAACGTCGGGCGTAAATTTGTAGCCAATGCCGCCCGCTACGATACTTTGTTTATTGTCGGAGCTGTTTTGTTTGAAATAGTGATAACCTACGCCTGCATTTAAATTTTCAGTAACATTGCCGCGTACTTCTGCGCCGATATAATTTCCTTCTTGGCTCCAATGCCCCGCGTTGACTTGTGCTTTAACTACATTGCCAAACATAACTTGCACGCCGCTGAAATCTGAATCAACAACCAAGCCTCTGTCAACATTTGTATAAAGCGGAACTTTACCCGCGTTGACTTGCAATTTGCCGAATTTCGATTCAAGATACATCCAATCTGTACGAAAAGCGGTATTGCTTGAATAAGCCCTTGTGTCGTTTTGCGTGTTATGTTGCCCTCTGAAACGCGCTTTAATTGCAAAATGGTCGTCAATTTTAAAAGTCGGCAAAATACGAATTTGCAAATTGCTTGCGTCGGGATTTTTATAAAGGTTCCAATAACTCCAGCGCAATTCGCCGCCGATAGTGAATCTGTCAGCCAAAGAATTTTTCTTGGACTTTTCCAAATCTGTAACGCGCGAATCTAAATTTGAAACTTCTTTGTTATTGACGGTGGAATTATTTTGCTGTTGTTGGACAATTCTTTCAAGTTCGGCGATACGCGCTTTTAGTTCTGCAATTTCTTCTTCGGTAGACTTTGCAAAAGTTGTTGACGCCGCGCCAAAAACTGCAACCGCTGTTAAAGCCGACGCAATATATTTTTTCATTTCAAAACCTCCTCAAAAAATTTTAAAGCCGCGTTGAATATTAACACTGTAGAAAAATTTTTTCAAGCTTGCAAGGCGGATACTTTAAATTTTTTCAAGCAATTTGAAAATTTTCAACAATCCCTAACACCTGACACCTAATCCCTGACACCTGTCACCTGTAACCTGTCACCTGCCACCTATAACATTTGCAATGCTGAAAAAAAAATGCTATACTGCGCCCGTGTTAAATTAATTTATGGAAGGTGAATTTTATGGCGAGCAAAATTTTCGTTTTCTTCAACTGCAACGCAGAAAAAAGCGAATCTACTATGAATATTTTTTACAACAACTTGACATTCAAAGATACGCTTGTTTCGCGCAAGAGACTTTTGCAAAAAATTAAAGCCGAATGCAACGCCGGCAGAATTAAAATTGCTGAAGAAAATTTCGCCAAAATCGAAGAAATTGTTACCAATGGCAACCCTGTTGACGCAAGCCAATTTATTACTTACGGCGCAATTAGGGAGCTTAAGTGCGTGTAATTCTTGAGAATTTGTGTTCATAAATTTTTTTAATTTAGGAAAAAGGAAAAAGTTTAAAGGAAAAAGTTTTTCAATTCCCTTTGTCCTTCCTCCTTTATCCTCTTTCCTTTATTATGAGCACATTTGCTAAAAATTTAGGAGGCAGGAAATTTGAAATATATGACGGGAAATGAACTGCGCGAGGCGTACGTAAAATTTTTTGAAAGTAAGGGACATTTGCACTTGCCGAGCGCGTCACTTATTCCGAAAGACGATCCAACTTTATTAATGATAGGCGCGGGAATGGCACCCTTTAAAGCATTTTTCACGGGCAAAGTTACGCCGCCGCGCCGCCGCGTTACAACTTCTCAACGTTGCGTACGCACGGGCGATATTGAAAACGTCGGACGCACTGCGCGTCATCATACCTATTTTGAAATGTTGGGAAATTTTTCATTCGGCGATTATTTTAAAGCTGAAGCAATTCCTTGGGCTTGGGAATTTTTAACCGAAATTTGCCAACTGCCGAAAGATAAACTTTGGATTTCGATTTATCCTAAAGACGACGAAGCCGCCGAAATTTGGAAGAAACAGCCGGGCTTAAATCCTGAACATATCGTACGAATGGAAGATAATTTTTGGGAAATTGGGACGGGCGGTCCTTGCGGTCCCGATTCAGAAATTTATATCGATTTGGGCGAAGAGCGCGGCTGCGGCAAGGATACCTGCGCTCCCGGTTGCGATTGCGACAGATATTTGGAAATTTGGAATTTGGTTTTCACGCAATACAATAAAACCGAAGACGGCAAGTACGAACCTTTGGAACATAAAAATATTGATACAGGTTGCGGCTTGGAAAGATTGGCTTCAGTTCTTCAAAACAAGAAAACCAACTTTGAAACGGATTTACTTTTCCCGATTATTGAGTACGTGGAAAAAATCAGCGGCTTAAAATACGGCGATGACGCCAAAAAAGATATTTCCTTCAAAGTCATTGCAGACCACGCCCGCTCAATGTCAATTATGATTATGGACGGAATTTTGCCTTCAAACGAAGGGCGCGGCTACGTTTTGCGCAGAATTTTAAGGCGCGCAATTCGTCACGGCAGAATGTTGGGAATTAAAAACGCTTTCCTTGAAGGCGCGGTTGATGCCGTTGCAAAAATTTATAACGGCGTTGCTGATTTTGAAGAACTTGAAAAAAATATTCAGTACATAAAAAAAGTTATTCGTATCGAAGAAGACAGATTCGCTGCAACCCTCGCGCAGGGTATGGAACTTTTGACTAAAGAAATTGACGCCGTTAAACAGGCGAAAAAATCTGAACTCGGCGGCGAATTTATTTTCAAACTTTATGATACTTACGGCTTCCCCTTTGAATTGACTGAAGAAATTTTGGCTGAAAATTCTTTGACGCCCGATAAAGACGGCTTTAATAAAGCTATGGAAAATCAACGCCAACGCGCCCGCGCCGCGCGTGCCGCCAATGAATGGGCGGCAATTCCCGACCTTTCTTCAATCGATACAAAATCTTTGAAGGCTGATTCAACCGCTGAAACTTCAAAAATTGTTGCAATGTGGAAAAACGGCAAGCTTGTCGAAGAAATTCACGACGGCGAAGAGGCGGGAATAATTTTACAGGCTACGCCCTTTTACGCAGAAGGCGGCGGGCAAGTCGGAGACGTTGGGGAATTTTTGGGCGAAGTTGCAAAAATCAGAATTGACAACGCCAAAAAACTTCCTGACGGCACAATTTATCACGAGGCATACGTTGAAGAAGGACAAATTAAAGTTGGCGAAAAAGTTAAAATTATCGTTGACGCAGATAAAAAACTTTCTTCCGCGCGTAACCATACTGCAACGCATTTATTGCAAGCCGCACTTAGAAAAGTTGTAGGCGAACAAGTGCACCAAGCGGGCTCACTCGTTACGCCTGAAAGACTGCGCTTTGACTTTTCAAATTTTGAACCGGTAACTCCCGCGCAAATTGCCGCCGTTGAAGAAATGGTCAACGAAGAAATTTTAAAGGCTGTTGACGTTGATATTAAACAAATGAAAATTGACGACGCAAAAAAACTCGGCGCAATGGCTTTATTCGGCGAAAAATACGGCGATGTTGTAAGAGTTGTAAGCGTGCCGAATTTCAGTATTGAACTTTGCGGCGGCTCGCACGTTAAAAACGTCGGGCAAATCGGCAGATTTAAAATCGTCAGTGAAAGCGGCGTTGCGGCGGGCGTGCGCAGAATTGAAGCTATTACAGGACGTGCCGCAATTCTTGACGCCAATAAACAAACTCAAATTTTAAATTCAGTTTCCACGCTTTTAAAAGTTCGCGCAGAAGATTTACCCGCGCAAGTTGAAAAAATTCTTGCTGAAGAAAAATCTATGAAAAAGCGCATTGAACAAGCTGAAGCTATGAAAGAAAAAGCTGAAGCGCAAAAACTTTTAATCGGCGCAAAAGAAATTGGACAGTTAAAATATTTGTCGGGCGTCGCGCAGGCTGAAAATATGGACAAACTGCGCGAAATTGCAGATTTTCTTATTGATAAAATTGATACTGGCGTTGCAGTTTTGGCGGCGGTAAATGACGGCAAAGTTAATTTAGTTGTTAAAGCTGACAAAAAAGCAGTTGCACTCGGCGTTCACGCAGGAAAAATCGTCAAGGAAATTTCTAAACTCATTGGCGGCGGCGGCGGCGGGCGTCCCGATATGGCGCAGGCGGGCGGCAAAAATCCCGAAGGCTTGCCCAAAATGTTTGAAACTGCTGAAATTGCTGTACGTAATTTAGGAAACAGGAATTAGGAAACAGGATATAGAGAATTGAATCTGTTCCCTGTTTCCTAAAAACTGACTGAAAGGAAGTTTTTCAATGTTTAAATCAATGGTAGACGCGGCGGCTAAAAAACTTGGCAACGTTGCCGAAAAACTCGATGACGCCGTTGAAAAAGCCAAAGACAAAAAAGACGAAATTAAAGAAAATATCAACGAAAAAATCGACGACGCAAAAGACAGAGTTACTTCTGCAAAAAATGATTTAGTCGAGGCAAAAGATAATATTAAAGAATCCGTTGAAGAAAAAGTTGAAGACGCAAAAGACAGAGTTACTTCAGCCGCCAAAGACCTTTCCAACGCAAAAAGCACCGTCAAGGAAATGGCGGGCAACGTTAAAGACAGCGTAAACGAAAAAGTTGATAACGCCGTTGAGAAAGCAAAGGACGCCAAATTTAACGCCGAAATGAAAGTTAAGGGCGCAATTCGTGACGGCTTGAAAGAAACTACAAAAAATATTCAAAAGGCTGAAGGCAAGCTTAAATAAGTATAAATTATTTTCTATTTGAAATTTTCCGTCGCCGGTCAAAGAATCTTTGACTTTCGGCGGATTTTTTTATTTTTTGCGGTTAATTAAAACGTCATTTTCAAATTGAATAATCGCGACGATGAATAATCTTTATTTGGACAAATTTGAATTGTGAAATGGATAAGCTTTATATATTTCAGCTTATATTTTGCGCAACGCGGATTTTTGGGACAAAGTTATAAAAAACGGTAAAAAATTTACGCAAGCTGACAAAAATAATTACGGCGAATTTGAATTAAATCTTGCTAAACACCTTGAGGATTTAGCGAAATAATTTTTAATAAAAAATTTTTAAGCAGGGCGACCTGCTTTTTCATTGCACAATCTGAAAAACAGGTGTAAAATATCAGAAAATTTGTAACGGGGGAAATTTTTTTGGATTTTATAAAAGTGCGCGGAGCGCGTGTTCACAATCTCAAAAATATTAACGTTGAAATACCGCGCGAAAAGTTTGTAGTAATTACGGGCGTCAGCGGCAGCGGGAAAAGTTCGCTTGCCTTCGATACAATTTACGCGGAAGGACAACGCCGCTATATGGAAAGTCTTTCAAGTTACGCGCGGCAATTTTTGGGACTGCCTGACAAGCCCGACGTTGAATTAATCGAAGGTTTAAGCCCCGCCATTGCAATTAATCAGAAAACCACGAATAACAATCCGCGCTCGACTGTCGGCACTGTTACTGAAATTTATGATTATCTGCGCCTGCTTTTCGCAAGAATCGGCAAGCCGCATTGTCCGAATTGCGGTAAACCTGTCACGCCGCAAAGTTTAGACCAAATTTTAGCGCAGATTTTAAAACTTTCTGAAGGTACAAAATTTACATTGCTTGCGCCCGTCGTCAATCGCCAAAAAGGTACGCACAAAGAAACTTTTGAGCGGCTGAAAAATGCAGGCTTCGTGCGCGTACAAGTTGACGGCAAACTGCGTGAACTCGACGAAGAATTTAACCTTGCAAAAACCGTTAAACATAATATCGAAGTTGTTGTTGACAGGCTGATAATTCGTGAAAATATTCGCGCGCGCCTTGCTGATTCATTGGAGACGGCTTTAAAGTTCGGCAACGGCGTTGTTTATGTGCAAACTGAAGAAAATCTTTTGACATTCAGCGAAAAAAATGCTTGCGTTGACTGCGGAATTTCTTTGCCTGATATTGAGCCGCAATTATTTTCTTTCAACAGCCCGCGCGGCGCGTGCCAAAAATGCGGCGGCTTGGGCAGAATTTTTAAACAGCTGAATTGGGAAAGTATGTTTGAATGGATGCAAGCGGTACACGAATTTAAAACTAATGATGACGCCTTTGAACTTTGCCCTGATTGTCACGGACACCGCTTGAACCCTGCCGCGCTCAGTGTAACTGTTGCAGATTTAAATATTGCGCAGGTTGTAGATATGTCCGTTGAAAAGTGCGGCGAATTTTTTATTTCGCTTGAAAGTAAAATTGACGATACAGATAAAAAAATTTCCCGCCAAGTTTTGAAAGAAATTAAATCACGCCTGAAATTTTTGTGCGACGTCGGATTGGATTATTTAACGTTGTCAAGAAAATCTGCAACGCTTAGCGGCGGCGAATTTCAAAGAATCCGCCTTGCAACGCAAATAGGCTCGGCTTTAACGGGCGTACTTTATGTTTTAGATGAACCTTCGATTGGCTTGCACCAACACGATAACCAAAAACTTCTTGAAACGTTGAAAAATCTGCGCGACTTGGGAAATACTTTGCTTGTAGTTGAACACGATGAAGAAACTATGCGTACGGCTGATATGCTCGTTGACATTGGGCGCGGCGCGGGCAAAAACGGCGGCGAAGTTATCGCGCAGGGCACGGCGGACGAAGTTTCAAAAAATCTTAATTCTTTGACGGGCGATTATTTAAGCGGGCGTGAAAAAATTTTCGTACCGACAAGCCGCCGCAATGCAGAAAATTTTTTAAGCTTTGAAAATATTTGCGCCAATAACTTAAAAAATATTTCTGTAAAAATTCCGCTCGAAGTTTTGACGATTATAACGGGCGTCAGCGGCTCGGGCAAATCTACGCTGATTGATGAAGTTGTTTACCCGCAATTAATTAAAGATACTGCAACGCTGAAAAAATTCGGCGTCAACACGATTATAAAAATTGACCAAGATCCTATCGGGCGTTCGCCGCGCTCCAACGTTGTAACTTACACGAAAGTTTTTGACAAGATAAGAAATCTTTTCGCAGATACGCAGGGCGCAAAAATTCGCGGCTACAATGCAAGTCGTTTCAGTTTTAATGTTAAGGGCGGGCGTTGCGAAACTTGCAGCGGCAACGGCGTTTTGAAAATTCCTATGAACTTTTTGCCCGCCGTTTATGTAACCTGCGACGTTTGCAAGGGCGCACGTTTCAACGCCGAAACTTTGGAAGTTAAATACAAAGGCAAAAATATTGCCGAAGTTTTATCAATGACTGTTGACGAGGCTTTAACTTTTTTTGAAAATATTCCCGCGTTGCAAAGAATGTTGCAAGTTCTGCACGACGTAGGATTGGGATATATTGAATTGGGACAACCTGCGAATACTTTAAGCGGCGGCGAAAGTCAGCGCGTAAAACTTGCCGCGCAGTTGGCGCGTCCAATTACTCAACTGAAAAATATTTACATTATGGACGAGCCGACGACAGGTTTACACTTCGACGACGTAAAAAAATTAATTGCCGTTGTTCAGCGATTGGTTGAACGCGGCGACAGTGTCATTATCATTGAACACAATCTTGACGTTATCAAAAGCGCGGATTATATTATTGATTTGGGACCTGAAGGCGGCGATAAGGGCGGCAAAGTTGTAGCATTCGGCACGCCCGAAGAGGTCGCGCAGGTTGAAAATTCCTACACGGGGCAAGCGTTAAAAAATATTTTGGGCAGGTGAAACTATGAAAAATTTTTATTCGGAAATTGACGAAATAACTTTGACATTCGGCGATATTTATTTGAATCAATCGGGAATGGAATATATAAAAATTTATTTTGAGCGTCCGAACGATAACGGCTTTGATTTTCTTGAATCAAATTTGCCTGCTTTGGAAGTTAAAAAATTTTCGGGTTTCAGCAGCGAAGAAATAAAAAATTTGATTGAATATGCAAAAATCAATGCGTTTTTGATTTGGGATATTGCAAGAGAAAATTTAGAAAAAAGGCGGCTGAAAAGTTTTAATTACAACAAAAAAGGGGCGCACAGGACGTGCGCCCCCTGTCGCGCCCGAAACGCAGGATGCGTTTCCAGCGCGACGCTTCTTTCTTTGCCTGGCGTTTCTTTCTTCTAAAGAAAGAAATGCCGACTTGTTTAAAAAATTTAAAAATTTTTCGGAGGAATTTAATTTGAACAATTTAACTTTAGAAAAATCGAAAGAAATTTTAAAAAAGCATACAACCGAGCCGCACCTTTTCACGCACGCGGCGGCAGTTTCTGCGGCAATGGAGGCAATGGCTGAATATTTCGGCGAAGATAAAGAGCATTGGGCGGCGATAGGATATTTGCACGATGTAGATTTTGAAAAATTCCCCGCTGAACATTGCCAACACGTCAAGGAACTTTTGGAGCCGGAAGGCGTTTCTGCTGAAGATATTGACACAATCATTTCGCACGCTTACGGCTTGCACCCCGTCAACGTTGAACCCGTTACAAATTGCCAAAAATCATTGTATGCGGTTGACGAATTAACGGGGATTGTACACGCTTATTCTTTAATGCGCCCCGAAAAATTTGACGGTATGAGCGTTAAAAGTTTGAAGAAAAAATTCAAGGATAAACGCTTTGCCGCCAAATGTAACAGGGAAGTTATCGAAAAGGGCGCAGAAAATTTAAATATGCCGCTTGATAAACTTATGGAACTTTGTATAAGGGGGATGAATGCACACGCCGAAGAATTTTAAAAAAATTTTTTTATTCAGTATTAAATCAGATTTATCAAGTATAATTACAAAGGCTTTTTAAAATTAATTGAAAGGTGTGGTTTTATTTATGTTGTTGAGGACTTTAGTAATGGTGATTGCGATTTTTGCAGTAAGTTCCGTGACATTTGCGTCAGGCGCGTTTAGGATGGGAGATCAGGGCGCGGAAGTCGCAGAAATACAAGGGCACCTCGTCAAGCTTGGCTACGATGTCATTGCTGACGGCGATTTTGGTCCTTCAACTGTTGATGCAGTAAAATTATTTCAAAAAGAAAAAGGGCTTAAAATTAACGGTTACGTTGATGAAACAACCTACAGAGCACTTGTCGGGCGCGAAATGCCCGAAGTCAGTCGCGGCAGTTCCTATATCAGCCGCCGCCTTATAAGTACCGCAATGCAATATATTGGTACGCCCTATGTTTTCGGCGGAAATTCTTTGCATTACGGTATTGATTGCTCTGCTTTTACGCAACAAATTTACGGCGCAGTTGGAATTAAAATCCCGCGCACTGCCGATTATCAATACGAAGTTGGCACGCCAATTTCACGCACTGAACTTTTGCCGGGCGATGAAGTTTTCTTTACAACCTACACTTACGGCGCGTCACATTGCGGAATTTATTTGGGCGATGACAAATTCATTCACGCAAGCTCCAGTCGCGGCGTTACAATTTCTTCTCTCAATGACCGTTATTATTCAACTCATTACATTGGCGCGCGCAGAAGGTTTTAATTTTTGAACGGAGAATTTTTATGAAGTTGAGAAAAGCCGTAATACCGGCGGCGGGATTGGGTACAAGATTTTTGCCCGCAACGAAGGCGCAACCTAAAGAAATGTTGCCTATCGTCGATAAGCCGACAATTCAATATATCATTGAAGAAGCAGCCTCCGCCGGCGTCGAAGATATAATTATTGTAACGGGACGCAGCAAACGTTCTATCGAAGACCACTTTGACCGCTCGATTGAACTTGAAATGGAATTGGAAAAAGCAGGCAAAGCTGATTGGCTCGAAATGGTTAAATCTATTCCCGAAATTGCGAATATTCATTTTATCAGGCAAAAACAGCCCCTCGGACTCGGACACGCAGTTTTAACGGCAAGTCATTTTATCGGCGAAGAACCTTTTGCGGTTTTGTTGGGCGATGATGTTGTTGTTTCAAAAAAGCCTGTCCTTCAGCAAATGGTTGAGGTTTTCAATGAGTACAAGACTTCAATTTTGGGCGTGCAGGAAGTTGCAGAAGACGCGGTAAACCGTTACGGAATTGTTGACTGCCGACACGTTGATAACGATGTTTACAAAGTGCGGGATTTAGTCGAAAAGCCGAAAAAAGAAAACGCGCCAAGCAATATCGCAATTTTGGGGCGTTATATCTTGACGCCTGCAATTTTCAAATATTTGGAAAATCAAACACCCGGGGCAAACGGCGAAATTCAACTTACAGATTCTCTCAAAAGACTTTCCAAAGACGAGGCAATGTATGCCTACGTTTTCAAAGGGCACCGTTATGACGTTGGCAGTAAGTTGGGATTTTTGCAGGCGAATATTGAATTTGCCCTGCGTAATCCCGAAACTGCCGAAGACTTAAAAAATTATTTGCAAACTTTAAATTCAAATATGGAAGAAATGCTTGCTTACGATTAATTAAAAAATTTTTATCCAAAAACAAAAAAGGGCGTACAGAAAGTGCGCCCTTTTTTTATGACAACTTGTTAAAATTTAAATTTCGGCAGCTAAACGCTTTAACAAAAATTCGCAAGCGCGGGAAATATCTTTGTACGTTGCAGTATAATCGTCGGTTAAATAAGGGTCTGCAACGTCCCGATTTTCGCCCGCAAATTCCAGCATTAGAAAAACTTTATTATCGGGGTCATTCCCGGTAATTTTTTTTATGTCCTGAACGTTATTTTTATCCATACCAATAATATAATCGCAAGTTTGATAATCTTCAGCGGTAAATTTTTTTGAAGTTCTGCGCGGGTTGAAGGGGATATTATTTTTTGAAAGTTCGTAGCAAGTGCCCTCGTGAATTTCGCTGTAGCTTGTCGCGTGGCAACCCGAAGATACAACCGAAATTTTATCAGACAAGCCCGCTTTTTGTACAAGATTTTTCATAACGTATTCAGCCATTGGCGAACGGCAAGTATTCCCCAAGCATACAAAATTAATTTTCATTTCAGCAACTCCTAGTTAGACATTCTGCGCGTTAAGGCGTTATCTTCGGCTTGCAAAGTTTGTGCAAGTTTTTTCTTGTCTTCGGCAGATTTGGCGGTTTCAGCTTTTTTATCGTCCATCCATTGCGCGAAGTCTTCAGCGTAACCAATTTGCAATTCGCAAATTTTAATTCGCAAGTTATGAAGAGTTTTTGCGCCGTGCGGTACGGACAAATTGGAAAGTTCCTGCTTGCGTTCAGTCCAATCTTTTTTGATAACGTCAAGCATTAACGCCTTTAAATCTGCGCGAGTTTTATCCTGCCCTAAAGTTCCTTCTTCCAAAATTTCGGCGTACTTTTCTTCGGCGTCCGAAATAATTTCAGCGTGTTTGGAATTAACGGCGGCTGAATCTTCCAAGTATTTATCAAGTTGCACGCGGCGAACTTTATTCAAGCCGTCAATAAAATCTTGAAAATTTTGCAAGCCGACAATTTGCCAATCGTCTTTGGCATTGCGGCGCAGAATCACGTTAAAAATAAATTCCCTGTCAATTTCAGGCTGATAAATTCTGACCCGCGCGGTTGCCTCTCTGGAATTACGCGGATTAATTTCTACGCTGTCAACGCCGCGATATTTTATTCTGTCAAAGCCCGTCCGCTCCAAAAGAGTTGTGACGCTTGCATTTTCGCTTTTATTAAATTCGCCGTTTTCAATGTAAGAATCAACCGCCGCCTTCAAACTCAACAGCAACGGTTCGCGCAACATTTCAGTAAAATTTTTTACTGCAACGCGCGCGTCTGCCGTCATTGATTTATCAGCGTCAGTCACGCCTTCAACAATGCTGTTGTAGCTTTCATCCAAAATACTTTCAAGGTCTACCACTTTATAAAAATCCGCCTTGTTATGGTTTTCGACGGCTTTTTCAACCGTCTGCAGAGCGTATGCCGGTTTATCTTTGTCCGAAGTCAAAAAGAAATATCCGCCGCCCGCAAATATCAAAATGGCGGCTCCCGCAACTACGCCCAATCTCAATTTTTTGTCCAAATTTAACTCTCCTTGATTAAAATAATTTCGGTATAATTCGGCGGCAATTAATTTTCTTCCTGCACAAAAAAAGACAGCCGCGTTATCGACTGTCGCGCAGATTTATTTCAGCAATTTATTTTCGTCGAGGTAATTTATAAAGCCGTCAAAAATTTTTTCGTTGCGTGCAAGAATATCATTTTCTGTAAAATCCTCGTGCGTTTTTGCAAGTTCCAAAAGTTCCTGATTGAAAGTAGGCATTGCATTTTTCTTGTTGGTTTTGCCGAGATAATAAATTTTTTTGTTGGCGAAGGGAAGATTTGAGGCATAAATATTTATGCGCTTTTCAAGCAGTGATTTATTGCCCAAAAGTTCCAGATTTTCAACATTTGCAAGCGGCTTGGTTTCGTGAAGTTTTTTTGCGTAAATGTGTTCAATTTCCAATTTTGTATCAAGCGGCGGCAATTCTTGCGCGTCATTTTGGAAAGTCCACCACGCCAACATTGCCTTTGTAATTTTCTTTGTATTTGAAAAAGTTGTACCATTCAATTTGCCGCGAAATAATTTTCTATCTTGTCTGTAATCATAATTTTGTTTGGCGTTAGGTTCAGCTTTAAAAGTCAATTCATTACCTTTAAAAATATTTGTAAATTCTACAAAGAACGGGCGACGAATGTTTTGGTTGCCGGGATTAACTATTGAATGCATTAAAAACATTGCGGTTATTTTGTGCAGGAATTTATAAAATTTTTCGTCGTCCAATTTATTTTGCGCGTCACGATTGCCCATAAAATATATTGAAACAATGTAGCTCCAAATGTTGTAAGGCGAATAACTCAAAACGTACAGCCGCTTTAAAACGCGCTCAGAAAATCTTTCTTCGTTGCGTTTTGAAACATCATTCCAAAAATTTGCAAGAGTTACCAAATCTTCAAAGCTTTTTTCGTTTTTAAATTTTTGGTAATTATCTTTTTCAAAGTAAGGACGCAAGCCAATAAAAGTATCGTTTTTTGTGCCTGATTCTGCAAGCTTGTAGTACATATAGCGCATAAATAAATCATCAAGCGGCGTACCCGTGCGCGGGTGGAAATTTGCATTGCAGATTGTTTCGAGTTCTTTCCAGCGTTTTATAAAATTATTTTTTGAAATTTGCCCGCCTTGTTCGGGAGCGGAATAATATTTATAAAATTGCGCCTTGAAAATATCCGAATCAGAAAGCGGCGTTCCTCTGTCATTCAGCGTTGTAAAAATTCTTAAAGCCGTATTTTGCGAATTTGTTTCAATCGGCAACATTATGCAATTTTGCATAATTCTCTTTGGAAAGTACGAAAAATCATCAGGCATTGAATTTTTAAATTCGTCAATTTTATTTTGAAAGTAAAAATAATTTTGCGCGTAATGGCTTTTACTTTTTTCATTTGCCTTGCCCGTTTCAAGTATAATTCTTAATTCGGCGTTATCGGCTTCAGTGGCAACTTCCGAAATTATTTTTACACGAGTTTTATCGGGATTGTCATCCTTATCCAAATACCAAACACATTCAGAAATTTTATCACGTACCTTACTTTGGGTATCGCCGAATTTTTCATAAAACGCGCGCAATAAAAGTAAAAGCGTTATCAAGCGTTGTTGCCCGTCAATAACTTCATCTTGAGAGGAGCCGTTGCTGACAGTCAATATTGTACCTAAAAAATATTCGTCCTTGTCATCCGTAAAATTATCTGCGTTGCCGTCGGGAAAAGCAAAATTATATAAATCCGTCCAAAGAGTATCGCATTCTTCAATCCCCCAAGAATACGGGCGTTGATAATCGGGAATTAAAAAATTAACCTTATTTCCTGCAAAAATGTTGTAAATAGTTTTCTTTGAAATGTTTAAATCTGACATTAAATTTTCTCCTTTCAAAAAGTTTTTTCAACGCGCCGAAAATTTTTCCTGCGTAAACTAAAAAAAGCCGAAAGTTTACAACTTCCGACTTTAAAAATTTCGTTATAAAAAATTAATCAGCTTTCAAATTCAGATTCGCCGTTGAGAATTTTAGAAATTCTTTCAAAAGCTTCCTTGTTGTTATCACCGTGAATTTTTAAAAGCAAACTTTGCCCGGCCGTAACCGCAAGATTTACCAAAGATAAAATGCTGTCGGAATTGCCTTCCTTTGTACCGGATGCAATTTCTACAAGGCAAGCTGTATCTTCGGCAACTTTAACGATGCTTGCACATTCGCGGAAACAAAGCTTAACCTTTGAAACCATTCTGAAAGATACAAACGCCGAAATATTTTCAATTTCAGGAATCTTTTCGACGAATTTAATTTTTTCAACTTTTTTCTTTGCCATAAGCCCTCCCTCCTTTTTGGATTGAGCAACCATATTTATATTTTTAACTTTTAAGTTAGTTTGCAATCTCATAATAAAAACTCCTCCAAAATAATTTACCGCGCCACTTCCCTGTGACGTTTGCATTTTAACTTTTTTTCATATTTACGTCAACAAGTATTTTTTCTTGTTTAGGAAAAAATTTTATCGTATTCGGCAGGAATTTCATTTTTATTTTCATAATCAGCCAAAAATTTTCATTGCTTGACGTTAAACATTGCAAGAAATATAATTAAGCATTAAGTTTTAGGTAGCAGGGGGTAGGAAAGTGGACGAAGAAAATAAAAGCGAAGAACAACGAATAGCCGAACAAAAAGCGGTTGCGTTGAAATACGATATGCAACAAGACACTGCGCCGCGCGTTGTTGCAAAGGGCAAAGGGCACGTTGCAGAACACATTTTGGCAGCCGCGCAAAAAAATTCTATTCCCGTTTACCAAAATAAAACACTTGTCAATATGTTAATGGCTTTGGAAATTGACAGGGAAATACCGCCCGAACTTTATAAAGCTATTGCTGAAGTTATGGCGTACGTTTACCAAATGGATAAAGAAAAAGGGCGACTCAACGCCGCGCAGGCTCTCCAACGCGCCCGCCGTCCGCTTATTTAGGGTTCAAAGGATAAAGGGATATAGGGCACCAGTGAAAATCACTATTCCCTAATCCTTGGAACCCTTAAACACCGAAGGGAGAAATTTTTTTGCCGATATATAACGCGCAGATTTTAGAAATTTCAGCTGCCGAAACGCGCCGTTACGCAGGCTTGAAAAACGCCAAAAACTTTGACGAAAAAAATATTTCCGACGCCTGCGAAGAAGCTTTATTACTTTTGCAAGTGCGCGGCATTTATAAAATTTACGATTATGACTGCGAAAACGCCGTTGTAAATTCTGCGCCGCCCTTCAAAATTTTTGGCAATTCCATTACAAAACACCTTGCAGGCTGCGAAAAAGTTGCGTGCATTGCAGTTACTGTCGGCGAAAATATCGAGCGCGAAGTTACAAAAAAATTTGACGCGGGCGAATATGTTTCTTCGGTATTGCTTGACGCCGCCGCAACCGCTGCAGTTGAACAAGCCGCCGATGAATTGGAAAAAGCCATTGCCCGCGAAGTTTCTAAACAAAGTTTAAAAATGCGTTGGCGTTTCAGTCCCGGCTACGGCGATTGGAATTTGGAAAATCAGCAAAAATTTTTTTATGTTACGGGCGCGCCTGAAATTGGTATGAATTTAACTGAATCATTAATGCTCGTGCCGCGTAAATCTGTTACGGCGATTATCGGATTGGAAAAAAATTTTTCAGCAGATAAAAATATTAAGCAGAAAAAATCCTGCGCGACGTGTACTAAAATTGATTGTATTGCTAGGAGTTGATAATTTGCAAAAATTTGAAAAGTGGCAAGGTTGCGGCAACGATTTTATAATTTTCAACAGCATTCAAAATGAAAGAATCGACGCCGCCGAAAAAATAAAACAAATGTGCGACCGCCATTTTGGGATTGGCGCGGACGGCGTGATTTACGTTTTGCCTTCCGAAGTTGCAGACGTGCGTATGAGAATTTTTAACGCGGACGGCTCCGAAGCCGAAATGTGCGGTAACGGTATTCGTTGCTTTACAAAATTTCTGCTCGGCGAAAATTCCGATGCGCTCCAAGTTGAAACGGGCGCGGGAATTTTAAACGTCCAACTTGAAAAAAATCTTGTAACAGTCGATATGGGCGAACCGATTCTCGACGCCGCAAAAATCCCCGTAACTTTCAACAAAGATAAAGTTATTGCCGAGCCGCTGGAAATTGACGGCGAAATTTTTAAAATTACTTGCGTTTCAATGGGAAATCCGCACTGCGTAATTTTCGTTGACGATTTAAGCAAAATTAATCTTGAACAGCTAGGCAAAAAGTTTGAATACCATAAAATTTTCCCGCGCCGCACAAATACAGAATTTGTCAAAGTATTGAGCCGCAGTGAATTAAAAATGCGCGTTTGGGAACGCGGCAGCGGTATAACTTTGGCTTGCGGTACGGGAACCTGCGCGACGGTCATTGCGGCGAATTTGAACGGCTTGGCGGAAAAATCTGCAACAGTACACCTTGACGGTGGCGATTTGCAAATTGAATGGGGCGCAGATAATCACGTTTATATGACGGGCGCGGCTGAAAAAGTTTTTACAGGAATTGTTTAAGGCAGGTTACAAAATGCAAAAAGGTTTATTATTGGTAGTTTCGGGAGCAAGCGGCACCGGCAAGGGCACTGTTTGCAAAAAATTGTTGGAAGAAATTCCGACGCTTTTTTATTCCATTTCTGCAACAACGCGGCAACCGCGCATTGGCGAAACTGATGGCGTAGAATATTTTTTTATAAGCGTTGACGAATTTAAAAATTGGATAGCGGAAGAAAAATTTTTGGAGTACGCGGAAGTTTACGGCAATTTTTACGGCACTCCGATTCATAAGATTGAAGAACGCTTGCAACGCGGCGAAGATGTTTTATTGGAAATTGACATTCAAGGCGCATTAAATGTTATGAAAAAGCGTCCTGACGGCGTGTATATTTTTTTGTTGCCGCCTTCATTGGAAGAACTTGCAAACAGGATTAACGGGCGCGGCAGTGAATCGCCTGAAACATTTTCGCGCAGGTTTAACGCCGCCAAAAATGAAATTGCTGTCGGCGAAAAATATCAGTACGTCGTTGTAAATGATACTGTTGACGCGGCGGTTGAAAAAATAAAATCGATAATTGCCGCCGAACGTTGCAAAGTTAAACGCAACGAATTTCTTTTTGAAAAATTATTGGAAAATTAAAAAGCGGCGAACGTGATGTGAGCCGCCCCCTTCGCGCAGGACGCGCGGCAAATTTCCTGTTTGCTGAAATATAACTGCAACCCAATAAAAGCTAATGTAATATCCGCCCGTCACTAAAGCCGCAGCTTGCGGTAATGCTGATGCGTAGGAAAAAGTAGAGGCCCCAAAGGGGGCACCTGTTACTAAGCGCGTTCTTGACCTTAGCGGCCCTGACGGGCGATAAAAAGCACTTTTCTTTTGGTTCTTTTCTTTTTTGCTTTGGAAAAAGAAAAGAACATTTAAAAATATTAAAAATTAAAAGTTTATCTACAGACCAAAAAAATTATTGGGAGATGTAATTAAAATTGAGCATTTTAGTTCCAAGCATGGTAAATCCTTCAACAGACGAAATGGTTAAACGCACGCACAGCCGCTACACTTTGGTTGTATTGGCTTCAAAGCGTGCACGTCAACTTTTGGAAGGGCAACCTTGCCACATTGATAACCCTTCAAACAAATTTGTTACCGACGCAATGGAAGAAATTTATGAGGGTAAAATTACCTACGAAATGAGCGGAGAGAATCCCGATGAATGAATTGCAAGGTAAAAATATTCTTGTCGGAGTAACGGGCGGAATTGCCGCTTACAAAGTGGTTGAAGTTGTAAGCCGCCTGAAAAAATTGGGAGCAGAAGTGCGCGTTGTAATGACGCGCGCCGCCGCCGAATTTGTCGCTCCGCGCACTTTCCAAGAAATTACAAAAAATCCCGTTTCAGTCGAAATGTTCGCAGGCGCAATTAATTTTCACGTTGAACATATTGCACTTGCAAATTTTGCGGACGTAGTTTTAATAGCTCCTGCAACCGCAAATTTTTTGGCGAAGGCGGCGCACGGTATAGCGGACGATTTATTGACTACAACAATTTTGGCAACGCCCGCGCCCTTGCTTGTCGCTCCTTCAATGAATACCCGAATGCTTGAACACCCCGCCACTCAAGAAAATATTGAAATTCTCAAAAGTCGCGGCGTCAAAATTATTGATTCTGAAATTGGCTTGTTGGCTTGCGGTACAAGCGGCAAAGGCAGACTCGCCGAGCCCGAAAATATCTGCGAAGAAATTATTAGATTTTTTGCGCCGAAAATTCTTAAAGGTAAAAAAATTCTCGTTACGGCGGGCGGCACCATTGAACCTATTGACCCAGTAAGATTCATTTGCAACCGTTCAAGCGGCAAAATGGGCTTTGAAATTGCAAAGGCGGCGAAAAATCACGGCGCGGAAGTTATTCTCATTGCCGGCAATACAACTGTTGACGCGCCCGCCAATTTGAAATTTATCAAAGTCGAAACTGCCGAACAAATGCGCGAAGAAATTTTGGAAGAATTTGATTCTGTTGACGCGGTTATAATGTCCGCCGCAGTTTCTGATTACCGCGTTAAAAATATTGCGCCGCAAAAAATTAAAAAGGACAGTGAAACTTTGACGCTTGAACTTGTCAAAAATCCTGACATTCTAAAAGAACTCGGGCAGCGCAAAAAAAATCAGTTGCTTGTAGGATTCGCCGCCGAAACTCAAAACGTTATCGATTACGCCAAAAATAAAATCGTCGAAAAAAATTTAGATTTTATCGTTGCAAATGACGTTTCAAAGGAAGGCGCGGGCTTCGCCGTCGATACAAATATTATTTCGATTATCAATCGCGCGGGCGAAGTTGAAAATTTCCCCAAAATGACAAAGTCCGAACTTGCCGAAAAAATTATTTTGCGCGTTGCAAAATTGATTTGAGGTTATTTTATGGAAAATCTGCTTCATAAGAAAATTTTAAATGGTATTTCAGGCGGTATACTTTACATAAAAAGCGGGAAAATTAATTACGTCAATCCTGCGGCTGAAAATATTTTAAATAAATCTGCCGCCGAAATGTTAAATATTCCTTTCGCCCAAATTTTTATCGACTACGCAGAAAACGACGATTTTAATCAAATTGTTCTGGACGCTATTCAAGATTATACCAACGCGCACGAAAACATTGTTCAATATTTCGACGGCAAAAATTTTAAATATCTGCATATGAAAACGTCCATTATGTACGACGGCGCGGAAAAAATGGGCATTCTGATTTTGATTGACGATATTACCGAGTTAATAAAATTGCGCGGCGTTGAATTGGATTTGCAGCGCGTCAAGGATTTAAATCAACAGTTGCAACTGCGAAATAAACAGCTGAAAAAAGAATCTGAAACTGATAAACTTACAGGCTTGCTGAACAAAAAAGCTATGGAAAATTTCTGCGCGAATTATCTTAAAAAAAATCAAAATGCTGCGTTGTACGTCATTGATTTGGACCATTTCAAAGAAGCTAATGACACGTACGGGCACCAAGCGGGCGATACTATTTTAAAAATGTTTGCAGATTTCCTGCGCAAAATTTTTAATGAAAATTCCTACGTCGGGCGATTCGGCGGCGATGAATTTGTTATTCTGCTGAAAAATCCCCCGAATGAAAATTTTATTTCAGACAAGGCAAAAAAAATTTTACAGGCGGCAAAAAATATTTTTGTTGAGGGAATGGAAATTGAAATTACGGCGAGCATTGGCGCGGTAAATGTTTCTTCCGCCGTCAATTACGAAAAAGCTTTTGCGCTTGCCGATAAAGCTTTATATTTCGTCAAGGAACACGGGCGCAATAATTTTCAAATTTTTACAACTTAAAATTTGTGCAACCTTAAACGAAGGTGCAACACGGCGGTCAAGGATGACCGCCGCCCGCACTTAATTCAGGATTGAATTATGTGCGGGGTGCCAGTTTTTCTTTCTTTGCCAGGCGTTTCTTTCTTTTTGCAAAAAGAAAGAAATGCCGTTGTTCGAGAATTTAAAATTTAAAGTAAATAAAAGATTCAACCGCGCAAATCAGCACTTTAATAAAATTGCAGGAAATTTTTTCCAATCTGCCGAATAAGCCTAAAATATTTTATCAAAAAATTTTATGGCTGAAAGGTAGATTTTTTTTTGGTATACTTGCTGAAATTCGGCGCAAGTTGGATATTGCCGCCCGGACTTTTTATTATCGTGCTGATAGTTTTTACAATATATTTGTCGCGCTTCAACTTCAAACTTTCTTTGATGTTGGGGACTTTGACGCTGATTTTTTATTTAATGTGTACAAGTCTTGTAGCTGATAAAACAATGGGCTGGCTCGAACAAAAATATTCTTCGCCAAATGTTGAAGAATTAAATTCTGCTGACGTGATAATAATGCTCGGCGGCGGCGCAATTCGTGATTCGCAAGACGTGGACGGCGAAGGCACGCTCTGCGCAAGCCCCGCCAATCGCCTTTTAACAGCCGTAAGACTTCAAAAAATTTTCAACCTGCCGATACTTTTAAGTGGCGGACAAGTTTATTCAGACAGCGGCGCGGAGGCATTAATTGCGCTTAGAATTTTGCAAACGCTCGGCGTCCCGCCTGAAAAAATCCTTATCGAAGGTAAAAGCGTCAACACTACTCAGAATGCAATTTTTTCCGCAGAAATTCTGCGCGAGAAAAATTTAAATAAACCCATTCTTGTAACTTCGGCGTTCCATATGCGCCGCGCGGTTTTAAATTTCAATCAACAGGGCTTTGAAGTTATCCCTTGCCCGACTGATTTTTTGGTGCCGCGCGAGCCGAAATTCCACTATACAAAATTGCGCCCGCAAGCTGAAGCGTTACTTTTAAACGTGACAGTTTTGCAGGAAATGTTACGCACGTTTGTTACTGAAATTTTTAAATTGTAAGGGGTGTTGAAATGGGCAAGTTAATTGTAATAGAAGGCACTGATGGCAGCGGCAAGGCTACGCAGACTACAAGACTTTTTGAACGCCTTCGCAATTTGCGCGTTAATGTTTTGCGCATCAGTTTTCCAAATTATGAAAGTGAATCTTCCGCGCTAATTAAAATGTATTTACGCGGCGATTTCGGCGGCACTGCCGAAAGTGTCAACCCTTACGCGGCGGCAATGTTTTACGCCGTTGACAGATTCGCAAGCTTTACCACGTGGAAAGATTTTTATAATGACGGCGGGATTGTTTTGGCTGACAGGTACGTTGCTTCAAATATGGCGCACCAAGCGGCGAAATTTTCGCGCAAGGCTGACCGTGAAAGATTTTGGAATTGGATTGAAGACGTTGAATTAAAAAAATTTCAACTGCCGCGCCCCAACCTTACAATTTTTTTGGATATGCCGCCGAATATTGCCGCTATGCTCCGCCAAAAACGCGGGCGCGCCGATCTTCACGAAGACGATTATAATTTTATGGTTAAATCTTACAAAGTTTATAATGACCTCGCGCAGAAATACGGCTGGAAAATTGTTAATTGCGCCGCAAATAATTTCGCTCGCAGTGCGCTTGACATTGAAGCGGATGTTTTCCGCCTTGTTGAAGAAATGCTGCTTAGTTAAGGAAGTGTTTATTTGCTGAAAGAAGTTATAATCGTTGAAGGCAAAATGGATATTGTCGCAGTGCGCCGCGCGGTTGAGGCGGATTGCATTATTACCAACGGCTTTCATTTTAACAAAAAAACTTTGTCGAACATTGCGGCGGCGTACAAGCGGCGCGGTATAATTATTTTGACAGACCCCGACACGGCGGGCGAAAATATCAGAAAGTTTTTGACTCAAAAATTTCCCAACGCAAAACACGCCTACATTTCCAAAGACGAAGCAACAGCGAATGACGATATAGGCGTTGAGCAAGCCGCGCCCGAGTCGATAAAAAATGCGCTTGCTAAACTTCATACGCTGAATTTAAATCCGCGTACAGAATTTACGGCGGCTGAAATGTTGCAGTACGGTTTATCAGGCGGCGCGGAAAGTTCAAAACTGCGTGATAAAATCGGCGCGGCGTTGGGGATTGGTTACGGCAATGTTAAAACTTTCGTAAACCGTTTAAATTCTTACGGCGTAACTCGCGCGGAATTTCTGGAGGCGTTGGAAAATGTTACACCCAAAAATAGCTGACATTGCGGCAACGCGGCACATTTTAAAAACTTTCAACTTGCGTGCGTCAAAAAGGCTCGGGCAAAATTTTTTAATTGATTCAAGCGTTGTTCAAAGAATAGTTGACGCGGCGGAAATTTCGGCGGGCGATGAAGTTTTAGAAATTGGGCCGGGAATTGGAACATTGACGCAGGGATTATTGGAAGCCGGCGCAAATGTTACGGCGGTGGAACTTGATAAAAAACTTCCTGCCGTCCTTGAAAAAACTTTGGAAGGTTACGAAAATTTCAAGCTGATTCAAGGCGATATTTTAAAAGTTGACGTTGAAAAAATAATGCCGCCGAATTTTAAAGTTGTTGCAAATTTGCCGTATTACATAACGACGCAAATTTTGTTGACGCTGCTTGAAAAAAAATTGCCCGTCACAAAAATTGTAACGATGGTGCAAAAGGAAGTTGCCGAGCGAATGACAGCCGCGCCCAATTCCAAAATTTTCGGCGCAATGAGCGTTGCTGTACAATTTCGCGCAGATGTTCAAATTGCGTTTGAAGTGCCGCCTTCAGCATTTTTGCCGCGCCCCGAAGTTACAAGCGCGGTTGTAGTTTGCAACGTGCGCGAATCGCCATTCAAAGTTGCAAGCGAAGATTTTTTTATAAAAGTTGTGCGCGCGGCGTTCGGGCAACGCAGAAAAACTTTAGTTAATTCACTTGTCGGCGCGGGTTTTAACAGGGAAAAAATTTTGGCGGCGTTGGAAATTGCCAACATTCCGCCTAACTTTCGCGCAGAAAATTTATCTGTTGCTGAATTCGCAAATTTAGCAAACTCACTGCAAAAATAAAAAAGCCTTCAAAATGTTTGGAGGCTTTTTTTGCGCAAAAAAAATTGCCTTGCGGCAACTTTTTTGTTTTATTATAACGAAATATTATTGACTTAATCGTCTAGCTTTGATATAATTCCATTAGTCAATCAAAACTCTCAAAGAAGACGTTTATAACTAACTTCATTGTTATTATAAACGCCTTGTTAAAATTTGTCAATCTTATTTTAAGGAGGCTTTTTTTATGGAAAATAATTTAGATGAAAGGACAAAGGCTTGGGTTGTTAAATTACAACAAAAATTAACTGAAATCCATTATGAAACGTTGCTTAATCCTTATATGACGTGCGTTTATGCTCTTGAAATGGACAATCAAACCGTTAAAATTGGCAAGACAAGAAATTTTGAAAACAGAATGCGCACTATTTCAAGCAGTAGCGGCTTGGAAGTTGTTAATTGTTATCATACTGAGTACGTGCATCACGATGTAGCGACAAAAATTGAAAAAGCTTGCCACGAAACTTTTGATACTTTTCGTACTAAAGGCGAATTTTTTAAAATCACTTTTGAGGAAGCGTGCGCCGAACTTGTCAAATATGCTGAAGATATTAAAGAGATAAATAGAAAATTTTTTGAAGAAACTAAACCTGCCATTCAAAAAAAATATGATGAGTATTTAGAATCAATTCGTAAAAACGAAACTGCGCCGAGCGAAGAAAAATCAACTACCAAAAGAAAATCTCCAAAGGTGTTAATTGAAACAACAAAAAAGGCTATCATAGACGCTGGAGGGCTTATGCAAATTTTTGAGCAAGAATTTTCTATTCCTCAAGATATGGCAAGGTTAAAAGCTGTTTCAATAATGGAGCTGGCTTACGGGATTGACCTTCAAGAATTGAAAAAGCCAATTCCGCCCGTTGAAAAAGAGGAAGAAATATGGTTGACGCCTAAACAACTTGGCGCACTTGTCGGAAAATCTGCGCAATACGTCAACCAAAGGTTAGTTGAACTCGGTCTTCAAAGAAAAGATTTCAAATACGGCTACGTTGTAACCGACTATGGAAAGGAATTAGTAGAATGTAATTACGATGACAGCAACGGACATAAACGCTGCCAAATTAAATGGTTTTGTTGCTTAAAATACTTAATTTAAAATGCCTACAATCGCCGCAGAGCCGCCTTTAAAATATTTATGAAAACGCCTTAAAGTCGAAACTTAGGGCGTTTTTTGGTTGATTAAATCTTTGCCGATATTGTAAGCTTGTTTCAAAAGTTCGTCAAAATTTTTTTCTTTGTAAGCAAATTTTTCTTCGGGGTTGAAAATCGAAGATTCGTACTTTGAATAATCTTTGAATTGTACGGTATTAAAAGCATAAAGAATTTTCGGCTCAACCTGCAACAAAGTTTTGGTAAAGTTTTCGTAAATCCCGAACTTTTGCGCCATTCCAAATTGTTCGTAATGTTGCTGTGTCATATTCATTGTATAGAAAAACGCGCTCGGCAATTTTTTTGGAAAGACGGTAGGAATTTCCGCGCTGTAAATGTAATTGGAGAAAAAAAGCCGTTCAATGAAGGCGACCATTCCAGCCGAATAATTCATAAAATAAACAGGCGTGCCGAAAATTACGGCGTCAGCATTTTTAACTTTCTCAAGCACGGGCGTTAAATCGTCTTTCATCGCGCAGGTGCCGTGCTCCTTGCTCTTCAGCTTACAATAAAAGCAACTTGTACAGCCTTTAAAATTCAGCGCGTACAAATGAACAATTTCAGTTTCTGCGCCCGCGTCCTGCGCGCCTTGCATTGCACTTTGCAAAAGTTGCGCGGTATTCCAATTTTTGCGCGGGCTGCCGTTAATTGCAATAAGTTTCATTTTAATCTCTCCTAAAAATTTTTGATAAATTACGCCGCCAAAAATAAAAAATCCTGCGTTGTTACTGCGCAGGAAATTTTTTTATTTCAAATTGCGGCTCGTCAATCAAGCCAAGAATAGTAAAAAATCTTCAGCCACCGACATAAACGGTTCAGAAAGTCCTACAATCGCCGAAGAAAAACTGAAACCTTCTTCAACATCTTCCTTTGCCACGAACGGTACAGTTGCAACAACTTTGCCGTTGTATTTTAAATCCGCCTTGCCGACAACATCGCCCGCTTTAAAGCCGCCGTCAATTACTTTTGGTAAATCATAATCAACCGTCAAATTTTGTTTGTATTCGTCTTTGAAGAGCGCGTAGTTTAAATCGTCTTTCATTTCGACTTCAACAGAACCTTTTTTGCCGTGTCGCACAAAAATTTTTTTATCGGCTTGCTTTTTGTCCACGCCGTAAACCGAAGTTACTTTTTCAAAGCCGTAATCGAGCAAAGTTGCCGCGTCGCTAAAACGAGTTTCAGCGTCGGGCGCGTGCATAACTATTGCAATTAATTCAACATCGCCGCGCTTCGCTGACGCCGCCAAACAACCGCCCGCCGCAATGGTCCAGCCTGTTTTTAAGCCCGTCGCGCCTTTGTACGTGCCCAAAAGTTTGTTGGTGTTTTCAATTTTTACGTCACTTTTTACAGGTTCAATAAAATGAATCGTTTCGCGCTGCGTGCCGACAATATCCCGAAAATCAAAATTCTGTAAACAATACATAGCAATTTTCGCCATATCACGCGCCGTCGAAAAGTGAGAATCATTCGGCAAGCCGTTGGGATTTTCAAAATTGGTATGCTTGCAACCAATTTCTTTAGCCTTTTTGTTCATAAGTTTTGCGAAAGTTGCAACGTTGCCTGAAACCGCTTCAGCAACTGCAACCGCGCCGCCGTTATCTGAAACGAGCATAACGCCGCGCAAAAGGTCGTGCGCCGTCAACGCCTCATTTTCTTGCAAATATAAAAATGAATCTTCGGTATTTGCGGCGTTCTGCGAAATTTTAATTTTTTCTTCGGGAAAAAGATTTTCAAGCCCCAAAATGCAAGTCATCATTTTTGTCATACTTGCGGGCGGGCGAACTTCGTCCGCGTTTTTTTCGTAAACCACGCGCCCCGTTGTCGCTTCAACCAAAATTACCGAATCCGCCGTTAAATTTAAATTCTTTTGAGCGGCGTTTGTCGGCGCAGTTAAAATTAATAATAGTGAAAAAATAATTGCTGTAAAAATCCTGTACATCGCCTGTCACTCCTTTTTGAATGAATTTTAACTGAAATTTTTATGTGCGTCAACATTGAAATTCGTTGCAACGTCATTTATAATAAAAAAAAATTTTTAGGGAATGATTTTCTTGAAGTGGAAAAAAATTTTTTTTAACGTGTTGCAAATTCTGATTGAAATTGCAGTGATTTTGCTTGGGATTGAAATTTTTCTTTGATAAAATTTTGGAGGGATTTTTTTGGAAACGGAACAGCAAATTGGAAATTCAAAAGTTGAGGAAATTAACAAAAACGCAATTATAATGAAACGCGGGCGCAAATTAAGAAATTATATTTTACAATGGTTACAGCTTTTTATTGGCGCGGCTATTGCGTCGATGGGGCTGGAACTTTTTCTGATACCGAATCAAGTTATTGACGGCGGCGTTGTCGGCTTGTCGATTATGGGACATTTTATGGTTGACGGCGTACCTTTCGGCGTTTTTTTGGTGGTGCTGAACCTTCCGTTTTTGTATATCGGCTATAAACACATTGGAAAAAATTTCGCAATTTCGACGGTTATTGCGGTAATAATGTTGAGCCTTTGCTCCGAATACGCGGCAACTTTTCCGAAAGTTACCAATGACCCGTTTTTGGCGGCAATTTTCGGCGGGATTGTTGACGGTATCGGCGTTGGAATAATTATGCGCGCGGGCGGCTCTTTGGACGGTACAGAAATTGTTGCAATTATCGCCGATAAACATTCGCCCTTTTCAGTCGGCGAAGTTGTTATGTTTATAAATCTTTTTATTTTGAGCGGCGCGGGACTTTTATTCGGTTGGGATAAAGCAATGTATTCGCTTGTTGCATATTTTGTAATTGCGAAAATGATTGACGTTGTTACAAAGGGATTTGATGAAACGTACGCGGTTATGATTGTTACAAAAGATCCAATCGAAGTTACGGACGAATTGAACAGGCAATTAGGGCGCGGTGTTACGATTTTGCACGGGCAAGGCGGCTATACAAAACTGCCGAAAGAAATTTTATATTGCGTGGTAAACCGCCTCGAAGTTACGAAGGTTAAAGAAATTGTTTTGTCAATGGACGAAAACGCCTTTGTTACAATAAATTCTGTTTATGACATTGTCGGCGGCAGATTTAAAACTAAAGGGCACTGAAAATTTTTTGGCACTAAAAAAAGCCGTCAGAGATTGGCGGCTTAATTTTTTTGTACAATGTTCTATATAACTTTTAATGTTGCAATTCTAATCAGGAAACTTTATTGGTTAAGCCCCGCGCATTTTAAATCGCTGTCAGTAACGGGTCTAACCGCAATAACTAAATTAACAATTAAAACGGCATTAGCTTCAGCTTTATCGGCAGATTCTAAAACAACCGATTCAAAAATATTGTTGGTGTCAACTTTTTTATTTTCCATTTTTTAACTCTCCTTATCAGGGCATTCAACATTAAAAAATTTTTTTAGCTCGGGATTTTTGGCTATATCCTTTTTAAATTTCTAAGAAAAGAAGATGTTTTCGCTGTAAATTTCGCACTTCTATAACAATCATCTCTGCAATATCAGACTCGGCAACATTAAATTTTAAAGATAACTGCTTTGCAATATCAGCCAAAGTTTTTTCGCCGTCGGACAACGTCAAAAGTAAGCCGGAGGCTTCGCCCAAAATTTCCACTCCCGCATAATTATGACAAGAGGCAAAATAAATATGTTGGGATTGGTCAAACTTTATTTTTTTCGCCTTGTTTTTAGGCTTTGATTCTTTAATAAGTTCATAGTACTTTAACATAGCTTATTTCCTTATCGACATAATTTCTGCCTGCAGCGGTAATTTTTTCAGGAGAATTTTTAACTGCTGCGCGTACCTGCTTATATCTTTGCCAGAGAGTTTGAATATCTTCGCTCAGCACATCTCCAACTATAATTGGTTCAAAACAGGATAAACGCATTTTGGCGTCCGGTCTGATTATCGGCACTTGGTAATTTGTTATTCCGGTATCGTCTTTAATTGCGTCTTGAATAGTTTGAGTTGTAAAATTAATGACAATATCTTTTGTATTTTTTTTGAGTTGCATTGCTTCAGCTATAAATTTTTCTGTATCGTCTTCGGAAAGTATCAACTCTTCTGCGTTGCTGTATGCTCTGCCGGAAATGAAAATTTTTGTAAGGGTTAAACCTTTTACGCCAATTTCTTGAGCCAACTTTACCATTGCCTCAATATCGGGCAAAGTTTTTGGAGTAACACAAGTGCCTATAAATACAGGAACATTATAGCTTGCAAGATACGACGCCGCCAAAACTGCTTTTCGCCAACTTCCCTGTACACCGCGCAAATAATCATGATAATCTTCGAAGGGAGAATCTATAGATATTTCTACCCAACCGAGATCATATTTTGACAATCGTTTGGCTTTTTCTCTGTCTATGAAAAATCCGTTAGAAATTAAGTTAATCCACGTTTTGCCCGCTTGAAAAATGTCCATCAAAGAAAATAATTGTTCGCCCAACAGTAACGGTTCTCCGCCGCTTAATGTTACGCTGAATAAATCGTTCGCAACTTTTTTTGAAAAATTTTTCCAATGTTCGGGTGTCATTGAAGTTATTTTTTCGCCTGAATCGTTGTAACATTGTTTGCATTTCAAATTACACGCGCCGGTAAGTTCAAATTGCAACATCACGGGAAAAGCCGCCTCATTAAAATATTGGTCACGAGTTTTCTTTAACATATCAACGAGTCCTTAAATTAAAATATCAAAGTTCTGAGAATTTACGGCACTTTTGATAAAATTTTTAATCCATAAAAAAACACCTCCAAAATTTTTTCTGAAGGTGTTAATTCGACGCCCCCCCCCATTTCCTGCCGGGGATTGGAAAATTTTTTTAGAAATCTAATTTATTCTGCATAACTTTAATTGCGTTTACGATAGCTTTTCTGTTTTCATTAATAGCGCGTTCTTCGATAATGTGTTCAAAGTGCGAAGGCATTAAATTAGTTGCGTTATTGCGAATCCACGCGCGGAACTCTTTTGCACCTTCGCCCGCCTGTAAATGTTCACGGATTAACTCAACATTTTTTGTAACGACGGAAATAAAAGCGCGTTCAAGCCCAATAGCATTAATAACCGCCTTTGCCGTAATATCGCGCAAAATTTCAATATCGGCGTCAAGCGTTGCAACCATATCTTCTTTGCTTTGCATACGTTTAACTTTACGCGCCATTTCGTGCAAGCCTTCAAGATTAACGCTCGAAGTATCGGCGGGCGAAGTTGAAATTGGGCGGGCGTAAACGTTGACGAGACTTTCAATAGCCTGTACACGTTTTGCGGCGGGAAAAGTTTTCCAGCTGTCATCGTAGAAAAGATTTTCCAACTTGTTGCCGAGTTTGTCTTTGCCTTTAATCCGCGCGTCAACTTGCACGTCAACTAAATTAATTTCGGCGTCTGCAACAATTTTCGCCCATTTTGCAAAGGGCAAAGAATTAATATCCATTTGCACGGCGTCAATATTATCTTCAAAAATTCCTCGCAAAAAGTTTTCATTGTCTTTGGCAGTTTTTGGATTTGTAGGCTTGGATGAAACTTCGGGCGCGGCGTCGAGTGTTTCGTGTACCAAAATTTTTGAAAAGAAATTGACTCCTGCGCGATTGACATTTTGCAAATCAGTCATCGGCATATTGTAATAAACGGCGAGAGAAACCAATTCGGCAAAAGTTGCTTTAACTTTGTTGAGGCGTTCGTCTTCTGCAAATGGTGTTGAAATTAAAGTTTGAATCAGCGTTGTAACAAATCTTTCAACCAAAGAATTAAAATTGCAATCCGAGCCGTCCTTAATCAGCATATTTTCAAAAAGTTTGTTGACAGATTGTTCAAGCGCGGCTTTATGCGGCGTGGTTTCTTCCATTCCCATAATTTTAAGGAAAGATTCAACGAGCGCAATATTTAAATCGTTTTGCTTTTCGATAGTCAATTTGGCGGCGGAGGTTACAACGTTTTCAACAAATTTTTTGCCGAGCTTATCGCGTACATTGCCGTTAATGGTTGTTGCAGGGTAAATGCTGTCGGGGTCAATCGCCAAGCTGTACTCAATATCTTGAATTAAATTCTGCGTGTATTCGGCGTCAGACAGCGGGTAAATATTTTCAATTTCGGCTTTAAGGGCGTTGGTAAACGGCGCAGATTTTATAATTTCGCCCGTATGAATTTTTGTAATTCTGTTAGATTCTTGGATAAAGCGCGGCAATTTCGCCTGAATATCCATTAAAATTTCTGCGCTTACGTCAGTATAATTTAATTCGCCGCTGTCGTAGCGTTCAAGCAAATTTTTCAAAACTTCCTGCGTTTTTGTAAGCGTAGATTCTGCGCGGCGTTTGATAACTTCAAAGCGGGCGTTATCGTAATAATTCTGCATTTTTTTATGAAGAACTGCAACGCCGTCGCCGTCAGGGAGCTGCCATTCGTCAATAACGCGGCTTGCAACGTTGCCCGACATTAATCCCTGCGTTTCCAAAAAGGCGCGCGCAGAACCGCCGATAACGTGATTATCAAGCGCAATTTGATATTTGTTGACAGATTCATTTTTCAGCGCGGCGAAATTATTTTTGGCAGTTTGCGCGTCGGCGGCGCGGTCAATTTTATTTCCGAAAACAAACGCCTTTGCACTGAGTTTAATACCGTCGGCGTCTTGTCCTTTGCGCAACATATCAAGCTGCGTCCCCGTCAAATTCGGTCTGTCGCCAACATTCGTAACCAAAATAATTGCGTCGGCAGATTTAAGCATTTCTTCAGTTTGTCTTTTGTGTAAATCTGTGGGAGAATCGAAGCCGGGCACGTCGTATAAAACAAGGTGGCTCATTTCTGCAAGTTGGGTTGAACGAATGGTTACACTTTTAACGGCGTAAGGGTGCGGTTGCCGAATAACGGAGCCGTCGGGATTTTTGCCGCTCATCCCCGTTATATAAGTTTTAAATTCGTTAAATTCGTCGCCGCCCGTCCAATATTCCGCGCCGAACGTCATTGTAGCGTGTCCCAAAAGCGGCAAAAGTTTTTGTTTGCCTTCGAGGATAGCTTTAATATCTTCGGCGGTAGTGCCGTTGTGAACCATAAAAATATTTTGGCGTTCGGGGTCAGTTTCGACTGCCTGCCAATAATTTTTGAAGGCGTCAAGCGTCATTGTGAAAAAATCTGCCGTGTCGGGGTATTTCACGTCGTTTAACATACGCTTAAAATTTTTATTGAACTCTTCGCGGCTGTAAAAATAAACTTCTGCAACGTCAGTATCGCCGCTGCGAATTTCGGTTGTAGTGTAAGTGCAACGCTCGGAATATTCGGGCAAAACCATTGCCTTAATTAAAGCATTGCCCAAAGTACTTTTGCCGGCTTTTTCCAATCCTACAATCGCAACTGTAAATTCGCGGCTTTGCAACTTTTTCAAAACAACTTTGTTTGCGGCTTGCAGTTTTTCGAGTTCGGCGCGTTCTTCGCCCTGCACTACAAGCCCTTCTTTGTCGACTTGAAAAATTTCGCTGAAAGTCCTGTCGGCGTTCGAGAGTTTGTCAATAAAATCCTGTTTGCTCTGTTCCCAACTGCTCATTTCCATTTCTCCTTTCTGTTTGGCAAAATTTTAGCAATTTGAATTTGAATTGTAAAGTTGACGCTTTTTTTACAATTTGTCAAAAAATATTTACCGCCTCGCCGCCGAAAAATCTAATGATATTTTAAAATTTGTATGCTAAAATTTTTTTGGAGGTGTAAGAAATGAAAAAATTTTTGGCGTTAATTGCAAGCGGCTTACTTATGGCGAATGTTGCAAACGCCGAAGTTCGCACATATGAAGGCGTTGGCGAATACGTTATGAGCGATTTTGAAACGCCTGACATTGCAAAGCAACGCGCAAAAGCTCGCGCAGAACAAGCCGCGCAGGAAAAGGCGGGCGTTTTCGTTAAAAGTAATACAAAAGTTGTTGATTACGAATTGAAGTCCGAAGAAATTGAAATTATGACGGCAGGAATTATGAAAGTTCATTCCGTAACTTATGACGTGAAGCCTGACGAGGCGGGATTTTTATTTATTTCAAAAGTTTTGGTTGACATTGACACGGACGAAATTACAAAGTGGCTGAATGCAAATTCTGATTCTATGCCCGATTTGTTGGCGCAAAATAAGGCGTTGCAAAATTCCATTGCCGAACAAGAAAAACAACTTGCCGCGCTTAAGGAAAAATTGGTGGCGGCTGAAAAAAATAATTCCGAAAATTTATCAGTGCAAGTGCGCCTTCAAATGACAAAAGATTTTGCGCAGAATGACAATAATTTTTTGTCAAACCAACGCTTGAAGGCGGGCAATAATTTTTTCAACAGCGGCGACTTCAACAGCGCAATTTCTGCCTATACAGACGCCGTTGAATTGAATCCGCAAAATATCGATGCTTACATTTACAGGGGCGGCGCGTTCGGCAACTTAAAAGAATTTAACCGCGCGGAGGCTGATTTTAAAAACGCCCTTCAAATTGACGATAAAAATTTTGAGGCGCATTACGGACTCGGCGCAACTTACCTTTACCAAAAAAATTTCCGCTCTGCCATTGCCGAACTTAACATTGCGATAAATTTGGACAACTCAAGCGGAAAAGCTTATTATGCACGCGGCTATTGTTATGAAATGACGCGCCAAAATTCAGCCGCGCAAAAAGATTACGATACTGCGCGAAATTTAGGTTACCAATTTTAAAATTTAATTAATCAAGGTCTTCAAACATACCGCGACTCGATAAATATTGAGCATATTGGCGCGCGCTTTCGTGATATTGCATTGAGGCGGCGCGCAGTGCCTCAATTTCGTCATCACGAATTGCACGCATAATTTTTGCGGGATTCCCGAAAACCAAGCAGTTATCGGGAATTTTTTTATATTGCGGCAAAAGAGTTCCCGCGCCGATAATGCAATTTTCGCCAATTTCCGAATAGCCCAAAACAATCGAGCCCATACCAATCAAAGTATTGTCGCCGATTTTGCGGCAATGAATAACGGCGTTATGCCCAATCGTAACGTAATTTCCAATTTCAGTAGGCGCGTCGTACATAACGTGAACAGTTGCGTTATCTTGAATATTTGTAAATACGCCGACTTTAACGGGTTGAAAATCTCCGCGCACTGCCGCGCCGAACCAAATGCTTGAACCTGTACCAATTTCAACTTCGCCGACTACAGAACAATTCGGCGCAAGGAAAACATTTTCGGCAATTTTCGGCTTTTTGCCCTTGTAAGCAAGTACAATCCCATTTGCATTCAAACTAAAATCTCCCTTCATTCGGTTTCAGGAAACATTAAAAATTTATTTCTTAAAACTTTAATGCGTTCGGAGCGAATCCATTCGCCAATTTCCGCGCCGCGTTTTTCGGGCGGAGCCATTCTTCCGTTGACTTTTAAAATTTCGTTAAGAATTATTTTAGCATTTGCAAGGTAAAGCGGCAAGCCGTGATTGTCAAAATTTATTATATCGTTAAAATCTTCGACAGAAATTTTTGAGTTATGCAGTTTAATTAAAAAATCAACAATTTTGCCGAGACGAGTCAAAACGGGCGCACGCATATGTTCGGAAATGACGAACTCCGCAATTTTTTTCCAATCTGTAGGAAGGTGTATTCTGTCGCTCATTTCCTGCAAAACTGCAAGCCCGCGCTTATCGTGTTGGTAATGGTGCGGCAACATTTTTTGGGGCGTTGTACCTTTGCCGAAATCGTGCGCAAGCGCGGCAAATCTTATAACGGGTTTTGAATTTACAGTTGCAACTTCGTCAACAATTTTTAGCGTATGTTCGTAGGCGTCTCCTTCGGGATGAAATTCAACGGGTTGAGTTTTTCCTATCAAATGCGCAATTTCGGGAAAAGTTATTTCCAAAATCCCCGCGCGTTCCAAGTTCCTAAAAAAAATTGACGGCTTATCAGTTTTTAAAGCATTTTCAAGTTCGGAAAAAATTCTTTCGCCGGGTTCGTTTTTGAGTTCAAACGCGCAAAGTTGCATTGCCTGCAAAGTGTCAGCAGTAATTTCAAAATCAAATTGCGCAGCTTGCCTTGCCGCCCTTAAAGCGCGTACGGGGTCTTCAGTAAAATGTTCGGAAACTGCGCGAATTTTTTTCTCCAAAATATCTTTTTGCCCGCCGAAAGGGTCAATTAATTCTTCGCGCAGAATATCAACAGCCATTGCGTTAATAGTAGTGTCGCGGCGGTACAAATCCTGCTCAATAGTTACGGCGGAATTAAAATTGACTTTGAAGCCGCGATAGCCCGCGCCGACTTTTTTTTCAGTGCGGGCGAGTGCAACTTCGCAATTTTTGCCGTCAATGGTTACGCTGTAAACGGGAAAAGCTTTTCCGAACTTTAAAGCGTTTGGAAAATTTTCGGCAAAAGTTTTATCGTCAACGCCTGTAATGCAATAGTCTTTATCGTGCGCTGTAACGCCGCGAAATTTATCACGTACCGCGCCGCCTACCAAGTACGCCGTGCCGCCGAGCGAATTTATTTTTTTCGCAAATTCAATTTCTTTCATAGTTTAACCTTTAAAAAGTTGCACCCAATAAACATTGCCGTTATCGGCGTGCCAAGATGCCAAGCCGACTTCAGTAACATTTGCATTCGTCATATTTTTGTAATGCCCGGGAGAATTGTACCAAAGGTCAATCACGCCTTCAGCTGAAAGGCGTGTGCCGTAAGCAATATTTTCCGCACAAGTCCTGTAACTGATTCTGTAAACTTCAAAAATTGTAAAACAGCTTGAACCGTCGGGGCGTGTATGTGAAAATAATTCTTCCAATTCCTGCGCACGGATTCTTGCCGCCGCCTGCAATTTTGAGTTGGGATTCCAAGCCAACGCGCCGAGCCCGACTTCTGCTCGAACATTATTTAAAAGTTTAACTGCTTCTGCCTGTTCGTCAACGCTGCCGAAATTCGCCGCCTCAACTTTCGCCGCCGCCAATAAAAATAGTGCGCAGAAAAAAATTACAGAAAAAATCTTCATAATATCGCCGCCTTAATTTAAAACTTTGAAAAAAATTTTAACTGACACCTGTTCGTCAACGCTATCAAAACTTATCGCTTCAACTTTTGCCGCCAAAAATTTTTGCCAAATATATTTTTAGCCTCAATCTATCGAAAATTTATCCTTCAAAATAACATCGTGGCTGCCGCCCTCAACAATCGAAGTTGCAGAAACCAAAGTAATTTTAGCCTTTGTGCGCAATTCAGGCAAATTCAACGCGCCGCAGTTGCACATAGTCGAACGAACTTTGGCAAGCGTCGATGCAACATTATCTTTCAAAGAGCCTGCGTAGGGAACATAAGAATCAACGCCTTCTTCAAAGGAAAGTTTTTTTGCACCGCCCAAATCGTAGCGTTGCCAATTGCGCGCGCGGTTGGAACCTTCGCCCCAATATTCTTTGTAGTAAGTGCCGTTAATTCGCACTTTATCAGAGGGCGATTCGTCAAAACGCGCAAAATATCTTCCCAACATTAAAAAGTCTGCGCCCATTGCAAGAGCAAGCGTCATATGATAATCGTGCACAATTCCGCCGTCCGAGCAAATTGGAATATAAATTCCCGTATTTTTGTAGTATTCGTCGCGCGCGTTGCAAACGTCAATAACCGCCGTTGCCTGCCCGCGCCCAATTCCTTTAGTCTCGCGCGTTATGCAGATTGAGCCGCCGCCAATTCCAACTTTGATAAAATCTGCGCCCGCCTCCGCCAAAAAGTTAAAGCCTTCCGCGTCAACAACATTGCCCGCGCCAACTTTGACATCTTTGCCAAAATTTTTGTGAATATAATTAAGCGTTATCTTTTGCCATTCGCTGAAACCTTCTGAAGAATCGATACAAAGTACATCTGCGCCCGCCTTCAAAAGTGCGGGAACTCTTTCAGCATAATCCCGCGTGTTAATCCCCGCGCCGACAATGTAACGTTTTTTCTTGTCGATAAGTTCAAGCGGATTTATTTTGTTATCGGTGTAATCTTTTCTGAAAACCATATAGCGCAGGCGTTGCTTTTTATCGACGAGCGGCAACATATTTAATTTATGTTCCCAAAGTAAATCGTTAGCCTTTGTTAAAGTTGTGTTATCTGCGTCCGCGTAGATTAATTTTTCAAAGGGCGTCATAAAATCTTTAGCCAATTCTTTGCCCGTCATTCTTGAAATACGATAATCACGGCTTGTGATAATCCCCAAAAGTTTACCCGTAGGTTTGCCGTCTTCAGTAACCGCCATTGTAGAATGTCCCGTCTGTTCCAAAAGTTCCAAAATTTCATTGAGCGTTGCAGTCGGTTTAACGTTTGAATCACTTGAAACAAATCCCGATTTATAATTTTTGACGCGCTGAACCATAGCGGCTTGGTCTTTGATTGACTGCGAACCGAAAATAAAAGATACGCCGCCCTCCTTCGCAAGCGCAATAGCCATTTTGTCATCTGAAACGGATTGCATAATTGCGGAAGTCATTGGGATATTTAAGCTTAACTTGGGATTTTCGCCGCCCTTAAATTTTACAAGCGGCGTTGAAAGGTCAACGTTTGCAGGTATGCAGTCGGTTGAAGAATAGCCCGGTATAAGCAAATATTCTCCAAAAGTATGTGACGGTTCTTTGTAATAAAAAGCCATTTAAAAAGCCCCTTTCATTCGCTTTTTAGGAAACAGGATTTTAGGGGGGATTTAAAGCCTTCAAAGCGATTTAAAAATTTCTTAAAAAAAGTTAATCCAAACAACTTCAGCCTTATCGACAAGCGGCGGCGTCAATTCGTCAAGATTTTCAATTTTATTCAAGTGCCACTTTTCGCCGTCCTTGATAAAGCCGAGTTTGAAAGTCAATTCGCCGAAAAATTGTCCGCGCAATGTTGAATCTCCCTTCAGCGTCAAAAACATTTCCGCAGAATCTTTATCAACCACGATACTTTGAATTTCGGTATTGACGACGCGGCGCAGTTCTTCAAATTCGTTTGCAACGTAAGCTTGGGGATTTTCTTCGGGAATTGCGGGCGCGGGCATTTTGGCAAAATACGCCGCCCTAACGTCATTTGCAAATTTCAAATGCAAGTCCCTAAAATCTGTGTTGTACTTTTTCAAAAATTCGGCGTCGTGTTGGAAATACGGGTCATCGGGATATTTTTCCTTGTAGTAATCGTAGTTGGCAGCAAGTTCCAAAGTTGCATCATCGTAAATCTGCGCGAAAAGTTTTTCTGAATCGACACGCGCAGAAAGTTTTTCAAAGTTCCTTTCGGCAAGTGCAGTTTGAATTTCGGCAAGCGCATTTTCAGGCGAATCTTTTTTTTCTTCGCCGCAACCCGCGCACAAAATTAAAATTGCCGCCAACAATAAAAATTTTTTAATTAAGAAAGTCTGCATTTAAAGTCCTCATAATCAAAATTTTTTATAAGTGTCAAAGTGCCGTCAAAATTTCTTGCGTAAATTGCAGGAAGTTTCGCGCCGTTAAAAGTGTTGTTCTTAACCATCGTATAAATTGCCATATCGCAAAAAGTAATTTCGTCGCCTTCGTTCAGCGGATTGTCAAAGCTGTATTCGCCGATAACGTCACCTGCAAGGCAAGTTGCGCCGCCGAATCTGTAATTAAATTTTTTTACGCCAATTTCAGCCGCGCCGATAATTTTTGGCGTATAGGGCATTTCCAGTACGTCGGGCATATGACAAGCCGCGCTTGCGTCGATTATAACATTTTGCACGCCGTTGCGCAGGTTCTGAATTTCTAAAACTTTTGCAACCAAAAAACCCGCGTCAAGTGCAACCGCTTCGCCCGGCTCCAAATAAATTTCCACGCCGTAAGTATTTTTCAAACGGCAAATTATTTTTTTCAGGCGTTCAACGTCATAATTTTTTTTAGTGATATGGTGCCCGCCGCCCAAGTTTAACCATTTCATTTTGAAAAGGTATTCGCCGAAATTTTTTTCAAAGGCGTCAACAGTTTCTTCGAGCGCGTCAGAATTTTGTTCGCAAAGAGTATGAATGTGCAAGCCGTCGATTTTCTCAATTAAATCACTTCGCGCAGATTTAAATTCGTCGATACGCACGCCGAGCCTTGAATTTTTACTGCAGGGGTCGTAGATTGAAATTTTTTGCGTGGAATGTTCGGGGTTAATTCGCAAGCCCGCAGATTTTACAAAGTTTGAAAATTTTTCAAGCTGCCGAAAAGAATTAAAAATTACGTGGTCGCAAATTTCGGCAAGTTCGCCAATTTCAGAATCTTTGTAGGCGGGCGAGTAAACGTGATTTTCACCGCCGAAAAATTCTTTGCTTAAACGCGCTTCATATAAGCCGCTGGACGCAGTGCCGCACAAATATTTTTTTATCAGCGGGTAAAAGTAAAACGCGGAAAAACATTTTTGCGCCAATAAAATTTTTGCGTCGGTAGATTTTTGAACTTCTGCCAAAATTTCCAAGTTCCGCACTAAAAATTTTTCGTCGATAATGTAAGCCGGTGTTTCAATCAAGAAAAAAGCTCCTTTCAGTCGCTTTTTTAGGTGTCAGGTTGCAGGTTTCAGGTGGCAGTTAATTATTTCATTTAGTCAACTAAAACGGGGTTAAAATTTTCTTTCCACGGCAAGCCGAATTTATTCAACGCCGCCATAAACGGGTCGGGGTCAAATTCTTCAACATTGCGCACGCCCTTTAAATTCCATTGCCCGCTAATCAACATAGCCGCGCCAATCATTGCAGGTACGCCCGTTGTATAAGAAATTGCCTGCGAACCAACTTCCCTGTAACATTCTTGGTGGTCGCAGACATTGTAAACGTAGTAAGTTTTTTTCTTGCCGTCCTTTTCGCCCGTAAAAATGCAGCCGATATTAGTTTTGCCGACAGTACGCGCGCCGAGCGTTGCAGGGTCAGGCAGTACCGCCTTCAAAAATTGCAGCGGAACAATTTTTTGCCTGTTGTAGTCAATAGGTTCAATCGAAGTCATTCCGACATTTTCAAGGCATTTTAAATGCGTCAGGTAACTTTGTCCGAACGTCATAAAAAATCTAATCCGCTTAACGCCGGGAATATTTTTTGCCAGCGATTCAATTTCTTCGTGGTAAAGGAGATACATATCCTTAACGCCGACTTCATCAAAATTGTAAGAGCGTTTAATTTCAAGCGGCGCGGTCTCAATCCATTCGCCGCCGTCGTAATATTCGCCCTTCGCCGTAACTTCGCGGATATTTATTTCGGGATTAAAATTCGTTGCAAAAGGGTAGCCGTGATCTCCGCCGTTGCAGTCCAAAATGTCAATCGTTTCAATTTTATCAAAGTAATGTTTCAGCGCGTACGCGGTAAAAATTCCCGTAACGCCCGGGTCAAAGCCGCAACCTAAAAGCGCGGTAATTCCTGCGCGTTTAAAATCTTCGTCAAATGCCCATTGGTGTTTGTATTCAAAGTAAGCCGTTTCTTCGGGCTCATAATTTGCCGTGTCGAGGTAATTTGTTTTAGTTTTGAGGCAAGCTTGCATAATGTTTAAATCGTGGTACGGCAACGCCAAATTTACTACAACATCGGGATTAAAAATTTCAATCAGATTAACCAGCGAATCAACGTTATTTGCGTCAACATTCGCCGTTGAAATCCTTGTTGAAGTTTTGCCCTCCAACTTCGATTTTATTGCATTGCACTTTTCGATATTCCTGCTTGCAATGCAAAGTTCGTTAAAAATTTCGCTGTTCTGTGCGCACTTGTGAATAGCGACGCTTCCTACGCCGCCGCAACCAATGATTAATGCTTTGCCCATTTCTGCACCCCCGTTTTTTAGGTTAAAATTATTAAAATTATGAAATTATAACCAATAAAAAAATTCCCGTCAAATAGGCAGAATTTCCCGCCCGCCTTCGCTCAAAATTTTTTCTGCCAAATCACTGCCGAAGGTTGAAATTTTTTCAAGCGGCGCAATGGAAAAATCTTTGATAATTTTTTTGCCGTCAAGCGCGGCAACAACTGCGCGAGCATAAATTTTATTATCGAGGATTGAGGCGAAAATTCCGACGGGAATTTGACAACTGCCGCCGATGACTTTCAAAAAATCTCGCTCAATTTTTACGGCTTGAAAAGTTTGTTCGTCATTCAAAAATTTTACAAGTTCCGCCGTTTTAAAATCGTCCGCGCGAATTTCAACGGCAAGTGCGCCTTGCCCTGCCGCAGGAATTATTTCTGTAAGAATTTGAGTAATTCTTTCGCCGTAACCTAAACGCTCCAGCCCCGCCGCCGCCAAAATTATTGCGTCGAAATTTCCCGCGTCAAGTTTTTTTAAGCGTGTATCGACATTGCCGCGCAAATTTTCTATTTTCAAGTGCGGAAAAAAATTTAGAATTTGCGCCGCACGGCGAAGGCTTGAAGTACCGATAACCGCGCCCTTCGGCATTTTTTCAATAGCAGAAAATTTATTGCTTACAAAAGCGTCAAAAGGATTTGCGCGCTTGGTTACTGCGGCAATTTTAAAATTTTGCGGCAATTCGTTGGGTACGTCCTTAAAACTGTGAACCGCCAAATCAATTTTATTTTCGGCGAGCGCGTTTTCAATTTCTTTGGTAAAAAGTCCCTTGCCGCCAATTTTCGCAAGCGGTGAATTTAAAATTTTATCGCCCATTGTTTGAATTTTTACCAATTCAACTTCCAAGTTTAAATATTCCCTGCGAAGTTCCGACGCTATAAATTCCGCTTGCCAAAGAGCCAATTTGCTGGCTCGTGTGCCGATTCTGATTTTTTCCAACATATTATTTTGCTCCGCTGTAGAAAATACTTTTGCCCGTCGATTCTTCAAGCAAGATTGACGATTGATTAAATTTTATCAACGCTTCGTCCATAACTTTTTGTATGGAATCCAGCGGCGTATCAATGAAAACGTACACCAGCGCAATTTCGCGGTAGGGCTTGCCGTTGCTGTCTTTGAAATAGCCGTCGGCAACTGTCAGCGTGTAGCCGTCAACGTGTTTCATACAAATTTCGTGCATTTGTTCCTGAATTTCTTTAATAGGAATTTCGCGCTTTTGCGTGTCTTTGTCGTTTGTGCCGAGATACATTGTATATTTTTTTTGCGTGGAAACTTTGCCGAGCGCAGAAAGATTTTTTGCGGCAAGGCAAGGCGTCAACGTTCCAAAAATTAAAACCAATGCAAAAATCGTTGCCAAAAATTTTTTAAATTGCATTTTAAAATTTCCCTCCACGTTCAAATATCGATTTTAAGGCGGCTGGAATCGACGACAAGCCGCCTCCAACTATTTTTTAGTATAAAAGTATACCCTTTGCAAAAATTTTAAATTTCGGGCATTTTAGGATATATTTTTAGTGTCATTTAAAACGTGCTTTCTTTTTCCTAAAAAAATCCCTAACCACTAGTCTTTAGTCTTTATTAACTTTTTGGCAAGTTTGACGGCTGCAACTCCGTCCTTTGCATAGGCGTCCGCGCCCGCCGCGTCTGCGTATTCTTGCGTTAAAGCCGCGCCGCCGACCATAACTTTTGCCGCGCAACCCGCCGCCTTCAAATCCGCAATGACTTTATCAATTTGAATCATCGTAGTTGTCATAAGCGCACAAAGTCCGACAATGTCAGCGTTGTTTTCAATCGCCGCGCGTACAATTTCCGCGCTGTCAACATCTTTTCCCAAGTCAATCAATTTGAAGCCACTGTTAGCCAAAAGTGCGCCCGTGATATTTTTCCCCAAATCGTGAACGTCGCCCTTAACCGTCGCAATTACAAAAGTGCCTGCCGTTGAATTTTCCTGCGCGGGCAAAATTTCCTTCAGCTTGTTAAATGCAACGCGCATTGTTTCAGCCGACAATAAAACTTGCGGCAAAAAAATTTTTCCTGCGCCGAAGTCTTCGCCGATTTCATTCATTGCGGCTGTTAAAGCTTTTTCGGTAATTTCGTTGGCAGAAAAATTTTCGTCAAGTGCGCGAACAATCAGCGCGGCAATTTCGTCCTTTTCGCCTTCAATGACAGATAATTTTATTGCGTCAAGAACGGGCAAATTAATTTCAATTTCCCTTTTTTCTTTTTCCTTTGCACTTTCTCCTAATTTACTGAAATTTAAGCCGTTGGCGTCCTTGCCGAGCAATGCGGCACTTGCTTTAAGCGTGTTAATCATTGACTCGTTGTAGGGATTCATAATTGGCGCGTCGAGCCCCGCCGCCAAACTCATTGCAAAAAATGTTGAATTAATCAGCGGGCGATTCGGCAAGCCGAAAGAAATATTTGAAAGTCCCATCGTTGCAGGGTAACCGAATTTTTCCCTGTACAAGCGCAAAGTTTTTAAAACTTCGTTGCAGGCGTCCGCGTCCGCCGAAATTGTCATAACAAGCGCGTCCAATAAAAAATCTTCATCGCGCAGTCCTGCGCTTTTTGCGGCGTCAATAATTTTTCCTGCAACTTCAACGCGGCTTTCAGCGGTTTTCGGCACGCCCTTTTCAGTAAGCGGCAAAACTAAAATTGCGGATCCGTACTTTTTGGCAAGCGGCAAAAAATTTTTAATCCTGTCAGGCTCAAAACTTACAGAATTTATCAGCGCACGACCGGGATAAATTCTCAAGCCCGCCTCCAATGCTTTTTCGTCTGAAGTGTCGATAGCCAAAGGCGCGTCCGTAATTTGCGAAATTTCCTTGACAGCTTGTGCCATAATTTTTTCTTGGTCAATCCCGCCGACGCCCATATTTACGTCAAGAATTTTTGCGCCCGCCTTGACTTGATTAACGGCGTCTTTTTTTACGCCGAGCAGGGAACCTTCACGAATTTCGGCGGCAAGTTTTTTTCTGCCTGTAGGATTAATCCTTTCACCAATTAAAACCGTCGGCAGATTTTTAGAAATTTCAACTGTTTTACTTCTGCTTGCAAGTTTCAAAGTGTTTGAAAACCTGCGCGAAGGTTCAACGCAATTTTTAATATTTTTGGTAAGTTCGGAAATGTGCGCGGGCGTCGTACCGCAACAGCCGCCTAAAAAAGTTGCGCCCGCCTCAACAAGTTTAACGCCCCAACTTCCGAAAGTTTTTGCGTCCATTGGAAATTTTGTAACGCCGTTTTCAAGATAGGGCAGCCCTGCATTAGGTTGCACGCTAACAGGCACGCGGCAATTTTCAGCCAAAATTTTTACAACGGGCACAAGTTGTTCAGGTCCCAACGAACAATTCACGCCGATAACAGCCGCGCCCATTGCCTCCAAAATTACGGCGGCTTCTTTAGGTGAAGTTCCTGTAACGGTGCGCCCGTCTTCGCTGTAGGAAAGTTGACAAATTACAGGCAAGTTGCAAGCGTCTTTTGCGGCAAGCAACGCCGCCCGCATTTCTTGAATATCAATGCAAGTTTCTATAATTAAAAAATCTGCGCCCGCCTCCGCCAAATTTTCTGCTTGTTCCAAAAAATTTTTATAGGCGTCCTCAAAATCCAAATCGCCCAAAGGCGCAATAAATTTTCCCGTCGGACCCATTGAGCCTGCAACTTTGACATTGCCTGCAGATTTTGCAATTTTCACAGCGGCGGCGTTTATTTCCCTGACGCGGCTTGAAAGTCCGTAATGTTCCAACTTTAAAGCACTTGCGCCGAATGTATTTGTTTCAATAATTGTTGCGCCCGCGTCAATGTAAGCGCGGTGTATTTTTTTTACAACTTCGGGCGATTCAATGTTCATTAATTCGGGACACGCGCCCGCTTTTAAGCCGCCCTGTTGTAACATTGTACCCATTGCGCCGTCAAATATCTCTATCATTAAAAATCTCTCCTATCTGCCGAAATTTTAACATACCGCGCAAACTATATCAATTTATAGACAACGCGCAGATTTTGAATTATACTTTATGAAAGAAAATTGAAAGGGGAAATTGCAACGTGGGAATTGTTCGCCTGCTCGATAACAACACGATAAATAAAATTGCCGCCGGCGAGGTTGTCGAACGCCCCGCCTCTTGCGTCAAGGAGCTTGTTGAAAATTCTATCGACGCGGGCGCAATGCATATCGAAATTGAAATTTTGAACGGCGGAAAAACTTTAATGCGCGTAACTGATGACGGCGGCGGAATGTCCAAAGAAGACGCCCTTTTGGCAATTAAACGCCACGCTACAAGCAAACTTTCTGACGTTCGGGATTTAATAAATATTTCTACGCTCGGCTTTCGCGGCGAAGCTGTACCTACTATCGCCTCTGTTTCTAAATTTACTTTGCAAACTCGTCGCGCAGATTCTGAATTGGGCACCAAAATTAAAATCGAAGGCGGCAAAGTCATTGACAGTCACGAAATCGGCTGCAAAATCGGTACAACGGTTATTGTTGAGGATTTATTTTTTAATACTCCTGCGCGCCTGAAATTTTTGAAGGCAACGGCAAGCGAAGCCGCCAAAATTCACGAATACATTACAAAACTTGCGTTGAGCCGCCCCGAAATTTCTTTCAAGTTTATTAACAACAGCCGCCCTGCGCTCGCCACGCCAGGCAACGGTAATTTGTTGGACGTTTTAACGGGGATTTACGGCACCGAAATTTCAAGTGCACTAATCGAGATAAATTTTGCCGTTGAAGATTTTAAAATTAGCGGCTATATCGGCAAGCCGAATTTTTTAAAAAATTATCGCACGTGGCAGACTTTCATTATTAACGGGCGAATTGTCAACAACCGCACAATTTCTAAGGCGTTGGAAGAATCTTACCGCGCGTTAATTCCGAAAAGCGGTTTTCCTTTGGCGGTTTTTAAAATCGAAGTGCCGCAAAGTTCCATTGACGTAAATGTTCACCCGCAGAAAACCGAATTGCGCTTTGATGACGATAACAAAATTTTTAAGTTGGTGTATCGCGCAGTTCGTGAAGCTGTTTCAGAAAAAAAGGAAAATCCCGCAGATTTAACTGAAATTGCCGCGCCGCCTGATTCGCCGCAATATGAGCCGTTAAACCTTGACGAATATTTTGGCAAGCCCGCAAAAGACAAAAAAAATTTCAGCGTCGAAAAGGCGCGTGAAAAATTAAAGCCTTCCGAAATGACTTTAGAAAATTTTTCTGTCGAAGAAACTTTTGAAAATTCCGTTGCAGAAAATTTTGTTACAGAAAATATTTCAATCGAAAAAAATCCCGTTGCAGAAATTAAACCTGTTGCAGAAATTAAACCCATTGAAGAAATTAAACCTGTTAAAAAAGTTGACGCGCCGCCGAAAAAATCTGAAAAGCCCGCGCTGAAACTTTTTCCGATTGGGCAAGTTAATTTGTGTTATATCGTCGCGCAGAGCAATTCGGATTTGTACATTATCGACCAGCACGCCGCGCACGAAAGAATTTTGTTTGACAGGCTTTGCAGCTACGCTGATAAAATTCCCGCGCAAGGTTTATTAATTCATAGAGTTTTGAAATTTGACGCGGCGGAATCTGCGCTGATTGAAAATAATTTGGAACTGTTTAAAAGTTTGGCGTTTACTATGGAGCCGAGCGGCGAAAATGAATTTCGGCTTGTTGAAGTTCCTGTTGACGCGGGAAGCACTGACCCTGAAATTATGTTGCGTGAAATTATTTCAAGCTTGCCTGAAATTGACACGCCCGCCGAAATTGACGAAACACGCCGCGCAGATATTGCCCGCAATATTCGCCAACTCGTTTTGGCAACTACCGCCTGCAAAGCCGCAATTAAAGCAGGGCAGGAATTGAATTTTGAGCAAATGAAAGTTTTGTTAAGCGATTTAAGCAAGACGCCCAATCCTTACACTTGCCCTCACGGCAGACCGACTATTATTAAATTTTCGGCGAAAGATTTAGCAAAAATGTTTAAGAGGGAATAAGGAAGAAGGAATAAGGAAGAAGGAAGAAGGAAAAACTTTCTCCTTTCTCCTTTATCCTGTTTCCTAAAATCGACCGAAGGGAGATTTTCACATTGAACGAAAAAACTTTAAACAACATTTACACTTTCGACAGCATAATTTCCGAGACAATAAGGAAATGGTTCAAGCTGTACCAATTCAAACAGCCGCCCGAAAATCAAGTTGAAAAATTAACTGCGATAATCCGCGACACGCTTATTAATTTGATTGACGAAGAACAACCTTTTTACCTTGACGATTATTGCAAAAGCGCGATTTACTACGCGCGCTTTTATGTTCATTCGATTGTACTTTTGTCGCGCGGCTATGATACCGTAAACGAATTTTTTGACGTTGATTATACTGTTGCGTATTCGGAAGAGTTGCAACCGCAAGTTGTAGAAAAGTCCGCCAAAATTTTAATTAAGGCGTTGGACGATTATTATTTTAACGTGGCGGAATTTATCAATAACGGCACTTTGCGCCCCGAAAATTTCAGTTACCTTGTCAGATTTATTCTTGGGGATTGCGCTGAAGCTTGGGAAGATGAAGAGATTGATTCCGAAGAATTATTTTTGCTTGTCTTCCAAGAAAAAGCTTACGGCTTTGCAAAATTTATGGCAACGTACATTGCAATTTCAAGCGGCGAAGAATTGCGCGTCAAGGGCAACGCCGATAAGTCCACCGAAGAAAAAGTTATAGAATGGATTTTTAACAGAGGTAATTAAATGGCTGTTGAAATTATCATTGGGCGCGCGGGCGCGGGCAAAACTTTTCATTGCCTGCAACGTATGAAAAAAGTTTTGTCGATTTTCCCGCTCAAAAGTGAAATTTATTTTCTGTTGCCTGCCTATCAAACGTACCGCGCAGAATTGGCACTTTTCAAGGAGACGGGCGGCGCGGTCAATGTGCGAATGTACAGCTTTCAAAGATTCGCCGCGCAGATTTTGGAAGAAGTCGGTGGCTCGATTATCCCGCGCATTTCTGAAATTGGCAGGCGGCTTTTACTGCGCAAAATTTTAATCAACCGCGCCAAAGATTTACTTTACTACGAACGCTCCGCAAAACAGCGCGGCTTTGTTGAAATTCTTGCAAGGGAAATTCAAGACCTGCGCACTTATTCTGTTGACGCCGAAAAACTTTCTGACGCCGCCGCAAATATCGACGACGAAGAATTAAAAAATAAAATTCACGACTTGGCGATTTTGTACGAAGACTTCAGAGCGGCTTTAAGCGGCAAGCAAAACGATGAGAGCGATTTATTGGAACACGCCGCCGAGCTTATCAAAAATTCAAAATCAATCAGCCGCGCCGAAATTTTTATTGACGGCTTTATTTTCTTCGACCCCCAACAGCGAAAAATTCTGCGCGAAATTTTTAAATGTGCAAAAAATGTTTATGTAACTTTGCCGCTGGAAACTGACATTTCAAGCCGCGAAAATGTTAAGGACGTCGGGATTTTTAACCGCTCCTTCAAAACTTTTAACACGTTGAAAAATCTTGCCGCCGAAGTTGAAACTGATTTTAAAATTATTCCCTGCAATTCGGCTAAACGTTTTCAAGTTGACGCGCTGAAATTTTTGGAAGAAAATATTTTCGCTCGCACTCAAAAAACTTTTGGCGGCAATGTTGAAGGTTTAAAAATTTTTGAAGCAGTCAACAAGCGCGCCGAAGTTGAAGCCGTCGCGCAGGATATTTTGCAACTTTTGCAAAATGATTATCGTTGCAGGCAAATTGGGATTATTGCGCGTGACGAAACTTACAGCGATTTAATCAAGCCGATTTTTGAAATTCACGGCATACCTTTTTTCATTGACAGCAAACGCCCCGCCAACAATCACCCGCTCGCCGAATTGATTCGCTCGGCGTTGGAAATTTTGCGCGGTTGGCGTGCCGAGTCAATTTTTCGTTGCCTTCGCACAGGATTTTTTAACCTCGCGCAGGACGATATTGATTTATTGGAAAATTACGTTTTGGAATTTGGGCTGCGTGGCGAAAAAGTTTGGACGCAGGAAAATAATTGGCGTTGGTATCGTCACAATTTGGAAAGTGATAAAATTTCTGAAAGTGAAACAGCCCGCCTTGCAAAAGTTGATGCAATTCGCCGCACCGCAGTTGAGCCGCTGATAAATTTTTCTCAAGCTTTCAAGAAAAAAAATTCTGCGAAAAATTTAACCGCCGCACTTTTTAATTTTATCGAAAATCTTAACGCCTACGAAAAATTATTTGAATGGTCGCAGATTGAAGAAACGCGCGGCAATTTGGCACTTTCACGCGAACATTTGAAAATTTGGGACGATATAATTTCGCTCTTCGACCAAGTTGCAGAATCGCTTGACGAAAGTTTTATTAACGCGCGAGATTTTGAATCGATTATCAATGAAGGGCTTGACGCCTTGCAAATGTCATTGATTCCGCCCGGCGTCGATGAAGTTACTGTTTCAAACTTTGACCAAAATTCTTTGCAAAATTCCCGCGCAATTTATATTTTGGGATTCAGTTCCAACGCCTTCCCTAAACGCGCCGCCGAAAAAAATTTGTTATCTGACGCTGACAGGTTGCACCTTAACGATAGCGGCGTGGAAATTCCGAAAGGTACAAGCGACGCAATTTTGGCTGAAAAATTTTTGATTTATCGCGGCTTGACTGAAGCGAAAAAATATCTTTGCATTTCATACCCGCTTGCAGATTCCGAAGGCAACGCTATGAACGCCGCCGCCCTTCTTGACAGGATTAAAAAATTTTTCCCGCAAATTAAAACAGAATTTATTCAGTTGGAAATTTTAGAAACTTTGGGCAGTCAAATTGATTTTGCCGCAGTCGAAAAAACTTTGTCGAAAACTTCAGCCGAAAAACTTTTTGCGCCGAATAAAAAATTGCGCGGCTCCGTTACAAATGTTGAATCTTTTAATAAATGCCCTTTCCAATATTTTGTAAAGTACGGCTTGAAACTTGAGGAACGCCGCGAATATAAAGTTACGCCGCCCGACATTGGAAATATTTTGCACAGCGTTATGGCGCAATTCGGCGAACGCCTCAAAAAAGAAAATCGCCGTTGGGCGTCAGTTGAAAATCCCGAACTTGAAAAAATTGTTACTGAAATTCTTGAAAACACCGCGCCCAATTTGAACAATAAAATTTTGTTGAGTACCAACGCGCTTAAACATCAAAGCGACAGGATTAAAAAAGTTGCAATAAATTCCCTGCAACGTCTGATAAAACTTGACGCCGTAAGCAAATTTCACCCGAATTTTTTTGAAGAAACTTTCGGCGACAAAAAAACTCAAGCGTTGATTTATGATATTGCAGGCGTTAAAATGGAGTTGACGGGAAAAATTGACCGCGTGGATTTCAACGAGGACGGCAAATTTTTTCTGATTATCGATTATAAAACGGGCAATGCGTACCTGAATTTGAACGAAATTTACAACGGGCTGAACATTCAGCTTTTAACATATTTGCTTGTTGCAAAAAATCTTGAAATTGTCGGCGGGCGTGCGCCTGCGGGTATGATGTATTATTTTTTGAAAGCTCCCGTGAAAACCGTTGAAAGTGCAAATTTGGCGGCGGGCGAAGTCAACAAGGCTTTAAAATTTGCGGGCTGGACGCTTGACGATACTAAAGTTATCAAAGAAATTGACGGCTCGGAAGATTTTGAATTTTTGAAAGTAAGTTTGAAAACTGACGGCAATTTGGACAGCCGCTCCAAAAAAAATGTTAAATCCGCAGAAAATTTTTCGATTATGTTAAATTTTCTTGAACAAAAAATTCAAAACACGGGTGCGCAGATTTTGAACGGCAACATTGAAGTTAAGCCCGCCAAAACTAAAAAAAGCGATGCCTGCAAGTATTGCATTTACGGCGAATTGTGCGGATTTAATTCCGATAAAGTTTCTGAAATTGCCGAATTGGACGACAACGAAATTTTAGATAAAATGAGGGACTAGGTATCAGGTATCAGGTTACAGGTGGCAGGTGTTAGAAATTTTCCTGAAACCTGGAACCTAAAACCTGACACCTAAAAACGACCGAAGGGAGTTTTTCTACAATGGCACAACTTGGCGAATTTGAAAAAATTTTGGCGGCTGCTAAGGAAATCGGCGAAAATTTTCAAAAGGAACTCAAAGACATTCAAGACGAAAACGAATTGTTGAAAATCGAAATTGAAGAACTGCGCGAAAAAAATAAAAACTTGAGCGAAGAAAATAAAATCCTCAGCGAAGAAAATGAAAAAATTTACCTTGAAATGACGAACCTTCGCAACGCCAAAGAAGAAATTAAAGCCGCAAATGAAATTTTTTCAAGTAACCTTAATCAGCTTGCAAAAAATCTTGCGGATGAACACGCAAAAACTATGGCGCAGATTAACCAAAATTTAAACGCGGGATTGCAAACATTTGTTGCAGAATACGTTAAAAAAATCAGCGGTGAACACGAAGAAGACGAAAATGACGCCGAAGAAAATACCGACTTGCAAACGCTCGAAGATTTTTCTGATACAGAAATTATTATCGAAGAAGGAGAAACCGCCCTTGCCACGCGGGAAGATTTAAAAAAACAAAAAATGCAGTACGCTGCCTTTTTCGCCGAAGAAGCCGAAGTCGAAAAGGACGACGCAGGCAACGCTGTAAAAATTAAAAACCTCGTCGATAAGCGTCAAGATTAAACTAAAGGAGCGAAAATTATTGAACCTCAAAAAAATTTTAGCGGGAATGACTGCAAGTTTTTTTATGTTTACCGCCCAAGCCGCGCCGCTTGAAAATGTGCAGTGGAACAGCGAAAATTCCGGCTTGAATCCCGGCTACACCGTTGACCCCGTTCAGAATACCCGTCCCGTGCCTGAAGGTGACGTATTGCCGAATGTTACTGCAACTTCAGCTATTGTAATTGAGGCGTCAACAGGACACGTAATTTACGCGCGCAACCCCGACGGTCCAATGTTCCCTGCAAGTACTACAAAAGTAATGACGTTGTTGCTTGCACTCGAACGCGGCGGACTTGATGAAATTGTTACAGTAAGCGAAAATGCTTGGGGCACTGAAGGCTCAACTCTTTGGCTGGATCAGGGGGAAAAAATTCCGTTGCAAGATTTATTGTACGGTATGATGATGGTTTCAGCCAACGATGCAACCGTTGCAATAGCTGAACACATTGACGGCAACGTGGCAAATTTCGCCGCACATATGACGCAACGCGCAAAAGAACTCGGTGCAACTCATACCAATTTTACAAATCCGCACGGCTTGCCGGACGATAACCATTATACAAGCGCGCGCGATCTTGCACTGATTACCGCGCAGGGACTTAAAACGCCCGGCTTTGAACAAATTGTTACTACCACTGAAGCATCATTTAATTGGATTCACGACGACAATAATAAACTTTTGCGTACTGAAAACCGCTTGCTGTGGATGTACAACGGTTGCAACGGCGTTAAAACCGGCTACACTCAACGCGCGGGGCGTTGCGTTATCAGCGCGGCAAAACGTAACGGGATTCAATTAATTGCAGTTGTACTTGACGGGCTTTATATGTGGAACGATTCAATTATTTTGCTCGATTACGGCTTTGATAATATCGGCGTCGGCACTTTGGTAAAATCTGACGAAATTATTAAAACTTTGCCAATTCTTTCAGGGCGGCGCAAATCTATGCCCGTTAAAACTGCAGGTGAAATTATTGTACCGCTTTTCAAAAATCAAGACGCCTATGAAATTAAGTACGATATTCCCGAAGTTTTGAACGCGCCAATTACCAACGGCGAAGTTATTGGCAAAGTGCGCGTCAATATCGACGGCAAGGAAATTGCAACCGCTGACATTGTTACAACGGCGGACGTTGAACAAAAATCTTTTTTCCGCTTGCTGCTGAAACATTTTAATAATTTCTTTGCATAAAAAAGACGGGCTGCCAATTAACGGCAACCCGCTTTTTTTGTTGAAATTGAATTAACGTTTTTCAATTCTTTCAATTTTCCAATCGTTATCTTTAACAAAGTAGATTATTATTTGCTCATCTTCAGTAAGTGTTTCTGTTGGATGAAAAGCAGTTATCTCTAAAGTAACACTGACTACGCAATTAGTATCGTATTCTTCAACAATATATATTTTTTTTAATTTTGCTTTCACTGTTGTACCTTGTAATGCCAATAATTGCTTATTCGTAGAAGCAGTCTCGCGTAACCTCCCTATCTCTCTGGATGCCGTAACTCCATATTTAAAAATGTTATTAAACCATTTTAAATCATTATCGGAAAAAGTTCCATTATTTAAAGCCTCAACTTGTATTTGAGCATATTTTTCAGCAATATCTTTCGGCGAAGTCAGATTCCCTCCAATAAATAAAAATAAAACTACAATAATTGCAACCGCGCCGCCAATATATGGAAGAAATTTTTTCGGCGAAGTTTCTGAAGAATTTTCATTTGTATCCAATTTAATCAACCTCCATTTTAAATAAATATACCCCCCATTTTGCAGTTGTCAAGTTATAGTTTAAATTTTTTAATGCATAAAAAAGACGGGCTGCCAATTTCGGCAACCCGCTTTTTTAGTTTATGGAAAAACTTTTAATCGATTTTATCAATTTTGCGCTGAACTTCAGGATATTTAAAAACATTGCCAACGCCGAAATGAATTACCCATTCGGGCTTTTCGGGAATTGGTATCCAATAGCCGTAAGATTGCCCAAAGGGTCCTTGATAAGTAATACAAACAGGTTCGCCGCTGTCAACGGCTTTGTTGCAAAGGCAACCTTTATGATTTTCGGGGCTGCCGATTGACGAACATTTGACACCGACTTTTAAACCCATTTCGGCGGCTTTTCTATTTACGGCTACCATTTCGCGGCTCTTTTGAGTAATGGTAACAGGCTCGGGAAAATTTCCCCACATCATTTGAAACGCCTCAATAATTTTTTCATCGCTCATAATTTTTTCTCATCAAGCAGTTAGAATAGTCATAGAACCCCTAAAAATTGACGTGAAGGGCAGTATAAATATTTTTGAAGGATTTATATCAAAAAAATTAAAAACGCAATTTGGAGCATTTAAGCGCGTTTACAGGCGTGTTGAATTTTTTGAAAAAATTTATAAACTTAAAACCAAAAAATGTCGCCCGTCCTCTCAGCGCAGCTGCCTGCCGCCTTAGCGCGTACAGAAACCGGAATGCAGAATCGACAGTTCTAAGAGCGTTACCAACGCAAGGCGCACAGGACGGGCGACGCTTCTTTCTTTGGTTCTTTCTTTCTACTAAAGAAAGAAAGAACATTTATAAATAAAAATAATTTATAAAAAAATTTTCCAACAATCAGGCGGGATTAAAATTAGATTTCGCCTGTTTGCAACGCGGGCATTTCCAATCGTCGGGCAAATCTTCAAACGCTACGCCGCCGTTTTCTGCGGGGTCATAAACAAAGCCGCAAATACTGCAAACATATTTACCGCTAGCTTTTTGTGCAACAATTTCGCCCGGCGGAATTGTTTTGGGCGGGTTATCCAAATCAACAATTTTTTTCGCCTCAAGATTTTCATAACCGAGCGGCGTATGTGTCGAGCAATAAACAGTTTTGTTGTTGCGAATAAATTCGCGCACGCGGTCAAGCGTTTCACGCGCGGCGGCTTTATCTTCAAAGACAACGGACAATTTATTTTGATAGAGTGCCTCGTCGGTGTAAGTCACGTCGCCGTGAATCATATAATTCAATTCGCCGTCCTCAACAATAACAATGCTGTTGCCGTTGGTATGTCCAACTGCTTTAATGTAGTAAACGCCGTCAGCAATTTTTTGGCAGGCAGGGAAATTTTTATACGCGCCGTCAGTAAAATCTGTAGGAATAATATTTTCGCCCGTAAGTTTCATAGCTTCGGCGTCAGGTCTGCCGATATAAATTTTGGCGTTGGGGAAAGAGCGAAGTTCGCCCGTATGGTCTTCGTGTTTGTGCGTGACAAGAATTTTTGAAACTTGTTCGGGCTTGTAGCCTAAATCTTGCAGCGCATCAACATAATTTTTAATTTTTGTGCCGAGATGAATTTGAGTTTTTTCGTCAAAAGAAGGGTAGGGAAATTCGGCAGGGAGTCCAGTATCAACCAAAATAATTTCCTTGCCGGTGTCGATAACGTAATTTTGCAGGCAGGAACGATATTTAATATTGGCGTCGAATTTCTCAACGCCTTCTTCGCCGCCCATTGCAAAAGGTTGAGTCATAAAGCCGTTTTCGGCAAATTTTACCGCTTGAATTTTCATTGCAAACTTTCCTTTCGATTCAACAAAAACATTTTCGCCAATGATGAGAGCAACCGCGCCAATTCCTGCCGCTTTAATAAAATTGCGGCGGTTCATTAAACTTTTTCCTTAAATACAGATTTAGGTTGCCCGCAAAGAGGGCAAGTCCAATCTTCGGGCTCGGCGTTAATATCGCCAACATATTCAAAGCCGCAAACAGGGCAAACATAAATTTTTTTGCCCGTAGTGTCAGCTTTTGGCGGATTGTACTTTTTCAAAAGTTCGTCAATGACTTCGCCGTGATGATATTCCTGTTTAGCGAAAATTTCCATTTGATCGGCAGCTTCGGCAAATCCTGCCGCGCGTACTTTGTCGGCAAGATCTTTAATTTGTTGTTGCCCGCTGTATTCGGCTTTCTTGATAATTTCAAGCAACGCCCAAAAATCTTGCGGGTACTTGCCGTTCAAAGTTGCATAAAATCCTGCGTGTACAGCCTCTTGATTTGCAGATTGAATCAAAGTTTCTGCAACGTCGTCCATACCTTTTTCTTTTGCCAACTGTGCAAGAGCGTAATACATCATTACGCCGTTGGCTTCGCCCTGCGCAAGTGCGCCGACAGCTTTTTCAAGCGGCGTGCCTTTCGTCAATCCGTGTAAGCTCATTTTTCTCTCTCCTAAAATTTTTTTATAGGTGTCAGGTGACAGGCGGCAGGTGTCAGGGATTATTGATTAGAAAAAAAACCTGAAACCTGATACCTGATACCTAAATCTGCAACGCAAGCCAATTTTGCTTACCAATCATTTGAATCAAATCAAGTTGCTGTTGAGTTTCATACATATCTTTTTCTTCGTCTTTGTAGTAATCGCTCAAAATTCCAAAAGTAGTTAAATCACTCTGCGCGAGCCTAACAAGTCCTGCAAGCCACTTCAAGCCGTCAATAGAAACTTGCAAATCGTACTTGAGAAAATCTTCGGCGTCTTTGCAAACGGGCGCAGATTTTTTATCTTCGAGTTTGACTTCGCCGCCCAAATCAATAATTCTGTCAATGCATTTAATGACGTAGCCGCGCTCTTCTTCGGAGTGTTCGGCGTACTTTTTGGCAAGTTTATTCAAGCCTTGACTTGCAAAAATTCTGGATTGAATCAAATGCCCGCCTGATTGTTGGTCAAGTTGCGTAACGATAATTTGCAAGCCTTCCAAAATTTTATCATTCGCAGTATTGTCCAAAACAAGGTCTTTCATTTCGAGAATTTGCGCGGCAAGCGTGCAAGCGGGACAATCGCAATATTTTCCGCCCTTCGCCTTAACGTCTTTTGCGTGCGCCAAAAGTTCTTGGTTGCCCATAGCTTCAGCTTTTTCAATCAATTTATCAATCGGCACAATATCTTCTTCAACTTCATTAATGAAGTCAACCGCCGCCGCGCGTTCGTTATCAGTGCCAATAGATTTTAACCACGTCTGCGCCTTTTTTCTCAAGGCGTCGCAGCAAGTCGGAGCAATAATCAATTCTTGAGTTTTTTCCATAACGTCTTTCAATTCAGTCATAATAAAATTTCCTCCTAAAAAATTTTTTATATTTAATTTTTAAAATATCAAAGTTCAGTCAAACTTTTTTGCTCCAATTTCGCCGTCCAGCGGGTCGTCAACGTAATCAAATTCACTGTAGCCCGCGTGCAAAGTTATCTGATGTTTCAAGCCTGCAGGAATAAAATAAGTTTCGCCCGCGCTGTAAGTTTTACTTTCGCCATTCGCCGTGAAAGTGCAAGAGCCGCTTACAACTATTGTCCATTGCGCGGCGTGCGCGTGCAACGGGAAAACTACTTCCTTTTCTGCGCGGACAAAATAAATTGTACTAATCGGCGTATGGTCAACGTGAACTTCCAAGCCGTCAATTTTATAATCTCGCGCAGGAATTTTTTTAATAATGTCAGGAAACATTGCTACAACTCCTCAACTGTAACTAGGGTCGTCAACATAGCCTACTTCTTCAAAATCTGCGCTGTAAAAAGTTTTGTGCTTGACGTTGGCGGGGACGCTGTAAGTTTCGCCCGCTTTATAAATTTTAGTTTCGCCCGTTTCGTATTTGTAGGTAACTTCGCCCTTGATAACCATTCCCCATTGTTCGGCGTGCATATGTTCAGGCAGGACAAATTCATTTTTAGTGCCGAAAAAATAAATTGTGCCGACGGGCGTATGGTCAAAATAAACTTCAAGCCCTTCGACGCCGTAATTTTCGGCGTGCGTCATATGTTTAATAATTTCAGGGAACATTTTTGCAACTCCTTAAAAAATGCACTTCAACTGTAATTGTCAAAGTGCATTTTATTTCTTGAGAAGTTATAAATTTTCCTGCAAATTTTATAAAGCTTTCAAGCACTCAACAATATCTGCGGCTTGCTTTTTGCACTTTTCAACCAATTTATTTTTCTGTTCATCGGAAGTTACGCCGGGAATATACATTGCGCCGCCCATTGAGAAAAGCTTTTTGTAGTCAAGTCTGCAAGTCAAAACAAAGCCTTCAAGGTTAGTGTTGTATTCTTCAACGGTATGCTTCATCATTCCGCCCGCCGCGTACGCAGTGTCAACAACGCCCATTGTAGTTGACGCAATAAAAATTTTGTCTTTAAGCGCAGTACCTTTTGAGCCGTAAGCCCAGCCGTGTTCCATAACTTTATCAATGTAAAGTTTCAAAATTCCCGGCATATTCGACCAATGCATAGGATATTGGAAAACGATAATGTCAGCCCTTTCAAACGCGGCTTGCTCCGCCTTTACGTCAAAATTATAATCGGGGTAAAGTTCGTCGAGCTTGCGAATTTCAACTTCAGGACAAAGTTTAGCAATTTCGTCAAGAATCGTTTTGTTCGCGCAGGAATTTTTTAAATCGGGATGCCCGCTGATAATTACAACTTTTTTCATAATAAAAAAAACTCCAATTAAATAATTTTTGTAACTTCGGCAATAACGAGGTAATGCGCCAATTCTTCATTCGGCAAAGAATAAAACGGCGCGGCAACTTCAGGGAATTTTTCCTTGTCGAGCGTTTGCATTAAAAGTTTTTTACAAATTAAAGTTTCAGCCGCCTCTTCGTAGGTTACGCCGCCTTCCAAAAATTTTGGCGTAAGCCCCGCCGCCTTTGCTTTATCAATATCGCGCCCCGACTTGGAGCCGAAAATTCCCAACGCCTTTTTAAATTTTTTATCGTAAAATGAAACAGTAATTTCTTCGTGACGGCTTACAAATTCGTAAGTGTAACGCACTGGCTTTACAAAAAGAAATACAACGGGCTTGTTCCAAAAAGTGCCCATTCCGCCCCAACTTATCGTTATTGAATTAAAATCATTTTCGACGCCTGCGGTTAAAAGTGCCCATTCTTTGTCAAATTTTGTGAACGGAAAAGTTTGAAAATCTTTAATATCCATAAATTATTTACCCTCAATAGCAGCTTTGAAAGTGTTGTAAGCGGTATCTGTAGCTTGCGCCAAAAATGCAGTGTCCGCGCCGAGTCCCAAGAAACTGACGCCCAAATCTGCAAAATGTTTCGCCTGTTCGGGCGTAACTGCGATTGTGCCGACGGGCTTGCCGAGTTCCTTAATTCGCTTAATCATATAATCCATAGCATTTGCAACTTCGGGGTGGAAAATGTCGATACCGTGTCCCATTTCAACCGCCAAATCTATCGGACCCAAGAAAATTCCGCCGACGCCGGGAACTTTTACAATATCTTCAAGATTTTCCATACCTTTGGGACTTTCAATTTGCGGCAAAATGCAAATTTCATCAACCGCGCGGTCAAGATAATCAGCGTGTTTGCCGTAATAACCTGCGCGAACGGCGGTAGCTCCGAAACCGCGATTGCCGCGCGGCGCGTAGCTCGCCCAATACATAATTTTTTCGACTTCTTCGCCCGTTTCAACTTTCGGGATAATAATATTTTGAACGCCCGCGTCCAAAAGTTGTTTGAAAATTCCCGTGCCCGCTTCAGGAACTCTAACAACAGGCGTCATATCGAAAGGCGCAATGGTGCGGCAAACTTGCAAAATTGTTTGTACGGTGTGCGGTCCGTGTTCGCCGTCAACAAAAAGCCAATCGTAATTTGAAGTTGCCAAAATTTCTGCAACGTCAGGCGAAGTCATTTCCATTCCAACGCCGTATTGCAAAATTCCCTTTTCGATACCGTGTTTGAATTTGTTGTTCAAATAATCTTTTACCATTGCCATAAGAAATCACGCTCCAATTTTTTACATAAGTTTTTGCCCGCTCATCATTGGTGCAAGCAACATTACAAGTTCGTTTGTTTGATTCGGAAAAGCGAAAATCATTTTATCAAGTTGTTCGCCCGTAATTCTGCACTGAATTATAAATGTTACGAAATTGACAAGGTACGCCGCCTCGCTGCCGTAAAACGCCGCGCCGACCAAATAATTTTCCTTGTCAAAAATAAATGTAAATTCATTTTCCGGCTCGTTCAAAGCGTCGAAGAGTAAAACTTTTCCGAAGGGTACAACTTCAACGCGATATTTGTCAGGCTCTTTTTCGGCGGCGTCAACTGAAACTCCAACTTGCGCAATGCGCGGCAACGTGAAAACCAAATTAGGAATTGCAGGATAGCAAATCGGCTCTTTTTTGCCCAAAATATGTTCCGCAATGTAATTCGATTCAAAGGACGCGGTAGGCGTAAGGCGCGGAATTTTTTTATCTGCACAATCGCCGCTTGCATAAATGTTCGGAATGTTTGTTTGCATACATTCATTGACTTTCACGCCGCGCCAAGAAAATTCAATTCCGACTTCCTCAAGCCCGATGTTGTCAACGTTTGCCTGCCGTCCCGTCGCCTCAAAAACGTAATCACATTCGATAACCGCGCCGCCCTTCAAATAAACTTTGAAAATTTCGCCGACTTTCTCAATTTTGGTTGCAGATTCATTAAAGCAGAATTTAACGCCGTCGTCAGAAAGTTTTTTAACAACGCGGTCAACATATTTTTTAGGATACGCGCCGAGCGGTCTGTCGTTGTACTGAATGACAAAAACTTCATCGCACATTTTCGCCGCCATTGAGGCAAATTCCATACTGATAACGCCCGCGCCAATCAATACAATTTTTTTCGGGAAATTTTCAATATCCAAAAATTCTCTGCTGTCGTGCGTGTATTCGCAGCCGGGAATTTCTTGACGTTTTGCGCGTTCGCCCGTGCCGATTACAATGTATTCGGCGGTAATTTTTTTATCGCCCGCTTGTACGGTGTGCGCGTCAACGATTTTGCCGCGCGCGCGGAAATAATCCATTCCCAAGCCTTCAAACATTTTCTCAAGTCCAACAGGATAATCTTTTAAAACGTTGCGCTTGTACTGCATTAAAGCTTTCCAGTCAACTTTGGGAACTGTATCGACGCAAAGATTTTTATACCGTTCAATCCCGTCAATCAATTCAAAAGGCGAATCCAACAAAATTTTGGCGTTGCAGCCGTAATTTGTACAAGTGCTGCCCGTCAAATCGTTGTCAACGAATGCAACTTTTTTGCCCGCCGCCTGAAGAATTTTTCCGCCGTGCCAGCAAGCGTGCCCGCTTCCCAAATAAACCACGTCATAATCATACGTAAAAAAAACTTACCACCTTTCCAAATTTTCTGCACAAAAAATATAATAAAAAAAAATGCCCTGCAATTAACAAGGCACAATTTTTTATAACTGTAATTCACAAATTTTAATTTTTGTAAATAAATTTTTTCAACGGCTCGGGCAAAGATTTTTTAAGCAAATTTACAAATTCTTCCGCAGGTACAGGCAACGGCGAATTTAAAATTTCGCATAGCGTGCAAACAATTCCGTAACAATAAATTTTTATAAAAATTTCTGTTTCGGGCGAAACTTCTTTCAAATTTTGCGTGCGCTTAATGTAGTCCGAAAAAATCTTTACGCTGAAATTTGCCAAATAATTTATAAAAGAATCTTGCCCGCCCGTATTCAGTACCAAATTTCTCAAAAACTTTTTGTTTTCCAGAAAATAATTTAAACCGTCAGTAAGCGCGTTGTTCCACGTGTAATTTTCGCCGTCAATCTTATTAAAAATTTTTTCTGCCGCCGTCGAATAAATCCACGCTATCAAATCATATTTATCTTGAAAGTGGTTGTAAAAAGTTTTTGAAGTGAAGCCGCAATTTGCAGAAATTTCTTTGACGGTAATTTTATCAACAGATTTTGCGGCGGCTAATTCTTTCAACGATTCTGCAAGCAATTCTTTTGTAGTTGGTCTTACAATCATTTTCAATCGTCCTCTGTGTAAAGGTGTTTCATTCTTCTATGAGTGATATAAAATGCAACTGCAAGCGGTAAAGCCGCGCCGAGCCACGCCATTGGAGCCGCCAAACACGCGCCCAAAAATCCCCAATACTCAACCAAAACTATTGCGGCAACTATTCTCATTACCAATTCAACCGCGCCCGCGAATGTCGGAACCAACGCCTGACCTAATCCCTGCAACGTAAATCTGAAAATGAACAGCAATGCTAACGCCCAATAAGCCAAGCCGTTGACTGTCAAAAATAATTGACCGTATTGAATAATTTGTTCCTGCCCTTCGCCGACGAATAATTTTATAATTTCCGCGCCGAAAAAAATATTGAACGCCGCCGCAACAAAACTGAATGTGCAACTCATCCAAACAGTTTTTTTGACGCCGTCATGGATACGGGCGAATTTTTGCGCACCGAAATTTTGCGCGGTGTAAGCCGCTATTGCAACGCCGAATGACATCATTGGCATTACCGCTATACCGTCAACGCGCTGCGCCGCCGCGTACGAGGCAACCGCTACAGGTCCCAAGCCGTTCAGCGCAATTTGCAAAACTACCGCGCCTATTGCAATGATTGAAGATTGAAAGCCCATTGGCAAGCCAATTTTCAAATGTTCAAGTATAACCGCTTTATCAAAGTACCAGTCTTCTTTTTTGACGTGCAGGAGCGGAATTTTTTTCTTGATATAAATTGCGCAAATAATATTTCCGATAATCAGCGAAACAATAGTTGCACCCGCCGCGCCGGGTATTCCGAGCCCCAACAAAATTATTGCAACGGGTTCAAGCGCAATGTTTATTGAAAGTGTCACGGCTTGAATAACGGTAGGCATTTTGCTGTCGCCGAGTGCGCGAATTAAATTTGTTTGCATTTGCAACAAAAAAAATCCGCCGACGCCGCCGTAAATTATTACAATGAAACTGTACGCGCCGTCCAAAATTTCAGGCGGCGTATCCATAAAAATTAAAAGTTCCCTGCAATAAATGACGCCGATTATTGCCAAAATTATTGACATTATCACGGACAAAACTAAACAAACTATGACACTATATCTTATCCCTGCATAATCTTTTGCGCCGAATCTTTGTCCCGTGTAAATTGAAAAGCCGCTCGTTGCGCCCATTACAAAGCCCAACATTAAAAACATTAAGCTGCCCGTACAACCTACCGCCGCCAACGCCTCGACGCCTAAAAATCTTCCAACAATTAAAGTATCGACAAAGCCGAAAAGTTGTTGGAAAACATTTCCCGCCAACAGCGGCAATGTAAAATAAAAAATCAATTTCGCAGGTTCGCCTTCGGTTAAATCTTTGACTGCGTTATTTTTTTGTTGTTCCTCTGACATAATGAACACCTTTTTTTATTAGGAAACAGGAAAACAGGGGACAGGGTACAGTGTATTGAAGTTCTGTAATCCCTGTTCCCTGCTGTCCTGTATCCTGTTTCCTAAAATTGCGTAGCAATTTTTTAAACTGTAACGGTTGATTTTTTTGCTGTAAAATGTTCTTCAACGCGCATAAGCATAAAGCAATAATCTGACAGACGATTCAAAAATAAGCCGTCAATTTGATTTACCGCCTCAAGCCGTGCAAGCGTGTAAAAATTTCTTTCTGCGCGGCGAATTATCGTCCTTGCCAAATCTAACATTGCGCCCGCCTTTGTATCGCCGGGAATTATAAAATTTTTCAGCGGCGGGAGATTTTTATCCATTTCGTCCATTTCGTCTTCGAGTTGTTGAACGTCAGAAGGTTTAATCAGCGCGGGGCGGTTTAAGCTTGCAAGATCTGCCATTAATTGCGGAAGAATTTTTTGCAAGTCGAAAATTTTTTGTTTGACGGCGGGAATTTCAGAAAAGGCGCGCGCCATTGCAAGTGCGGAGTTCGCCTCGTCAACTGCGCCGTAAGCTCCAACGCGCGGCGTATCTTTGTTAATTCGTTCGCCCGTGTACAACGAAGTTTCGCCCGCGTCGCCTGTCTTTGTATAAATTTTCATAGTTCAAGCTCCAAACTGTTCAATTTCGCTGAAAAAGATTTTAATTTCACGCGCGGCATTTTCGGGGCTGTCGGAAGCGTGCACTGCATTTTTGGTAACGCTTTCTGCGAAAAGTTTTCTGATTGTACCTTCAGCGGCTTTTGCGGGATTGGTTGCGCCGTTAATTTCACGAACTTTTGAAATTGCATTTTCGCCGCCGAGTACCAACGCCATTAAAGGCGCACTTGTCATAAATTCTACAAGGTCGGGGTAAAAAGGTTTTTCAACGTGTTCTGCGTAGTGAATAGCCGCAATTTTTTTATCCATTTGCATAACTTTTGCGGCTACGATTTTTAAACCTGCCGCTTCATAAATTTTCAAAATTTCGCCCGTATGATTTTTTCCGAATGCATCGGGTTTGATAAGTACTAAAGTTTTTTCCATTTTTAAAACCTCCAAAAAATTAATATTCAGGCGTAGATTGATTTAATTCAATCGCCGTAACTTTATCATTGTTGACAACAACCGAAAGAATGTAAACGGTATCGCCGGGCGCGTAGGTGTAAACGTCGGCAACTTCAGCCCAACTGTATTTAGTGCCGCTCCATTTGTAGAAAAAATATTTTTCATTGGGATTAAGCGGCGCATTGCGTGTTTCGGTTGAAAAATCTTTGCCGTAAATTTTAATAACGTCGGTAATATTCATACCGACAGAAACGCCTGCCGCCGTTTTCCAGCCGTTATTGGCGGTTACTGCAACGTAGCGAATTTTTTTATTTAGAAAACCAATTTCAATATCATTGCCGTATTTTATACAATCGCTGACAAGTTGAGCCCAGCCGCCGGGCTTGTTTGTCGGTTCGCCATAAATTTTTATAACGTCATTGTACGGCATATTCAAACTTAATCCGCCCAATGTAAAATCTGCGCGAGTCATTGCAAGGCAAATATTGGGCACAATCAGCGCGGCAAAAATTGCAACTGCTAAAATTTTTTTCACAGTAAACACCTCTTAAAAAATTTTTACGGCGTCAACAACTTCCTGAATCTGCGCGGGCGTCAAATTATCGCAGTGAAAACCGCCCGTGCAAATTGTCACGGCGTTATATTTCTTGCAAAAAGTTTCTGCCAAGTACCTGCAAATTTTTTCGTCCTTGTGTCCCGTAACATTCAAAATTGACGAAGTGCAACTGATTTTATTTTCATCGCGCAGGGATTTTCTCGGAATTGCCAAAACTGCGCTGCCGATGTGCGGCTTATCGCCGCCCGTTACCAAAATTAAAATATCTGCGCCGACAGATTTTATTTCAATCGTCAATTCCGAAAATGTCAACTGCCGCCGAATAATTTTATTTTCAACCTTCATAGGCAGGAAACCATTTGCGCGGGTCAACTTCCAAGAAAGGCGCGCGCTTAAATTTTTCCTTCATATCGAAAGGAACTGTACAATCAAAAACAGTTTTGCAGGAAATTCCAACGTCACGAATTGACGGCGAATATTGCGGATTGGAACTCGGGTCGAGCGGGTGGCAACGTACGCCTGGAATTGTGATAATATCCCTGTCGCCTTGAAAGCGCGTATTCATTGCCCAAAGTACGTCATTTGTATCGAAAATATCAACGTCTTCATCAACCAAAATCACGTGCTTTAATTCGGGAAAAGCCGAAAACGCCAATAACGCCGCTTGCCGTTGCTTGCCTTCGTCAACGTGATTTTTTTTGACGCATTGCAGAATTGCCATATATTTGCCGCCGCCTGCGCGGTGCGAATAAACATTTTTAACTTTGCCCGGCAACGCCTTTTCAAGCAGATTTAAAATTGAAGCCTCCGTCGGAATCCCCGCCATATTGACGTGTTCTTCAGAAGGTCCAATGCAAGTTTGCATAATGGGATTTTTTCTGTGCGTAACGGCTTTAACCTTCAACAGCCAACATTCGTGCGAGGAGGGACCGTCGTAACCTGGAAATTCTGGCATTGCAAAGCCTGTATGAGTATTTTGGTCTTCGACAACATTATTGCTTGCAGGCAAAATTTCGCCTTCAATGACGTATTCGGCATTTGCAATAGCGTTTTCGTTAATCGTAAGACAGCGCGTTAATTCAACAGGTTTTTTTCTAAGTGCGCCCGCTATTGAAAGTTCATTGAATCCGAGTGGAGTTGTCGGCGGCTCAAAACAACTTGTTACTGAAATTGCGGGGTCAACGCCTATTGAAACTGAAATTGGCAACGGCTGATTTAATTCGGTTGCACGCTCCGCCATTGCGCCAATATGTCTTGAGCCCGGTTGCAGGAAAATTGAAAGTTCGTCCTTTGATTGAATGCACATTCTATGAATTGTAACGTCAGATAATTTTGTATCGGGGTGCGTTGCGTAGCACATTCCCAAAGTTATATAAGGTCCTGCGTCTTGCGGCGTATTCGTCGGCGCGGGCAAAATTTTAAATAAATCAAAATCTGCGTCCGTTGCGCGGTGTACAATTTCTTGCACGGGAGCTTTTCCCTCAACAACAACTGGTTGAATAGGATTGTTGGCGCAGTCTTTAATTAAGTGTCCCAATTCTTCTTTCTTGCAACCGAAAAGTTTTGCAACACGTTCGCGGCTTGCCATTAAACCGATTACCACGCTGCAATTTTGAAAACCTTTGATATTGTGAAAAATCATTGCGGGACCGTCAATCGTAGTTGGGCGCATAACAGTTCCGCCCGCGCCAATGTAACGATACACGCCCGAAAGTTCAGCCGCAGGATTTACTTCAACATTTGTTTCGATAATTTGATTGGGAATTTTGCGCAGGAAGTCAAGCGTACTCCTTAAACTGTCAACCATTTTTACATCGCCTTAAACTTTTTCAAGTTGAAAATTTTTCCCCAGTCAACTTTAAAACTTTTTCATTGCATATATTTTATCTTAACGCGGAGGCACCATTGAACGAATCCACGCGGCAAAACTGTCAGGGTTGCGCGTCTGAATCAAAACAATTCCCGGACCTCTGAAACGGCAAACAAGCCCTTCGCCCGAAGTCATACTCGAAATCCAGCCGCTCGACGCCTTTTCAATTTTATAATCGGTGTAATCTGTCCACGCCACCAAATGCCCGTTATCGACAATGTATTCTTCGCCGTCGTCAAGGTTTATCGGATGAATCACGCCGTAACTTGAAACAAAAACTATTCCGCGCCCCGTTACATTCAGTACGAAAAAACCTTCGCCACTCAAAAAGCCCTGCGCAATGTTTTGAGTTTTCGTTGTAACATTAACGCCTTCGGTACTTGCCAAAAAGCCGTCCTTTTGCACGGTTAAACCGTAGGTGCCGTCCAATTCAACGTCCAAAATTCCGCCCGGCAGTTGGTGCCCGATTATAACTTCGCCTGCGCCGCGCCTTGCAGTCAATTCTTGGAAAAACATACTTTCGCCCGAAAGAAATTTTCTTGCAAGTCCGCCCAAAATTCCGCCTTCCATTTTGCCCTCAACGTCAATGCTTGCACTCATTGCAATCATTGCGTCTGATTCGGCTTTAATTTTTTCGCCGCGCTGTAAATCAAATTTCACAACGGGGAATGCTTCGGGGTACAAAATTTCATATTTCATTTTAAACCCTCCAATTTTAAATTTTATGTGTCAGGGGATTTTTTCAACTTTCAAAAGGCGTTGCACTCATAATTAATTTTGGATTGTTTTCGCGTATCCAACCTAAAGCCCATTCATTTTCGACAAGCAACACGGGATTTTCAATTCTGTCAGTAACGAACATTCCGCGATTTGCGCCGCGCAATGTCGCAGGCGTAACTTTTTCGCCGTCTTCAAATTTCAGCCAACGCGCCACTTCAAAAGGTAACATTGTCAGCAAAACGTCAACGCCGTATTCAGCCTTTAATCTGTACTGCAAAACTTCAAATTGCAAAGTGCCGACAGTCCCTACAACGTACGAATCACCGCCCATTCCGACGGGATTAAAAAGTTGAATTGCGCCTTCTTGCGTCAACTGTTCAATGCCCTTTGAAAATTGTTTACGCTTCATAGTGTCTTTGGCAGAAACGCGGGCGAATTTTTCGGGCGGGAATGTTGGAAATTCTTCAAATTTAAATTTGTGCGCGGCGTCAGTAATTGTATCGCCAATTCCGAAAATGCCCGGGTCAAAAAGTCCTACAATATCGCCGGGAAAAGCTTCTTCAATAATTTGCCGCTCCTGCGCTAAAAATTGTTGAGGTTGTGCAAGTTTAATAATTTTGTTTGAAGGCGCGTGCCAAACTTGCATATTTCTTTCAAATTTGCCCGAACAAATTCTGATAAAAGCCAACCTGTCACGGTGCGCGGGATTCATATTCGCTTGAATTTTGAAAACGAACGCAGAAAATTTTTCGTCATTCGGTTCAATAATTCCGTCGTCAGAAAGGCGCGGCGCAGGCGGCGGCGCAAGTTTCAGATATTCTTCCAAAAAATTTTGTACGCCAAAATTTGTCATTGCCGAGCCAAAAAATGTCGGAGTCAAGTCGCCCGCGTCAATTTTTGCCTTGTCAAACTTTTCGCCTGCCTCGTCCAATAACGCCAAATCATCTTGCAGCGCGTTAAAATTTTCCTTGCCGATTTTTTCAATAAAAGTTTTATCGTCAATAGAAAAAATTTCAGAATTTCTTTCGCTTTGCCCGTGCGTGGTATCTTCCGCAAAAAGCTCCGCGCGGTTTTTCTGCCTGTCGAATACTCCCAAATATTTTCCGTCAATGCCTATTGGAAAATTCATAGGATAGGCGCGAATCCCCAAAACATTTTCCACTTCGTCCAGCAAATCGAGCGGAATTTTCCCGTAACGATCAAGCTTATTTATAAAAGTGAAAATCGGAATGCGCCGCTCCCTGCAAACTTTAAAAAGTTTTTTAGTTTGCGCCTCAACGCCCTTTGCCGCGTCAAGTACCATAACCGCGCTGTCAACCGCCATCAAAGTTCGGTAAGTGTCTTCAGAAAAATCTTGGTGCCCGGGCGTGTCCAAAATGTTTATCCTGCAGCCGCCGTAGTCAAATTGCAAAACTGAACTTGTAACAGAAATACCGCGCTGCTTTTCAATTTCCATCCAATCGCTAACTGCGTGGCGTTGAGTCTTTCTGGATTTAATCGAGCCCGCTAAATGAATTGCGCCGCCGTAAAGTAAAAGTTTTTCTGTCAAAGTTGTTTTGCCGGCGTCGGGGTGCGAAATTATTGCAAACGTCCGCCTTTTAGATATTTCTTCGGTTAATGTCATATTTTTTTACACCTCAAATAGTTTTGCTAATGATAACAGCAAAAAAAATTTATTACAAGCAAATTTTGCGGCGGTTGACTCAACTGCAGGAATAAGTTGACGTTTGCAGAATATTTTAAAATAAATTGCGAAGGGCGGCAAAAGTATGAAGAGGATTTTTTTGGACAAACTTTCTGAAAATGTGGAAATTACAGGCAAAGATGCAAATCATTTGGCTAACTCTTTGCGCGCCAAAAAAGGCGACAAAATTATTGCCGTCGATAAAGCGGGCAACACGGCAACGCTTGAACTTAATGATTTTGATTCCGAAAAAATTTATGCAAAGTGCGTCAGCGAAATTAAACCCGCCGAAATTTTCAACAAACACATAACGCTTGCTGATTGTTTGCCGAAACAAAATAAATTCGATACGATTGTTGAAAAAGCAACCGAGCTCGGCGTTAACAGATTGGAGCCGTTAATTTCAGACAGAACCATTGCACGTCCCGGCAATTTCCGCGCCAAAACAAAATTGGAACGTTGGCACCGCGTGGCGAAGGAAGCCGCCGAACAATGCGCCCGCGATACTTTGCCCGAAATTGGCAACATTCAAGAACTTTCAGATTGGCTTGCAGAAATTGCGCCCTCTCTCGGCAAATTTGAAAATGATAAATTCGACGGCAAAGGCGCGTTGCTTTTATTTTTTTACGAAAAGGAAATTGAAGACAACCTCGCCGAAATTCTTTACAATTACAAAAATTTTGACGGCGATAAAAATATTATAATTTTGATTGGACCTGAAGGCGGCTTTTCCGAACGCGAAGTAAGGGAAATTAAAAATTGCGGCGGCGTCAGCGTTTCGCTCGGCAAAACTATTTTGAAAACTGATACTGCGGCAATTTCCGCGCTTGCAATCGTCCAATACGAATTAAATTAATTTGGAGGTAAAATTTTGAAAGTCGCCTTTTACACTTTGGGCTGCAAAGTCAATCAATACGAAACTGAAGCAATGCAGAAACTTTTTGGCGCGGCAGGTTACGAAATTGTCGCCGAAATTGAAACTGCTGATGTTGTAGTTGTGAATACTTGTACGGTTACTTCATTGAGTTCGCAAAAGTCGAGGCAAATTATAAGACGCGCGGCTCGGGCAAATGAAAACGCCGTGCTTGTTGTCGTTGGTTGCTATGCGCAGAATCAGCCGCAAGAAATTTCTAAAATTGAAGGCGTCGATATAATCATTGGAACTGCCGAGCGTACAAAAATTGTTGAACTTGTCGCGCAGGTTTTAGAAAATCGCAGTGAAAAAATTTTGGCTGTAGGCAATGTCGAAAATATTTCCGAATTTGAAGAATTGCCGCATACGCCGCACCGTACCCGCGCCTTTTTGAAAATTGAGGACGGCTGCAATAATTTTTGTTCGTATTGCATAATTCCATATGTGCGCGGGCGCGTACGTTCGCGCAGGCTTGAAAGTATTCGCGCGGAATGTTTGCAACTTGCAAAGGACGGCTACAAAGAAATTGTTTTGACGGGGATTCATATCGGCGCGTACGGAAAAGATTTTCACGACGGCACAAATTTGGTTGACGCGGTTAAAACAGTACTTGAGGCGGCTAATCCTGCGCGACTGCGTTTAGGTTCGCTTGAATCCGCCGAAATGACGGACGAACTCATTGAACTTATTAAAAGTGATTCAAGAATTTGCAACCATTTACATTTGCCGTTGCAAAGCGGCAGCGACGAAATTTTAAAACTTATGCACCGCCCTTACACTACAAAAAATTTTTCAGAACTTACGGCGCGGCTTGTTGCAGAAATTCCAAATATTTCTATCGGTACAGATTTAATCGTTGGTTTTCCAAATGAGACCGAAAAAAATTTTGAAGAAACCGTTGAATTTATAAAAAGTCAGCCGTTCAGCAAAATTCACGTGTTTCCATTTTCGGCGCGTGAAGGTACAATCGCCGCCGCTATGAAAAATCAAGTTGACGGCGTAACAAAAAAATTGCGCACCAATCGTGCGCTTGAAATTTCTTCTGCAAAAGAAAAAAGTTTCGCCGAAAAATTAATTGGCGAAACTGTAGAAATTATCGCTGAAACCGAAGAAAATAATTTTGTTGACGGCTTGACGAAAAATTATGTGCGCGTTTACATTCCCGCAAATCCGAAAATTAAACTCGGCGAAATTATTTCCGTCAAAATCGAAAAAATTTTTAAGAACGGTGTTTTGGCAAATTTAATTTAAAACAATAAAAAAATTGGCTCGAGTGCAAATGTGCATTGAAGCCAATTTTTTTTATTTTAAACATTGCCGAATTGAATATTATAAAGATTGCTGTACACGCCGCCGAGTTTCAATAATTCGGCGTGCGTGCCGTGTTCGCAAATTCTGCCCTTGTCGATAACAAAAATTTGGTCAGCCGCAAAAATCGTGCTCAATCTGTGCGCAATAACAAAACTTGTTCGCCCAACCATTAACTCATCAAGTGCCGCCTGAACAATTTTTTCAGATTCAGTATCAAGTGCGCTTGTTGCCTCGTCAAGAATTAAAATTTGCGGATTCTTCAACATTGCGCGGGCTATTGCCATTCTTTGCCTTTGCCCGCCGCTGAGATTCAAGCCGCGCTCGCCAATCAAAGTTTGATAACCGTTCGGCAATTCGTTAATAAAAGTATCTGCATTCGCCGCCTTCGCCGCCGCAATAACTTCTTCGTCAGTTGCGTCAAGTTTGCCGTAACGAATATTTTCAAGCACCGTTGTATTAAACAAAAGCGTTTCCTGCGGCACAATTCCGATTTGTTCGCGCAGAGAATTTAAAGTTACGTCTCTTATATCGAAGCCGTCAATTTTTATTGCGCCCGCGTTGACATCGTAAAAGCGCGGAATTAAATTCGCAATGGTAGATTTACCCGCGCCGCTCGGACCGACAAAGGCTATCATTTGTCCCGGCGCAACTTCAAAGCTTACATTTTCCAGTGCGTTATGTTGGTCATCGTAGGAAAAAGTTATATTTTCGACTGAAACTCTGCCTTCAACTTTCGGCAAGGTTACGGCATCGGGCTTATCATTTACAGTTTCTTTCATATCAAGAACGGAAAAAATTCTGTCAATAGCCGCCATTGCCTGTTGCATACGTCCATAAATTCTTGAAAGTCTTTTGACGGGATTAGCCAAATTTACGGCGTAAGTTAAAAAAGCTACAAGCGAACCTGCGGACATAATCCCTTGAACAACTTCGTAACCGCCGAACCAAACAATTAAAGTTACTGCCAACGCCGCCAAAAATTCAACAGTCGGCGTCAGTAAACTTGTAAGTTGTACATTTTTCATAACGGCTTGAAAGTTTAAAAGGTTTTCTGCGCGAAATCTTTTTATTTCGTAGTCTTCACGCACGAAAGATTTTACAACGCGGATTGAAGAAATACTTTCCTGCAAAAGTGCGGTAATGTCAGCAATTCTTTCTTGAATCAAAGTCCCCGAACGTTTAATTTTGCGCCCGAAAATTTTCATTGCGTAGCCGACCATTGGCACTGTTATTAAAGTCAACAGCGTCAATTTCCAATCAATGTACAGCATTAAAACTATTGAGCCGATTAGAATTGCCGCTTCAGTAAAAAATTCAATCAGATTATCGACAAGCGCGGCTTGAATTGCGCCAACGTCATTTGTAATGTAGCTCATAGTTTCGCCCGTTTGATGTTTGTCGAAGTACGCCATTGGCATTCGCTGAAATTTTTTAAACATAACTTCGCGCACGTCAACAACCACGCGCTGCCCTATGTATGAAACTAAATACGACTGCCAATAGTAAAAAAAGCCGCGAATTGCAAAAACTACAACGATACTTATTGAAATGACGTTAAGCATTGCCATATTTTTTTCGGCCAATACTTTGTCAATCATATCTTTAATAATCCAAGGCAAATATAAATTTGCGCCCGATGCAATAATTATGCAAATGACGGCGAGTCCTAGCCGCCCCAAGTACGGTTTAATATACGCTAAAAGTCTTTTATAATTTTTCATAGTTTAATTTTTTGCGACGCTTAAAATTTTTTCGGCAATTCGACGAGCCGCGCCGTGTTCGCCGAGTTTAGCGCAGGCTGTTTTTAAATCTGCAACAACTTTTGCGCGGTTACTGCAAATTTTTAAAATTTCTTCGGCAATTTTTTCGCCTGTAACTTCGTCCTGCAAAAGTTCGGGCTGAATTTTTTTGTTCATTAAAATATTTGGCAAGCTGAAATTTTCAATGTTTACGAGCATTTTACCGATAAAATAATTTAGCCGCGCCATTTTGTAAAGAACAACGCAAGGCAAATTCATTAACGCCGCCTCCAAAATTACGGTGCCTGAAGTTGCTATAGCCGCGTCCGCAATGTTCATTAAATCGTAACGAAAATTTTTTGTCAGCGTAACTTCAACGCCCGCGCTTGCAATTTTTTTGGAAATTTCGTTTTCATCAACATTATCTGCAAGCGGCAAAAAAAATCTTACGTCAAGCTTTGAAAGAATTTTGGCGGCGTTCAACATTTCGGGCAAAATCAATTTAATTTCTTGGCGGCGACTGCCGGGCATTAATAAAATTACGTGTTCGGAATTTTTTACGCCGAAATATTTTTTTGCGTCATCGACAGAAAAATTATTTTTTACGGCGTCAACGAGCGGGTTGCCCAAGAAAGAAATTTTTGCGCCGGCTTGTTGGTAAACAGGCAATTCAAAAGGGAAAATTGCAATAAATTCGTCTGCAATTTTGGCGCAATCGGCGGCGCGTCCTTTACGCCACGCCCACGCAGAAGGCGGTATGTACGAAAGAATTTTTATACCGAACTTTTTAACGCGCTTTGCAAGTCTCCAGTTGAAATCTGGATAATCAATCAAAACGAGCAAATCAGGCTTTTCGGCGCGAGCAATTTCTGTTAAATCGTCCAGCAGTTGAAAAAGCCTGCGCAGATTTTTTATCACTTCGACGACGCCCATAACGTTATAATCTTTGTAATTGCGAACGAGGCGCACGCCCGCCGCGCTCATTAAATCGCCGCCCATTCCGAAAAGTTCGGTTGAAGGCGAAAGTTTTTTAATTTCGGCGGCTAAAGTTGCGCCGTGAATATCGCCCGACGCTTCGCCCGCCGAAAACATTATTTTCAAAACTTTTTCGCCTCTCTTCCAAGTTTAAAATAGCTTTTAAAGCGTCAAATTTTGACGAGAAGGGCACTTTGTTTTAGTGTTAGTATATTTTTATATTAAAAAAATTTTGGAGCCGCAAATTTCGGCAAATTTCGCGCAGATTTTACATTGCAATAATAGCAATTCCCTTTTCGTCAGCGAAGGCAACCATTCCCGCGCGGTCAACCATCAAAGTTTTTTCCGCCTCAATAGCAAGCGCAGTTGCTCCGACTTCCGCCATAACTTCCAAAGTTCTTTTGCCGACTGTCGGCACGTCAAAACGGTTATCTTGATTCGGCTTTGAAACTTTTGCAACAACCGCGCCCGCGTTTGCAAGTTTGCCGCCGCGCAAAATGCAGGCGTCAGTTCCTTCAATAGCTTCAAGTGCCATAACCGCGCGATTTTTAACAACTACAGTTTGCCCGATGTCAAGGCGTCCGAGTTCCTTTGCAACCATAAAACCAAATTCCATATCTTGCCGCTCAACGCTTGTTGGTTCGCGGCTTGTAATTGTGCCGCGTCGCGGAATTAATTTTCTTATAAGTGCAGTTTGGTCAAATGCTTGAATCCCCGCCATTGCCAATTCACGCACGAACGCCATCATAATTGTATCGTCGTTACGGTCTGGCAATGACATTATCAGTTGCAACATTCGGGCGTCAGGTACTACCGCGCCGTTGAAAAGCAATTCTTTGGTAACTTTACCAATCATTGTAACGCGCGTAATTTCGTTTTCTTTCAAGTAATTTAAAATAGCGTCAAGTTGTGCAACGCTGATACTTTTAAAATCTTTTGCGAAGTTCGCAATTTCAGAATCACTGTCAGGCAAAAGTCCGACGGCGTAAACTTCATAGCCGAGTTGACACGCTGCCCGCGCACATTCAACAGGCAATTTGCCAACGCCCGCCAATATCCCCAATTTTTCCATTAAAAAACTTCCTTTCAGTCAATTTTAAAGACTAAGGGTTAAAGCCTAAAGAGACTAGGGATTTTTCCCTAATCCCTCTCCTAAATCTTATTCTTTATTCTTTAGCCCCTATTCAACGTCGCGGCGTTCCCTGCAAATACCGCGTTCAGCATTTCTCAAAAATCTTAAAAAGTGTTCTACTTCTTCGCAAGAATCAACTTCCTGCTCAATTACCGCAATAGCTTCAGCCAAACTCAAGCCCGAACGATATAAAATTTTGTACGCCTTTTTAATGAGGCGGCGCGATTCAAGCGGAATACCCGCGCGCGAAATTCCAACATTATTTAAGCCAACAACTTTTGCGGGGTGTCCGTCAACAATGGTATAAGGTACAACGTCTTGAACAAGTTTACTCATACCGCCGACCATTGCATTTCGCCCGATTTTAACGAACTGATGAACACCCGCCATTCCGCCGATAACAACTCTGTCTTCAACGGTAGCATGCCCCGCGCAACTTGCAAGATTCGACATAATAACGTGATTGCCGAGCGTGCAATTATGCGCAATGTGAATGTACGCCATTAAAAGGCAGTCACTGCCGATTCGCGTTTCATTGCCTTCGCCCGTTGCGCGGTGAATCGTTGCGCCTTCACGAATAACAGTCCTGTCGCCGATAAATGTATAGCTTTTTTCGCCTTTAAATTTTAAATCCTGCGGCATTTCGCCAACTGACGCAAATTGAAAAATTCTGCAGTCCTTTCCAATAGTTGTATAATTTGCAACAACGGCGTTTGGTCCGATGTTGGATCCGTCTCCAATTTCCACTTCGTCGCCAATAACCGTATAAGGTCCGATAATGACATTTTGCCCGATTTTTGCGCTCGGCGCAATTACCGCCGTAGGATGAATTAAATTTTCGCCCGTATTTTCTAAATTTATCATTTTTTTTACCCAGCTCCTTGTTTAGGAATTTAGGTTAGGGTTAAGAAAAATCTTAATCCTCAGCCCTTAATCCTTATTCCGTAAACCAAAAAGCTCTTCGTTGGTTTTAAGCGCAAATTTAAAATCTGCGGACGAAACAAGCTTATCTTCAACATAACCGTCGGCGTGAAGTACGCCGAAAACGCCGCGCACTTTTACAATTTCCGCCTTAGTAATTAAAGTGTCGCCGGGTACAATCGGGCGTTTAAATTTAATGTTATCCATACCGCCGAAAAGCGCAATTTTGCCGCGATGTTCTTCGGGGTAAAGCATTGCAACGCCGCCAACTTGCGCCATTGCCTCAAGTTGCAACACACCCGGAAAAATTGGGTGATTCGGGAAATGCCCCATAAATTGCGGCTCATTCATTGTGATATTTTTTAAGCCTGTTGCCGATTTAAACGGCTCAATTTCTAAAATTCTGTCAACCAATAACATTGGCGGGCGGTGCGGAAGTATTTTCATAATTTCTTCAATCTCAAGTATCATTTATAACGCTCCTGTCTTTTTTTGAAAATTAGAATTTTTTTTATTTTAATGTTTTAATATTTTAATATTTTAATATTTTAATGTTTTAATATTTTAATGTTTTAAAATTTTAAATGTTCTTTTCTTTTTCCAAAGCAAAAAAGAAAAGAACCAAAAGAAAAGTGCTTTTATCGCCCGTCAGGGCCGCTAAGGTCAAGTACGCACGTAGTAACAGGCGGCCCCCTTTGGGGCCTCTACTTTTTCCGACGCTCTAAAATTACCGCAAGCTGCGGCTTTAATGACGGGCGGTTTTTTCACTTGATTACTTCAATTCCCTACTGCCTCTTGCCTTCTATAAAAAATCTGCGTAAATTTTTTTTGCAAGTTTGGCGTTCAGCGCGTGCCCCGACGCAACTGCTATTATATGACATTTCAAAAAACCAATTAAACGCAAATCGCCTATAACGTCCAAAATTTTATGGCGGACAAGTTCATCTGAGAATTTCAGTTCGTTAAGCCAGCCGTTGTCATTGTAAACAATCACGTTATTTAAATTGCCGCCGCGCCCCAATCCCGCCGCGTGCAACGCCTCAACTTCCCTTTCATAGGCGATTGTCCGCGCAGGCGCAATTTCTTTTTTGTAAATTTCTTCGGTAATTTCAAAGTCTTCAAATTGAATGCCAATCAAAGGGTGCGGATTTATTGAAGTGAAACTTATTTTAAAGCCGTCATACGGCAGGGCTATTATAAATTTTTTTCCGTCGTCAGAATCTGCGCGATAAATTTTTTCAAGCCGAATTTCTTTACGCTCGGCGGGCTGTTCCAAAATCCCGGCTGATTTTATCATTTCAAAAAAACCTATGGAATTTCCTTCAAGCACGGGCGGCTCTTCGGCGTTCATTTCAACCGCGCAATTATCAATTCCGCAAGCTGCAAGCGCACTCATTAAATGTTCTATGGTAAAAACTTTTACGCCGTTTTCTTCCAAAGTTGTCGCACGTATTGTTGAAGTTACATTTGCGGGCGTCGCGCAGATTTTATTTTTTTCCACTAAATCTGTTCGCACAAAAAAAATTCCGCTGTCCACTTCAGCAGGTTTCAAAATCATTTGCACTTCAACGCCAGAATGTAAACCTTTGCCCGTCACGCCGACTGAACTTTTTAAAGTTTTTTGTTTTGGCAAAATCCTTTCTCCTTTCAAAAAAAATTTCAATTATTATATCATTTATATTTAATCACGTCGATAACTGCGCAAAAAAATTGCGACCAAGTTTTTTTACTCAATCGCTAAAAAAATTTTTATTTAGCTTGAACTTCTTGAAGTAAAATGCTCCGCCGTTTTTCCGTCAAAAGTTGCCTTGCCGTCAGTCGTAAGTCCATAACCTGTAGTGCCTATTTGCGTTAAATTACCGTCAACATAAATTTTGCCCGTCGGAGCTTGCGGTGCGCCGTTTTCAAAGTAAGCAGCATTATTTGTCGTTAATTTGTCATAAGTTGCAACTTCGCCTTTTTCCATTTGATAAACTGCCGCTGCAGATTGAATCGCCGCCAAATCTGATTGAACTTTTGAAGTATTGGCTTGCGCGGTAATTTTTTCAAATTGCGGCACTGCCATTGTCGCCAAAATTGCAACTACCATAACCATTAAAATAATTTCAAGCGTAGCAAATCCTTTCTGATTCATTTTGTACCCTCCAAAAAATTTTTAAAAATTATAGCAACGCCGAATTTTATTTTCAAGGCAAAAAATTTCTGTTAAGCACTAAACTAAAAACAACGATAAAACTGTTGAATTGATTTATAATTTTGAAAGGAGCGTTGAAAATGGACTCGTGGAATATCACGGCGTCAAAAGATTTACTTGCAACTTTGGCGAAGGTTTCAATTTCCAAAAATCAAGGCAATAATTTTTCAGCCGTTAATTCTGCAGGATTTTCTTCAGACTACGCAAAAATTTTATCAGAAAAAATCGCCGAAATGCAAAACGAATTTAAAGCCGCTTCCGAAAATAATTTTAATCAAGATATTAACGTTGAAACAAATATGCCCGTTATCGAGACTGTCAAAAGATTTCGCCCCGACGGTTCAATTATGATTACAACTTATGAAGACGGCAAAATTTCCTCAACGCAAAAAATTAAACCGCACCTTGTACCAATGCCTGATTATTCCGCGCCGCCAACGCCCGAAGGCGATACCGAAATTAAATATGTTCAACGTTTCACTTTGGCAGAACTTTTAATGTTGTAATTTGAAGTAACGGCAATTTCGCCTTACGATATTTTTTTCTATTACGGGAGGTTTTTAACATGGATGTAAATGCAATTTCCAAAATGACTGCTCAAGTTAATACCAATGTTAATTCGGCAGTTGCAAAATCTGCTTACGGCGCGTATTCAAACAACGCCGCGCAAAAATCAGATTCAGCAACAAATTCAATCGGCAACGCTTACGAAATTGAAATTTCTGACGCGGCAAAATTGGCGGCGGCGCAAAAATCCACCGAAACTGTAGCCAAAGATTCAAAAGTTGAAAAATCCAAAGGGCTCACTGAAGAACAAATTGGCGCGTTAAAAGACGCGGCGGCTATGCAAGAACAGGCTATGCTCAACCTTATGATTCAAACTTTGTCTTCAAACAATGACAAATTGCAAGGTTGGCTTGATGAAGGTATTGGAATTTTGAATTTCGGCGGTATTCAAGTTGACGCCTCAAGATTTGCCTTGCCTGAAGTTGCAACCAATCCCGAAGACGCGGCAAAGGCAGTTGCTGAAGGCGGCGAATGGTCAGTTGGCGCAGTTTCAGACAGAATTTTTGGACTTGCTGAAACATTGGCAGGCGGCAACCCCGAAAAGCTTGAAGAAATGCGCGCGGCAGTTGAAGAAGGATTCAAGCAAGCGGGTATGGCGTGGAAAGACGCTACAGGCAGCAACGAAATGCCCGACATTACCCAACAAACTTATCAAGAATTAATGCACCGTTTCGATACAGTTATGAGCAAACTTACGAGCGGCAATTTAGAATAGTTTTACGGAATAAGGATTTTTCCGAATCCCGAAAAAAAATTAACTCTTCGTCAAATTGGCGGAGAGTTTTTTTGTTGCTTTTTAGGTTTTAGAAAAATAAAAAGCCGCCCGTCATTAAAGCCGCAGCTTGACGTTTTTTACGAGCGTGGGAAAAAGTTTGCGCCCCAAAGGGGGCATCCTGTTACTACGTGCGTACAGAAACCGAGCGGCCCTGACGGGCGGCAAGTTTTTTTCTTTTAGGTGGCTTTTCTTTTTTTACAAAAAAAAGAAAAACCACATTTAAAATTTAAAATTTAAAATAAAAAAATTATAAATCATTAACGCTACCTGAAAATATTTTCAGAAAATTTTCCTGCAAAAAAAATTTTTTTCTTGTTGTTGTAAAAATTTTTTATGGTATAATTTGCAAAAGAAAAATTTGAAAGGAGCGTTATTATGTTTGGAATAGGCGTGCCGGAACTGATTTTAATTTTGGTTATAGGATTGGTGATTTTCGGTCCCGGCAAACTTCCCGGCGTAGGTAAGGCTTTAGGGCAAAGTATCAAAGAATTTAAGCAGGCAAATTCTGAAGACGAAAAAACCATTGAAGTACCTGAAAAAACCGAGAAAAAATGACTTCAAGCGAAGATAAATTGACAACTCAAACAGAAGAAAATTCCGCGCCAACTGATGACGGCACAATGTCAATTACGGCGCATTTGGAAGAATTGCGCTCCCGCATTATAAAAAGTTTGCTTGCAATAGCGGCGGGTAGCGGCGTTGCGTATTTTTTTCTTGACGAAATTACAAAATTTTTAACTGCGCCCGTCGGCAAACTTTACTATATGCAGCCGGGCGAAGCGTTTTTTACATATTTGAAAATAGATATTGTCGCAGGGTTTTTAATAGCCCTTCCGATAATTTTTTTTCACGTATGGCAATTCTTCCTGCCTGCGCTGACAAAATCCGAGCGCGCAGTTTTGGGCGTACTTGTGCCGGCGTCCGTTATTTTATTTTTTGCGGGGCTTGCGTTTGCATTTTTCTTAATTCTGCCGCTTGCACTGAAATTTTTTATGGGATTCAGCTCCGAAGATTTGCAAACAATGTTTTCATTCCGAAATTATTTTGACTTCGTGATAACATTTTTGTTGCCTTTCGGCTTTGTGTTTGAATTACCGTTGGTTGTAATAGTTTTGGCGCAGTTGGGAATTTTGACGAGTGAATTTTTGGGCAAGTACCGCCGAATAATTTTTTTTGCAGCGTTTGTAATTGGCGCAATAATTACGCCGCCCGATGTTATCAGCCAAATTTCTTTGGCGTTCCCAATAATTTTACTTTATGAAGCAGGTTACAGAATTGTTAAACACATTTTGAGAAAATGAACAAACATTTAATTAAAATAATTCAACCAAAAAGGAGACTTGAATTTGTTAAAGCAAATAAAAATTTTAGCACTGTCAGCAATATTGCTGATTTTTTTTATACCGCGCGGCGTCAACGCGGAAGAAATTATAATTTTCCATACAAACGATATGCACAGCCGAATTGTAAACAGCGACGACAGCAATAAAAGTATAGGGCTTGCCGAAATGGCGGCGGCGGTTAAAACCGTTAAAAAACAAAACAAGCTTACTTATTGGTTCGACGCGGGCGACACTTTACACGGGATGCCGCGAATTAATATCAGCAAGGGCGAAAATATGATTCCGCTTTTAAACGCGGCGGGAATTGATTTATTTGTTCCCGGCAACCACGATTTTAATTACGGCTCCGACCAACTTTTGAAATTGGCGAAAAAATTTAAATTTTCCCTCCTTGCCGCCAATGTTGCATACTCAAACAACGGAGCAAAACTTTTCCCCGCGTACAAAATTTTCAAACAGGGCAATATTAAAATCGGCGTCTTCGGACTTGCAACGCCTGAAACTGCCTATAAATCTTCGATTGTCAAATTTGCTAAACTTGATTTTATAAACCCCGTTGAATCTGCGAAGGAACAAATTAAAATTCTTCGCCCGCAATGTGACGTTTTAATTGCCGTTATGCATATGGGCGTTGATAAAAGTTCCGAATTTACAAGCGAAAGGATTGCCGCAGAAACTGAAGGAATTGACGTTATAATTGACGGGCACAGCCATACGGAATTGCCCGAAGGTTTAACCGTCAAAAATACTTTAATTGCGCAAACGGGCTGCTACGAACATTTTTTGGGACAAGTCAAAATAAATCTGCGCGACGGTAAAATTATTTCTAAAAGCGCAAAACTTTTGACGGCTGAAGATGTCAAAAAAATTAATCCTACGCCCGATAAAAGAATTATTAATCAAGTTATAAAAATGGAAAAGAAAAATAAAAAAATCCTCGACGAAGTTGTTGCACATAGCGATAAAGCATTAACGGGCGAAAGAGAAATTATTCGCCGACAAGAATCCGAAATCGGCAACCTTTGCGCAGATGCTCTGCGTTGGAAAAGCGGCGCAGATTTTGCGGTTATGAATTGCGGCGGCATTCGCACAAGCTTACCTGCGGGCGATATTACGCGCGGCAATATTTTGGAAATTGCACCTTTCGGCAACCTTGCCAAAAAAGTTGAAATTGACGGTAAAACTGTTCGTGCAATGCTTGAACATTCGGTTTTCGGCTACCCTGCAACATTTGGCGGCTTTTTGGCTGTAAGCGGTATGAATTTTACTTTTGACCCTTCGCAACCTGTAGGACAGCGCGTCCAAGAAATTTTTATTAACGGCGCACCGCTTGACGAAAATAAAATTTATACAATGAGCGCATTAGATTTTACTTTAATGGGCGGCGACGATTATACAATGTTGAAAGATTTAAAAGTTGTCGGCGAATTTGAAACTATGGACGTTGTTTTGACAGAATATATTAACGAAAACGGCACTAAGGGAATTGAAGTCGAAGGGCGCATTAAAAATTTATCTGAAAATGTTGCAGAAAGAAAGGCGGCTTAAGTTTAAATTAATTTTATCGTTAAAGTATTTATTAATTAAGGCAGTAGGGATTTAAAAATTTTTACCGAAAAACTTAGGGAAGGCGGCTTAAAGGGAGGGAGCTCCGACGAGTAATAAACCAATAGTTGAAGACTACTTCGGCGAAAAAATTGCACAATATATCGGCGAAGAATTTTCCAAGTACTTTGAGGCACCTAAAACATTGGCACTTGTAATTTTTGTAACGTATACAATTTCAGTTTGCGTTTCGTGTTACTTCCTGAATGACGTTATAAAAACGCACGATGAAGAAGTTGCAAAATTGGTTGTCGCCGATGTTTATGACACAATGCACAACGAAATTTTGAAATCAACAATGGTTTCAAACACAATGGCGCACGACAGCTTTTTGAAACAGAATTTGAAGAACGAATTGAACTTTGCGCCCAATGAAGAAATTTCAATAATGCAAAATTATTTAAGCGGCATTAAAGAAAATTTCGGCTACAATATAACTTTCGTAGTTTCTGCCGCTACAAAAAATTATTATTACGACGGCGGATTTAACAAAAAAGTTGACGTTGAAAATAATCCCAACGATTTTTGGTATAAAAATTTTCTTGATAAAAATCTCCCGCAAGCCGTTTTAGTAGAACCGAATGAATTTAATAAAGATTCGTGGAACGTTTTTATAAATTCGCGCATTGAAGACGAAGCGGGCAATTTGCTCGGCATTTGCGGAATTGGTCTGCCTATTGAAAATTTACAAGCAATTTTGACCCAAAAAGAAGACGCGCACAAAATTAAAATCGATTTATTCCACGCTGAAGAAAATTTTGATATTGATACAAACGCGGTAAAATTCAAAGACCCCTACCTGAAAGATATTATTTTGAAGTTGCAACAAAGCGAAACTTTCGACATTAACGAAATTTTTTTGGAAACGATTGACGACAATTTTTTTGCAGGGCGTTACATTCCCGAAACAAATACCTATTTAATCATTCGCCGCGAAGACGCGCATAATCAGGGAATTTTTTCGGATTTGGTCTTACAAATTTTAGGCTATTCGGGCGTTGTACTTGTCATACTTTTGCTTTTCGTTCAATTTAAAGTCGGCAAGGAACATACCAAAATAACCGAAGAATCAAAGCGTCAAGGACTTACAAGCCACGCCGATAAATACGCCTCAATGCACGTTATCGATTTGAAATATAACACCGTACGCGAAATCAGCCGCCACGAAGGATTTAATTTGTTGCAGATTAGGGACGGCGGCAACGCCGCGCGGAAAATTAAAAATTCTCTTATTTCAACTACGAAATATGAAACTTTGCGCAGTTTGCTTTACTTCATTGACTTTGAAACTTTGGCACACCGAATTGAAGGCAAACGCGCTATCAGCTACGAATTTTTGAGCAAAGAATACGGCTGGTGTCGGGCGAATTTCCTTTTGCTTGATAACATTGGTAAAAAATCCGGCGAACAAATGGTTTTCGCTATTGAAGTTATCGAAGAAGAAAAACGCCGCGCCGACGAATTGAAGCGCAAATCTGAAACTGATTTAATGACGGGCTTGAGAAATCGCGGCAGCGGTGAAAAGGCTATTCGTGAATTAATTGCAGGCAAAGTTGCAGGAATGTTTTGCTTGATGGACGCCGATAAATTTAAATCGATAAATGATAACTTCGGGCATGATGTCGGCGACAAAGTTATTAAAGCCATTGCAAACGCGCTGAAACGCACTTTCAGAAATAATGATATTGTTATGAGACTCGGCGGCGATGAGTACGCAGTTTACGCTGTCGGCGTTACTGACGTGGAGCGCGGCAAGGCTCTTATTCAGCGACTCTTCAACGAAATTAACGATATTTACATTTCCGAACTTGCAGGCAAAAGAAAAATTACAATCAGTTTAGGCAGTGCGTTTTTCGACGGCGAAGAAAATATTTCTTTCGAGGAAGTTTACAAGCGCGCGGATTCGGGCACTTACCAAAGCAAAAAAGTTCAGGGCAACTGCCATACTTTGTTTGAAGAAATTGAAAATAATGATTAAGGATTGAGGATTTATGATAATTGTTAAGCCGTACGAAACAAAAAATGTTAAAGCCGCCGTTGGAATTTGGAATGAAGTTGTTCGCGCAGGAATTGCTTTTCCGCAAGAAGAAGAACTTGACGAAATAACAGGCGATGAATTTTTAAAGGCGCAATCTTTCACGGGGCTTGCAGTTGACGAGGCAAGCGGCGAAATTTTGGCGTTGTACATTTTGCACCCGAATAACGTCGGGCGTTGCAGTCACATTTCCAACGCAAGCTATGCCGTTCGCGCAGATTTACGCGGGCGGCACATTGGCGAAATTATTGTTAAACATTGCATTGAAAAGGCGCGAGAGTTGGGATTCAGGATTTTGCAATTTAACGCGGTTGTTGCGTCGAACATTCACGCGCGCAATTTGTACCAGCGTTTGGGATTTATCGAGTTGGGAAAAATTCCCGGCGGTTTTCGTATGAAGGACGGCACCTTTGAAGATATTGTCCCGCAATATATTTCTTTGACATAAAATAAAAAAGCCCGCCTTTGGAGCGGGTTTTTTGTTTGCAAAAAATTATTTTAAAAAATTTCTTCGTGAACTTTTGAAAAGTTTAATTTTTCCAATTCACGCGCACGCGGCAATTTTGAAGGCATTCCCAACGATAAAATTGCTTGGCACATAAAATTTTCGGGGAACTTTAAAATTTCTCTCAAAAAATTTTCACTCGGCGAATTATTTTCCGCGTCACGATTTCTAACCTGTATCCAACAATTTCCAATTCCCAATGACGCCGCCATTAATTCCATATTCATCATTGCAACCGCCGAATCTTCAACAACTGTATCAGATTTTTCTTTATCGGCAATGACAACAACAGCTGCCGCCGCGCTTGCCAACATTTTTGCAACGCCGACGCGGCAATGTGACATTTTTTCAAGCGTTTCAGAATTTTTTACAATGATAAATTCGCACGGATATTTTGAATGCCCCGAAGGCGCAAGCAACGCCGCGCTTACAATTTTTTTAATTTGTTCGTCAGAAATTTTTTCGTCGGTGTACTGCCGAACACTCCTGCGCGAACGCATTACTTCAATTAAATCTGTCATTTTACCGCCCCCAATTAATTTTGCTTATCGCTTGCCATTAACATAAACTGAAAACCTTCCGCCGCCTGCGCACGCGCACCCGCCATTAATACAAAGCAGCGTTGCCTTTCTTCGCTCCAAACTACAGAACTTGCCAAAATTTCGTCGTCATTTAAATTGCTTAACAAAAATTCGGCGTCCGCCTGTCTTATCCCCAATGCTTGAGTTATTACCGCAAATAAAACGCCTGCGTTTTCTGCGTACTGTTCGGAATAGCAAACTATTTTTACTGCTGAAACTTTTTCCGCGCCGTCAACGAAAAATATAATTTCGCCTTCAGGCTGCGCAGAAGTTTTCAAGCCGTATTGACAAGCCCAAGAATACGCGCCAATTTCCGGCAATTCCGTATTTTCGATTTTTACCGCGTTGGTTATCAAGAACGGCTTTTCTTTTTGAAAATTTTCGCTGTAAACTATGTCGGTTATTGACTTTACGAATTCATTGACGCCGACCTCTGCAACAGGCAACATTGCCGCGCTTGCCGTTGAAACATTCGCCGCAATTATTATTAAAAATATCGCCAAAAATTTTTTCACTTTGCAACCTCCTCTAAAAAATTTTTATACAAAATCTAAATAAATCCTGCTTTAAAAAATTTTTTGAATGTGCTAATATGTCAAAAATTTTGGAGGTGAAATTTTTTATGGTTTCAGAAAAAATGTACGAGTTGGGAACCAAAAAATCTACAATTCGCACGATTTTTGAATTTGGCAGAAAACGCGCGGCGGAAGTCGGCGAAGAAAATATTTTTGATTTCAGTTTGGGCAACCCGAATGTTCCAACGCCCGAATTTGTTAAAAACGCCGTGATTGACATTCTGCAAAATTGCGAACCTTCGGCAGTGCACGGCTACACCGTCGCACCCGGCAACCCGCAGGTCAGGGAAATTTTGGCGAAAAGTATCAACGAACGATTCAACACGAATTTTGCGGGCAAAAATATTTTTATTACGGCGGGCGCGGCGGCGGCTATTACAATTTCTTTCAAGGCACTTGCAGAACCCAATGACGAATTTATAACTTTTGCGCCGTATTTCCCCGAATACAAAGTTTTTGTTGAATCAGTCGGCGCAACTTTGAAAGTTGTACCCGCACAGCCTAAAGATTGGCAGATTGACTTTGACGCCTTTGAAAAAATGTTGACGCCGAATGTTAAGGCAGTCATTATCAATTCGCCCAACAATCCTTCGGGCGCGGTTTATTCAGTCGATACTATTAAAAACCTCGCGCAGATTCTCAAGAAAAAATCCGCCGAATTTAACCGCGAAATTTTTATAATTTCTGATGAACCGTACAGGGAAATTGCTTACGGCGTTGAAGTTCCCTACGTTCCGAATTTTTACGAAAATACTTTAGTTTGCTATTCTTACAGCAAATCTTTTTCTTTGCCGGGCGAAAGAATCGGCTATATAGTTGTTCCTGATTCTGTTGCAGATTTCGGAAAAATTTTTGGCGCGGTTGCAGGCGCGGCGAGAGTTTTAACGCACGTCAACGCGCCGAGCCTTTGGCAGTTGGTAATTGCAAAGTGCGCAGGCAAGCCTTCTGATATTTCGATTTATGAACGCAATGCAAAACTTTTGTACGAAGGTTTAATTGCGGCGGGCTTTGAATGCGTCAAGCCGCAAGGCGCGTTTTATCTTTTCCCGAAGGCACTTGAGGCGGACGATTATGCTTTTTGCGAACGCGCCAAAAAATATGACTTGCTTTTGGTACCGGGCGCAGATTTCGGTTGCGCGGGATATTTCCGCGCTGCGTACTGTATCAAAACTGAAACGATTGAAAAATCTTTGCCGCTGTTTAAAAAATTGGCGGCTGAATATAAGGGATAAGGATTAAGGATTCAGAAGAAAGGAGAAAGGAGAAAGTTATTCCTTCTTCCTTCTTCCTTCTTCCTTCTTCCTTTTTCCTAAAAACTGACTGAAAGGAAGTTTTTCAAAATGATGGCGTTAAATTTCAGAGACCCTAAACACCGCGAAATGTTAATGGCGCGCAGTAAAAATTGTACCGTACGGCTCGGCGATATTTCAAGCCTTTACCCTGAAAGTTCGGTTGTCTGGATAACCGTCGGCAAAAACGGCGAAACAAAAGAATTTTTATACCGCGCTTTTTTGGATAAAGTTCGCGTTAAAACTATGGGCACTTTGTCTTCAATCGACCTTGAACACCAAAACCCCGAAATTAATACCAAAGAAGCTTTAATGAAAGATTTTGAAGAAATTTACAAACGCCGCATAACCGCCGATGAAGTTGTTACTGTAATTTATTTTACTGAAATTGCGTGGGATACTTACGGACGCTGATTCAATAAAAATACTTGCAAAAATTTTAGCGGCGTGTTAATATTTTGGCGTGAATTAGATAAATAAAAGTCGCGTAAAAGCTCCAAAATTATCACGGCGTAAGAAAAAGCCCCCAAGACCTCAAAACGTTCAAAAGAGGCTTGGGGGTTGCGTCTACAAGAGGCGCAATTTGTGCTTGCTGTTTTTCTTCGTCGAAGTACTTTTTAATTTTGCTCCAGATAATTTTGGTAAGCAAATTTCCTCCGACAACTGTCAGCAAGCCGAGCAAAAACTCCATATATACCACCTCCCCTCCGTTGCAAGAGTGGTTGGTAGCAACGCCTGTATTGTAGCAGGCGTTAATTTTTTTTGTCAAAAAAAGAGCCGCCAATTGTTGACGGCTTTTATATTTTTAAAATAATCCCGCGCCTGTTAAAAATTTCTGCGGGTATCAGCCAAATTAAACACCACGTTACACAAAAAACTAAAGTTCCAAATTCCGCGCTGATAAATCCTTGAAAAGTTATTCTGTACAGTAAAAGCCAAAGCGGCGTCCCAAAAATCATTGTCGAACATAAAAAAATTAATGAAACATTCATTGCCACAAAAAAGAAAAACGGATTCTTCCCCAAAGATTCAAGCGGGCGAAAATATTTTCTCAAGCGCGGAAAATTTTTAAACAAAATTACCAACGCCGCAATGAAAATCATATCGCCGCCCGCGTTCAACAGCGCAAAAGGCGCAGTCCAAATTTTTTTCGCTACAATGTCAAAAAAGCTCCAACAATACCCCAAAATTAAAATCGCCGCGCCGCATAAAATTATTTTTCGCAATTCATTTTTCAGCAAAAATTTCCCCGCCAATATTCCAAAAAGCATTGAAGCGACACTTGCAAAAATTCCATACAAGCCTTCGGGGTCGTGCGTTGGCGTGTAAATGTGATTGACGCCGGGAAAAATTTTGTCAACTGCGCCGCTGATATTGTGCATTTCGTCAAAAGGATTTTCGGGCGCGTAAATGTGAAAGCCCGCCGAAGAAATTATTAAAAGCAAAATTGCCGCCGCCGAAATTTGCGCGGCATTTTTTAATTTCAGAAAAATTATCATTCCAAAAAAATATGTTAAAGCCAATCTTTGCAAGACGCCGAAAAGTCTCAAGTTCGCCCAATCAAAACAAAAATATATTAAGACGTTCAGCAAAAATCCTACAAAAAATAAAATTCCTGCGCGAAGAAATATTTTTTTCGGCGAAGGTTGACGCTTTGAAGTTGAAATTGCCGCCGCCATTCCCATTGCAAAGACAAACGCAGGGAAAATTAAATCCGCCGCGTTAATTCCTTCCCATTGCGCGTGCTGTAAAAATTTATACATTACGTCGGGCGGCGCGTCAACAATTATCATTAATGCAACAGTCAATCCGCGCAATATGTCAAGTTCAAAAATTCTGTTACTCATCTTCGCCAAACTCAATGTGACATTCAAACATTCTGTTCCACGTGTTGGAAACTTTCAAGCCGCGCAAATATTTATAAGGCGGCAAATTTTTTTCTGCCCAATCCTGCAACAATTCAGTTTCGCGTTGTTCGACATATTCCCTTTCGCCGTCAAATTGGTAATAGGCAACCGCGCCGCGCGGCATATAAAATAATTCGTGCCCTATAATCGAGCGAATATTTGCCTGATACGCCCAATCGTCCAAATAGCGGCGAACAAGCAATTTGTTCTTTGAATCAGGCATCATATAATTTGCCAAAATCCCCGTCGAAAGAGCAAAGCCGCTTGAATTAGTTGCAGTGTTCCAGCCCGCGTACGATTGCAACTTGAACAATAAATTTTTATCGTGCAAAATTTTCATTAAAGCATTATCCGCGCCGTTGCAGTAAGCTATATCCGCAATTCCGACTTTGTAACCGCGCTGCAAATTTTCCTCAACCAACGCTACAAAATTATTTGTGCTGTCAGTTGGAATTAAATTCGGTACAAAAGGCTTATCGCTCGGCGGCATATTGTGTCCGCCCAAAGTTTCGCCGTTAATATCAGTGTTGAACAATAAAACAAAATCCGCGTCATTGGGACTTTTAACCATTTGCCCGCCCGCAATAATAATTTCGTCCTCAATCGAAGTTGCAACAGGTTCATCAGAAAACATCGGAACAGTTTTGCCGCCTTTGCCCTTGTTGAATTGTACATTGATTTTTGGAACTTTGCCGCGAATGTCATTAATTGCGCGCGTCAACAGCAACAAATTAAATTCGTCAATCCCCGCCAAAGATTGAAATTTTTCTTTAGGAAGATTTTTATTTTTTGCGTAGTTTAAAAGCGCGCGGTTTTCCTTATGAGTTTGACAAAGCGGCGCGTTATCGTCACGCCCAATTATTAAATAATCGATAACGCCCGCGCTTGTGAAGTCAACGAGTTTTTTTGTTGCAGAAAAATTTTTTGCGCGGCGTTGCAACCAATCATTTAAAAAATTTTGCGGAATGGAATTTTTTAATTGACGCAAATAAATTTTTTCGTCGTTGGTAAGTTTGGAAATTTCCTGCTTGTCCAAAAGCGCGGTGTACTGGTGAATTTCATCGCCGTACTCTGCGTAATATTCGGGCTCTTCAATATCGCCCTTCGTGCCGAATAAAGGCGTACGCATTAACGAGGCGAAAACGTACAATTTCATTTCGGGATTTTGTTCACGAATCTTTTGGAAATTTTCAACCCAAGCCGAAATTTTTTCCTGCGAAAATTCGTGTTTGCGCGAAGGAATCAAGCCGCCGTATAAAAGCGAATCGGACGCAATGACAGCCGCACGCGCGTCCTTTGCATTTTCTTCAAACCATTTCCAAAGTTGGTCGGGGTGTTCGTTGCAACCTGCAAGCCCCAAAAGTTCAATCGGCGGCATTACGATATTTGCGCCCGTTTCCTTGACAATTTCCGCTGTTTGTTGGCAAGAAACGGGGCGGTCATCGTGCGGAATAAATAAAATTTTCGTACGCGCCGCGCCCGCCGAGTTCATTGACGCAAATAAAATTATTCCCGCCAATATCATAAAAAATTTTTTCAAGTTAAATCCTCCTGATTTTAAAATTTACACGCTTGCAAATTTTACACAATGTTAAAGCGTCATTCAAGGCGTTATGTTTCGTCGCGTCAATTTCAATCTGCAACATTTGAAAAATTTTTGACAAGCTCAAACGTTTTTTGTTGCCGCTGCTTACGGCTGAAAGAATTATCGGCTTAACGTCCAAAATTTTTTCTGCAACGGCGTAAATATTTTCGGAAGGTTCTTTTGCCTCTTCGCAGAATCGCGCAGAATTTAAAATCCCCGCTTTATCGAATCTGTCAAAAGTAAAAATAATTTCTACAGAAAAATTTCGGCAGATTTTTAAAATATCGCCGAAAACTTCATTGCACATTTTGCCGCCGTCAATTTCGGCTTGAGTGATTCTCGTTAAATTTTTGCAGTATTCGGTTAGCGTGGAATTTCGCGCAGGTTTTACGAAATTTTGATAAGATTTTTTGACGCTGAAATTTTCGTCTGTAACGATAAAGCCTACAGAAATAATTTCGCGCAGAAAATGTCTCATTCGCCCGTCATCGATAAATTTTTTGCCAACTTGTTTACCGTCGCAAGTCATTTCAAGGTCAAGTATTCCGAAGTTCAAAATTTGCCTCCTTAAAACTGAAAAAGCGGTCAAGTAAAATTACTCAACCGCTAAGCGTATATTTAAAAATTTTATTTGCAAAAAAAAATAGTGCCGTTTCAATCCACGTGCTTTTTTAGCACAAAAAAATGGTGCCGAAGGCCGGACTCGAACCGGCACGTAGTCGCCTACGGCAGATTTTGAGTCTGCTGCGTCTGCCAATTCCGCCACTTCGGCATTACGGCGGTAATAATAACACCAACATTTCAAATTGTCAAGCAAAAAATATTCTGCAAGAAATTTACAGAAAATTTTTAACGGGCGGCAGGATAAATTATAGGCTTGCCGAATTTTAATTTAAAGTTTAGATTTTTTGTAGTATTGGAGGGTTCTGAATGTCGAAAAAATATTACAGCACAAAAATTGTTGGAATTGGCGGCGATGTACCGAAGTTTTTGAACGTGGTTAAAATGCTCGTTATGTTTGACGATTCAATGGTTTTGCCGGAACTTCGTGAATTTTCGGTGTTGCACAGCGGCAATAAACTTGAGGGCGAAATTAAGCCGGGCGATATTCTTAAAGTTGCAGACAGCGAATTTGAAGTTATCAAAGTCGGCGAAGATGTCCACAGCAACATTCGCACGCTCGGGCATATGATTATTAAATTTGACGGCGGGCACGGCGAACTTTTGGCGGGCAGTATTCACGTCGAAGATAAAAAAATTCCCGAAATTCAAGTTGGCGACGAAATTTCTTTCAACGAAGCAGGCACGGCGGCTCTCAAAGGTAACAAAGTTGCAATTACGGGCGCGGGCGGCGAATTGAGCAAAAAAGTTACTCAAGTTTTGCTTGACAGCGGCGCGGAAATTGTCGGCGAAGAAGCGGCTGAAATTATCGTTAATGTGAAATAATTTTTCAAATTACATAAAAAAATTAAACCGTCCGAATTGCGGGCGGTTTTTTTGTTGAAAAAAAGGCAGGACGCGCGGCAACTTCCATTTACTAAGCTTGAAAGTGCAACTTGAAATGCCGTATTTTTAAAAAATAAAATTAAAAATTAGAAAAAAAATCGACAGGGCAGAACCCCCGTCGATTTAAAAATTTTTCGGTAAAAAATATGTCAGTCGTATTTGAATGCTTGCAAAGAGTTCTGCAAATCTTGAGCAAGTTTGGAAAGTTCGTCAGAAGCGGAAGCAATTTCTTCAGCAGAGGCTGATTGTTGTTCGGACGCCGCAGAAACGCTTTCCATTTCGCGTGAAACGTGCGCACTCTTTTCGTCGATTTTTTGAGAATTTGTACGAATTTTTTCAGTAGCTTGAGAAACGAGGACAAGTTCCTGAACCATATTCTTTGCTTCGTGAGCAACGTTGTCAGTAGCTTCTTTGATTTGGTCGAAAGTTTCACTGAGTTTTTGGACTGATTCGCTGCCGGTACGAACTGCATCGGTACCTTTTTGCATTGAATCAACCGCCGCCGTTGTGTCAGCTTGAATAGCTCCGATAAGCGTTGCAATTTGTTGAGCCGCGTTTTGTGATTCTTCGGCAAGTTTACGAACTTCTTCAGAAACAACTGCAAAGCCGCGTCCATGTTCGCCCGCGCGCGCCGCTTCAATAGCCGCATTCAACGCAAGCAAGTTTGTTTGTTCCGCAATTCCCGAAATAGCTTCAACGATTTGCCCAATTTCTTGAGAACGTTTGCCAAGTTTATCAACGGTAGCCGCAGAATCATTAACAATTTTTTCAACGCTGATAATTTGTTGAACGGCGTTATCAACTGCGCCGCTGCCTGTAGTAGCTTGATTGTTGGCGCGTGAGGCGTGGTCAGAAACAACATTTGCAGTTTTGTTAAGGTTGTTAATTGAAACCATAGCACTGTCAATAGATTCCATAGCTTCGCCAACGTTTTGCTGTTGTTCGACAACTGAACTTGCAGAATTTGTAACAGATTGAGCAACTTGTTCGGACGCTTGCGCGGATTGGTGAGCACTTGCAGTCAATTCTTGTGAAGACGCCGCTAATTGTTCGGAAGAGTTGGCAGTTTTCTTCAAAAGGTCTGCTACAGTTTGACGCATATCGCGAATAGCTTGAGACATAATACCAAATTCGTCGCCGCGATTCGGGTCAATTAAATCGCTCTTTCTGAAGTCGCCTTTTCTGAGCAAATGGAAAAGTTCAACCATATTTGACAACGGGTTTGTAATACCATTGGCAATTAAACGGCTGATAACTACGAGAGCAACAACAACTATTGCAATAGCCATAAATAATTGCATTGTAATTCCGCTAACGGCTTCTTCGCTCTTTGTGAACATAGCTTCAGAACGGCTCATAACGCCTTCTTGAACTTTTGCCAATTTTTCACTGACTGCAACTGCATAAGGCATACAATTATCTTCGTAGTAAGCCATAGCGGCGTTACGGTGGTCACTCATTGCCATTCTGTTTGTTGCGGCGTCCGCCGGCGGACGCATATCAATTAAATGTTGGCTTGATTCTTTAAATTTTGCCCAATCTTCTTTAACGGGCGCAAGTTCTGCAACTAAATCAGGGTCTTTTGAAATATTGCCTTCATAGCCTGCAAAATTTTTTTCAAAGGAAGCTATAGCGTCTTTGTATTTTTGGCTGCGCGATTGAAATAATTGTACGTCGTCGCTCATTGGTCCAATAGTCGCTTGAACCTGCGCGTAACGTACATTATAGCGGCAACGCGCCACATAATACATTGAATGGAAATAACGATTGTACATTAAATCCATATCTTCCTTTGCAGTCATAACGCCGTTATAGCCGAATATAGCTATAATTGCAAGACCGATAAGTGCTACAACGTTAAGAATAATTAACTTAACATTTACGCTTAAATTATCCATACACCTTTCCCCCTTCTTGCGGTTGAAAAATTTTTGATAAGTGCTTGAGATTTTACGACAACGGCAATAAACATTGTCAACCGCGTACCTCAAAAATTAATATGTATATCTTACCACATTTAGTCAAGTTTATCCTGCTAGAATATGGCTTACAATTTACATTTTTAAATTTTTTTATGACAAGTCGGATTTTTAGGAAACAGTTGACAGGAGACAGTTTTTAAATTCCCTGTTCCCTGTTCCCTGTTCCCTAATTCCTGTTTCTTATTTTACAGATAATTTGACGCTTGATAAATTTTTTGCTAAACTTTCGCCGTTAATTAATTGGATTTTGGAAGGAAGTTTTAAAATGGAAAAAGTTAAAAAAGTTGTACTTGCATATTCGGGCGGGCTCGATACTTCGGTTATTATTCCTTGGCTGAAAGAAAATTACGGCTGCGAAGTTATTGCAGTTTGCGCGGACGTTGGACAGGGCGATGAGTTAAACGTTGTTCACGATAAAGCTTTAAAATCCGGTGCGTCGAAAGTTTTCATTGAAGACTTGACCAAAGATTTTATTGAAAATTATATTTTCCCGACTTTGAAGGCGGGCGCAGTTTACGAAGAAAAATATTTGCTCGGTACAAGTTTTGCGCGTCCGATAATTGCCAAAAAGCTTGTAGAAATTGCAAAGGCTGAAGGCGCGGACGCCATTGCTCACGGCGCAACCGGCAAGGGCAATGATCAAGTTCGCTTTGAATTGACTGTTAAAGCTCTTGCGCCCGAATTGAAAATTATTGCGCCTTGGCGTGAATGGAATTTAGATTCACGTACCGCCGAAATTGAATATGCAAAGGCGCACAATATCGAAATTCCTACCGATAATAAAAAATATAGTATGGACAGAAATATTTGGCACTTGTCGCACGAAGGCTCCGACCTTGAGGACACGTGGAACGCGCCGAATAATTCAATGTTTTTAATTTCAAAGGCTCCCGAAGACGCGCCCGATAAACCCGAAGAAATTACCGTCGATTTTGAAAAAGGTATTCCCGTTGCAATTAACGGCGTCAAGAAAGATTCTGTTGCACTTGTTACGGAGCTTAATGAAATTGGCGCACGTAACGGAATTGGAATTGTTGACATTTGCGAAAATCGTTTGGTAGGTATGAAAAGTCGCGGCGTTTATGAAAATCCTGCAGGTTCAATTTTGTATTATGCACATCGTGAACTTGAATATTTGTGCCTTGACCGCGCAACTTTCCACTTCAAGCAACACGTTGGGATTAAATACGGCGAATTGGTTTATGACGGTATGTGGTTTGCACCGCTGCGCGAGGCGTTGGCGGCGTTTGTTGACGAAACACAAAAAACAGTTACAGGCACTGTCAAACTTAAACTTTACAAGGGCAATATTATTTCAGCGGGCGCGAAGTCTCAATATTCTTTGTACAGTCAAGAATTTGTAACATTCGAGCATGACGACGTTTACAACCAAGCGGACGCTACGGGCTTTATTAATCTTTTCGGTTTACCGCTTAAAGTTCGTGCATTGGTAAATAAAAAATAATTTTTCGGAAAAAATTATTTTTTAGGGGAAAGTGTAAAGGGAAAAGGGAAAAGTGATTTGGAAAACTTTCCACTTTTCACTTTTCACTCTCCCCTTTTTAGTAGAAAGGGGACGATGATCATTAGCGAAAAACTTTGGGGCGGGCGTTTTGAAAAATCTACCGACGAAATGATTAACGATTTTCAGGCGTCGATAGATTTTGATAAAAGACTTTACCGCGAAGATATTAAAGGCTCAATCGCTCATGCAAAAATGCTTGCGAAGTGCGGAATTATTTCAAATGACGACGCCGAAAAAATTATTGCGGGCTTGAAAAAAATTAAGGCGCAGATTAAGGCGGACGAATTTGAATTTAAATCCGAACTTGAAGATATTCATATGAACATTGAAAGCGCACTTACAAAAGAAATTGGAGACGCGGGCGGGCGTTTGCATACGGCGCGCAGTCGCAATGACCAAGTTGCGCTTGATATGCATTTATACGTCAGGCGGCAGGTTACAGAAATTCAAAGCTTGATAATTGCGTTGCAGAAAGAATTGGTCAGCGCGGCTGAAAAAAATATTTCGGTAATAATGCCGGGCTATACGCACTTGCAAAGGGCGCAGCCAATTTTATTTTCTCATCATTTAATGGCGTATTTTGAAATGTTGCAAAGGGATTCTGACAGATTTTGCGGCGTGTACGACAGGGCAGATATAATGCCGCTCGGCGCGGGCGCGTTGGCGGGGACAACTTTGCCGATTGACAGAAAATTTGTTGCGGACGAATTGGACTTTGACGCAATTTATTTAAACAGTTTGGACGCGGTTTCAGACAGGGATTATATTTTGGAATTTTTGGCGGCGGCGTCAATTTTAATGGTACACCTTTCAAGATTCAGCGAAGAAATTATTTTATGGTGCAGCAGGGAATTTAATTTTATTGAACTTGACGACGCGCACTGCACGGGCTCTTCAATGATGCCGCAGAAAAAAAATCCTGACGTTCCCGAACTTGTACGCGGCAAAACGGGGCGCGTTATCGGGCACTTAACGGCAATGTTGACGACGGTTAAAGCCTTGCCGCTTGCTTACAACAAAGATTTACAAGAAGATAAGGAAGGGCTTTTTGACGCAATAGACACTGTTAAATTTAGTTTGGCTGTCTTCGCGCAGATTGTAGCGGGTATGAAAGTTAAAGCCGAAAATATGCGCCGCGCAGTCGAGGAAGATTTTTCCAACGCTACAGACCTTGCAGATTATCTTGTTAAGAAAAATATTCCATTCAGGCAAGCGCACGAAATCAGCGGTAAAATCGTCCATTATTGCATTGAAAAAAATTGCTACTTAAAAGATTTGACGCTGGAAGAATTTAAAAATTTCTGCGCAGAATTTGACGAAAATATTTTTGAAGCGATAAAGCCTGAAACTTGCGTAAACAGCAGAAATTCTTTGGGCGGCACTTCAGCCGAGCAAGTCAAAATGCAAATTAAATCTGCGCGAGAATGGATTAGCGAGGTGGAATAAAATGAAAATTTTAGTTTGTGATTATGTTGGAAATTCCAAGCAATGGCTGGAACAAATTACCATTACGAAAAATTATGAAATCGTCGGCACCATTACTCCTGCAAGCGACAAAAATTTATTGCTTGAAAAATCTTGGGATTATCTTTTTATTTTTGAACAGGGCGCGCGCCAATTTTTTAATACAATGATTCAGTTTATGAACATTGCGGCGGAACGTGTAATTTTCGCGCTTGATATTTCAAGTTGGCTTAATCACCCCGCCGCAGTTTTTGGAATTGTCAACCCCAACGGGGGGGAGGGCGGTGATATACCGCCATTTGTTGTTTCAATTAGGCAGACAGCTTAATTATTTTACAACTTGCACAACGGATGATGGTTTAAATTATATTGCAACATCCAATGATATTACAATTATAGCTTATATGTGTGACTGTCGCCGAAATTGGGCTGAAAACGATATGAAAATTTTCCACGAATTGGCGCAAAAATATTATCAAGTTGATGACAGCAACGGCTTATTTTTGGATTTGGGCGCGAATATCGGTACGACGGGAATTTATTTTTTGAAAAAGTTGACGCCGAATTTAAAACTGCTTGCCTTTGAACCTGACGCCGAAAATTTTAAACTCCTCCGCGTAAACTTAATTCTTAACGATATAGAAGAAAAAGCTACTGCTGAAAATTTCGGGCTAGGTCTTGAAGAAAGCGAAGAAACTATGTATCGGAATCCTACCAATCCCGGCGGTAACAGTATTTTGGGCGATAAAAATTCGCCGTCTGAAATAATAAAAATTATTTCGCTGGATAAATATTTTGAAGAAAAAAACTTGGCGGCGGAAGATATAAGATACATTTGGATTGATACTGAAGGATTTGAGCCGCAAGTTTTAATTGGTGCGCAAAATATTTTGCGCAAAAATCCCGCGCCAATTTTTATGGAATTTAATCCGCACGTTTACAAAAAATCAGGCTTTTTTGAAAAATGGATGTCGCTTTTATCTGAACTTTACGGCAGTTATATTTTACTTCCCGGTTCTAAAAATTTCAGTAATTTGGAAGTACAGCCGATTGAAAAACTTTGGGAATATCAAGATTATCCCCGTCAAGTAGGCGATATTTTTTTAATTAAAAAATCTTAAAAAGGTGATAACTCTTTGAAACTTAGCAACAAAAATATTGACGCTGCTATCGCAACCGTTGAAAAATTTTTTGACGCAGTAAAAGTTCCGAAAAAAGACAAATTAAAACTTTGTTTGATTTTGGAAGAATCTTTATTGCGTTATCAAGAAAAATTTGGTGAAGACTACGAATTTAAATTTTTTGTCAGAAAATGGTTCGGCACGCCGAAAATTTTAATAAAAATCAAAGGCACTCCTTACAATCCGCTTGAAGACGACAGCGAAGAAAATATTTTTTCTGCAAACGTTATGCAGAATCTTTTGAACTACGAACAGGCAGGCGTAGTTTACAGCTATGAAAACGGCTGCAACGAAATTAACGCCTTCGCCGCCAAAGAAATTAAAAAATTAAAAATTCCCGGCGGCTCGGTTACCATTTCAATTTTGCTTGCAATTTTTACCGCGCTGCTTGCAGATAATTTTTCTGAACCGACGCAAAAAATTATTATTGAAAGTTTCGTGACGCCGCTTTTAAATTCATTGTTCGGCGCAATTATTGCGGTAAATACCCCGCTGATTTTTATTTCTATCGTTGCAAGTATCAGCGCGATTGAAAATGTAACGGTACTGCACGAACTCGGCGCAAAAACTTTAAAAAGATTTTTGGCAATTTTAATTTTTATTGCAGTTGTTTCAATTTTAGTTTGTTCTATATTTTTCCCCGTAATAAATTTTGATTTTCAGGGACAATTCTTGCAAGGTAATTCCATTGAACTGCAAAAAATTTTTGCATTAATTTTGTCGATAATCCCGCAAAATATCATTGAGCCTTTCTACGACGGAAAAGTTTTGCAAATTGTATTTATGGCATTGCTTACGGGAATTTGTATAACGATTTTGGGCGACCGCATCAGCGAAATTAAAAAATTAATTATAAACGCGCAACAGATTATTTTTGAATTGGTGCAGATAATTTTCAAAATAATTCCTGCGATAATTTTTCTTTGTATCTTCAAAACAATTTTGTTGTATTCAATTTCGGAAATTTTAAGCGTTTGGAAAGTTATTGCGGCGGAATATGTTTTGTTTATTTTCGTAAGTTTGATAATGCTGTTAAAAATTTCGATTCAACACGGCGTGAAAATTTCGGACTTCCTGAAAAAAATTTACCCTGCCGTTTTAATTTCGTTTACGACGGGCAGCGGCGCGGCGGCAATGCCCAAAAACATTGACATTTGCAAAAAAGAATTGAAAATGTCGCCGTTGCTTTGTGATTTTTATATACCGCTTTCGCACGCGCTTTGCCCTGCAACAATGTTGATAGGTTTTGTAACTTGTGCATTTTTTGCGGCGGAATTTTCGGGGGCGCAAATTACAATTCCGCAATTATTTATAATTGTGTTTTTGTCGATACAGCTTGCAATTTCGGCGAGCAGCGGCAGCGGCGGGACTCTTGCAATGTTGGGGCTTTTACTGACGCAACTTGAATTTTCTTTGGACGCAATAGGCACAATGATGATTGCAGATATTTTTGTTGTAAATGCTTCGGGAATTGCCGCGCTTATAATTCGTGATTGCGATTTATACGATTTTGCGCAAAAAGTAAATTAGGAAACAGGATACAGGAGCTAAAAAAAAACTGTCCCCTGCTTTCCTGTTTCCTTTATTTAACATTGGTATTCAGCAAAACGAAAGGAGCGAATTAAATGGTTTTGCTGTCCGCGCTCGTTGCGCTTATGCAACTTTCGGATTCGTACCTCCGCTATTTGGCGTTCAACGCGCAAATTTCAAAAACTGAATCACGGCACTTTTTCTACAGGTCTTGTATATTAAGTGCTTTTTTAATTTTGGTGTACTGTTTAATTTTCGACACATTCGGCGCGACGGCGGCAACGTACAAAGCAATTTTAATGATTTTATGGTTGCCGCATTTTGTAATTTTAATGTGGACGATTCGCCGCCCGAAGGCGCAGCATATTTTTGTTTTGGGAATGGTTGCAATTTGGTCAATCCTGCAAAATAATTGGGCGGCATTAATCGACGTTGCATTTTTTGAAAAATTGTCGCCTGAAGAAATTTTATTGCGTCATTCGGCGATGTACTTGACGCTTTTTATTTTAATGTTGCCGCTTGAGAAAAAAATTTTTACTCAAATATTGCCTGAAACGCAACTTTTTGAAAGTCGCCCGCTCGGCTTGTACATTGCGATTTTGCCGCTTGTAATGATGACGGGGCATTTATTTTTATGGGCGGACGCGGAATTATTTCATTCGTGGACAGAAAGATTTTCGCGGCTGTACTTGTTGGTTGCATTTATTTTAATTCATAAATATGTTTCGCTCGGCTCCAAACTTTTTTACGATAACCAAAAAACTTTTAACAATGTGCGCTTGCTTGAGGAGCAGGTTGCTTCGCTGAATTATCACAGCAATTTAATTCAAGATTCGGCGCGGCAAATGCAGAACCTGCGCGAAAATCTTCAGCAAAATTATCTGCAACTTTACCAAATGATTTTGAACGATGAAGTTGACGACGCGCAAAATTTTATTAAGCAACAGGCGGAAAAACTTCAGGCAACGAAAATAATTTCTTTCTGCGCCGCGCCGCTGATTAATGCTTCACTTTCGATTTACGCCGAACAAGCGAAACATTACGATATTAAATTTTCGCACGAAATAAATTTGTTGGAACTCAATCCCGCCGACGAAAAAGATTTTGCAATTTTACTTTCAAACCTTTTAGAAAATGCAATTAACGCCTCGAAAATTCAGCCGCAAGGGCGGCGCAGTATCTCAGTTATTATCAACACTACAACTGAAAAATCTGTCCTTGAAATTTCCAACCACTTTGAAGGCGATTTAAAAATTGGCACGGACGGCTTGCCAGAAAATCACGGCGTCGGAATGACTACGCTAAAAAATTTTATCAGCAAGTACAAAGTACACGTTGAATTTTTGCACATTGAAGATTATGTACACGTTATGCTGTACAAGGAGGCTTGATTATGCTTGCGGCGTTATGGTTTGCATTCAATGTAACATTAATTCAAATTTCGGGCGCGTACTTCAGATACTTACCATTTCGCGCAGAAATGACGGCGGGCGAAATTGAAAAATTTTGGCAGCGAATTTTAATTTGGAGCGTCGCAAGTTTCGGAATTATTGCGGCGATATTTTTGCAAGTCGGCTTAAATGTTTGGCTGTACAAAATAATTTTTATAGTCGGCTGGTTGCCGTACGCTTTAATTTCAATCGTTATGATACGGGCGAAAATTTCTCTGCATATTTTTGTTATCGGGATTCAAGCACTTTGGAGCATAATGATTCATACGGTTGTTGCAATGGGCGTGAAAATTTTTCAAATTGAAGTGCCGCTTGAGGCAATGTTTTTTCAAGGCGTTTGGTATATTTCGACGGTACTGCTTTTAATTCGCAAAGAAATAGAAATTTTTGGCAACTTACTTTGGTTTTCGCGGGAACTTTTTAACAGTCCGTTAAGCAAATATATAACGGTAATGCCCGTTGCAATTTTTATAGGTTGCGTGTTGCCAATAGCGGGCGTTGAAAATTACGTGACTTTCAAAGAACAAATTTTGCGCTTTTTAATCCCGCTGTTTTTCTTTTTAATGTACCGCGCGGTTAGAATTTCAAACAGGCAACTTGAAGAACTGCAACAAAATTCAGCCGTTACGAAAATTTTAAATCACCAACTGGAAACGCTGAAACTTTATGATTCACTGATTAGGGAAAACCAAAAACAAGTTGACAGCTACAGATTATATTTGCGGCGCAATTACGGGAAAATTTCTGAAATGTTGGACGGCGGCAAAAAAAATGACGCGCTGAATTTTATCAAGGAACAAATTAAAACTCTGCGCGAAATGCACAATAATTTTTTTACGTCGATACCGCTGTTGAACGCCGTATTTTTGATTTACAAGCGCAAGGCGGAAGAATTTAAAATCAAAGTCACGCAGAAAATATTTTTGCCTGAAAATCTTTTTGTCGAGGAAATGGACTTTGCGGTTTTATTGGCGGATTTAATCGGACAAACTTTTGAAAAATTAAAATCTGCGCCGGAAAATCTGCGCGAATTTTTTATAGGCATTCAAGGCTTGGAAAATCAAATTGCGCTTGAAATTCTTGTGCCGCTTGAAAATTCGCCCGTTCAAGATATGTCCGTTGCAGAAACTTTCGCCGAAAAATATTCCGCCAATATTAAAACTTCGCAGACGGACGACGGCTTTAAAATTTTTATTTCTTGGCAAGAAAAAAGCGCGTTGCATTTCGCAACCTGAAGGCAGGAAAAAATTTTGACGTTGCGAATTTAGATTTAGGCATTAGGCAAAAGTCCCTAACACCTGACACCTAAAACCTAGCACCTAAAAAACGACCGAAGGGAGATTTTTTATGATTTTAGTATTAGATTTTGGCGGGCAATACAACCAACTGATAGCGCGGCGCGTGCGTGAAAATAACGTTTACTGCGAAGTTCATACCTTGACCGACGGCGAAAGTAAATCTGATAAAAACGTTAAAAGCGGCTTGGGTACTGCGATAAATTTTTCTGCGATAAAAAATTTGCCGCTCGAAGGAATTATTTTGACGGGCGGACCGCAGAGCGTTTACGAAAAAAATTCCAGCTTGCCGCCTGCCGAACTTTTTAATTTGAATGTACCTGTTTTGGGGATTTGTTACGGTGCGCAGGCAATGACGCACGTTTTGGGCGGCAGTGTAAAAAAATCTGAAGTCAGCGAATACGGCAAAACTCAAATTAAAATTAGCGGCGCGTCAAAACTTTTTAGCGGCGTCGAAAAAAATACCGTTGTTTGGATGAGTCATACTGACAGAATTTTTGATTTGCCAAAAGATTTTGTTGCAACCGCGTCGAGCGAAAATTGCCCCGTTGCGGCGGCTGAAAATCCCGCCAAAAATCTTTACGCCGTGCAATTTCACCCCGAAGTCTTGCATACTGTCGAAGGTAAAAAAATTTTGTCAAACTTCGTGGAAATTTGCGGCTGTAAAAGAAATTGGAAAATGGATACTTTCGTTGCCGATACAATTTCCGAACTCAAAAATAAAATCGGCGGCGGCAAAGTTTTATGTGCGTTGAGCGGCGGCGTCGATTCAAGCGTTGCGGCGGTTATGTTGAGTAAAGCTGTCGGCAAAAATTTAACTTGCGTGTTCGTGGATCACGGCTTATTGAGAAAAAATGAAGCCGTCGAAGTCGAAGAAGTTTTCAAGAATTACGATTTAAATTTTATAAAAGTTGACGCGGGCGAAAGATTTTTAAGCAAGTTGCAAGGCGTTACAGACCCTGAACGCAAAAGAAAAATTATCGGCGAAGAATTTATAAGAGTCTTTGAAGAAATTGCCAAAAAAATCGGCGCGGTTGATTATCTTGTTCAAGGCACGATTTACCCCGACGTTATCGAGAGTGGCTTGGGAAAATCTGCCGTGATAAAATCTCATCACAATGTCGGCGGCTTGCCTGATTTTGTTGACTTTAAAGAAATTGTTGAACCTTTAAGACTTTTATTCAAAGACGAAGTAAGAGAGGCGGGGCGTCAACTCGGCTTGCCTGAAAATATCGTCAGCCGTCAACCATTTCCCGGACCCGGCTTGGGGATTAGAATTATTGGCGAAGTTACCGCCGAAAAAATTAAAATAGTACAAGACGCGGATTTTATTTACAGGGAAGAAATTGCGCGCGCGGGAATTGCGCAGGAGTTGGGACAATATTTCGCCGCGCTTACAAATATGCGCAGTGTCGGAGTTATGGGCGACGGGCGCACTTATGATTTTGCGATTGTACTTCGCGCAGTTTTGACGAGCGATTTTATGACGGCGGAGGCAGCGCAGCTTGACTGGAAAATTTTAAACACCGTTGCAAACAGAATTGTTAATGAAGTTAAAGGCGTAAACCGCGTTCTGTACGATTGCACTTCAAAGCCGCCTGCTACGATTGAGTTTGAATGATGTTTAGCGAAATTTTGTCAAAATACGTAAATCTGCGCGAAGAGCAGTTAAATCAATTTCAAAAATTTTACGAATTGGTAATAGACTGGAACACGAAAATAAATTTGACGGCGATAACGGACGAAAAAGAATTTGCAATAAAACACGTTATGGACTCGTTGAAATTGTGGAACGAAGAAAAATTTGCAGGCGTCAAAAAAATTTTGGACGTTGGAACGGGCGCAGGATTCCCCGCAATTCCAATAAAAATTTTCAAGCCGAATGTAGAAATTTTTTTGCTTGATTCACTTTCAAAGCGCGTAGAATTTTTAAAAAAAGTTGTTGCAGAATTAAATTTACAAAAAGTAACTTGCATACACGGGCGCGCGGAAGATTTGGCGCGGGAAAATAATTTTCGTGAAAGTTTTGATTTGGTAACGGCGCGGGCTGTTGCAAAGCTTAATATTATTTCTGAATACTGCTTGCCGTTTGTAAAGATTGGCGGAACTTTTGCGGCGTTGAAGGGCAAACAATTTTTGGAAGAGGTTGCAGAGGCTGAAAACGCGGTAAAAATTCTCGGCGGCGGAAAAATTATTTGCGCTGAAAAAACTTTGCCCGAAATTCCCGACAATCGCGCAGTTATTTATATCGAAAAGAAAAAATCTACGCCAAAAAAATTTCCACGCAAAGCCGGAACTCCTTCAAAAAATCCGTTGCTTTAAAGGAATTTTTTTTGTAAAGTAGAATTTAAAAGCGAGGTGATTCCCTTGAAAAATAAAAAATATTTCGCCTGCGCAGCGGTTGCAACGGCGTTGTTTATAAATGCTCCTCAAGTTTCGGCGGACAAGGTTGAAACTTTCGGCGAAAATTTTGAAAACGAAAATAAATCTGTCGATACGCCCTTCAAAGGCGAATTTTCTGACAACGCGGATTTTGGCGAAACTTTGGTTTTCAATAAGACTTCCAAAAATAATTCCGAAAATCCCGTAACAGAAAACGTTCAGCCAAAAAATAATTTTGAAGACGAAAATGCAGTTGTAGTAATTGATAAACCTGCAGCTTCAAAAAATGAAAAAATTTTGCCGCCGAGCCGCGTCAATGACCGCCTGCGCGATAACGAAAAAAAGAAACATTTGAAAACGCAAAAATCCCGCTTTGTAAAATTGGCTATGGACGATACTTACACATATTATCTTGACAAGCAGAGCGTTTCTTGGCGGCGCGTGCCGTATTCGGCGAGCGAATATATGTTGGATGTTTGGATTAGAATGATTGAAATTAATCCCGATAATTCGGATTTGCCCGACGATTTGGCAGAATATATCAACGATACAACCAACGGCGAAATTTCGGTTGCAGAGGAAAAAGGCAAAAAATTTAATCCCGTCGATACTGACGTTTTGCAACACAAAAAATTTTTCTTGGAACATTATTACCTTCGCCCGAAAACTAAACAAATTCAATTTTTGAGCGAATTGGAAGTTATTGGGCATCCGCAAAATACAATTTCCGAACGCGCTTACGATTATAAAAATTGGGAATATTTGGTGCCGGGCAGCATTGAATCTGTAATTTATAATATGACACTGAAAGAAGTCGGCAAGAGCGGCTCTTCAGAAAACGGGCATATGACTTTTGCAGATTATCTTGAAGAATACGCGAGAATTTCAATCAGATAGTTTGGTAGTCGGATAGTGCGATAATTTTATTACTATCACACTATAACACTACACCACTATAACACTACAAAAGGAGAGGTTTTCAATGATTCCTGTTTTGGTAGGATTGGGCGCACTCGTCGGCGGCTATTTGGTCGTCACAAATTGGGAAGAAGTCACAAAGTGGCTTCAAGAATTAATGACGGAACTTCAAGCCTCATTGAAAAAATTGGGCGTCGAAGGCTACACCGCAAAACTTTTTTCCAACATTCAAGACGGCGCATTAAAACTTGTACACCGCCTTTATTACAAGGAAAACGGCAAATGGATTGAAAAAACTACCACGCGCGAAATTGACGAATCGCAAGTTCCCGAATGGGCTAAAGCCGGCTTAACCGAAAAAGAAACCGACGTTACCGCCCGTTATGAACAAGAACTTCAATTACAAGTTTAAGCGAGGTGAATTGCTGTGGCTATTACAAAAAAATCAATCGAAATGGCTGTTGAGAATATCAAGGACTTCTTTAAAAATTTGATTAACCCCAATATGAAAATCGAAGATATTGCGGACGTTGTTTCAAGCCGCCTCGACGATGTTATTATTGAACACGAAAAAAAGGGCTTGCATTACAGCGCGGGCAAATTTTATATCAAAGCCGCCGAAGAAAAACATTTTTACCTTGCCTTTGAAATGTTCTTCAAAGATGACGAAGATAAATGGCACAAGCTCGCCAATGAAAGCGAATTGCGCGATATTTCACTCTTGGAAGAAGGCGCGGCTAAAACTATTCAGAAATTAAAAATTATCGAATTTCCAATTTCCGCCCCCGAAATTACCCCCGAAGTTAAAATTGAAGCCGAAAAGGAAAAAGTTGCAAAGGCTGACGCCGAAAAACCCGTTGAACAAAAATTTGACGAATTGACGGGCATTAAAACCGAAAAATAATTTTTTATTGTTGGGAAAGTGTTATTGCACTTTCCTTTTTTGTTACGCAAATTGGCAGAATTTTTTATAACTTGCATTTATTAATATTTTACTGTAGAATTAACGCCCGAAAGAAATTTTCAAACCTTAAAAGAAAGGAAGCGAACGGCACGACTTACTGTCGCGCCACTTTTATGATAGGTGACATTTTACGTAAAGAACGCGAAAAGCAGAAACTTTCACTCCGTGACGTCGAAGAAGGTACAAGTATTCGTTCCGTTTATCTTGAAGCTCTCGAAAAAGGCGAATATGACAAATTGCCGGGCGAAGTTTACGCCAAAGGCTTTATTAAAAATTACGGGAATTTTTTGGAACTCAACGGCGAAGATTTAGTCCGCCAATTCATTATCGAAATTACGCCGGTTGCAAGCGCAATCGAAGATTCTCAACCCGAAAATTTAAATTCGGAAAATAAAATTGCCGCCAAAAATATCAGCCAAAAATATCCTTCAAAGCAAACTGATTCAACCGAAAATGTTAAATCCGATTCAAGGAAATATCTTGCGGCGGCTGTTGCACTTATAGCTGTTTTATTTGGCGGGATTTTTTACGCCTTCAGCGGCTCGGATTCTGAAACTGTTGAAGTTGCGCAAAAAGAAAAAGTTACTGCGCCCGCCGTTGAAAAACCTGCAGTTGAACCCCAACAAGTCGCGCAGGTTGTCGAAGTGCCGCAAACTCCGCCGCCCGCGCCCGTTGCTCCGCCGCCTGTTAATGATGTCAATCTCCAAGCAACTTTTTCGGGCGATTGCTGGACGCGCGTTATTGTTGACGGCAACGTGGCGTTTGAAGGAATGTTTAACGCGGGGCAAACTCAAGCGTGGAAAGGCAACCAAAGTATCAGCGTTTTAGTCGGCAACGCGGGCGCGGCGCAATTCACTATGAACGGCGAAAATATCGGCACGCTCGGTGACGCAGGCGCGGTTGTCAGAAGAACTTTTACGATTAATTAAGGGCTGTTTGCAATTTTTTCAAGTCGGCATTTCTTTCTTTTGGCGCAAAAGAAAGAAACGCCTAGCAAAGAAAGAAAACAGCCGCGCTGGAAACGCATCCTGCGTTTCGGGCGCGGCGAGCGGGCGGTCATCCGTGACCGCCCTTTGTTTTTATTCAATAAAAAAATTTTTTTTGGAGGTAAAAATTTGCGGCAAGATTTTTCAAGATTATCAAAAGAACGCGGCTACATTTTAAAAAGCGGCGCACAATTTAAATTTGCGTTGGTTTATCCGAATTTGTACAACGTCGGAATGTCGAACTTGGGGATTCACATAATTTACAAACTGTTGAACGAAATGCAAAATGTTTCGTGCGAAAGATTTTTTTTGCCTGAAGTTGCAAGCGTCGAAACTAAAACGCCGCTGAACAAATTTAACGCAATAGGTTTTGCGGTTTCATTCGAGCAAGATTATTTCAACGTTGTAAAAATGTTGCAGCTTGCGAAAATAAAACTTCGCGCCGCCGAACGTACGAAATTTGACCCGATAATTATTGCGGGCGGACCTTGTGCAACTTTCAACCCTGAGCCGCTGTCATTGATTTTTGACGCCTTTGTTATCGGCGAAGGTGAAGTAATTTTGCCGCCGCTAATGGAAGTTTTGCAAGAAAATTTGCCGCGCCTTGAAACATTGGAAAAACTTTCGCAAATTGCGGGCGTGTACGTTCCAATTTTTAAGAAAAAAGTTTCGCGCCAATGGTTGAAAAATCTTGACGAGTTCCCCGCACACTCCGTGATTATCACTGACGATACAGAATTTAATATGTATCTGATTGAAACTGCGCGCGGCTGCGGGCACCATTGCCGCTTTTGTATGGCGGGCTATTGTTTCAGAAAACCGCGTAACCGTTCGCTTGAAACTTTGAAGGCTGAAGTTGACGCCGCCAAAATTTACGGTAAAAAAATTGGCTTAATGGGCGCGGCAATTTCAGATTATCCGCAGATTAACGAACTTTGCAAATATATTCTCGACGCAAATTTGGAAATGTCTGTTGCGTCATTTCGCGCAGATTCAGTTACTAAAGAATTGGTTGAGGCGTTGGTTAAAAGCGGCTTGAAAACTTTGACGGTTGCGCCCGAAGTCGGAAGCGAAAAAATGCGCGCCGTCGTCAACAAGTCAATCACTGAAGAAAATATTTTTACGGCGGTTGAGTTGGGAATTGCGGCGGGGATTAAAAATTTCAAACTTTATTTTATGATAGGCTTGCCGTTTGAAGAACTTGCTGACGTTGAAGAAATTGTAAACTTGACGGCGCGGCTGAAAAAATTTGTCGGCGCGGGCAAATTAACTTTGAGCGTCAATCCCTTTGTACCAAAACCTTTTACGCCGTTTCAATGGGCGAACTTCGCAGATAAAAAATATTTGAACGCGGCATTAAAAATTTTGCGCACGGGCTTAAAAAATCTGCGCGGCGTCGAAATAATTTCAGAATCAATAAAAGCCGCCGAAGTGCAGGCGATACTTTCGCGTGGTGATAGACGAATTGCGGAATTTGTAATACAATCAGATTCGCCGCAGAAATTTTTACAAGTCCTGCGCGAAAATCAAGTTGACGAAAATTTATACTTGCAGGCGCGGGCGGCTGACGAAATTTTGGCGTGGGATTTTTTGGATATGGGATTCAGCAAAAAATATCTTCGCGCAGAATTTGAACGGGCAGCGGCTTTAAAATCTACGCCCGCTTGTTTCGACGGCTGCAAGCGTTGCGGCGTTTGTATTTAAAGGAAGTGTAAAAAATGACAGATTTAAGACAACAAGCATTGAAATTGGTTGAAGAAATGCCGGAAAAAAATTTATTGGCGTTACTCAAGCTGATTCAAGAACAAAATTTAAATCCGCCAAAAAGAAAAATTGACATTGAAAAATATGCAGGAAGTGCCGGCGATTTATTCGGCAGTGTAGAAAAAGTTGAAAATTATATAAAGGAGTTGCGCGACGACAGGGAATTTTAAAAAAATTTTTGATTTAATATTTAATGAAAGTTCAGCCGCTGTTATGACTTCAAGCATTACTTGCACTGAATATTTGGTTTATCCATACCGCACAAAAAATCTTAAGGCGGAAAATGCATTTTTGAAATTTTTGGACGAATGTCAAATTGATATTTGCAATATCGATATAACAACAGCAATAAAAGCGGCAGAAATCCGCGCAGAATACCAGCACTTCAAAACGCCTGACTCTTTACAGTTGGCGGCGGCAAGTATTAACGATTGCGATTTATTTTTGACGAACGATAAGCAGTTGAAAAATTTTAAAGAAATTACCTGCGCGACGGTTGAAGAATGGAGTTTTACTGAATGAGTTATTTTTTAAAGCGAAATGAGCAAAATCTTTGGCACGGGAAATTTTCAAGTTTTCCTGAAGAATTGGTAACGCACGCAATTTCCACGCGGCTCGGCGGCTACAGCCAAAAACCTTTTGACAGTTTAAATTTGGCGTTGCACGTCGGCGATAACGCTGAAAATGTTTTGGCTAACAGAAAAAAATTTATGCTGTCATTGGGATTTAATCTTGAAGATATTGTTACGCCGAATCAAATTCACGGCGATAAAGTTTTCAAAGTTGAAGAAAAACACAGGGGGCGCGGCAGTCTCAACTATTCCGATTCAATCTCTGAAACTGACGCACTTATTACCAATGTTAAAAATTTGCCGTTAATGCTTTGCTTTGCAGATTGTGTACCGATTCTTTTTGTTGACACTGAAAATTTGGCGGTAGGAATTGCGCACGGCGGCTGGAAGGGCACTATGAAAAAAATTGCGGCGAAAACTTTCCTTGCAATGGCTGAAAATTTCGGCACAACGCCTGAAAATTGTTTGGTAGGAATTGCGCCCTCAATCGGTCCTTGCTGTTACGAAATTGGCGAAGAAGTTAAAAAAATTTGCGCGGAAACTTTTCCCAATAATTCCGAATTAATTATTGAACGCGACGGCAAAACTTTTCTTGACTTGTGGCAGGCGAATAAAATTCAGCTTATGGAAATTGGCTTGCCTGCAAAAAATATTGACGTGGCGGGCGAATGTACTTGTTGCAATTCTAATTGGTATTTTTCGTACAGGGCGGCGCACGGCGAAACGGGACGCATTGCCGCTGTTATTGCGTTGAAGGGAGAGTAAAAATTGTCAAAAATTTTGGAAACACCGTACGGGACGCGGGATTTTCTGCCGCGTGAGGCGGCGGCTAAACGCGCCATTGAAAATAAATTGGCGCAACTTTTTTCAGCATTCGGCTACGAAGAAGTTGTAACGCCGACAATGGAATTTTTGGAAACTTTGACCAACGCGGGCGGGCTCGAAATTGAATCGAATTTATTTAAAATGTTCGACCAAAATAACCGCACGCTTGCATTGCATCACGAAATGACAACGCCTATTGCGCGGCTCGTTATGAGCAGGTTAAAAAATTCGCCGCTGCCGCTGAAACTTTCTTACAATACAAGCGTTTTCAGATTCAGAAAAAATCAACCCGACAGGCAATGCGAATTTTATCAGGCGGGCGTGGAACTTTTGGGCGTATCAAATGCCTTTGCCGACGCGGAAATTATCGCACTTGCCGCGCAAAGTTTGAAAGTTGCAGGGCTGAAAGATTTTACAATTTGCTTGGGGCAAGTCGAATTTGCCAACGGCTTAATGGAAGAAAATAATTTGTCCGCCGCCGCAATTTCCGAAATTAAAAATTTTCTTGAACGTCATAATATTGTTGAACTTGAAAAATTTGTTGACGCACTGGAACTCGATAAAAACGCCGCAAATTCTCTCAAAAAAATTCCCAAACTCAACGGCGGTATTGAAATTTTGGAAACTGCGCGTGCCTTTGTTAAAAATAAAAAATCTCTCGACGCTTTAAAAAATCTTGAGGAAATTTATAAACTTGCCGAAATTTACGGCGTTGCTGACAAAATTATTTTCGACTTGGGGATTATTCGGGATTTTGAATATTATACGGGAATGGTTTTTGAGGCGTACGCGCCGGGCGTCGGTTATAGCTTGGCGGGCGGCGGGCGTTATGATAATATGCTGAAAGATTTTTGCCCTGCTACGGGTTTTGCGCTCGGCATTGAAAGAATTTTGCAAGCTTGCGAGCGGCAGGGAATTTTGGGCAATGTACAAAACAAAAATATTTATATCGGCTACAATGAAAAAAATATCGGCGCGGCAATTAAAAAAGCGTCCGAACTTCGCGCAGAAGGTAAAGTTGTTGAACTTTCTTTGACGCCGCAAAATTTCGACGCCGCCAAAATTTCTCAAACCGAAAAAAATTATGACGAGTTGATTTATTTAAAATGAGCTGGATTTTAAAACGCGCAAAACAATTTTACCGCGCCTTGACGGCTGATATTTCGGTTGACGACGAAAAATATTTAATGCAACATTTGAACACCGAAGAGCAGAAATTATTTTTACAAATGGGCTTGATTGACCAATTTCACAGCTTGAACGTTGCTTACACGATTGAGCGGCTGATTATTCAAGGCAAGCAGGGCATTGACAGAGAATTTTTGATACGCTGCGCGCTCCTGCACGATATTGGAAAAATTAATTTCAAGGCAAGCGTTTGGGATAAAATTTTTGCCGTTTTGGTAACGGCACTTTTTCCGCGCCTTGCCGATAAGTTGGAACTGCGCGGCAATCGCGCAATTTACATTTACAGGAACCACGCCGAATTGGGCGGGCAAAAGTTGCAGAAAATGGGCTTGTTTAACGAGGCGAAAATTATTGCGCGTCATCATTCGCCGCCGCGTGCAGATGATTCTAAAGAACTAAAACTTTTGCGCCTTGCCGACGAGGAAAATTAGGGGGAATTTTTACGAACGATTATATAACAATCGCCCTGCCGAAGGGTAAACTTTTCGGCTTGTCAACCGAACTTTTGAAAAAAATCGGCTGGACGGCTGAAGGGCTTCACGAAAAATCAAGAAAACTTGTCATAACCAATGACGCCGAAAAATTAAAATTCATTATCACGAAAACCGCAGATGTTCCAACTTATGTTGAAAACGGCGCGGCGGATATCGGGATTATCGGCAAGGACGTTATTTTGGAATCGGGCAAAGATGTTTATGAGCTTTTAGATTTAGGTTTTGGCAAGTGTCATTTAATGATGGCTGTACCGAAAGACAAAAAACGTGCAACGCTTGAAGATTATTCTCATACGCGCGTTGCAACGAAATTTCCGCACATTGCAGAAAAATTTTTCGCCGCGCGCGGTATGCAAATGGAATATATCAAACTCAACGGCTCAATCGAACTCGGACCAATCGTCGGCTTGAGTGAAAGTATCGTTGACATTGTTGAAACTGGGACAACCCTGCGCGAAAATAATTTGGAAGAAATTGTACACATTATGGACGCAACCGCGCGGCTTATTGCCAATCGTGTAAGCTACAGGTTAAAATTTCAACGCATTAATAATCTTGTCAATGAGCTGGAGAAATTTTTATGAAAACTTTGCTTGTATTTGGCACGCATTTTATTGACGAGGCTGTTATTTCCGAATATCGCAAAATGAAAAATACGCCAAATGTTGACGCCGTTTTGATGATTGACAATACCAACTTAAAATTTGATTTTAAAAGCCGCGTCGAAGATAAAAATTTTTTTGATACAAATTGCAAATGTTTTTTCTTCGATTCAAGAATTAATGACGAAATGAATCTCCCGCATTTTATCGAAAACGGCAATGAAAATTTTGCTAGAACTACATTGCATCACGCCGACAGCAGATTTTATTATTTGAGAAAATTTTTTCCTGATTATGATTATTATTGGTTGATTGAATATGACGTTTTCTGCAACGCCGAAATTTACGCGGGCTTTTTAGATAAATTTGCTGACAACCGCGCAGATTTATTGATTCAATCTTTGCAAAAGGGCGAAAAAAACAGTATCGATTATTATAAAGGATTGGATTGGATTTACAGCGACGCCGAAGAAATTTATGCGGGGCTTTTCGCCGTTGTAAGACTTTCTGCGCGAGCGATTGATTTTTTATATAAGCGGCGTTTGGAGCAAAAAGAAATTTTCCAAAATTCTACCGAACAAAATAAAAGTTGGACTTATTGTGAAATTTTTGTACCTACAGAATTAATGAACGGCGGCTTTTCCTGCGAAAATTTAAATGAAAATCACGTAAATTTTTTGCCGAACATTTATTTAAACGACGAAAGAATTTTCCTTAAGCCTGACAATCATTTATACCACCCCGTTAAATCTGTCAAAGCTGAAGTTTCAAAATTAAAAAAGCAGTACGATAATATATTTTTTTGTTGCAGGAAACTTTTTTTGACTGCGCTTGCTGAAAAATTAATTTCAAGCTCCGCTGTCAACTTGAAAGATTTTCCGCTAAAATTTGACGAAAATTTTAAATCTATGGTAATTGACTTGCAGGGCGGCAGCTTGCGTTGCGAAGCGTGGTTTATTAATGAGACGCTTTATGCGGCTGTTGTTTTTGAGGACGAATATTTGAAATATTTTAAATTAATGGAACAGTACATTGATTTAAGCCAAATGAACTCGGTACAAATCCTGCAAAGTTCAAAGGGCAAATTGATTGCTTACAACACGGCAAAACTTGACAACGTTTCGCAAGTTGCCAACGTCCTTAATATTTTTATTGAAATGACTTTTACCATTTTACAGGAGAAAATTTTATGAAAATAATTGACAGCCAAAAAATTCCGTGCGCAGAAATTGTTAAACTTTTAACAAAAAAATCTTTTGATGAAATTGAACTGCCGCCTAAAATTCGTGAAGCCAACAAAAAACTTTTCGGCGCAGATTTAACCGCCTCCGAACTTGTACGAAAAATTGTTAATGACGTTAGAAAATTCGGCGACAGCGCGGTTATTGACTACACAAAAAAATTTGACGGCGCAGAAATTTCAGCCGAAAACTTTTTGGTAACGGCGGAAGAAATTCAAGCCGCCGCAAAGCAGGCTGATTCAAAAATTGTTGACGCGCTGAAAATTGCCGCCGAAAATATTAAATCTTATCACGTCGAACAGTTGCCAAAATCCTGGATAACTTACCGCAACGAAAATTCAATTTTGGGGCAATCGATAATTGCGCTTGAAAGAGTCGGCGTGTACGTACCCGGCGGGCTTGCCGCATACCCTTCGAGCGTTTTAATGAACATTATCCCTGCGAAGGTTGCGGGCGTCAATGAAATTATTATGTGCGTTCCTGCCAAAAACGGCAAAATTAATCCGTATGTTTTAATAGCGGCGAAAATTGCGGGCGCGGACAAAATTTATAAAATTGGCGGCGCGCAGGCAATAGCGGCAATGGCTTTTGGAACTGAAACAATTCCGCGCGTCAACAAAATTACGGGACCGGGAAATATTTTTGTTACACTTGCAAAGAAAGAAGTTTTCGGACATTGCGATATTGATATGTTGGCGGGACCGAGCGAAATTTTGATTATTGCCGATGAAAATGCAAACCCTGTTTACGCCGCCGCCGATATGTTGAGCCAAGCCGAGCATGACCCGCTTGCTTGCAGTATCGTCATTACTACCGATAAAATTTTGGCTGAAAAAATTTCCGCCGAAGTTGAAAAGCAACTTGCAAGCTTGCCGCGCCGTGAAATTGCGGAGGCGTCGATTAATTCCAACGGCTTAATTATCGTCGCGCAGGATTTAAACGCGGCGATTGAATTTGCGAATATTTCTGCGCCTGAACATTTGGAATTGTTGACGGATTCGCCGTTTAACTTGTTGCCGAAAATAAAAAATGCAGGCGCGGTATTTTTGGGCGCGTATTCGCCCGAGCCGTTGGGAGATTATTTGGCGGGACCGAATCACGTTTTGCCGACGGGCGGCACTGCGAAATTTTTCTCGGTGTTGAACGTGGAAACTTTTTTAAAGCGTACAAGTTTAATTTCTTACACTCGCGCAGATTTATTGAGCGTTGCAGAAAATATTGTTGAACTTGCGAACGCCGAAGGATTGACTGCGCACGCCGCCGCCATTCTCAAGCGCAAAAATTTTTAAATTTAACAAGTTGGAAAGTTTTTTTTTTTTTAATTAAATGTGGTTTTTCTTTTTTTGTAAAAAAAGAAAAGCCACCTAAAAGAAAAAAACTTTTCGCCCGTCAGGGCCGCTCGGTTTCTGTACGCTCTTAGTAACTGGTGGCCCCCTTTGGGGCCTCAACTTTTTCCGACGCTCCAACATTACCGCGTGCTGCGGCTGAGAGACGGGCGTATTACAAGCATTAACGGGTTGCAGTTTTCGGATTATGAATTGTAAATTGCCGTGCGCCTTTTTTATTTTTAACTAAAAAATTTAACTGCGAACGCCACCGCAAAATGCAACTTGAAAATTTCATAAGAAAAATTTATAATAACGCCGTCAAGGGAGAGATTAAGTTCAAAGAGTGTATCTTTACGCAGAATTTTACTGCAATGATATTTCAACATTAGCGGAATTTAATCCGAAACCTGACAGCTGAAAGAGTTCCTGCCAACGCGGGAGCTTTTTTAGTTTGCAGAAAATTTTTCGTTGAAATATAGTTTTTGATATTGTATAATCCCCGCAGGAAAAAATTTAATATATTTTCGGGGAGGTTTTTAAATTGATTTACACTGTTACATTTAACCCTGCGCTCGATTACAACGTCAGGCTTGATACGTTGACGCCGGGCAAAATTAACCGCGTAACTTTTGAACAGGTTCTCGGCGGCGGCAAGGGTATTAATGTTTCAATCGTGCTCGGAAACTTGGGGCATAAATCAACCGCTATGGGCTTTTTGGCGGGCTTCACAGGCAAAGAAATTATCCGCCAACTTCGCACTTTCAACGCTGATGAAGATTTTGTTCAACTTGACGAAGGCTTTTCAAGAATCAACGTTAAAGTTAAAGCTGACATTGAAACCGAAATTAACGGGCAAGGTCCGAAAATCAGCGAAGCGAAACGCGATGAACTTTTTGAAAAACTTTCTAAACTCGGCGAAGGCGATACGCTTGTTATTTCAGGCTCCGTCCCCAACACGCTCCCCGATGATATGTACGAAAGAACTTTGGAACCGTTGCAGGGCAAAGGTATTCGCGTAGTTGTTGACGCTGAAAAAGGTTTACTGCTTAAAATCTTGAAATTCAATCCTTGGCTGATTAAGCCGAATAATCACGAACTCGGCGATATGTTCGGCGTAACTTTGAAGACTGACGAAGAAATTATTACCTACGCCAAAAAGTTGCAGGAAAAGGGCGCGCAGAATGTTTTAATTTCAATGGCGGGCGACGGCGCAATTTTGCTGACTGCCGAAGGTAAATCTTATAAATCCCCCGCGCCGAAGGGTACGCTTGTTAATTCGATTGGCGCGGGCGATTCAATGGTTGCAGGCTTTATTGCAGGCTTTGAAGAATCAAACGGCGATTACGAAAAAGCTTTTAAAATGGGCGTTGCAACCGGCTCGGCGTCAGCATTTTCTGTAAATCTTGCAACCCGCCCCGAAGTTGAGGCTCTTTTAAAAACTATTGCTTAATTAGGTGTTAGGAAATTTTTTTTAGAAAAGAGGTGATACCGTTGAAAATTACAAATTTTATCTCGAAAAAATCTGTAGCGTTGGACGTGCACCCTTCGACAAAACAAGAAGCTATTGATATGCTGATTGACTTGCTGATGACGGCGGGCGCAGTCAAAGATAAAGAAGTTGTGCGCCGCGATGTTTTGGCGCGTGAAGTGCAAGGATCAACAGGTTTATCTGACGGCTTGGCGACGCCGCACGCGCAAAACGCCGCCGTTAAGAAAACTTCAATTTCAATTATCACTGTTCCCGAAGGCGTCAACTTTGATTCAATCGACAATAAACCCGCGCGCCTTTTGGTACTTTTCGCCGCGCCGCTTAAAGCAGGTGCTAGCGAAATGACTGAAATGGGACGTTTCGCAGTTTTGTTAATGGATTCTGATTTTAAGGAAAAATTAATTGCCGCAAAATCAGTTGACGAAGTTTTGAAACTTATCGACGAAAAAGAATCCCAACGCACAAAATCTGAAACTCCCGAAATTACGGGCGATTCAAAAATTATTGCAGTTACCGCTTGCCCTACGGGTATTTCTTCTTCATTTATGGCGCGTGAATCTTTGAAGAATTGCGCGGCGAAATTGGGAATGAATGTGCGCGTTGAAGTTTACGGCGCGGCGGGCGTGTACCATTCTTTGACAGACGAAGAAATTCAAAACGCGGATGTTGTAATTGTTGCGGCAAGCAAGAAAGTTCCAATTTCGCGTTTCGACGGCAAAAAAATGATTCAAACTGCAGTTGGTACAGCTATTCGCAAGCCCGAACAACTTTTTGAAAGAATCAAGGCAGGGCAGGCGCAAGTTTTCCACGCAACAGAAGACGACGAACCTATCAGCTCCAAAATTTTTAAGAAGATTAAAAGCATTTTCAGTTAAAGCAAACGCGGCGGTTGTTTAAAAATTTCAGCCGCCGTTATCAAACTTTTAAAAAATTAAAAATTTATGTTGGCTTAAATAAATGCCAACTTGTCAAAATAATTTATTGAAATCATAAAAAACAAATTACTGACAAATTTTAATTAAGCTTACAACGGCGGCAAATTTATTTTATTCATTTTATCCCCCGCCGTTAGAAATTATACACATTTTTTAAAGGAAGTGTAAAAATGAGAGTTACCGAATTACTCAAAAACGCCAGCATTGATCTCGGTGCTCACGTCAAAAACAAGGATGACGCTATTGCGCACCTTGCCGATTTGATGGAAAAAGGCGGCAACCTCAAAAACAAAGCGCAGTACCTAAAAGACGTACAAGCGCGCGAAGCGTCAGGCACTACGGGACTCGGCGACGGTATTGCAACGCCGCACGCAAAATCAGCGGGCGTTAAGGCTCCCGGTCTTGCCGCAATGACTATTCCCGAAGGTATCGACTTCCAATCAATGGACGGCAACCCCGCCCGCTTGTTCTTCGCTATTGCGGCTCCAGATACGGGCGCGGACGAACATTTGATGATACTTTCAAAACTCGCTACAATGATTATGGATCCCGATTTTAAAGAGGCTTTAATTGCCGCGAAGTCGAAAGAAGAATTTTTAAAACTTATCGACGACAAAGAAGACGGCAAATTTCAAGCGGCGGGCGGCGGCGCAGCAGGCGCGGCTCCTACTGCGGCGGCTGACCACATTCAAATTTTGGCTGTTACTGCGTGTCCTACGGGTATTGCGCATACATTTATGGCGGCTGAATCTTTGGAACAACACGCCAAAAAGCGTGGTATTTCAATCAAAGTTGAAACTAACGGCTCGGGCGGCGCAAAGAATGTTTTGACTGCTGACGAAATTGCAAAGGCTGACGGTATCATTGTTGCGGCTGATAAAAATGTTGCTATGGCGCGTTTTGACGGCAAGCCTGTTGTTATTACAAAAGTTGCTGACGGTATCAATAAAGCTGATGAATTGATTGACAGAGCATTGAGCGGCTCGGCTCCAATTTATCACGCAAAAGCCGGCGAAAGTTCAGGTACTGAAGGCGGCGGCGGCGGCGAAAATGAAAGTATCGGGCGTCAAGTTTACAAGCACTTAATGAACGGCGTTTCGCATATGTTGCCGTTCGTTGTTGGCGGCGGTATTTTAATAGCAATTTCATTCCTGCTTGACGATTATTCGATTGACCCGAGTCATTTCGGTTCAAATACGCCCGTTGCAAAATTCTTTAACACTGTAGGCGGCGCGTCATTCGGATTTATGTTGCCTGTACTTGCAGGCTTTATTGCAATGTCAATCGCAGACCGTCCCGGACTTGCGGCGGGCTTTGTAGGCGGCGCACTTTCTGCGGGCAACGGTTCAGGCTTTTTGGGCGCGTTGGTTGCAGGTTTCATTGCAGGTTTCGTTGTAAATTGGCTTAAAAAAGCACTTTCTGTTTTGCCTCAAGCATTGGAAGGCACAAAACCAATTTTGCTTTATCCGTTGCTTGGTATTTTGATTATCGGCGTTATTTGCCAACTCGTTATTGGTCCGCCTGTTGCGGCTGTCAACGAATGGTTAATTGACACTTTGAAGAATATGGATCCTTCCGCTAAATTGATGATTGGCGCACTTGTCGGCGGTATGATGGCTATTGATATGGGCGGTCCTATCAACAAGGCGGCTTATGTTACAGGTACAGGCTTACTTGCAGGCGGCGAATATGGCGTTATGGCGGCTGTTATGGCGGGCGGTATGGTTCCGCCTTTGGCTATTGCGCTTGCAACGATTTTCTTCAAGAGCAAATTTACCAAACAAGAACAAAGTACTTCTGCAACAAATATTGTTATGGGTATGTCATTCATTACTGAAGGCGCGATACCTTTTGCGGCGGGCGACCCGTTGCACGTTATACCTTCCTGCGTTGTCGGCTCGGCACTTGCAGGCGCATTAACTATGATGTTTGATTGTACGCTCCGCGCTCCGCACGGCGGAATTTTCGTTGTTCCTACTATCGGCAATCCCGGTATGTATCTTATTTCAATTATTGTTGGCGCGGTTGTTGGCGCAGTTATTCTCGGCTTTATCAGAAAACCGCGTCCTCAAGATTAATTTAAAATTTTTGGCGTTAAAAATTTTTAACTGATAAACGCCCTGTTTGAATTTTTTCGGCAGGGCGTTATTTTTATCTTATTAAGCTTTTTTGGAAATTTTATTTTTTTGAAGAGCTGCAACATTTCTGCTTTTTTATTAAAAAAATTATTCCGCTATTCACTGAAAACTTGGAACCCTTTTTCTTTAGTTCCCTCAAATCGTTTTTAAGGCTCATTTCAGGCTTTTTATATTTTCACGATATTTTATACTAAAAACAGTTTAAACCCTGCTTAGCGGCGAAATTAGCCGCCTTTAAACCGATTTTAAAGTTAGTCAATATAAAATGAAAGGAGCGATATAATTGGACAGTATCAAAAGTATCAAAACTAAATTTATAATGGTGTTGTTGCCGTTCTTCCTTTGCAGTTTTATATTTTTTTCGGTTGTCAGTTATCAAATTTGTAACAGCGAATTAATTGCAACTTCAGACCAAAACGCCCGCGCACTCGGCGAACAAGTTTCTTTATCGTTGGAAAAACTTATTCAAGAAAAATCTGTTCGCCTGCATGAACTTTCTACCAATCCCGCTATTGTCAGCGGCGACCACGCGGCTAAACTTGCCGCCCTTCAAGAAGTTCAAAAACATACTACAGGCTTTGATATGGTTGCTGTTACCGATAACAAGGGCACCGCTTTTAACGAAAAAGATAAAATTATGGAGCGCGGCACCCGCGAATATTTTAAGCAAGTTATGGCAAGCGGCAAGCCCTTTATGACGGGGCCTTCAATTTCAGGTTCAACGGGCAAACTTATTACCATTCTTGCTTATCCCGTCAAAAATAACGGCGAAACTGTTGGGATTGTTTACGGCACGGTAAATTTGGGAACTCTTTCTGAAATGGTCGGCGCGTTTCATTTTATGGAAAGCGGCTACGTTTCAGCTATCGACGAAGGCGGCGTTTGCATTGGCGATAACAAAAACCCCGATTTTGTCGGCAAGCTCGATTTAACCAAAGAAACTGAAGAATTTCAAATTGATAAACGCCTTCGCGAAGGTTTTCAGCAGGCAGTTTCAACCAATCAGCAAAATTCTTGCTATTATAAAATGACGAACGGGCAAGAGGCTAAGGCAGTTTTCACGCCCGTAAATCTCGGCGAAAGACGCTGGATAACCATTGCAACCGCTCCCGTTTCCGAAATTGAAGCCGCGTCAAATGAATTGCTGAAAATTTTGTTGGGACTTTCTGCGGTAATTGTCGGCGTTGCAACCGTAATTATTTATGTTGTCAGTACAAAAATGACTGATCCGATTGTTAAACTGCGCGACGAGTGCGAAGTTATTAACAGCGGCGACCTTCGCCAAGAAAATGCAAGCATTAATACTGCTGATGAAATTGGCGTGCTTGCCAACGGATTTAACGAAATGCGAAAAACTATGCGCAACCTTTTAAAAGATATAACTGTTGACGCAGAAAAAGTTGCTTCCGCAAGCCAAGAATTGACCACTTCAGCAAATCAATCTTCGCAGGCGTCAAATCTTGTTGCACATTCAATCGTTGCTATTGCAAGCGGCGTTGCTGAACAATCACAAGCCGCAGAAACTACCAATCAAGAAGCTATAAACATTGCAGACACTGCCAACGGTATTATGGAAAAAACAAACGCTATTGCAACCGTTACTCATTTAACCGTGCAAAGTACCGAAGAAGGGCGCAATTCAATTCGCGGCGTCGTAAATCAAATGGAAAATATTTCAACCGCTATGCAAACCATTCAACTTGCTACTAACAGAATGGCTGAAAGTTCCGGCGAAATTAATAAAATTGTCGAAATGATTTCAAGCATTGCGGGGCAAACAAATCTTTTGGCGTTGAACGCGGCTATTGAAGCGGCGCGCGCGGGCGAAGCGGGCAAAGGTTTTTCTGTTGTTGCAGATGAAGTTAGAAAACTTGCTGAAGAAACTGACGAATCTTCAAAAAAGATTATCGAACAAATCGCCAAAAATTCCGAGATTATGTCAAAGGCACTTGAGGCAACTACCGAAGGCAACGAAAATGTTCAAGCGGGCTTGCACGCCGTAGAAGACGCTGACAGAGTTTTTGACGAAATTTCAATTTCGATTCAGGCACTTGCAAGCGACGTTGATTCAATCGCTCATTCAATTAACGATATGGCAAATTCGGCGGAAGGTATGCGCGCTTCAATGGACAATATAAAAGAAATCAGCGAAAAAAATTCCAACGAGGCGCAAAATGTTTCAGCCGCCACCGAGCAACAATCTGCAACTATGGATAACGTTGCCGCTGCAAGCCGCTCTTTGGCGCAACTTGCCGAAGAGTTGCAAAAATCTGTTTCAAAATTTAAAATCGACAGATAGTTAGTAAAATTTTTTAGAAAAATTCGGGCGCGCAGGACGTGCGCCCTCTTTTATTGCAATTTTTTCAAAATATGTATTAAAATATTGTAATTTACAATAAAAAATTTTGGGAGGTTTTCAAATGAAAAATGCTGTACATTTCGGCGCGGGAAATATCGGGCGCGGATTTATCGGCTTGCTTTTATCAAAGTCGGGTTATCATGTAACTTTCATTGATATTATTGATGAACTTGTTGACGATATTAACGCGCAGAAAAAATATCACGTACAAATTACGGGCAAGCCTGAAAAAATTCTTGTCGAAAATGTAAGTGCGATTGACAGCGACAGAAACGACGTTGCAGTTGACGCGGTAGTTGACGCCATTGTTGACGCGGATATTATTACAACCGCTATTGGTCCTAGTGCTTTAAAATTTATTGCTGAAAATATCGCGCAGGGTTTAAAAAGACGCCTTGCCAAAAATAAAAAGCCGCTTAATATCATTGCTTGTGAAAATATGTTCGGCAGTTCCACCGCGCTGAAAAATTTTGTTTACGCAAAACTTTCTGACGATATTAAATCTGAACTTGAAAAATTTGTAGGCTTCCCTGACGCCGCAGTTGACAGGATTGTCCCAAATCAAATTGGCGGCGAAAAACTTTTGGTAACTGTTGAGGAGTTCGCCGAATGGGATATTGACGCCGCGCAGGTTAAAGGCGATTTATCTGACATTCAAGGCTTGACGGTTGTTGAAAATCTCAACGCCTACATTGACAGAAAAATTTTTACGATTAACACGGGACACGCCGCAATAGCTTACCTTGCGTACTTGAAGGGGATTCAAGATATTTCAAGCGCAATGAAGGACGCGGAAATTTTGGAAACTGCGCGAGACGTTTGGGCGGAAACTTCAGCGTTGCTGATTGACAAATATAAATTTGCGCCCGCCGCGCACCGTCATTACGTTCAAACTACAGAAAACCGCTTTGCAAATCCCAATTTGTCGGACGAAGTTTCGCGCGTTGCACGTTCGCCGAAAAGAAAACTTTCAGCCGCTGACAGAATTATTTCGCCTGCAAGTCAACTTATCGAGCGCGGAATTTTGCCCGTTGCATTGGCGAAAGTTGCCGCCGCCGCCTTTAAATTTGATTTAGCGGGCGATAATGAAGCCGCCGAAATTCAAAACTTTATCAAAGAAAACGGTATCGACGCCGCTATTTCAAAGTATACCGGCTTAAATTTAAATTCAAAACTTTTTTCAATGATTAAGGAGAATTACAATGAATTTTAAAATTGAAGACGGTCAACTGAAAATTTTCCTCGAAGGGCGCATTGATTCAAATAACGCCGCCGAAGTCGAACAAAACATTAAAACAATTATTGCAGAAAATCCAAATTGCGAATTAATTTTTGACGTTGACAACCTTCAATATATTTCAAGCGCGGGCTTAAGAATTTTAATGAAATTTCGCAAGTCGAAAAAACAAAAAATTAAAATCGAAAACGCATCAAAAGAAATTTTTGAAGTACTTGAAATGACGGGATTTACCACAATGTTTGACGTGCAAAAAAAATTGCGCAATGTTTCAATCGAAGGCTTGCAACAAGTCGGAATTGGAATGAGCAGCAAAGTTTACAGAATCGACGCCGATACAATCATTAAAGTTTATGATAAAAAAGTCCCAATGTACAAAATTACCCGCGAAATTGACTTGGCGAAAAAAGCTTTTCTTGCCGGCATTCCTACCGCAATTTCATATGACTTGGTGCGTTGCGGCGAAACTTACGGCGTAGTTTTTGAAATGATTGCAAACGCCGTAACCGTCGGAAATATGCTTAGTGCCGATAACGGCGCACATTTTGAAGAAGTTATGAAAAAATTTGCCGCGCTGTTGAAACTTATGCACGAAACAGAAATTGAAGAAAGTGACGGCTTCCCTTCGATAAAAGGTACGTGGCTGGATTGGGCGGAAGGTATGAAACAATTTTACAACACCGCAGAATATTCAATGCTTGAAAAAATAATTTCCGCCGTGCCTGACAGAAATACAATCGTGCATTGCGATTTTCACGCGGGCAACACGCTTTATCAAAACGGCGAAATTGTCGTTATCGATATGGCGGACATAGGCTACGCGCACCCTGTTTTTGATTTTGCGGCAGGGGCTTTTCACGTGCTTTGCAGCGACCAAGAATCTATTCAAAAGGCTTTAACTTTGTCTCAAGATAATATTATAAAATTTTGGAACAGCTTGCTTGCAAATTATTTTGAAACGAATGACGCCGCCAAAATTGCCGAATTGAAAGGAATTTTTCAAGCATTCGCACTTTTACGCGCGGCAGTTTTCCCGATGAAACACGTTCAAATTTCGGAAGAAAGAAAACTTTTATATGTCGAAGGCGCAAGAAAAAATTTCTTCCCGAATTTTGATTGGGCAATGAAACAGGTTGAACGCTTGAAAGAAATTTTTTAATAAAATATTTCAGCCGCTCATAACAGGGCGGCTTTTTTTGAGAGGTAAAATATGAAAATCGATACAAAAAATAAAATCCTTGCCGAACTTGAAAGTACAAAAATTTTTGATAACCTGCGCGAAGAAATTGCAGGCTACAAGCTGAAAAAAATCTTTGCCGAAGACGGCGATAAATTTTTCTACTTCAGCTACGATAACGAAGAAAGCCACCGCTCCTTTGCCGCGTACTTCCACGAAGAAACGCAAGAATATAAAGTCCGCGTCAAAATTGGTTTAACTGAATTTTGTTTGACGAAATTTTTTTCAAATACGCTTGAAACTTTCGCAAAAATTTTAAATGACGAAATGCAAAATTCCATTGAAAATCTTTCTGCGCCCGCAAATACCGTAACAGATTTACTTATTGCCGATAAAAAATTTGACGCTTGGGAATACCCGAAAACTTTGCCCGCAAATATCGAAGGTTTTCAACTTTTCATAACGCCCGATAAGCCCGCCAAAATTTCCAACGGCTCCTACATTATTTTAAATTACAGCAACTTTGCAACCAACAGCGATTTTACGATTTTTTATAACGTGTATACCGAAAATTTTTGCGGCGAATCGAAAATTAATTTTTTGCCAAATGTCAGTTACCTTTTCGACGCTGAAACTTTGAAAGATTTAGAATCTAAATTGAAAAAAAATCTTGCCGCCGAAATTTCCAACATTAAAATTTCTGCTATAACAAATTGATTTTCTGCAGGAAATTTTTGGCGTAGAATAGAATTTATTTCTACTATTTGTTTTAGGAGGAGATTTTTTTGGATAGTGCAAAATCGTCCATGAAGACTCAATTTTTGCTAATGATGATTGGGGCTTCATTCGCAACTTTATTCATTGTAGCAACGGTTTTCACAATGGATATTGTCAACAACAACAAAACGGAACTTGTCGAATTTCGCGCAATGTTGACTAAAGATGTTGAGGAACAATTAAAAAACCAAACTCTCTCTGCAATAAGCGTTATTGATGAAATTCATAAACGCCAAGTCGCAGGCGAACTTACCGAAGAACAGGCTAAAAAACAAGCCGCCGATATTGTGCGCGAAATGCGCTACGAAGGCGACGGCGGCTATTTCTGGATTGATACCTATGAAGGCGTCAACGTAGTTTTGCTCGGGCGCGCAAATACCGAAGGTAAATCCCGTATCGACGCTACTGACCCAAGCGGCAGAAAATTTATTCAAGAAATGATTGAAAACGGCAGAAAACAAGGCGGCGGCTTTACTGATTTAATGTTCCCCAAGCCCAATCAAACAGAATCTTTGCCGAAGAAAAATTTTACTATGGCTTATGAGCCCTATCAATGGGTAATTGGTACGGGTGTTTGGATTGATTACATTGACGCAAGAGCCGCCGAAATGCAAGCCCGCTCCGACGAAAATTTAAAAGGTATCGTTATCAAAATGTGCGTTGTAGGTGTCATTTTGGAAGTAGTTATGATTTTCATTGCAATTTTCTTTGCGAATTATCTTATTATTCCGATTCGCGCTTTAACTTCAACATTGGACGTTTTGGCAACTGGCGATTTTCGCAATAAAGGCACTAACAATGACATTGACCCGAACCGCTCGGACGAAATTGGCGTTATGGCGCGCGCCGTTACCAAACTTCAAGATAATGTCAGTACAATGATTAGTAAGGTTATGACTTCCGCCGAACAAGTTGCAGCCGCTTCTCAACAATTAACGGCAAGTGCGGATCAATCTACAACCGCCATTAATCAAGTTGCAGAATCTATCGTTAATGTTGCCGGCGCGTGTACCGAACAATTCGCCGAAGTCGAAAACGCTACCACAAAAGCTGAAGAACTTAAACAGAATATGGACACCTTCAAAAAAACTTTGCAGGGTTCTTCAAAAGAAATTGAACATACCAACGCCGCCGCAGATACGGGAAATAAAGCCGTCAAACACGCTATTGACCAAATGGAAAGAATTGAAACTTCAGTCAGTGCTTCGGCGGATGTTATTTCGCAACTTGGCGAAGAATCAGAAAAAATCGGTAAAATCGTTGACGCAATTTCAGAAATTGCTGACCAAACAAATTTGCTTGCGTTGAATGCGGCTATTGAAGCGGCGCGCGCGGGCGAACACGGGCGCGGATTTGCTGTTGTTGCAGATGAAGTCAGAAAACTTGCAGAACAGTCTCAAACTTCCGCAAAAGAAATTTCCGCGTTAATAGGCTCCATTCAAGCTAAATCGCAAGACGCAGTTACCGCAATGCAAGAAGGCGTTCAAAACGTCAAGACAGGCGCGGACGCCGTTGACGAGGCGGGCAAAACTTTTGAAACTATCAGTGAACGTGTTACCGAAGTTTCAAGAAGTTCCGAACGTATGGCGAAAATTGTTCAGGAATTGGTTGCAAGCACCGACGTTATTACTCAATCTGTTGACAGAATTAACGCCAAGAGCCGCGAAGTTGCAAGTGAATCTGAAACTGTTTCTGCTTCGGGCGAACAACAATCAGCCACTATGCACGAAATTGCAGACGCCAGCCGCTCTCTTGCAGAAATGGCACAACAAATGCAAGATATTATTGGCAAGTTCAAAATTTAATCTGAAAATTTTTATGCAAAGAAAAAATCCCCAACTTTGAAAGTCGGGGATTTTTTTAATTCAACTTATTTTAGGCGTAAAAAAAACGTTGAACGAACGGCGTTTTTAATTGGATCAGATAACTAGAATTAATTTATATCAAAATAAAAACTGTATGTCAGTAACAGATAACCCGCGCTTGACAATAAATCTTTCTCAAAATATAATCCTAAAATCTGGGGATTAGGCAAAATCCCCAAAAACCCAAATTGCGACGAAGGAGAATTTTCAATGGCTGCAAAGTCTTTGATATTGGTTGAAAGTGCCAACAAAGCTAAAACACTGAAAAAATTGCTCGGCGGCTCCTATTCCGTTTTATCTACCGAAGGATTTTTAAAGGCAATGCCCAAAAGCCGCTTGGCTGTTGACGAAGAAAATAATTACGCCGCCGATTATAAAACTATACGCGGGCAAGGTTCAACTTTGCAAATGCTAAAAAAAGCAACTATGGACGCGGGCTTGATTTTCATTGCTACAAATCCCAACGCCGAAGGCGAATTTTTGGCTAATCAGTACTGCGAACTTTTCGGGATTAACGAACAGGGACATTGCCGCGTTATCTGCGAAGAATTGACTAAAGACGCCGTTAAAGCCGCAATTCAAAACGCAAGCCCCGTTAATCAAAAGCTTGTTGACGCCTATCAGGCAAAACAACTTGTTGACAAAATCGCAAGCCATAAAGTCGGCGAATTTTTTTCCTACAAAATTTGGCGCGGCAATAAAGTCGGGCGTTTTCGCGCTATGCTTTTAAAAGTTGTTGCAGAAAATAAAAAGGCGGGAACTTTCAAAATTTCAAAAAATCTTACTGCGGCAACTTTGCAGGAATTGGCGGCGCGTGATTTAAATTTTTCCGCGTCAAAAACTCGCTTGCTTTTAAATCAGCTTTATGAGGGAATTACTTTAGATAAAACCTGCGCCGGCTTGATAAAATTCCCCGCAGGCGAAATTAAAATTACTTCCGAAAACCGCACGCCCGAAAGTGTCAAAGAATTTCTTTCCGATAACCAATTCAAGCTGTACGAATTGATTTTTTCTGCAATTAACGGCGGCTTTTCAACTGCAGTAAAACTCGACGGCGCAAATACAAATTTGGCAATTATGCTCGCACTCGATAAATTGAAAGTCGATTGGGCAAATTATTTTTCGTTGGGAATGTTAAGCCTTATTAAGCGGCAATATATCACGGTTGAAGATTCTGTTTACAAAGTTACAGAACTTGGCGAAAAAGTTTTAAGCGCGTTGGACGGCTTTTTTGATAAAGATTTCAGCGCGGAGGCTTACAACAATTTTAATTCGCAGCTTGAAAAAATTGTTGAAGGTACCGCCGAAAAAATTCCCGTCATTGAAAATTACTGCGCGAATTTTAATAAAAGTTTTGAAAGTGCTATGGCGTCATTGCCCGAAGGCGCGCAAATTCAAGAAGTCCCCGTTATTGAAACTGACGAAATTTGCGAAAAGTGCGGACATAAAATGCTTTTAAAGCACGGCAGATACGGCAATTATTTGGCGTGTTCAAATTACCCCGAATGCAAGAATATTAAATCGTACGTTGAAAAAATTGCGCAGAAATGCCCGAAGTGCGGCGGCACTCTTACCAAAAGAAATTTCAGCGGCGGGCGCAATTTGTACGCTTGCGAAAATCCAACTTGCGATTTCAGAACTTGGGATAATCCGCTGGAAAAACCTTGCAAAACTTGCGGCTCAACCGTTTTTGCGCACAAATTCAAAGGGCGCGCGTCAATGATTTATTGCGGCAACGAAAATTGCGAAACGCGCCAAGAACACCCTATTAATAAAATTTTGGAAAGTTTGAAACTGCGCAGGGAAAAAATAAAAGCTAAAGGCTAGGAGAAATTTTTTGAAAGTAAATGTAATAGGCGCGGGGCTTGCAGGCGCGGAGGCGGCGTGGCAAATTGCAAGGCGCGGCGTCGAAGTTAATTTATATGAAATGCGCCCTCTTAAACAAACGCCCGCTCATAAAACCGCCAACTTTGCCGAATTGGTCTGCAGTAATTCTCTTCGCGCGGCGGGGCTTACAAATGCCGTTGGTGTTTTGAAGGAAGAAATGCGCCGCCTTGATTCTGTTATAATTTCTGCCGCCGATGAAACGAAAATTCCTGCAGGCGGCGCACTTGCCGTTGACAGGGAAAATTTCGGCGCGGCTGTCACTCAAAAAGTTAAAGCCGTTGCCAACGTCATTAACGAAGAAGTTACAAGCCTTGAAAAATTTTTAAGCGGCGAAGATATTTTGATTATTGCAAGCGGACCATTGACGGCGGGCGCACTTGCCGAAGAAATTAAAAAGTTGACGGGCGGCGACGATTTTTATTTTTATGACGCGGCGGCTCCGATTGTAACTGCCGAATCAATAAATTTTGAAAAAGCTTTTTTTGCGTCACGCTACGACAAGGGCGCGGATAAATCTTATATAAATTGCCCAATGACGCATGAAGAATATTTGAACTTTCGCGCAGAATTAATTTCCGCCGAAAAAACTAAACCGCACGATTTTGAACAGGAAATTTTCTTTGAAGGTTGCCTGCCTGTCGAAGTTATGGCGGCGCGCGGCGAAGAAACTTTAAGATTCGGAATGTTAAAGCCTGTAGGATTAATCGACCCGCGCACGGGAATTTTGCCCTATGCCGTCGTACAGTTACGGCAGGATAATGCAGTTGCAACGTTGTATAATTTAGTTGGCTTTCAAACGCACTTACTTTGGGGCGAACAAAAAAGAGTTTTCCGAATGATACCGGGACTTGAAAACGCGGAATTTGTAAGATTCGGCGTAATGCATAGAAACACCTACATTAATTCGCCGAAAATTTTATTGCCGACCTTTCAGCTGAAATCCAATCCTAAAATATTTTTTGCGGGGCAAATTACGGGCGTTGAAGGTTACGTTGAATCGGCGGCGGCGGGATTAATTGCGGGTATTAACGCGGCGCGGCTTGCAAAAAATCTTGACGTGCTGAATTTCCCCGTTACAACTTGTCACGGCGCGTTGGCAAATTACATTACAACCGCTGAATCAAAAAATTTTCAGCCAATGAATATAACATTCGGACTTTTGCCGCCCTTTGAAATAAAAGTAAAAAAATCTGACAGAAAATCTAAATTGGCGGAGCGGGCGTTGGAAACTTTGAACAATTTTATTAATAGGCACTAAAGGTTGCTTGGAAATTATTTTTAAATTTATAAAATAAATATTCTTTCTTTTGTGCCGACAAAAGAAAGAACCAAAGAAAAACTCGACGCGCTGGAAACGCATCCTGCGTTTCGGGCGCGTCAACGGGTGCGCGTCCTGCGCACCCTCAAGTTTGCTAATTTTTTTATTTTACCAACAGGCAATAGGCATTAGACATAAAAAATTTTATACTGGAGTTGACATAATGGAATTTCATTCAACAACAATAGTAGCCGTCAAACGCAACGGGCAAACGGCCATTGCGGGCGACGGGCAGGTTACATTTGGAGAACATACGATTATGAAAGCAACCGCAAAAAAAGTTCGCCGCCTTTACCACGATAAAGTCATTGCGGGATTTGCGGGCTCGGTTGCAGACGCCTTTACACTTTTTGAAAAGTTTGAAGATAAGCTTGAGGAATGTCACGGGCATTTACAACGCGCCGCAGTTTCACTTGCAAAAGAATGGCGTACCGATAAAATTTTACGCAGGTTAGAAGCGTTGCTTTTGGTTGCAGACAAAGATACAATTTTAATGCTGTCAGGCAACGGCGAAGTTATTGAACCCGACGGCGACGTTGCAGCGATAGGCTCGGGCGGCTTTTACGCACTTGCAGCAGGACGTGCGCTTATTTCTCATACCGAAATGACGGCGGCGGAAATTGCCAAAGAATCTTTGTCCATTGCGGCTGACATTTGCGTTTTCACTAATCAAAATATTATCGTTGAAGAGCTTAAATAGTTGGGTAGTAAAAACTACTACACTACAACGAAAGGAAGTTTTAAAAATTGGCGAAAAAAGCTGAACTCGAAAAAAATAAAAATGCTGAACTCGGCGTAAACGAACAAACGCCGCGCGAAATTGTCGAAGAACTCAACAAGTATATCGTTGGGCAGGAAGACGCTAAAAAGTCTGTTGCAATAGCGTTAAGAAATCGTTGGCGCAGCCGCAAACTTTCTGACGATATTAAAGACGATGTTATTCCGAAAAATATTTTAATGATTGGTTCAACGGGCGTCGGCAAAACTGAAATTGCACGCAGATTGGCTAAACTTGTCAAAGCTCCTTTTGTAAAAGTTGAGGCTACAAAATTTACTGAAGTCGGCTATGTCGGGCGCGATGTTGAGTCGATTATTCGTGACCTTATGCAAATTTCTGTTCGTATGGTACGCAAACAACGCACCGAAGAAGTTAAAGATAAAGCTACCGAAAACGCCAACGAACGCCTTTTAGATATTCTTGTTCCCGAACCTAAACGCACTCAAAATCCCTTGAGTAAACTTTTTGGCGGCGTGGAAAATAACGGCGAAGATAACAAAACTGTTGACGCGGAAGAAACGCCTGCAAGCAACGCCGGGCGCGATTTTGTCAAAAAACGTTTGGAAGCAGGCAAGCTCGAAGAACAAATTATTGAATTGGAAGTTGCAGACCACGCAAAACCTATGGTTGGAATGTTTAGCGGCTCCTCGCTTGAAAGTATGGGCGATAATCTGCAAGATATGATTAGCGGGCTTGTTCCCAAACGTACGCGCAAAAGAAAAGTTACAGTTGCGGCGGCTCGGAAAATTCTTGAACAGGAAGAAGCCGAAAAACTTATTGATATGGAAGAAGTTGCAGAAACTGCCTTGCAACTTGCCGAACGCAGCGGCATTGTATTTTTGGACGAAATTGACAAAGTTGCAGTTAAAGGCTCCAGCGCAGGTCCCGATGTCAGCCGCGAAGGCGTACAACGTGATATTTTGCCGATTGTCGAAGGCTCAACCGTTATGACGAAATACGGTCCCGTTAAAACAGATTATATTTTATTCATAGCGGCGGGCGCGTTCCATACGGCGAAACCTTCAGATTTAATCCCCGAATTGCAGGGACGTTTTCCAATTCGCGTTGAGTTAAAATCACTGCGCAAAGAAGACTTTGAAAAAATTCTTACAGAACCGCAAAACGCGCTTATTAAACAGTACAAAGAACTTTTGAAAACCGAAGGCTTGACGCTGGAATTTTTGCCTGAAGCTATTGAACGAATTGCTGAAATGGCGTTCGACGTCAACGAACAAAGCGAAGATATTGGCGCACGCCGCCTTCATACAATGCTTGAAAAATTGTTGGAAGAAATTTCATTTTCCGCGCCTGATATGGTCAAGGAAGGCAAAACTGAAATTAACATTGACGCGGCGTACGTTGATGAACGCTTAAAAGAAATTGCCAAGAATCGTGACTTGTCACAATTCATTTTATAAGCAATAAAAAATTTTATAAAAAAAAAGGTCGCCCGTCCTCTCAGCGCAGCTGCCCGCCGCCTTAGTGCGTACAGAAACTAGAATGCAGAATCGACAGTTCTAAGAGCGTTACCAACGCAAGGCGCACTGGACGGGCGACGCTTCTTTCTTTTGGGCGGGTTTTCTTTCTACTAAAGAAAGAAAAGCCGCGTTAAAAAAATTTTTTAAAATAAAAAAAACGCGGCTCCTTACCAATTTGGCAAGTTGCCGCGCTTTTAGTTTGCAATTAATCCGTAAGAAAAACCACGCTTAAATCTTTTAAATAGCCGCTGTCTTGATTGGTTATCAAAATTTTTTCTGCGTCCGCACTGCTTAAAACGGGGTTGCTGTTAAAATTACTTAAGCCGACCGCTCTGACAATCAGCGGATTGGAACCTGCGCGAGTAGCAGAATGAATATCTGTAGCATATTCAGCCATTCCAATTTCGTTAATTTTATCAAAATCTAAATCTTTGTCGCCGTAAATAATTTTACCGTTTTCAGCTTGAATGACGGGCGACATTGCGCGGCGTAAATCGAGCCCTCGACAATCAACTATAACGCCCGTGTAACCTTCGGTTTTCCGTACAACGGGTGCGGCAGTATCCGCCGCTACTTCAACGCTTATTTGAGTGGAAATTGACGCCGAAACAGAAACAGATTCGGCTGACGCGCAATTTGTATTTGCAAAAAACATTGTTACGGCGGACATTATCATTGGAAAAAATTTACCCTTCGTCAAATTAATCATCCTTTCAATTTCCGAATTTTTTTTATTGTAGCACCGGAAACTGAAAAGAATCTTAAAACTTCATTAGAATCAGATTAAATTTAATTTTTTGAAGGCGTTGAAAATCCCGTCGTCAGCAACGGCGTCAGTAACAAAATCTGCAACAGCTTTAACTTCATCGCCGCCGCTTGCAACTGCAACGCCAATTTCGCAGTACTCAAGCATTGGAATATCAATTTTTGCGTCGCCGAAAGCTATTGTATCTTTTTTATCTGCGCCGAGATATTTTAAAAGTACGTCTATAGCGTGCGCCTTGTCAATGTTCGCAACGCCGATATCGCCGAAAAGCGCAGTTTCTCCCGCGCCGCCCCAAGTTCCAACTTTCAAGTTAGGAAATTCTTTTTGCGCGTCAAGAAAATCTTGGTAACTTTCCAAAATAAAGCTGACTTTGTTTAAATCTGCGCGGTACAAATTTTTTTCACCGAAAATCATTTCAGGGAAGGCGTCGCGTACAGTTTGCATATTTTTGCCCTTTCGCGCAGAATATTCTTGAATTGTACTTTCGCCGCGCGTCTCAAAATTTTCGCTTGCAAAAAGCCCTGCGTTACTTTCAAGATAAAATTCAAGCTTGCGCCCGTGTAACCAATCGACAATTTTTTTTGCGTCGTCAAGTGAAATAACTTGGTGCATAATAACTTTGCCGCCGCTTTCAACGTAGGAGCCGTTGCCGCCAATCATTCCGTCCAAACCGATTTCCCAAATATAATCATAAACTTCTGCGCGACTGCGCCCCGTGCAAATGTAAACTTTGTGCCCGTTTTTGCGCGCGCTGCGAATTGCAACGGTTGCCGAAGGCGGCAAAATATTTTCATAGGTTAATAAAGTTCCGTCCACGTCAATAAAAATTACTTTCGACATAAAAATTTCCTCCTACACAGTAATTTCAATTTGATTATTTTCAAAGGCAATGATGCAACTTTCATAGTAGCCGTCGCCAGTTGTGCGCGGACCGCTTATAACTTCGTATCCGTCATTTTTAAGTTGCAAAGTCAGCGCGTCAACTTTTTCCTTGCTGCCGACGCTGAAAGCCAAATGTATAAAGCCTGTACGGTTTAAAGTTTTTGGCGCGTCTTCAAGTTGCGGCTTGTTCATAATTTCAAGGCGTGCGCCGCCGTCGAAACTTAAAAAATACGATTTAAAATTTGTGCGCGGATTGTGATACATTTCATTAAATTTTGCGTCGAAGTATTTAACAAAAAAATTTTTTGCGCCTTCCAAGTCTTTGAAATAAATTGCGGCGTGTTCAATTTTCATAAAAATCCCCTCGCTTAAAATTTCAATCATTATAACAAAAAAAGCCTTGACGTGCTGCCAAGACTTAAAAATTTTACGGGCAAATTATTTTTTCTTTTTCTTAGATTTTTTATCGTTGTCAGTTTCGGGCGGCATTGAAAGGTCAGTAGCATCGCGGTAAGTTGCAACAGATTTTCTGTAATCAATTATATTGTCTTCGTTGAAATCGGAAGTTATCAGCTGAATCGAAATGCAACGCCCGCTTCTGGATCGAAAGAAAGTAAAAGCAGTTTGTTCATCGGCTGTAAGCGTCCCTTCAACTTCGCCGTTATCGTCTTTAACTTCAATTTCTTTTGCGGTAAATAAAACAACGCCTTTATTTTCTTTACCGTTGCTGTATCTTGCAACAGTTTCGAGCCCTATAAATTCGTAGGCGTTATCGGCTTTTAATTTTTCAATGTAAGCGTCGATAACTTTTTTCTTGTCCTTGTTGAAATCGGGAACTGTTTTCGTATCGAAGGCGTCAATCATAATTTGGTAGCCGTAAATAATTTTCATACCGTCATTGGCGAAAACCAAAAGTTCGCCTTTCTGTTTAGGGTCTTCAAAGGGATTTACTACAACCGTCGGCTTTGCGGGGCAATTAATTTTAAAGCCGTAAACTTCGCTGGTATATTCGTAGGATGAATTTTGGATTGGTTGATTTTGATTTGGTTGAGTTTCGTTTTCGGCGGCGAAGGCTGTAGCCGTCATAAAAGTAAAAATCAACGTCATTAACAGAAAAATTTTACGCATTAAATTTCAACTCCATTAAAAATTATTGGTTAGATAAACTTGAATCAGGACGAGCGCGGCTTCAACGGTTTTTTCTTTAATTTCGGTGCGGGAGCCGTTGAATTGGAATTTTTCGACTTTATCACCTTTATCTCCGCTGATACCAATAAAAACAGTGCCAACGGGTTTTTCGGGCGTGCCGCCGCCGGGTCCCGCAATTCCCGTAATGCTTACGCCAATATTTGTATTTAAAATTTGGCGAACATTTTCAGCCATTTCTTTTGCAGTTTGTTCGCTTACCGCGCCGAAATTTTTTACAGTTTCTGCATTGACGCGCAGGACGTTAATTTTAATTTCGTTGGCGTAGGCAACAACCGCGCCTTTGACGTAGGCGGAACTTCCTGCAACGTTTGTTAATCTGTCAGTCAAAAGTCCGCCCGTGCAACTTTCGGCGCAGGATATGGTTAAATTTTTTTCTTTCAACAAATTCCCAATTTCAATTTCCATAGGATTCTCCTTTGAATTGCGTTTAAAACGCTTATTTTGCAATTTTTAATTACTCGCAAGGTTTTATATTAAAAAAAGCTTGAAAGTGGCGTAGCGTTGAAATTTGACGCTTTTAACGCCATTTTAAAAGTTATCGGACTTTAATTTTTTCGGCGGCTAAATCATAAACAAAACCGTCAAGAATTTTCACGCGCACAATATCTCCCGCGTTGCTTTTCCAATCGTTTTCAATATAAATTTGCCCGTCAACTTCGGGGGCTTCGCGGTAAGAGCGTCCCTCAACAACTTCTTTAACTTCGGCGTCGCGCCCTTCAATCAAAACTTCAAATTCTTTGCCCTTCAAAGATTCGTTGACTTCCTGCGAAATCAAAGATTGAATGCTCATCAATTCGTGGTAGCGTTCCTGCGCGACTTCTTCTGAAATTTGATTTTCCATTGAATAAGCGGGCGTATCTTCTTCGGGCGAATAAACAAACACGCCGACTTTATCGAGGCGTTGTTCCTGCAAAAAATTTTTCAGCGTTTCAAATTCTTCTTCAGTTTCGCCGGGATAACCGACAATGAAAGTTGAACGAATTGAGACGCCGGGAATTTTTTCGCGCAGTTTCTTTAAAAGAGTTTCAATCTGCGCGCGGGTGTCGGGGCGGTGCATACGTTTCAAAACGCTGTCGGCGGCGTGTTGAAGCGGCAAATCTACATAGTTACAAATTTTAGGTTCGCTTGCAATAAGTTCAATCAATTCATCTGTAAAACTTTGCGGGTATGAATACAAAATTCTAATCCAATGAATTTTTTTGACTTTGACGAGTTCGCGCAAAAGTGCGCAGAGTTTAACCTTGCCGTATAAATCCCGCCCGTAATTTGTGGAATCCTGCGCGACGAGGTTAATTTCTTTGACGCCGTTTTCAGCAAGCTTTTCGACTTCAGCTTTAATATCTTCAATAGGGCGTGAAACTTGTTTACCGCGAATCAGCGGAATTGCGCAAAAGGCGCAGCGGTGGTCGCAACCTTCCGCAATTTTAACATAAGCGGTATAATTCGGCGTGGTTAAAATACGCGGAGTTTTTGCGCTGTAAATAATTTTTTCTTCGCCGATATAAATAACGCGGTTGCCCTTCAAAGTTTCTTCAATGACTTCAACAATTTTATTCCAGGCGGTCGTCCCAATAATAGCGTCAACTTCGGGCATTTCGTCCAACAGTTCCTGCCTGTATCTTTGTCCGAGACAGCCTGCAACGATTAACGCGCGGCAGTTGCCGTTTTCCTTGTAATCTGCAAGATTTAAAATCGTTGTAATTGATTCTTCCTTTGCAGAAGTTATAAACGCGCAAGTATTCACAATCAAAACTTCAGCTTCAGCGGGATTGGGCGTAATAGTCAAGCCGCTTTTCTGCATAATGCCGAGCATAACTTCAGTATCAACAAGATTTTTGGCGCAACCCAAGCTGATTATTCCAACTTTCAAGTTCAAAGTTTTATCGCTCCCAAATTATTAACAAAAATATTTTCTTGCGAATTATATATAACTGCCGCCGAAATTGTCAATTTTTTACTTTTGGAAAAAGTTTTTTTTCGGCTTTTTAGAAGTTTTTATTTTTTTTACAAGTCGGCATTTCTTTCTTTTTGAAAAAAGAAAGAAACGCTTAGCAAAGAAAGAAAAACTCCCCGCCCGTCAGGGCCGCTCGGTTTCCAAAACGCTCGTAATATGTACGCCCCCTTTTGGGGCGCAAACTTTTTCCTACGCATCAGCATTACCGCAAGCTGCGGCTTTAGTGACGGGCGGCTTTTTCTATCCACTAGTCCCTAGTCTTTATCCTTTATCCTTTATCCTTTATCCTTTATTCTTTATTCTTTATCCTTTAAAGCGAACATTTTTAACCCAACGATCCAAAAAATCGTGGCGTTGTTGTTCGGTAAAGCGCGGAGCATTTGCAAACAGTACCAAATTTTTTCCCGCAAAAGTTTTATAGGCTAAAGTTTGAGGATTAGTCGAAAGGAAATAAAAGCCGTTTTTCTGCAATGAAATTTGCGCGTCGTCACTCAAGAGCCAATCTGCAAATTTTGCCGCCGCAGGATTTTTTTTCGCATCGGTCGTTACAATTCCAACGCCCGTAATTATGCACGCCGTGCCGTCTTCAGGATAAATTATTTTCAAGGGGTAATGATTTTGTATATAGCGCAGAGTTTCACTTTCAACCGCTATTGCAATATCAGCTTCGCCCATTCCCGCCTGTCGCACGGGATTTGATAAATATTTTGCGTACTGTACAACTTTCGGATGAATGCCGCTTAAAATTTCGTAGGTTTTTTCGTCGCCAAAATTGCCTATCATTTGAAACATTAAATTTGAAGAGGCGTCAGCCGCCAAAAAATCTGTAATTCCAATGCGAACATTTTTCGCCGCCGCCAATTCTTCCCAAGTCGAAGGGATAAAATTTATTTTGCGCATATAATCTCGATTGATACAAAAAATTATCGGATCGTACCAAACGCCTATCCAGCGGTCAAAATTATCTTTGAATTGCGCTTTAACAGCGTCATTTGTTTCCGAAATGTAGGGCGTCAATAAATCTAAATCCGCCGCAGTGCTTAAAATGTTGCTGTCAGTCAAAATTAAATCTGCAGTTTGTACAACCGTCGGATCTGAAACGGCGTCGTCGCGCAGATTCTGAATCAGTTCAGCCGGTGCAAGCGGTACAAAATTTATTCGCACGTGGTTTTCTTTTTCGTACGTTTCAGAAAGAATTGTAACTGTTTCAGGCGGTAAAGTTGTATAAGCCAAAAGTTCTTGCATTGGAACTTCAGAAATTTTTTTATCTGCGTCAGCGGGGAAAGTTGCGCCCGCCACTGCCGCCAATATCAACATAAAGCCCGTTAAAAGTAAAATCGTATAACGCCGCATTAAAAATTTCTCCTTCGTCGAAATTTAAGGGTTCCAAGGTTCCAGTGATTAGGGAATTGTAATTTTTTCATTTTTCATTTTTCCCTGTTCCTTGGTGCCTTGGCTCCCTGAAAAGTGTTCAATTAATGGGGCTGACAAATTTTTTATTAATATTATAAACAAACGCGCCGCCCTTTACAATAATTTTTCAGATTAAATTTTATTAAAATTAGTGCAGGATTATTTGCGCCGTTGCAGAATAGCTAAAAAAACTGAAAATTTTGTTTGTTTGGAGGTAATTTTATGGCTGCTAAAAAATCCGGCGAAATTTTGGAAGTTATCAAAGAGCGTTTCCACAAAGACGAAGTTGACGCCAAAGTTCGTTCGCTTATTCCTTACAAAACACGTTGGCACAATCGTTTTCACGTTGACGCGCCGTATTCTTTGATTAGCGACCCCAATGGCTTGTGCAAGTGCGGCGATACTTATCACATTTTCTGCCAGTGGAACCCCGTCCCGATTAACCAGAATTGGCACAAAAATAAGAGCTGGATGCATACCACCACAAAAGATTTTATCAATTACAGCTACCCTGAACTTTCACTTTGGCCCGGCGATGAACACGATAAAGACGGTTGCCACAGCGGTTGCGGTTTTATTGAAGACGGCAAGGTTCGCGTTTTCTATACCGCCAACTGCCGCGATGAAAATTATAACCGTACCGTCGCGCAGCGTTTCGGCACTTTGCAAGAAGACGGCAGCGTTAAAAAGGAAGAAATTCAAGTTTACGGCAACCCAGAAGGTTATACTGCGCACTTCAGAGACCCCAATTTCTTCTATCGTAACGGCGTACGCTATTTTGCAATGGCGGCGCAACGTATGAGCGATTATCCTGCAAAAAGTTCTCGCCCTTTGAACGGCGCAACTTTGATTTACAGAGAAAAACCCGAAGGCGGCTGGGACTTTTTGGGCGAAGTCAAAACCGATTATTATGATTTCGGCTATATGTGGGAATGCCCCAACTTGTTGCAATTCGGCGATATGGACGTTTTGATTGTTTGCCCGCAAGGCGTACACCACGAAGAGTTGAGGTATGAAAATCACTGCTTGGCAGGTTATTTCATTGGACATTTCAGCGTTGATTCTTTGGATATGTTTCACGGCAAATTCCACGAATTGGATAAAGGCTTTGATTTCTATTCGCCGCAAGTTATTGCAAATGATTCACGTCATATTTTGGTTGGCTGGATTGGTATGCCCGACCTTACAGATACTGTTGAAAGTGCGCAGGACGGCTGGCTTTATACTTTGACAATGCCGCGTGAACTTATTCTGCATGAAGGCAAATTGCGTTATCGCCCTGTCGAAGAAATGAAAAATTTGCGTAAAGGTTGCCAAAATGTTGACGTATCCAACACCGCCGAAACTTCCGCGCAATTACCCGAAGCCAGCGAATCCGAAATTAATATTAAATTCGGCGCGGCGCGTAAAGTTACAGTCAATCTCAAATGGGGCGAAGAAAAATTTGTAATGGAATATGACCGCGATAACCAAACTATTTTCCTTGACAGGAACAATATGAAACTCGGCGGCAAGGGTATTCGTCCTTTCAATGACGGCAAGAACACCGACGTTAATATTGGTACGCGCAAATTTAAACTTTTCGCCAATCTTGACTTGCAATTTGATTTGTTTGTTGACCGCTCCGCCATTGAAATTTTCTTGCAGAACGGCGAAGAGGCTTGCAGCTTGTTAATTTACCCCGAAAATACAGAAATTGCGCCCGTCCTTGAAATTACCGCTGATAAAAATATTGAAAACATTTCCGGCAAAATTTGGGAACTCGGCAGCTTGAACTATAAATAAGAGGCGTTTACATTGGAAGTAAAAATTTTCAGCGTCGATTTAACCGGCGTCTTTACTCAAGATTTGCACAAAATTGAAAGTGAAATTAACGTGTATCTTACAAACAAAGATTTTGTTTCAATGGAACAATCGATTTTGCAAGACCACGTTACCAACCATCCGAAATTAATTATTACCGTTGTTGCAAAGAAAAAAGCTTAAAAAATTTTTTCAGCCGTCGAAGAAATTCGGCGGTTTTTTGCAGAAATTAACAAAATGAAAACTGCGCAAAAAAAATTAACGCCGTTGCAAACAGCGGCGTTTTTTATTTACAAATTTTTAAAATTAATTTTGCCCGAGATAATAATTGACGAATTGTTGAGCGGTGCGCCCGTTCCTGCCTGAATGTGACATTTCCCAACGCAGCCCTTCAATTCTCAAAGTTTCGTCATCAAGCGCAATATTTTTTTTCTTCAGCATATGCCGAATAATTTCCAGATATTCCGCCTGCGTCGGCGCGTAATAATGAATTATCAAGCCGAATCTGTCAGAAAGCGAAATAGTTTCGTTTACGCTGTCATCGCGGTAAAGTTCGTCCTGCCCTTCCGCCCTGTCGCGCCAAGTTTCGCGTATCAAATGGCGGCGGTTTGACGTGGCATATATCAAAACATTTTCGGGGCGACTTTCAACGCCGCCTTCAATCGCCGACTTTAAATATTTGTATTCGTTTTCGGATTCTTCAAAAGATAAATCGTCCAAAAAAATAATAAAACGCTTGCTTGCAAATTTTCTCAGCGCGTCCATAATTTCAGGCAGTTTTTTAAGTTGAGGCTTTGTAATTTGAACGAGGCGAAGTCCGCGCGTGTAGTATTCATTAACTAACGCCTTGACGCCCGAAGATTTGCCTGTTCCGCGCGCACCGACAAGCAAAACGTTATTTGCGGGTTTATTTTCGATAAAGGCAAGCGTATTTTTCGTCAACAATTCTTTTTGGTGCGCGTAGCCGATTAAATCTTCAAGGAGAATTTTTTCAAAGTGCTTAATGCCGATTAATTTACTATCCCAAATAAACGCCCTGTAAGCCGCTATATCGCCGTAGCCGAACTTCCTGTAGTAATTAATCAAAGAGTCGGCTATAGCCCCCGTGTCGTTGAAATTTGACGCCTTAAAATCGATTTCTGCAAGTGTTGCGACTTTATTTTTGACGGTTGGAGAATAATTTTCCAGAATTTCAAAATTTGAATTGCCGCCGTTAAAAATTTCCTGCAAAATTTCAATATCATGCTGAAAGGCGGAGCGGAGACTTTCGCCGATTTTACCGCCGTTGGCTTCGACTGTTTCAGAAACTAAATTCGGCTCGTGCGCCAAAACGTAAATTAAATAACTGCGCCAAAGGTTGCCGCTCAATCCCAAAGTTTCTGCCTTTGCAATGAGTTTTGCGGCTACTTCAAATTTATCTGCTGCGGGGTTAAAAATTTCGTCGTCAAGCAAATTTCGACAAACAAGCAAGTTTTGCAGATTCGCCATTAAAAATTCTCCTTTACAAAAAAAAAGCGGCGAGCTTTGCAACTCACCGCCAAATTTTTTAATCAATATCAACAGTCACTTTTTTATTTTCGCGCGTAGCGGCAGATTTTACGATAGTGCGAATTGCCTTGGCGATTCTGCCCTGTTTGCCGATAACTCTGCCCATATCTTCTTGGGCGACGTGTAATTTTAAAACAGTGCGGTCTTCTTCTTGGGTTTCTTCGACTTCCACCGCGTCGGGATTTTCAACAAGTGCCTTTGCCAATACTTTTACAAGTTCTTGCATAATTTAGTACCTCGATTACTGAACTTTTTTAGCTTTTAGCTTTTCTCATTTCGTGAATTTTTTTCATAATGCCTTTTTTGCTCAGTAGGGAGCGAACTGTATCTGTCGGCTGCGCGCCGTTTTGAATCCAGCTGATAACTTTTTCTTCGTCGATATTGATAATTGCCGGATTTTTGGTAGGATCGTAATTGCCGACGATTTCGATGAAACGCCCGTCACGCGGGGAGCGGCTGTCCGCTACAACTACGCGGTAAAACGGTTGCCTTTTTGCGCCCATTCGATTAAGTCTGATTTTTACCACAATTTCACCACCTTTCAAAGTTTTTTATGGTAAAAATTTATTGCTAAAAGGAAGTTTGAATTTTCCCTTTTCGGCTATTTTTTGAAAGGAAATTTATTTGTAAGCCCGCCCAAAAGTCCTTCAAGGTTAGGCATTTTCGGTTTTGTTACGGAGACTTTTTTATTTTTTCCTTTTTTGTTTTTAGCTTTTTTAGTGGAAGATTGTTGATTGGACTTGACGCTGAGTTGACGCATCATTTTGCGCATTTCTTCAAATTGTTTTAAAAGTTTGTTAACGTCAGAAACTTTGGTGCCGCTGCCGAGTGCAATTCTTTTACGGCGTTTAGCGTCAATAATGCTTACATCTTGGCGTTCTTTGGGCGTCATTGAAAGAATAATAGCTTCCATATGTTTAACTTCTTTGCCGTCTAAATCTAAATCGACGCCTGAAAGTTTTTTCTTAAGCCCGCTCATACCCGGAATCATTCCGAGCAAGTCATTAAGCGAACCGAGTTTTTTAACTTGTTGCAGTTGTTCAAGAAAATCAGCAAGGGTAAATTCATCAGATTTAATTTTCTTGACCATTTTTTCAGCGGTTTTGGCGTCAATGGTTGACTGCGCCTTTTCGATAAGCGAAAGGACGTCGCCCATTCCCAAAATTCGGCTTGCCATTCTGTCGGGGTGGAAAATTTCCAAAGGCTCAAGCTTTTCGCCCATACCGACAAATTTTATCGGGCAACCTGTAGCCGCTTTAATTGAGAGAGCCGCGCCGCCGCGTGCGTCACCGTCAAGTTTGGTTAAAACAACGCCGTTGACATTCAGCGCGTTATGGAAAGTTTCAGCAACATTAACCGCCTCTTGCCCAATCATTGAATCGACAACCAATAAAATTTCGTGCGGATTGACGGCGGCTTTAATGTCTTTAAGTTCCTGCATTAATTTTTCGTCAATCTGCAGGCGTCCTGCGGTGTCGATAATCAAAACGTCGCGGGCGTGCGAATCTGCGAATTTTAGTGAATCTTTTGCAATTTGCACGGCGTCTTGAATATCTTCGGTAAAAACAGGAACTTCAACCTGTTCGCCGACAACCTGCAACTGCTTAATAGCGGCGGGGCGGTAAATATCAGCTGCAACGAGCGCGGGGCGTTTGCCCTGTTTGCGCATTGCAAGAGCAAGTTTACCGGCTGAAGTAGTTTTGCCGCTGCCCTGCAAGCCGACCATTAAAATAACCGTCGGCGGCTTTGAAGAAATATTAATTTTCGCTGCCTTGCCGCCCATAAGAGCCGCCAATTCTTCGTCAACGATTTTTATAACGGATTGTGCGGGCGTAAGCTTGCTTAAAATTTCTGTATCGACTGCGCGGGCTTTAACATTTTTTTCAAATTGGCGTACGATTTTATAATTGACGTCCGCAGAAAGTAACGCCATACGAACATCTTTTAAAGCTTTATCGACGTCCTTTTCAGTGAGTTTGCCGTGTCCGCGCAATTTGCGAAAGGCTTCCTGTATATTTTGGGATAAATCTTCAAACAAAATAATTCCTGCCTTTCAACACAATAAAAGCACTACTTTAAGCAGTGCCGAAAATTTCTCGATTGGAGGCGGCACCCAGAATCGGACTGGGGATGGAGATTTTGCAGACCTCTGCCTTACCACTTGGCTATGCCGCCTTTTATATTTGAACAGAATTAAACTTCAGGAAAAAATCCCTAGTCTTTAATCCTTAGCCTTTAGTCTTTAAAATGGCGACCCGGATCAGATTTGAACTGACGACCTCCGCCGTGACAGGGCGGCATTCTAACCAACTAAACTACCGGGCCGTTTAACGCTTGAAAGTTTAACATAACATTTTAAATAATGCAAGCTTTTTTTATTAAAGCTTGAAAATTTCTGAATTGGAGCGGGAATTGAATCGAATCCCTGCAAATGCGATGAGTAAGAGCATTTGCTCTAAAGCTTGGGAAATTTTATTGGAGCGGGCAATGGGAATCGAACCCACCTCTAAAGCTTGGGAAGCTCTCATTCTACCGATGAACTATGCCCGCTTGAAATTATCTGAGCATATCAAGTACGCTTGTTTGACTATGGTTAAAAATTTTGGAAACTTCAACTGAAACCTGTTGTTGAATCCTTTGCAAGTTAAGTTGAGTAATTTGTTTTGCAATGTCAGCGTCGCCGATGTTTGACGCGGCGGCTTGAGTGTTTTCTTCCATAGTAGTATAGTTATCAGCTTGATATTCAAGGCGTTGCAGGTACGCGCCCTGTGTGGTTGCCTCGTCAAGCGAATATTCTAAAATATCGCCACCCTGCAAAGTTGCCTGCAGGTTATCATTAATGCCTTTTGCGAAATCCAACGCGCCCGAAACAGTTTCAAGCGCAGATTGAATAGAATCGTCATTTGATACGTCGATTGTAACATTTCCTTGATTATCCGTCAAGCCTAAAGCCTGTGCGCTCATATTGCCGAGCGAAACATTTTCGTAACCTGAAACTCCTGCAACCATTACGCCGTTTTTGGAGCCGTCAAGCAAATTCATCCCGTTATACTCAACGCGGGCGTTATCGTCGATTTGCTGAACAATTTGATTAATATTTTGTTGAAGAGCCGCGCGGTCTGAATCAGCGTTAGTGCCGTTAGCGGCGTTTATAAGCATTTGTCGAATAGAAGTTAGCGCACTGACGGTATTTTCAGTTGCGCCCGCTGCGGTTTTAATCATGGCACTTGCATTTTGGGTATTTTGGACAGATTGAGCAGTTGCGCCGAGATGGCTGCCCATACGTTGAACAATGGAATAAGCCGAACTGTTATAGGACGCGCTTGGGAATTTTGAGCCGCTTGAAATAATTTGTGACGTTCTTTGCGTTGCGCTCGTAGCTTGATTTAAAAGATGATTAGCCTGATTTACTCCGCCTAATATTCCTGCCATAATTATCACTTCCTTTTAAACCGTGAAAAAAATCCCTTCAAAATTATTTGAAAGGATTGTAGCAAATCTTTTTGATAAATGCAAGGGAAATTTTTCAGCGTCAAATGTAGTTTAGGCAAATACTGCATTTTTTAGCGACTGACTTTTTTTAATAATTGCCGATACATTACAAAGAAAAAACTTTTTTGCCTTCAAAGAAAGTTGCAGCGGGTTTTGCAGTATGAATTTCTTCAATGGGGCAAGTTAAAACGTCTTTGGTAACCAAAAGGAAATCAGCAAATTTGCCTTCTTTGATACTGCCGCGTTCGTTTTCAAGAAACATTTGCTTTGCAACATTAATCGTCAAGGCAGTAAGTGCTTGTTCGCGGGTTATAAGTTCTTCAGGCCACCAAGCTTTCCCAAATTCAGCATAATTTATACCTGTAACGGCAATTTCCATAATTCCGAACGGGTCATCGGCACTGCCCGAAAGTGCAGGAAAATCTGAATACGAAGAAATATTAACGCCGTTATCAAAAAATGATTTTATAGGATAACCTTCAGTCGCCATTTCTTCAGGAAGTATTTCAAGCAATCCTGATTGAAAATCATCGTCGGCGCAATGCCAAATCATTCCTGCAGTTACATAAATATTGTTATCTGCCATACGCTTATAATCTGAATTATTAACGCCGTACAAATGCACGATTGTATTTCTCATTTCATTTTTGCCGCCGTTAATGTAAGCATTGACAATACGATTAACGCCCGCGTTGCCCATTGCGTGTATGTGCATTGACAAGCCGTTTAAATTTGCCTTGCGCGTTATTTCGGTTATTTCTTCTTCAGTCCAGTTGATAATTCCTTGATGTCCGTCAAGATATACCGGCTCAATAAATCCCGTGCCGGTTTCAACCGTACCGTCGATAAAAAGTTTTATCCAGTTAGGTTTTACATGAGTTGAAGAATATTTTTTGGCGTCAACTGCTTTTTTAAAATATTCGTCAATATTCATCCAGCTTTCAAATTCATATGTTAAGCCCAATACAAAGTGAATATCGCCGGCTTTATCCATTTGCTGCGCGGCTTTAAAAAAATCTTCGTCATAAAAATAGTTACTCCAGCCGTCAAGATACATAGTATATCCTTCGGACAATAAATGTTGCTCAATGTCGGGAATATTTGTTTTTGCAAAGTCAACTGAAAAAAAGTCGTCATTGTCCAAGAAAAAGCGTACATAAGTTGCAGATTGTTCTTTCAGAAAACCTGTAGGCGTGCCGTCCGCGCCCATAACAATTTCGCCGCCGCGTATATCATCGCCCTTTTTTAAAACAGTACCGTCTGCCGCCATAATTCCCGCGTTGATAAGACAAAGTGTATTTGCAATGGCTTTGTGCGCTTCTTCGTCTGCAAAAAACATTGGCATATCACTGCAAATAGCATCCAACTGTTGGCGGGTAGGCATATTATGTTTAAATTTTTCATATTCCCAGCCCATACCGTAAACAACTTTTGCGCCGCTTTCTTTGACCTTTTTGACAGCGGAAGGAACAATTTCATTAAGAAATTCTTCAACGCCGGTTTCTATGTCAATCACCGTTCCGATTTTTTGAATAGTATGTCCCATAAAATAATGAGCGTGCCCGTTACCGCAACCGGGCATAACTAAACCTTTGCCGCTGTAGTCAATAATTTCTGTTTTGCCGTCTTCAATAAATTTTTCTGCCCCCTTTTTGTCGCCGACGAAAATAAATTTGCCGTCTTTAACTGCGAACGCTTCGACAATTTTATTATCTTCTGAAGTAAAAATTTTGCCGTAAACTACAAGGTCTGCTTTTCCTGCTCTCGCATCACTTATGCCGCCGTAACTTGTAGAAAAAAAAACGAGTGCCGCCAATGATGATAACTTTATAAAAGTTCTGCGATTCAATTTTGGCATACTTTAAAACCTCCAAAAAATTTCTTACATTATAAAAAAAAAAATCTTGACACTTGTCAAGATTAAAAAATTTTTCAAATGCTTTTAGTTTTCGTAAACATAGCGCAGGGCGTTTAAATTTTCGGTGTTTAAATCTTTGTGCAAAGTACAGCCTTTAGAATTTAAATCCATAGTTTGACGATTTTGGGCGGAATATTTTTCCCAATGCGGAATAAATTCATTGTCAGGATTGCCCGTCGTTGCAAAAGCCGCCCAAGCCGCTTGAATTTGTTTTGCAAGATTCGGCGCGGCATTCGGCAAGCCGTCAAGTGCATTGAAAGTATACGGCAAATCGCTGTCGTGGCAAGCGCGCAATGTTTCGTTTAAACGATGACTGAAAACGTAAAAATAAACATCTTCAAATTTCGCTTGATATTCAGCCGCCAATTCTTGCCCGACGCGCCAATCAATTTGAATTGTAAATTCTATAAAATTTTCTTCATTTTCTGCGCGATTTTTCAGCCAAGATTTATAAATTTCATCTAAAGTTTTTCCCTTGTATTTTGAAAAGACAGGCGAAAATTTTTTCGTATTTGCACGGAAATGTTGGCAGAAATTTTCATCAAAACTTAACCAAAGCCGCCATTCGTCGGAAACGTTACCTGTTAAAAATTTAATACCGCGCGCCGCGCCGTCTTTTAACGCTTGCAAAGGATTTTTCGGCAAAAATTTTCCGTCGCAAGTCGGCAAATATGCTCCCGGATTTCCGGCAAGCCCGCCGTCTAAAATTTTTAAGTAAATATTTTTAATTTCGTCGGTAGATTTTTTCAAAAGGTCGCCAACAGTTTTAACGCCGCTGTTTGCCAAAAATTTTTCTGCAGTTTCGGCGGAATCTTTGGGCGTATTGTAAAAACCCAAATGCGCTGACTGCGGAATTGCTTTATTGAAAAGTCCTTTTGCGGCAGGCGTAACCGTCAACAACATACAAGAAATTGAGCCGGCACTTTGCCCAAAAATTGTAATGTTTTCAGGGTTCCCGCCGAATGCTGCAATATTTTCTTTAACCCACTGCAATGCCGCAATTTGGTCTTTTATACCAAGGTAGCCGCTGTCTTCAAAATTTTTATCAATCGCCGCAAAATTCATAAATCCGAAAACATTCAAACGATAATTCAGCGTGACAATAATGACATCGTGCGCCGCCGCAAATTTTGAGCCGTTGTAAAGTGAATCAACCGAACCGCCGACACTGAAGCCGCCGCCGTGAATAAATACCATTACGGGCAAATTCTTTTTTTCTCCGCGTGTCCAAATGTTAAGCGTCAAGCAGTCTTCGCTTTGAACGCTGTATGAATCCGCGTCTTCGGTAGGGTCAACAAATTGTACAGCTGCCGCACCGAATTTTTTTGCGTCAAAAGTTTTATCGGAAGGTTTCAATTTTTGCGGAGCTTGCCAGCGCAATTTCCCGACGGGCGGTTGAGCGTAGGGGATACCGAGCCAAGTTTGCACGCCGTTTTCATCCAAAAAGCCGTTAAAAGTTCCGTAGCAAGTTTTTACGCTTAATTTTTCCATAAAAAAATTTCTTCCTTTCTTTGCAGTCATTGCCCTATATCAAGTTCGGCGTACAATTTGTTGACTTCGTCTTCTGTAAAATGCAATTTTTCATAAGTGTCCGAAAAAATAACTTTGATACTTGCGAGTCGCCCTGCAAGCCGCTTTTCTTGTTTAAGGTCACGTTGCGTGATAAAAACATATTCAAACATTCTGTCACCGAAAAACCAAAACAGCACTATAAAAATTTCGCGCGGTACTTCGTCCAAAAAATCAGTCAACCATAAAAGAATACCCGCCGCTATTGAGCCTATAAGCATAAAAAGAAATAATCTAAATTCTTCTTGTTGTTCCTTTTCAACGTTGCCGAGCCTGTAAGCAAAATCGTCGCGGATAATTTCTTTAATGGTTTTTTTCTCATCTTCTGTTAAACAATTCCCAATGATATTTAAAACGAGCGGACATTCGTCGGGAATTGGCGCGGCGTTATCTTGAAGATAATCGACAAAATCTAAATTCAAGCTTTCTTGGTCTTTGACGCTGTACGCGCTGATTATATCATTGTAACTTGAAATTTGGCAATGAATCGTTGCAATTCCGTTTGCAATATAATCACGCTTTATGCGCGAGTCAAGGTGACTTTGTCTGCTGTCAAACAGTCTTGTAAAATTACGTTTTCTCATATCTATCCCTAACAAAAATTTTTTTTAATCTGCGCGAGTGAAACCCCATTCGCCGCCAATCATTGTTCTCAAAACTTTAGCGGCTGAAATTTTTTCGGGCGCGCACTTTGTAATATCTGAATCTAAAATAACCATATCAGCTTCTTTGCCGACAGTTATACTTCCCCAGCGGTCTTCGCACAAAAGCTGCTACGCAACATTTAAAGTGCTTGCCTCAATCATCTGTTCAACTGTAACACGTTTTGCGGGCGCGTGCAAAGTTTCAGGTTTTCCCGGATTTTGACGAAGTACGCCCTTTTGTATACCAATCAGCGGATATGCAGGATTTTCAACGGGGTAATCACTTGCAGAACTTACCAAAACTCCCGCGTCAAAGAAAGACTTCATAGGCAGCTGATTTTCTGCGCGTTCTTCGCCCAAAATTTCAACCATTACAGCGAAATAATCTTTTTCCATAACAAACCAAAACGGGTCTGTACAAGCAACAACGCCGAGTTTTGACATACGCGGAATATCTGCCTTGTCAACAATTTGCAAATGCGTTATTGCGTCGCGCAGGTTATGCTGTCCCGTTTGAGCCAACGCCTTTTCTATAGCGTCCAAAGTAAATGCCAATGCTCCGTCGCCAATGGCGTGTACGTGTACAGAAAAGCCGAGTTCGTGCGCCCTTTTATAAACAGCCGTCAAAGTTTCCAAGTCAAAACGAAGTTGCCCGCAATAATTATTTTTCTGCGATACGGGGTCGGCGTACGGCTTTTTTGTAAAAGCGGTAGGCGGGTTGCCGCCAATAACGCCGTCAAACAAAATCTTTATATTGCTTAAATCAAACATACGCCCTTTGGTTTTTTCTCTAAGTTTCGCCGCGTGTTCAATTTCTGCTATAGGGTCGTGTCCTTCAGCTTGTAAAACTTGATACGCGCCGTAAACGTGCATTAGCAATTTTCCTTCAATATCCAGTTGATGATAAGCCTCAACAGCATTGTCAGTTGTATCCCAATTTAAAATCGGGTCAAGAAAAATAGTTTCGCCGTGCGCCAAATATTTTTCCTGATAGTAAAGAATACCTTCTTTGTACTGTTCCACCGAATAAGATGTAAGGGATTTAACAAGATTCATTGCACCTTCACGGAACCAGCCTGTAGGATTTCCCTGCGCGTCGCGCGCAATTATACCGTCGCTGACGTCGGGCGTATTTTTGTCGATACCAAGTTTTTTCATTACGGCGTGATTTACCCAATATGAATGAACGCCCATATCTGCAATAATAATATATTTTTCAGTTAGTCCTTCAAGCATATCTGCGGTAGGACCATTCGGCTCAAATTCAGGGATAATGTTAAAACCCATTCCCAAAATAACGTCAAAATTCGGATGTTTTTCAATATGTGCCTTAATCATATTGAGATATTCTTCCAAAGTTTTTCCGCCGAGTAAATTTACCTCAAAAAGGTCTCTTGTACCGCCGATACTGACGTGCACGTGCCCGTCGCCGAATCCCGGCAAAATCAAGCCGTTGTCATAGCGTACAACTTCGGTACTTTCGCCGATAAAATCTTTTACACCTGTCGCATCTCCTACGTAAATAAATTTTCCGTCTTTGACAGCTGAAACTTCAGCCTTCGGTTGATTTTTATCAACGGTGTAAAAATTCCCGTAAATAATTTTATCTGCAAAATTTTTCATTAAATTTTCTCCTGAAAAAAATATAGCGGGCACAACGCCGCCCGCCAGCGTAAAAAATTTTTAGCCTTTGTAAACTTCTTCGCCGTCAACAATAGTTGCAATAATTTTTGCATTTGCAACTTTTTCTAAATCATCGTGCAAGAAGTCACAATCAAAGACAGTCATATTTGCAATTTTGCCGAATTCAATCGAGCCCAAGCGGTTTTCTTGCCGCCATTGACGCGCAACATTAATTGTCATTGCGCGCAGAGATTGTTCACGGCTGACAGCTTCTTCAACGTTGCGCGGATCGATTATCATACCGATTCCTTTAGGGTACGCGCGAGCCTCTGCCGTATAAAAGCTTAGCTTAATATCAAGCATTGGCGAAACGGGGTAATCGGAATGGAAAACAACATTTGCGCCTGCGTCGTAAAAAGATTTTATCGGATAACCTTTATCCGCCAATTCTTGACCGACGTATTTAACTTCCATTTCATAAGTGTCGGGCTCTTTAGGCGACCAAAGAGGCGCAACAGCAGCTACAGAGCCTGTCTTTGCCATTCGTTTAATATCTTCTTCTCTTACAAATTGCAGGTGCGCCAAAATATTTCTTTGGTCAAAATCGCCTGTAATTTTTTGCGCGTCTTCGATACAGTCAAGCATAAATTTCGTTGCGCCTGTTCCTATGGAATGAACGTGGACAGAAAGTCCTTCCTTGTCAGCAGCCGTCAACAATTCAACCATTTTATCGTGGTCATTAAAAATTGGTTCGCCGTAATAACCGGGTTGGTCGGCGTATTCTTCAATTTGCCAGCCTGTATGCGCTTCAATTACGCCGTCCAAAAAAGCCTTAACGCCGATAATTTTAAAATATTTGTTGCTGTACTTGGCGCGTAATTCGGCAACTTTCGCAATTTCTGCTTTTGGTGATTCGGGATTTTTTTGAACAAACGAATAGCCGAATGTGCGAAGTTTCAGCTTGCCTTCGTTTTCCAATTCATAATAAGCTTGAACAGCCGTCGGCGAATTAATCTGAATACCTGCATCGGCTGCTGCGGTGTAGCCGTTTTTGAAAGCTATACCCTGCCACGCCAGCAAATAATTTTTTGCGTCTTCAAAAGTATTTGGAAGTTTGGGCATAATTTCCATAACGGGCAATTCGCAAATATAGCCGTCAGGTTCGCCGTTTTCGTCAACGTGAACCATAGCGGGACCATATTTTTTTGCGTACTCTCTGTCAATTCCCGCCCATTCCAACGCTTTTGTATTAAGCAACATTGAATGTCCGCCGCCGGTTTGCATAATCAGCGGCTTTTCAGAGCAAATTTCATCCAAATACGATTTTGTAACGTATTCGTCATTTTCAGTCCAGCCCGCCGCAACATAAATTGTACGTTGGGGATTTTTGGCGATAAAGTCTTTGATAATCTCGCGGTATTTATCGTAGTCAGTTTCGAGAACCTGCGCGAGGTCTGCCTGCCCAATAGCGCGTTCACCTGCCATATAGCCGTGGCAGTGCGATTCAAGAAAACCGGGATAAATAAAATTTTCGCCGTAATCTAAAATTTGCGCGTCATCGCCTGCAAGCTTTTTGGCTTCTTCCGCGTCGCCGATATATGCAAACAAGCCGTCTTTAACCAACGCCGCCTTTGCAGTTGGTCTTTTTTCGTCAACAGTAATAATATTGCCGAGAATTACAGTTTTTTTCATAATTTTACTTCCTTTCTACATTGAGAAAACTTTTTTGCCTTCAAAGTAAGTTGCTGCAGGTTTTGCAGTATGAATTTCTTCAACGGGACAGGACAAAACGTCTTTGTTAACCAAAAGGAAATCAGCAAATTTGCCTTCGCTGATACTGCCGCGTTCATTTTCCAAAAACATTTGCTTTGCAACGTTGATTGTAAGAGCTGTAATAGCCTGTTCGCGCGTTAAGAGTTCTTCAGGCCACCAAGCTTTCCCAATTTCAGCATAATTTATACCTGTAACGGCAATTTCCATAATTCCGAACGGGTCATCGGGGCTGCCTGAAAGTGCAGGAAAATCTGAATGCGAAGAAATATTAACGCCGTTATCGAAGAAAGATTTCATCGGGTAACTCTTGTCCCCCATACCTTCGGGAACCATACTCGTCAAAATTTCTTGTACGTCGTCGGGGTTATAGTGCCAAAGCATACCTGAAGTTACGTAGATATTGTGATCTGCCATTCGCTTATAATCTGCAGGTTTAACTTGGTGAACGTGTACCAAAGTATTGCGCAATTCGTCTTTGCCGCCGTTGATATAGGCGTTGACAACGCGATTGACAGCCATATTTCCCATTGTATGAATATGCATTGACAAGCCGTTTGAATTAGCCTTGCGCGTAATGTTTGTAATTTCCTCTTCAGACCAATTTGCAATACCTTGTTTGCCGCCGGGATAAAGCGGGTCAACAAAACCTGTACCGCTTTCAACTGTGCCGTCCATAAAAAGTTTTATCCAATTTGGTTTTACGTGCTTGGAAGAATATTTTTGAGCGTCGAGTGCCTTATTGAAATTTTTATCAATATCCATCCAACTTTCAAATTCGTAAGTCAAGCCCAACAAAAATTTCATATCGCCTGCCGCGTCCATTTGTTGCGCCGCTTTAAAGTAACTTTCATTGAAAAAGTAATTGCCCCAGCCGTCGATATACATTGTGTAACCTTCCGACAACAAACGCTGCTGAATCTCGCGCAGTGTTTCTTTCGCCAAGTCAACTGAAAAAAGATTGTCATTGTCCAAGAAAGAGCGCGTATAAGTTCCCGCCTGTTCCTTCAAAAAACCTGTAGGCGTGCCGTCTTCGCCGAAAACAATTTCGCCGCCGCGTACTTCTTTTTTCAAAACTTTTCCGTCCGCCGACATAATCCCTGCATTGACGAGGCAAAGTGTATTTACAAGGCCTTTGTGTCCTTCTTCGTCTGCAAGGTACATTGGAATATCATTGCAAATTTTATCCAAGTCTTGACGAGTCGGCATATCTTTTTCCAATTTTAAAAGTTGCCAGCCGAAACCGAAAATGGAAGTTGCGCCTGCGTCTTTTGCTTTTTTAACAGCTGCAGGAACAATTTCAGTTAAAAATTCTTTCGTGTCGGCTTCTCTGCTAATTGCAACGCCAACTTTCGGAATACCAATACCAATGGAATAATGAGCGTGCCCGTTGCCGCAGGCAGGCATAACTAAACCTTTGCCCGCGTAGTCAATAACTTCTGTTTTGCCGTCTTCGATAAATTTTTTTGCGCCCGCCTTGTCGCCAACGTAAATAAATTTGCCGTCTTTGACTGCGAACGCCTCAACAATTTTGTTACCTTCTGAAGTAAAAATTTTTCCGCAAACAACAAGGTCTGCTACGCTGTTTTTCATAATAAAAAGCCTCCTAAAAATTTATTCTCGCGCAGGATTTGCGCTGATTTTTTTCATAAGTTCCAACAAGCCGTCAATTTCTGTAAGCTTATCTTCTATTTGTTCATAGCGAAATTCTTTATTTGAAACAATGAGGGCAACGGGAAAATTTTTCCAATCCATAGCTGCAACGCCTTTAATTTCGTTGTTGTAAATTTTCAACTCTTCGCCGCTTATAAATTTTTGCAAGAAAGTTTGAAGTATTTCAGAAATAGTTGCGTCAAGAACATTACCGTAAAGTTGCAAAGTTTCTCTGTTGCCAAAAAGTGTTGAAACAACATCGACAGTCCCCGAGCCGAGATTTTCAATCAGCGGTTTTACATTCCAATAAATCAAATGCACGTTATTTCCCGCCGCCGAAAGTTGCATTGCGGTAAGATAAGTACTCAACGCGCTCCATTGTTCAAAGAATTTAGATTTAGCATCAAATTCGGGAATATTTTTCTTGGTAAGATTATCAATGTAATTTTTGACGGATTGAGAATTTTCGGCGTCGAGCATTGACAAAATTTCGGCAACTTCTTTTGTAATATAATTTTCGTAATTTTGTTGTCCGATGAAAGATTTGTAAATTTGCCCTTCATTGTTCGGAATGCCGATAATAAATTCAACGTTGCCTGCCGCGCCCTTTTTAAAAGCATTAATGACATCTGCAGGAATTAATTTACCGTCGCGCGTTGGTGCAACTGTATTAATCCAAAGTTTTTGTGCCGCTGCTTTTAATTCTTCGGTTGAAAGTTTCTGCAAATCTTCCATTGTTTTTGAAGAAGTTTCTTTCAAAAGTTCTTTTGCCAAGTTTCTTGCAGATTTCGGCGAATCGTGCGAACCTTCGGGAGTACCGAAAAATATAAACGCTTTTTGAAAAAGTCCTTTTGCCTGTTCGCAGGCGGCAAGTAAACTTATTGAAATTGCGCCGGCTTCAAATCCCATTACAGTAATATTTTCGGGGTCGCCGCCGAAGGCTGAAATATTTTCTTTAATCCACTTCAGCGCGGCAATTTGGTCAAGCAAGCCGAGATTTATTGCGTCGGGATAATTTTCGCCGCCGGGAATTTCCGAAAAATCAATAAAGCCGAATATTCCGAGCCGATAATTGAAACTGACGCCTATAAATTCCGAATATTTGTCAGTAAACTTGTAGCCGTACATTAGCGGGTCTGCCGAGCCGCCGTAAGAAAAATCGCCGTGATGAAACAACACCAAAACAGGCTTTTTCTTGTCAGATTTTTTGCCGCTTACTGCAATATTCAACGTCAAGCAATCTTCGCTTTGGCGGTGGTGTTTCAAAATTGAACCTTCGTGCTCAACTTGAATTGCGGACGCGCCGAAATATTTTGCCTCGAAAACTTCGCTTGATTCTTCCAACGGCTCGGGAGCTTGCCAACGCAAATTTTCTACAGGCGGTTTTGCGTAGGGAATACCCGAAAAAACTATAACGTCTTTTTCCTTTTCGCCGACAAAAATTCCCGTCTTTGTTTTTACAGCCAACGCAGTATCATAATCGCCTTTAACAGGTTGATTCTGCTTGTTAAATTCTGCAAGATTTTCGGGCGTTGTCAATTCGTCATACAAAAAACCTTGACTGCCGTCGCCGTAACGTTGGCGAATTTTTCTGACGCGATACCAACGAAGTATCATACTGAAAGCAAAACCCAAAATTGCGGGCAAAATTATATACTGATATTGCTCAAGCAAATAATTGTGCATAGATAAGCCCGTTAATTTTAGTGCGACATATTGCCCGACGATAAAAAGCACGATAAACGCGAAAAAAATTAAATTTTTTGTGTCGCTGTTATTTTGTACGACTTCGTTAAAAATAATCTTCTTTGCAAAAGCGTCAACTGCGCCGCCGACAATTATGCACAAAATTACACATTGCCACATTTCCCAACCGAGAATTTTGGGAATTTCAAAACTTAAGCCGTAACCGATAGCCGACATAATGCCAACTATAAAATCGTCAATCGTAAATAATTTTTTCATTTCATTTTTTTGCCTCCGAAATAAACTTCATCAGGCTCTTTAAAGCTTAAACCTTTGGGCGGCGCGTCAAGCAGGCTTTCATTGAAAATCAAATAATCTGCGTCTTTGCCGACTTCGATTGAACCTTTGGCAGAATCAATACCGAGTTGTTTTGCGCCGTTAATTGTATAGCCCAAAATCATTTCTTCGATATTCATTTTTTCGGCGGCGGAAGGAAATTCTCTTGAGCTCCAATTATGCGGAGATGCCTTTGTTTTTTTGCTGATATAGCGCGTCATACCGACTTCCATTCCGAGATACGGACTCCACGTCGTAAAATCGCCGTAAGAAATATTATCGCTTGACCAAGTTACAAGCGCGCCCGTATTCCAAACAGTTTTGCAACGGTACATTTTATTAATTCGCTCTTCGCCGAGCAAAGTCAAATATTCGTCATAGTTGTCGCCGCTGATAGTTCCCGCGTGCCAACAAACAGTATAATTGGAAATGACGCCGAGTTTTGCAAAGCGTTCCAAATCTGCGTCGTCTTGAATTTCCAAATGTGCGCAAGTTACTTTAATGCGGAATTTATCGCCGAGCTCTGCTTTTGCCAATTCTACGCCGTCAAGTACAACGCGCGAAGAGGCTTCGGCTACGCAGTGAGCGTGCAAATCCCAACCCGCCTCATTAAGTTTTATGAGCAAATCTTTCATTTGTTTCTTGTTGATAAGGCTTGTACATTTTGTATTTGTATCTGCGTAAGGCGTAACCATTGCCGCCGTATGAATTTTCAAAGTACCGTCCATAAACATTTTCAGCGTATGTACTTTAAAATGTTCGGTGTTGTATTCGCGGTTGTAGCGAGTAACAGTTTCAACGGCGTTTGGAATATCGCTCGGGTCAACTATTGCGTAACTGCCGTCAATATAAACGGGCAGGCGTCCTTCTTTATCGAGCTTGCACAAAATTTTATAGCAGCGTTCGTGAAAAGCATCGGCTTTCGGCGTGCCCGCATCGAATACAACGCTTACGCCGTCTTTAACGCTGTAATTTATCCAGCGAAGAAGAGAATTTTCAATTTGTTCGTCGGTAAGTTCTTTACTGCTGTCAAGGAGAATTGGCATTTCCGCGCCTTCAAACATATTGCCCGTAACGTGCCCTTCGGCGTCGCGCACATAATAGCTTAATTCGGGGACAATGTCGGGCGTTTCGTCTGTAATGTTGTGCAAGGCAAGAACTTTTGAATTAACCCAAATGCTGTGTCCTTCGCTCTCCAAAATTACAATTTCGCTGTCATTGCAAACTGAATCTAAATCTTCTTTAGTTAAAAGTTCGTCGTTTAATTTTTTGCGTTCAAGCAAAAATCTGTAGCGTTTCAAGCCGGGATTTTTCTTGACGTGCTCCGCAATAAAAGCAACGCATTCTTTTTTGTTGGTGCATTCGATAAAAGGTCCCGGATCTGCGTGGTCAAAAATTACACTCATTGCAACGTGAACGTGCGAATCGATAATAGCGGGCATTACAAATTTTCAGCCCAAATCTTTGACTTCGCCTTCAAATTCAGAAAGTCCCGTCTCATCGCCGACATAAACAAACTTGCCGTCCTTTACCGCAAGCGCGGTTGCATTAAGTTTGCTTTTGTCAGCCGTGAAGATTTTGGCATTTTTCAAAATGCAATCTGCCTTAATCATAGTTTCACCTTCCGTGTAATTTTTTTATAAAGTACCACTGATATTTTAAAACTTTCAACATTCCCTGTCAAAAAATTTTCCAATTAGGAATACTTTTTGACAAACAAATTTTTTATAGATTTTGGTATTATAATAAAAAAAATTTGAAAGGTTTTGGCTATGAATAAAAATTTTGCAGAAACTTTAAAGAAATTGCGGACGCTTAAAGATATTTCCCAACGCGAATTGGCGGAAAAAATCTTTGTTAATCGTTCCGTAATTTCTAAATGGGAAAACGGCTATAATTTGCCTGACATTTTTATGATTAAAAGAATTTGCAAGGTTCTTGACGTCAACGAACACGATTTAATAAAAATTTTGCTGGACGGCGACGGCGAATTAAACGTGATTATTCTTGATGACAGAAAAATTGTTGTGAAGGGTTCGTTGCCTGTTATTGAAGAAGTTCTGCCCAATGCAAATATTGTCGGCTTTACGCAACCTTCGGAGGCGATTGAGTTCGCGCAAAAAAATAAAATTTCGCTTGCCTTTTTGGATATTGAACTGGGCAAAACGAACGGGCTTGACCTTTGCAAAAAATTTCTGGAAATAAATCCGCGCACGAATATAATTTTTTTGACGGCTTATGTTGAATATTCTTTTGAGGCGTGGAGTACGGGAGCGAGCGGTTATCTGCTGAAACCAATTACCGCCGAAAATTTGCGTGCGCAGTTAAAAAATTTGCGGTATCCGCTGTTGAATGACGGTGAAATTTTATGACTGCGGAGCAATTTTATTACTTCGCCTGTGGCGCAGTGTTGGTATTAACTTTGGTAATATTTTGGGTTGCCGTCATAATGCCCACCAAAAATCAATGGGAAAAGCGTTTTTTGTCGCTTGGTTTGCAATTTTTGTTTTGTGTATGATAACAATGTCTGTTGACCTTATGATTTATACCAATTCAAGCATGGCAACAGTAGCAAGAATTAACCAGTATTTTGAATACCTGTTTGTTTCGATAACAATGCCAATGTTTACTTCTTACCTGTTGCACACTTGAGGCGAAGATTGGCGAAAAAGTTTGCTTTTCCGCGTTGTCTGCATCCTTTGGGGAATATTTTTTATTTTGCTTGGAATTTCGCACTCTACAACATTTTTATACTATATCACGCCTGACAACCAATATATTCGAGCGGATTGGTATTTATTGTTAATTGCTCCAATGTTTGCGATAATTTTTCTAAATCTTGCCGCCGTAATAAAAAGGCGTAACAAATTGCCAAGAAAATATTTTGTCGCTTTCTTACTTCATTTGATTCCGTTGCAGATTTCTTTATTTATTTTGAATGTAGTTTTTTTTTATATGATAGTTATGGTTTTAAGCTTGTGCATTTCAACGCTTTCAATGTTCGCAATTATCGTTTACAATCAAATTGAATCATACTTGAGGCAACAGCGTGAAATATCCCATCAGCAAGCAAACATTTTAGTTTTGCAAATGCGCCCGCACTTTATTTACAACACGATGACGAGCATTTATTATCTTTGTGCGCAAAATCCCTTGCAAGCGCAGAAAGTTACTTTGGATTTTACAAATTACTTGAGAAAAAATTTTATGGCTATTGCCTGCGAAGGAACAATTTCATTTCGTGAAGAATTGGAGCATACAAAAGCGTATTTGTCGATTGAACAAGCGCAGTTTGAAGAAAATTTATTTGTCACGTACGACACGCCGCACCAAAATTTTAAAATCCCGCCGCTGACATTGCAGCCGATTGTTGAAAATTCTGTAAAGCACGGGCTTGACCCTGATTCGGAGCCGTTACATATTTTTATTTCGACTCGTGTAACAAATGACGGCAGTATAATTATTGTTGAAGATGACGGCGCGGGATTTAATTTTGACGGCAACAAAGAAAATTTTGCTCTGAAAAATATTCAAAAGCGGCTTGAAATGTTTTGCGGTGGGACTTTGGAAATTTATCCGCGCGAAGGCGGCGGTACTGTTGTAAAAATTTTTATACCGCTGTAAATATTTTTTCGCTTTAATGCAAAAAAATTTTTTATTAATTAACAGTTTCAGTTCCCAAATATGCGCGGATAACTTCGGGATTGTTTTGAATTTCTGCGGGCGTACCTTCGGCGATAATCATACCGTATTCAAGGACATAAATTCTTTCGCAAATTCCCATAACCAAGCTCATATCGTGTTCAATCAAAAGAACAGTCAAGTCGAATTGTTTTCTAATCCAACGAATCATTTCCATAAGTTCATGCGTTTCTTGGGGATTCATACCGGCGGCGGGTTCGTCAAGCAATAAAAGTTTCGGCTTGGCGGCAAGTGCGCGCGCAATTTCTAACCTTCGCTGTGCGCCGTAAGGTAAATTTTTTGCGACTTCGTGTGCGTGTTCGTCGAGCTTAAAAATTTTTAAAAGCTTTAAACTTTCCTGCGTAATTTCGTCTTCTTCGCCAAAATATCTGCCCATTCGCAAAACTGTTTCAAGCAAATTATATTTGACGTGGCAATGATAAGCGATTTTAACATTGTCAAGCACGCTTAATTCACTGAACAGGCGAATATTTTGGAAAGTGCGGGCGATACCGCGTTGAGTAATTTCATAAGGTTTTTGTCCGACGATTGATTCACCGTCCAATAAAATTTCGCCCGTCGTCGGAACATACACGCCCGTTATTAAATTAAAAATCGTAGTTTTGCCCGCGCCGTTCGGTCCGATTAATCCGATTAGTTCGCCGCGATTTATATAAAAATTAAAATCTGCAACCGCCTTTAAGCCGCCGAAAACTTCTGAAACGTCTTCAGCCTTTAAAAGCGGCTTTTTATTTTCTGCCATTTTTTAAACTCCTTTGTTCCCCGAAATTTTATCCAGCAATTTTTTTATCGGCGCAAAATTTGTAACTTCCATGTAGCCGAATAAACCTTGCGGACGATAAAACATTAACAAAATTAATGCAAGTGCGTAAATTATCATACGCGCTTCAGGGAATGACGCCAACGCCGCAGATATAAAAGTTACAACGAACGCGCCCGCAATGCTGCCCGTGATTGAACCCATTCCGCCCAAAACTACCATTATTAAATAATTGAATGACGAAAGGAAAGTAAATGAGTTCGGGCTTATTAAATAAAATTGGTGCGCGAACAAGCCGCCCGCAATTCCCGCGAACGCCGCGCCAATCGTAAACGCCATAACTTTATATTTTGTAGTGTTGACGCCCATTGCCTCCGCCGCAATTTCATTTTCACGAATTGCTATGCAGGCGCGCCCGTGCGAACTGTTGACAAAATTTTTTATAAAGAACAACGTAAACAGCATTGTAAAAAATACCCAAGTGAAATTTGTTAAGTGCGGAATACCTTTGAAGCCCGCCGCGCCTCCAACGTATTCAATGTTCATAATTACGATTCTGATAATTTCACCGAGTCCCAATGTTGCAATAGCCAAATAATCGCCGCGCAGTCTCAATGTCGGCAAGCCTATTAAAAATCCCAACGCGCCTGCGCATAACGCGCCCAATATTAACGCCGCTATTAAAGGCAACTGAAAATTTACCGTTGCAACAACTCCAACGTACGCGCCGACAGCCATAAAGCCCGCGTGCCCCAATGAAAATTGCCCCGTGTAGCCGTTGATTAAATTTAAACTTACTGCCATTATCACGTTGACGCAGATTAAAATTATATTCAGTTGCCAAAATGAGCCGATAATTTTTTCTGAAATCATTCCTTGAATTGCGCCGTAAAGTATCAGCCCGAATATTAACATTGCCAAGTCTCTTTTTCGTATCGAGTTCAATTTGTGAAAACTCCTTTCAGTCGTTTTCAGGGTTCCAAGGTTCCAGAGATTAGGGATTTTCACTATTCCCTATTCCTCGGTTCCTTGGCTCCCTAAACCTTTTCGTTGGTGTTCTTGCCGAAAAGCCCCGAAGGTTTAACAAGCAACACCAAAATTAAAATTGCAAACGCCGCCGCGTCCCTGAAAGTCGAAGACAAAAAGCCCGCAACCAACGCCTCAATCACGCCTAAAATAATTCCGCCGACAACCGCGCCCGGCAAAATTCCAATTCCGCCAAGTACCGCCGCAACAAACGCTTTCAAGCCCGGCATTATCCCCATTAGCGGGTCAATCGTGTTGTAGTAAACGCCGACAAGTACGCCCGCCGCCGCCGCTAAACTTGAACCGATAAAAAATGTCATTGAAATAACTTTGTCCGAATCGACGCCCATTAATTGCGCCGTTTCAGTGTCAAAACTCGCCGCGCGCATTGCTTTTCCAAGTTTCGTTTTTTGGACAATGTATGTTAAAAGTGCCATTAAAATTATTGTTATTGCAAAAATTAAAACCTGTTGCCCGTTAATTATAAATCCTGCAACGTCGAATGAAATATTTCCCATTACGTCAGGAAAAGTGCGCGGCGTCGGCGTTACAAAATACATTCCCGTATATTCCAAGAAAAATGATACGCCAATAGCCGTTATCAAAATAGAAATTCGCGGCGCGTGCCGAAGCGGTTTATACGCCAATTTTTCTACTACCATTCCCAAGCAACCTGTAACAAACATTGAAATTAAAAGCGCGGGCAAAATTGGCAAGCCCGCCGCCGTTACGCCGAAAAATCCCAAGTACGCGCCGACCATATAAATATCTCCGTGCGCAAAATTTATCAGCTTGATAATTCCATAAATCATTGTGTAGCCGAGCGCAATTAAAGCATAGATGCTGCCGAGACTTACGCCGTTAATCAACTGCTGTATCAGCTGATGAAAAAAATCCATAAAATAACCTCCCTGCAAAATTGTGCAGATTGATTTTAACTTTTTATTGCCGCAATGTCACGCTTTATTTTTTTTCTTGTCATTTAAAAATATCTGAAGTAAAATATTTAAGCATTTCGTTATAGCAGGAATATTTTTTTCTTGCGGCGAATAAATTCTGTAATTTTTATGAAAGGATGTTTATTCTTAATGAAAATGAAAAAACTCTTCTTAACAGCCGGATTAATGATTTCAATGTTGGTAACAGGTTGCGGCGGCGATAACGCGGCGCAAAACGCAAGCGGCGGCGATAATGCCGCAAAAAATAAAATCGTCGTCGGACTCGATGACGAATACCCGCCAATGGGTTTCAAAAATGAAAGTAACGAAATTGTAGGCTTTGACGTCGATTTGGCGAAGGAAGCTACAAAACGTATGGGCTCCGAAGTTGAATTTAAAGCGATTGATTGGAGCAGTAAAGAAGCCGAATTAAAATCAGGAAGAATTGACGTACTTTGGAACGGCTTGGATATTACGCCCGAACGCCAAGAAAATATGCTTTTCAGTGAACCTTATATGGATAACCGCCAAGTTATTTTTGTACGCAGCGGCGATACTCAAGGCATTGTTTCAGAAAGTGATTTGGCAGGAAAAGCTATCGGCACGCAAGCAGGTTCAACCGCCGAAACTTATATTACTTCAAAGGCTGATTTGCAAAATTCTTTCAAAGAATTTAAAACTTACGGCGATTATATAAGCGCGTTTATGGATTTGGAAAACGGCAGACTTGACGCCGTAATTTGCGACGAAATTGTCGGGCGTTACTATATGTCAAAACATCCTGAATCTTTGCAAGTCATTGACGCGGCAGTTGGTCCCGTAACTCAATTTGGTATTGCGTTTGCAAAAGAAAATACAGCACTGCGCGATAAAGTTCAAAAAGCATTCAATGAAATTGTTGCTGACGGCACGGCGGCGAAAATTTCAGAACAATGGTTCGGTGCGGATTTAATCAAGAAAAAATAATTTTAAATGGATAAATTTTTAAATATGGCGTACCTGATTTTGCAGGGCGCAGAAGTTACCTTAACAATCTTTGTAATAACTTTAGTTTTGAGTTTACCGCTAGGCGGGCTCGCGGCGTTGGGCAGAATTTCAACATTTGCACCGTTGCGTTACTTAATGGAATTTTATGTTTGGGTAATGCGCGGCACGCCGTTAATGTTGCAATTATTGTTTGTATATTTTGCATTGCCGCTGGTCGGGATAAGGTTGCCTGATTTTGCGGCGGCACTTTTAGCATTTACGCTGAATTACGCGGCGTACTTCGCCGAAATTTTTCGCGCAGGGATTCAAGCAATTCCCAAAGGGCAATATGAAGCGGCGGTTGCACTCGGTTTAAAGCATTGGCAAATGATGCGCTATGTAATTTTCCCGCAAGTTTTGCGCGTGGTACTTCCGCCAATTTCCAACGAAACTATCAACCTTGTAAAAGATACTTCGCTGATTTATATTTTGGCAATGAATGACTTATTGCGCGTTGCGCGGACTATTGTACAGCGTGAATTTGATATGACTCCATTTTTAATTGCGGGGATTTTCTATCTTGCAATGACGGCGGTTTTAACTTGGGGCTTTAAAAAACTTGAACAAAAATATGGTTCCTACGAAACTTAAAATTTTTCTACCAATAAAAAAATTAATGATGAGGAGGCTTATATGGTACAAAAAATTTTAATTGGTCTCCTCATTTTTATTTTTTCAATTTCCACCTGTGAGGCGGCAAATTTAAACGGCAAAACAGAAATTAAAGATTTGCGGTACAGTCTCGGCTCGGGAACTGTAAGAATTGTACTTGACGTCGGCAAAAAAATTGACTTCACCGAATCTTATGCAGAAAATCCTTCGCGCTTGATTGTAACTTTGAAAAATGCGTGGATTGACGTTACAAAAATGAAGCGTGATATTGAATTGGCGTCAACGGCGGCTAAACGTATCAAAGTTGCGCAATTCGACGATTCAACGGTTAGGGTTGTCGTTGAAACTATGGCTGATGTAAATATTTTTTGGCTGGACGGCGGTCCCGCAGGTAACAGGCTCGTTGTCGATGTTGGCAACGCCACTTTTAAACCTAACGAAGAATTAAACAAAAAGCAGCAAGAAAAAGAAAAGCCTAAATCTAAAAAAGACGATAAAAAATCTAAAAAAGAAATTAAAAATAAATCTGATGACGATAATTTAGGCGAAGAAGTCGATACGCCCTTTGACGAAGACGAAGATAAAAAAGCTGAACAAAAAGAAAAAGAGCGTAAGGAAAAAGAACGCAAGGAAAGAGAACGCGAAAGAAAAGAACGTAAAGAAAAAGAACGTAAAGAAAAAGAACGCAAAGAAAAAGAGCGTAAAGAAAAAGAGCGTAAAGAAAAAGAACGTAAAGAAAAAAATAAAAAGGATAAAAAATCTAAAAATGACCGCGAAGAAGAACAAGTTGACGAGCCTTTTGAAGAACTCGAAGAAGATTTGGATAAAATCTTGACGCTTGAAGGCAAAAAAATTTGTATCGACGCAGGACACGGCGGCGGCGACGCGGGCGCGATTGGTCCAACGGGCGTAACTGAAAAATCTGTTACTTTGCGCGTTGCGTTGCAACTTCGGGATTTGCTTGAAGAGGAAGGCGCAGAAGTTATTATGACGCGCACAACTGATAAACCTGTTTCGCCCAAAGGCGATAAGGCGTCAGCGATTGAAGAATTGCAGGCGCGTTGCGATGTTGCAAATAGGGAAAAGGTAGATATTTTCATTTCAATTCACGCCGACAGCTTTACAAATCCCGCCGCGCGCGGTTCAACAGGTTATTACTATTCAAAGACTGAAGGCACTTCCGCAAAAAGGCTCGCCGATGCAATTCGACGCGGTGTTTGTGAACAACTTAGAACGCCAAGCAGAGGCACTCAACCCTGTAACTTTTATGTTGTACGTCATACCGATATGGCGGCAACTTTGATTGAACTTGCTTTTATTTCCAACGCTGAAGAAGAAAAACTTTTGGATTCTGAAGAAGGAATTGAAAAGGCGGCGCACGGAATTTTTGACGGCATTGAAGATTATTTCGGCTGAAAATTTTTGGTGTAATAAAAAATTATTTCGGTTAAAGGAGAAATTGAACTTTGAAAACGATTTTGACAGGTGACAGACCAACGGGGAAATTGCATTTGGGGCATTACGTAGGGAGCCTGCGCGAGCGCGTGAAATTGCAAAATTCCAACGAATACGACAAAATTTTTATAATGATAGCAGACGCGCAAGCTTTAACCGACCACGCAGATAACCCCTCAACCGTACGCGAAAATATTTTAAACGTTGCACTTGATTATTTATCTGTAGGACTGGAGCCCGCAAAGTCAACGATTTTCATTCAGTCTCAAATTCCCGCGCTTTTTGAATTGACGGCTTACTATTTAAATTTGGTTACGGTTTCACGCCTCGAAAGAAATCCTACAGTCAAAAACGAAATTGCGCAGAAAAATTTTGAAACAAGCATACCTGCGGGTTTTTTGTGTTATCCCGTAAGCCAAGCGGCGGACATTACCGCCTTTGACGCAAATATTGTACCTGTCGGCGAAGACCAATCCCCTATGCTTGAACAAACGCGCGAAATTGTTCGCAAGCTGAATGAAATTTACGGCGAAGTTTTAGTTGAGCCGAATATTTTCCTTTCAAGCAATGAAACTTGTCGCCGTTTGCCGGGCATTGACGGCAAAGCCAAAATGAGTAAAACTTTGGGCAACTGCATTTATTTGAGCGATGACGCAAAAACCGTTGCAGCAAAAGTTAAAGAAATGTACACTGACCCTTTGCATATAAAAGTTTCTGACCCGGGACACATTGAAGGCAATGTTGTTTTTACGTACCTTGACGCTTTTTGCGAAGATAAAAAAACTGTCGCCGAAATGAAAGAACATTACCAACGCGGCGGCTTGGGCGATGTTAAAGTTAAAAAATTTTTGCTGGAAGTTTTGGAAGAAACTTTAACGCCGATTCGTCAACGTCGCGCAGAATATGAAAATAATCCCGCCGAAGTTATGAAAATTTTAAAAGACGGTACAGCCGTTGCAAACGAAAAGGCAAGCGAAGTTTTACAGCGCGTCAAGCGTGCAATGAAAATTAATTATTTTGAATAAAAAAATTCAGCCGTTCAAATTGGACGGCTTTTTTATTAAAGAAAAAAAAGGGGTGCGCAAGGAAGCGCACCCCGTAAAAAGTCGCGCAGGATGCGCGGAATTTGCTATTTGCGAAACTTTTACTGCAACCTATTAGTGCCGGTAATTTCCGCCCGTCTCTCAGCCGCAGCGCGCGGTAACGATGGAGCGTAGGAAAAAGTAGAGGCCCCAAAGGGGGCCGCCTGTTACTACGTGCGTACTTGACCTTAGCGGCCCTGACGGGCGATAAGTTTCTTTCTTTTAGGTGGCTTTTCTTTCTTTCTAAAGAAAGAAAAACCACATTTAAAATTTAAGATAAAAAAATTAAAAAATTTAATTTAAAAATAAAAAAAAGTCCGCCACGAATGACGAACTTTTAGAAAAAAATTTCTTAAGCTGAAATTGCGTTAATTTTCAAAGTCAATCTGGATTTTTTACGCGCAGCCGCGTTTTTATGAATGGTGTTGTTAGCGGCGGCTTGGTCAATGGCTTTATAAGCAGCGGGCAAAAGTTTTTTCGCCTCTGCCGCGTCGTTATTGGCAATAGCAGCAAGTACAAGCTTTTGAGCTTTTTTCATACGAACTTTTTCGGCGACGTTACGCGCGTGACGTTTTGCGTCAACTTTTATGCTCTTGACTGATGATTTAATATTAGGCAAATCAAAAACCCCTTTCAAAAGTTTAATTTAACGCAGGGAAGTTTAGCATAATGCAAAAAAAATTGCAAGGGAAATTTGATTTAAGTTGTAAAAAGTAAAATTCGATATATAAAGCGTAAAATAAACGGTTTTAAAAACAATGGATATAGCAAAATTTCAGGTCAGACAATCGCAGTAATGACAAGGAGCGTCATAGAAATCTGACCCGGCGGCAAAAATTCCGCCGAATAAAAAAAAGAAAGGTGATTTATTATGATGCGTTCCCTGTTCGCCGGCGTTTCAGGTTTAAAATCGCACCAGACACGCATGGACGTTATCGGCAACAACATTTCTAACATTAATACTATTGGTTTTAAATCCAGCCGCGCAACTTTTTCTGATATGTTCTCACAAACTCAAGCTTATGCTTCCGCGCCAACAACCAGCCGCGGCGGTATTAACCCCAGACAAGTCGGGCTCGGCTCCAATGTTGCCAGCGTTGACTTAATTTTCACGGACGGCTCCGCGCAGGCAACAGGTAAAAATACAGACTTGACTTTGAACGGCAACGGACTTTTCGTTTTGAAGAATGGCGATAACACTTTTTATTCACGCGACGGCGCATTTGAATTTGATACAAACGGCAATTTCGTTTTGCCCGGTAGCGGTCTTAAGGTTCAAGGCTGGAATGCTATCGACGGCAATTTAAATACCAACGGCGCAGCCGAAAATATAGTTGTACGCAGCGGGCAAACTATGCCAGGTACTCAAACTACAACTGTTGACTATACAGGCAATTTAAATTCTGCTGACCCGACCATTGTCGGAATTACCTACACTTCAGGCGGCGGCACTGCCGACCCCGACGCGGTTATTCAATATAAAAGAGTAAACAGCATTCACGTTTTAGAGGCGTCAAATTTTATTTATGACGCACGCTCAATGGATATTACAGTTACTGATGTTAACGGTACAGAAATTGACGACAGTAATTTTGTAAACGGCGAAATTTACGCAATCAGCGGCGCAAATTCCGAAAAAATCGACGGATATACAATCGGCAGGATTGATTATACTGTTAATAATACTGTTACAACGATTGACGGCGACGCTTCGGTTACAATTACTCTGTCGAACGGTACAACGCAAACTTTTGACGTTGCTGCGGGCGAAACTTACACATTGGGTGCAACGCTTGCTGAAACTACTCATTATGACGAAGCTACAATGGCGGCAAGTTCTGACGCTACAATTACAAGAGTTGTTGTAAGAGACCAATATAACGGCGCGTCAACTTATCCCGCTTCTGTAAGCTACAACGCAGGCAAAAATGTTAAACTTTATTACGCAGACAGCAGCATTGAAACTGTTACAAGCGGCACTTATTCAGTCAACGAAGATGTTTTTAACACCGTAAATGTTGACGGCGTAAACGTCATTGCGGCGACGCTGACTCTAAGCGACGGTACAAGCCGAAAAGTTACAAGCGGCTTTTATGAAAGAAATCACAGCGTACCAATTACCACTGTTATTACTGTTTACGATTCTGAAGGCAACGCGCACGCCGTTTCAGTGCTGATTGATAAAGACCCCTCAAGCAATGACGAACTTATTAACGCCGACGCATTGGCACTTGCAAGAGTTGTTGACGAAAACGGCAACAGAATTAATTATGATTCTTTGGTTAAAACTACAGACGCAAACGGCGCGTTGAAATATCAATACACGCTTGCAGACGGCACTTCGGAATTGGTTGACCCCGACCAAGTTCGTTGGGATAACCGCTGGCGCGTTTATATGGCTCCCGGTATAGGTATGGCGGGACCTACTTACCAATTTACTCAAAAAGAACAAGACGGTTCCACTACCGCAGGTTATTTAAATGTTACTATGGACGAAACAACAGGCAATCCCAACGGCGGTTTCCCGTCATTTATTTATTTCAACGAGGACGGCTCCTACAGCTCCGCTGCAACCGCAGGCGCGTCGCTTTATACCCTTTATTCAGACGGTAACGGCGCATCGCCTACAACTTCTTCAATCGGCTTTGACGCCACAAGCCAATATGCAGGCAACACCACTGTTTACGGCGTTTCTGACGGCAACGCTTACGGCGTTTTGCAAAGTATTCAAGTTGACAGTTCGGGAATTATCAGCGGAACTTATTCAAATGGTATCATTCGCACTGAAGCGCAAGTTGCGGTTGCTCAATTCGTCAACTCCGCAGGTCTTACCAAAACAGGCACCAGCCTTTATCAAGAATCCAATAACTCAGGTACGCCGAATATTAAAACTGTTGACGCGCTCGGGCTTTCTATTACGCCTTCTTCTTTGGAAATGTCTAACGTTGACTTGGCTAACGAACTCTCCGATATGATTATTACTCAACGTGGTTTCCAATCCAATTCCAAAATTATTACCGTCGGCGACGAAATGCTTGAAACTATCGTAAATATGAAGAGATAATTTTTATAAATCTGCAAAAAAAATTTGCCCGCAATTTCAGCGGGCTTTTTTAGTTTTAAAGTTTTTATTTTTGCAAGTTTAAATTATTTCAAATTTTTTCAAGTAGGTATAAATTCCACCGTCTTCGTTTGAATCGGTAACGGCACTTGCAATTTTCTGAATTTCGGCGGGAGCGTTTTTCATAGCTACACTTTGAGGAATGTACTGCAACATTTCAACGTCATTGTAATTATCGCCGAATGCTACCGCCTCTTCAATTTTTATGTTGTAATGTTTCAGCAAAATTTCTATCCCCGCCGCCTTTGAAACGCTTTTATCCATTATTTCCAACAAATGCGGCGCGGAACGTACAACATTTAAATTTTGGAATTGTGCGCCGAGTTTCTTTTCCATATCTTCGCAAGTCGGCGGCTCGCACATTACCAAAATTTTATTGGGTAAAATATTTTCTGCAATTAATTCGTCAAAGTTTGCAATTTCCGCCGTTGCCTGCGTTATGTCAATTTCACGTTGCACGCGCTTTTCAATTTCCTTGACATACCATTTGCGCCCCGTGTAATAATTAACTGCAAAATCGCCCGTCCAGCCGCCGTCAATCGCCGCCAAAATTTTTTTAGTGTCGTCGAGCGGCATTTTTTTATTGTACAAAATTTCTTCAGTTTCAGTTAAAACAAGTGCGCCGCTGTAACTTATGACAGGGATTCGCGGCAAGCCTATTCCGTCAGTTATCGGGTAAATTGCTTCGGGCATTCGCGCAGATACCATTGCAAATTTTTTGCCCTGCGCAAGAATTTCTTTCGCCGCTTTAATGTGAAATTCCGAAATTGTTTTGTCATTTTTTAAAAATGTGCCGTCAATGTCTGACAAAATTATTTTTATCATATTTCACGCCTCCCTAACTTTGCCAAATTTCGCCCGTCAAAACGTCAATGCAGGAAATTCTGCCGTTGGGCAAAAATGAGCCAGTGTCCATCAAGGTAATTTTGTTGGGAAGTTTTACGGGGAAATAGGGGTCTCTGTCCTCAAGGCCTTCCAATTCGCCCAAATAAGGCGTCGGCGTATGTCCGCAAACTACTTCAGCCGCGCCGTTATAATCGTTGTAAAATTCTTCGCGTATCCACAATAAAGACTCGTCAGTTTGCTTTTCCAGCGGCAAATTCGGCTTTAAGCCCGCGTGCACAAAAATATATTCCTTGCCGTTAATTTGCATTTTGTGATAGAGCGGGCGTTCATAAATGAAAGTCAACGCCTGCTTTAAAAATTCGGGGTGATTTTTGCACCAAGCATCAATTTCCGCCTTTGTACGGTTGCCGCCGTTAGGGAGCCAAATTGTTGATTCAAAAGTCCCCATTAAATAATAGAACAACATCATTTGTTCGTGGTTGCCGCGCAAAACTACAACGTTTTTTTGTTCGCTCATTTTCATTGCCCATTGCAGGCAGTGCAAATTTTCTGTTCCCCTGTCGATATAATCGCCCAATAAAATTAAAAAATCTTTTTCAAAGTCGAAATTAATTTTGTTGAAAACCGAAGACAACCTGTCAAAACGCCCGTGAATATCGCCGAGTGCGAATATTCGCCTGTAGTCCCCCATAAAAAAATCGCCTCAACTTTTTTAGTTCATTAAGCAGATTATAACATATTATTTCGGCATTTTAGAAATTTTTATTTCACGAACAACGGCATTTATTTATAAAGTTATTTTTACTTCAGTTGCAATTTCCTAAAACCTAACACCTAAAAGAAACTAAAAAACGCCGCAACTTTTACATTGCGACGCAAATTTATTTCAAAAAAATTTTCAATATTGGTGCTCATTGAGGGGCTCGAACCCCCGACCCCTTCCATGTGACGGAAATGCTCTACCAACTGGGCTAAATGAGCGCAAAAAAAATGGTGGGGCTGACAGAACTCGAATCTGTGACCTCCTCGATGTCAACGAGGCACTCTAACCAACTGAGCTACAACCCCGTGTCTTTCAACACAATCTGTATTATAGCCGCAAAATCTTTCATTGTCAAGAAAAATTTTTACTGCGCGAAATTGTAATTTTTTTTAATTTGAATTATACTTAAAAATATTTTGCAAGTTTTTTGGGGAGGTCTTTAATTTGAAGGATGTTGAGGTAGAAAAGCTGAAGCCGGGAATGATTGTCGCGCAAAGCGTCATAAATTCTGAATTTGTCGTGTTACTTTTGGCGAATACCGTACTAACCAACAAACATATCCTCATTTTAAAAAGCTTGCAAATTCCAAGCGTAAAAATTAAAGACGAATTTGATTTAAGCAAGCTTTACCAACAAGCTTTATCGTTGAAAAGCAAAACTTCTTCCTTCGCGCAGGATTTTGAAAAAATCGGCAAGCTTGCCGCCAAAATTTTTGAAGAAGTTAAAGCGGGCGGTGAAATTAAAACTGCAACCGCAATACTCGTTACAAAACTTTTACCGCTTATCGATAATCCTTCGTCAATGAATTTTTTATTCAGCTTGAGCAATTCAACGCCCGAACTTTCATATCACGGCGAGCGCGTGGCAATTTTTGCGGGCATTATTGCAAAGTGGATGAAGTTGGAATGGAACGATATAAAAACGATTGTAACGGCGGCTTTTTTGCATGACGTCGGCAAATTTAAATTTCCCGTACAATTTCTGATAAAACATCCCGCAGATTTACAGGGCAATGAATTGCAACTTTACAAAACACATTCTCAAATAGGGCGCACGCTGTTACAGGGCTGGAAATTTGAGCCGCCAATTCCAATGGTAGTTTTTCAACACCACGAATTTATGAACGGTACGGGATTTCCGCTAGGTATACGCGGCAAGGATATGCACCAATTCGCAAAAATAATTGCGGTTGCCGACGCTTACGACAGATTAATGGCGGAGCGTCCCGGCTTCGTCAAAAAAACGCCGTTTGACGCGCTGAGCTTGCTTGCCAAAGAACAATATGCACATTATGACCCGTTCGTTTGTATGCCGTTTATAAACACGCTGAAAGACCATTTGATTGGCTCTCAAGTAACTTTAAGCAACGGGCAAAAGGGAAAAGTTGTCTTCTTCCCTAAAGATTTTGCGTCGTTGCCCGTCATTCAACTTGAAGATGAAACCGAATTTGACTTGAACAAGAACAGGGAAATTTTAATTGTCGAATACAGCATTAAAGGTTAAATTTTTTTGTTGACGTAGGAAAAATAAATTTTGCGCATTTCGGCTTGAGTTTTTGGTGCGCTCCAAAGTTCGCCGATAGAATTTTCACGCATTGCCGCCGCCAAATGTTCAAATAAATCAGGAAAAGATTTTCCCAATTCCTTAATAAGATTTTTAATATTTTGGCGGTTAGTCTTGCCGTCGAAGGGGCAAGGCGATTTTACAACGTCAAAATTTTTTTCTTTTGCAAAACTTACAATTTGAAATTCGCGCAGGTAAACGAGCGGGCGAATGACGGTAATATTTGTGCGGCTCAAAAAAGTTTTCGGCGTAAAAGTTGTAAGTTGTCCGCTTGAAAGTAAACTCATAAAAAAAGTTTCCACCGCGTCGTCCAAATGGTGCGCGTAGGCAACTTTATTTGCGCCGAGTTCGTTTGCAAGGCGGTTAATTGCAGCGCGGCGAAAATACGCGCAGGTAAAGCACGGATTTTTATTGCTTGATTGAATTGCAGAAAAAATATCGACGTTGTGAATTTGGTATGGAATTTCCAGCGCGGCGCAAAAACTTTTCAACTTTTCGGCGGCAGAAATAAAATCGTTGTCGAATTGGGGATTGATTGTAATTGCAGACAACGAAAATTTTTTCTGCGTACGTTGTTTCAAAGTTGCAAGCGCGTAACTTAAAACTAAACTGTCTTTGCCGCCCGACAGCCCTATTAAAATTTTATCGCCGTCTTGAATCATATCAAATTCAACAACCGCGCGCATTACCTTACTAAAAATTTGTTTCGGCAAAATTAAATTCAAAATAAATTCGCTCCCTTATGTTATAATAAAAAAATCCTTAAACTTTAAAAAGACTAAAGCCTAAATAATAGGGGCTAGTGGAAAAAAATTCCTAAGTCTTAGGCTTTATCCCTTAGTCTTTATAATTTCGACTGGAAGGAGAAATTTTCTTTGGACGTTGTCCCAATACTATTAAATTTTTTATTGGTATTTTTTTTAATCGGAATGAACGGCTTTTTTGTAGCGGCGGAATTTTGTTGCGTGAAAATGCGCCCGTCAAGGCTTGAAACTTTAATTGCGGAAGGCAACAAGCGCGCCGTTTACGCCAAAAAATTAACAGACGAACTGGACGAAGCATTATCAGTAACGCAACTTGGAATAACTTTAGCATCGCTCGGCTTAGGTTGGGTCGGCGAACCTTTCGTGGCAGAATTAATAAAGCCGCTTACACATTCGCTCGGCTTGGGCGAAACTTTGGAACATACAATTTCATTTGCGCTTGCATTTTCATTGATAACCGCCGCGCACATTATTTTAGGCGAATTAACGCCAAAATCAATGGCAATTTCAAGCACTGAAAAAATTTTGTTGTCAATCGCCCTGCCAATGCTGATTTTCTGGAAAATAATGTACCCTTTCGTAATAATGCTGAATGCAACTGCAAGTTTTGTTTCAAAACATTTGGGCTTGCAGGCGGGCGGCGAAGAAGTTGCACATAACCCCGAAGAAATTCGCCTGCTTATGGAAGAAAGTCACAAGCAAGGATTGGTTGACGATACCGAAGTTGATTTTGTCGATAATGTTTTTGATTTTACAGAATTGAGTGTGCGTGAAATTATGGTGCCGCGTACGGATATGGTTTGCCTGTACACAAATAAAACTTATGAAGAAAATTTGCAAATTATGCTTGAAGAAGAAATGACGCGCTACCCGATTTGCAACGAGGACAAAGACCATATCATAGGCTTTTTGCACGTCAAAGATTTAATTTCTTGGCGGCTTGCCGGCGAAAAAAAATTAAAGCCGAATTTAACGAAACTTGCAAGAAAAGTTTTCGTTGTTCCTGAAGTTATGGACGTTAGCGTTTTGCTAAAGATGATGCAAAAAAATCGTTCGCAGCTTGCAATAGTTGTTGACGAATACGGCAGTACTTCGGGAATGGTAACGATTGAAGATATTGTTGAGGAACTTGTCGGGGATATTCAGGACGAATTTGACGAAGAACGCGCTGACATTGAAAAGCGCGCGGAAAATTTATTTTCGATTGACGCAAAAATGTTACTTGAGGATTTGGAAGACGAATTTGACATTGAAATAAAAGATGAAGACGTTGACACGGTAGGCGGCTGGCTTTCTGACAGAATCGGCGGCGAGCCGCGCGTTGGGCAAACTGCCTCCTTTGAAGGAAATACTTTTTACGTTGAAGAAATTGATGGCGTAAGAATCACAAGAATTTTATTGCGCGTTGCAAAGAAAAATTTTGAGGAAAAAAGCGGCGAAGCGTGATGCGAAGCCGCCGAAAACCTCGCGCAGGACGCGCGGCAATTTCTAACTATTAATCCGAAAATTGCAACCTGTTAATGCTTGTAATACGCCCGTCTCCCAGCCGCAGCTTACTATTTTTTAGAAGCGTAGGAAAAAGTTTGCGCCCCCAAAAGGGGCTCACTTACTACGAGCGTTTTTGAAACCGAGCGGCCTGACGGGCGAAAGAAAAAGCACTTTTTCTTTGGTACTTTCTTTTTTTGCTTCGGAAAAAAGAAAGTACATTTAAGATAAAAACTTAATATTAAAAATACTTTCTAAAATATAAAAGGACTTCCAATGAACATACTAAATTTTTTCCGCGAAGATTTGAGCGAAATTTTGGGCGTGTACTACGAAGACGAAAAAATATTTTTGGCGCGGCTTGCAGAAAATATTGAAACCGCCGAAATTAATTTTGAAGTCGATTTAAACGACAAAACGCCTTTTGTTGAACAGCTTGCAACGAAAATAAAACTTTTCTGCAACAAGCGCGGCTGGAAAATTTCAAAAGTTGCGTTTACCCTGCGCGAAGGCGAGGCGGCAACTTTTCAAACAGAATTTAAAAATATTCCCGCCAATGAAATTGCAAACGCGGTAAAAATTTGGGCGGCGGCAAACGTCGGCAAAGACGCCCGCTACACTTCGCTAAAATTCAACGATGAAATTTGGATGGAAGCTCTCAACGCGGCGATTGTCGAAGAATATATTTCCGCCTTCGATAAAAATTCTATGCAACTTTGCGCATTAACCGCAATTCCCGCAAATTTGATTAACGAAGAAAGACCGTTGACGCCCTTTAACCGCGCAATTTTCGCCGCAGATATTTTGCGTAATAACAAGTCGCCGAATATTCTTGCTGAAAAAATTTCTGCTTGGAACGTCAAAAAAATTACCTTGACGGCGGCGGCAATTTTTTTTATTGCGCTTACAGGTTTTTCAGCAAAACTTTTTTCAGATTATCATTCGGCTCTCAAACGCGCAGAAACGGCTCATACGCGCTTTGAAACTTTTGACGATATAAATAACCTGAAAGAAGACTTCGACGCCGCTACGGCGAAATCAGCCGCCTTAAATTCGATAATCGCCGCGCAGGGAGTAAATTTCAAAAATTTTAACGCGCTTGTCAAACTCGGCAAAATCGCTGACGGCAAAATAATTTTAAGCAAAGTAAAAGCGTCCGACGAAAATTTGGAACTCGAAGGAGTTGCAGATTCACCGGACGCCGTGAAAGTTTATCTGTATCGTTTAAAAAAATACGTTTCGCCCAAAGTCAAGTTGAAAAATTCTTCCGAAAATGACGGGCAAATTTTTTTCTCAATCAGTATTAATCTTTTGTAAAAAAATTTAAAAATTTTTCCTCACTAAAATTTATCTTTTATTAACTGAAGTTGTCATATCGTTAAATAAATCTTGGAAAACATTATTGTTGACGGCGGCTTTTTGCGCAGCACTCGGCAAGTTGAAATTCAATTTTGCATCTGAATAGCTTATTGAATAATGAAATTCGCTGTAATAGCCGATTGTGTCCATTAACATTCTGTCTTCGTCGCTCAAAACAATTTTGCCGGCGGCTGAATCGTCCAGAACATTTTTGGCGTACGCGCGCATTAAATCAGTAAAATCAATAACGGCTGTAACAGTTTGATTTTTTACCTTGTCAACAGTCCACGTGCATTTTACATCGGTTGTTTGAAGGGCGGCATTAAGATTGTTGAAAAATCTTTGTTGGGTGGCAACTTCATCGGCTGAAAGTTCGGTGGTGTCTTGAGCTTTGGAATAACTTTGCATACGGTCAGAAAGTTTTTTGCCGTCAAAAGTTATATTGAAAATTTGTTGAGTGTCATTTTCGCGGAAGAGTTCAACGTCTTTAACAAGCTGAAGATTTTCTTGCAGAGTAGAAACATCAGTGGATTTTAAATCATTTGCAAAACCTGCGGGAATGCCCGGCAATAAAAATTTACTCCATTTATTTTGGCGTTGTACGTAAAGCGTCATTTCTGCGCCATTCTGCGTCAAATAAAACGGCATTGTATTATTTTGTGTGATATTGTTTGAAGGGTTGGTATATTCCCAATTAATGTTGCCGTTCATTCTCATTGAAGCGTCGCGCAAAATTTGCCCCGAACTGTTAATGTCAACGTGGAAAGTTGTACCGAAGAAAACTATATTTTGACGAAAAACGCGGTTATCTTGCGCGGATGCAAGGTAAGCTTGGCGGAATGCAAATTCAGAATTGCTGTCAGCTTCCGCCAAATTTCCCGCGCCGAAAAATAACATACCGCCTGCCGCTACTGCCGCCAAAGTTTTTGACAGCTTGCGGCTTTTTATTTTTTCTAAAAATTTCAATGTTAAAACCTCCTTAATTTTAAAATAATTTTACAATAAATAATTAAAAAATTCAATAGTTGCGAATAAAATCCCGAATAGTTAATTTGCGCTTTTCGGAAATTTCTTTGATAGTTTCGGGCGTCATCGGTTCGCCGACGCCTTGAAACGGAATTTCAATCGTACTGTCAGAAGAAATAATTGTGCCGTCATGCGACTTTAAAATAACTTCCAAAGTATCGCCTTCGCGCATTGTGTCGGCAAATTCGGCGTCTTTGCCGTTGACTTTTATTTCAAAATTAATTCTTGTCTTTGGATTCGGCGGCTTAAAGTCAATCGCCAAAAGTGCGTCGCTAACAGTAATATCGCGCCGCTCAAATTTTTTATATTCAATGGTTGCGCCGTCATTAATCAGCGTGTTCAAATTGCCCGGTCTGCCGTTAATCATTAAATCCAAATCCGTAATTGTAGGGATAAAATATTCTTCGCCCGAATAGTAAATTTTCACTGAAGAATTTATCCCCGAAATATTCAACACGTCAGAAACTTTCGGAGTATCATTGGGATTATATTCGATACTGTCGCCGTCATGCACGGGCAAAGAAAGTTTAACTTCCATTTCGTTCATTAAAATTTTTGGCGTACAAACGTAGCTTAAATTTTTGCCGTTGAGTTTGTAGCGAATTTTTTGCCCCGTTGGAGAATAACCCGTAAAGCGCAAAACTTCACCGATAGTTGTAGGCATTAAAATTCTTATTTCGTCGCCGTCCTGCAAAACACGATTCATAAAGCTGAATTCGTCATTGACTGTAACTTTGGCGGCAACTTCTTTTTCTTCGCCGTTGATTTTAATTTTGAAACTTGGCAACTCTTCGATAACGTCTTTTAACTCAAGCACGGGCGTAACGCCGTCCGCGCCGCGTTCAACAACTATATGACAATTATTTTTTAAAGGCGTTTCAAGCGTTGCCTCTTCGCCGTCAACAGTCAACTTTGCAACTTCGCCCATACTGCCGGGATAAAATTTCTTTTCGCCCTCAATGTAAATCATTAAACCTAATCCGGGTTTGCCGTTAAGTTTACGCAGTTGAACGCCTGCATTTAAAAGCGCATCGCTTACTGTTAATTTTTGGAAATGGAAAAGTGCAAATTCTTCGTCGTTAATGTACACCGTCAAAAAATGCAAAGTGTTAATCGTTGCAATTTTTAAAATTCCAAGCGGCGTCACGGCGTCGGGCATAAAAAGTTCACGCGGAATATTTATAATTCCGTCAACAATATCGGGGCGTCGAACACCAACGCGCATTTCTGGCATTTTCATTTCTTCGGCAACGTGTTTAGGCAGTCCCGGCGATAAAGCTCCGCCGCCGACGAGCATAATTGCTTGCGGCGTTTCATTTGCATTTAATTCAAGAATAGTTTTTGCAATTTGTTCCGCCAAATTTTTAACGGTGTCATCGACAGCTTCAACAATTTCCTGCGCGGTAAATTCGTGCGTTATTCCCAAAATATCTGTAAAAGTGCCGTCTTCGCCGTTCGCCGCCTTGCGTTTAACATTTTCGGCAACGTTGAAATCTAACAGAAATTTTTGCGAAAGAGTTTCAGTAACTTCGTCGCCTGCAACTGGCACCATTCCATAAGCAATGACCGCGCCGCCCTTTGTAATAGCAACGTCCGAAGTGCCCGCGCCAATGTCAACAAGTACCAAATTCAAATGGCGCATTGTCGGCGGGATAAGAACATTTATTGCGGCGATAGGTTCAAGCGTAAGCGCACGCATTTCCAGATTGGAATAGCGCAAAGCACTTTGCATTGAATCAATAACTTGACGCGGCAGGAAAGTTGCAATAACTTTGACTTTGGCAAGTTTGCCGCGCTGTCCTACCAAACTTTTTAATTTAATGCCGTCGAGTTCGTAGCTTATGACGCTGAAACCTACGCAATAATAACTTGTTTGTTCGGAAATTAATTGCGAATTGGCAAGTTGGGATTGTGCAAGTTGCACGCCGGCGAAGTCCAAATTATTTTGAAGTTCAAGCGTAATGACGCCGCGCAATTCCATTTCAGCTTCGGCAGTCATTGTATAAAGCGCACGCCCTGCGGCTGCAACTGCCGCGCTTTTCAATTCGCCGACGCGGTCTTCTAAAGTTGTACGGACGGAACTTAAAACGGCGGCAACTTGCGGCACGTCGTGAATTTGCCCGTCAAGCATTGCGCGGGTTTTATGTTCTTCGCGGTGCGTTGCAATGATATTCAGTTTGCCGTTGCTTTCCAATTCGGCAACAATCCCTATAACGCTGCGCGTGCCGATGTCCAGCGCAAAAATTTTTTCTTTGCCGTTATTTCTGTAGTCAAGCTCCTCAACTTTTGGCGTTTCAACTTGCGGCGTTGCAGTTTTATTTGCGGGAGTTTTTTTAGTGCGCGTGCGTTTAGGCTTGGGTTCAGCCGCCGCGTTTTCCCCTTCGACAACTTTTTTTGTACGAGTGCGTTTAGTTTTTGGTTTTTGTTCAGTTTCGGGCGTTTCGTTTGTTTTTGGTGGCATTAAAATTTCACCTCGCTTAGAATTTTCAGATTATATTGCTATTTTACAATTTTAGAAAATTCTTTGCAACATAATTTAGGGATTAGGTTTTTGAGGGGTTAATTCAAATTTTAATTTTAATTTTTTCTAATACGGCATTTCTTTCTTTGAAAAGAAAGAAACGCCTGGCAAAGAAAGAAACTTTTTCGCCCGTCAGGGCCGCTCGGTTTTTGTACGCACGTAGTAACAGGATGCCCCCTTTGGGGCCTCTACTTTTTCCTACGCATCTGAGTTATCGCACGCTGCGGCTTTAGTGACGGGCGTATTACCGGCATTGACGGGTTGCATTTTTCAGCTTGCAAAGTATTAAGTGCCGCGCGTCCTGCGCGAGGGTACGAGAGGCGCACGTCCTGTGCGCCTCTTTTATTTTTTCTGTAACAAAAAAGCCCGTCATTTCTGACAGGCTAAATTTTTTGCGGAAAAAATATTTTCAATCGAAGTCTTTAAAATCTTCGCCGTAACCGTATTTTTCAATGACGTAATCTAAATCTTTATCGCCGCGCCCGCTTAAGTTTACCAAAATTGCGCCGTGATCCATTTCCTTTGCGCGGCGCATTGCATAAGCTAAGGCGTGCGAAGATTCAAGCGCGGGGATAATTCCTTCATAGCGCGAAAGTTTAAAGAAGGCATTAACCGCCTCTTTATCTGTTGCAACGTCATATTTTACGCGCCCAAGTTCTCTCAAAAAGGCGTGTTCGGGTCCAACGCTCGGATAATCCAAGCCGCTTGCAATGGAATAAACAGGCGCGGCTTCGCCCTTTTCGTCTTTTAACATAATGCTATTAAAGCCGTGCATAACGCCTTCAGAGCCGTAAGTCATTGACGCCGCGTTATCGCCGACACTTTCGCCGCGCCCCAAAGGTTCAACGCCGACAATTTCTACAGGGTCATTTACAAACGGCAAAAACATTCCGATTGAATTTGAGCCGCCGCCAACGCAAGCCGTTACAACGTCAGGAAAATGTCCCATCATTTCCAAAAATTGTTGGCGCGCCTCTTCGCCGACTACAAATTGAAAATCTCTAACCATCATTGGGAAAGGGTGCGGACCGACCGCCGAGCCGATACAGTAAATCGTATCTTTGTAATTTTCAAGATAATCTTCAAAGGCGGCGTCAACTGCTTCCTTCAAAGTTTTTTGTCCGCGCGTAACAGAAACAACATTTGCGCCCAAAACTTTCATACGTGCAACGTTGGGAGCTTGTTTTGCAATGTCAATTTCGCCCATATAAATTGAACATTCCAAGCCGAAAAAAGCCGCCGCCGTTGCAAGTGCCACGCCGTGCTGCCCTGCGCCCGTTTCGGCTATAATTCTTTTTTTGCCCATAAATTTTGCCAAAAGTCCTTCGCCCATACAATGATTTAATTTATGTGCGCCGGTATGGTTTAAATCTTCGCGCTTCAAATAAATTTGCGTTTTGCCGAGCTTGCGGCTTAAGCGTTCGCAATGATAAATTGGCGTCGGGCGTCCTTGAAATTCACGGCGAATGCGGCGCAATTCGTTAATAAATTGCGAAGATTGACAAATTGTTAAATAAGCATCGTTAATTTCTTGCATTGCGGGAACGAGTTGAGGCGGCAAGTACGCGCCGCCGTATTTTCCAAATTTCCCGTCTTTGGTAGGATAGTTTTTCAAGTAAGTTGAGTAATCCATTTTTAAACCTCCTTAACGCCGCTAAATTCGACAAAATTTTTTATTACCCTGCAAAAGTATAACAGAATTTACATTTTAGGAATTTTCAAGTTGTTCAATGACATTATTTAAAATGGTGCTGAATTTTGCCGCGCCTTTAATATTCAAGTGGTCAACGTCATAAAAATCTGAATCGTCAAAGCCTTTCAATTTCCAAGCGTCAAGAAATACCGCAGGATATTTTTTTAAAGCTTCTTCTATATCGTGATTAAATTCGGCAATTATTTTTTTGGAAAAATATTTTTTATAACATTCACTGACAGGAAATGTACAAATTATCGGGCGAACGTTATTTTCTTGACAAAGTGCCAAATAATCGTCAAAAATTTTTACATATTCTTTTAAAGTATCGGGATAACATTTTTTATCCCAAACTTCACTTCTTTCACGTGCGCCAAGTCGAGATTTAAAATTCATAAAGCGCAGCGGAGTTTTTTCAAGCATTACATTGTTAATATCAAAATTTTCGAGCGGCAATTTGTACGCCAAAAAATTTGCATTGAATAAATTTTTATATTTTTCGAGCGGCAGCCAAAAATTATGAACATCTTTAAAAGAAACTACGTAATGTAAAAGACGAAAATTTTCACTGTAATATAGTGATTGGTCGGCGTGGAATGTGTAGGGATTAAGTTCTATCAGCGCGTAGCGAATTCTGCTGCCCCCCCCCGTTTTTGGCGTCAGAACGCGCTTTGCAATTTGATAACTATAATATAAATCTTGTGAAGAACGCCCAAAATTAAAAAGTTTATATTTGAATTGATTGGCGTCCAAGCCCATACAAGCATGACTGTTGCCGGTTGCAAAAATTTCAAATTCGTTCGAGTGCTCTTCATAATATCTTAAAGCTCTTTCAATTAAAAAATTTTATGCGCTATTCAAGTTTTGCAAGTGTATAAATTTATTTTGCGGACAGCCGCACCTTTGCACATAATTTGCCAAATCGTCATAGCCTGGTAAGGGCAAAAGGCAACGATTCAGTTGAAATAACGAGCAAAATTTTCATTGTTCAACCTCGATGCGCGGGAAAAGTTGCTCAGGTTTTCCTACAACGTGATTAATTTCAAGCTTGCCGAAAATTTCCGCGTCTTCCAATTTAATATCTTGCGAAAGTTGCAACTGCGCTAAAATCCTGCGCGAAGTATTGGGCATAAGCGGCGAAATTAAAATTGCAATGATTCTCAAAGATTCTGCAAGGTTGTAAAGCACGTTGGAAAGATTTTGTTTCTGCGTTTCGTCTTTGGCAAGTTTCCACGGGGCGGTCTCATCAATGTACTTGTTGCAGCGGCTGATAAATTTCCAAACAAGTTTCACGGCGTCAGAAAGTTGCAGATTTTCCATTAAAGCACGGTATTCCTTTGCAGTTTCAACCGCTTCATTTTTCAGCGAAGTATCAATTTCTGTACCGCCTGAAGTTTCAAGCAAAACGCCCTTTTGAAATTTGTTAATCATATTCAAGGAGCGGTGCAGTAAATTTCCCAAATCGTTTGCTAAATCTGAATTAATACGTTGAATCAGCGCGTCACGATTGAAATTGCCGTCTTGTCCCAAATTAATTTCGCGCAGGAGAAAATATCTGATAGCATCCGCGCCAAATTCGTCAATTAATAACATCGGGTCAACAACATTGCCTTTTGACTTCGACATTTTATCGCCGGAAATTACAAGCCACCCGTGCCCGTAAACTTTTTTTGGCAGTTCCATTCCCAACGCCATTAAAATGCAACCCCAAATAATTGTATGGAAGCGCACAATTTCTTTTCCTACCAAGTGCAAATCGGCAGGCCAAAACTTTTTAAATTTTTCGGCGTCGTCCAAAAATCCAATCGGCGTTAAATAATTTGTCAGTGCGTCAAACCAAACGTAAATAACGTGCTTTTCGTCGTCAGGTACGGGAATACCCCAATTAAACGAAGTGCGCGAAACGCATAAATCCTCAAGCCCTTGCTTAATAAAATTAATCATTTCGTTACGGCGGCTTTTCGGCTCCAAAAATTCAGGATTTTCTTCAATGTGTTTCAAAACGGCGTCAGCGTATTTCGACATTTTAAAAAAGTAAGCCTCTTCGGAAACTTTTTCAACGGGGCGATGACAATCGGGACAACAGCCGTTTTCGTCAAGCTGCAATTCAGTCCAATAAGATTCGCAGGGCGTGCAATATAAGCCCGTGTATTCGCCCTTGTAAATATCGCCGTTGTCACGAATACGCCTAAAAATTTCTTGAACAACTTTATGATGGCGCGGCTCCGAAGTTCTTATAAAATCGTCGTTGGAAATTTCCAGCCGTTTCCAAAGTTCCTGAAAACTCGCAACGATTTTATCAACGTATTCAAGCGGCGTTACATTTTGCGCTTCGGCGGTGCGTTGAATTTTTTGCCCGTGTTCGTCGCTGCCCGTCAAGAAAAAAACTTCGTAACCTGCAAGTCGTTTAAATCTTGCAATGGTATCTGCAATGGTTGTGCAGTAAGCGTGCCCAATGTGCAATTTTGCGCTCGGGTAATAAATCGGCGTTGTAATGTAGAATGTTTTTTTGTCCATTAAAATTTCTCCTTTACAAAAATTTTTTCTATTCCTCTTTGCGGTAATGCATTTTAATTGTAGAAGTTTTGGCGTCAGATTTTTTAGCTTTTTTGGAAAAGCCGACATTGTGCGAACTTGCGGCGGTATTTGAAAAGCGGTTGCCTGTACTTTTGCCGGACGCCTGCGCAATTTTTTCTTCATCTTCGGCTTCGATAATTTCGGCGTAAATGGGGCGTTCAATAAATTTTTCCATTTCCTTTTTAATGCCTTGAGTATCGATTAACTTTGTAACTTTTGTGCGGTATCTTTGGTCAACGGTAGTTCGGCGAATCATTGCGCTGTTATCCTTGCCGCCTTCAATCAGAGTAAACACCGCGCCGCTAAAAATTTTCACGACGGCAAAATTTGCCTCTTCCTGCGTCATTCCCAACTTTTTTGCGCCGCGCAACATATTTTGAATCATAACGTAAGACATATAAGTATTGGCTGTAAAAAAATCTGCAACCTTTTCGAGTTCCTTTTCGTCTGCAACGTTTATAACATCGCCGCAATCTTTCAAGATAATTTCTGCGACACTTTGAGCATTGATTGAGGCATTTTGGCTGACAACGTACGCGCCGAGCCCTTGCCCCGAAATTATTGAAGGCGTAATGAACAGGCGGATAATTTCATTTTCGGGGAAATGTTCTTCAAGTTTTTTTAATTTTAATTCGGGGACTGCTGAAACAATCAGCGACTCCGGATTAATTTTTTTAGCCAAATGCGGCAAAATTTTTTCAGTCTCGGTAAAATCGAAAGTTAAAAATAAAAGCGCGGAACTTCCAATAAAATCATCAATATTTTTTATGAATTTAACGCCGTATTTACTTTCAATGTGATTTCCAACGACTTCATCAAAATTGCCTACGCAGTAACTTTCAGCCGCGCCGTTGAGCGTCAAGCCCTTAATTAAAAATTCGGTTAGAAGTGCATCGCCTCCAACAATCCCTTTAACCAGCATCATTTCAAAAACTCCTCTACAAATTATTTTCAAGGTCAACAACGGCGTTGTAAACTTCGCGCCGACTCAAATTAAATTTTTGTGCAACTTCACGAATTGCGGATTTTTTATCTGCGCCTTCAGAAATTAATTTTTGGTAAGCGTCAAGAAAATTTTCAGGCGCGGGCGTTTCAATTTCGGCGTTGCAACCTTCGATAACTATAACAAATTCGCCGCGTGGCTCGTCAAGTTTTTCTGCAAGCGAATTTAAATCTGCGCGAATAAATTCCTCGTGAATCTTGGTAAGTTCGCGGGCAATGCAAATTTTTCTGTTGCCGAAAACTTTTTGCATTTCTTCCAAAATTTTTTTGATACGGTGCGGGGCTTCATAAAAAATTAAAGTTTCTTTGTGCGTCGAAAGTTCATTTAAAACTTCCAGGCGATTTTTCGCAGACTTGGGCAAAAATCCTGCAAAAGTAAATTTCGTGGTGTCAAGCGCGGAACAAATTAACGCACTAAGCGCGGCATTTGCGCCGGGAATCGGGCAAACTTGAATATTTTTTTCAACGGCAAGCTTTACCAAATCCGCGCCCGGGTCTGAAATTGCGGGGAGCCCCGCGTCTGAAACGCACGCTATATTTTTTCCTTCCTGCAACAGTTCAATGATTTTTGCGCCGTCAACAAATTCATCGTAGCGAATCAGCGGTTTATGTATTTCAAAATGCGCCAAAAGTTTCCTTGTATGGCGTGTATCTTCGGCGGCTATAATATCGACTTCGCGCAGGATTCGCACCGCCCGAAATGTTATATCTTCCAAATTGCCAATCGGCGTTGCAACTAAATATAAAATCCCCGTCATAATTCCTCGCTTTCAAGAATTTTTTCAATTTGCGCCTTCAATTCGGAAAATTCATTTTTGACAGCGTTATAAACTTCTTCCATATCGACAGTATAATATTTATTAGAAATTATATCGCTCAAACCTGCAATTTTTTTCCATTCAACTTGATTATTTTCAATACGAAATTCCGACGTTAAACCTTTGACTAATTCGCCAATATTTATAGCCGTCATTGCAACGGCGCGTTTAGTTTTTTCATCTTCCAAAAAATTTTCAAGTGAAACATTGTCCAACATTTCAAATTCTAAGTTAATTTCTGAAATAACTTTTTTCAAAATAATTTTGTTTTTGCCCAACAAAAATATCAATCCTCCAAGCCGTAAATTTTTTTAATATCTGAAGTGTACGCGCCGTTATCTTCGTGGACAACAAGCGGCGGCAAAATTTGCAAACTGCCCGCGCTTGCGCCGACAATCGCCTCAACCATAATCAAATTGGCGTTGCGTTTTAATTTCGGCTGAATAATTTGCAGGCGTTTCATTTCAAATTGGTGGCGGTGTAACGTGTCAACAATTTCAGTTAAACGCGCCGCCAAATGTATCATACAGAAAACGCCGTGAAATTTCAAAACGTATCTTGCCGCCGTTACAACATCTTCAAGCGTCGCTGTAAATTCGTGACGCGCGCGCGCCACGCCGTGCAATTTGTTTGAATCGCCGTCCTTTACGGGAACATACGGCGGATTTGCTATAACCAAGTCAAAACTTTCTGCGCGAAAAATTTCTCTGTGCTGTCGATAATCGCCCTCAAGCACCGTTATTTTTTCGGACAAATTATTTAATTCGACATTGCGCCGCGCAGTTTCAGCCATTCTGGAATTTAATTCTATTGCGCAAATTTCCTGCACTTCGTCGGCAATTAAAAGCGGTATGACGCCTGTACCCGTTCCCAAATCCAAAACTTTGTAGCGGTGTTTAAAAATTGGGAAGTGCGAAATTAAAACCGAATCCATTGAAAAGCAAAATTCGTTTTCGTTCTGAATAATTTTTCTGCCGGACTTCATTAAATCGTCAAGGCGTTCGCCGGCTTGCAATTTTATATTCATTTTTCAACCTTTAAATTTATAAAAAAATCCTCTTGACTGTTTAAGTGTTCCAAGGTTCCAGAGAAAAGGGAAGAGTGTTTTTTTCACTGGTACCCTATATCCTTATTCCTTGGTTCCCTACTTCTTCCGCCCTTTGGAATTGGGATTTTTGCGTTGACGATTCATTTTTTTATTAACTTTTTCGTTGCGGCGATTGTCAAACAAATTCGTTGCATAAGAATCTTCGCGGCGGTTAAGATTTTTTTTGTAGTCAGAATTTTTGTTGGGTCGTTCAGATTTTGGAGCGGGCGCGGGTTTAGGCAAGGGCGAAGTTTCAGGCGGCGGCGGTTCAAATTCTGTTTCAACGTCTTCAATATTATCTTCGGCAATTTGCGAAACGTTTTCTCCGTTTTCCAGCGGCAACAAAGTTTCCCAAGCCGTTACAACAGTTTCTTTGCCGCTGTCAACCAAAATTGTTGCATTGCGGCGAACTTCATTCAGCGCAACAATTTTACCCGTTTTGCCGTTTTCCAAAATAATTCTGTCACCAACTTTTGGCTGATAATCCTTCGCCTGCGCAATATAATTTTCGTGGTAATAGTCATTTTCGTATTTCAAACAGCAAAGTAAACGCCCGCAAATTCCCGAAATTTTTGTAGGGTTTAAAGATAAATTTTGCTCCTTCGCCATACGAATTGAAACAGCTACAAAATCTCCCAAAAAATTTGAACAACATAAAGGACGCCCGCAACAACCGACGCCGCCCAAAAGTTTCGCCTCATCACGAACGCCGACCTGCCGCAATTCAATTCTTGTATGGAAAATATACGCCAAGTCTCTTACCAACGCGCGAAAATCCACGCGCCCGTCCGCCGTGAAGTAAAAAATTATTTTGTTCAAGTCGAATGTATAATTGACGTTAATTAAATTCATCGGCAATTCGTGTTCTTTAATTTTTTCCAAGCAAATATCGAACGCCTTTTTTTCCTTAATTTTATTTTCGGCGACGCGCTCCAAATCTTCGGGCGTGGCTTTTCGTTGAATTTTGCGCGGTGTTGGAACATTATTTTCTGCGGAATTTTCGGCGGTAGGAATTTCGCGCACGCCAATTACAACATCCGCGCACTCAATCCCGCGCGCAGTTTCCACAATTACACTATCGCCGCTTTTTATATCTTCTTCGCCCGGGTCAAAAAAATGAATTTTGCCGGCTTTTTTAAATCGAACTCCAATAACTTTTTGCAAGGCAGTTTAAACCTCCCTTTAAATAAACTGCCAATAATTATAACAGAGAATTAAAAAATAAGCAGGATTTTTTTCGGCAACGGCAAAATTATTAAACACGATTTAGGAGGCGATAAAATGAATATCGATATTGCAGATACAATGGTTAGAACAGCAATGGATTCACTTAAAAATGCTTATGTTTTGTACGACGGAATAGTTGCGGGCGCGTGCGTTTTGGCGGCGGACGGCACTTTGTACAGCGGTTGCACTATTGACCATCCTATTCCCGAATACAGTTTAGCGGCGGAAGTTGTTGCAATGGCGCGCGCAATTTCGGACGGCAAGCGCGAATTTGACGCTATTGCTATTGTTGCCGATATTGAGGGGCTTTATTCGCCCAATGAAGAAACTTTTTTGTTCCTGCAACAATTTGATATTGGGGAAATTATTTTGGCTGATATGGAAGGCAATTCCAAAAATTTGCAGTTTGACGAAATTACACCTTACAAGAAACGCGCTCGCAATTAATTTTTTGTACGTGAAATATTTTATAAAAAAATCCCGTCGGCAAAAGTCGGCGGCTTTTTTTATAGCGGCGTAAATGCGTTTAAAATGCCCGTATTACAATTTTTATTTTTTTGTATATAAAACATTCAAAAACATTTGAGCTTGCCTTAAAATCGATTTTTGAGCATTTACAGCGATATTTGAAATAACTTTAATAAAAATTTCGGCGGAGGAAAAAATTTTGGCAAATCGACGATTTTACAGATTGCGATTATTTTTCGAGGGATTATTAATTGGAATTTTCACTGGCGTAATAGTAACGGCGTTAAGAATTTTGCTTGACGCGGCAGATATTTTGCGCCCGTTATGGTTTCATAATTTAAGCGCGGAAAAAATTTTTTTGACGCTGATAACATTAATTTTTGTAGCAATATTTTTGGCGCACGCAATAGCGTTCGATAAACAAGTTGCAGGGAGCGGCATTCCGCAAATTAAGGGAATGTTACAGGGCGCGGCGACAATGTACAAGCCTTTGAGATTAATTTTTATAAAATTTGCGACGGTGATTTTGGGAATAGGCGCGGGCTTGTCTTTAGGGCGCGCAGGAATAGCGGTACAATTCGGCGCGTGCGTAGGAAATTTTTTCAGCAAAAAAAGCCACATTGAAGGCGATATTTTATTGACGGCGGGCGCGGGCGCGGGATTGGCGGCAGTATTCAACGCACCATTGGCGGGCGTGATTTTCTGCATTGAAGAATTGCACAAAAAATTTTCGCCCGAAATTTTGGTTGCAACTTTAACGGCGTCAATCACGGCGTCGGCGGTAACAGAATTAATTTTCGGCGTGCGCCCGATTTTCGAAACGATAACGGCGCAACCTTTGACGGTGCCTGAAATTTTGAAAGTACCGACTTTGGGAATATTCGCCGAAATGTCAGCCGCGCCGCTGAAAATATTTTTTTATTTCGTACTGCTTGGAATATTCTTGGGAATATTGGGCGCAATGTTTACGCGAACAATGCTAATTTCTTTGGACGTTTACGACAAATTAAAAATATTCGGCGTGAAAAGATTTTTGTTGCCGCTGCTTTTAATACTGCCGCTCGGCGTGATGTTGCCGCAAATTTTAGGTTGCGGGAATGTTTTGGTTGACGATTTATTGAATGCGCAATTTAATTCGTCAATGACGATAATTTTATTTTTGGGCAAATGGTTATTTACGTTAATTTGTTTTGGAACGGGCGCGGCGGGCGGCGTATTTTTGCCGCTGTTGACGGTCGGAGCATTGGGCGGGAAAATTTTCGCAGATATAGGCGCGAGTTTGGGATTTTTTTCGGCGGAATGGACAACGCTTTTAATAGTTTTCGGAATGGCGGCATTTTTTGCGGCGGTGGTAAAAGCTCCCGTAACAGGTTGCTTGCTGATAATGGAAACAACGGGGCAATTTTCATACCTTTTAACTTTAACGATAGTAAGCGGCGCGGCGTTTATGGCGGCGGACATTTGCGGCGGCAAGCCGATTTTTTCGGCGTTGTTGAATAGAAAGTAAATCAGTAGTGAAAAGAAAAATCCGCCCGTCACTAAAGCCGCAGCTTACTATTTTTTAGAAGCGTAGGAAAAAGTTTGCGCCCCCAAAAGGGGCTCACTGACTACGAGCGTATTTGAACCGAGCGGCCCTGACGGGCGGAAAAAAAGCATTTTTTCTTTGGTACTTTCTTTTTTTGCTTCGGAAAAAAGAAAGTACATTTAAAACTAAAAAAAATAAAAACTAAAAAAAGCCGACACTATTTAAAGTGCCGGCAAATTGTTCTACCTGTTGTTCAATTAACTCCTTAACTTAAACGCCCGACTTGATTAACCGAATTATCGAGCATTGTATCTTGTGTAGTCACGGCTTTTGCATTAGCCTCGTAAAGCCTGTGATTATGTATAAGTTCAACCATTTCACGAACTATTTCAACGTTCGATTTTTCCAACATCCCCTGCATAACTTGACCTGTTGCGGGTTGGGGTTGTGCGTTGTTTACCGCGTAGAAAAGGTTATCGCCCTGTTTTTGGACGGCTAAGCGGTTATCGAACTGTACAATTTGAATTTGTGCAAGCGGCTGATTTTGCCCGTTAATAAAAATGGAGCCGTCGCCGCCGACTGTAATTCTTGAGTCTGCAGTATTCGCAGGAATAGTAATAGCGTTGCCGCGTGTATCGAGCAAATTATAGCCGCGAATATCTTGCAGTACGCCGTTTTGATTTTTAAAAAAAGCTCCGTTACGCGTGTAGCGTATTCCTTGCGGCGTCTGTATAGCAAAAAAACCTTCGCCGGCAATAGCCAAATCAAAAGTATTGCCCGTACTTTCAAACGAGCCTTGCGAATAATCAACCGCAATTTCAGCAATGTAAGACCCTAAGCCGAGCTGTCCTACTTCGGGCGCGTTTTGAGAATCCGCGTTAAATCCTTTAAATTTGGTAACATCGCCGCTGTCCGTGTCGAGGAGTCCATTAGCCGGTACACCTGCGCCGCCGCCGTTATCTTTATCGTAAAAACGTTTTATCAGCATATTTCTAAATTCATGGTGTACGGCTGTATCTTTTTTATAGCCGGTAGTAGCGGCATTGGCTAAATTGTTTGATATTACGTCAGTGCGCCGCGCTTCTGTTATCATACCAGTTGCCGCCGTGTAGAGCCCTCGCCACATCGTTTACCACTTCCCCTATATTATTTTTACATTTCAGCTGAAAATTTTGTAGTTCCATCTACCATTTTTTTTATCGTAATTTCGGCAAGTTTTGTTAAATTTGACAATTTTAATAAATTTTCCTACGCTGAATTTGTATTATAAAAATTTTTTATTTTTGCTCAAGCAATTTCAATAAATCTGCCCGCGCCTAGCAAGTACAAATAGCGCGCGTCAATTTTAATTTTCGCCATTGCCTCAACCGCCTGCACATAGTAAAAAATTTGTTGGCGGTATTCCTGTCGAAAATGTTCGTCCGTGTTGTTCCTGTCTGTTTTGTAGTCAATCAAAAACCATTTGCCGTCATACTTAAAAAGCAAGTCAATTATTCCCTGAATCAAAATTCTGTCTTCGCTGTCAAAAAGCGTTGTACTTTTTGCGTCAACAAAATAACTGAAGGGCAATTCTTTGTAAATTTCCTGCGCGTGGACGGCTTTTTTTCCGACTTCACTTTGAAAAAATTTTGCAATAATATCTGCGCGACGTTCGACAATTTCGGCGTGTTCGGGATTAATTATTTGCAAGGAAATAAAATTTTCAATCTGTGCCAAAATTCCCGCGCGTGTCAAATCTCCGCCAAAATCTAAATGTTGCATAACGCTATGCATAAGCGTCCCGTATTCCGCGCCGCTAATTTCTTTTTGCTGCAAAAAATTCGGGCGGTGATAAATATGCTTTTGCGCCGTGAAAGTTTCAACCTGTTCATCTTCATTGAGGCGGCGTTTGATTTCTGTAACAGAAAATTTTGCGGGAATATTTTCAAGCGCAGGCAATTTTTCAATTTCGGCAGAAATTTTTTCTTCAGTTTTTTCAGGCGGTTTAACGTCAACAATTTTAATGTTGGCAGAATCAATTTCAGTAACATTAAAAAATTTTTCAAGTTCCAAATTTAAAAGCCAATCGAACGGGCAATTTATTTTTTCTGAAACATTGCCTGCAGAAATGCCGCTTAAAATTAATTTTTCTTTGGCGCGCGTCATTGCAACGTAAAGAATCCGCAATTCTTCAGCCTTCATTTCGGCTTTAACTTTTTGAGAAATAATTCGACGGGCGAAGGTGTTGACGCGCACAGAATTTTCAAGCGGGCGCAAAATCCCGACGCCAAAATTTCTGTGCGTGATAACATTTTCTTTCAAATCCTGAAAATTAAATTTTTTGCCGAGTCCCGCAACAAATACAACGGGAAATTCCAAGCCCTTGCTTTTATGAACAGTCATCACGCGCACAACGTTTTCACTTTCTGAAAGTGTACGCGCGGCGGCTAAATCGTTGCCCAAATCTTTAATCTTTTTGATAAATTGAATAAATCTGCTTAAACCTCTGAAGGCGGTTTTTTCGTACGCGGCGGCGCGGTCAATCAGCATTCGCAAATTTGCCTGCGCAATTCTGCCGTAATTCGCGCAGTAATCGTAATAGCCCGTTTCTCTGTAAATCAAATTTAAAAGTTCGGGAACGCTGACTTGACGTGCAATTTCACGCCAACGATTTATTTTCTCAAGAAAATTTTTATATTTATCTTCGCCGCTGATAAGCGAAAATAAATCTGCCGCCCTGTCATTAATTCGCAAGTGCGCCAAATCTTCCGCGCTGAATCCGCCGATAGGACTAAGTAAAACCGTTGCCAAAGGAATATCTTGGCGGGCGTTGTCCAAAATTTTCAGCAGGCAAAGTACAGTTTGAATTTCGACTGCGCGAAAATAGCCGTCCTTATCGGCGGCGTACGCGGGAATATTATTTTTTTGAAGGATTTCGACAATTTGCGCGGCGGCTCTGTCAATCGAGCGGAACAAAATTACAATATCCCTAAATTCAATTTTTCTGTAGCCGTTCAAATCCTTATCCCAAATATTTTTTTCTGCGCGAATCAGCGAATTAATTTTTTCGGCAATAACTTGCATTTCAATTTCAAGTTTATCATAATCGGGCGAAAATTCGGCGTCTTCTTCGTCACTCTCCCTAGTGCCTGGTGCCTCCTGCCTAGTGCCTATAACCAAAATTTCTGCGCGTTCGTCAAAAGTATTTTCGCCTGCAGGATAATTTGCGCCGAGATTCAGCCGCGCGTCTTCGTCATAGTCAATTTCATAATTTTCTTCAGTCATAATATTTTCAAAGACAAAATTAACGGCGTCGATAACATTTTTGCGGGAGCGGAAATTCGCCGAAAGGTCAATTTTTTCGCAGTTTTCGTCAAGCGGAAAATTTTTATATTTGTCAAGAAAAATAGTAGGATCGGCGTTCCTGAAGCGGTAAATTGACTGCTTGACGTCGCCGACGGCAAAAAAATTATTTTGGCGAACAATCTTGCTGATAATTTCTTCTTGCACGCCGTTGGTATCTTGGTATTCGTCAACCATAATGACGTTGAATTTATCGCGGTAAATCTGCGCGGCGGCGGGATTTTCATTAAAAATTTTCAGTGCAAGGTGTTCCATATCGTTGAAATCGATAATATTTTTGTCACGCTTGGCGGCGGCGAAGGCGTTATCAAATTCAATGGTCACGTTGACGAGTTGGCGAACGTATTCAGCCAAAATTTGCATTTCTGAAATAATTTCGGCGGTTGACGTTGTAATGAAATTTTCGCGCAGGTTTAAAATTTTAGTCTTGTAGCTGTCACGAATAATTTTTAATTCGTCCTTAATTTCTTGAATATCGGCGGGCAATTTTCTGCCGGCGTCGAGGCGCACAAATTCAAGCAGTTGCAACTTTTCAAAAAGTTTGTCCCAATCGTCGATTGACGCGGCAATATCTGAAATTTGCGCGGCGTCACTTTCGGCGGCTTTTATTCCAATGTTTAATTTTTTTTGGTTATAAAATACGGCTTGATTTTTGAAGTTGGAAGATTTTTCTTTGGCGTAGTTAATAAAAATTTTGGCTTGAGAAAGTGCGAAATTTTGAAGTGCCGCCAAAAAATTTTCGCCGCTGTCAAGTTTGAAAGTTTTTGGATTTTCATACATTGCAACCAAAGATTTTAACCACGCTTGAGGATACGGGCGGCTTTGCGAAAAAGAATGCAACTTGATAATTAATTTGTATAAATCCGAATCGCCCTGCATATTGCCGCCGAAATTGTCGGTAAACTTTATAAAAGCGGCTTCTTGTTGCTCGTACTTTTTTTCCAGCAAATCTTCAATAACTTCCTGCTTGATAATGTTCAGCTCGTGTTCATCGGCTTCCCTGAAACGCGGGTCAAGATTAATTTTGGCGAAATGACGTTTTAAAACAGAAAGGCAAAAGGCGTGGAAAGTCATAATTGACGCGCCGCTGAGCAAAATTGTTTGGCGTTCAAGTTTTTCTGTTTCTTCGGAAAAATTATTGGCGGAAATTTTTTCGGTAATGCGTTTGTGAATACGTGCTTTCATTTCGGCAGCGGCGGCGTTGGTAAAAGTTACAATCAGCATTTTGTCAACGTCAAAATTATCCTCTTCGATAAGTTTAACAATTCTTTCGACAAGCACGGCGGTTTTGCCGCTTCCTGCGGCGGCGGCAACCAACAAATTTTTATTGCGGCTGTCAATGGCTTTTTGTTGCTGTTCAGTCCAATTCATAAAATCCCCCTAAACTAAAAAACGCCGCCTAAATGCAGCGCGTCAAAATTTTCTAACTTGCAATAAGAATTTTTAAACGAAGTCGCGCAGGTTTAAAGCGTTTCAATTATTTTCAACGCGCCGAAAAATTTCCCTGCATTAAAAAAGCCGCCCCGCTAAGGACGGCAATTTTATTTTAGGTGCCCTTTGAAGGGCGAAAAGTCTTAGTATTGATTGACAAGAGCCATGATATCAGCTGCGCTGTTTTCAGAGCCGAGAACTTCCTTAATTTTGTGCATAACCAATTCTTTGATATAGTCTCTGCCCGGAGCAATGTATTGACGGGGGTCAAAATGTTCGGGATGAGCCATAAAGTGTTCGCGAATACCGGCTGTCATAGCGAGGCGGAGGTCGGAGTCAATGTTAATCTTGCAGACTGCAGATTTAGCCGCTTTGCGGAGTTGGTCTTCGGGAATACCAATAGCGTCATCGAGTTTGCCGCCGTTATCGTTAATAATTTTTACATATTTGGGAATAACGGAGCTTGCGCCGTGAAGGACAATCGGGAATTCGGGGATTTTCTTTTCAATTTCGGCGAGGATGTCGAAACGAAGAGAAGGAGGTTCAAGAACGCCTGTTTCAGGGTTGCGGGTGCATTGTTCGGGCTTAAATTTGAATGCGCCGTGCGAAGTGCCGATAGCGATAGCCAAAGAGTCAACGCCTGTTTTGCTTACAAATTCTTCAACTTCTTCAGGTTTTGTGTAGTGCGCTTTATCGGCGTCAACGCTGACATCGTCTTCAACGCCTGCGAGTTGTCCGAGTTCCGCTTCAACAACAACGTTATGAGCGTGCGCGTATTCTACAACTTCCTTTGTTTTTTCGATATTTTCTTTGAAAGGATAATGAGAGCCGTCGAACATAACAGAAGTAAAGCCGTCGTCAATACAAGATTTGCAAGTTGCGTAATCGGGACCGTGATCCAAGTGCAATGCAATCGGAATATCATTTACTTCAAGAGCCGCTTTTACGAGGTGTACGAGATAGCGGGAATTTGCATACTTTCTTGCGCCTGCGGAGCATTGGAGAATAACGGGCGAATTAAGTTCTGCTGCCGCGCTTGTGATACCTTGTACAATTTCCATATTGTTGACGTTGAACGCACCAATAGCAAAGCCGCCTTCATAGGCTTTTTTGAACATCGCAGTTGTTTTAATCAAAGGCATTTAGCATTCCTCCTAAAATTATACCGTATTTCTTAGAGCTTTAAACGCTCCTTACTTACGCGGTTATTTTAGCACATTTCATTTCAAACTTGCAACAACTAATTTAAAATTTTTTGACAATTTTTTTTCACAAGTTACAATGAAGGCGTTTTTACAATCAGCGCACTTTGTAAAACAAATATTAAAATTCTTTGCCTTGTGAAGTTTCAGCCGAATTGCTAAGATTTGAAAGTTTTTTTTATTAATCTGTTGTAGCAAAAAATTATGTTGAGTTTCAGTAAGAAAGAAAGTTAAGGCGCGGCAAATTATCGCAACGCCCTTTTATTTCAAGAAAAATCTGCAGAAACTTCTCCGCCCGTCGAAAAATTTTTTCGCTTGAAAGTGATAAATACATTTTGGCGGACGATAATTTTTCAAACTTGGCTCTCAGCTGCCGAAGACGCTTTTAATTTTTATGCATTCAACCAAAACGAAAACTGAAACTGCTAAAGCGTTGCGGTAAATCCAATGACGCCGCAACTTTGATAATAATTTTTTTAGCGCGTGTTTGTAAAATTTTTTGGAACTTTTTGAAAGGAATTTGATACATTGTTGATAAAAATTTTACTGTCAGCAATTTTTGTATCAGTTGCAGTATTTTTATTTTTTTTATTTATTCAACTTTAACGCGCATCCATTGGCGGTTATAAAATCTGTCCATTTCATTGCCCAAATATTTGTAGGTTTCTTGACTTTCATAAACTTCAGGGTCGGGGAAAATTACGGGCGAATTTTTCCAATCTTCGTCTTCCTCAAGTTCCCTAACTGCAATATTCGGCGTCGAGTAGCCCAAATGGTCGAAATTTATCACGGCAATTTCAGGGCGGCACATAAAGTCAATAAATTTGTGCGCGTTGTCAACGTTTTCGGCGTCCTTCGCAATTACCCAACTGTCAATCCAAAAATTTGTGCCTTCCTTCGGAACAGCAAAGTCCATATTCTCATTTTCGTCCATAATACTTTGAGCTTCGCCCGAAAACACCACGCCCAACGCCGCTTCGCCGCCAATTAATTTATCTCTTGCCTCGTCAACAACGTAAGCCTGTACAAGCGGCTTTTGCGCTATTAACATATCCCGCGCCTTTTCGATAATTTCTTTGTCAGTTTCATTCATACTGCGCCCCATAAGTTTCAGCGGTATCATTAAAGCGTCGCGCGAAGAATCTTGCATTAAAATTTCATTTTTGTATTTTTCGTCCCAAAGAATTTCCCAACTGTCAACGGGCTCCTCAACAACGCTTGTATCGTACATTATGCCGACTGTTCCCCAACAATACGGCACCGAATATTTATTTTCCGGGTCAAAAGTTCTTGACTGCTCAAAAAATTTTTCGCCGATATATTTTTTGGCGTTGGGAAGTTTTTCAAAGTCCAGCGGCTGAATTAAATCGTTGTCAATCATTTTCTGAATCATATAATCCGAAGGGCAGATAACGTCATAATGAATTGCGCCTTCGGCAATGCGCGGGTACATACTTTCATTGGTGTCGTATTCGTCATAAATAACCGTTATGCCCGTTTCTTCCTCGAATTTTTTAACGGTTTCCATATCCAGATAATCGCCCCAATTATACACGTACAAAACATTTTCGCCTTCGTCTTCATTTTTGGCAAAACTGCAGCCGCTTATAAAAATTCCAAAAATCAGCAAGGCAAGAATTTTTTTCACTATAAAACCTCCTCGCCAAGTTTTTTTCTGTTAAATGCAAAAAGTATCACGAAAATTAAAACCGTGAAAAATACAAGTGTTGAGAGCGCGTACATTTCGGGATGAATGCCCAATTTCAGCTGCGAATAAATTTCTGTCGGCAATGTATCGACGCCCGCACCGCGCGTGAAGTACGTTATTATAAAATCGTCCGCCGACATTGTAAACGCCAACAAAAAGCCCGCAAAAATGCTCGGACGCAATTCAGGCAACACTACACTTATAAACGCCTTGAAAGGCGACGCGCCCAAATCTAACGCCGCTTCATAAAATGATTTATCCAACGTCATTAACTGCGGCATTATGCAAAGTATCACGTAGGGAACGTTGAAAACCACGTGCGCTATTAAAATTGAGCCGTAGCCCAATTTTATTCCCATTCCCAAAAATAACAGCATTAATGATATTCCCGTGACAATATCCGCGTTTAAAATTGGAATGTTCGCCACGCTCATAAACATTGCGCGCAATTTTTTCCCGACTTCGCGCAGGGCTAAGCAAGTTACCAACGCTAAAATCGTTGCGATTAACGCCGAAAAAAATCCTATAGAAATTGTATTTTGCAACGCCTCAATTATTTCTTCATTTTCAAAAAGTGCTTCGTACCACTTCAAAGAAAATCCCGTCCAGTGCCCGCGATAACGGCTCTCGTTGAATGACTGCGCTATTAAAACTCCTATTGGCGCGTACAGGAACAGAAAAATTATTGCAAGGTAAATCGTTTTGAGTTTTGCCAATTTGAAAATCTCCTTTCAGTCGATTTTAAAGACTAGTGGATAAAGCCTAAAGACTAGGGAAGGAATTAGAGATTTTCCCCCTAACCCTTAGTCTTTATCCCTTAGTCTTTAACTATCTTCTTCGTGCGAAGAGTCAAACGCAAATGTTAAAATCATATTCAGTACAATAAAAATCATCAGTACGATTGACAACGCCGCGCCCAAATTCCAGTCATATTCAAAAGTAAATTCCTGTTCAATGACGTTGCCGATTAATAAAACCTTGCCGCCGCCTAAAAGTGCGCTTATTGCAAAAGTTGTAAGCGCGGGAATAAATACCATTGTTATCCCCGAAACTGCGCCAGGTAAAGAAAGCGGCAGAATTACTTTTAAAAATGTTTGCCACGTTGACGCGCCCAAATCCTTCGCCGCCTCGATAACGCTTTTATCAATTTTGGAAAGTGCAACGTACAGCGGCAACACCATATACGGCAGATAGTTATAAATCATTCCCAAAACTACCGCCGCCTGCGTGTTTATCAGCGTGAAGTCAGGCAACGACAGCAGCCGCAAAAATTGGTTAAGTATTCCGTTTTTTTCCAAAATTGTCTGCCAAGCCATTGTTGAAAGCAGCGTGTTCATCCATAGCGGCAACACGAAAAGCAATGTTATTATCAAGCCCGCGCTTTTCGCCCGTTCAACCAAAATCAAGCATAAAGGGTACGCCAATATTAAACAAATTGCCGTGCTGACAAAGGCTAAAAGCACCGACATTTCAAGCGATTTAAAAAATTCTGTTTGAAAAATCATTGCAAGATTTTCCAGCGAAAAATTTCCTGCCGCGTCCGTTATGCCGTACCAAATTATAAATATCAGCGGCACAAAAATAAAAATTCCCGCCCAAATAATAAACGGGGCGAGAAATAAATTTCGTATTTGTACAGAGTGAAACATTTATCAACTTCCTTTCAAGTTTTTAGGTGAAGAGTTCAACAAATATTCCGTTTTCTAAATTTTTAATGTTGTACAGCGTATCAAGTTCCAAAAAAGTTTCTTGCAAATTATTTTTTGCGCTTTGCCAGCCGCCGCCGTCAGTTATCCAAACAAATTGAAAATTTTCAATCTGCGAGGACTCCTGCGCGAGCAATTTGTAACTTCGTGCAACTTCATTTAATTTAGAGCCTTCGCTTGAATAAAAATTAGTTTCGAGTGCAAAAATTTTTTCGGCGGTTTTAACTACGAAATCAAAACGTTTTGTCGAAGTGCCACCTGCTGAAATTGCAGATAAATCGACGCACCATTTTTTCTCAATGTCATTCAAGTACATTTGTTCATAAGATTCGACGTTTGCTTTTTTCAGAAATTTTTTTACAAGATTTTCCATTTGATGCCCGCCGCGATTTTTTCTGCCGTTTGAATCAAGTCCGACTTCAACCCCTGTAACATAATCGTAACGGTTGCTGATAATGTGATTTTGCAACATATCAAATTTTAATCCATTCACTGCATTTGTCGTCTTCATCCGCTACTTTCAACTGTGCGTATTCAAAATTTCCCGGTTCTAAAACAAATTCTCCAGATTTATAAGCACCCATCGCCTTAGAAATTGCCTCTTTTTCCGATTCAGCTTCCAGTTCAAATTCTTCAGACATTATTTCTTCAATGATAACACGATATTTTTTCATTATGTCACCTTCTTATATTTGCCGCGCCCGATAAATTCTATAAAGCCTTTATCGCGCAGGAATTGTAACTGCTGCCGAATTTTCGGCTCAACGTTATTATTTAAATTGTGTTTTGACTTTAAAAAATCTACGTATCTGTAAATTTCCTGCAAGGTAAAAGTTTCAGATTTTATATCGTTTATACAGTTTAAAATATCCAGCATCCAGCCGCGCAAATTTAAATTATTAGTCTTTAATTTTTTAGTTTGGTTATACTGATGCAAAATTTTTGCAATTTCAATTTCTTTACCGTCACGGATAATATTTATTTTGCCCTGCTCAGGAATTTTCTGAAATAAAATGTTACAGCCAACCCAACCGGTGCGCCTTGCATTTTCTGAAAGAGCTTTTCGTTTTTCGATAATATCTGGAGAAAAAAAGAATTTCGGCACCAAGATTAAATTTTTTACAAATAAATTTTCCGAATATCCCATAATAAAAAGTTGCGGGTTTAAATTGCCGGTAATTCGTTCAATCATCGTATTATATGCGCCGTCAACAATTTTTGCGCCGATATTATTTTTTTTGCTTTTCAACTCAAAAATTTCGCCGCAATTTGCGCAATGAATGTCGGCAACCGGCAAATTATTTTTCATTTTATCAATATGAATATTACCGCAACACGGGCAAAATAAATTTGATACAAGCCACGATTCACTCATAACGCGGATTTTTTGAGCCGCGCTTTTATAATTTACTGCCAAAGATTCATCAAATTGTAAATTCATAATTTTTAAATTTCCTTAGCAATTTGTTCGTCTTCAGATTGCGGCTTAGCCATAATTTGAATATTGAAGGGGTCAAGGTGCAAGCTTACCTGCTCGCCAATTTTGCGCCCGTGTATCGACTGTATAAGCCACGAAAAGCCGCCTGCGTCAACTGTTATATCATAAGACATACCCCAAAACACAACGCGCGTTACAGTGCCCGTTAAGGCGTTTTCCTGCGGTTCAGTCAAAGTTATATCTTCGGGTCTTATCTGTACGTCAACGGGGCTTTCAGGCGCAAATCCTACGTCAACGCAGGCGTATTCTCTGCCCAAAATTCTAACCAATTTATCACGTACCATAACGCCGTCAATAATATTGCTGTCGCCGATAAAATCTGCAACAAAGGCGTTTTCGGGCTCGTTATAAACATTTTCGGGCGTTCCAACTTGCTGAATGTAACCTTGATTCATTACAACGATTGTATCTGACATTGAAAGGGCTTCTTCTTGGTCGTGCGTTACGAAAATAAAAGTTATCCCCGTTTCTCGATTAATGCGGACAAGTTCATCTCTCATAGCGCGGCGAAGTTTTAAATCAAGTGCGCTCAGTGGCTCATCAAGCAATAAAACTTTCGGCTCATTAACGATTGCGCGCGCTATTGCAATACGTTGCTGTTGCCCGCCTGAAAGTTTAGTAACGTCGTGTTTTTCGTAACCGTCAAGGTTAACGAGCTTTAAAGCATATTTAACTTTGTCGCTGATATAATCCGCAGATTTGCCCGCAATTTTCGGACCGAATGAAATATTTTCTTCAACGTTCATATGGGAAAACAGAGAATATTTTTGGAAGACGGTATTAATTGGGCGGCGATTGGGCGGGACGCTTGTAATATCTTTGCCGTCGAAAATAACTTTGCCTGCGTCGGGCGTTTCAAAGCCGCCTATAATTCTAAGCAAAGTAGTTTTGCCGCAGCCGCTCGGTCCCAAAATTGTTACAAATTCATTTTCGTAAATTGTTAAATCGATTTCGTCAAGAACCGTTAAGTTTCCAAATTTCTTAACCACGTTTTCAAGATGAATCAGTTCCCTTTTCAATCCCAACAACCTTTCTGTTTTAGAATTTAAATTCTGTTTACAAACTATAAATAACTAAAATTTGTACAAAGTAGAACGAAGGTGCAACACGGCGCACACGGACGTGCGCCGCCCGCACTTAATTCAGGATTGAATTATGTGCGGGTCGAAAGTTTTTCTTTCTTTGCTAAGCATTTCTTTCTTTTTTCAAAAAGAAAGAAATGCTGTACTTTCAAAGAGAAAATTTTAAATTTATAAACATACTTTGGAGAATTATTTAAATTTTAACCGCCGAATTTAAATTTTTGAGTTCGATAATATTTTTATCAAACATTGCAGCGAAATTTTTTATTAATTGCGCGGAAAATCTGCCCGCGTCATAATCTAAAATTAAATTGTAAGTGCCGTCCTCCAGAGCTTTAACTTGAATATCCAAAGAATTTTCGGCGGCTGAAATTTCATTCGGCGGCATATCGATAATTTGCGCGGTAGTGTCACCAATCATAATATGTTCGCCAAAAATATTTTTTTGAAAAATGAACGTCGCGCAGTCCGCGCCTAAGCCTTCGCTGTAAACAATATCCAAACTTTGGCGGTAATTAAAATTTTTTCTGATTTCGCCTTCAAGCTCGTTCAAAAATTTTTCAACGGTACAATCTGCGCGAAAATCCCAAATGCAAGGAAATTGTTCCAACATCAAGCCCATTAAGCGGAGTTCGCTTTTATTAATTCTGCCGTTATGACGCATAAAAATAATTGAGTCATTGGCGGCTGAAATTTTTGCAAGAGTCAACATTGACGCGGCAAGGAAAAAAGTATTTTCGCTACGGTGACTGTTCCTGAAAAATTCTTCGCTGATATTTTTCAAGTTGACTTTGAAATTTCCCTTAGCCCAAGCCTTTCCGTCCTTAACGTCAATCGGCGGCAAATGTTTTTTTATGTCAAACTGAGACAAAATATTTTTCCAGTAAGCGTGCCCTTCTGATAATTCTTCGGGCGAAATTTGCGCCTCTTCCAAAATGAGTTGGGCGTAACTTTGCGGCGCGTGCAAAATTTTTCTGCCTCTGTAGCGTAAATCCATTTCCTTTGCAAAAAGAATCTGCAACGACGCGCCGTCCATAATTGCGTGATAAAAATCCAAATACAAATATTTCGCCGTCGGTGTTTGAAACAAATAAATTCTGTATAGCGGCTGATTAATCAGTTTGTACGGTTCTTTGAATTTTTCTAAGCGCACGGAAAATTCTTCATCAGAAATATTTTTAACTTTGACAGGGATAATTTCATTGCCGAAAGTTTGACAAATATCTGAAGTTTCGGGATTTACTTCGAGACGACAGCTGAAAATATCGTACGCTTTTAAAATATCGTTGAGAACTTCCGCCAAAAATTCCATATCGACGGCTGAAGAAAGTTTTAATAATGCGCCGATGTTCATCATTGTAGAATTTGCTTTGTTGAAATGTGTATCAATTAGCCAACGTTGGATTGGGCGCAACGGGTAAAATTTTTTATTTGCGCTCACCTTTACCACTCCCTTGAATTTCTCTGATAACTTTACAGGGGTTGCCAACAGCCAAAACATTTGCGGGAATATCTTTAGTAACGACTGCGCCTGCGCCGATAACCGCGCCGTTGCCGATTTTTACGCCGGGCAAAACTATTACATTTCCGCCGAACCAAACATTGTCGCCGATAGTAATTGGCTTTGCAATTTCGTAACCTTGATTGCGCTTTTCAAATTCCATTGGGTGCAACGCCGTATAAAAACCGCAGTTCGGACCAACGAAACATTTTCTGCCGAAAGTAATTTTTGCGCCGTCCATTAAATAAACGTTGTGATTGAGGAAGCAACCCGCGCCCATAAAAACGTTGTAGCCGTAGTCAACCATAAACGGCGAAAGAATATCGACTTGTTCGACTTGAACATTTTGGAGAATTTCGCGCAGAATATCGCGGCGCGTGCCCAAATCTTTCATTGGCGTATTATTGTATTCCAAGCAATAATCTTTAACAATTCTGCGTTCCCTTATCAATTCCGAATCAAAATTTGCATTGTACCATTTACCGGCAAGCATATCGCCTTTTGCGGACATTTTTAACCACGCTCCATTTTAAAAGTATAGAAAAAAAATTCGCCGCAATGAAATTTTTTCCTGCAATTTGACAGTTTCATTACGACGCAATATAATTTTTATTGAATTTAAAATTGAAATTTTACCGCCTGTTTTTTGGCGGTTAATTTTTTTTATTTGAGAGCTGAAACTACCGCCCAAACAATCGCTCCGACGCCCAAAATTGTTGCTATTGACGTAGTATGAAATTGATTGGACAGCTTGTCAAATTTCTCTTCGATTTTTTCATTGATAGCTTAATATCGGCGGCGTGTTTAGCGTTGTCTTTTTCGCGTTGTTCGCGTAGCTTTTCAATTTTTGCATCGACGCGGGCAATTTCGGCGGCGCGCATTTCGTTTTGTTTGCGCATTTCGTTTTTGAAGTCTCTTATTTCGCCAATAAACATATCAACTTTTGTTTCAATGTTGCTGATCTTTGTTTCAATGCCATTGACTATGCTTTCTAATTCTGCCATTTTTAACACCTCCTTTCAAAAATATTATAGCAGAATTCCTTTCAAAAATATTATAGCAGAATTATATTATAGCAGAATTTTTTGCAACCAAAAAGAGCCTCCGACTGAATCGGAGACTCTCGAAAAAGTTACAATATTATGATTTACCGAATCGGCGTTCTTCTTAGAAGAAGAATTCTGCACGACCCCAGAAGTGTCTGTCTTTAACTTGGGTGTCCATAATTTTGTTATTTGCATATCTGATTTGGAGACCAACATTTTTGAAGGGAGCATAAGCTGCGCCAATGTGCCAGCCTCTTTCACCTGTAGCAACGTCATCGCCTTGGTCTGTAGCAATATCAGCACCGAGACCGAATTTTGCGAAGCCTGCCCAAACAGCCCAATCGCCTTTTTCAGCATAATCGCCGTAATTGCCGTAGCGAAGGTCGATAGCCCAAGAATCTTTTTGGAATTCGGCTTTGGAGTTACGAGCATAACTGCCGTGTAAGTCGAGTTTATCATTGAATTTATAACCGAGACCTACAGCCCAGATATTTGCTTTATCTTTGTCGTTTCTGTTAAACAAGATAAAGTCTTTATCTTTTGCGTGGTAATAGCTTGCGCCGCCGTAAAGACCGTGATCGCCGGGATTGTATCTGATATTAAGTGCAAGGATGTCAGTTTTATCCGTATTGATAGAAGCACCATATGCGCCTGCGATTAAATCAGCATAAACATCAGTAGCCTTATTGCCGCCTAAGAAGTGAGCTTCGTCAGAATTTTTGCCAACACGACCTGCCATTATGCTGCCTTGCCATTTGTTGCCGTATTTAAGTTCAACACCTGAGACAACTGTATCCATAACGATACCATCTTCGATTGAGGGGCAGTAACCGAAACGACCGAGTTTAACACCGAAATTACCATACGCGCCTTCTGCATAAACTCTCTTGAGTTTAACGCCTGCTTTGCTGCCGTCACTTTCAGTGTAGCCTGTAGAATCTTCTTTACCGTTGTAGTTAGCATCCAAACGTGCAACTACTTTCCAGTGGTCATTGATTTCGATATTAGGTTCGAGACGGAACACGCCGTTGTGGCTCATAGCTTTCTCTTTGCCTTCGCCGTAACCTGAAAGTTTGCGGTGGTTATAGGTGTATTCAACTTTGCCTGTCCATTTTACTTTGTCTGAATTTTTTTCGAGTTCAGCAACACGAACGCCGAGACTGTCGAGTTCATCACGGAATTCAGCAGCGAGTTTGTCGAGTTCTGCGCGGCTTGAAGAGCTCATGTTGGATTTAGGAGCGCGTGCAAGTGCACGAGCGACCATTTGAGCCATTTCATAACGGGTAATGTTGCGGTTACCACGATAAGTGCCGTCGCCATAACCTTCGATAACGCCTTCACTTGCCAACTTGGTTACTGAATTGTAAGCCCAGTGACCTGCAGGAACATCGCTGAACGGATTTGCCGCCGCAAAAGTGGTTGCGGTTGCGCCAACTACGAGCGCACCTGTCAAAGCTGCTACTAAAGACTTTTTCATTTTGAACATCCTCCTTAAGAATGAACCGTTAAAACTTTAGAATTTTTGCTTTAACTCTCCGGTTCTTGCTTCGGAAGACTTCTGCTTGGAGTGTCCATGTTTCCTCTAAACTCCCTCTTCCGGTTGCCTTGACCTTCAAGTTGGGCGTAGTATAGTACAAAAATTTTTCAATGTCAAGCTTTTTTTTATAAAAATTTTATTATTTTTTTCAGTTGGCTTTCAGATTAACTTGCTAAAATAGCGTCATAGTTGAAAATCTTTTTTTCATTTACAGGATTTTTTCAGATTAAAGCGAATAAAAAAAGTTTAACCATTTTTAATTTGAAATTAAGAATGGCGTTGCAACGCGAAAAATAAAAAAGCCGCCATGCTCTCGGCGGCTAAATTTTTTTCATTTTAGGCGGAAAAATTAAAATTTCACAAGAAAAAATTTTTCATTTTAGGTTTTAACAATTCGTTTTATTATGAAACAGGAAACAGATTTTAGGGAACAGTGAATTGAATCTGTCCCCTGCTTTCCTGTTTCCTTTAAAGCGTGCGTCCTGCGCGACGGCTTTTTTACATTGAAAAAACTTTTATCAGCGCAAAAATTATCACGCCGATTATTGACCCGACAATGGAGCCGTTCATTCTTATCCAAACAAAATCTTGCTCGGCTTTATCGTAAACAAGGCTGTTTAATTGTTCGTCAGTCATTCGGTTAAGCGCGGACTTTGCAACTTCGCCGACAAGCGGTTGAGCGTAAATCGTGGCGCGAGCAGTCAATTCACTCAAAAACTTTTCGACAGCTTTTTTTATTGCACCGTCATTTTTCAACGCCGCCAAAAATTCATCGTACAACGCCAATAAATTTTCTGTAAAAATTGCGCCGAGTGTTTTTGACTCCTGCGCGACGGGTGAATTTTCATTTAACTCAACCGCCAAAATTTGTCCCTTGAATTTTAAAAGCGCGGCTTCAACTGTTTTTTCGAGCGGCAAATTTCTTGCTAAATCGACTTGCAGGCGTTCGATTAATTTTCTAAATTCGGAAGTATCGGCAAGCGCAGAAAGTTTTAATCTGCATTCGTCAAGCGTGCGCTGTTGCAGCGGCGTATCCTGCGAAAGTTCGTCCAGCATTTTTACAAGTTGCACTTGCATAATTTCCGCCGCTTCTTCAAAGTTGACGAAGTTTAACGCCTGCGCGAGCCCCGCCATTAACAGTGAAAACGGGCTTGCGTTTTTAGTTTTTTCTGCGGCGAAATTTTCAAGCACTTCCTGAAGTTTTGCGCGCGTTGAATCTTCGGCGGCTGTTTCTTTTAATTTTTTCATTAACGCTGTAAAAATTTCTGTATCTTTGCCCGTCGATTTTATCCAACTGCCGCCGTCGTCAATTATTTTTTGTACGGGAATATTTTCAAGTTCGCGCCGCAATTTGTTCGCAATAAAATTTACTTGCGCCGTTGTATCTGACTTTGAAATATATTTTTGCAACGCCGCTAAAATTTCGCCGAGCAAGAAATGTTTTACTTCCGGCTTTTCAAGATAATTTATCAACAGCGGCAATAAATCAATGTGCGTTACTTTTTTAAATAGCGTCCTGCGCGAAAAAAATTCTTGCTGTACCATTGTTGTTGACGCCTCAACAAAATCTTTTCGACGATTGGGCAATATCGCCGTATGAAACGGAAAACCGAGCGGCTTTTTGAAAAGTGCGGTAACTGCGAACCAGTCAGCAATTCCGCCAACCATTGCCGCCTCCGTTACGAATAAAAATCCCTCCGTCAAAATCGTTTCGGGGTATAAAATCCTGAATCCTACCGCCGCCAAAAAACATAGCGCGGCTATTAACAGCGTTGTATCTGCGTTATTCCATCTTTCCAAAAAATTTGCGCCTCCTAGCCAATAACCTGCGCGATAATCTGCGAAACAACAAATAAAAACATTCCCGCCAACGCGCCGCAAACAGAGCCGTTAATCCTAATCATTTGCAAGTCATTTGAAACGCGACTTTCAACAAATTCAGTTAATTTATCGTCGTCGAATTGGTCAAGCTTTTCGCGAATAAGCGCGGGGATTTGTCCGTGATATTCGTTCAAAAGATTTTCCAACATATTTTTAACGAGCGTATCAAATTTTTTCTGCGCCGCCGCGTCGTTAATAAATTCGTCAATTTTTTTGTCAACAAGAGTATCAACTTCGGCGTGCCAAATTTTATCACTCTGCGCAATGAAATTTTCAATGTAGCTTGCAACGTCAACTTTTGCGTTGAAAATATTTTCAAATTCGGCTTGGAACTTTTGCGCGTCAATGTTTGAAGTTGCAGAATTTACCGCGTTGTTAAAAGATTTAATCAAATCCTGCGCATCCTTAGTTTTTTCGGCGTCGATAATTTTATTGGCGTTAAGCGCGTCAATCGTCGCAGAAATTTTTTCTTCAACATTTTCATTCAGGATTGACAAAATTTTTTCGTCAGTCAAATTCAGCGAAGAAAGAACCATCGCGCGCCCCATTGAATCGCCTTCGTACGCCGTGAGCAATTCTTTTATCTTTTGAAAAATTTCTTCCTGCATATGTTTTGAGTTAATAATTTTCCTGCCCGTTTCAAGCAGCATTATTAAAATTTTGCGGGAATTACTTTCTTTCGTGACGACTTGCGCGGCGGCTGAAATAATTTTTGTAACGTCAAATTTTTTAACTTCTTCTTCAAGGAGCGGCGCAACTTCCGAAGAAATTTTCTGCGCGTCAAGCTTTGAAAAAGTTTCAGTTAAAATTTCGCCAACCAAGTCTTTAACTTTTCGCCTGCCGTTGTAACTTTCAAAAAAATCTATCAAAAGTTGCGCGGAGTTTTCGTCTTTCAAAGTTTCCATAATATTTTTGGTGTTTAATAAATCTTCGCCGACAAATTCTATAACCGCGTCAGAAATTCTTTTGCGGTTGCGTTTCAAAATTTCAGTGCGGTAGGAAATGCCCAGCGGCTTATGAAAAAGCGCGGTAACTGCGAACCAATCTGCAAGCCCGCCGATTGTCGCCGCTATAAAGCCGTGATTGAGCAAGCCGAATAGAAAGCCGTTGTTTGCAAGCGGCAAAGTTCCCGCCGCCAATGTTGCACAACCCGCCAATGTTACCGTTGCCAATGTTTTATTCTGCAAAATTTTTACCTCCAAAAAAATTTTTACAAATTATAGCAGATTTATTGCAGTTTTTAAAAATTTTTTATATGATATATGAAAATAAAATGATTATAAAAAAATTTTTAGCGGGGGGTGATAAATATGCTTGACGTTTTGAAAAAATCGATTAGTATTTTAGACGCGCTGATTTTGGCGATTGCAACATTTATGTTTTTCAATCTCGATTACGAAAATTTGAGCACTTCGGACAAAATTTACATTGCAGGCTTCGGATTGTGGACAATAATGCTCTGCATAAGAATTTTTATAATTTACAAAAACGATGGGGGAAAAAATGACTAGGGCAATTTTTTTTGACATAGACGGAACGATTTTGGACAGACAGCACGGAATAGCACAAATAACGCCGCGCGTAGCAAGCGCAATGAGAAAGTTGCAGGAGGCAGGCGATAAAATTTTCATAGCAACGGGCAGACCTGTTTCATTTATTTACGGCGAACTTTTAAATTTTGGATTTGACGGCTTTGTTACTGCCAACGGCGCGCTTGAATTGGCGGGCGGCGAAGTTATCTTTGAAAGTAAATTGGATATGGAAGGCGTGAAAAAAATCTGCGCGACGGCTGACGCCGAAAATATTAATTACATCCTGCAAAGTTACCCGAATACTTATCTGCGGCGCAATTTTACGGCAGCTGAAAATTTCTGTACAAAAATTGGCGTTGACTATACAAAATTTATTCGTGATTTTGATTTGGATAAAATTTCAATTTCAAAAATCGAATGTATGACGGAGCGCACTGACGCCGAAAACCTTGACGTTATCTACAAAAAAATTCTCTCAACGCCGGGCTTTACTGGTTGGGCTGACCCCTTCCACTATATGACGATGGAAATTTATTCAGACAAAGTTTCAAAGGCGACGGGAATTTTGAAAATGCTGGAACATTTTAAAATACCTGTTGAAAATTCGTATGCATTCGGCGACGGCATAAACGATACCGAAATGATAAAAACAGTTGGAACGGGGCTTGTTATGGGCACCGCCAAAGACGAACTTAAAAAAGTTGGCAAATACGTTGTACCGGGCGTGCATGAAGACGGCGTTGCAGTTGGAATTGAAAATTATATTTTAGGCACTAGGCAGTAGGCAAAAGGCAAGAGGGGGCGCACAGGACGTGCGCCGCGAAAATACTCGCGCAGGACGCGCGGCAATTTCTAATTTGCAAGATTGAAACTGCAACCTTAAAAAGTACGCGCTTTCTAGGGCACGGCGGTCAAGGATGACCGCCGCCCGCACTTAATTCAGGATTGAATTATGTGCGGGTTGGAGTTTTTCTTTCTTTGCCAGGCGTTTCTTTCTTTTTACAAAAAGAAAGAAATGCCGTTGTTCGAGATAAAAATATTGAATTAACGAACACGGTAAAAGGAGCGATTAGATGAGAAAAATTTTTTTAACGATAATAACAATATTAATGTTTACGCTTACAGGTTGCGGCGGTGGCGGCGGCGGCAATTCCGCAGAAAATAAACCCGCCGAAGAAGCCGCGCCTGTTGAAAATAAACCCGTTGCAGAGGCTAAGCCGCAAGCAAAAAAAGACGTTAAAGGCGATTTGAAAATTACAATGTTGAACGCAGGGCAGGGCGACGCCTTTTTGGTACAAACTACAACGCAAAATATTTTAATCGACACTTCGGACGTTGACGAGCGCGAAAAATTAGTTGCCGAATTGGAAAAGGCGGGCGTTACAACTTTTGACAAAATAATTTTGACGCACCCGCACGCTGACCATATAGGCGGGCTTGAAAAACTTCTCAAAGACAACAAATACACCGTCAAGGAAGTTTGCGATAACGGCATTGTCTCAACTTCAAAACTTTATACCGGCTATATGAAACTTTTAAAGCAACAAAAAATTAAGCATACTTCGCTGAAAGTCGGCGACGTTTTAGATTTCGGCGACGGAGTCAAGTTCAATGTTTTGTACCCTACAAAAGATTTGGTTGACGCGGTAAACAACGGCAATAAAAAAACTGACCCCAATAATGAATCCGTTGTCGGGCGTTTGGTTTACAAAAATTTTTCTATGATGTTTACGGGCGACGCTGAAAAGGAAGTCGAAAGTAACGTTTGGGCTGACAATGACGCCAAAAATTTGCGCTGTAATATCTTAAAGGCGGGGCATCACGGCAGCTACACCGCCTCAACTGAAAATTTTGTTAAAACGGTAAACCCCGAATACGTTTTAATTTCGGCGGGCGAACCTACCGATAAACGCGGCGGCAACACCTACGGGCACCCGCACAAAGAGCCGCTTGAAAATTATTTGGCGAACGGCATTCCCGCAAAAAATATTTTTTGGAGCTGGAAAAACGGCACCGTTATAATTACAAGCGACGGCAAAAATTTTTCAGTTAAACCTGAAGTTGAGGAGGATTGGGTAGAAAAATGGTTAGCGGAAAAGAAAAAATCTGCAAAGAAATAAGCGTGTACCTTGACAGGATAGAAGAACTTGAAGACGATACGGCTGAAGCAGTTTTACTGATTGACGAGGGCGAAGAAGAATATTCGGGCGAATTAATTTTGCCTGCAAATCTTTTGCCTGAAGACGCCGCAGAAGGTGATTATTTGACAATAAAAATTTGTCGTGACGAAGATAAAACCAACGCCGCCCTTGACGAAGCGCGACAACTGCTAAATGAATTGGAGTGACGATATTGACTAAAAAAATTTTTAAGTTTCTAAGTTTGCTAATAATTTTTTCTTTGACAATTTGCGGGACGGCGGCGGCTAATCCGAAAGCCGAACTTACAAATATTAAAGCGTACAATATAAGCGATGAAATTTTGAGAATTGAAATTTCTTTCGACGGCAATTTAAAAGCCGATGAAGTTTCGGCGCAAACTTTAAGCAGTATGCTTACAATTTCTATGAAAAATACTACGCCCGGCAGAATCAGCAAAATTTCCGGCACAAAAATTTCTTCGGGAAAATTAATCGAAAAAATCACCGTTAAAGAAACTTCAATCAGTAATACTAAAGTTAGAATTTCATTAGCTGCGCTGATTGACGATGACGCCTATAAAATGTCCGTTCAACCCGCTAATCGTTCAGAAAAACAATCTGCGCGAATAGTTATCGATATTGCAAAAAGCGAATTGAAAGATTTGCCGCCTGATATTAAAGTTCCAAGTTCCAGACGCCGCAAAAATATCGAAGAAGAACAACATTTTGACGCGAGCGATAAAGTAGTTGTACTTGACGCAGGGCACGGCGGCTCGGATACGGGCGCAGTCGGTCCGCACGGCGTCAGGGAAAAAGACGTTGCCTTGGCAGTTGCATTGAAGACTGAAAAAATTTTGAAAGCGGAAGGTATGAAAGTCGTTATGACGCGCCGCACCGATATTGACGTTGCCTCTGCAAATGCCTCAAATACTCAAGAACTTCAAGCGCGCGTTGACAAGACGCCGCCGCAAGCAGATTTATTTATTTCGATTCACTGTAACGCTTTTTCAAATCCCGCGTCGCACGGTATGGAAACTTTTTACAATACCGCAAATTACGGCGGACAACGCCTCGCACAGCTTTTAAACGAAGAACTTGAAAAGCGCGGCGGGCTCTTTAATCGCGGTGTAAAGTCGGCTAATTTCTACGTTATCAAACGCGCAAAAGTTCCCGCGTCATTGATTGAACTCGGCTTTATTACAAATTACACTGAAGAAGAACTTTTGGCGGACGATCACTACCAAAATATTCTTGCCGCCGCAATTTCAACTGCTGTAAAAAGATTTTTCAACGGTTATTGAAATTGCGCAAATTTCAGCCGAAAAAATTTTTTCAGAAACTCAAAAAGCCGCCCGCTCTTAGCGCAGCTGCCTAATTCCTTAGTGCGTACAGAACCTGGAATGCAGAATCGACTGACATAAGAGCGTTACCAACGCAAGGCGCACTGCGGGCGGCGAAGTTTTTCTTTCTTTGCCGGGCGTTTCTTTCTTTTTTCAAAAAGAAAGAAATGCCGTTGTTCGAGATAAATTTTTAAAACTTTAAAAATAACGATTCTAATCACAAAACACAAAACTTTTTTTGCAAATTAAGGAGGTCTAATCAGACTTGATTAAAAAAATTTTACTGTTGGCAACGGTTGCATTTTCGCTGCTAATCAGCGGCTGTGAACAACCTTTGCCGCCTACGGATAATCCGCCGAAAGTCGATAACCCTACAGATAAACCCGAAAAGCCGCCCGAAGAAAAACCTGCTGAAAAGCCGCCCGTTAAACCTGCTGAAAAACCTGACAATGAGCCGCCCAAAACTATTCCCGCCGATACGCAAGCGCAAAAAATTTCAGTCAAAGTTTATTACCCCGATGACGCGGGAATTAATTTGGTTGCAGTCAAACGCACCGTTGAAGTTAAAAATGAATCCGAAAAATATTTAGCCGCCGTCAATCTTTTAATGGACAATCCCAACGAAAAAGATTTAACCGTTATCTTTCCAAAGAACGCAAAAATTAAAAGCGTGAAAGTTTCCAACGGCACGGCGTTTGTTGACTTCGATAAAAATATTACAAAGTCTTTTGCAGGAGGTTCAACGGGCGAAGAATTTTTGGTTAATTCGGTAGTCAAAACTCTTACCGAATTTAGCGAAGTCAAGCAAGTCCGCTTTCTTGTCGAGGGCGCAGAAATTGAAACTCTTTCGGGGCATATGGATTTGAGCGAACCTATTAAAAAAACTGATTTATAACTAAAATTTTCCGCACTTGTAAAGAAAAAAAAAGCGTGTTAAAATCGATTGAAAATTTTTGTAAAAAATCTCCCGTTGAAAGGAGTTTTGATTTTGTTTGGAATGTCTGCAAGTGTCGGGATAGATTTGGGCACGGCAAACTGTTTGGTTTATGTCAAGGGCAAGGGAATTGTTCTGCGCGAGCCGTCGGTTGTAGCCATTGACAGGAATACTGAAGAAGTTTTGGCTATTGGTGAAGACGCGCAAAAAATGATTGGGCGCACGCCGGGCAGTATAGTTGCAATTCGCCCGCTGCGTGACGGCGTTATTTCTGATTTTGATATGACAGAGGCGATGATTCGCCATTTTTTAAATAAAGTTGTAGGGAAAAATTTTTTATTCCGCCCGCGCGTAATGATTTGCATACCGACTGAAATTACGGTTGTGGAACGTCGCGCAGTGCAAGAAGCAGCCGAACAAGCCGGCGCAAAAAAAGTTGATATGATTGAAGAACCGATAGCGGCGGCACTCGGCGCGGGAATTGACATTTCAGAACCGCTCGGTTCAATGGTTGTTGACATTGGCGGCGGCACTTGCGATGTTGCAGTTATTTCGCTCGGCGGTATTGTCAAAGGGCAAAGTATCCGCGTTGCAGGAAATAAATTTGACGCCGATATTGAAACGCACGTAAAGCGCACGCACCATTTAATGATTGGCGAACGTACCGCCGAAAAAATTAAAATGGAAATTGGCGCGGCTTATCCAGAAGCAAGAAAATTAAATATGGAAATTCGCGGGCGCGACCTTTTAACGGGTATGCCGAAAAATATTACCGTCGAAACTGAAGAAATTTCAAAGTGTTTCAGCGAATCCGTCAATAAAATTGTTGAATGTATCCGAAAAGTTTTGGACGTTACGCCGCCTGAACTTTCTGCCGACATTATGGACAGGGGAATTATTTTGACGGGCGGCGGCGCGTTGCTGTACGGGCTTGACGAACTTATAAGGCGTGAAACAGGAATACCTACAGTTATTGCGGATGACCCGCTAAGTTGCGTGGCGATTGGCACGGGTAAAGCTCTTGAAAATGATAAAAATTTTTAGAATCGAAAAGCCGCCTTTGGGCGGTTTTTTTAATTTTAAGCAAAATTTTTTAATTAAGGAGTTAAATTAATGATAGAACTTTTGGCACCTGCGGGGAATTTTGACGCCCTGAAAGCCGCCGTAAACGCGGGCGCAAATGCAGTTTATTTGGCGGGAAATAATTTTGGCGCACGCGCCTATGCAGAAAATTTTAGCGGCGAAAATTTAATTGCCGCCGTGAAATTTGCGCACTTACATAACGTTGCAATTCACGTTACAACCAATACAATTTTAAATGATGACGAATTGGAAAATTTTGCAGAGTATGTAAAATTTTTGCGCAGTGCGAATGTTGACGCACTTTTGGTACAGGATTTGGGCGCGGCGAAAATTATTAAAAGCATTGCGCCTGAAATTCCCCTGCACGCTTCAACTCAAATGACTGTTCACAATTTGGCGGGCGTGGAAATGTTGGCAAAGTTGGGATTCAGCCGTGTTGTTTTGGCGCGTGAACTTTCACTGACTGAAATTGAAACTATTGCAAAAAATTCTCCCGTCGAGACAGAAATTTTTGCGCACGGCGCGCTATGCGTTTGCTTTTCGGGGCAATGCTTAATGAGCAGTATGATTGGCGGGCGCAGCGGCAATCGCGGGCGTTGTGCGCAACCTTGCCGCCTTCCCTACAGTTTGGTTGATGATAAAGGCAACGAACTTTTGAAAAACGCGGGCGAATATTTGTTAAGTCCCAAAGATTTAAACACGCTGGAAATTTTGCCGCGCCTTGTTGAAGCGGGCGTCGATTCTTTAAAAATTGAAGGGCGTATGAAGCGCGCGGAATATGTTGCAACGGTTGTTAAAGTTTACCGCGCCGCGCTTGACAAAAATTTTTCTACTGCCGAAGACAAACGCGCACTCGCGCAGATTTTCAACCGTGATTTTACTACCGCGTACCTTGAAAAAAATCCCGGCAAAAATTTAATCAGCGTCAATCGCCCCAACAATCGCGGCGTTTTAATCGGGCGCGTTGTTGCCGTTGATAAAAATAAAATTTCTCTCAAACTTACAGAAAAAATTAGCGCAGGCGACCAAGTTGAAATTTGGGTAAAAGTCGGCGGGCGCGTAACTTTCACTGTTGAAAATTTTTCTGTTGACGGCGAAATTTGCACGGTTGAAGTTGAGAATACGCGCGGCGTTAAAGTGCACGACCGCGCTTTTAAAATTTTTGACGCAGAATTAATTGCTGACGCGCGGAAATTTTTTGCTGACGATAATTTTGGAAAAATTCCCGTTGCTGCAGAAGTTTTTGCAAAAGTTGGCGAACCGCTTAAACTTATTTTGACTGACGGCGAAAATTCTGCAACCGCTGAAACTAAATTTCTTGCCGAAGTTGCCAAAAATCGCCCGCTGACTTTCAACACGCTTTTTAAACAAATCGGCAGGCTCGGCAATTCGGTTTTTGAATTGGTACTTTTGAAAACGCGCCTTGAAGAAAATTTAATGGTGCCGCTCAGTGAATTAAACGAAGTCCGCCGCGCCGCCGTTGAACAACTTGAAAATTTGCGCCTTAAAAAATTTATTAAAAAAATTCCTGCCGTTGCAACTGACGAAAAAATTTTTACTCCGTACCGCGCAGAAAAAATTGAACTCGTCGCGCAGGTTGATACTTTGGAAAAAATAAAAGCCGCGCTTGACGGCGGCGCAGATTCTATCCTATACGGCGGCGAAAATTTTTCTAACAGGATTATCACGCCGCAAGAAATTTCAAAGGCTGAAAAAATTGTACATTTTGCCGAAAAAAATTTTTACCTTGCAACGCCGCGCATTGTTCGTCAAGCCGAAATTAATTCGTTGGAAAAAACTTTGACGGCGGCGAATTTTGACGCGGTGTACGTTCAAAATATCGGCACTTTGCAACTTGCAAAAAAAATTTCAGCTGCGCCAATTCGTACAGATTTTTCACTGATTGTTTTCAATTCTGAAACGATAAATTTTCTAAAAAGTTTAGGCGTAGAAGGCGTGACACTTTCACCCGAATTGACGCTCGCGCAGGTTAAAAATCTTGTCAAAAAATCTTGCCTGCCGCTTGAATGTATCGTACACGGGCGCACCGAATTAATGATTTCGGCTTATTGTATGCTCGGCAGTTTTTTGGGCAATGTCGAAAATTGCCCGCACGTTTGCCGCAAAAATAATTATTTCCTGCGCGACAGAAAAAATATTTTGTTCCCCGTTGTTACCGACCAATTTTGCCGAATGCACATTTTAAATTCAAAAGTTTTGTCGATGATTGACAACAGAAACGAATTTGAAGGCGTGGCAAGAATCAGGATTGACGGCAGATTTTTAAGCGTCGAAGAAATTTCTAAAGTTGTACGCGCGTATAAATTCGGCGGCGCGGAAGTTGAAAATTTTACGCGCGGGCACTACTTCAGGGGCTCAGAATAAACGCTTGAATTTTTTATTTTTTGCAGTAAAATATTTTAAAAATTTTGGAAGGAGATTTCTTTATGGCATTGATTGACGAAATTTTGGCAACGAATGAAAATTTCTGCGCGAATCTTCCCGAAGAGTATAAAGCGTACGAATACGAAGACCCGCATGACAGCAAAATTCCCAAAAAGCACTTGGCAATTTTGACATGCGTTGATACACGTCTCGTTGGCTTCTTAGAACCGGCACTCGGTTTAAAGCGCGGCGACGCCAAAATTATTAAAACCGTCGGTAATTGCGTTACAGGTTTTTTTGATACCGCTGTTAAGAGCCTTCTTGTAACAATTTACGAATTGGAAGTTAAAGAAATTGCGGTTATCGGGCATCATCATTGCGGAATGCAGGCAACTACCGCCGAAAGTTTAACAAAGGCAATGTTGGCGCGCGGCGTTTCGCCTGACGCAATTAAAATGGTTGAAAAAGAGTTAAAGGAATGGGCGGACGGTTTCAAAGACCCCGAACAAAATGTTAGAGACGTTGTGAAACTTTTAAAAGAGGATCCGTTAATCCCGCGTGATGTTAAAGTTCACGGGCTTTTATTCCACCCGCGCACAGGCAAATTAACTCTCGTAAGCAAAGACGAATAAAATTTTTTCACGGCAAAAAATTAAACCGCCTGCAATTTTGCAAGCGGTTTTTTTAGTTCAGATATTTAATTCTTTCAGCAGCGCAGATTGAAAAACTTTTGAAAAATTAATGTTCTGCGCAACTGCTTTATCATTTAACCATTTCGGAATTGACAAAGTTTTTTTGACGGTTGACTGAAAATATTTTTTTGCATACAAATCCACGTCAACCGAAACAACATTTACAAACGCAGATTTATAATTATCGCGCTCGTCGTCTTCGCAATGCACGTCGATATTTTCAAGCGGCGAAGGCGGCGGAATTTTATTGCCGTCATTTTTTTCGGAATAAATATAACCCGCCAAACAATCGACCGCCATTTTCAGCGCGTCCTCAAAATTTTCGCCTTCCGTTGCAAGGTGATTCAAATCAGGAAAAACTACGCTGTAACTGTCGTCAACTTCCCTATAAAAAATCGCAGGGTAAAAAATCAGCATAATTTCTGCCTTTATCTGAGTAAATCTATTTTTTCAATTTCATAGCCGTGATTATTGAGAGCTTTAATAATTCTGTCGATATGTTCAAGGTTATGAGTTTCAACCGTAACGCCCAAAAGAACTTTTTTAAAGCTGTTTGTAACAAGAGCTTGGTTATGGTCAAGCTTTACAACGTTTGCATTTTCATCGGCTAAAATTTTTGCAATGTTCAAAAGTTCGCCGGGCTTGTCTGGAAGTTGCACATTGAAAGAAAAAATTCTGCCGCGCGCAATTAACGCCTTGTCAATCAAGCCTGAAAGAGTCGAAATATCGATATTGCCGCCTGAAACAATCGCTACAACTTTTTTATTTTTGAAAGGTAATTTATTCAACGCCGCCAAAGACAAAACGCCCGCGCCTTCAGCAATTAATTTATGCTTCTCAATCAAGCTTAAAAGCGCGCTCATTATTTCCATTTCGTTGACTGTAATAATTTCGTCAAGATATTTTTTGCAAAACTCAAAAGTTAAAGTACCTGCAGTTTTTACGGCGCAACCGTCAGCAACAGTATCGGCACTTTGCAAAGTAACAATTTCGCCCGCGTCAAGAGCTGCTTTCATACACGCGGCATTTTCGGGCTCGACGCCAATAACTTTAACGTTGGGGCTTACAACTTTTGTTGCAAGTGCAACGCCGCTTGCGAATCCGCCGCCGCCAATCGGTACCAAAATTGCATCAACGTCTTTTAACTCGTTAATAATTTCAAGCGCGGTTGTTCCCTGCCCGAGCAAAACTTCCCTGTCGTTGAACGGGTGAACATAAATATAACCGTGCTGTTTCTGAAGTTCCAAACTGTATGCAAAGGCGTCGTCGAAGCTGTCACCGTGAAGAATAACTTCTGCGCCTAAATTTTTTGTTGCCTCAACTTTCAAAATCGGTGTGGTTGCAGGCATACAAATTACGGCTTTAACGCCCAATTTTTGTGCGGCAAATGCTACGCCCTGCGCGTGATTTCCTGCTGAAGAAGTTATAACGCCTTTTGATTTTTCTTCGTCTGTAAGTTGCGAAATTTTATTGTACGCGCCGCGCAATTTAAACGCGCCGGTATGTTGCATATTTTCGGGCTTGATAAAAACTTCATTGCCGCATTGTTCCGAAAAAAAATCACTTTGAATAAGCCGCGTTTTTTTGACAATCCCCGAAAGTTGTTTATCTGCGCGGTACACGTCTGCAATAGTTGTAGTTTCAACAATTTTTTTAGTGTCGTCCTGCGCGACGGTGTTTTCATTTTCTTCCAAAATTATTTCCTCCTAATTTTTAGTGGCATCGACGGTGTAGAAAATCCAATTTCCGCGTCGTGCAACATTCATTTTAACATAGCCCGTCCATTTGTATTGCTGCGGCAAAATTTCACGTACAAGGCGATTCAAAGAAAATTTTGTATTGGCGTAGCGTGAATTATAGGGAGCCATTCCCCAAGATAATTTTTTCCCGTCGCGTGCAATTCTTTGGGCAATGTAGCCGAGTGCATTTTCAGCCGTGCTTGAATGGAAGGCGAATTTTTCCCCGTTCGTCGATTGAAATTCGGGCGTGGTGTAAAAATATCTGCCGTCAATTTTTGGATACAGAGCAGCGTTGTAATTTTTTTCCCAAGTATGAGTTGCCTGCATAATTTCCAGCGGCGCGTTGAAATAAATATAGTTGTTGTATTCGCCGCTGTCAGAAATTTTAAAAGAGGCGTCATTGTACGTCACGTCAACGGCGTAAATTCTGCCGTCGCCAAAAGTTATGGTGTTCCAAACGTGCGGTTGATTATTTCCCCTGCCTGACATTTTGCTGACGTTGAAGCCGAGCATTTTCCCCAACATATAAAAAGAATCCGCGTAGCCTTGACAATTCGCCCGCCCGTCCAAAAGTGCGCCGAGTGCGTTACAATGGCGCGGCGCGTTTTCTTTTGAATTTTTGTTGTAGTATGAAACGCGCTTTGTAATTTCTTCGTGAATGTACAATTCTTTTTGCAAAGTTGTAGGTTGACGATTGGCGGCGTTGACGATTTGAACGGCAAGGTTGTAAAGTCTTTTTTCTTCGGCAGTAAGAAATGAAGTATTGCCCGTCAAATAGGCGTGAGCCACTTTTGAACCGGGATAAATCGTCAATTCGTACAGAGCTTTTGAAGGGTTGCCGCTCCTGTCATTTTGCCAAGTAATATTTACGTGTTGAGTATTTTTGGCGATTTTTAAAAATTCGTTTACTTCGACAAACGCGCCATTGGAAAAAATTACAGGCACTGACGCCACGCAATTATTTTCGCAATTTTTAATGTAGTTGATAAAATCCGCCTTGTTGTTGAAACGCGGTGCTTTATTCCAATCGACGCGGTTTAAATCAGCCGCGCTTGAAATATTTTGAAAAATCAGCGCAAAAATTAATATTGCGCCGAAAATTATTTTTTGCATAGTATCACCGCCTTTTTGCAGTTTACAATATTTTTTCGGCAGTGTCTATTATTTTTTATTAATAATTGTTGATAAATCCTTTTTTATTTAAAATTTTTTAAAAATGTTCTTTCTTTCTTGCCGCAGAAAGAAAGAACCAAAGAAAGGCTCGTCACGCTGGAAGCGCATCCCTGCGCTTCGGGCGTGACAAGGGCGCACGTCCTGTGCGCCCTTTTTTTATTTTACAAAATAAAAATTTATCAACAAAACAAAATTACAGCAAAACGAAAGCCCCTCCGCGATTATCCAACTTTCGCTGTCGGGGCTTTTCGTTTGAGTTTACACAATGGATCTTTTGATATTTTTCTTTCTTTGTAAAAAGATATTAACACAAGCTTAAAAATTTTTCAAGTATACGAAATATAAAAATTGACAATCAAAATATCAGCTGATAAAATTTTTGCGCTAATTTTTAGGATTGAAAGGAAACTTCTGAATGAGTAAAAATGAAAAAATTCGTAACGTTGCAATAATAGCGCACGTTGACCACGGCAAAACTACACTTGTTGACGCAATGCTGAAACAGAGCCACATTTTCCGCGAAAATGAACAAGTTGTTGAGCGCGTAATGGACAGCGGCGATTTGGAGCGCGAACGCGGAATTACAATTTTGTCGAAGAATACAGCTATTTCTTACAACGGCTTTAAAATAAATTTGATTGACACGCCCGGACACGCGGATTTCGGCGGCGAAGTTGAGCGCGTTTTGCGTATGGCAGACGGCGTTTTATTGTTGGTTGATTCTGCTGAAGGCGTTATGCCGCAAACTAAATTTGTTCTGCGTAAAGCGTTGGAAAATAAATTAAAGCCAATCGTTGTTATAAATAAAATTGACCGCCCCGATTCAAGGATTGATGAAGTTGCAGATGAAGTGCTAGAACTTTTTATGGAACTCGACGCCGACGACGAACAGTTGGATTTTGAAACGGTGTACACTGCGGCGAAGGCAGGTATTGCCAAAAAAAATATCAACGACGAAGGCAAAGATTTAAAGCCGCTCCTTGATACTATTATTAAAGAAATTCCCGCACCCGAAGGCGATTTTGATAAACCTCTTCAAATGGTTATTACAACTTTGGAAGCTGATGAATACGTTGGAAAAATTTCAATAGGCAGAGTTCAGCGCGGCAAAATTAAAAGCGGCGAAACTGTTGCACTTATCAGCAACGGCGAAATTAAAAAAGCGAAAATCGGCAAAGTTTATACTTACGAAGGATTAAACCGCGTCGAAACTGCCGAAGCCGAAATGGGCGAAATTGTAGCGTTGACAGGATTAACTGAAGGTTCAATCGGTGATACTGTTGCAGATGTTGAAAATCCTGAAGCGTTGCCTGGTATTCGCGTTGACGAGCCGACTTTAAGTATGACTTTCGGCGTTAATACAAGTCCTTTCGCAGGCAAGGAAGGGCAATTTGTAACAAGCCGCCATATTCGTGACAGGCTTTTCAAAGAGGCGCAAACCAACGTTGCATTGCGCGTTGAAGAAACTGATTCTGCGGACGTTTTTAAAGTAAGCGGGCGCGGCGAATTGCACTTGTCGATTTTAATTGAAACAATGCGCCGCGAAGGTTACGAAATGCAAATTGGCAAGCCCGAAGTTGTTTACAAAATGATTGACGGCAAAAAATATGAACCAATCGAAAATTTAACTGTCGAAGTGCCGCAAGAATATATGGGTACCGTTATGGAATCTTTGGGACGCCGTAAAGCTGAAATGGTTGATATGTCGGAAATTGCGGGATATATGCGAATTAACTTTTTAATTCCTGCGCGCGGCTTGATAGGTTTTCGCTCTGAACTTTTAACCTCAACGCGCGGCAACGGGATTATGAATCACGTTTTCCACAGCTACGAACCGTACAAGGGCGATATTCCCGGCAGAAATCGCGGCAGTTTGGTTGCCTTTGAACAGGGCACAACCACCGGCTACGGAATTTACAATTTGCAAGATAGGGGCGTTATGTTTATTGAGCCGAATCAACAGGTTTATGAAGGTATGATTGTCGGCGAAAATTCCCGCGAAATGGATATTGACATAAACCCTTGCAAGCAAAAACACGTTACAAATATGCGCTCCTCTTCGTCCGATGAAGCAATCAGGCTTGTGCCGCCGCGCTTTATGAGTTTGGAACAAGCTTTGGAATATATCAACGATGATGAATTGGTTGAAGTTACTCCTTCTTCAATTCGCTTGAGAAAAGCAATTTTGGATAGAAACACGCGCGGACGCCTCGCCAAAAACGCCCGCAAAGTTTAAAATGTTGCAAGATATAACATTAGGGCAATTTTTTCCCGGCAATTCTTTTTTACATAAACTTGACCCGCGCACTAAAATAATTTTGCTGTTCGCGTTAATGATTTTAATTTTCGTGGCAGAAGGCGTAGCAGCTTACACTTTTTTAACCTGCGCGACGATATTTTTAATTTTAATTTCGCAAGTGCCGCCGCTTACAATTTTAAAATCATTGAAGCCGCTGATGTGGATAATTTTATTTACGTTGCTGATTCACTTTGTCAGCCACGACGGAAAAATTTTGGCGGAAATTTGGATTTTCAAAATAACTGACGAAGGAATAAAATTCGGCGTGTTAATTTCATTGCGGCTGATACTTTTAATAGTTTTGTCAAGCCTGCTGACGTTTACAACTTCGCCGATAAAATTAACTGACGCAATGGAAAAATTATTATCGCCGCTTGCAAGATTCGGCGTCCCCGCGCACGAATTGGCAATGATGATGACCATTGCGTTAAGATTTATCCCAACGCTGATTGAAGAAACCGACAAAATAATTAAGGCGCAAAAATCACGCGGTGCAGATTTTGAAACGGGGAATATTTTGGCGCGGCTGAAAAATTTTGTACCGGTATTGGTGCCGCTGTTCTTGTCGAGTTTTCGGCGGGCGGACGAATTGGCAATGGCAATGGAGGCGCGTTGTTACAAGGGCGGCGCAGGGCGTACGCACTTTAAACAATTAAAATTTTCTCGCGCAGATTTTTTCGCAGTAATTTTCGTAGTGATAATTTGCGCGGCTGTATGGTTTTTGAGTTATGAAATTTAATTTTAGGAAAAGAAATATTGCGCTGAAAATTTCTTACGACGGCACGAATTACAACGGCTTTCAACGTCAAAATCCGCCGAATGTTGCCGTACAAAATATTTTGGAAGAACGGCTTGCAAAAATTTTCGGCGAAAAAATTGAAATGATAGGCTCGGGCAGAACTGACGCTGGCGTTCATGCAATAGGGCAGGTTGTAAATTTTTTTACGGACGGACGAATTGAAGTCGAAAAAATTCCTTACGCGGCGAGCGGCGCACTGCCGCCTGATATTGTGGTTATCGACGTGCGCGAAGTTGACAGAAATTTTAACGCCCTGCACAGTGCGAAAAGTAAAACTTACATTTACAAAATTTTGAACGCCAAAATTGCAAATCCTTTCTTGGAGCGGTACGCTTGGCACATTCGATTTTCTCTCGACATTGAATTGATGCAGGCGGCGTTGAAAATGATTGAAGGCACGCACGATTTTTCGGCGTTTAAGGCGGCAAGTTCCACTCAAATGAATCCCGTTCGGACGATTTACGCGGCTGAACTTTTTTTTGAGAAAGAATTTGGCGCGGAAATTTTGGGTGTAAAAATTCACGCAAGCGGATTTTTGTACCATATGGCGCGAAATATTGTAGCGGCGGCGGTTGAAGTCGGGAGGCGCAGATTGTCCCTTGAAAACTTCCAAAAAATCTTTGTAAGCGGCAACCGAAATTTATTCCCTGCAACCGCTCCTGCGCACGGTTTATATTTGTACGAGGTATTTTACTAAAAAAATGTTGGAGGTAGCGTAGCGGCTAAATTTGACGCTTTTAACGCTATGTTTGCAACTGTTTAAGAAAATTTTTTCCAATTAAAAAATCCCGCCTCTTCGACGGGATTAATTTTTTGCGCAAAAAAAAAATCGCCTGCGGGCGAAATTTCATCAATATTAAATTTATAAAAAAACGCCTTACGAAAATTTGTCAAACTTATTTTTGAAGGCGTTTTTTTATGGAAAAATGCAATAAAAAAATCCGCCCTGCGGCGGACAATTTCTATATAAAATTCTAACGAATATTATTGACTTAATCGTCTCACTTGTGATAAAATAAATTTGTAATAACAGCCAAACATCAAAAGACGATTACAACTAATCACGATTTAATTATAAACGTCTCAGGGTGTTTTGTCAATCAAAATATTTAGGAGGCGTTTTTTTATGGAAAACCAATTTCAAATTTTCCAACACGAAGAATTTGGAAAAATCCGCACTTTAATTATCGATGGCGAAATTTATTTTGTCGGTAAAGATGTCGCCGTTGCTCTCGGCTATTCAAATGCACGTGATGCTCTTGAAAAACACGTTGACGAAGAAGACAAAAAAGCTGGTGTCGCGATTCGCGACGTCAGCTCAAATGGTGTTATTCAAAATCGTCCTATGACAGTTATTAATGAAAGCGGTTTGTATTCGCTGATTCTTTCTTCAAAGTTGCCGAAGGCAAAAGAATTTAAACGTTGGGTAACTTCCGAAGTTTTGCCTTCCATTCGCAAAACAGGTTCGTATTCTTTGCCGAAAGTTAAAAAACCGGTTGCTGTTGAAAATCCCGTTGAAACGAAATTAATTATAACTATTGCGCTGAAAGATGTTAAAAGTGCGGTTGAACTTGTAGAAGAACTTTTCGGAGTGAAACCCGGCATAGCATTGGCAACTTGCATTAATGTTGCCGAAAAACATTACAGCATTGATTTTTCTGAAGTTAAAGAATTATTCCCGCCCGCCGAGCATAATATTGGTTATATGAATGCAACGCAAGTTGGCAAATTCATTGCAGAAGAAAAAAATATTGAAAAACTTTCAGGGCAAAAAGTTAATCAAGTTCTGCTTGAAAGCGGCTTGCAGGAAAAAGACGGCAACGGCTACAAATTGACAGCAAAAGGCAAAGCTTACGGCGAAGCAATTCCTTTCAATAACAATAAAAGCGGACATAGCGGCTACCAAATAAAATGGAGCGCGGCTGTGTCCAAATTTTTTTAATTTGAGATAAAAATTTTTCCGACAAAAAATCCCGCCAAAATTTTCTGACGGGATTAATTTTTTTTAATTTATAGGAACATTTTTAACAAGCAGCCGAGCCTTGGCGCGAGCAAGCGCGGCATTGGCGCGGGTTATGTCAATCAGCGAATCTTTAACAGATTGCTTGTATTGAGCAATTCTTTCTTCGGCGCGCTTCATAGCCGCCTTCGCGCGTTCAACGTCGATACTTTCTGGAAGTTCCGCGCTGTCAGCAAGAATTGTAATTTGTTCGGGCGTAACTTCCATAAAGCCGCCGCCAATCGCCACAAAACTTTCGCCGCCGTCAGCTTTAATTTTCATTGCGTGCGGTAAAAGTTCTGTCAGCAAATTTGCATGGCGCGGCAAAATTCCCAATTCGCCCGCCGTCGAGCGTACGATTAACATATTAATTTCTTTGGATAAAATTTCACCTTTGTCAGGTGTAACCAACTCAAGTTTGATAGTCGCCATAAATTACGCCTCCTTGAGTTTCTCCGCCTTTTGAACTGCCTCCTCAATTCCGCCGACCATATAAAACGCGCCTTCGGGTAAATCGTCATATTTGCCTGAAAGAATTTCTTTAAAGCCGCGAATTGTATCCTTCAATGCAACGTATTTACCGGGCGAACCTGTAAACGCTTCGGCAACTGCGAACGGTTGAGACAAGAAACGCTGAATTTTGCGTGCACGTGAAACTGTGCGCTTGTCGTCTTCAGAAAGTTCTTCCATACCGAGAATAGCAATAATATCTTGCAGTTCCTTATATTTCTGCAAAACAGCTTGAACGCCGCGTGCAACTTCATAATGTTCTTGCCCAATAATGTGCGGATCCAAAATTCTTGAAGTCGAATCGAGCGGGTCAACTGCGGGGTAAATTCCCAATTCAGCAATTTGACGGCTTAAAACTGTTGTTGCGTCCAAGTGCGTAAATGTTGCGGCAGGCGCGGGGTCTGTCAAGTCGTCAGCGGGAACATAAACCGCTTGAACCGAAGTAATTGAGCCGTGTTTTGTTGAAGTGATTCTTTCTTGAAGTGCGCCGACGTCAGTTGTTAAAGTTGGCTGATAACCGACGGCGGATGGCATACGCCCTAACAGTGCGGAAACTTCGGAGCCCGCTTGAATAAATCTGAAAATGTTATCAATGAATAACAAAACGTCCTGCCCTTGAATATCGCGGAAATATTCAGCCATTGTTAAACCTGTCAACGCAACGCGCATTCTTGCGCCGGGCGGTTCATTCATTTGCCCGTAAACAAGCGCGGTTTTATCGATAACGCCCGATTCAGTCATTTCAGTCCAAAGGTCGTTGCCTTCGCGCGTACGTTCGCCGACGCCCGAAAATACAGAATAGCCGCCGTGTTCGGTTGCAATGTTATGAATCAATTCCATAATTAAAACCGTTTTGCCGACGCCCGCGCCGCCGAATAAGCCGATTTTTCCGCCGCGTGAATACGGCGCAATTAAGTCAACAACTTTAATTCCCGTTTCCAAAATCTGCGCGGAAGTTTCTTGTTCTTCAAAACTTGGCGCGGGTCTGTGAATAGGCCAACTTTCTTTGTTGCCAACGGGTTTAGGATTGTTATCGACAGTTTGTCCTAAAACGTTGAAGACGCGCCCTAAACACGCTTCACCAACGGGAACGGTTATTGGCGCGCCTGTATCTTCCGCCTCCATACCGCGTACAAGTCCGTCAGTCGAACTCATAGCAATGCAGCGCGTGACACTGTCGCCTAAATGTTGCATAACTTCTGCAATTAAATCAATTTCTACATCGCCGGATTTTCCGGTTATATGTACAGCGTTCAAGATTTTCGGCAATTCACCGGCGGGAAATTCAACGTCGACAACCGCGCCAATTACTTGAACTACTTTTCCTTTTGCCAAATTTCATTCGCTCCTTTTAGTCGCTCATTGTAGTGGGATAGTGGGATAGTGTGGTAGTGGGATAGTAATTAAATATTCCACTATCCAACTATAACACTATTCAACTATTCCGCAAAGTTTTAATTAAATTGGTAAGCATTCTTCCAACTTCACCGCAAAGATTTAAAGCATTTTCTGCATCTTTTTCGGTAATGTAATTTAAACGTATGCAAATTTGTAATTGAGTTTCCAATTCGCTTAGTGAACCTCTGGAAATGCTTGCAAAATTCATAAATTCTTTATTTGAGTTTCTGCCTTGCCCTTCAGCAATATTTGAAGGAATTGAAACAACGGCGCGGCGCATTTGGTCTGAAAGTGCGTAAGTTTCCTCTTTTGGCAAAAGTTTTACCAATTTATAAATTTCAACGGTTAAATCCATTGCCTTTTGCCAAACTTGAAAATCTTTATAACTTTTCAAATACATATACTATCCCACTATTCCACTATTCAAGCGCATTTGCGCCGCCGACAATTTCGTTAATTTCGTTAGTGATACCGGCTTGACGAACTTTATTATAGTAAAGGTTAAGTTTGCCAACGAGTTCCTGCGCGTTATCTGTAGCGTTGCTCATTGCGTTCATACGTGAAGAAAGTTCAGAGGCGGCGCTGTGCAACATTGCGCCATAAACTCTTGTTGCAATTCTGCGCGGCAGAAAATCATTTAAAACCGTTACAACGTCAGGCTCATAAATGTATTCTTCTTTGGAATTAGTTTCTGAAGGATAATCATCAGTGACAAGCGGCAATAATGTAACGTCATCGGGCGTGCAACTTATAGCCGAATTAAAGCGCGTATAAATCAGCGTAACGTCGATAATTTCGCCCGTCAAAAATCTTTCAATGATTAAATCTGCAATTTCTTTGGCGTAATGATAATGCGGGCGTTCGCTTATGCCGTTGTAGCTTTTAATAATTTTATAGCCGCGCTGTTTGAAGTGCGAAGTAGCTTTTCTGCCAACGGTAATTAATTCGACGTCTTCAATATAAGCCGCGTCGTTAAATTCCTTCGCAACGCTTAAATTTGCGCCGCTGCCTTTAGCTCCGCTTTTTGCGGCGGATTTGGCGGCGCGGAGTTGTTCGCCGCTTAAACCTTTTGCAAGTGCGTCAACGTTTTGCTTGTGAAAACTTTCTTCCTTATCGGCGGCGAATTCTGAAGGCGAAGTGCCGTCATATTCAATGGTAGCGTGCGCTTCCTTCAAAACGTTGGAAGAGTACGCGCCCGCCAAGCCTTTATCAGCCGCAATTATTACAAATAAAAATTTGCCGTCCGTGCGAGATTGCGCCTCAATTAAATTTTGCCGTGTTGTAATGAAAGGGCTTTCACTTTCTGAAACGTTCATTTGCGTCATAATGCGTTTGATAATTTCGCGCGTTTTTTCGACGTAGGGAATATTTGAGAGCAGCGTATCTTTTGCGGAGTTGAAACGCGAGCGCGCGATCATATCCATTGCATTTGTAATTTTTTGGATAGATTTAACCGAGCGAATACGGCGGCGGATATTTTGTAAATTTGCCATTTACACCACCGCCTATTCTGCCGTTTTGTAAGTTACAGTTTCTTTAAATTCGTTGATAGCCGCGCTGATTTCCGCTTCCAAGCCGTCATCAAGTTTCTTTTTCTCGACAATCTTTTTGCCAATATCGGGGTGGCGCGTATGCATAAATTTCAAAAAGTCAGCGTGGAATGTAACAACTTTATCAACGGGAATATCAGTTAAAAATCCTCTAACCGCCGTAAAAATCGTTAAAATTTGGTCTTCGACTGCAAGCGGTGAATATTGCGCCTGCTTCAAAGTTTCAACCATACGCGCGCCTCTGTCAAGTTGCGCCTTTGTAGCTTTATCCAAGTCAGAGCCGAATTGTGCGAACGCCGCCAATTCTCTGTACTGCGCGAGGTCAAGGCGCATTGTACCAGCAACTTGTTTCATAGCTTTAATTTGCGCACTGCCGCCGACACGTGAAACCGACAAACCAACGCTTATTGCGGGGCGAATACCTGAATAGAATGAATCAGTTTCAAGCATAATTTGTCCGTCAGTGATTGAAATGACGTTTGTAGGAATGTAGGCTGAAACGTCGCCCGCCTGCGTTTCGATAATCGGTAAAGCAGTGATTGAACCTGCGCCCAATCTGTCAGAAAGTTTCGCCGCGCGTTCCAAAAGTCTTGAATGCAAATAGAAAACGTCGCCGGGATATGCTTCACGACCCGGCGGGCGTCTCAAAAGTAATGACATTGCACGATAAGCCGCCGCGTGTTTCGTCAAATCGTCATAAATGCAAAGGCAATGCCCGTGCTTTTCGTACATAAAATATTCAGCCATTGCAACGCCCGCGTACGGTGCAAGATACTGCAAAGGCGCAGAATCCGCCGCAGTTGCCGCAACAACTATTGAATATTCCATTGCGCCGTGATCTTCCAAAGTTTTAACAACGCGCGCAACCGTCGAGGCTTTTTGTCCTATTGCAACGTAAATGCAAATACAATTTTGCCCCTTTTGGTTAATAATCGTGTCAATAGCAATAGCAGATTTACCAATACCGCGGTCGCCGATTATCAATTCACGTTGTCCGCGCCCAATCGGAACAAGCGCGTCAATAGCTTTTAAACCTGTCTGCAACGGTTCATGAACTGATTTTCTGTCAGCAATACCTGGAGCTTTAAATTCAACAGGGCGTGATTGAGTAGTTTGGATAGGTCCCTTGCCGTCGATAGGACGTCCGAGCGCGTCAACTACGCGCCCAATCATATTATCACCAACGGGAACTTGCATAATTCTTGCAGTGCGTTTAACTGTTGCGCCTTCTTTAATTTCGTTATCGCGCCCCAAAATAACCGCACCAACGTTATCCTGCTCAAGGTTAAGAACCAGCCCGAAAATATCGTTGCCGAAGTCCAACAATTCGCCCGCCATAGCTTTATCCAAGCCGTGAATGTGCGCTATACCGTCGCCGACTTCTATAACCGTGCCTACTTCGTCAACGTTTAAATCTACGTTATAATTTTTAATCTGATTCTTAATTATAGCAGTAATTTCATCGGGATTTATTTTCATATTTGTTACTTCACCTCTGAATGACTGCAAAGAGTCTTTAAAACTTCCAAAAATCGCCGTAAAGGCGTCAATGTGATTTGTTACGATACTTTTTACGTAAAAAGTTAAAATCGATTTTAAGCCCGTTTTTGGGCAAATTTAAGTGTGTAGGGGGATAATTTTTAGCTTAATAAATTTAAATTTTTAAATGTACTTTCTTTTTTCAGCAAAAAGAAAGTACCAAAGAAAAACTCGTTGCGCTGGAAACGCATCCTGCGTTTCGGGCGCAACAGGCGGCTTCGCATCACGCTCAGCCGCTTTTTTCTTTTTTATAAAAAAATTTCTTCGCCCTTAATTTCCAACTGCAAGCGTACCTTTCAAGGCGCGTAAACGCCCTGCCGCTGAACCATCAATGCGTTTATCGCCAATAGTTACAATGACGCCGCCTAAAATCGATTTATCTTCGTGCTTGCGAATTTGAATTTTTTTGCCTGTAACTGCCGCAAGTTTTTTTGTAAGTTGAGTTTCTTGAGTTTTTGTAAGCGCAAACGCCGTTATAACATCTGCGACCAAAATTCCCTGTGCCTGATTTTTTAAGCCGTTGAAAATTTCGTAAATTTCGTTGAAAATGCCGATTCGATTTTTATCGACAAGCAACATTAAAAAGTTGAAAACTTCGGGCGAAATTTCCTTTTCAAACGCCTTTGCAAGCAAATCTTTTTTTGCTTGGTGCGGGATTAGGGGATTTTGGAAAAACTTGACTGCTTCGGGCAAGCTGAAAACGTCTTCGTAAACTTGCAGTAAATCTTTTGCGTAATCGTCGAGTTTATTTTCTTCCTGCGCGAGTTCAAAAATTGCACGGGAATATTTTGTGGCAAGCTGAATATTTAACATTTAGCCGCCCCCTACTTGACGCCGTTAAACATATCTTCATTTAAACCTGCAATGAAATCGCTGACGAGTTTATCATTTTCTTTGGAAGTAAGATTTTTTGCGACAACTTTTTCAGCCGCCGCCAAACTCAAGGTAACAATTTCTTTTTGCATTTGTTCAAAGGCGCGGTTACGTTCGTTTTGAATTTCAACCTGCGCATTTTGTTTAAGGCGTTCAATTTCTTTTTTAGTTTCAGCAACGAGGGCTTCGCGTTCTTGCCGCGCGGTAATTTCTGCCTTGTCAACAATTTCTTGGGCGCGTTTTTGCGCGTCCGCTAATTGAGATTTATATTGCGACAAAGTTTCTTCGGCGGCTTTTTTGTCAGCGTCTGCCTTGTTGATAGCGTCTTGAATTTTATCAGAGCGTTGTTTCAACATTTTTGCAACGGGCTTGTAAGCCAACGCGCGCAGTATTGCCGCCAATATCAGAAAGTTTACAACCTGCGCGACCATAGTTGCGTTAATTTCTATCAAAGAAAATTCCCCCTTCCTTTGATTAATTAATTAAAAAATTCTTCGATTCTGTCCAACGGGAAAGGCGGCGCGGCAAGCGGTTTCATTGCCAATGACATTAATTTTAAAGGATTATCATCAGCGGCAATTCTGTTTGAATGCAACACGCCGCAAATTTTGCAACGGTGAATTAATTTCCATTCGCCGTTTTTTTGAATCCAAACTGCAACGGGTTCCATTACGCCGCCGCAATTCGCCGCCCTGTCGCCAGGCTCGTCGTCCAAATGTTGACTCGTCAAACAATATGGGCAATGGTTACGGTGTTTAGTGCCTGCGCCCGTTTCTACAACAAGCCGCCCGCAATTTTTGCAGGTAAAAGGTTCGTTGCAAGGGTGTTTCTTAAAATAATTTTTGTCAAAAAGTTTTCTTTTGTTTTCCCTGTTCAATGCTTTAACCTCCAAAAAAATTTTTTTATGGAGGCTTGAAACTGTAAGCAAGCCTCCGCTAGCTTACAATTTCCACTGCATTAAATTTTTTCAAAAGTCATTGCTCCTTTGAATCAGCCACCGATAAGCGGATTTGCATAAAGCATAATCAACGCAACAACAGCGGCGATAATTGCCATAGCTTCAATCAAGCCGACAGAAATAAGAGTGTTGGTAAAAAGTGCGCCTTGCGCTTCAGGTTGACGTGTAATACCTTCAATAAATTTGCTTGTAACAATACCGTCGCCTAAACCTGCGCCGATTGCTGCGAGTCCCATACAAATGCCCGCGCCGATAAGTGCTGCCGCTACCATAATTGCATTTTCCATTTAAATTTGCCTCCTCAAAATTTAAAAATTAATCATCTAAAAAATTGTAGAAATCATCGTCGTAAGTGCCATAAAATTTTTCGCCGAATGCAAGCCAATAAGCAATTTCCGCGCCCGGCGCGTAGTTGCTGCCTTCAGCCGTAGTGCCGTTGGGGTTTAAATAATCCAAAGAGCCGTCTGATTCGATAAAATAAACTTTTTTTTCTGCAACGTTGTAAGCAAACTGCATAGGCGTTTCTTTATCCCAATTTGTATTTTCGGGCGTTCTGCTGTCATAAACTACAAATTTAAAAAATACAACGCGCAGAGAGTTTTTTTCGTACCAATCCAAAGAATCTTTCTTCAAAAGATAATCGTAGCCTTGATGTTGGTAGAAAAGCGCAAAATTTTTATCGGCGCGGGGATTTTCAGCCGCCGTTGCAAAGGAGCCGACAAATATTAAATTCAACAGCAGAATTGCCGAAAAAATTTTCTTAGCCAATAAAAATTACTCCTTAACGGCATTGCCCAAATAAGCCATACTTAACATCGTGAAAATAACCGCGTGAACGCAACTGATAAAAATACTGAAACCTAACCACGCCACGCTCGGAAGTGAAAGCCAAAACGGATTTTCGGTTAAATGCAACAAAACGATAATTAAAATTTCGCCCGCGAGAATGTTCCCGAACAGACGAAAAGCCAACGTTATCGGCTTTGCAATTTCTTCAATAGCATTGATAATTACAAAAGGTGCTATAGGTTGGAAAAAGTGCGCAATGTAATGCCCGCGTTTGAAATACAAGCCGAAGAAGTGCACCATGCAAACTACCAACAAGGCAAGCCCCAACGTTGTATTTAAATCGTTTGTCGGCGATACAAAAAACGGTATCAAGCCCAAAAGGTTACTCGTCAACAAAAATAAAAACAGCGATACGATAAACGGCGCAAGAAACATTCCGCGTTTGCCCATCATTCCTTCAATTTGTTTATGCAACCATTCTACAATTATTTCAAGAAAATTTTGCCAGCCGCTCGGAATAACTTTCAAACTGCGCACGGCAAGGCAGGAAATTACAATAGTAATACCCATTGCAAGCCACGTCATTTCTAAAGTTTCAATGTTGAACGTCAAGCCCATAAATTGAACAGTCTCACGAACTCCGATATGTTCCATAAATTCACCCCCTTCCAAAGTACACCAAAACACCCAGCGCGCTGACATAAAAAACAATGAAACATACCGCCGAAGTTAAAAATAAATCCGTCGATATTTTGGCGGCAACCGCTAATACAACTGAAATCATCAGCAGGCGCAATAATAAGCCGATTAACATTGTGCGTTTCGCTCCGGCAACATTCATTTTGGCGGCAGATTCAAGACGCGCCGCCGAAGATACAAAATAAAAAAAAGCAAGCAACGCCCCTATGAATACTGCGCCGCACAAATAAATTTGCTCGGTTGAAATTAATTGAATCAGCATCATTGCGGCTACTGCAAGGAAAAATTTCCAGCCGCGCCGAAATGTTAAAATAATTTGTTTCATAACGCTTAAAATTTTCGACACTTAAAAAATTTTCCCTGCAATTTTCCAATAAAATAAACTTCGTGTTATAATTAAAAAAAATTTTAAGGAGGCTTTAAAATGAAATTCTCTGTATTTTTTATAATACTGTTCGTTCTCGGAATAATTTTTGGCGACCCTGTTAAAGATTGGAACAGTTGGCTTTACGGCTTTGTATTCGGTCTTGCAATAAACGAAGTTTGTAATTACAGAGATGAACAGGAAAAATTAAAACGCCGCCAATTAAGGTAAAAAATTTTTCGCAACAAAAAAACGCCCCGAATTTTTTTCGCGGCGTTAAATTTTTATGAACTTCGCGCAGGATTTATTTTCTTGATTTAAAATCTTCGTCAACATCAGCGCGCCAATCGTCATCAACTTCAGCCATACTTTTTGCAGACATAGCCGCGCTCATAAAATTTTCCATTGCAGAATAACGCGCCTTTGTGCCGCGCTTGTCGTTGTGATAATTAACCGCGCGGTTTGCAGAAATTCCCATATGACTTGCAACGCTTATTGCGTCGATATTCGCGCCCAAAAATACGAAGTCCCAGCCCTTTTCCTTTTGAGCTTCGACAAGTTTTTTAATATCGTAATAAGTGTAACGGTGGCTTGAATTTTCTTCGCCGTCGGTAGTGATAATAAAAATAGTTTTGGCGGGAACATCTTCGGGGCGTGCGTACTTGTGAATATTTCGGATATGTTTGATAGCGTCGCCCATTGCGTCAAGCAGAGCGGTATTGCCGTGCACGAAATATTCTTTGTCAGTCAAATTCGGCACTTCAGCTATTGGCAGTCTGTCGTGAATAACTTCCGATTCGTGGTCAAAAAGCACGGTTGAAACAAGCGCGGCGTTTTCGCCGTTTTTGTGTTTTGCAAGCATTGAGTTAAAGCCGCCGATTGTGTCACTTTCAAGCCCGCTCATAGAGCCGCTCCTGTCGAGAATAAAAACTACTTCAGTTACATTTGCCATTTTAAAAACCCCCTTAACTTTATCGGGATTATAAACGGTTTTAGTTTTAAAAAGGTCGTCTGCAGGGCGACAAAATTTTTGCCCGCCGCCAATCAGCGGTTGTTTGTATTCGTACAGAAATTCGTTAATAGTGTCAATGTCGAAAATTTTTTTCTCAATGCAAAAAGTTATAATGACATCGCCGAGATTTTTTTTGTTGAGAGTGAAACCGGCAGATTGTAAAAATTTCTGCGTTTGTTGGTAATTTAGTTTCAGTGCGACGGCGAATGCAAGCGCGGTATTTTTGGCGGGCTGATAGTATGGATTTTTTAAAATTTTGGAAAACAGGCGGCGGTCAACATTTGCGCGGTTGTAAATTTCAGAATTTTTTTCGCCACTTTCTTCAATCAGCCGCGCCAACATTTCAGAAAAAGTTTCGTCTGCATTTTTTTCAAGCAGTTTTTGAAAATTCGGCGCAAAGTCAAAAACTGCCTTTTCCGCAGAAAAAATTTCTTCCAAATCCTGCGCGAAGGTTTTTTCTTCAATGAAATTTTCGGCAATATATTTTTGTAGTTCCAATTTTAAATTTTCCAAATGTAAAACCGCCATTCAAAAATTTTTTTATTTTTAAAAATGGTATGTAATCCCGCTTTGTTTCATTATAGTATTAGCTGTATGTCTGGACTTTATTTTTGTATCTACAACAACATTGCTATTTGTAATAGGGCTGTAATAAATATCGTGGTCGCCTTTGCCGTGCCTAACAAAATTACAACCGTTTTGCTTGAGAAGTTCTCTAACTTTCTTTTCATATTCAGCCATTATGCAATATTCATTCTTTCGCGTCTGTTCATTGAAAAATTAATTGTTGAGTACTTTGGCAACTTGTTAAGTTCGACAAGTTCAGGTACAACGTCTAAAACTCTTTCAATAAGTTTGTCGAGTGATTCAGATTCTAAAATTAATCCTGTAACATTTTCGCTTGTAGCAATCCAAACGCTTGCTTCAGCATCGTACTCAAAATTTACAAGATATTCGTTTTGCATAAAAAATTCCCCCCTACTTTACAAAGCGCGGCTTTAAAATCAGCGTCACGAAATAAATTACAGCCGCGCAAACTACGATTGTTGAACCTGCTGCCGAGTTTAATTCGTACGCCAAAAATAATCCCGTCAAGCCCGAAATTAACGCCGTTGCAACGCTGAAAACGTGGTATGCTTTTACAGAATTTGTTACATTTCTTGCAGCCGCCGCAGGTAAAACCAAAAGTGCGTTTATTATCAAAATTCCTACCCATTGAATTGAAAGTGCAACTACTACCGCTAATATTACGGCGAAAATTGATTCTACTTTTTGCGTGGCAATTCCCCTGCTGCGCGCCAATGTTTTATTCACTGACGCTATTAATAATTTGTTAAATAAAAAAATCCAGCTTACAAAAACTGCAACGAATACCGCGCCCAAATAAATTAAATCTTCCTGCGTGATTGAAAGTAAATCGCCTATTAAAAATCTGGAAAATTTATTGAACTGCCCGCCCGCCGACATTAACATTAAACCGAGTGCAATAGCAGTTGAACTGAACACGCCAATAACTGTATCTGCGCCGCTGTGCGCTTTATTTTTTATGTACGTTATCAGCAGCGCAAATATTATTGAAAAAATTATCAGCCCGAAAATTTCACTGCCGACGCCTAAAATTGCGCCTATTGCAATTCCCGTAAATGCGCCGTGTCCCAATGAATCAGAAAAAAAAGCCATTCGGTTTGAGACAACCATCGTTGACAAAATACCGAACAGCGGCGTTACTAAAATTACTGCGCAGAGCGCGTTTCTCATAAATTCAAATTCAAACATTTTTTTAGGTGTCAGGTGTCAGGTGTTAGGTTTTAGGGATTGGATAAATTTTTAACACTTTTGCCCGTTCCGTTTTCACACTCCACTAAATCAACTGTTATCGTCGAAAAAAATTTTTCCCGCGTCAATTTGTTTAGCCAAAAGTTCTTCAGCTGTTTTCAGTTGCAAGTCAGCGGGATTCTCTTGGCTGATTTCGTGCGGAATGTGCAAAGGATTTTCAAGAACAACTTCAACATCGGGGGTAACGCCCGTACCGTCAACAGTGCGCCCGCTCGGCGTGTAATATTTCGCAATGGTAATTTTTAAGCCGTCATCGTGGAACATTGGGACGACAGTTTGAACGGAGCCTTTGCCATAAGATTTTTCACCGACGATTAACGCCGCCTTAGTATCCTGCAACGCGCCGCTTAAAAGTTCGGACGCGCTTGCACTGTTTTTGTCAATCAAAACAACTATCGGGAATTTCGACTCTTTCAAATTGGAAGTATAAACTTCCTTATCGCCGTTGCGTTTGATAACTGAAACAATCGTACCTGCGGGAACAATTTCCTGCGCGACTTCAACGCAGCTTGTAATTAAGCCGCCGGGATTTTGGCGCAAATCTAAAATTAAGCCCTTCATTCCCTGATTTTCCAACGCGGTAAGGGTGTCTTTAAAATCTTCGCCTGTATCTTCGCTGAAATTGGAAATTCTGATATAGCCTTCTCTTGCGTCGAGCATTTTACCTGCTACAGTTTGCATTTTGATAACATCGCGCGTAATTGTGTAGGTTTTATCTTCTTCGCCTTCGCGGTGAATCAAAAGTTCAACGTTAGTACCAATTTCGCCGCGAATTTTTAAAGCGACTTCGGCGGGGTCAATTTCTTCGATTGGTTTAGAATCGACAGCCAAAATTGAATCGCCTGCTTTCAAGCCGACTTTTGCGCCGGGACTTTCGGGAATTACGCCCAAAATATAAACGCCGCCCTCTTTTTTAAAGCCCATATAAACGCCTATACCGCCAAAACTTCCGCTTGTTTCAGATTTCAGCAGATTATAAAGGCGCGGTTCAAGGTAAATTGAGTGCGGGTCATCCAAAGAGCGCACCATTCCGCTAATTGCGCCGTTAATTAAAGTTTCTTCATCGACTTCTTGAACGTATTGAGATTCAATAAAACGCATTGCGCCAATCAGCCGCGTTAAATTTCCTGCGGTTTTTGAATCAAATCCAATGGCGAAACAAAGCCCGACAATCGTACCAATAGAGCTTATCAGCGCAATTACAATTATGCCGATGATTAATTTTTTATTCATTAAATTTCCCCGTTTGACGTTAAAATTTTATCGTATTATTTTATTTTAAACGATATATTTTTGTCAATGAATTTAGATTGGGCGGGGGCGGTAATTTTTTTTATTATTTCTTTTGTAAATGTACTTTCTTTTTTCCGAAGCACATTAGGAAACAGGAAAACAGGGGACAGGGTTTTGAATTTGTTCCCTAATCCCTGTATCCTGTTTCCTAAATTTGCCAATTAATGGGCGTTTCGCCAATCGAAGTTAGAAAATTATTTACTTTGGAAAAGGGGCGGCTGCCGAAAAATCCCCTGTCAGCAGAAAGCGGGCTCGGGTGCGCGGATTCAACTATAAAATGGAGCGGATTTGTTATCATTGCTTTTTTTGCTCGCGCAGGATTCCCCCATAATATAAAAGCCAGCGGGCGTTCGTGTTCGTTCAAAAGTTCAATGATTCTGTTTGTAAAAATTTCCCAACCCTTGCCTTTATGAGAGTTCGCCGCGTGCGCACGTACCGTCAAAACTGCGTTTAAAAGCAAGACGCCCTGTTCTGCCCAAGATTTTAAGCAGCCGTGTTTTGGAATTGTGCAACCTAAATCTGCGCGAAGTTCTTTAAAAATATTTTGCAGGGAAGGCGGCGGCGGAACATTCGGCAAAACCGAAAAGCTTAAGCCGTGCGCTTGTCCCGGCTCGTGGTAGGGGTCTTGTCCCAAAATTACAACTTTTGTATCTGCGTAGCTTGTATAGTGTAGCGCGTTAAAAATATCGTACATATCGGGAAAAATTTCCTGCGTGCGGTATTCGCTTATTAAAAATTTTCGCAGTTCCTGATAGTACGGTTTTTGCAATTCGTCATTGAGCAAATCTGCCCAATCGTTTTTAAAAATTTTCACGCTTTAAACTCCCCTTGCAAAAGAATTATTCAATTATTAAAATCTTAGACAGCGAAAAATTTTTTGTCAAGTTTACGGAGGAATTTCAATGTATAAAAATATTTTGGTAAATGCGCTGGTAAATTTGGGCGACGTAGTTTTGGCGACTTCCGCGCTCGATTTAATCAAGAAAAATTTTCCCGACACCAAAATTACAATGTTGGTTAAAGGCGTCGTCAAAGATGCCGTGATTGATAATCCTGCGGTTGATGACGTAATTGCATTTGAGTACACCGCGCGTAAAAATTCGCTCGGCAAAACTTACGAAATTATTAAAGAAATTCGCCGCCGAAAATTTGACCTTGCGATTTCTTTTGACAGGAAATTGAGACCTGCTTTAATAACGCTTGCCGCAGGTATTCCGCGCCGCGTTTGCCCGACAAAAATTTTTGAAAGTAAAAAAAGCCGCGTACCAATGCTGTACACGGATGTTATAGAAATTGACTACGATTTATCTTCAAGGTTGCAAGCCGAAAGTTTTCAAGAAATTGTGCGGAAATTTTTTAAGATTGAAGGGCACGGCTTGCCGCAATTCCCAACAAAATTTTCTTCCAACGTCGAAAAACTTTGGAAACAAATTCCGCAAGATAAAATTAAAATTGCGCTTTGCGTCAAGGGAACTTTTCCGCTCAAAACTTATCCGAAAGAATATTTTGCTGAAGTTGTAAAAGCCCTGCGCGAAAAGTATAACGCGGCTTTTTTCATAATTGGTGCGCCGAATGACAAAATTTACGCCGATGAAGTCATTGCTGAAATTGGCGGCGGCGTTTTGAATTTTTGCGGCGAAACTTCGTTGCCTGACCTTGCTGAAATTTTCCGTCGCGCAGAATTATTTATAACTGTCGATACGGGCGCAATGCACATTGCGGCAACTACGGGGATTAAAACCGTTGCATTTTTCAGTTGCATACCTGTTGCCCGCTATTCGCCGATTAATGAAAACGCCGTTGCACTTTCCAGCCACGAGCCTTGCTGTCCTTGTACCGTTCGTGAAAAAGAATGCCCGAGTTATCCCAAGCCAAATTGCTTGTACAATGTCAAGCCGGCTGAAGTTATTGCAGCCGCCGTTAAATTTTTGGGATAAAATTTTAATCCTGCTAGTTACTGAAAATTTTTCAATATTCCCTAGAACGTGTTTAAAAATTGTAACTAAAACTTCTGCAAGCTAGAACGTAGCTGCAAGACGGTGCGCACGGATGCGCGCCGCCGCGAATTTACCGCCGTGATGGCGGTACTCGCGGTCGGAAGTTTTTCTTTCTTTGCTAGGCGTTTCTTTCTTTTGCGCCAAAAGAAAGAAATGCCGTATTAGAAAAAATAAAGATTTTCTTTGTAAACAGCTCTTAGCTTGTACAATGTTAAGCGCGAAGATAAATTCAAGCCCTGCTTTCTATAAAATCATAAACAATGCACAGCCCGAGCGCGTACCAAAACATTTTGCTTGTTACAGCGGTTTCAAAATTAAATTCTGTCAGCCCGTGCAACATTGTCCCCCAAACTACGCAGAAAAATAACAGCCCCGCAACTTTTTTTTCTTTGAGCCACGCGCGTAAGCTGAAATATGAAAAATATCCCCACATAAATAAAAACGCCGCCGCGCCGACAATTCCACATTCTGCAAGCATTTGCAATATATTATTGTGCGCGTGTTCTTGGTGCCGCTCCTTCGCTTCGGGCAAAATGTATTTGTTTTGATACGCAAATTTATATTGCCCGTAACCAACGCCGAAAATAGGATTGTCTTCAAACATATTCAGCGCACTTTGCCACATTAAAAGTCGCTCCGAATTTGACTGCATATTTATATTTGTTATTGTTGAAAATCTTTCGTACAAATTCGGCGTTGCAAAAAAAATCCCGCCCGTTATCAGCAAAATCAAAAACGCTACGCCGACAGATTTAATTTTATTTTCAAAGTAAATCAAAATTACCGCAGGGATTAAAATAAGCGTTGCAATCCAAACGCCGCGCGTACCGTTAAACAATAACGCCAAAAATCCTACCGCCGACGCTAAGATTAAAAAAATTCTCAAGCGGCTTTTTTTGACGTGCATTATTAAAATTGTGTATATCGGCAAAAATACCGCCAACAAACTGCCCTGCGTCATTGGCGTTAAAGTGCCGCCGAATCTCCATTCGTTTTCAAAATGCAAAAAGCCCTGCGCGACTACTATAAAATTACTGAAAAAAACTCCCGCCAATAATAATTTTGCAAGCTTTAAAATTTTTTCCCTGTCGCAAGAAATAAAAAGCACCGGCAATATTGCCGCCATATGCAAAATATATTTTTCGGTAAATTTTTTCACGCCGAAAAAAACGTCCGCCGAAGTCAGCGCGGATATAAAAACCGCCGCCAACAATAAAAATATTGGAGTGAAAATTTTTTTGTACGCGCAGAAAATTTCTTTTACGTCGTCATTTTTGATAAATAATCGGTGAATCATTCCGAAAATTGCCAACGCCAAAAAAATATTTCCAACTGCCTTTGACAGCGGCAAAAAAAACGAAAAGCCGCACAAATAGTAAAATGTGCGCTTTTCAATATTTTCAATTTGCGAAAAGGACATTGTCCCAAAAATTTTCAACACGTCCATTCTCAATGGTGGAATAGGCGAATATGCGTCATAGCCATAACAATTCCGTACTTGTCGCAAGTTTCAATAACATTATCGTCACGAATGGAGCCGCCCGCCTGCGCAATAAATTCAACGCCTGATTTATGTGCGCGTTCGATATTGTCACCGAAAGGAAAGAAAGCATCTGAACCCAATGCAACGCCTTTTAAATTTTTCAACCAGGCGCGTTTTTCTTCGTCAGTAAATTTTGCAGGGCGTTCGGTAAAAACATTTTGCCAATTATCGCCGCCGAGCAAATCTTCGCTTTCATTTCCAATATAAACATCAATCGCATTATCCCTGTCGGGGCGTTTAACATTTGGCTTGAACGGCAAATTTAAAACTTGCGGACTTTGGCGCAAAAACCAAAAATCAGCTTTATTGCCTGCAAGTCTCGTACAATGTACGCGGCTTTGTTGTCCCGCGCCAATTCCGATAGCCTGCCCGTCCTTGACGTAGCAAACAGAATTTGACTGCGTGTATTTTAAAGTTATCAGCGCAATTAACAAATCACGTTTTGCGGCGGCAGTGAAATTTTTATTTGCAGTAGGAATATCTTTCAAGCAATCTTCGGAAATTTTAATATCATTGCGCAGTTGTTCAAAAGTTACGCCGAAAACTTGTTTTCTTTCAAGCGGCGCGGGTTTATATTCGGGATTCATTTTCAAAACTAAATAATTGCCCTTGCGTTTTGCTTTTAAAATTTCCAACGCCTTTGCAGAGTAGGAAGGCGCAATAATTCCGTCGCTGACTTCGCCTTTCAAATACGCGGCTAAAGTTTCGTCAACTTCATCAGAAATAATTGCAAAATCGCCGTAGGAGCTCATTCTGTCTGCGCCGCGCGCGCGCACATACGCCGCTGCAACGTCTGAAAGTTCGCCGTTGACGAAATAAATTTTTTTCAAAGTTTCGTCAAGCGGCAAACCTACCGCCGCGCCTGCGGGGCTTACGTGTTTAAATGACGCCGCCGCAGGTAAATTTGTAGCTTCGCGCAGTTCTCGTACAAGTTGCCAGCCGTTCAGCGCGTCCAATAAATTTATATATCCCGGCTTGCCGTTCAAAACTTCAAACGGCAATTCGCCGCCCTCCACAAAAACTTTTGCCGGTTTCTGATTGGGGTTGCAGCCGTATTTCAATTCCAGTTCATTCATAAAATTTCCTCCCGCTTTTAAGCTATGATATTTTAGCAATTTGAGTTTAAGTAGTCAAATTTATCCTTAAACCAAAAAAGAGAGCTACCGAACGCTCTCTCCTTTGTCGCCATTATACCCTTCCTTGCTTTCGCCTTAGCAAGTCGCTCAAAAATATATTAGCACAGTCTTTTTAATTTGACAAGTATTTTGAAAAATTAATTTGCAAGGAAAAATTTATTTTATTAAAGTTCTTTCTTTTTTCCGAAGCAAAAAAAGAAAGAACCAAAGAAAAAGTGCTTTTTTCCCGCCCGTCAGGGCCGCTCGGTTCAAGTACGCACGTAGTAACAGGCGGTCCCCTTTGGGACCTCTACTTTTTCCCACGCCTCAACATTATCGTAAGGCTGCGGCTTTAGTGACGGGCGGCTTTTTCTTTTCCCTTTGCTCTTTCTCCTGTTTACTAAATCGCAAGCATTGTTGAAAGAATCGTTGCAGAATCTTCAACGCAACCTATACACGGGCGCAAATTATTTCGGCGAATGTCTTTGCAATTCAGCGCACCAACTTTTTTTTCAAATTTTTGTTCAAACTCGGAAATTTTTTCTTCAGCCGCCGCGCCAAATTTATTTTGCAAAACAATTTCAGCTGCACATACCGCGCCGCATTTTATTTTTCTGCCGCCCGAATAGGGAGCCGCTATTTTTTCCGCGTCTTCAAAAGTTATTCCCGCATCTTCGCAAAATGCACAAAGTACCGACTGCGAACAACTGTGCGCGCCTTTCATTAACTCAACTGCATTTGAAACTTTATCCATTTTAATTTCTCCTCAACGTTTGTAAATCAGCGGGCGGTTTATGTAATCGTTAAAAAATGTAACGAGCGGACCTGTTCCCAACGCCATTATCAAAGTACCCGCGCCGACGATACTTCCCAAAACAAAGCCTGTTGTTGTTGCAACAGTATCAATTCCAATACGCGCGTACTTGAACGGAATTTTTTTCTTTGAAACTTCTTCGATAATCCAGCCGAGAGCGTCATATGGTCCTTGTCCCAAATTTGTAACCATATACATTGAACAGCCGTAACAACAAATTATAACGCCAATTATTAAAAGTGCAACGCGCGTTGCAAACGAAATGTAGGCTACATCGGGGTAAATAAAAAGTGTCAGCGCGTACCACCCGTCAACGATTGGTCCGACCAAAAACATATTTACAAGCGTGCCAAATTGAATGTACCGCCGCGCAATTATGAAAATCGGTACTATCGCTATAAGGTTAAAAATTATTACGCAAGTGCCGTAACTTGCATTGAAAAATTTGCTGAAGCCCAACTGCATACACGAAAAAGGGTCGTTGCCGAAAAGACTTATTCGCAAAAGATTAATCGCAAGCCCCATAATCACGTGCGCGACAAAAATTCCAATTACGCGCCGTTTTAAAATTGGGTCTTTCCTAAATTTGTTTTTGACAGTTTGAACAATTCCCATAAAAAATCCCGCCTCCTGAAAGTTTTTTTTAGTTTATCAATTAAAAATTTTTCAGTCAATAATTCGGCAGGATAAAATTTTTTTATGCTAAATCTTTTCCAGCGTCAGCAAGAATTTTCATTTGCAACATAGTTTGTTCTTCTGTAACAAGTTGAGGCGCACCGTTAATAATCGTGTTGTAAAGCGCGTCAAAAAATCTTGCGTAGTCTCCGACTTCGGATTTAACTTTTTCTTCGTGATAATTGCCCGCGTCATCGTAATAAATTATTGTGCCGTAATTTTCGGGCTTGTCAATTCCAAAATCTGCGTGCCCTGCAGGCAAATAAAATTTTTTCAAATCGGCTTCCTGTTTATCCTGTTCCGCTTTAATGAAAGTGCCGCGCGTGCCGTAAACTTCAAAGCTCGGACGAATTTTGGCGCGAAAATAACTTGACTTTACAGAAACTTTAAAGCCGTCGTAGAAAAAATCCAAGTCAAAATAATCGTTCATACGCCCCGCGCCCAAAAGTTGGCGAACATCTGAAATAACTTTTTGCGGCTTGCCGAAATACGAAATAACTTGGTCAACAGTATGGCAAGCGTGCGTATACAGAAAAGCATTTGCGCGGTTGAAAGTTTTTTCGCCTTCGGGAATTTCGGCGCGGTAATAATCATAGTGCATACAAATTTCAAAAATTTTTCCGAGCTTGCCCGATTCAATGACTTTTTGCGCGGTCAAAAAATCACTGTCAAAGCGGCGATTTTGATAACATTGCACCATAACGCCGTTATTTTTTGCAGTTTTGAAAAGGTCAGCGGCGTCCTCAACGCTTGTTGAAAAAGGTTTTTCGACGATGCAATTTTTGCCCGCCTCAAGAACTTTTTTTGCCGCCGAATAGTGCGCCGCGCTCGGCGTGTTCACTATTACCACGTCAATTTCTTTATCGTTCAAAATTTTTTCCAAGTTGTCAGTATAATCGACGCCGGGAATTTTATCCCAACCTGTCGGGCGAAGTGTACGCTGATAAATTGCCTTGACAATAAATTTTTCGGGGCGGTTTAATATAAACGGCAAATGATAACGATTGGTACTTTTGCCGTTGCCAATGTGCGCTATAACCAATTTTCTTGACATTTTTAAAACTCCTTAACCAATTTTAATACCAACTTGTTCGCGCCCGCCCTGTAAAATCTGCGCGACGGTGCCGCTGATTTTTAACATTTCTTCGGCAAGTTCAAAATTTTTGTTGTCAATAATTTCAATAAAATTTTCAAATTCGTAAATCATACGGTGTTTATCTTCGTCAAACGCTTCAACGCTGCCTTCGCCGTTGTTGTAGTTGATAATGTAGGCGTCGATTCTGTTCGGCGGAATTTCCATAATAATATTGCCCTTATCGCCTTGAATTGTAGAAACAGTAAGAGCTTCACAATCTTTCGCGCCAATGCAAACAACTTTAAATTTGCCGTAATCTAAAACCATAACGCCGCTTGTATCAATTCCATTTTCGATATTTGCGCTGTATGAAAAAGTTTTCGGCGCGCCAAAAAGTCCTACGGCAAAATTTATATTGTAAACGTTAATATCCATAAGTGCGCCGCCTGCTTTTTTCGGGTCAAAGGCGGGCAAAATTTCGCCGCGTTTAAAGGCGTCATAGCGGCTGGAATATTGGCTGTAATTCATACTGACAATTTTAATATCGCCGAGTTTTTGTAAATCTGCGCGAATATTTTTGTAAGCGGGCAAATAGTGCAGAGTTACTGCCTCAAGCAAAATTTTTTTCTTATCGGCGGCAAGTTGTTTAAGGTCTTGAAATTCTTCAAAAGTTGTAACGGCGGGCTTTTCAATGATAACGTTTTTATTGGCAAGCAACGCCTTTTTTGCAAATTCGTAATGCAAATTATTCGGCAGGGCAATATAAATTGTGTCCAAGTTTTCGTCTTTCAAAAGTTCGTCGTAGTCGAAATAAATTTTTTGCAACTTGTACTGCGCCGCCAATTTTTCAACGCGCTCCTTACTGCGCAAAGTTCCCAAAATTGCCTTGTACGGAATATTTAAATTTTCCATTTCCGGCAAAAATTCCTGTACAATTTTCCCTGTGCCCAAAATTCCCAAATTCATAAAATCAACTCCCAAAATTTATTCAGATTTTTTTTGAATAAGCGCGGCTTTACGTTGTCTTTTACGTTCTTTGTATTGTTCGTAGCGTTGGCGTCCCGCTTCAAAGGCGGCTTTGGCTTCTTCGGTTTCCAAATTTAATTTTGGTACGTGCATAGGGCGTCCGTTTCTGTCGAGTGCAACCATTGTAAAATATGCTGAAAGTGCGCGTTGCGGTCCTGTTTCCTGTTCCAAAACTTCAACGTCAACCGTTACTGCAACTTCCATTGAAGTTCGCCCGACAAATATAACTTCCGCCGTGCAAGTTACAAGGTCGCCAATCATTATCGGCAAAATAAATTCCAATTCGTCAACACGCGCCGTTACCACGTTAGCGCGGGAATATTTCCGCGCCGCCGCGTACGCCGTCGAATCCATAATTTTCATAATGTTGCCGCCGTGTACGTTGCCGCTCGGATTGGTATGACTTGGCATCATTACTTCACTCAATACAACTTTTGTCTGTTGCATTTTAAGCCCTCCTATATTTTCTTGACTAAATTTTAAATTACAAAAGATATTGCGTCAACAAAAAAACCGTTGCATTTTTACAACGGCTATAAATTTTTCGGTAAAATTTTTTCTTCGGCAAAGCTAATATCAGTTTCGACAAGGCGTCGCTGGTCTTTATCGGTTATAAAGGCGGCGCGTTTTTTTATTGCGTCAATAAATTTTGGGCTCTGCGTAATTGCTGCCACGTCGTCAAAAACTTCGCTAATCCAGCAGAATGTATCATTGGAGCATTTATTTTCGATAAAATCAATGGTCTTTTCAATATCACGTGAAAGAATTTCAGTTTCTTTTTGCCAACATTTTTCTATAGCGTCCGTCCATTCGCCTTTAGTTGTTACGTCAATTCTTTTCCGTTCTTTTATTACGATTTTAATTTCATCCAAAATATTTTTTTCTGCAAAATTATTTTCGGCAATTTTTTTTATATCGACTGCAAGCCCTGCAACAGTCAAAAAAACTTTTTCAGAGTGCGCGGCTATTTTCTGATTGGCAAGCCCCAACATATCACGAAAGACGCGGGATAATTTATTTTCAGGAACAATCCCCGCGCCTACTTCGTCACTTACAAAAATAACCTTCGCGCAGGAGTTTTCGGCGGCGGCTAAAAGTTTTTCAATAAAATTTTCAAAGTCAACAAAAATATTTTCATCGTCAAGATTTTTGGTAAGGATCCAATTAGTTAAATACATTGTCACGCTGTCAAACAAAATAACATTTTCTGCAACGTTGGGAAAAATTTTTTCGGCGTCGAATGGAGCTTCATAATTAGCCCAATTATTTTTCCTGCGCGCCTGATGAAGTTTGACGCGGTAAGCCATTTCGTTATCAAAAATCTGCGCGGTTGCAATGTACGCGGCGTGATTGTTGCCGAGTTGCAAGGTTAATTTTTCGGCGAAGTTACTTTTGCCGCTGCGTGCGCCGCCCGTTACCAAAATTATTTCAGCCAAAATTTATTCTCCTGCTTTATAAAATGTAGCGCAGTTGCCCTGAACTTTTTTACTTTCATACGCGGCAGAATCTGCGCGTTTGTACAATTCGGCGAAAGTGCAATTATCTTTCACGTTGAAAAGAGCCGCGCCCAAACTCAAAGTAATTTTTCTGTCGCCCAATTCCTCAATATCAATTTTATCAATCAAATTGAAAAGACGATTAGTCACTATTTGCGCGTGTTCTTCGTCGGTAATTCCAATGGCGTAAGCCGCAAATTCATCGCCGCCGAGCCTGAAAGTTACGTCAGAATTTCTAAAAGCCTTTTTCATACAGTTTGCAATTTCTTTAATGACTTTATCGCCGACGCCGTGCCCGTAGGTATCGTTAATCGATTTAAATTTATCTGCGTCAAGCAGGCAAAACATTCCTTCAGTACCTTCCGCCATTAATTCTGTAATAGCTTTTTCGCCGCTGCCGCGATTTCTTAAGCCCGTCATTGCGTCAGTTTCTGAAAGGTAGAGCAAATGTTTTTCACGGCGTTTTTCTTCGTCAATCAATTCAATTTCAAAGACAATCTGATTAATTCCGCCCTTTTGGTTGTAGTCAACAATAACAAAGTACGCCTTACACCAGCCGTATTGTTCGCTCAAAAATTCTTGCGAAATTGCGTGTACATTTTTCATTCTTTCTGCAAGCGTGTCGAAATTTATAAATTCCAACATTGCGGAAATACTTTCTTTGTCAGTCATTTCTTGCACGGCGCGTTTAACTTGTTCTTCAGCGTCTGCGCCGTCTTTAACAAAAAATATATGAACGTTGGGGTCTTTGCTCAATTCGTGAATCATATTATTTTTTAAGTCAATCAAATGCATTGAAACATATAACCCCGCGTGACTTGCAATGCCGTGCTTTGTGGCGTCTTCTACTATTGCACGCCTGCCCTTGTTTAAGCTTAATTGTACAAAGGCAAGCAACGCTATCAGCGCAATCAAAAAGCCAATCGACATATAAAATATTACGTCAGAAAAAGCACTTTGCATATTATCGCCGTGCCTGCGAATTACCAAATACCAATCGAAGGCGGGAATATATTTCGTAATAATATAATTATCGTCAACTTTTTCCAATATGAATTGGTCAGTTTTTTGGAAGGACAGCATATGCATTAAATTTGCGTTTTCGATATGTTGCGCTTCGGTATCGACTTGAACAAGCCCGTCACTGTCAACAAGACTGATTTTAATTTTGTAGGCGCGTTCGTTCATTTCAAAAATTTTTTGCAAAATTTCCATTCGCATTCCTACGCCGCAAATTCCCAAAATACTGCCGTTGGCGTCACGAATTTTAGTATTGACGAAAACGCCCAATGACATATTATTTGCCTCGTCCGTGTCAACATTCAATTTGTAGTCAAGGTTACTGTTAAAAATATCGCTGTACCAAATATCGTGCGGGTCGTTTTCAACGTCAAGCTTTTTTACCAAGCCGTTTGCCTGCCAATAATTTTTTGAAGTATTCGACGCCAAAAAAGCCGCGCTGTAATTTAACCTGTCTTTGACGGTGGTTAAATAATTTTTCATAATTTCGGTTTCTGCGTCTTCGGAAATATTATTTTCGTTTTTTAAATTTTGGTGCAGGAAAGTATCATTTGACATAGTGGTTGAAACTGCAACCGCGCGCAAAAGTTCGTTCCTTATATCATCATAAACATCTGAAGCAATTACTTTGACAATCTCTTCATCGTGGCGCGTGATAACTTCTTTTAAGATAAGACAAGTTATTGAAATTGAAAGCACTGACGCCAACGCTACAACAACTATTATTACTTTGGACATATTTTTCTTTTCAGATAAATATCGTCTCAATCGTCATCACCTGTTACACTTTAAATTTGTTTACCTCGTTTTGTAATTGGTGCGCCAAAATTGCAAGTTGTTTGCTGGATTGAGCCATTTCGTGCATAGTTGCAGCTTGTTCTTCGGTTGCAGCTGAAATATTTTGCGCTTCTTCGGTAGACTTTTGACTGATTTGCTGAACAGATTCAATAGCACTTAAAATAGCGTGCCCTGTTGAATTAACTGCGTCAATGTGCTGTATGGATTTATTGACATTTTCAGTAAGGGTGTAAACTTGTTCTTCGATAGTTTGAAAAGCTTCGCCTGTTGCCAAAACGGATTCGGAGCCTTCGCGTACGCTTGCGTTGCCCAAATTCATTTCTTCGACGGCTGATTCTGTATCGAGCTGAATTTTTTTAATAAGTTCGGAAATATTTTTGGCGGCGACGGCGGATTCTTCGGCAAGCTTGCGAACTTCTTCAGCAACTACAGCGAAGCCGCGTCCGTTTTCGCCTGCGCGCGCCGCCTCAATAGCCGCATTCAACGCAAGCAAATTTGTTTGTCCCGCAATGTTTGAAATTGCGTCAACGATTGTACCAATTTCTTGAGAACGTTTGCCGAGTGCGTCAACAACTTCGGCGGTTTTATTAACTTGATTTTCTATATTTTTAATTTGTTTAATAGCGAAATCGACTTTTGCTTTGCCGTCGAGAGCTTTTTCTTGACTGGTTTTAGCAACTTCGTCCATAGCTTTTGCGCTTGCGTGAAGTTCTTTCATTTTAACGCTCATTTCGTCAACAATCCCCTGAAGTGATTCAACGGTATCAGATTGTTTTGAAGCGTATTCAGCCATTTCGACGGTATTTTCTGCAACTTGGTTAATGGAGTCAGAAGTTTGTTCGGCGTTGGCAGTTAATTGTTGAGAAGAACCTGCAACTTTTTCGCAGGATTCAAGCACATTTCTTAAAAGCGCGCGCAATTTTTCTTTCATTGCGTTTACGTCCTGAGACAATGTGCCAATTTCATCTTCGGAAGTAACTTCAATGTTGGGAATTGCCAAATTGCCGGCTGAAACTTTTTCCATTGCGCCTGAAACAAGCAACAATTTTTGAATTTGCTTGCCGATAATCAGCCAAGACAAGGTACCCAAAATAATTATAATTACAACCATTGCAATAAGCGTTGAAGTAATTAAACTGTTTTTAACGTCGTCAAGGGATTTTGCGGGCAAGCCGACAAAAATCATTCCCAAAACTTCGCCGTTACTGCCTTTAATTTGCGCGTACGCGCTGTCATATTCCTAAGACTTCAGCACGCCCTGTAAAGTTGCCATTCCCACCCGTTTGGAGGACGGCGTCAACAACGGCTTGAGAAGCCTTTGTTCCTACTTGACGCTTGCCGTTTGTATCTTTTACGGTCGTTGCAATTCTTGTATCTTTTTCAAAAATTGTAACGTGCCCTTCGCAAACTGCGCCCAAATAGTCAACAATTTCGTCGTTGTCATTAATTTTTAAATCGCCCTTGTAGAGGTAACCGTCCTGCGCAATTCGCCAATCGCCGGGATAACGATATTTCAGCATTTCGATTATAGAATTAATATTTGAACGCGCGCTGCGCTGTAAGGAAATATCCAGCCCGTCTTCAGCTGTAGTGTAACCTAAAAGTCCCATAAATACACAAACTAAAACAATAAAAACGTTGAAAGAAATAACTGCCTTTGCTTGTAACTTCATAAAACGCGGCAAAGTTCCGTTTCAATGAGCGGTAATGAAAGTTGCCGCCGACACCTCCTTAAAATATATAAAAAATGTTGGATTAATTTTTCTCCAACATTTTCTTTACAGATTCCAATAAATTTTTTCCGTCAAATAAACAAGTGCCCTTGACACCTGCATTAATTCCCGCGTCGCAATCCCTTTGCTTATCGCCGACCATGTAAGATTGTTTAACGTCAATATCAAAATCTTTGCACGCCTGAAGAATCATTCCCGGCTTCGGTTTTCTGCATTCGCAGTCGATATTATACGGCGCAACTGTTCCTTCGACGTGGTGCGGACAAACGTACACGCCGTCCAAATGTGCGCCGAATTTTTTCAATTCTTCCTGCACGAAGTTATGAACTTTTTCAACGTCATCTTCGGTAAAAATTCCGCGCGCAATTCCGCTTTGATTCGTGATAATTATTGCAAGGTAGCCGTTATCGTTGCAATATTTAATAGCTTCTTTTGCGCCGTCAATCCAGACCCAATCTTCAATTTTATGCAGGTTAATTGTATCGATATTCAAAACGCCGTCCCTGTCAAAAAAAATAGCCTTATTCAAAATTATCACTCCTTCAAAGAAATTACGCCCTTAACGGGCGGCAGGCAACCGATAAGCCGAATTTTGTTTTTCAGACAATCATTTATCTAAATTGTACGTTACCGCACAATTCAAGCAACTTACCCGAAATGTCAGCGAGCAACCTCAACCATTTCCTATTTAGTCTTGCTCCGCGTAAGGTTTATCAGGCACGAACATTACTGCTCGCCCGGTAGGCTCTTACCCTGCCGTTTCAGCTTTTCCGAAAAAATTCGGTAGTTTTCTTTTCTGTGACACTATCTCTGGAATTACTTCCGCCGGACGTTATCCGGTACGCCGCTCTGTGGAGTTCGGACTTTCCTCGACTTAAAAAGCCGCGATTGTCTCGGCTACCTGCCGCGCAAATTTTACCATTACGCAAAAAAACTTGCAACAAAATTTTTGACATTATGCAAATTTACTATTAATATATAGTTCCCAAACTTTTTGGGCAAAAATGCGTTGAGGAGGAATTTTTTTTATGACGCATGAAGAAAAAAAGGCATTGGAAATTTTCGCCTTGAATGTTCGTGAAGATATTTTAAAAAGTACAACGGCGGCAGGGTCGGGACACCCCGGCGGGAGTTTATCTGCCGCAGATTATTTAACTTATCTTTACAACAAAGAAATAAAAGTTGACGCAAAAAATCCAAAAAATCCAAATAGAGACCGTTTTGTTTTGTCGAAAGGACACGCCGCGCCTTGCCTGTATTCAGTTTTGGCACGCAAAGGTTTTTTCCCCGTTGAAGATTTAATGACACTGCGCAAAAAAAATTCATACTTGCAAGGTCATCCGAGTTTAAAGCATACGCCGGGCGTTGACGCCTCAACAGGAAGTTTAGGGCAGGGCATTTCGGCGGCGTGCGGTATGGCAGTCGGCGCAAAAGTTTTAGGCTTGAATATAAATGTTTACGCACTTTTGGGCGACGGCGAAATTGCTGAAGGCGAAGTTTGGGAAGCAATGCTTTTTGCGGCGCATTACAAACTTGAAAATCTTTGCATTGCGGTTGACGTGAACGGCTTGCAGATTGACGGCAAAACTTCCAATGTTATGAACACCGAACCGCTCGATAAAAAATTTGAGGCGTTCGGTTGCCGCGTTATAAAAATTGACGGACATAATTTTGACGAACTCGAAAACGCTTTTAATTTCTTCCACGAAAATAAAAATTCCACGCAACCGACAGTTATTTTAATGAACACGATAAAAGGCAAGGGCGTTTCATTTATGGAAAATGAAGTCGGCTGGCACGGTAAAGCCGCCAAGCCCGCCGAATGTGAAAAAGCTCTCGCTGAACTTGAAAATTATCGTAAGACTTTGGAAGCTTAAAAAGGCATTAGGCAAAAGGAATTTGAAATAAAAATTAAAACTTGTGCAACTCGCCCGTTCACGCCTTTTTTTGTTGCCTACCAAACTTGCTGCAACTAAAATAAGACGCGGCGAAAATGTAAACTTGCTGCAACGCTCGACGCGAAAAAAGTTTGCAATGCGACGAGTAGGAGCATTGCTCCGGGCGCAACTGCGGTAAAGCACTTTTTTCTTTGGTTCTTTCTTTTTTTGCGACTGAAAAAAGAAAGAACATTTAAGATAAAATATTTGCTAAAAAAAATAAAGTACTAAAAAATTTTTCCAAAAAAGAAAATTTCGGAGGCTTAAATATGGCTGATATAAAAAAAATTGCTACCCGTGAAAGTTACGGCGCAACTTTGCTTGAACTCGGCAGAAACGATAATAAAATTGTGGTACTTGACGCAGATTTGGCGGGCTCCACGAAAAGCGGAATGTTCGGCAAAGAATTTCCCGAAAGATTTTTCAACTGCGGAATTGCAGAACAAAATATGATTGGCGTTGCGGCGGGGCTTGCAACTATGGGCTTAATTCCATTTGTTTCAACTTTTGCAATGTTCGCAGTTTGCCGCCCTTATGAACAAATTCGTAATTCGATAGGTTACCCTCATTTAAATGTTAAAATCTGCGCGAGTCACGGCGGCGTATCAGTCGGCGCGGACGGAGCCAGCCACCAATGTTGCGAAGATTTTGCTTTAATGCGCACAATCCCGCAAATGTTGGTAATGTGTCCTTCGGATGACATTGAGGCGCGGCAAATGGTTAAAGCCGTTTATGAATATGAAGGGCCCGTTTACATTCGTTTTGCACGCTCTGCAACGCCTGTTTATCACGACGAAAATTATAAATTTGAAATCGGCAAGGGCGAAGTTGTAATTGACGGCTCCGACGTTGCCATTATTGCAACGGGAATTGTTTTACCTGAAGCTGTCAATGCCGCCGCAATTTTAAAATCCAAAGGCATTTCCGCGCGCATTATCAATATGGCAACCATTAAACCCATTGACGCCGAATTGGTTATTAAAGCCGCGCAGGAATGTAAAAAAATTGTTACTGTCGAAGAACATACAATTTTCGGCGGCTTGGGCGAGGCTGTTTGCAGTGTACTTGCCGAAAATTCCCCCGCGCCCGTTAAAAGAATCGGTATCAATGACGTTTTCGGATTTTCGGCGGAAGCTGATGAACTTATGGCTTATTTCGGACTCGACGCCGAAGGTATCGCCAAAAATACTGAAAACTTTTTAAATAAATAATTTCTTGACAAAAAAATTTTTTTGAACGATAATGTTTTTAGCGGTTAGAGTCTCCAATTAAAAGGCTCGGTTAAAAGCGGTTAGAGTCTCCAATTAAAGGACTCGGTTAAAAGTGAAAGGGGAAACGTTTTAAAGCGTTTCCTTTTTTCAGTTAAAGGCGTGATAAAATGAATTGGTACGTTGCAGAAAAAAATTATATTCAATATTTGCGGCAGTTTGATTCAAAAGTTGGCTATATAGATTATGGTTCGCGCTTGAAATTGTATCTCGGAATAATTTTAAGCGTCGGGGATTTTTTTTATTATGTACCGATTTCTTCGGCAAAGGAAAAGCATAAAAATATGAAAAATTCTTTGGACTTTCAAAAAATTCAAGATGAAAATACACTTTACGCCGTTTTGAATTTAAATAATATGATTCCCGTACCAAATTCTTGTATTCAACAAATCAAGTACAATCAAATTGAAAAATTTCGCAGTTTTGATTCTGAAACCGAACGGACGGATTATATTTATTTGTTACAGAAAGAAAAACGTTTAATTGACGCAATGGAAGAGACTATTAAAAACAAGGCGCAAAAATTATACGAAAAATGTACAAGTGCGCCCAATTCCAAACTTGCCGCGCGTTGTTGCAAATTCCGCTTGCTTGAGGAAAAATTATTTTTGTGGCAAAAAAATCAAGTCGTAAACTTAAAAAAATTTTCGTGACAATCTTGCAATAAAAAGTTAAAATCTTCCTACAAGAAAATGCAGGAAGATTTTTTTGATTGGAGTGATAAAAATGTTTGTGGCAGAAAGAATGACAAGGCACCCTGTAACAATGAGTTCAACGGCAACGGTCGGCGAAGTTGACAGAATGATGAAGAAATATAAATTCCACCGAATGATTATCGTTGACGACGGAAAATTGGTAGGCTATTTGAGCGATAGGGACGTTATGCGCGTTGCGCCTTCGCCCGCAACTTCTCTTTCAAAATATGAAATTCGGGAACTGCTTGACAAATTGAGCGTAAAGGATATTATGCAACAAAGAGTAATTACAGTCAGCGAAGATGCAACGATTGAAGAAGCCGCGCTGATAATGTACCAAAACAAAGTCGGCGGCTTGCCTGTAATTTCGCAAGTCGGAAAAGTTGTAGGGATTATCACGGCGACAGATATTTTGAAAACTTTTATTGAGGTAATGGGCTTGCCGGGCGGCGGCAAAATCAGAATGACGCTTGAAGTTGAAGACAAAATCGGCGTTATGGCTGACGTTACAAAAATTATTGCTGACAGTGGGATTAATATCGACAGCTTGATTGTCTGCCAATCCTACGAAAACAAAAAAGAAATTGTTGTACGCCTTGAAGATTGTGCAGAAACATTCGATAACATTAAAAATAAATTGGAGGCGCGCGGCTATAAAGTTATTCACGTTGTAAAAATTGGCTAAGTAGGTGTTATGTGTTAGGCGTTAGGTGTTAGGACTTTTCACTAAAACCTACTGCCTAAAACCTAGCACCTAAAAACGGAGGCGTTGTATGTTTAAGGCGGTAATTTTCGACATTGACGGCACAATTTACAGCTACGTTACCAATGATAAAATCGCCGTTGAAAGTTTATGCAAATTTGCGGAAAAAAATTTGAACGTCGCAGAAAAAGATTTTCGCGCAGTGTACAAAGAGGCGCGGCGAATTGTCAAAGAAGAAAGATTGACGGACGGCGGCGCACGTCATAGTCGAGTTTTGTTTTTTCAAACTGCGCTTGAACTTTTGGGCAAAAATCCGTTTTGCCACGTGCTGGAAATGTACGATATTTACTGGAATAACTTTTTGGCGAATATGAAACCGTTCGACGGCGTGGCTGAATTTATAAAAAAATTGAAGGGCGCGGGCGTCAAAATTGCTCTCTGTACCGATATGACGGCGCACATTCAATACAGAAAAATTAAGCAGTTGGGCTTGAATAAATTTATAGATTTTATGGTTACAAGTGAAGAAACAGGCTTGGAAAAACCTGCGCGAGTTATGTTTGAACTTGCACTGAAAAAAATGAAAGTTACGGCGGCTGAAACTGCCTACTTCGGCGACAGCCCCGAACGAGATATTGAAGGCGCGGCAAAAGTCGGGATAACGCCTTTTTGGTACAACGGCGAAAAGCTTTTTGAAAATGTAAATGTAGCTTGCGTTGAAGTTCGTTCGTACCGTGAAATTTTGGATTCCAAAAAATTTTTTCAATGATTAGGGTATTGTCAGGCGTTAAAAAAATTCCCTAACACCTGACAGCTAATCCCTAACACCTAAAATACGGGGGTGAATTATAATGCGCGTGATAGTAGGAATAACGGGCGCAAGCGGAATTGTAATAGCGGTGGAGCTTTTGCAACGCCTGCGACAACTCGGCAACGTTGAAATTCATTTAATAATTACGGATGGCGGCGCACTGACCATTCGTGACGAAACAAATTTCAACGTGTATTCTATCAACAGATTGGCGGATTACGTTTACAACGTACACGAAATGGACGCCTCGATTGCAAGCGGCAGCTTTTTAACAGACGGAATGGTAATAGTTCCCTGCACAATGAAAACGGTTGCAGGAATTGTCAGCGGCTACAGTGACAATTTACTTTTGCGCGCGGCTGATGTTTGCATAAAAGAGCGGCGCACTTTGGTAATTGTACCGCGCGAAATGCCCTTCAGCAGGATTCACTTACGCAATATGAAAGAGCTTGCAGATATGGGCGTTGTAGTTATGCCGCCGGTTATGACTTTTTACAATACTGATATGACGCTCCAAAGTCACATTAACCACGTTGTAAACAAAATTCTGATTCAGTTGCACTTGCCGACGGAAATGGTTGAATGGAACGGCGGCGACAAAAAATAATTTTATAAGCACTTCAAAAATTTCTTCATTCGCTATATAATAGTCAAAAATTTAAGGGAGGCACAATTTATGCCAAGTATCAAAAAAGAAGCATTCGGAAAACTCGAAGACGGGCGGAAGGCAACACTTTACACTCTCCGCAATAACAAAGGCAATGAATTGAAAATCACTGATTACGGCGCAAGAATTGTTTCAGTACGTTTCCGCAACAAAGATTTTGAAAATAAGTTAGTGCTGAAAAGTTATCCCGATGTCAGCGGCTACGAAAAAGACGACGCGGCGGGTATTGTTTATGTTGACGGCGCAAACGAATTTGATAAAATGATTTGGGACGCCGAATATATTATTGAGGGATTGAAACTTACTGCAACCGTTGGCGAAAAATCCGCCGAAATTATTTACAGCATTTCTAACGATAACGAAATTAGTATTAAGTATAATGCAAAGGGCGTTGAAGATATTTCGACGCAGTTAATTTTCAACGCTGAAACTTTGCCTGATTCAGATTTTAAAATTTATGACGAGGCGAAGTCCGAAGGCAAAATTTCGGGCAAAAATATTTACAGCATAATTGATAAACCTGCTGAAGTTTTAATGGAAATCGGAATGTTCGGATATGATCCCGGCTGCCCTATTGATTGGAATGCTGCCGGCTTGAAAAACGCCGCAGATATTATTTCTGAAGCGGCTGACATTATGTTAAATATTTACGCAACGCAAGATAATTTGCACCTCGAAGAAGTCGAAGGCGGCTTTGCAATTAAAACAAGCGGCACTAAATCCGCCGACGGCGAAATTAAATCTCAAACTGTTTACGTTCTCAAGAATCGTTAATTTTTTATACAAAAAATTTTTTAGTGATAACAAACAAAAAAACTCCTGCTGCAACTTTTTGGAGCTGCAACAGGAGTAATTTTTTTGCAAAATTTTTTAGTGATAACGAACTGAAGCAACCAACGCGGCAATATCGCTTGTGCTGATTCCCGCCGGTGCATACAGAAAAATTTTCTCTGAAATTTTGGTAACTGCGCCGTCGACCGCGTAGCAGACGCCGTCGATATAATCGCAAATTCTGCGCTGTTCTTCCGCGTGAACGTATTCGTAATTCACAACAACCGCTTTATGGTTCAAAATATCGTCAGCAATTCCGTTAATTTGGCTGTAATCTGCGGGCGTGTAAACTTTCATAACAAATTCGGGAGCTTTGATAATTTGCAAATTCGGTCTGTTGGTTTTTGAAGTATCGGTGTACGCCGTGTAATTTACGCCGTTTACTGAAGCGGTATTGCCGCGCGAAGTGCTGACGTAAGCAGCGGAAGTGCCGCCTGCCGCCGCGCGTTTTGCCGCGACGTTTTCAGCTAAATTTTGCGCTTGAGTCGGCATTTGCATCGGCTTTGCCTTTGCGTCTTCCTTTTTTTCTACAACTTCTTCTTCTTCAGGCATAGGTTCAAGCGGCATTATAATATCCGTGATTTTCCTAACCCAATCCATAATTATCATTAAAATCGCCCTTTCATACTTTCATTATCTAACACTTTATAAAGTGCGTTAATTTTATCATAACATTTATAAATTTGTAAAGTGTTTTTTCAAGCTATTTTCAGAAATTTTTTTCTAATATGGAATTTTTTTCTTAGGGGTTGTTGGTAAATTAAAAGTGGATAACAGAAGCGGCAAGATACACAAAATTCAAAAAGCAATCCGCCAATTTGTCGTAACGCGTTGCTATAT